>NZ_JBLWGD010000001.1:0-1175704 GCF_048381495.1 Algibacter ulvanivorans
CTAAAGCAAAAGCGAAGGCTAAGGCAAAAGCAAAAAAGGAACAAGCTAAAAAAGCAGCAAAGTTAAAGGCAGCAAAGCTTAAGGCGAAGAAAAAGGCAAAACTTAAAGCAGCTAAAGCAAAAGCGAAGGCTAAGGCAAAAGCAAAAAAGGAACAAGCTAAAAAAGCAGCAAAGTTAAAGGCAGCAAAGCTTAAGGCGAAGAAAAAGGCAAAACTTAAAGCAGCTAAAGCAAAAGCGAAAGCTAAGGCAAAAGCAAAAAAGGAACAAGCTAAAAAAGTAGCAAAGTTAAAAGTAGCAAAACCAAATAAAAAGAAGAAAGCTAAAACTAAAGCGATTGAAAAAGTAAAGCCAAAAAAGAAAGCTAAAAATGTTAATAGCAAAAAAACAACTAAACTAAAAAAGGTATCCTAATTAGATTGATTAACTAGCTTTAATTGTAAAACTGGTTGAAGACACTAAAAGGCTCAGCCAGTTTTTGTTATTTAATAGTAAAGATGTAATGCTTTATAATTAATTTTGTAGCTACATCGTTTTCGTGAAAAAAGTCGTTTTTTAGCAGTTTATAATTAGTTACATTTGTGAGATACAAAGAATTATAAACAATTAAAAATATAATAATGAAAACGCTTAACGATTTTAATTTCGCTAATAAAAAAGCATTAATAAGAGTAGATTTTAATGTGCCTTTAAATGAAAATTTCGAGGTTACCGATGCGACAAGAATTATTTCAGCAAAACCAACTATTATTAAAATTTTAGAAGATGGTGGTAGTTGTATTTTAATGTCGCACTTAGGGCGCCCTAAAGGTTTTCAAGACGAGTTTTCATTAAAGCATATCGTTAGTAAAGTTGAAGATGTATTAGGTGTTGAAGTTAAAACACTTTCTGATTGTGTAGGTGACGATGTTGAAGCAGCGGTAGCAAACCTACAACCAGGACAAATTTTATTACTAGAAAATTTACGTTTCTATAAAGAAGAAACAGCTGGCGATAAAGATTTTGCCGAAAAACTATCAAAATTAGGCGATATTTATGTTAATGATGCTTTTGGTACAGCCCATAGAGCGCATGCATCAACAACTATTGTGGCGCAGTTTTTTGAAGATAAAAAATGTTTTGGAAACTTATTAGCTCAAGAAATTGAAAGCATTAATAAAGTTATGGAAACAGGAGAAAAACCAGTTTTAGCTGTTTTAGGAGGCGCAAAAGTATCTTCAAAAATTACCATTATAGAAAATATTTTAGATAAAGTAGACCACCTAATTATAGGTGGCGGTATGGCGTTTACGTTTGTAAAAGCTCAAGGCGGAAACATTGGAAATTCTATTTGTGAAGATGATAAAATGCCGTTGGCTTTAGATATTTTAAAGCAAGCTAAAGCTAAAAATGTACAAATACATATTCCTATTGATACTATTGCTGCAGATGCTTTTAGTAACGATGCTAATAAACAAACCGTAGATATTACAGCAATTCCAGAAGGTTGGGAAGGTGTAGATGCTGGCCCTAAATCTGTTAAATTATTTCATGATGTTGTAATGCAATCAAAAACCATCCTTTGGAATGGTCCGTTAGGTGTTTTTGAAATGGAAAGTTTTGCAAACGGAACTATCGAGTTAGGAAATTCTATTGCCGAAGCCACTAAAAATGGCGCCTTCTCTCTTGTAGGTGGAGGCGATTCTGTTGCTGCCGTTAAACAATTTGGTTTCGAAAATAAAGTAAGCTATGTAAGCACAGGCGGCGGTGCTATGCTTGAAAGCCTAGAAGGAAAAACACTTCCAGGAATAGCAGCTATTTTAGAATAATTTGAAATAAGTTTTCAAATTACCTTTAAAAATACGATTTTAGCCATAATATCGTTCATTAATGAATAGATTTTATGGCTTTTCGTTTTTTTATAATAATATACCTTTTTAATTTAAGTGTCTGTTTTTCACAAAAACAAGACTCGGTTTCTATTCAAAATAATAGAGTAAAGGACACTATAAACTTAAAAACAACATCGATTAAAGATTCTATAATTAAAGACAATACGCATGTTGTTAAAGTTATAGAAGCAGTAATTGATAGTACAACAATACGTAAGTTAGAAGACAACGAGTTTGCTTTAAAACTAGACAAGGCTTGGTTTGAAGAACTATATAGTAATAGGTTGTACGATACCATGTATAAAACCATAACCGAGCTAGATTATAAGCCAGTTGAATATCCAGAACTACATACAGATACACTCAAGGCGCGTTTAAAAGCATTAGATGCTAGAACGCCTTTTAATGTAGAATACAACCCCTCGTTAGAAAGTGTAATTAAATCTTATTTAAAACACAGACGTAAATCTATACAACGTCTAATAACGCTAAGTCAGTTCTATTTCCCAATGTTTGAGCGCGAATTAGATTTATACGATATTCCTTTAGAAGTAAAATACCTAGCAATTGTAGAGTCGGCGTTAAAACCAAGAGCAAAATCTAGAGTTGGAGCAACAGGATTGTGGCAATTTATGTTTGGCACAGGCAAAGAGTACGGTTTGGATGTAAGTAGTTATGTCGATGAGCGTAGCGACCCCATAAAATCTACCGAAGCAGCAGCAAAATATTTGGCAAGATTGTATAAAATATTTGGCGATTGGGATTTGGCGCTAGCAGCATATAACTCTGGTCCTGGAAATGTTGGGAAAGCTATTAGGCGTTCTGGAGGGTATAGAAACTATTGGAATATTAGGCATAACTTACCTAGAGAAACCGCTGGTTATTTGCCAGCATTTTTAGCAAACATGTATATTTTTGAGTATGCCAAAGAGCATGGCTTTAAAAAATATAAACCAGAGTTTGCCCATTTTGAAACCGATACCGTTAGAGTAAAACACATGATAACGCTCGATCAAGTATCAGAAGTAACAGGCACTCCAATTGAAGAACTTCAATTTTTAAACCCTTCATATAAGTTAGATATTATTCCTTTTATTAAAGGAGAAAACTATGTGTTAAGATTGCCACGAGATGTTGTAGGAACATTTGTTAATAACGAAGATAAAATTTACGCTTTTGCTAAAGCAGAATTTGACAAGCGCGAAAAACCAATGCCACAATTTTTAAAAGCCGACTCTAAAACAACTTATAAAGTAAAATCGGGCGATTATTTAGGGAAAATATCCAGAAAATATGGCGTAAGAGTTAGCCAAATAAAAAGGTGGAATGGTTTAAGAAGTAACAATTTAAAAATAGGACAAAAACTAATAATTTATCCTAGAAAACCCAATGTAAACGTTACGTCTTCAACGAAAATAACTATAAAACCAAAACCCATTTCTGGCGAAGTAATTATTTATACCGTTAAAAACGGAGATTCATTATGGAGTATATCTCAAAAATTTTCTGGAGTTTCTATTCAAAATATTAAAGATTGGAACGGTATTAGTGGTAGTAAATTAAAACCTGGAATGAAACTTAAAATAGCTAAAAGTTAAATTCTTAAAAACATTAAAAATATTATGCGATATCTTATTTTATCTATGCTGGCAGTTACCCTTTTAATGTCATGTGGAGATGGTAAAAAATCATCAAAAGAAAGATTTCTTCCAGATGCTTCTGGAGCTATTAACAACGTATCTGTTGTAACAGAAAACGATTCTTGGGACGGGCAAATAGGCGAAGCTATTAGGCAAGTACTAGCTAAACCTATTTATGGTTTGCCTCAAGACGAACCCATGTTTACAATAAGCCAAATTCCGCCATCTGTTTTCTCGGGTTTTGTTACAAAAAACAGAACCGTTTTAAAAATTGTACCAGGAAAAGAAGCAGGTATAATTATTAAAGACGATGTTTATGCGCGACCACAAAAAGTAATAGTAGTTTCAGGAAAAACAAAACAGGATATTATTAATGTTTTAAAAACTAACGAACCTAAAATTATTGAAACCTTTAGAAATGCCGAGTTAAATGAAAGACAACGACAAATGGCAAAATCGCCACATAGTTTTACGTCTATTAAAGAAAAATTAGGCTTAACCATTCAGTTTGCATCCATTTACGAAGCCGCTAAAGAAACCGATAAATTCTTTTGGTTTAGAAAAGACATTACAACAGGACACTCGCATTTAATGATTTACGAGTTGCCATATAATGCTATTAAAAGAAATGATAGTACTGTAAATCAAGTAATAAAAGTTAGAGATTCTATAGGTAAAGTGTATTTTAAAGGCCGATTAGACGGAACTGTTAATGCCAACGGAAATAAAATTAGCTCTTATATGGTTACAGAAAGTGCATATACACCTTTCCATGCTGAAACTATTCTAGATAACAAACCAGCTTTTGAAACAAAGGGTTTATGGGAACTAACTAACGATTTTATGGGAGGCTCGTTTATAAATTATACTATCGAAGATAAAGTAAATAAAAGATGGATTGGTATTGAAGGTTTTATATTTGCGCCATCGGTAGAGAAGCGTAATTATATGCTCGAGCTAGAATCGGTAATAAAATCTGTTAAAATAGATTAGCAGAGAATAAATCTAAAAACAAAAAACCAGCTAATAACAAGCTGGTTTTTTTGTTTTTAGATAAAACGTATTTATCTTTTATTTTTCTTCTGCAGATTCTTCTTCTTTACTAGCGTCCTTAAACTCTTTAATTCCACTACCTAATCCACGCATTAATTCAGGTATTTTTTTACCTCCAAATAAAAGTAAAACAACCACAACAATTAATGCTATTTGCCAAGGTCCAATTGCTAATGGTAACATATATAAGCTCATAATAATGATTTTAAAATACAAAGTTAATAATTAAAGTTTAATAAAGTCGTTTAAAATTCAACTTTAGCATACTGTTAGCTAAGTCTTGTTATAAATTTATTTATTTTTGTTTTGCATGGAAGAAAAAAAAAAGAAACCTAAAAAAATAAAAAGAAAATTACTCGATAAGTATCGCTTAATGATACTTAACGAAAACACGTTTGAAGAGCGTTTGTCTTTTAAATTAACACGATTAAATGTTTTCGTGTTTACTTCTTTATTAGCTATATTTTTAATTACCCTTACTTATTTGCTAATAGCGTTTACACCATTACGCGAGTATATACCAGGATATTCTTCAACAGCATTAAAAAAGAAAGCTACAGAGCTGAGTTTTAAAACAGATTCTTTACAACGCGTTATTAATATGAATGATCGTTTGTACGAGTCTATTAAAAACGTATTAACAGGCGATGTAAATGCAGTAAATTTTAATAAAGACTCTATTATTGAGGCCGTAAAACTAGAAGCTAGCGAAGTAGATTTAAATCCAATAGCCGAAGATTCTTTACTTCGAGAAAAAGTAGACAAAGAAGATAAATATAATCTTTTCGAGTCGGCAACATCGGCAACAAATTTTGTGTTGTTCCCTCCAGTAAGTGGTACAATTAGCGAACATTATAATGCTAAAGAAAAACATTATGCTGTCGATATTGTTGTAGCAAAAGATACACCAATTAAAGCAACTGCCGATGGTATTGTTATTTTTTCAGAATGGACATCAAGCACAGGATATGTAATTATTATAGAGCATAGTTATGGTTTAATTTCGGTTTATAAACACAATGCTACATTAACAAAAGCACAAGGCGATTTAGTAAAAGCAGGCGAAGTTATTGCTACTGCAGGAAGCACAGGCGAATTATCTACAGGGCCACATTTGCATTTTGAACTTTGGAATGATGGATTTCCTATTAACCCAACAAATTTTATAGATTTTAAATGAAAATAGTTTGTTGTGAAGCACTTGTTTTTAAAACTGTTTTCTTGTTGTTTTTTGTTTCTTTATCATGCAAAAAGCAGCAACCAAAAACCTTTAATAAAGATATTGTTTATCAACAATTATTAAATAAATCAGAATCGTTCAATAGTCATAATGTAGATGCTTTTAAAATTAGATATAACTCGCAAGGCCTAATTATTGAAGGCTTTATAGCAAAACCAAATAAGCAGAGTAATAAAAAGTATCCAGCAATAATTTTTTGTAGAGGTGGCAATCAAAGTTATGGCATGCTAAACACATATCAACTTAATATGATTACCCATTTAAGTGCAAATGGTTTTGTGGTTTTAGCATCTCAATTAAGAGGAAATATATCTAGTGAAGGTATAGACGAATTTGGTGGAGACGATGTAAATGATATTTTAAAATTAATAGATATTGCAAAAGCGTTAGATTTTGTAGATGAAAAAAACATTCATATTTTAGGCTATTCAAGAGGAGGAATGAATGCATATCAAGTCTCAAAACTTACAGATAAAATTAATAGTATAGCAGTAGTAGGTGCGCCAACAAACAAGTTTAAAGCCATCAAATTTAGGCAAAACATGTATCATAATGTTTATAAACCTTTGTTTGGCGATACTATAAACAACAGAAACGAATACATAAAACGATCTGCGGTTTATTGGCATAATAAAATAAACGAACCCTTACTTATACTTCACGGAACAGACGATAATAGAGTACAAGTAGAAGAAGCAAAACAGCTTATAGATTCGTTAAAAGCCAAAAATAAAAAAGACCTAAATTTTAAGGTTTTTGTAGGCGGAAATCACGCTTTAACTAATGTTAAAAAAGAAAGAGATAGTTTAATAATTAATTGGTTTAAATTACACACAAAATAAATGCTATCATTAAAATCTGTACTAGCAAAACCATTTGCAAAACGTGTTTATAAAAAGGTTCAAAAATGGGCTAACAACCCAATTGAAACCCAAGAAAAGGTGTTTAAAGAATTAATTTCTTCAGCAGCCGAAACAGTATTTGGTAAAGATCACGATTTTATAAGTATTAATAATTATAACGATTTTGTAAAGCGTGTACCAGTTAGAGATTATGAAGCATTAAAACCTTATGTAGATAGGGTAGTAGCTGGCGAAAACAATATCCTTTGGAAAGGGAAACCATTATATTTTGCAAAAACCTCAGGAACCACATCGGGCTCTAAATATATACCTATTACCAAAGCAAGTATGCCAAGTCATGTTGAAGCAGCCAGAAATGCTATATTAATGTATATTCATGAAACAGGTAACGCAAAGTTTGTTGATGGAAAAATGATTTTTTTGCAAGGTAGCCCTATTTTAAATGAGCAAAACGGAGTACAATTAGGAAGACTCTCGGGTATTGTAGCACATTATGTGCCTAAATATTTGCAAAAAAACAGACTACCATCTTGGGAAACAAATTGTATTGAAGACTGGGAAACAAAAGTTGATGCAATAGTAAACGAAACGTTACCAGAAAACATGACTATTATATCTGGAATTCCGTCGTGGGTACAAATGTATTTTGAAAAATTACAGCAAAAAACAGGAAAAAAAGTAGGCGATATTTTTAAAAATTTCAACTTATTTATTTTTGGAGGCGTTAATTACGAGCCATACAGAAGTAAATTCGAAAATTTAATAGGACGAAAGGTTGATAGTATAGAATTGTACCCAGCAAGCGAAGGTTTTTTTGCATATCAAGACAAACAAAACGAAAAAGGAATGCTTTTGCAGCTTAATTCGGGTATTTTTTATGAGTTTATTAAAGCCGATGAGTTTTTTAACGAAAACCCAAAACGAATTACAATTAAAGATGTTAAGGTAGGTGTAAATTATGTTATGATAATTTCAACAAATGCAGGACTTTGGTCCTATAATATAGGAGATACAGTAGAGTTTACCTCGGTAAAGCCATATCGCGTTATTGTATCTGGACGAATAAAACATTTTATTTCGGCATTTGGCGAGCATGTTATAGGTAAAGAAGTAGAACAAGCTATGCAAGAAGCTACTTTAAATTCAAATATAAGTGTTACAGAATTTACAGTAGCACCCCAAATTACCCCTAAAGAAGGATTGCCATATCACGAATGGTTTGTAGAATTTGAAAACGAACCAGAAAACCTTTCAGCATTAGCAAAAAAAATAGATATATCGCTTCAAAAACAAAACACATATTATTTCGATTTAATACAAGGTCATGTATTGCAGCCTCTTAAAATTACTAAAGTAGAAAAAGGAGGTTTTCAAAATTATATGAAATCCATTGGAAAATTAGGCGGGCAAAACAAGATTCCTCGACTATCAAACGACAGAAAGATAGTAGATGGTTTTCCGTATAAAAATTAACACAAATAGTCTTATCTTTGACCCAACCAAACTAACTATGAGTAATAAAAAACTTCATGAAAGAACACGTGCCCAAGAAAGCTCTAATGCTATCGAGCGCATGTATGTTACTATGCGTCATTTATTTAACCGTGGTTTTTATAAGCCTATGGGGGTTTCTGGCGAAACTCTAAGGCAATCCTTATTACTTTTACGTCCAGAAATTTATGGATCTATAGGAGACGAAAAAGCAGAATTAGAAGGCTTGTTATATGTTATTGATAGATTACCACAAGGTATTGAAGAATGTACATTTATTAACTTAACAAGCGACGAAGGATACTCTAACTCGCATTTTAAAGCCATAATTCCAGAAAAACGTCGTAGAAACTGTTATCGCATTGATGATGAACAGATGAATATTGAAATTACACGAGGGCGATCAGAGATATACGATATACTAACACATATTACTTTTCTTTTTATAGAATCGCATAAAATAAGTAACCGTGTAGTAATAGACGATCAAGGAACTACAACTAGAGATTGGGTAAAGCTTGAAAAAGCAGTATTGTCTAAAAAGAAACTTACGCAAGAAGAACGCGAGGTAGCAATTACACACACCGCAAATATTTTAGGCAGAACATTTAATGAGTTAACAACTGTATACAACGAGTTTTCAACACCTACGCAACCCGAACGATTATTACATATAGTATATTGGTTAGGAAAATTAGCTATCGAGGAGCTGGTAAATAGTAATAAACGAACAGTAACCTTTAGCCCTGTTTTAAGAGAACGCATTGGGCACCATATACATGGCGAAATTTGGGCAAATACAGTAAAAGATTACTTGTTTAAAAACAATTTACTAGAAAGGCCAATACACATAATTAGCGCAAATATGCATAGTGTAATGAATACATTGTTTACACCAAGCGCATTAAAATCAATAGTAGCCAAAAAAGATATTTTTGAGGTTTACGAAGCATTAAGTAATAAAGATAATATAGACCTTCGCAATAAAGTTACTAAAGTAGCGTTGCAAAAGGGGATGATTTATATTAAAGATACTTCTGGAGCCAATATTGATGTTCAAATATTTGATACAGAAAAAATAGATACTTCAAAACTAGACCTTAATATTACCGAAACAAATATTAAGAAAAAAAAGCCTGTTATTTTAGTAATGGATTATGCTTTTGGAGAGCAAGCTTATGAAACTATAGACGAATTATTAAAACCGTATAAACAAAAAGGAAAAAAAACACATTTAAATGTAGAGTCTGTTTCAATCATGGGTAAAGCAGGTATTTTAGAAGGAGGCAAAGG
Organism: Algibacter ulvanivorans; assembly: GCF_048381495.1. Taxonomy (NCBI): domain Bacteria; kingdom Pseudomonadati; phylum Bacteroidota; class Flavobacteriia; order Flavobacteriales; family Flavobacteriaceae; genus Algibacter; species Algibacter ulvanivorans. The sequence goes on from NZ_JBLWGD010000001.1 coordinate 9,448, forward strand.
CGATATTATGATACCATCGGCACATATTTTTGAAGGCACAGCAGATAACTACCCATTTGAAAATGAGTTAAAAAGAGAAGATTTAGAAGGCAAAGGTGTAAACGTTTTTGAGGGGTCAATGATAACCGTTTTAGGAACATCGCTTCAAAACAAAGACATTTTAAAATTCTTTTATAATTCCACTTGGAATGTTATAGGCTTAGAAATGGAAGGCGCGCATTACCAAAAAGCCATACAAGCAGCCTCGAGAGTAAGAGGTAGTATAGGGCCAGATGTAAAAGTAAGATATGCTTATTACGCTAGCGATAACCCTTTAGAAACAGGAGCAACATTAGCATCGGGTGGTTTAGGTACATCGGGTGTTAGACCAACATATTTAATAACAAGAACCATATTAGAACAAATATTTAATTAAAAATTATGAGTAAAGATTTACCACAACAACCTCAATCTGAAGAAGTAGATTTAGGACAATTGTTTAAACTTATTGGCAGTGCATTCGATAGGTTTATTAAATTTATAGGTTCTATATTTAAAGCCATTTTCTCGGTTGTTATTTACGCGCTAAAAGCTATTATTGATAATTATAAAATTATTGTAGGTGTTTTATTAGTTGCTGCTGTTTTAGGATATGCTTTAGAAAAAACTAAAAGTGATGTATACTCATCAGAAATGCTTGTTAAGCCGTATTTTGATAGTAAATTTCAGTTGGTAACTAACATTAATTATTATAATGCTTTAATTGATGATAAGGATTATGTACAATTAGGTAATTTGTTTGAAATAGATGAAGAAGCAACAAAAAGCCTTATTGAGTTTGAAATTAACCCAGGCCCAGAAACAAAAAATGATCGTATTTTACAGTTTGAAGAATTTATTGTAGCTGTAGATAGTGTAAGAGCACAAGATATTTCTATTGAAGATTATTTAGAAAACAGAAGTGTGTATTCTGGAAATATATTCCAAATTGCTGTAAAATCTCATAAAAAAAACATTTTTAGATCTCTAGAAAAAGGCCTAAATTCTACATTTACAAATACTTACTCTGTAAAGAAAATGCAGAAAAGAGATTCGCTTATTAATTTAAATAAAGAGCGTGTTAGAAAATCTTTAAATCAAGTAGATTCTTTAAAGCGAGTTTATATTGATGTTATGAAAGCAGATGCAAGCACAAACAATACGCCAGTTACCTTAAAAGAAGGAGGAATGTCTTTAGTTCAAGAACGAGTAAAGACAAAGGAATTTGAATTGTTATCAAAAGAACTAGAATTAAGACGTGAGTTAACAGCGCTAGAATCTCAACAAGTTGAAGAAGATGTATATTTTGATACGATTTCTAGTTTTCAAGATGTAGGTTCGGTTTATACTACCTTTTTTGATAAATATTCTATATTATTTCCAATATTAGCATTCGTATTATTAAGTCTAGTTTTTCTTGGAAATAAGCTTGTTAATTTTGTAAAAAATTATGAAGCATAAATACATTTTAATAACTGGAGGAGCTGGTTTTATAGGTTCTAATTTTATTACATACTTTCTGGAAAAGTATCCAGATATTAAAATAGTAAATATAGATAAGCTTACCTATGCAGGTAAGCTTTCTAATTTAAAAGAAGTAGAAAATCATAAAAACTATACTTTTATAAAAGGCGATATTTGTAATAGGAAACTAATCGAGCAGTTATTTCAAGAGTACAATTTTAATGGCGTTATACATTTTGCAGCAGAATCTCATGTAGATAATTCAATAAAATCGCCTAACGCGTTTATTAACACAAATGTCTTAGGTACTTTTAACTTGCTAGATGTTGCAAAAAACAATTGGATTTCATCGCCGCATTATACAAAACAAGACCATATAGAATCAAGATTTCTACACATATCAACAGACGAGGTATATGGAACACTAGGAGACAAAGGTTTATTTACAGAACAAACAGCCTATGCCCCAAACAGTCCATATAGCGCATCAAAAGCTTCTTCCGATTTTATTGTTAGAAGTTACTATCACACCTTTGGCTTAAACGTTGTTACCACAAATTGTTCTAATAATTATGGCCCTAAACAACACGACGAAAAATTTATACCAACCATAATTAGAAAAGCTATAAAAGGAGAAAAAATTCCTGTTTATGGAAACGGTAAAAATATAAGAGATTGGCTATATGTAGAAGACCACTGTAAAGGTATAGATTTAGCGTTTACAAAGGGTAAAGCAGGCGAAACATATAATATAGGAGGAAATAACGAAAGAAATAATTTACACATTGCAAATACAATATGTGAGATATTAAACTCAGTTTTACCCCAAAAAACATCGTATAAAGAACAAATAACTTTTGTAAAAGATAGGCCAGGACACGATTTTAGATATGCTATTGATGCATCAAAAATAGAAGGTGAATTATACTGGAAAGCAGAAGAAAATTTTGAAACAGGTATACAAAAAACCATAAATTGGTATATTAAAAAATATCAGGACTAATGAAAGGGATTATACTAGCAGGAGGATCAGGAACCAGATTATATCCGCTTACAAAAGTAGTAAGCAAACAGCTTATGCCTGTGTACGACAAACCAATGATTTACTATCCATTAACCACCTTGTTATCTTCTGGAATAAAAGACGTTTTAATTATTTCAACATCTATCGATTTGCCAAGGTTTAAAGCACTTTTAGGAGATGGTAAAGCATACGGTTGTTCGTTTGAGTATGCTATTCAAGAAGAGCCAAAAGGCTTAGCAGAGGCTTTTATTATAGGCGAGAAGTTTATAGGAAAAGATAGTGTAGCTTTAATTTTAGGCGACAATATATTTTATGGTTCGGGGCTAGATAAAACACTTAAAAGTAACATAAATCCTAATGGAGGTGTCATATTTGCTTATCATGTTCAAGACCCAGAACGCTATGGTGTTGTAGAGTTTAATGAAAAAAACAAAGCCATTTCAATAGAAGAAAAACCAGCCAAACCAAAATCTAATTTTGCTGTACCAGGTATATATTTTTACGATAATGCTGTTGTAAACATTGCAAAAAACATAAAACCAAGTAAGCGTGGCGAGTTAGAAATAACAGATGTAAACAAGGTGTATTTACAACAAAACAAACTAAACGTTCAAATTCTTGATAAAGGCACCGCTTGGTTAGACACAGGTACATTTACCTCATTAATGCAAGCCTCGCAATTTGTACAAGTAATTGAAGATAGACAAGGACAAAAAATAGGATGCATTGAAGAAGTAGCCTATAAAATGGGGTATATAAACAAAGAGCAATTAATTAAATTGGCACAACCCTTACTAAAAAGTGGTTACGGAGACTATCTTCAAAAATTAGTTTTAGAAGAATGATTATAGAAGAAACATACTTAAAAGGATGTTACGTTATAACCCCAAAAGTTTTTAAAGACGAAAGAGGTTTTTTTCTAGAAACGTTTAATGAAAACGCCTTTATAGAAGAAACAGGTATTAAAACAAAGTTTGTTCAAGACAATATGTCTAAATCATCTATAGGTGTTTTAAGGGGCTTACACTTTCAAAAAGGGACATTTGCGCAAGCCAAATTAGTTCAAGTAATTAAAGGCAAAGTCTTAGATGTTTGTGTTGATATAAGAAAAGAATCGCCAACCTTTGGGAAACATTTTTCAATAATTCTTGATGAGGTTAATAAAAAACAACTCTATGTACCCAGAGGATTTGCCCATGGTTTTATAGTTTTAGAAGATGATACTATTTTTTCGTATAAGTGTGATAACTTTTATAATAAAGCTTCAGAATCTGGTATTATATTCAACGATAAATATTTAAATATAAATTGGAACTTTCCAGAAGAAAAAATGATTGTTTCAGAAAAAGACAAAGAACTATTAACATTTGAAAACATATTCAAATGAAAAAAAAAGTTTTAGTAACTGGAGCTCATGGGCAACTAGGCAGCACTATAAAAGAATTATTTAAAGAAAACAATATTAATTTAGATTTTGTTTTTGTTTCTAAAGACAATTTAGATATTACTAGAAATGAAAACTTAGACGTTTTTTTTAAAAACAATACCTTTCATTATTGTATTAATTGCGCAGCCTATACAAACGTTGAGCAAGCCGAAAAAACACCCGATATAGCTTATAAAATAAATGCTGAAGGTGTTAAAAATATAGCATTAAAGTGTCGTGAATATAATGTTGTATTAATTCATATTTCAACAGACTATGTTTTTGATGGCGAAAAACGTACACCTTACGTTGTAGAGGATAAAACCAACCCTATAAACGAATACGGAAAATCTAAACTTTTAGGAGAAAAACACATTCAAAATACATTAAGTAACTATTATATTGTTAGAACTTCTTGGCTGTATAGTAAAACGTATGGAAAAAACTTTTATAAAACCATAATAAATAAGGCTAAAACAGAGAAAGAACTTTTTATAACTACAGAGCAAATGGGTTGCCCGACCGATACCGTTAATTTATCAAAATTTATTATAAAATTAATTCAAGATAAAAACCTTCCTTATGGCATATATCATTTTTGCGACGAAAAAGCCATGACTTGGTATAATTTTGCAGAGCAAATTTTAAAAGAAAATAGTAAAACAAAACAAATACAATTATTTAAAAGTAATAATTACAAAAGTTTAACTAAAAGACCAAAATATTCTGTTTTAAAAAACAAATAAACAAGTTCAATAATTCTTTTTTTCAATAAAAGTTATTGTTTAAGAAATAAAAGAGTGAAAAAGTATACAATTATATTACTTTTGTTGCTAGAAAATTAAATTTTATCAAAAAAACTACACATGTTCAATTTAAAAGGTAAATCTATTTTAATAACCGGTGGTACTGGTTCTTTAGGAAAAGCGTTAACGAGTCATATTTTAAAAAATAATCCAGAAGTTAGAAGGTTGATTATTTATTCAAGAGACGAGCAAAAGCAATTTCAAATGGCTCAAGAGTTTCCTGATGCAAAATTTCCTCAAATTAGATATTTTATAGGAGATGTAAGAGATAGGGAACGATTAGAAAGAGCATTTCAAGGTGTAGACTATGTTATTCATGCTGCAGCAATGAAACATGTTCATATTGCAGAATATAACCCAGACGAATGTATAAAAACAAATATAGGAGGGGCAGAAAATGTAGTAGAAGCCTGTTTTAAAACTAAAGTGCAGCGTGTAGTTGCCCTTTCAACAGACAAAGCCTGTGCGCCAATTAATTTGTACGGTGCTACAAAGTTAACTTCAGATAAACTATTTGTTGCTGCAAATAATATTAAAGGCGAAAACCCAATTAGGTTTTCTGTAGTTAGGTATGGTAATGTTATGGGATCAAACGGTTCTGTAATTCCTTTTTTTATAAACAAAAAGAAAGAAGGTAAGTTACCTATTACAGATCCTAATATGACCAGGTTTAATATTTCGCTTCAAGGTGGTGTAGATATGGTAATGCATGCTTTAGAGCACGCTTGGGGAGGCGAATTATTTGTGCCTAAAATCCCTTCATATAAAATTATGGATGTTGCTAATGCAATTGGGCCTAATTGTGAAAAACCTATAGTTGGAATTAGACCAGGAGAAAAAGTTCATGAAGAAATGATAACACCTTCAGATTCTTTTTACACTTATGATCTTGGAAAATATTATACAATATTACCAGCAACACATTCATGGAGTTTAAACGATTATATAGAAACGTTTAAAGCAAAAAAAGTAGCCTTAGGGTTTAGCTATAACTCAGGAGATAATGATGAATGGGAAACAGTAGAAACACTAAGAAAACTTATTAAAGAGCACGTAGATTCTAATTTTGAAGCATAATGAGCGCAATACCATACGGAAGACAAAATATTGAGCAAGATGATATTGATGCAGTTGTAGAAACACTTACTGCCGATTTTTTAACCCAAGGCCCAAAGGTAAAAGAGTTTGAAGATGCATTTGCTAAATATGTAGGTGCTAAATACGCGGTTGCGGTAAATAATGCTACTTCAGGCCTTCATTTATCAGTATTAGCTTTAGGCCTTAAAGAAGGAGAACGAGTTATAACAACACCAATTACATTTGCAGCATCTGCAAATTGTGTAAGATATGCTGGAGGCGAAGTTTGGTTTGCCGATATCGATCCAGATTCGTACTTATTATCTTTAGAAAGTACAAAAAAGTTAATTGAAAGTAAACCAAAAGGTTTTTTTAAAGGTATTATTCCTGTAGATTTTGCAGGCCTTCCACTAGACTTAGAGGCTTTTAGAGCATTAGCAAACAAACATGATTTATGGATAATAGAAGATGCATGTCATGCTCCAGGAGGCAGTTTTACAGACTCTAAAGGCGAAAAACAAATGTGCGGAAACGGTGTTTATGCCGATGTTGGTGTGTTTTCATTTCACCCTGTAAAGCATATAGCTTGTGGAGAAGGAGGAATGATAACTACAAATTCAGAAAAAACATACAAAAAACTAGTTTCGTTAAGAACACACGGTATTACTAAAGAAAACATGGCAGAAAACCACGGAGGCTGGTTTTATGAAATGCAAGAATTAGGGTATAATTATAGGTTAACAGATATTCAGTCTGCTTTAGGAATTTCGCAACTTGCTAAAAACGAAGCAGGTGTGTTAAAAAGAAATGAAATAGCAAAGAAGTACAAACAAGCTTTTAATGGTAAAATAAAATTTCAAAGCATACAGGAAGGAGCCTTAAATGCTCATCACTTATTTGTTATAGAAGTTGAAGATAGAAAAGGACTTTATAATTTTTTAAGAACGCACAACATTTTTGCGCAAATACATTACATTCCGGTACACACATTACCATACTATAAAGACATAGGGTATAATCAAGCAAGCTTAAGTAATTCTGAAAATTATTATTCAAAATGCATTAGTTTACCAATGTATCCGTCTTTAAAAGATGAAGAACAACAACTTGTTATAAACAAAGTGTTGGAGTTTATTTCCTAAGCCAAAAAAGATTTTATAACCTAGCAAGTAAGGTTTAAAAAGCAGTAACTGCTAGGTTTTTATATATATACCAAAATAAAATTTACGGAGACTTTTAAAATATTAATTCTGTAACTAATTTAACAAGATATAAACATGATAAATAAATTGGTGTTAGGAACCGTTCAATTAGGCTTAAATTATGGTATAAATAATTTGTTAGGAAAGCCATCTTTAGAACGTGCTTTTGAAATTCTTAATACAGCTTTTGATAATGGAATAGATACTCTTGATACCGCAGAAGCTTATGGAGATTCTTTAAAAGTAATTGGAGCATTTCAAAAAAAGTATCCTGAAAAAACATTTAAAATTATTAGTAAATTATCTCCCAATGTAAATATAACTAATGAAGAATTACAAGCCCATATAAATACAAGTTGTAAAGTTTTAAATGTAGAACAACTTTATGGATATATGTTTCATAACTACAGTCATTTTAAACAAAATTCAGGCTTATACGACGAGTTACTTAAAATTAAGAAAAAAAAAGGACTATTAAACATTGGCATTTCTTTATATACCAATGATGAAATTATAGACATACTAACTAATTTTTCTGGATTTGATTTTATACAAATCCCTTTTAATTTACTTGACAATCATTCCAAAAGAGCAGATATTATATTAAAAGCTAAGGACAAAGGAATATCAATTCATACACGATCCACGTTTTTGCAAGGTTTATTTTTTTTAAATCAGGATAAACTATCGGATAAGATGACGCCGTTAAAACCTTATTTAAATGAAATAAAAAAAATGGAGTCTGATTATAATTTAACAACAGATAAGCTAGCATTGCAATATGTTTTACAAAAAGAATATATTGATCATGTTTTAATAGGCGTAGATTCTGCCGAGCAATTAATAGATAATATTAGTGTATGTAAAAAAAATATAAGCATACCAAGCAAAAAAATAGATTTAATAAATGTTAAGGAAACACAATTGTTAAACCCTTCAACTTGGAAATAAAAAAAACAGAATGAACCTATTTAAAGACATAAAAGAAAAAGTTGTATTTATAACAGGTGGCTATGGGCATTTAGGTGCTGCAATGTGCGAAGTTTTATTAGATTATGGAGCTATAGTTTACGTAGGTGGCAGAAGTAAGGAGAAATTTAACTCTAAATTTAAAACCATTAAAAACGCGCATTTTATAGAAATTGATGTGTCTACAAAAAATTCTATAGAAAAAGCTTTCGAAAATGTTTTTAAAAACGAGCAAAGATTAGATGTATTAATTAACAATGCTCATTTTGGTGCTACAGCACATCCTGAATTATTAACCTCAGACCAGTGGAGAGTAGGAATAGAAGGAGGATTAAATCAGTATTTTGATGTGATTAAAACATCTATTCCATATTTAAAGAAAGCAAAAAATGCTAAAATAATTAATATTGCATCTATGTATGGCGTTGTGGTGCCAGACCTAAATATTTATGACGGACAAGAAGAACTCTTAAATCCTTCAAATTACGGAACAGCCAAAGCGGCCGTCATTCATTTAACAAAATATTATGCCATGTATTTGGCCAAATATAATATTAACGTAAATGCAATTTCACCAGGGCCATTTCCTTCTGTTGAGGTTCAAAAAAATAAAACATTTGTAAAAAAACTAGAAGACAAAACAAAATTGAAACGAATAGGAGAACCTAAAGATTTGAAAGGATTAATATTATTACTTTCATCTAACAGTTCAAGTTATATAACAGGACAAAACATTATTATTGATGGAGGTTGGACAATATAAAATAGCTGCTATTATTCAAGCACGATTGGGTTCGTCAAGGTTGCCAAACAAAGTTTTAATGCCGTTACCCATTAACAGTAAACAAAGTATACTTTCTAGAATAGTAACATCAATTAGGGCTGTTAATTTGGTTTCAACCATACATGTAGCAACATCTGTCGATAGCAAAAATAACCTCATAGAGAATGAATGTAAAAAGCTTTCTGTTAAATGCTATAGAGGAAGTGAAGACGATGTGTTATCGCGTTTTTTCGAAATAGTTAATAATAATGATTATGATTTTGTGTTGCGTTTTACAGCAGATAATCCAATAATAGATGTTAATCTGTTAAGCGATTTTATAAACAACCATACACAAAAAAAGCTAGATTACTCATGTAGCCAAGGCTTGCCATTAGGCTGTAATTTCGAAATGATTAAAGCCAGTTCTATAATAGATGCCTTTAATAAAACATCGGCCTTGTTCGATAAAGAACATGTAACCCCTTTTATTAAAAGAAATGCATTAAATCAAGAGATTTTTAAGTACCCTAAAATTGAAAAAGTAAGTCATTTTAGGTTTACTATCGATTATCCAAGCGACTATGCTTTTATAAATTTAATGTATAACATGTTAGGAGAAAAGCCAACATACTCCTTAAATGATTTTTTAAATTTAATAGAAAACAACCCGTGGGTAAGCAATATAAATAACCAAAACCAACAGAAACATAAAACCGAATCTTTGGCCGAGGAAATAGAGTTAATTTTACCTACTGTTAAAGCGTTAGAATTAAATCGCTTAAATTTATTTTTAAAAAAAGGTGAATAAGAAGAAAATACTTTTTAGAGCAGACGGGAATTCTAAAACAGGTTTAGGGCATTTATATCGTTTATTTGCTTTAGTAGAAATCTATAAAGAAAAATTTGAGTTTATTTTTTTAACAAAAGAAGCATCGGTATTAAATATTATTCCTAAAGATTATAATTTAAAAACTATTCCTAACAATATTGATATAAATCAAGAGCCTTATTGGATTAGTAAACACTTTTCTTCAAACGAGTATATAATAATTTCTGATGGGTATCAATTTGTAAGTTCATATCAAAAAGCTATTACAGAGTTAGGTTATTTTTTAATGTATATAGATGATCTTACAGAAGAATATATGTATGCAAACATAGTGGTTAATCATTCACCCAACGCAAATATAAAAAACTATAAAACAGAGCCGTATACTAATTTTGCACTTGGTACAGACTATGCAATATTAAGGCCTCACTTTTTAAATTCGGCAAAAAGCAAAAAAACAATTACAAATATAGATACAGCATTTGTTTGTTATGGAGGTGCAGATTATTTTGATTTTACGTTACAAACAGTACAAGCATTATTAAAAACATTAAAAATAAAAGAAATAAATGTTGTAATAGGTGGCGCCTATAAACATACAGAAATACAAAAAGTTGCCGAGCAATTTTCTAAAGTAAAGTTATATAGAAATTTAAATGAAAAAGACTTAAATACACTTATAGAGGCTTGTAATATATCATTTGTTTCGTCAAGCACAATATTATATGAAGTAATGACGGTAAAGATGCCGGTATTTACGGGCTTTTTTGTTCAAAATCAAATTGATTTTTATCGCGGAATTGAAAAAAGAGAAGTCTTTTTTGGTATGGAAGATTTACGTGATTTTAATTTTAACACAATTCCTGAAAAGATTGAAGAATTAACACAAGAAAAGATTCAAGAACAAATAAAAAATCAAAAACTAATAATAGATGGCGAGCAAAAAAAGCGATTTCTAGCATTAATTTAAATGGTTTTATTAAAAGTGTAATATGAAAAAACTAATTATAATCACAGGTGTAAATAAAGGCTTAGGAGAAGCATTTTTTAATTTCTTTTTAAAAGACGAAAGCATTACCATTATTGCTATTTCTAGAAATTTTAGCGAAAACCAAAAATTAATAAAAGGGAAAAATAAACAAGTAATATTTTTACAAAAAGATTTATCAACACTTAAAGATGTTGAAGCAGAGCTTAATTTAAGTTTATATTATTCGCCTAAATTTGAAGAAGTAATTTTTATAAATAATGCCGCAACTATTAATCCAATAGAAGCCATTGGTAATTTTAAAGACCATGCGATTATAAATTCAATTCAACTAAACACTATAGCCCCGTTATTATTAACAAATAATATTATAAAACACAATACCTCTAATAAAGTAAGAATTTTTAATATAACTAGTGGTGCGTCTAAACGACCTATAGTAGGCTGGAGTTTATATTGTAGTACAAAATCGGCAAACGAAATGTTTTTTAACACATTAAAATTGCAAGAAGAAAACAATAAAAATATTGAAATCTATAATTTAGATCCAGGAGTTATGGATACCGATATGCAAAAAAACATTAGAAGTAAAGAGGAAAAACAAATGCCAAATGTAAATGTTTTTAAAGATTACCATAAAACCGAAAAACTAAAATCTGCAATAGAAGTGGCACAAGAAATTGTAAAAACACATAATATTATATAATATGAAAATAGCTATATTATCTGATATTCATGGTAATTATGTTGCTTTACAAACAGTTTTAGCTGAAGCCAAAAGGCAAAAGGTTGATCATTTATTTTTATTAGGCGATCAACTAGGTTATTTTTATCGCGCATCTGATGTTTTTGATTTAATAAAGCAATGGCCACATGATATTATTTCGGGTAATCATGAACGCTTATTTTTAGAATTTCTAGAAGCTTCCAAAACAAGAAGAAATGTAATTCAAAACAAATATGGAAACTGTTTTTCTTATTATGAAAAGCATTTTAATGAAAACCTAAAAAATGAAATAAAAGCGCTACCAGAACAAAAGATAGTAAAGAAAGATAATTTTACTTTTTTACTTTGCCATGGTTCGGTAAACGATAAAGATCAATATATATACCCCGATGCCTCTATTAATGAGCTTAAAGCTAATCAAATTAAAGAAATAGATTATATATTTAATGGGCACACACATTATCCTATGATATTTAAAGGCGAACACTCTTTATTAATAAATGTAGGCTCTGTAGGACAGTCAAGAACCGTAGGTGGTATAGCAAATTGGGGAATAATAAATACAAAAAATGGTGTGTATACACCGCAAAACACACCTTATAAAATTAATGAGGTAGAAAACGAATTAATATCATTCAAAGAAGATAAAGAATATTTATTTAAGGTTTTAAAAAGAAATAATAAAAATTATGAAAGTTAATGTTTTAGTTACTGGTTGCGGAGGAGATATAGGTCAAAGTATAGGTAAAATATTAAATAAAAGTACTTTAGTTAATAACCTATATGGGTGCGATATTTCAAACAAAAACGCAGGTCAATTTATTTATTCTAATTTTTTTGTGGGTTTACCTTATAAAGATAGTAGTTACCTGTCAAGTTTAGAGGCTTTTATAGAAGATAAAGAAATTGATTTTATAATACCAATGGCAGAACCAGAACTAAGGTATTTTTCAGAAACGAACAACCTTACTTCTATTGGTAGAGCTAAAATGCTAACAGCTTCGGCAGAAGCATTGCGTATAGGTTTCGATAAATTAGAAACCGCTAATTTTTTAAAAAATAATAATTTTCCTTTTCCAAATACAGTTTTAGCATCAGAAGAGGAGTCGCCTAAATTTCCAGTTATTTTAAAATCAAGAACAGGATCTGGTAGTGCTTCTGTTTATAAAGTAGATAATTTAAAAGATTATAATTACCTTAGGTCTAAACACAACGATTTTATTGCTCAAGAATTTTTAGAAGATAGCCTTGGCGAGTATACATGTGGTGTATTTAGAACGAAATCGGGTGATACAAAAACGATAACCTTTAAAAGAGAATTAACAGGCGGTTATAGCGGTTACGGCGAAGTTGTAAATAACGAAAGTATTAATAATCTATTACTTAATTTAGCAACAAAAATAAACCTTGAAGGATCAATAAATGTACAACTTAGGTTAACCAAAAAAGGTCCAGTTGTTTTTGAAATTAACCCAAGGTTTTCTAGTACCGTTTTATTTAGACACATGTTTGGTTTTAAGGATTTAGAATGGTCAATAAAAGATAAACTAAACGAAAAAATAGAGCCCTATAAAGCGGTTGAAGAAGGCCGAAAGTTTTATAAAGGGTTTAACGAATATATTAGTTAACAAATGAAAACAATACAAATAGGAAATAGAGAAGTTGGAGGTAATAACCCGTGTTTTATTATAGCCGAACTTTCTGCCAATCATGGTAAAGATATTAATATTGCTATAGATACAATTAAAGCAGCAAAAAAAGCTGGAGCAGATGCTATTAAATTACAAACATTTACTCCAGATACCATAACACTTAATGCCAAACGAGAAGAGTTTTTAATTAATCATGGTACTTTATGGGATGGTAAATATCTTTACGATTTATATAAAGAAACCTATTTACCATGGGAATGGCATGAAACATTGTTTAACGTTGCTAAAGAAGAAGGGTTACTATGTTTTTCTTCACCTTTTGATTTAACAGCTGTTAGCTTTTTAGAGAACCTTAACGTACCTGCATATAAAATTGCCTCGCCAGAAATATTAGATATTCCTTTAATAAAAGCTTGCGCAAAAACAGGAAAACCTATTATTATAAGTACAGGAATTGCTTCAATAGAAGATATTAACTTAGCGGTTCAAACTTGTTTAGCCGAAGGTAATAATCAGATTGTGCTTTTAAAGTGTACAACATCGTATCCGGCACCAATAGAAGATGCTAACTTAAAAACAATACCCAATTTAGTTGACACATTTGATGTTATAGGCGGGTTATCAGACCATACATTAGGTGTTGTTGCACCAGTTGTTTCAGTCGCTTTAGGAGGAAAAGTAATAGAAAAACATTTTATATTAGATCGTTCTATTGGTGGTGCAGATGCTTCTTTTTCTTTAGATACCGAACAATTTAAAGAGATGGTAGAAAGTGTAAGAGACGCAGAAAAATCTCTTGGAAAAATCTCATACAAATTAAAAGAAAAAGCCTCATCGCTCTCAAAATTAGCATCACGTTCTTTATTTATTACAGAAGATGTAAAAAAAGGAGAAATACTAACTAATGAAAATATAAGATCAATAAGGCCAGGTAATGGAATACATCCTAAGTATTTAAATCAAGTTTTAGGTAAACAATTTAATAGTAATTATAAGAAAGGGGAGCCATTGCTTTTTCAAATGATTGAAAATGTTTAGTACCCTTTTTTGTAATGAAAAAAATTTCTAAAAAAGAAGTATCTAAATTAATAAACTTATTTTTAAGGGTAATGCCCTTAGCAGTTAAGTTTGTTTTTTTTGCAGCTTTATCGAAAGTATTAACAACAGATAATTATGGTAGCTATACCTTAATAACTACCACCGTTACAGTATCTATATTTGTTTTAGGTTTAGATTTTTATAACTATTCCATAAGAGAAGTACTTATTAATAAATCTCGTGTATTTCAAAAGCTATTTAGTACATTTAGTTTGTATGCAATAATTTATTTAGCCATAAGTATTATAGTAGCTTTTGTTTTATTAACATTTAGTAATGTATTTACTTTAAGCCCAAGCACTATAATAATAATTACATTAATTTGTTTTTCAGAGCATTTTTGTCAAGAAGCCTATAGGTTGCAAATAGCTTTTAAAAAAATATACTTAGCAAATATTATTTTCTTTTTTAGAGTTTTTGTTTGGATGGCTTATTTAGTTATTCAAGTTTTACTTTTTCAGAAAGAAGTTTCAATAAATCGCATACTAAATCTTTGGTTAATTTTTAACGTCGTAGCTGTATTGTTAAATTTTATAACAGCACATAATTTTATAAGAAAGAACCTTAATTATTTAAAACTAGATCTAGATTTTATAAAAAAGGGGCTTGTAATAAGTGGTTTGTTTTTTGCAGGTACATTATCGTTAAAATCAATAGAGTATTTAAACAGGTATATTGTAGACTTGTTTTTAGGTAAGGAAATGACAGGGATATTTAGTTTTTACTCTAATTTGGCATTGGTAATTTCTGTTTATGTAAACGCAATAGTAATTTCTTTTGAATTACCAGCTTTAATTGAGAAAGGAAAATCAAGTCAGATTAATAGTTATTTTAAGGGTTTTAAAAAAAGTTTTTTAAAGCATATTATTATAATTGTAGTAGTTTTGGTAATCGCTATTTTTCCAATTTTAAAATGGCAGAACATGGAGATTTACTCTAATTATTTTTATGTTTTTTTCATTCTATTATTGGCATCAGCAATTATGAATTATTCGCTTGTCTTTCATTTTTATTTATATATAAAAAAGAAAGACAAAAAAATACTTATGTTAACTATTAAATCTGGTATATTTAATTTATTAGCTACTTTTGCTTTAACTTATTTATTAGGTATTCTAGGAGCTTCGGTTTCTTTTTTATTAACAAGTATATGCTTATTTTATTTGCGTAAAACAAGCTCCAAAAAAATAGGTTATGAATAATATATATATAGCTCTTTCTGCACACCATGTAATGTATTGTGAGAGTATTAGTAAAATTAATACCTCTCATAACAATATTTTAATAACATTAGAAGGAATAAAGTTTGACAAGTCAATATTTAATAGTGTTATATTTGTAGGGCATTCGGTATATAACCAATCTAACTCTAAGGTTGAAAAAATTAAAAATATTTTTTACAAAATAAAATCTTACAAAAAAGTAGTAAATAAACTGAAGCATCTTAAAAACAATAAGAATATTACCGTATATTTTTCTTCTCTTGAGGATGTATTATCCAATTATTTATTATTAAACTTTTCTAAGGATACTCAAGGCGTTGTTTTTGAGGATGGTATGCTAAACTATTATGAACATACTATTAATGATGTTTCTGCAATTAATTTCAAATTAAAAAAAATAATTGCTTTATTGCATGGGTTGAGTTATACAAATTATAAAGGGCACACATCGGGTATTGATTACGATAGAGTTAAATACCAATTAGTACGGGTTCCAGAGCTTTCTATTCGACCTAATAAATCAAAAACGTTACCGTTAGTAAAGTATAATTCGTTTAAATTAAATGACGATATTTTAATTGTTGGTCAAGAGCCTTATGGTAATATTTATGGAAAAGACTTTTATCTAGAAAAAATTAAACAATTAATAGATTTAATAAAATTAGATTCTGAGTTTACCGAGAATAAACAAATTTTTTATAAACCTCATAGGCATGGGCCAAGAATTAAAGCAAGTTTTCTTGATAATAATTTTAAAAATACAGTTACTTACATTGAAGATAATATAAGTATTGAAAATATATATTTTAATAAAATTAGATGTAAAAATATTTATACTATCGATTCTAGTGCGGTTTTTAGTATTTTTCAAGACGCGCCGCAAGACGTTAGAAACCAATTAAAAATTAGCGTTATGCCTTTTAAAAAAAGTACTTTAACCCTGCTTTTTTCTAAGCTTAACTTTATAAATTTAAAAAATGATATTTAATTTAATTTGCATACTATTAGCTTTTTCCATTAGTTATCATTTTTTTTTAAAGGCGAGATTAATTTTTATTTGTTTTTTGCCTTTCATGATTCAATATTTATGGATGTTTGCATCGATATTGGTTATTGAACAAGGCGCATATATTAATGAACAAGGAAGAAATGGAGCTTTTTATTATTCTAATTTTTATCTATTATTATTTTATATAGCTTCAATAATATCATTTATATTTTTTTTCCAATTTTTCAATAAAGTGCTATCTATTTCTTTTCCTGAATTTAAATTTTTAAAAAAGAAAGAAATTTCAATGTCGCGCTTTTTTGCAATTATGGTTATTATAATTGCAATGGTTAGTTTAATTTCTTCACCATCTGTATACACCTCAAGTGCTGTAAATAAGTTTAATTATTGGGAAAAAGCAACATTTCCAGGGCTAAGTGTTATTTTAGGGAGTACAATAGGTTATTTACCTTTTGTTTTTGGTTTAATTTATCATAAATACAAGAAATGTACTATTGTATTAATTATAATATACATTATATATTTAATTGGGGTAGATCAAAAATTTACAGCTTTTTTATATGGCTCATTAGGGTTTTTATTATCATTCTCTATTTTAAAACTTAAAAATGATAAAAGCTATAATATTTTAGCCTTTAAGAAGAGATATTTAATATTTGTAGGAACTTTAATTTTTTTATTGGTTTTTATTAAGTACTCAAATAACAACCCTTTTGCATATTTAGATTTAACACCAATGGAATCTGTTTTTTACAGAGCATTTGGTTTACAGGCTCATGTTTTTTGGGGTGTAGTAGAGAGTTATATTTATAGTAATAATAGCCATAGTTGGGACTTATCCGAGCTTCCATACGGAATGCATGTGGTAATGAAAGAGTTTACACCAATAGAACACCAAAAGTATTTAGAGGATTATGTTTGGGCTAAAGGTGTAAGCTGGACAAATGCTTACCCGGCAATTTTAATCCGTATGTTTCCAGTCCCTATATCACTTGTTTTTCATTTTATTATTTTTTCTTTTGTACCCTTGATATATGTAATATTGTTAAAAACAATACAAAATAGAAACTATTTAATAGCCATAATATTATTTCAGTTAACATTATGGCTAACAAACATATATTCTATGGCCTATTTCCATAGGTTGTTTAAAGTAGTACTCATATTCTTATTTTTATGTTTTTTAGCATATATTGTAAATGAAGTAAAGAAAAAACGCAGAAAAATTGGATAAAAATAAAATACTACATACTTGTTATTATGGTGTAATGCTTTTTTTGCCAATTTCGGTTTTTATAGATAACTTGTTTTTAATATTACTTACAATATCTACTTTTTTAGTTAAAAAAAGAGTTTACCCTTTAAAAAACATAGTATTTTCAAGCCTCATTATTTTCTTTGTATATGTAGTATGTCTAGGGCTTGTGTCCTTAGAGTTTGAAACTAATGAATATTTAAAGCTATTACCTTTATTAATTATTCCATATTCCTTTTCTTATTTAAAAAAAGATGTTTTAATAAATGGGTTGTATTTCTTTTTAGTTGCAGTAATCTTAAAGCAACTCATGGCCGTTTACGGGATAATAGAATATTATTACTTTACCCCTGGAGTAAAAGTGCCATTAGCTAGTTATGCCGGTGTAAATGAAATTTTATATTTTGAAAGACCATACTTAGGTTATTTTTCAGCTTTAAATGTTATTATAGCATACTATTTTTTTAAAAACTATAAAGTATGGCTTTTTGCATTAATTTGTTTCTTTTCAACATTAATAGTAGTGCTTATATCAGCTAGAATGGGTCTTTTAATTATAATGGTTACTTTGTTATGTATATTAATATCAAAAATAAGTAAGCGTTTTAGGCTCGTGTTGTTGCTGTTTTCAATTATAGTTTTTACTTTATTTATACAAACCAATAACCCATTAAAAAATAGGTTTCAACAAATTAAATATGACTCTAGATTAATTGTTTGGAATGGAGCTCTAGAAATTGCAAAAGAACACTCAAATTATATATTTGGTATAAAAAACCAAAATACAATTAAAAAAAGCTTGCTAAATTTTTATGAAAACAAAGCAGAATTTGAATACTCGCCAGATAAAATAAGGTTTGTTACTAAAGGTTATAATACCCATAACCAATTCTTAAATGAGTTTTTAAGAGGCGGTATAATAGCTTTACTATTGCTTATTTCTCCTTTTGTTTATGCGTTATATAATAGTTTTAAAAGCCATAATTTAGCATTTGCTTTGCTTGTTTTATCTGTGTTAATGTTTTTACTAGTTGAAAACCTTTTAGCGCGCCAAATAGGGGTTTATATTACAGCTATTATATTATCTTTATCAAGAAAAATCGATTATGAAAAAAATTAGTGTTTTTTTGCTTTTTATAGCATTGGCATCATGTAAAAATGATGTTAAAAAGGCTACAGAAGTGCCTAGTAAAGCGGTTTATGTAGACTCTTTATATGCTTTAAACACTTCCTTTGAAGTTGGAGATGTAAGAAGATATGGTGTAGAACCAGGGGTTAAAATAGGACAACACCCAAAACTTCTTAAAGACAAACTAGATGTTTTAATGGATATTTCTGAGCTAGGAATAAAACTATATTTCCCTAAAGGCGTTTATGATAGAACATTAAATATTGAAAAAAGAGAGGCTGTTAAAATAGTTTCTGATAGTGCTTTATTTACAGGAGCAGTAACTATTAAAAACTCAAGCAGTATTTATATTGATGGTGTTATTCAAAGCCTATCAAGTTTCTATATTCAAAACTCGAATGATATAGAAATTAATTCAATCTTAACAAAAACAGATTCTTTAATAAAAAAGAAAATGTTAAGAAGCACCGGGGTTTCCATACATGGAGGAGCAAAAAATGTGAGAATAAATAAAGTTCTAATTAAAGATTCTGGTTCTGGTTCAAGACATTATAAATATATAAAAGGCGGTTTAATTGTTCATGGGCATAATAACGAGCCCAGAGAAATTAAAATAGATTCTGCAATTGTAGAATCATCAGATAGGCATGGTGTTTATTTAACAGGCGTAGATATAGATATAAAATATTTACATGTGAAAAAATTTGGAGTAGGCACAGCAGACGATATGGCACCAATGGAAGGAGGAATAGATGGAGAACAAGTTAATTTTTCTGGTTTATGGATAAAAAATTGTCATGATTCTTTTATTGATGAGGCTATAATTGACACTAATAAGTCTAAAGGAAAATTTTCTGTTAATTTTGATATTGGCCAAGAATTTAGACCAACTACAATTGAAAAATTAGTAATCAATCATCAAGGTTCTAAAAATAATATCGAAAAAAGAATTTTTTCAAGAACAGGGGTAATTGTTGGAGAAACAATTGAGCAATAATAATATTCTAAATAAAACAATTGATTTAATATTCTTTTTAATTAATGAAAAAAGCTTTAATACATGATTGGTATTACGTAAATGGTGGTGCAGAAAAAGTAATTCATTCTTTCAATAATATTTGGGATGATTTTGATCATTTCGCATTAATTGATTTTTTAGACGAAAACGATAGGGACGAAATTTTTACAGGTAAAAATAAAACAGTAAATACATCTTTTATTCAAAAATTACCAACTGCAAGAACAAATCACAGAAAGTTTTTACAATTATTCCCCCTAGCCATAGAACAATTTGATTTATCAAATTACGATTTAATAATATCATCATCTGCATCCATAGGAAAAGGGGTAATAACAAATTCAAACCAATTGCATATCTCTTACATTCATTCTCCTATGCGATACGCATGGGATTTATACCATCAATATTTAAAAGATTCTAAACTAAAAGGGGTAAAAGGGTGGTATGCAAAAAAGGTACTTAGTAAGATAAGAGTTTGGGATGTTATAAACACTAATAGAGTAGACCATATAATAGCAAATTCAAACTACATAGCAAAACGAATAAAAAAAGTATACAGACGCGACGCCAAAGTTATTTATCCGCCAGTAGATTTATATAATTTTTCATTAGTAGAGGAAAAAGAAGATTATTACGTAACAGCATCTAGATTAGTTCCATATAAAAAAGTTTCATTAATTGTCGAGGCATTCTCTAAGATGCCAAATAAAACCTTAGTGGTAATAGGTGATGGCCCAGAAATGAAAAATATTAAGACTAAAGCAACAAGTAATATAAATTTACTAGGGCATGTTAGTTTTTCAGAAATGGTTAGTTATTTACAAAAAGCTAAGACCTTTATTTTTGCAGCAGAAGAAGATTTTGGAATTGTTCCTGTCGAAGCTCAAGCTTGCGGCACACCTGTTTTAGCTTATGGTAAAGGCGGTGTTTTAGAAACCGTAGAAGAAGGAATAAGCGGAAGCTTTTTTTACAAACAAGATGTAGAAGCCATTATCAAAGCTGTTAATAAAATGGACAATACTAATTTTAATCCTGTATTAGTGAGAAAAAATGCCGAAAAATTTAGCAAAGAAAGATTTGAAAACGAATTCAAAAATACTGTAGAAGAGTTGTATAGAAATTGGAAAAACAGTTCTAAATAACTTAAAAACATGAGAAAAAAAGTATTAATTACAGGTGCGGCAGGGTTTTTAGGCTCACATTTATGCGACAGATTTATAAAAGAAGACTATCATGTTGTAGCCATGGATAATTTTATTACTGGCGATAAAAAAAATATAGAACATTTATTAGGCTTAGAAAATTTTGAATTTGTAGCGCACGATGTAACTAACTATATAGAATTAAGAGGTAATTTAGATTATATTTTACACTTTGCATCTCCAGCAAGCCCTATAGATTATTTAAAAATACCAATACAAACACTTAAAGTTGGAGCCTTAGGAACCCATAATCTTTTAGGCTTAGCAAAAGCCAAAAAGGCTAGAATGCTAATTGCATCAACATCCGAAGTGTATGGCGACCCTTTGGTGCACCCACAAGATGAAGACTATTATGGGAATGTAAATGCTATTGGCCCGCGTGGTGTATATGATGAAGCAAAACGTTTTCAAGAATCTATTACTATGGCATACCATAGGTTTCATGGAATAGAAACGCGCATAGTACGTATATTTAATACCTATGGTCCTAGAATGAGACTTAATGATGGTAGAGTTATCCCTGCTTTTATGGGGCAAGCATTAAGAGGGGAAGATTTAACAGTTTTTGGAGACGGCTCTCAAACCCGATCTTTTTGTTATGTTGACGACCAAATTGAAGGCATTTATAGGTTGCTATTAAGCGATTATTCTAATCCCGTTAATATTGGCAACCCTAATGAAATAACAATTAAAGAATTTGCTGAAGAAATAATAAAACTAACAGGAACAGAACAAAAGGTAGTTTATAAAGAATTACCTCAAGACGATCCTTTACAAAGACAACCCGATATAACATTAGCAAAAAAAATACTAAATTGGGAGCCAAAAATGAGTAGAGAAGAAGGCATGAAAATAACTTATAATTATTTTAAGTCTTTATCTCAAGACGAGTTATATAAAAGTAATCATAAAGATTTTAAAACACATATAAAGAAATAAGTGGATTATAAAAAAGGAAGATATTCAAGTTTAATAAAGCCTATATTTAGTTTTATAGATTTAGTCATAATAAATATGACTGTGTTTTATTTTGAAATAAATTTAAAAAATATTTATGTTTTTTGCTCATATATCTCTATTTCTTGGATATTAATTGGTGTTAAAAACCGTTTTTACGAAGTACATAGACACACAAGATTAATACAAATTGCACCATTAATAATTAGACAAATAATATTCTTTACAATAGCTTTATATGCTTTTATAGGGTTTTTTAAACAGCCCACTATTAGTAGGTTAGCTCTTGGTAAATATTTAATAGCTGTTTTTGTATTAATTACAATTTTTAAATTTTTAACAACCTTTTTATTAAAAAAATACAGAACAGTTTTACGAGGTAATATTAGGCGAGTAATAGTTATAGGAAATAATGATAAGGCCAGACAACTAATAAAAACGTTTAATACAAGATTGGATTTTGGTTACCAATTTGACAAAAAATTTAGCGTAAAAGATGATGGTTTTTCTCTAGAAAAATGTTTCGATTATGTTATTGAAAACAATATAGATGAAATTTATTTTTCTGTTTCAGAATTAAATAATAAACAAATAAATAAACTAATAGATTTTGCCGATAATAATCTGAGAGAGTTGAAGTTTATTCCAGATAATAAAGAGATTTTTTCAAAGAAACTCAAATACGAATATTACAATTATATTCCCATTTTGTCTTTAAGGGCTATTCCGCTTCAGGAATCTGTAAATAAGTTTGTTAAAAGATTATTTGATATATTATTTTCGCTATTCATTATTGTTTTTGTACTGTCTTGGTTAACTCCAATTTTAGCAATACTTATTAAATTAGAATCTAAAGGGCCAGTATTTTTTAAGCAATCTAGAAATGGATTTAATTATCAAGAGTTTGATTGCTATAAGTTTAGGTCGATGACCCCAAATAAGAATGCACACTTACATCAAGCTACTAAAGGCGATTTAAGAGTTACTAAAATGGGGGCTTTTATTAGAAAAACAAGTATAGATGAGTTGCCTCAGTTTTTTAATGTCTTGTTTGGCGATATGTCTGTAGTAGGGCCAAGACCGCATATGGTAAGCCATACTAATATGTATGCCCAAAGAATAGATAAATTTATGGTGCGTCATTTTGTAAAACCAGGAATAACAGGTTTAGCCCAAATAAGTGGTTTTAGAGGAGAGATTGAAACCGATAAGGATATAATAAACCGAGTAAAATATGATATTTTTTACATCGAGAACTGGTCTATTTTGTTCGATCTTAAAATTATGGCACAAACACTTATAAACGCTATAAAAGGCGAAGAGAAAGCGTATTAAATATGTTTAATGAGTTGTAGTAGCTGATTATTAAAATCAAAATGCTTTTGCGCTGTTTTTTGTATAGTAACTCTGTTTTGTGTTGTTAAATGCGTAATATCTAGCTTAGAAATGACATAGTTTAATTCTTTATAATTTCCAGCTTTTGCAATCCAGCCTAAGTTATATTTACTTATTACAGTTTCGCCTTCTCCACCACCAAAATATATCATAGGTATACCTAAACGAGCATATTCAAATATTTTAGAAGGTACAGAGCCATAAATTCTATTTAGTAATGGAATTATTGTTACATCGTACTTAGCAATTACCTGGTGTAATTTTTGTCTAGATACTTCACCATGATAAACAATATCTAAATCTGGTTTATCTTTAATTAGGTTTTTAATAGCAATTTGTTCTGCTCCTGCACCATAAATATGTAGTTGAATGTTTGTATAATCTAAATTAAGACATAGTTTATGTATACCTTGGGCAACACCTAATAAACCAGCATAAACTATTTTTAATTTCCTATCGCCTTGTATTTCATGATTAGGTAAAGGTGCTTTAAAATCAGGAAAATTTCTATATAAAAATGATGTTTTTTTAGGGAAAATAGAGTTTACGTGGTTTAATATTTCTTCACTTTGACCTAAAATTAAATTAGAATTATTATAATTAAAACGCTCTATTTTTTCTAGTAATTTGTAGCTTAAATTCTTTTTAAAAGCGCCTAATTCTAATGCGGCAAGAGGCCATAAATCGCTAATATTTAAGATGAGTTTTCTGTCTTTTGAACGAAGAAAAAGTACAGATGTAAAGGCAACAAGCAAAGGTGGCGATTGTATAATAACTGTTTTAGGTACTTTATTCCAAATAAAAAACCAAATTAAACTAAAACTATAAGATAGCATAGCGATTAAACGTAACAGTTTATTTTTAGAGTTGCTGGCAAAAATCCATAGCCTATGAATGGTTACACCATTTTTTTTTGATTGATGTTTAAATAGGCCTTTATAAGCTTTAAAAACTTTTCCTTTTGGGTAGTTTGGTAAAGGTGTTAATACCGAAACATTTAAATTATGTTTCTGTAATCCTTGAGCTAAATGAAAAATACGGTTTGATGCTGCTCCTGTTTCTGGCGGAAAGTAATTAGTAATTATTAAAATATCTTTCATTTTTAACTTCAAATAGATGTTAAATGATGAACAATTCGTTTTGCTGTATTTCCATCCCATAATTTAGGCGTATTGCCTTGTTTCCATTTGCCAGAAAGTAAAATGTTAAAAGCATTTTTAATTTTTTCAGGATTATTTCCAACCAACATATTAGTGCCAATTTTGCAGGTTTCTGGGCGTTCTGTATTATCTCGTAATGTAATGCATGGTATGTTCATGACTGTAGTTTCTTCTGTAATTCCACCAGAATCTGTAATAACTGCCATAGCGTGTTTTACTAAAAAATTAAATTCTAAATATCCTAATGGGTTTACATAGTGTAAGTGTTTAAAATTTAAATTTAAACCACTTAAAAGCTTTTGGGTTCTAGGGTGAACTGGAAAAATAATAGGGAAGTTTTTGCTTAATGTAGCAATTTGAGAAATTAATTGTTTTAATTGTTTTTCTTGGTCTACATTACTTGGTCTATGAAGCGTCATAACCAGATACTTTTTTTTAGATAGCTTTAAATCTTGCCAAATTAGTGGCTTTTTAAATTTGCTTTCATTTTTTAATAAAGTATCAATCATAACATTGCCAACAAAAAATATTTTGGCTTTAGGCACTCCTAATTCAATTAAATTCTTGTTTGCATAATTTGAAGTTGTAAAAAAATAATCGGTTAAACTATCGGTTACAATCCTATTAATTTCTTCGGGCATTTTCATGTCCCCAGATCGTATTCCAGCTTCAACATGTGCCACTTTAATATGTGCTTTTTTTGCTACTATGGTACATGCCATTGTTGAGGTTACATCGCCAACTACTATTACTAAATCGCAGGGGTTTTGCTGTAGTTCTTTTTCAAAACCAATCATAATAGCAGCAGTTTGCTGGGCTTGTGTGCCGCTTTTTACTTCTAAATTACTGTGAGGTAACGGTATATTAAGTTCTTCAAAAAAAGTACCACTTAAATTTTTATCGTAGTGTTGCCCAGTATGTACGAGTCTGTAATTAATATTAATACCTTCTTTTTTCTTTTTTAAAATAGCATCAATAATAGGTGCAATTTTCATAAAGTTAGGTCTTGCTCCGGCAACTATAGTTATATTCATTTAAGATAATTTCAAGTTTGACTCTATAATTTGAGGTTTTCCAGATTTTGTAGGTGAAATTTCATTTACTTCTTTGAAAATAATATTTAAACAATGGTTTGTTAAAATATTAAGTTTTGTTTTTATTTCATTTAATATAATTTTATTAAACTCATGTTTTGAATCAACAATATAAACAATTGTAATGCTTTCTAAATTGTTTTGAATAATTTTATATTGTTTAATGGCTTGGTAATATTCTAAAATACCCGTAAAACTATGTATGTTTAGCGTAATTCCTTTTGTGGTTTTTATTATATCGGTTTCTCTTCCTATAACTTTTTGTAATAAGGGGTAGTTTAACAATCGCTTATTTGGGTATTTTTCTTTAGGTAGTTTAATTGCTAAATCGCCAAGCTTATAGCGTATTAAAGGCATGGCTTTATTTGTTAAACAAGTTACCAAAACATGTCCCATTTCTCCATTTTTAAGAGGTTTTCCGTGGTTGTCAACAATTTCTATATACACATGAGGAGACATGATGTAATAAAAATCTAAATCTATTTTACAGGCCATAAGTAAACCTTCAGCACAGCCATAGGTGTCAACTAAATTAATGTTATTTCCAAACGCTTGTTTAATGGTTGTTTTGTAGGTGTCAAACAATTTATCTCCAAAGCAAATAACACCAATCACATTGGGTTTAAGCCCAGAATTTATACTCGCTTTTGCCAACTGGTTTATTACCGAAGGATAACCAGCTATAAATAATCGCTTTTTTTTAGATACCTTTTTTAGCGTGTTTTTTAAATCGTTTTCAGATAAGCCAAAAGCTTTAATATATGTACAACGAAAAAAAATATCTTTTAGTTTTTTTAAAAAAGAACGTTTTTGAGAAATGCCAAACTGCAATAAATTATCTCCTATACTATAATCGCTCCATTGCCACCAATGTGTCTGTAAGGCACGTAAGTAAAACGTGTGTTTTTTTGTCATATAGGTAAACGACTGCGTGCCTGAGCTACCACTACTATGGTGTTTATCTAATAAGTTAATATTAAATTCTGAAGAAATTAATTCGGTTTTAAAATCTCTTAAAATAGATTTTGTAAGTATAGGAAAATCAGATAAAGTGTTTGCGTTTATATTTTTGTAGTAAGGCACATAAGTTTTAGCATAAGTAAGTATTTCTTTGAGTCTTTGTTTTTGTATATTTTCAAGTTCAGACTCTGATTTTGTATCCAAAACCATCCAGGATTTTAAATACTTTAAATAAATACCACCAAAAAACCTATTACCCGCAGGCAATATAAGGTGCTTAAGTATGGTATTATAAAAACTCATAGAATATTTTTTCAAAACTAATTATTTTTTAAGCGCAAAAGCAATTATTTTTGCAGCAAACAAAACACAACATGAATATTTTAATACTTGGTTCTGGCGGAAGAGAACACACATTTGCATGGAAAATTGCTCAAAGTTCAAAATGTAAAAAACTATTTGTAGCTCCAGGAAATTCTGGAACAGCAGAAATAGCAACAAATGTAAATATAGGAGTTACAGATTTCCCTGCTATTAAAACGTTAGTTTTAGCCAATAGTATAGATTTAGTTGTTGTTGGTCCAGAAGACCCTTTAGTACAAGGCATACATGATTATTTTTTAAATGATGATGCTATTAAACATGTATCTGTTATTGGGCCAGAAAAAAGGGCAGCCGAGTTAGAGGGCAGTAAAGAATTTGCAAAAGAGTTTTTATATCGCCATAACATACCAACTGCAGCGTACGAAAGTTTTACAAAAGATACTGTAGAAAAAGGGTATGCTTTTTTAGAAACACTAAAAGCGCCTTATGTTTTAAAAGCCGATGGCTTAGCAGCAGGAAAAGGTGTTGTTATTTTAAATGATTTAAATGAGGCTAAAGCCGAATTAAAAAGTATGCTTGTTGATGCTAAGTTTGGTGAAGCTAGTACAAAAGTTGTTATTGAAGAGTTTTTAGACGGTATAGAATTAAGCTGTTTTGTATTAACCGATGGGCAGCACTATAAAATTTTACCAACCGCTAAAGATTATAAACGTATAGGCGAAGGCGATACAGGATTAAATACTGGTGGTATGGGAGCCGTTTCTCCAGTACCATTTGCAACCAACGAATTTCTTACTAAAATTGAAGAGCGCATTGTAAAACCAACAATAAACGGCTTTAAAAAAGATAACTTACCATACGTTGGGTTTGTGTTTATTGGACTTATTAAAGTTGGTGACGACCCAAAAGTTATTGAATATAATGTAAGAATGGGAGACCCAGAAACCGAAGTTGTTTTACCAAGACTTAAAAACGATTTTGTAGACATTCTGCAAGCCATGGCTAATGGAACCCTAGATAAAATAAATATTGAGATTGATGAACGTGCTGCTACAACAATAATGACAGTTTCTGGAGGATATCCTGAAGCTTATGAGAAAGGCAAGCAAATTACTGGAGTAGAAACTATAAAAGACTCTATCCCTTTTCATGCAGGAGCGCAATTAATAGACGGGAAAATTGTAACCACAGGTGGCCGAGTAATGGCTATAACATCTTACGGAAACACGTATCAAGAAGCCATAAAAAAATCTTACCAAAATATAGAAAAACTACATTTTGATAAGATGTATTATCGTAAAGATATTGGATTCGATTTATAAAAACGAGTGCGAAGATATGCTTTTATCTTCCTCGTTATTATCATTAAAACCTTTAAGTTGTATCATCCAGTAAACTACAGCTACAAAGCAAATAAGTGTAAAAATCCAAGAAATGGTGTTTGCACCAAACCAATTTTCAAGCTCTAATGCTCTTAATGTATCCATAGGTGCAAAAAGAACATTAACAAATAAATCTTGTATAGCGTAAAAGAAATCTTTCATTTTGTGTTTGTTTATTAGTAACCAACTATTTTTAGTTAGTATATTTACGTAGCAAAAATACAAAAACAGTTAATGATAACAAGCTTTTTTAATAAATCTAGACCATTATATTTTGCATTTGTTTTTTTTATTGCGCTTTTGGCGTTTATAATATCTAAAACAAACGGGTTAAATAACGAGCTAACTCTAGATTTTATTTTAAAACAAATAATACTTTTTTTAATTGTTTTAGGCTCCATTTTACTACTAAGTTTTATTGTAAATAAAAATAGTTTAACAAACAATAGTAATTACGAAATCTTATTATTTAGTCTTTTTTTGTTGTTCATTACGCAGTCCATTAGTAATACAAACATATTATTGTCTAATTTTTTTGTTTTATTAGGGTTAAGAAGAATTATAAGCTTAAGGTCTCAAAAAAATATTAAAAAAAAGCTTTTCGATGCAGCATTCTGGATTGCTATAGCTACATTATTTTATTTCTGGTCTATTTTGTTTTTTGCATTAATTGTTTTATCGTTAGTCTTATATACCGATCATAATATTAGACATTGGATAATCCCTTTTTTAGGGTTTGCTACCGTTTTTTTATTATCAACCGCAGTTTCTGTTATTTTGTTTAATAGTTATTTTGGCGTTTTTAATTGGTATTCAGGTGTTAGTTACGATTTTAGTAATTATAATACCATACAGTATTTAATTGCTATTACCGTTTTATTATCTTTTGGTATTTGGTCCTCTATGTTTTATTTAAAAAATATTAAAAAGAAAAAGAAGGCTCTTAGGGTGTCTTTTAAAACTATAATTATAGCCGTAATAATTGGTTTTTTAGTTGTTGTTCAAGCGCCTAATAAAAGCGGAAGTGAGTTTTTGTTTTTATTTGCACCATTGGCTATTATTATTGCAAATTATATAGAGATTATTCAAGAAAAATGGTTTAAAGAAATATTTTTAGCTGTATTAGTTTTAGTGCCATTTATATTGTTAATGCTGTAACTTTTTACCATAAGCCAAATCTCCAGCATCTCCTAATCCAGGAATAATGTAGCCTTTATCATTTAATTTTTCATCAACAGCAGCGATCCATAAATGCGTGTTATTATTAAAATTTTTTTCGATAAAAGTAACACCAGCTTGCGCACCAATAACACTTATTAAATGTACTTCTTTAGGTGTGCCAAATGGTTTTAAAGCTTCAAAAGTAGCAAGCATAGATTGTCCTGTTGCTAACATAGGATCTGCCAAAATAAGTGTTTTACCCTCTAAATTAGGGCATGCTAAATATTCTACAACAATCTCAAAACTTTCAGGGTTGTGTTTGTGGTGTCTATAAGCCGATATAAAAGCATTTTCGGCATTATCAAAATAATTAAGTAAACCATTGTGTAAAGGAACACCTGCTCTTAAAATAGAACATAATACGATGTCGTTTTTTGGTAAACTAATAACACATTCGCCTAAAGGTGTTTTTATAGTTTCAGTATCATATTGTAAAGTTTTACTCATTTCATAACATAAAACCTCTCCAATACGTTCAATATTTCTTCTAAATCGCATACTATCTTTTTGAATATCAACATGTCTAATTTCTGAAAGAAAGTTATTTAGTACAGAGTTTTTAAGTGATAAATTATGAATATTCATAGTCGTTATTGTAAAAAATATAAAGTAAAGTTAATGAAACCCAATTAAAAATTAATAATCAATAATTTTGAAAACATGAGAAGGTTAAATATTCTTATATAATTTCCGTAATTTTGCGATTTTAAAACTCATATATATGTTTACAGATAAAGCCAATAAAATTTTTCAAGACGTAATTGAAAAATATCATATTATTAATACCGTAGATCAACCTTTTGAAAATGCTTACCCAGAAAGCGAGTTGTTAGAGCATTTATTATATAGAAAATGTTGGATTGATACAGTACAATGGCATTATGAAGATATAATTCGCGACCCCCAAATAGATCCTGTAGCAGCACTAAAATTAAAACGACAAATTGATGCTTCAAACCAAGATAGAACAGATATGGTGGAGTACATTGATAGTTATTTTTTAGAAAAATATAAAAATACTACAGTAAAAGCCAATGCTACCATAAATACCGAAAGTCCGGCATGGGGTGTAGACAGACTGTCTATATTAGCTTTAAAAGTATATCATATGAATGAGGAAGCTACGCGTAACGATGCTACTGCAGAACATAAAGCTGCTTGCCAGAAAAAATTAGATGTTTTATTAGAACAGCGTGTAGATTTATCAACAGCTATTGATACACTTTTGTCTGATATTGAAAATGGAGATAAATACATGAAAGTTTATAAACAAATGAAAATGTATAATGATGATGAGTTAAACCCAGTACTTCGTTCTCAGAAATAAAAATACATGCCTTAAATTAAAGGTTGTATTTAATTTTATAATATAAATGCCAGAACGCAAACACATTTTAGTTATACGTCTCTCTGCAATGGGAGACGTAGCTATGGCAGTTCCAGTATTAAGAGCGCTTACTAGGCAGCATCCTGAATTAAAAATAACGGTACTAACAAGAGCTTTTTTTCGGCCTTTTTTTAGAGATTTAGAAGGTGTTGATGTGTTTACAGCAGATTTAAAAGCAGAGCATAAAGGTGTATATGGGCTTTATAAGTTGGCAAGAGCATTAAATAAAAAAAAGTTTTACGTTGTTGCAGATTTACACCATGTATTAAGAAGCAAAATACTTAAAAAGTTTATTAACTGTAAACGTTTTATTTCTGTTGATAAAGGAAGGAAAGAGAAACGTTTATTAATTAAAGGTAAAGCCTTTAAACAACTTAAAACAACACACCAAAGATATGCCGATGTTTTTAAGAGTTTAGGTTATCCGGTTAATTTATTAAATCCTGTGTTTCCCCAAAAAGCGGTGTTAAGCACTAAGCTTAAAAAGTTAATAGAAAACGCATCAAAAAAAAATATTGGAATTGCGCCTTTTGCTGCTCATGAAGGTAAAATGTACCCGTTGCATTTAATGAAAATTGTTATAGAAAACCTATCTAAAGAACACAATATTATTTTATTTGGAGGAGGCAAAAATGAGTCTGAAATTCTAAGCCATTACCAAAACAGTTTTTCTAATACTGTTAGTTTAGCTGGAAAGCTATCTTTAAATGAAGAAATGGACGTTATTTCAAACCTAGATGTTATGCTAGCCATGGATTCGGGCAATGCCCATATTGCAGCCATGTTAGGTGTAAAAGTAATTACGGTTTGGGGTGTTACACATCCGTATGCTGGTTTTTCGCCTTTTAATCAACCAGAAGATTATGCGTTACTACCAGACAGAACGGTTTTTCCAAAAATACCAACCTCGGTTTACGGTAATAAATACCCAGAAACTTATAAAGAAGCGGCTTCAAATATTAAACCAGAAACAATAGTTGCTAAAATTAAAGCAGTTATTTAAATATTAAACCCAGAATAAAAGTTTAGTTTTTATACATCATCAAAATCAATAGCAATACTAGGTGTTGTTGGGTGTGCTTGGCAGGTTAAAATTAAACCTTCGGCAACTTCACTTTCGGTTAGTATGTTGTTTTGTCTCATGGTAGCTTCGCCTTCTGTTATTCTAGCCAAACAACTACTGCAAATACCTCCTTGGCAAGAGTATGGTGCATCTAAATCTTCATCTAAAGCAGCCTCAAGAATGGTTTGTTTTTTAGACATTTCAAAAGTAGTGGTTTCATCATCAACCGTTACAGTTATTTTTGTGTTTCCAGAAGCAGTAATAGCGGCATCTTTAACTTCAGCTGGTTTTGCTGCTTTAAATAACTCAAAATGAATTAGGTTTTCCTCTATATTGTGTTCTGTTAAAACATCTTTTACAGTATGAATCATGGCTTCAGGGCCACAAAGATAAAAAGCATCAACAACAACATGTTTGTGCTTGTTTTTTATTACATAATTAACAGTACTTTTTTCAATTCTACCAAAAATAGCATCATCCTCGTCTTGTTGGCTAAATACAAATTGTATAGAAAAACGATCTTTATACTCGTGCTGAAGCTCTAAAAGCTCGTTTAAAAACATGGTGTCTTTAGTTGTTTTGTTCCCGTAAACCAGTATTACTTTACTGTAAACTTCTTCTTCTAAAGCACATTTAACAATACTTAATATGGGGGTAATTCCGCTACCTGCAGCAAAAAGAGCAATGTTCTTTGTTTTAGAGTCGTTTGGCTCAAAAGTAAATCTGCCTTTTGGTGGAGCAACTTCAATAGTATCTCCAACTTTAAGAATGTTATTAGCATAAGCAGAAAATGTACCAT
This sequence comes from Algibacter ulvanivorans, assembly GCF_048381495.1. Classification (NCBI taxonomy): domain Bacteria; kingdom Pseudomonadati; phylum Bacteroidota; class Flavobacteriia; order Flavobacteriales; family Flavobacteriaceae; genus Algibacter; species Algibacter ulvanivorans. The sequence continues at coordinate 42,075 of NZ_JBLWGD010000001.1, forward strand.
CTTTTACTTCTTTTACAGCAACTTTTAATTCACCACTTTTTGGTGATACGCAAAGCGAGTAATCACGACGTACTTCATTGCCATTAATTTCAGTTTTTAAAGTAATGTATTGCCCAGCTTTAAACACAAAACTTTCTTTAAGGTTTTCAGGGACATTAAAAGTAATACTTATCGCTTTTTCTGTTTCTCTTTTAATGTTTTTTACTGATAGTTTATGAAATGATGACATATGTATAATTTTTAACAAAAATAGTGAAGCCAATAAAGAATAGTGCATTTTTTCTATAAAAATATATACATAAGAAATTAATGCATATAAATTTTATGTATATATTTGAACGTATAATGAAAAACACAAATCTTTATAAAGGCAGTATTACAACCATTATTTTGAAACTCTTAAACGAGCATGATAAAATGTATGGTTATGAGATTACAAAAAGGGTTAAACAGATTACAAAAAACGAACTTCAGTTAACAGAAGGTGCTTTATATCCAGCATTACATAAGTTGGAAACCCAAGGCTTATTATATGCAGAAACTGTTAAGGTTGGCAATAGAACACGTAAGTACTACAAATTAACAGAAGCGGGCACAAAAGAAACAGTAGCCAAACTTGCGGCCTTAGAAAGTTATATTAAAAATATGCGAGCTTTAGTAAATCCAAAATTTCGTGACGATAAAAATTAAAAGATATTTTTAATTAAAATTGTAACAATTAAAAGATTCGTAACACTTACTATTAAGAAACTAAAAATCACTAGAATGATAAAACGTTTTTTAAGTTTAGAATGGAAGTCTTTTTTTAGGTCCGCTAGTTTTGGAAAAAGTTTGGGTGTAAAAATCTTTATGGGTTTTTTAAGCCTTTATTTTATTGCTATGTTTTTTTTAATGGGTGTTGCTTTATATCCTGGGCTTTTAAAAGTTTATCCAGATAAAGATCCCTTGTTAGTTGTAAATAGTTTTCTTTTTTATTGGGTTTTAGGCGATTTGGTGTTGCGCTTTTTCTTTCAAAAACTACCAGTAATGAGTGTTAAGCCATTACTAATACTTCCTGTTAAACGAAGCAAAATTGTTAACTATGTTTTAGGTAAATCTGCAATTTCCTTTTTTAATTTTTTGCCCCTATTTGCAGTTATTCCGTTTGGGGTTACTTTAATAGTTGAAAATTACCCTTTAGTTAATGTTTTAATATGGATGTTGGCCATTGTTTTGGTTGTTCTTATTGTAAATTTTTTAAATTTTATTATTGATAATCTTTCATCTAAAACCGAATTGTCTTTTTTGCCAATAATATTAATGTCAGGTGGTTTATATGCCTTAAACCATTTTAATATTATTTCTTTTAATACATTTTTAGGCAATGGTTTTAATGCCATTTATAAACACCCTTTTTTAATTGTTGTTCCTGTATTAATCCTTGTTTTTTGTTATCTATTTAATTTTAAATTACTAAAACAAAAGTTGTTTTTGGATAGTGGTTTAAAAGCAAAAATTAAAGAAGTACACGCCTCTAATTTGGAATGGACACAAAACTTTGGAGATATAGCTCCATTTTTAAGGTTAGATTTAAAACTAATTTGGCGAAATAAACGCACCAAATCTTCAGTTTGGATGGTAGGTATTGGTTTGCTTTATGGTTTGTTTTTTTACCCTCAACCTATGTATCAAGATTTAGAGTGGTTTTTTGTTTTTATAGGTGTGTTTTCAACAGGTATATTTTTAATTAATTTTGGACAATTTATACCGGCCTGGGATAGTGGTTATTACAAGTTGCTTATGAGCCAAAATTTAAAGTACGAACAATATTTAAAGTCTAAATTTACTCTAATGGCTATAAGTGTATTTGTTTTATTTGTTTTAGGAATTCCTTATGTGTTTTTTGGATGGAAAATTTTATTAGCTCATTTTGCAGCTGCCATATATAATGTTGGTGTAAACACGCATGTAATTTTATTAGGAGGATCTTTTAACAGAAAACAAATAGATTTAAACCAAAAGGCAGCATTTAATTATCAAGGTACAGGAGCCGTACAATGGCTAATAGGCATTCCGTTATTACTTTTACCTATGGGGTTATTTGCTTTGTTTTACTTTTTAATAGGATTTGAAATAGCATGTTTAATTTTAATACTTTTAGGAGTTATTGGTGTAGTTTTTCATCAAAAATTAATGAAAATAATTACTAAAAAGTATCTAGACTCAAAATATAAAATGATTGATGCATTCAATCAAAATAATTAATAAAACAAAATCATGATAACAACTTCTAATTTATCAAAAACATACAGCGGAAATCAGGTTTTAAGCATAGAGTCTTTAGAGATTCCAACAGGGCAAAGCTTTGGTTTAGTAGGGAATAATGGAGCAGGAAAAACAACATATTTTAGTTTGCTGTTAGATTTAATACAACCCACAACAGGATTTATACAGAGTAACGATGTACAGGTAAATAAAAGCGAAGCATGGAAGCCTTTTACATCGGCATTTATAGACGAAAGTTTTTTAATAGGTTACTTAACTCCTGAAGAGTATTTTTATTTTATTGGAGAACTTAGAGGGCAAAATAAAGCCGATGTCGACGCGATTGTTTCAAAATTTGAAGATTTTTTTCATGGCGAAATTCTAGGTCAAAAAAAATATTTGCGCGATTTAAGTAAAGGTAATCAAAAGAAGGTAGGTATTGTAGCTGCACTTATTGGTAATCCGGAAGTTATTATTTTAGATGAACCTTTTGCCAATTTAGACCCTACAACACAAATTAGGCTTAAAAATATTATTAAGGAATTGGCAGAAAAACAAGGTGTTACCGTACTAATTTCCAGTCACGATTTATTACATGTTACCGATGTTTGCGAGCGTATTGTAGTTTTAGAAAAAGGTCAAGTGGTTAAAGATTTAACAACCAGTCCAGAAACTTTAAAAGAGTTAGAAGCACACTTTGCAAACTAATCCTTTTGTTTAAAAGTCGTTGCATTTTATAGGTAAATACAAAAAGATGCTTATTTTTACCACTATATATAATAACTAAAGCAGTTTAAAGTTATTATATAGACTAAAATTACCAGCATTGAAAACACCTACTAAAGCCATATTATTAGTTATTTCTTTAACTTTTCTAGCATTGAGTTGTTCTAGAAAAAAAGATAAGTTTATTAATAGAAATTTTCATGCTATTACCGCCGAGTATAATGCGCTTTACAATGGTTATAATGCCTTAGAACAAGGTAAAAAAGCCCTTAACGATGCTTATTTTGATAATTATTGGGAAGTATTACCAATAGAACGAATGCAAATTTTTGAAGATATTGTGCTTCCTGGTCAATCAAAGAATGAAAATTTTTCGAGAGCAGAAGAAAAAGCCGCAAAAGCCATTCAAAAACATAGTATAAACATTGATGGTAAAGAGAAAAATCCACAAATGGATGAAGCGTATTTGCTATTAGGAAAAGCCAGGTACTTCGATCAACGTTTTGTACCAGCATTAGAAGCTTTAAACTATATTTTGTATAAATACCCGGCTAGCGATAAAATTAACCAAGCTAAAGTATGGCGCGAAAAAGCAAATATTAGGTTAGATAATAACGAATTGGCTATAGAAAACCTAAAGCGACTATTAAAACAAGAAGACTTAGAAGGTCAAGATTTAGCCGATGCCACATCTATTTTGGCGCAAGCATATTTAAACACTAAAATTATTGACACGGCAATAACGCAGTTGGAAATTGCATCAAAAGCCACTAAAAATAACGACGAGCGCGGGCGTTACCGTTTTATTCAAGGACAATTATATAACCAATTAGGCTATAAAGATAGTGCTAATATGGCTTTTGATAAAGTTATAAAACTCAATAGAAAAACGCCAAGAATCTATATGATTTCTGCGTATTTAGAAAAAGTAAAAAACTTCGATTTTAAAAATGGAGATAAACTTGCACTTACAGAATTACTTACAGAACTTGAAGAAAACAGAGAAAATCGTCCTTATTTAGATAAAATATACCATCAAATAGCATCATACCATTTAAAAAATAATTCAGATTCATTAGCTACGGCATATTTTAATAAATCTTTACGTACAGATAGTCGAGACAAATTACTTAAAGCCAAAAATCACGAAACTTTAGGCGATATGAATTTTGATGCTTCAGTATATGCAAATGCAGGAATGTATTATGATAGTACAATGAGTAATTTAAAATTAAACTCAAAACCATATCGTATAATAAAACGTAAGCGTGATAACTTAAAAGATGTTATTTATTACGAAGCTATAGCCAAAGTAAACGATAGTATTTTAAATCTGGTAAACATGCCAGAAGCAGATAAGTTGGCTTATTTCGAGTCTTTTGTTAATGCCTTAAAAGAAAAAGCCGAAGCAGAGAAAGCAAAGCAAGAAGCAGCCAATCGTAATACTGGTTTGGCTACGGTAAATAATAAAATTGGAGCGCAACCAAACAGAATAGGAAATCAAGAAGATGTAAATACCTTTTATTTTTATAACCCAACTACAGTTGCTTATGGTAAAAACGAATTTACTAAATTTTGGGGCAATAGGCCGTTAGAAGATAACTGGAGGTGGTCAAGCAAAGGCGTTTCTGCAAATTCAGGAAATAACAACGCAAATAGTATTGCCAATTTAGCATCAGATGAAGAGCGTTTCGACCCACAATTTTATATATCAAAAATACCTTCTTCAAAAAAAGAAATAGATAGTATATCTAAAGACAGGAACTATGCTTATTACCAATTAGGCTTAATTTATAAAGAAAAATTTAAAGAGTACGAATTAGCTAAAAACAAATTTCAAAACCTATTAGAAAGTAATCCAGAAGAAAGATTAATTTTACCTTCAAAATACAATTTATATAAAATATATGAGCTTTTAGGAGAAAATGATGAAGCTACCATAGCTAAAAATAACATAATAGCTCAATACCCAGAATCAAGGTATACAACCATTTTGAAAAACCCAGAATTGGTTACCGAACGCGATGAAAATAGCCCTGAAAGTTTATACGAAACCTTGTATGTACAACATGAAAATCAAGATTACACTCAAGTAATTTCAAAAAGCGAAGACTATATAAAAACATTTGATGGCGAATCTATAGTGCCCAAATTCGAATTGTTAAAAGCAACAGCAACAGGACGTTTATATGGTTACAAAGCTTACAAAAAGGCCATAAATTATTTAGCCATAACTTATGCCAACACACCAGAAGGCAAACAAGCCCAAAACATTGAAACTAATATTTTACCAAAATTAGCAAGTAAAGATTTTGTTGAAGAAATAGATAGTATACCTAATAACTATAAAGTTATATTTCAATTTAACAACCCGCAGCCAGAAGCTGTTTCTAGTTTTAAAGAAACCTTAGATGAGGTTTTAGAAAATGTTAAATATTATAAGTTAAATGCATCAGTAGATGTTTATAACCCAAGTACAAAATTTGTAGTAGTTCATGGGTTAAAAACAGCACAAGTAGCAAAAACATTCAATCAGTTGTTAACTGAAGAAGATCAAAATAAAATAAAAGCCCCTTATTTTGTAGTGTCATCTACAAATTATCAAATCATTCAAATACATAAAAATTTGGATGCCTATTTGAATATTGATAATAATTAAACTTAACACAAATTTATTATGTTCTCTGAAAGTAAAAAAGAAAAACAAATGGCAGAAGGCTCTACAAGTCAAAACATTATAGCAAAGGGCACCAAATTAGTTGGCGATTTTAGTAGTCAAGGCGATTTAAGAATCGATGGTGTTATAGAAGGAAATATTAAAACCTCAGGTAAAGTAGTTGTAGGTAAATCGGGTTCAATAAAAGGAACTTTAAATGGTACAGATGCTTATTTTGAAGGTAATTTTTCTGGTAAATTAACTTTAGTAGGAACATTAACATTAAAAGCCTCGGCGCATATTGAAGGCGAAGTAGTAGCCGAAAAATTAGCGGTAGAGCCAGGAGCAACATTTAATGTAACCTGTGTAATGAAAACCGATACAAAAACAAACAACGCTAATGTCGCGCAAGCAAAAAAGCAAAAAGCAGTTTAACCCATATATAAGGTTCTCTTCTATTGCAATACAAATGGGATTAACCATATATTTAGGTAGTAAATTAGGAGAATGGCTGGATGTAAAGCTAGATAACGAAAATCAACTATATTATAAAATAATATCGCTTATAGCTGTGTTTGTTGCTATTTACTCGGTAATAAAACAAGTTATAAAAATAACCAATAAAGACCTTTAATGATAAAAAGAATAGTTTTAGTAGTCGTTTTATTTTTGCTACTGTTTGGTTTTGGTTATGGTATTCATGCAGCTATTTTAGAAACAAATTTGCCGTTTTCTTTGCTAAATATATATATCTTTTTTGCAGTAAGTGCCGTTTTAGTTTACGCTACAGTAGAGGTGGTTTTTAGTAAATTACCAAATCAAGCTGGATATGCATACCTCATGATGATGTGCTTAAAACTAGGTGCTTTTGTGTTAATTTTTCAAAAAAGTGTGTTTCAAGAAGCCTTGTTAACCAAGATAGAACGCATAAATTTAATAGTGCCTTTATTTTTATTTTTAATTGCCGAAGCGATTGTTGTAGGGAAACTATTAAACAATAAATAGTTAGTAGTTTTTTAACGAATAAAAACTAATATAAAAAAGAGTTTGCAATTCTGAATTATTGTGTACATTTGCACAAATTTTACAGAGCATAAATTTTCATTATTTAGTAAAGACATAATGGTGGCAAAAAAATCTATCAAGTTTATAAAATTACTAGTACTATTCTTAGTTTCTTTTAATGTTTTTGCGTCGGGCGATAAAAACCCTCAAGGCAATACTATAGATACTCCTGATGAAATTAAAGAGTATATCTCTCATCACTTAAAAGATTCACACGACTTTCATCTGTTTACTAATAATGCTACGGGTACACACGTGAGTTTTCCGCTTCCTGTTATTGTTTGGACAAGCGAAGGGTTAAAGACCTTTATGTCTTCTGCGTTTCATCACGATGATGCAGGTCATGTTATAGTAGAAAAAGGTGGTGTTAAGTTAACAAAAATCCATAGTAAAATATACGAATTAGAAAGTGGCGCAGAATCAGTTGTTTTTGATGATCATCATCATGCTACCAACGCACACAAAGTATTAGACTTCTCTATTACAAAAAGTGTTTTCGGAATGTTACTTGCTGGATTGTTAATGTTTTTAGGTTTTGTAAGATTAGCTAAAGGTTATAAAAAAGGGCCAATACCAACAGGTTTTGGTCGTGTGTTAGAGCCATTAGTAATTTATGTAAGAGACGATATTGCAAAGCCAAACATTGGCGAAAAAAAATACAGAAGATTTATGGGTTTTCTGTTAACTGTGTTTTTCTTTATCTGGATATTAAACTTGTTAGGCTTAACGCCTCTTGGATTTAATGTAACAGGGCAAATAGCAGTAACAGTATGTTTAGCGTTATTTACAGCGGTGATTTACTTATTTAGTGGTAGTAAAGATTTTTGGGCACATACATTATGGATGCCAGGAGTACCAGTAGTTTTAAGGCCTATACTAGCAGTAATAGAGTTAATTGGTTTTGTACTTATTAAACCATTTTCTTTATTAGTACGTTTATTTGCAAACATGACAGCTGGACACTTTGTTGTAATGAGTTTAATAGCATTAATGATTACACTAAAAAAAGACTTTGGACCAATTGGTTCGACAGGTATGTCTTTAGTGTTAGCATTATTTATATCGGTTATCGAAATATTGGTAGCCTTTTTACAAGCGTTTATTTTCACGATGTTATCATCGTTATTTATAGGGATGGCTGTTGAAGAACATGAGCATCACTAACAAGAATTTGTTTAATTAATATATATTTAAAAACAATTATTATGTACAATTTAATTGGAGCAGGATTAATCGTAATCGGAGGAGGAATCGGATTAGGTCAAATTGGTGGAAAAGCAATGGAAGGTATTGCTAGACAACCAGAAGCAGCTGGAAAAATTCAAACTGCGATGATCATCATTGGTGCCTTATTAGAAGGTTTAGCATTCGGTGCATTAATCTTAGGGAAATAAGAATTTCCTAAAAAACAAATAAAACAGTATTCTGCAACGGTTGGTTGCAGAAACTGTTTTAAAAAATTAAACAAAAAAAGTTAAGTAATCTATATAGTATGGAAACTTTATTAAATGATTTTTCGGTAGGTTTATTCGTAATGCAGGCGATTATCTTATTAATAATTATTTTATTAATGAGAAAATTTGCTTGGAAACCAATTCTTAATGCTCTTGATGAAAGAGAAGGTGGAATTGAAGATGCTTTAAAATCTGCTGAAAAAGCAAAATTAGAAATGCAAAATCTTCAAGCAGATAACCAAAGGTTATTAAAAGAAGCTAGAGCAGAACGTGAAACGATGCTTAAAGAAGCACGCGACATGAAAAACAAAATGATTGAGGATGCTAAAACAGAAGCTAACGAAAGTGCTTCTAAGCTTATCGCTCAAGCTCAGGCAAGTATAGAGTCTGAAAAGAAAGCAGCAATAGCCGATTTAAAATCGCAAGTAGCTAACTTATCAGTAGAAATAGCAGAAAAAGTAGTGCGTACAGAACTATCTAACAAAGACAAGCAATTAGAATTGGTTGATGCAATGTTAGCTGAAAAATCATTAAACTAAATTATAATGGCGGGAGCAAGAGCAGCAATACGTTACGCAAAAGCATTATTAAGTTTAGCTTCAGAGCAAAAAGCAGCCGATGCTGTGAATAATGATATGAAGTTAATAGCTAATGCCATTGCAGATAATAAAGAATTGAGTGATGCGCTTCAAAGCCCTGTTATATCTTCTTCAAACAAAAAAGCTGTATTATTAGAGGTGTTTAGTAACGCTAATAAAAATACTGTAAGCTTAATAGATACATTAAACGCTAATAATAGAATTGATATTTTACAACATGTAGCTTTAAAATACAATCAATTATTCGACAAGTCTAAAGGTATTCAAATAGCAACAGTAACTACAGCAGTAAAGCTAACAGCAGATTTAAAGAAGAAAGTTTTAGCAAAAGCTAAAGCACTTACAGGGAAAGATGTTGAAGTAGAAAACATTGTAGATGAAAGCATTTTAGGAGGTTTCATTTTACGAATAGGTGATGTGCAGTATAACGCAAGTGTTGCAAATCAGTTAAACAAATTAAAACAAGAATTTACATTAAACTAAGATCTTTATCGATCTAAATAAATAATAAGATGGCAGAAGTAAATCCAGCTGAAATATCAGCAATCTTAAAAAAACAACTTTCAGGTTTTGAAGCAAGCGCTTCATTAGATGAAGTAGGAACTGTATTAACTGTAGGTGATGGTATTGTACGTGCTTACGGATTGTCTAACGCTCAATATGGTGAGTTAGTAGAATTCGAAGGTGGTTTAGAAGGTATCGTACTTAACCTTGAAGAAGATAACGTTGGTATTGTATTATTAGGTGGTTCATCTGGAGTAAAAGAAGGATCAACTGTAAAACGTACATCTCGTATTGCTTCTATTAAAGTTGGTGAAGGTATTGTTGGTCGTGTTGTAGATACATTAGGAAACCCAATTGATGGTAAAGGTCCTATAACTGGAGATACTTACGAAATGCCTCTAGAACGTAAAGCACCAGGTGTTGTTTTTCGTGAGCCTGTAACAGAGCCATTACAAACAGGTATCAAATCTATTGATGCTATGATTCCTGTAGGTCGTGGACAACGTGAGTTGGTTATTGGCGATCGTCAAACTGGTAAAACAACAGTTTGTATTGATACCATTTTAAATCAAAAAGAATTTTACGATGCAGGCGAGCCTGTATATTGTATATATGTTGCTGTAGGTCAAAAAGCATCTACCGTAGCAAACATTGCTAAAGTACTAGAAGAAAGAGGCGCATTAGCTTATACAACAATTGTAGCTGCAAATGCATCAGACCCTGCACCTATGCAAGTATACGCGCCAATGGCGGGTGCTGCAATTGGTGAGTATTTTAGAGATACTGGTCGTCCAGCATTAATTATTTATGACGATTTATCTAAGCAAGCCGTTGCTTACCGTGAGGTATCTTTATTATTACGTCGTCCACCAGGACGTGAAGCGTATCCAGGTGACGTTTTCTACTTACACTCAAGATTATTAGAGCGTTCTGCAAAAGTTATTAATGACGATGATATTGCTAAAGATATGAACGACTTACCAGACTCATTAAAACCATTAGTGAAAGGTGGAGGTTCTTTAACAGCTTTACCAATTATTGAAACACAAGCAGGAGACGTTTCAGCATATATTCCAACAAACGTAATTTCTATTACAGACGGACAAATTTTCTTAGATGGAGATTTATTTAACTCTGGTGTACGTCCAGCAATTAACGTAGGTATTTCTGTATCTCGTGTTGGTGGTAACGCACAGATTAAATCCATGAAAAAAGTATCGGGTACATTAAAATTAGACCAAGCACAATTCCGTGAGTTAGAAGCTTTCGCTAAGTTTGGATCAGATTTAGATGCTGTTACTTTAAATGTAATTGAAAAAGGTAAACGTAACGTTGAGATTTTAAAACAAGCTCAAAACGATCCGTTTACAGTTGAAGATCAAGTTGCAATTATTTATGCAGGATCTAAAAATTTATTAAAAGACGTTCCAGTAAATAAAGTAAAAGAATTCGAAAGAGATTTTATAGAATTCTTAAATGCTAAGCACAGAGGTGCTTTAGATACTTTAAAATCAGGAAAATTAACTGATGAAGTTACAGATACATTAACAGCTGTAGCAAAAGATTTATCAGCGAAGTATAAAGCTTAAAAAGTTCAAAGTTTAAAAGTTATGAATCTACAGTTTCCTTACTCATAACTTTTAAACTCATAACTCATAACTAGTCTTATGGCAAATTTAAAAGAAATACGTAACAGAATATCATCAGTATCTTCAACAATGCAGATTACAAGCGCCATGAAAATGGTATCGGCTGCAAAGTTAAAGAAGGCACAAGATGCTATTACAGCTATGCGTCCTTATGCTGATAAGTTAACTGAGCTTTTACAAAGCTTAAGCGCAACTTTAGATGCAGATTCTGGAAGTGCATATTCTGAACAACGCGAATTAAAAAAAGTACTTTTGGTGCCAATTACTTCTAACAGAGGTTTGGCAGGTGCATTTAACTCAAACATTATTAAAGAAGTTAATAAATTAACTTCTGAAACTTATGCAAACCAAGAAGTTTCTTATTTAGCTATTGGTAAAAAAGCAAACGATGCTTTTAAAAAGACAAACAATGTAATTGCTAATAAAAGCGAAATTTACGATGATTTAACGTTTGATAATGTTGCCAAAATTGCTCAAATTTTAATGGATAAGTTTATTGCCGGCGAGTTTGATAAAATAGTTATAGTTTATAACAAATTTAAAAACGCAGCAACTCAAATTGTTATGGCCGAACAGTTTTTACCAATTGTTCCTGTAAAAAGTAATGCTAATACCAATGCCGATTATATTTTTGAGCCATCAAAATTAGAAATTGTTGAAGAATTAATACCTAAATCTTTAAAAACGCAATTATATAAAGGTATTAGAGACTCTTTTGCTTCAGAACATGGTGCACGTATGACAGCAATGCATAAAGCAACAGATAACGCCACAGAATTAAGAGATCAACTTAAATTAACATATAACAAAGCACGTCAAGCTGCTATTACTAACGAAATTCTTGAAATAGTTGGTGGAGCTGAAGCTTTAAATAATTAATTTTTATACTGAACATGTTTCAGTATCTCATAATAAAACAAAAACCTAACTTTAACAGTTAGGTTTTTTTGTTTTAAAAACCCTATTTTTAGCCTTATAAATTAGTAATTCTTTGAGCGGACTTAAAACATTATTTAAGCAAACATTTATTTATGGTTTAGCAACTGTGTTACCTAGAATGTTAAGTTTTTTGTTAACACCGCTTTATACTACTGTAATGGCTGTAGGTGTTTATGGAAAAGTGTCCATAATATTTTCATGGTTTGCTATCTTTAATGTGATTTTAGCTTATGGAATGGAAACCGCTTTCTTTCGTTTTTTTAATAAAGAAGAGAAGAAAGACAGCGTAGTAGGAACAGCAACCCTTTCCATTATATTTACTTCGGTTTTAATATGTGTTTTAGCATTTTTATTTAAGAATCAAATTTCTCAAGCTACAGATATAGAGGCTCATCATATCAGTTTTGTTATATCGATTTTACTCTTAGATGCCTTAGTCATTATTCCATTTGCATGGTTACGAGCCAATTCAAAACCTGTAAAATACGCCATAATTAAAATAACAAATGTTGCTATTAATATTGTATTAAATTTATTTTTCTTTTTATTACTAGAAAATTTATCAAAACAAGGTGGTTTTTTTGAATCTATTTACAAAATCAATTTTGAAATAAGTTATGTACTTATTGCTAATGTAATTGCTAGCGGTGTAACCTTGGTTTTAATGTTGCCTTTTTATAGTAAAATAAAATACGTATTTAGTAGTAAATTATGGAGACAGATGCTTAATTATGCGCTACCCGTATTAGTTGCAGGTTTAGCATACACAATAATAGAAACGTTTAATCGAATTCTGTTAGATAGCAGTTTATCTACATCCCAAAACCCAGCAAAAGAAATAGGAATGTTCTCGGCCTGTTATAAATTAGCTTTATTTATGACATTATTTGCTACAGCTTTTCGTTTGGGTATAGAACCTTATTTTTTTAGCCATGCTAAGAGCAATAACCCTCAAAAAAATTATGCCAGAATTTTAGAATACTTTGTTGCCTTTGGTTCCGTAATTTTATTATTCGTAGTTGTATTTTCAGATGTTCTAAAAGTAATCATTATTAGAGATGAGAATTTCTGGGAGGCCATGTCTATTGTGCCAATAATTCTTATTGCAAGTTTCTGCCTGGGCATTTATCATAATCTTTCGGTATGGTATAAAATTACAGATCGCACAAAGTTTGGAGCATATATATCTGTAGTTGGAGCCATTGTTACTTTAGTATTAAACATATGGTTAATACCAATTATAAGTTATAAAGGTTCTGCAATTGCTACGTTAGCAGCTTACGGAACTATGGTATTGTTATCGTATTACTACGGAAGAAAATACTACCCAATTCCCTATAATTTGAAGAAGATAAGTTTATATTTAATGACATCAATACTTTTTTCATTGATTTCTTTTTATCAATTTAGAGGTGTTTATATTGTTGGAATTTCTATGTTAATTGTATTTTTGGGTATAGTTTACTTTGCCGAACAAAAAGCGATTAAACAACTTTTAAAACGATAACATGAAAGTTAAAATAATTAATAAATCAAATCACGATTTACCACACTACGAAACCATAGCATCTGCAGGCATGGATTTGCGCGCAAATATTTCAGAAGCAAGAATATTAAAACCATTAGAGCGATCTATTGTGCCTACAGGCTTGTTTTTAGAACTTCCTGTGGGTATAGAAGCACAAGTGCGACCAAGAAGTGGTTTGGCAGCAAAAAAAGGTATTACTGTGCTTAATGCTCCTGGAACTATTGATGCCGATTATAGAGGCGAAGTAGGTGTTATTTTAGTAAATCTGTCAAACGAAGATTTTGTTATAAATAATGGAGAGCGTATAGCGCAATTAGTTATTGCAAAGCATGAGCGTGCAGAGTGGGAAGAAGTCAAAACACTTTCTGTAACCGATAGAGGCGAAGGTGGCTTTGGAAGTACAGGAACAAAATAAATACCTGCAAAAAAAAATTACTAGTCGATAAAACTATATTAATTAAAAACATGAATCCTAGTTGGTTTAATTTAAGAAAGTAAAGTTTAATATTTAAAAAATATCCGCTTTTGCGGTCAATTGTATGAAAATAATAGTTCCTATGGCAGGTCGAGGATCTCGATTGCGCCCTCATAGTTTAACCGTACCAAAACCATTAATTCCTGTTGCCGGACAACCCATTGTACACCGTTTGGTAAAAGATATTGCTAAAGTTTTAAAACAGCCTATAGAAGAAATAGCTTTTGTTTTAGGCGATCCAGCTTGGTTTGGCGACGATGTGGTTTCTAGCCTACAAGCATTAGCAACTGGTTTAGGTGCCAAAGCATCTATTTACCGCCAAGACAAACCACTTGGTACCGGCCATGCTATTATGTGCGCTAAACCATCACTATCTGGGCCAGCAGTAATTGCTTATGCAGATACATTAATTAGAGCTCAATTCGATTTAGATCCTACAGCAGATAGCGTAATCTGGACCAAACAAGTAGAAAACCCAGAAGCTTATGGCGTTGTAAAATTAAACGATAACCAAGAAATTGTCGAATTAGTAGAAAAACCAGAATCTTTTGTATCAGACCAAGCCGTAATAGGAATTTACTATTTTAAAGATGTGGCTGTTTTAAAAGGAAAGTTACAAGAAATACTTGATGAAAACATTATGAATGGTGGCGAATACCAAATTAACGACGGTATTAAGCGCATGATGGCCGACGGAAAAATATTTAAAACAGGAACCGTTGATGAATGGATGGATTGCGGAAACAAAGCCATTACTATCGAAACCAATCAACGCATGCTAAGCTTTTTAAAAGCCGATGGCGAAGAGCAGTTAGTTGCAACTTCTGTAAAACGTATTAATTCTAATATTATAGAACCTTGTTTTATTGGCGAAAATGTAGTGCTTACAAACGCAACCATAGGGCCGTTTGTATCAGTTGGAAATGGCACAGTTATTGAAAATTCTACCATAGAAAATAGTTTAATACAAACCCATTCTGAAATTAAAAATGCCAAACTAAACAATGCAATGATAGGTAATAACGTTAAATATAATGGCGAGTTTACAAGTATTAGTATTGGCGATTATTCAGTATTAGAATAACTTATGAAACAAAAAATCTACATTTTATTTTTACTTTTCGGAATACTTTTATTTCCACAGGTAAATTATGCCCAGGTAGATTTTAATAAAACACCTAATGACGATTTAGGCGATAACCAAGACCAGTTTCAAGAATTTTTTTACGAAGCCTTAAAGCAAAAAAGTATTGAAAATTATGATAGAGCAGCAGAAGCTTTTCAAAAATGTATAGCCATTGATAATTCTGTGCCCGTTTTATATTTCGAGTTAGGCAAAAGCTATAACAAACTTAAAAATTTTGGCGCTGCTGAAGATGCCTTAAAGAAAGCAGTAAGTAAAGACCCAGATAACGAGTGGTTTTTAGACGAGCTTTATGGTTATTATGTTTCGCAAAACGAATATGATAAAGCTATAAAAGCAGTTAAGCAGTTAGTTAAATTTCATCCAGATTATAAAGAAGATTTAGCATCGCTTTACGTAAAAATGAAAAATTACGACGAGGCTTTAGACATTTTAGATGCCTTAGATGCCGAGTTAGGAATATCGATAAACAGAGATATTTTGCGAAACCGAATTTACGAAGCCTCAGGCCGTAAAAAAGACCAGATAGAGAATCTAGAAAATCGTGTAGAAAATAACCCCGAAAAAGAATCTAATTATTTAGCACTTATTTTCCGCTATAGCGAAAACAACGAAAAAGAAAAAGCTTTTGAAACGGCAAAAGAGTTACTTAAAATTAACCCCAATTCGCAATTAGTACATTTGGCTTTGTATAAGTTTTATTTAGATGATAATGATGCCGAAAAGGCTATAAAATCTATGAAAACTGTAGTTAAAAGTCCCGAAATAAAACCAGAAGCTAAATTAAAAGTACTGACCGATTTTATAAATTTTGTTAAAGAAAACCCCAAATATGAAACCGATTTAGTAGAAGCAACAGCTTTGGTTAGTAATACCAACAACAGCAAGTCGGTTGAAGAGCTTGGGCAATATTATTTAGCTAAAAACAATAAACAAAAAGCGTTAGATAATTTTGAAGCAGCATTAAAATTAAACCCAGATAATTTTAGTGTATTACGAAATGTTATGCTTTTGTATTTAGATTTAAAAAAATACAATTTAGCTAAAGAAAAAAGTAGCGAAGCACTTGAAATATATCCATCTCAGCCAATTTTATATTTGGTAAATGGAGTTGCTTTAAACCAATTAGCTAAACCAAATGAAGCTATAGAGCCTTTAGAAACAGGTTTAGATTATATAATTGACGATACAAAAATGGAAGCCGATTTTTACAACCAATTAAGTAAAGCTTATACACTACTAAACAATACAGATAAAGCAAAAACGTTTAGTGATAAAGCAAAACAAACACACCCACAAAATTAATGCATAAATACTCTAAAATTATTTTAGGCATAGTAACTATTTTGTTATTTCATTGTAAATCTGCTAAAACCATTAGCAATGGCGAGGTAAATTACAACCTTTCTACCAGACAATTAATAAAAGAAAACACCAAACAAGTAGCAACATTTAATACCTTACAATCCAGATTAAAAATTACGTATACCCAAAAAGGAAAATCGCAAACACACTCGGTTAATTTTAGAGTTAAAAAAAACGAAGCTCTTTGGATAAATGCTACGTTTTCGGTAATAAGAGCACTTGTAACACCAGAAAAGGTAAGCTTTTATAATAAATTAGATAAAACATATTTTGATGGCGATTATAAATACTTAAGTCATTTATTAGGCACCGATTTAGATTTTGAAAAAGTACAAAATTTGCTGTTAGGCGAAACCATTTATAAATTAAATACCAGCGATTATAAAGCTACGGTTAATGATGGTGCCTATGTGGTACAACCTAAAAAACAGCGCGATTTATTTGAAATTTTCTTTTTATTAAACGCATCAAATTTTAAAGTTAAATCGCAACAAATATCTCAACCCGAAGCTTATAGGCATTTACAAATAGACTATTTAAAGTATCAAGATGTTAACCAACAAATAATACCCGAGTTAATTAAAGTAATAGCTGTAGAGGCTAACGAAGAAATGAGTATTGAGTTGGAAATGAAAAATGTATCTTTAAACGAAGAACTGCGTTTTCCGTTTAAAATACCATCTGGTTTTAAAGCAATAGAGTTTTAAAATGAAAAAAAATGTCGTTACATATAAACTTATTTTCATTTTAGGCTTTTTATTAAGCTCTAGCTTTTGTTTTTCGCAAAACGATAAGCAAAAACAATTAGAGTCTCGCAGACAAGAATTACGTCGAGAAATACAGAAAATTAACGAGTTACAAAGCGAAAATAAATCGAAAACAAAATCGGAATTATCATTAATAGAAGATTTTAATTATAAAATAAATGTACTTTCTAACCTAATAAAAGTTACCAACCAACAAGCCAATTTATTAACGCGCGAAATAAACTCAAACCAAAACAAAATATCAAGCTTAAGAGACGAATTAAAGGATTTAAAGGCCGATTATGCTGCCATGGTGGTAAAGTCTTATAAAAGCAAAAACGAGCAAAGTAGGATTATGTTTTTGCTTTCGTCTGAAGATTTTAAGCAAGCGTATAAACGACTACAGTATATTAAGCAATATTCAGATCATCAAAAGAAACAAGGCAACATTATAAAGCAAAAAACAGTAGAATTACAAGAGGTTAATGCTAGTTTATTAAAACAACAAGACCATAAAAAGAAACTTATAGCAGATAATCGAGTGGTTCAAAAATCATTAGAAGCCGAGCGTAAGCAACACCAAGCTGTTATGGTTTCTTTAGAAAAAAATATGTCTCGATATGTGGCTCAAATAAAGCAAAAGCAACGCGAAGCAGATAGGATAGACCGTGAAATTGATAGGATTATTAAAGCAGCCATTGCAAAGTCTAATGTTAAAGCAGGAAAAACATCAAATTCTAAAAGTTTTGCATTAACGGCCGAAGAGAAAGTACTAGCATCAAATTTTATATCAAACAAAGGAAAGTTGCCTTGGCCTGTAGAAAAAGGCTTTGTGCGTTTAGGTTACGGTACGCAACCACACCCTATTAACAGATCGTTAAAAATAAAAAGTAATGGTGTACGTATTGCTACCGAAAAAGGAGCAAAGGCAAGAGCCGTTTTTGATGGAGAGGTAAGTGAAATTTTAAAAATGAAAAACGTAAACCCAATAGTAATGATTCGTCATGGTAATTACTTAACATTATACAGAAACCTATCGCAGGTTTATGTAAAAAAAGGCGATAAAGTAAAAACCAAACAACCTATTGGCGAGGTTTTTACCAACCCTTCTAACGGAGAAACCATTTTAAGCTTTACTCTTTCTAAAGGAACAGCGACCGAGAATCCTGCTAGTTGGATTTATAAAATGTAATAAGCTGTTACCTTCTTGCGAGTTAATATTATATGTAATTTGATCTTGTGAAAATTTTTAGTAATCTCGTTTAACGTTGTACATAAGTTATTAAAACAACTTATATTTAATAATGTATTGAACGATTTTTTTAATAAGCACAAGCTATTTTATTTATAATCAGAATTTAGCAAACAAACCTGCGTTAGGGATTGTAATGTAAAGCCCACAGCCCGACGTAGGAGGTGCGAGGACTTGCAATGTAAAGCCCGACCCTTTTTGGGTAACGCCCAAATTATTTAATCGAATAAGGCTTTTAGCTCGGTAGCATCGCTAGGTTTTATTTTTCCGGCTAGTAATAGGCTTAGTTGTTTGCGGCGTAAAGCGGCATCGAAACGTGCTGTTTCAAGCTCCGATTCTGGGGTTATTTCGGGTACCTTTACTGGGCGGCCAGTTTCGTCTACAGCGACAAAGGTGTAAATGGCTTCGTTAGCTTTGGTTCTGGCTCCAGATTCGCGATCTTCCATCCAAACATCAATAAAAATTTCCATAGAGGTTTTAAAAGCCCTCGATACTTTAGCTTCTACGGTTACTACGCTTCCTAATGGAACTGCGCGGTTAAAAGCTACGTGGTTTACCGATGCTGTTACTACAATACGTCTAGAATGACGGCGAGCAGCTATACTTGCAGCACGATCCATACGGGCTAGTAATTCGCCACCAAATAGGTTGTTTAATGGGTTGGTTTCACTAGGTAAAACCAAATCGGTCATGGTTGTTTTTGATTGTTCTGGAGTTTTTGCCTTCATCTTTAAATTTTGATGCGGCAAAGTTACGTATTAAAGCAGTAAAATATAAGTGAAATGTTTGTTAAACTAATTTAGTTTTTTAACAAGTAACCAAGCGTCTTTATTATGCGATTTTCTAATGTCTCGTATAGCATTTAATGCTTCTTTTCCTGTTTGGTAACTGCCGTAAACAACTTGATGCAAACCGTATTTATTTGTGCCAATTTTTCTAGCACTAAAGCCTTCTGTTTTTAATTGTTTAACTTTTTTGTCGCAGTTTGCTTCTACTCTAAATGCTCCTGCAACAATATGATAGTTACCTGTTTGTTTGGTAAGATTTAAAGTTATTGCTGGTAAAGGGTTTAAATTAAATGTTGCTTGTTGTATTTTAGTATCTAACTCTTGTGTTGCTTGCTCTTGGGCTAATTGATTATGCGTTTCTACTTGGTTAACATAATATTTTGAAGCACCAAAACCACCTAAAGTTAAGGCTATTAAAGCAACAGCAGCATATTTTAAATACGATTTAGATTTGCGTTTTTCTGGTGTTACACCTATAGGAATAACATTTTCTATAGCTTTAGCTTCTTCTTTTAAGGCTTCGCGAGTTACAATTGGTGTTTCAAATTGCGATAAACCAAAAGCATCGGTTAAATAATTTAAACTATTTGTTGGTTCGAATAAAATTTTACCTTCTTTATTAAAAACAATTTCGCCAATATTTTTAAAGGTAAGGGTTTCGCCTTGTGTTAAGTAAGATTTTAAAAGTTTAACACGTTTTGCAATTTTTTTATTAGCAACCTCAAAAGGTATTTTTTCTACATCGGCTATATAATGTGCTAGTAAACCATCGTTTTGCTGAATTTGCTCATTAAAAGAGATTACTTTTTTAGGCGCATAAAATGTATTTGTTGCATCGTTAATAGAAGCAGATACGCGTTGGGTTAAAAATGCACCAAACTCTGGGATGGTAACACACTCATATCTATATAGTAAGTCGCTTATGTAGGTTTCTAATTGCATGAAAACAAAGTTAAAAAAATGTGCTTTCCAATAAAATTTGGGCTTAACTATTTATTAACAATGTAAAAATTCTTTTATTGCGGTTTCAAAATCAATAAGATACAATGGAAAAAAATAATTTGCTTTATACTTTAGCGCTTCAGCATGTGCCAAATATTGGAGATATTACAGCAAAACGTCTTATTTCTCATTGTGGTTCGGCCGAAGCTGTTTTAAAAGAAAAGAAGCAAAATTTATTGAAAATTGATGGTATTGGTAGTGTTACTATTAGCGATTTGTTTAAACCTCATCATTTAAAAGAAGCTGAAAAAGAATTATTTTTTATTAAAGAAAATAACATTAGTGTGTCTTATTTTGAAGATAAAAATTATCCTGAAAAGTTAAAGCATTGTATTGATGGGCCTATTTTGTTGTTTCAATCTGGAAACATAGATTTAAAGCAACAGCATATTATTAGTGTTGTTGGTGCTAGAAAAATTACAACTCAAGGCGTTGCATTTTGCGAGCGTTTAGTCGAGCAATTAGCGGTATATAATCCAATAATTGTTTCGGGTTTTGCTTACGGAACCGATATTACAGCTCATAAAGCAGCCATGAAACAAAATTTACAAACAGTAGCATGTTTGGCTCATGGCATGAACCAAATTTACCCAAAAGTACATAAGAAGTATATGGTAGATATGGAATTAAATGGTGGTTTTTTGTCCGATTTTTGGAGTACAGATACTTTTAATAGGAACAATTTTTTAAAGCGAAATAGAGTTATTGCAGGTTTAAGTGAAGCTACCATTGTTATAGAATCGGCCGAAAAGGGTGGTAGCTTAGTAACAGCCGATATTGCAAACTCATATAATAGAGATGTTTTTGCTGTACCAGGCAGAACTACAGATAGCCAAAGTATGGGTTGTAATAATTTAATAAAACACCAAAAAGCCCACATGCTTACCACACCTTTAGATGTGCCTTATATTTTAAATTGGGAATTAGAGGCTGAAAAAGAACCTGTAATACAGAAACAATTGTTTGTTGAATTGGATGCTTCTGAAACTTCTATTTATAATTATTTAAAAGCTAATAATAAGCAACAATTGGATGTTATTGCCATTAATTGTGAGTTGCCTATTTTTAAAGTAGCCAGTATTTTACTTAGTATGGAGTTAAAAGGTGTTGTTAGGCCGCTTCCAGGAAAATTGTTCGAGGTTATTTAATTATAAGTTTATTTTCATAACCCATATATCTTTAAAATCATTAAGTTTTAGTAAGGCTTTTTGTTTTTGGTAAATGGTGTTTGGGTTTGGGTCTGTTTTTAAATAAATGTAAGTCCACCCGTTTTCTGGGTTTACAAACGATTTGGGCAAATACCCTTTATTTTTTAAATAGTTAGTCCAGTTTAAGGCATTGGTTTTTTTAGAAAATATATTGGTTACTAAATAATAGCCTTTTTTTATTGTAGGGATGGAAATGGATTTTAATTTTTTTATTTTTTCAAGACCTTCATCTATAACTTTGTTATTCCTATTATTAAGTACTAAAATGGCGTTTTTGTCTTTTTTTATATCGATATAAATTGGCGATATTTCGGTTTCGAAGGCCACAAAAAACAAATAGAATTGGTCTGCTTTACTGTTAAGCTGTATAGTTGCTTCTGATACGTTATGAGAAATAACATGGTTATCATCATTTGGTAATTTAAATTTTAATGCATCAAAACCAAAGGTGTTTCTATGGTTTGGGTTTCTGTCAGTAAAAATGGTATCGTTAATAGAAATGGAACTATTAAAGAAATTTAATTTAGGTCTTAATTTATTAAATAAAGGAATGTATGTATTGTTTTGGTAATTATAAAACGCGCAATTATCCGATTTAAATTTTTGATCGCCTTCTAGAGCGCCTATTAGTAACGAAGTTTCTATTTTTCCTTCCTCTGGCGATTTAAAATCGTTAAAACGAATATTTACAGGCTTTTTGTATACATCTATAAAGCCATTATATGATGTAAAGTATTTTGGGGTTGCTGCTTCTGTTTTATAAACGATATAAAGCAACCATCCGCCAGCGGCACCTCCTGTAACAAAACCTTGGGTTGCTTTTATATTTGCAACGGTATAGGTGCCGTTTATAGTTGTATTGTTTTTTAAAAGCGAAGTTACATTAGCATAACATACATAAGGTTTGGTGTCTGGGTAGGCTTCTTCTTCATTAAAACTATCGTAAATAATTTGCCCATTAATAGGGTTGTATTTGCCATTGGGTGTTTTAAATAAAATGGAGTTTACCTTGGTAGTTCGAGTTTCGTTGCCTTTGTATACGTATTTTTTATAAAGCTTTCCTTTTCTTTTAAAATTTACTACATTTTTTTTGCCTTTATCATATTTATAAATGGCGCTCCAGTATAATGCCGCATATTCTATTTCAGCATTATTTTCTATACCATTTAAATTGGCTTGACTAGACGAAAACGTGTTTGGGTTATCATCAACATCAATAAAGTGTAGTTCACTAAAGTCGTTTACAGCATTATTGTTAAGTGTTTTTTTTGAGTCTATACTAAGAATATTATTTCCTATTAAGGCAGACTTTCCTTTAACATAGATTTTTGTGTTGGGTGTAAAATTTTTTTGCGCAAGAACAAAGTGTGTAATGCTTATAAAAGCAATAAAAAACGCGTTTTTTATAAGATTAATATCCAACTTTTTCTCGCACTCTTTTTAATACATTATCTGCAACTAATTTTGCTTTTTCGGCACCAACCATTAATGCTTTATCTACTTCATCAAGGTTATTCATGTAGTAATTATAGCGTTCTCTTGGCTCAGCAAATGTTTCTATAATTAACTCAAACAAAGCTTGTTTGGCATGCCCGTAGCCGTAACCACCTTTTTCGTAGTTAGCTTTCATTTCTGCAATTTGGGTGTTGTTAGCTAATAAACTATAAATAGCAAAACAGTTACATGTGCTCCAATCTTTAGGGTCTTCAAGCGCTGTGCTATCAGTTTGAATGCTCATTATTTGTTTGCGTAACTTTTTGTCGGTTAAAAATATATTAATAGTATTGTTTCTGCTTTTACTCATTTTTTCGCCATCAATACCAGGAATAAGTTTGGTGTTTTCTTGTACTTTTCCTTCAGGTAAAATAAAAGCATTTCCAACTTTAGCATGAAAACGAGAGGCTACATCGCGTGTCATTTCAATATGCTGTAATTGGTCTTTTCCAACAGGAACAAACTCTGCATCGTATAACAAAATATCGGCAGCCATAAGCATTGGATAGGTAAATAACCCAGAGTTTACATCGTCTAACCGGTCTGCTTTGTCTTTAAAACTATGGGCAAGTGTTAAACGTTGGTAAGGAAAAAAGCAACTTAAATACCAAGATAGTTCGGTTACTTGTGGTATGTCGCTTTGTCTGTAAAACACCGTTTTGTTAATATCTAACCCGAAAGCCAACCAAGTTGCAGCAACAGAGTATGTATTGTCGCGTAATACATTTGCATCTTTAATTTGAGTTAGCGTGTGCATGTTTGCTATAAAGAAATATGAATTATTTTCGGGGTTTTCGGCCATTTTTATAGCTGGTATAATGGCGCCTAAAATGTTTCCTAAATGTGGTGTTCCTGTACTTTGTATGCCTGTTAGTATTCTTGCCATAATATTTCCCGTTAAGACGAGAATTTTTTTATTGGTTAAACTTAATAAGCAAAGGTAATTTTTTTAATAGAATTGCTCAATACAATTGTGTATTTTTGGGTTTCATGAAAATATTTAAATACATATTTTGGGTATTGTACCGCGTTTGGTTTTATATTCTTGTAGCTTTACCTATACTTATACTTTTTCCTATACTTTTAATTTCTATTTTAAAAGAGTCTTGGTACCCCTTTTTTTTTAAGCTTGCTAGGTTGTGGGCTAACATTATTTTAGTAGGTATGGGTTTTGTTTATAAAATAGAAAGAGAGCAAACTCCAAAAAAGGATAAGAGTTACATGTTTATAGCTAACCATACTTCGATGGCAGATATTATGCTTATGTTGGTGTCGGTTAAAAATCCATTTGTTTTTGTAGGCAAAGCAGAATTAGCAAAAATACCTCTATTTGGATTTTTTTATAAGCGTACTTGTATTTTGGTTGATAGAAGTTCCCCTAAAAGTAGGCAAGCCGTTTTTTTAAGGGCGCAGCGTAGGCTGAAGTCTGGACTTAGCATTTGTATTTTTCCTGAAGGCGGTGTGCCAGAAGAGCATGTGGTATTAGACGATTTTAAAGATGGTGCTTTTAGATTGGCTATTAACCATCAAATATCAATTGTACCCATAACTTTTGCTGATAATAAAAAACGTTTTTCTTACACTTTTTTTAGCGGCAGCCCTGGAAAAATGCGTGTTAAAATTCATGAATTTTTATCAACCCAAGGTCTAGTAATTGCAGATACTAAAGTTTTAAATAATAAATCTAGGGGTATTATTTTAAAGCAACTTAAGACTTTTAATAAATAAAAAAACTGCTTGTGGGAGCAAGCAGTTTCTTTTTCGGTATAAGCTTTCGAGCTTAATTGAAAACCTATACCCAGATCTAACCAAAAACCTAGAATTTAATAGCAAATCCGGTATATACACCAATAAAAAATGGCGAGAAATTACCAGAAGTATTGTTAAATGTATTGAATTGATATTTAAAGATAGGCTCTAAATTCAAATCGAATTTTTTAGACACTTTATAGTTTAAACCTAAGCCAAAGTTTGCACTATAGCTTGTTTTGTTTATGTTGTTAGCTTCGCCAAGAAATGTTCTTGTGCCATTTTCTTGTTCAGAATAAATTTCATTATTACTTAAAAAGAACGAACTAAAACCACCAATAAGATTAACTCCAAATTTTTTATTAGAAAGTGAGTATTGAATTTCTAAAGGAATTTCAATATACCCTAGAGCTTGATTAATGGATGCGTTTGATGAAACTAAAGATTCTGAAACATCTATAGTTTCTGAGCTTATAAATGAAACAGCATCAGAATTATTTCTGGTATTAGAGCTTACATTTTGTAAAGCACTACTTTTCGAGCTAAAACCTACAGATTGAAAAACCACAACATTATTTGTATTGTAACCTAAATTAACACGATTAATACCAGAGCGTATGCTTAATTTATTGTTTACAGCATAACTAGCAGAAATACCGTAACTCATGTTAATTTCGCCAGATTTTGAATTTCCATTAAATTGTGGGTCTATAGACGAGCCTTCGCCAAGTGTATTAAAGTAAACAGGTGCTGCATTAGGTGCAACACTCCACCTGTTGTTTGGTTTGTTATTATCTTCTTCTATAACGTTTTTAGCATTATTTAATGCATCTTCTATAGATAACTTTTTTTCATCAGTATTTTTATCTGTTGTAGTTGTTTTTGTTTCGTTGTTATTTGTAGTCGTTGCAATAACTGTCGAGTTATTTTCTGTGGCGTTATTAAGAAGTGTTTTTGCTTTCTCTTTAGTAACGATTTGGGTGTCGTTATTGGTTGTAGTGTTTTTGCTTTTTTCCTTTAGAGTATTAGCTATGGTTGCTGTTGCGTTTTCTAGTTTATTTTGAAATTTAGTAGGATTATTTTTTTCTTTTTTAGAAACATAATTTGCAACAGCATGGTTGTGTTTTGTTGAAATTATTTTTTCTTTAAAATTAATGGTGTTTGAAGTGTTTTGCTTTGTGCTGTTTTCTTCTTTGTTTTTTGAAGCTGGTATTTTAGCAACAGAGCTTTGTTTTGATGGTTTACTATTAATTGGATTATTTAATTTTGTATTTAAACTACCCGAATTATTTGCGGTATTGATACCAGATGATGTTATATCTTGCGTGTTATCACTCTCTTTTAAAGTGTTATTTGTAGAAGTGTTATTGGTATTAACAATTTGGTTTTCTGTGTTATTGTTTGTGTTGTTAAAAAAGTGGTTGCCAACTGTTAAAAGTAATAACAATATAGCTGCTACACCAGCATAACGCCACCAAATAGGAATAACACGGCGTTTTTTCTTTTTTTCGTGTAGTTTACTTTCAATATTTTTCCAAACAATATCGTTAGGCGTAGCTTCAAAATCTTTGAAACCTTCTTGAAAAAGTCTGTCTATATGTTTTTTATCGCTCATTTATAATGATTGTGAACGTTGTATTAATTTATAATCTTCTATAGTTTGTTTCAAAATTTGCCTTGCACGTGCTAAGTTAGATTTTGAGGTGCCTATATTTATATCTAGCATATTTGCTATTTCTTTATGCGAATAACCATCAAGCACATATAGGTTAAAAACTAACCTGTATCTGTCTGGTAATTCTTGAATAATTTTTAAAAGGTAATCGATAGAGACGGTATCTTCATCAATTTCCAATTCTACATCTTCAACAGCATTTTCGTTTATGATATCAAAAACTTTTTCGTTTCGGTAGCGTTGTAAAACGGTGTTTACTGTTATTCGTTTTATCCAACCCTCAAAAGAGCCTTTGTTTTTATATTGTTCAATTTTTTTAAAAATTGTTAAAAATGCGTCTTGCAAATTATCTTCGGCTTCGGCATAGTTTCGCGAATACTTTAAGCAAATAGCGAATAGTTTACCCGAGAAGAGTTTATATAATTCGCCTTGTGCTTTAGTATTGTTAATTTTACAATTTTCTATGAGTTGTTTTAAACTCAACTTAAACATGTATTAATTAATACTTACTCTACAACTGGTACTTCAATGGTTAAGTATTGGGTTTCGCCATCGGTATCTTCGCCTTGCCAAAACTTAAAAATATACGATCCATTACTGGTTACTTTAAAATTAAAAGTTGCTTCTACTAAGTCGTCTTCAATTGCTTCGCAATCATTGTCGTTAAAAACATAGGTTATTGGGGCAACAGTTCTTACATTGTTTTCTTTTAAGTAATAAAATTCTTTAAAAGCATGACAGCTTGATGGTTTTAAATAAGATACAGTTATTGGGTAAACTTCTCCCATTATAAATTCATCTGGTATATCTACACTTTCAACAGGTAAAATTTCAAAACTATAGTTTGTGCCATCGTCATCAATACTACAAGATGCACAAAGTATAAGAGTTAAACAAAGTAATAATAATTTTTTCATAGCAAAATAAATTCAGGGTTATATACATGTTTGCATTATGTAGATGCAAGGCAAATAAAAAGGTTGCGTATAAAACGAATTTATTTAAAACTTGATTAGATAAAAAAAAATCCCGAATTAACGGGATTTTAAATTATTGTTGTTCTTTTATTGCGGCTCTCACTTTGTTTTCAAGCTCGTCCATAAGCTCTGGGTTGTCTTTTATTAATGCTTTTACAGCATCTCGCCCTTGGCCTAGTTTGGTTTCGTCGTAACTAAACCACGAGCCACTTTTCTTCACAATATCATGATCTACAGCTAAGTCTAAAATTTCTCCAACTTTAGATACGCCTTCGCCATACATAATATCGAATTCGGCTAATCTAAATGGAGGTGCTACTTTGTTTTTTACTACTTTTACGCGCGTTTTGTTACCCATAACATCGCCATCGGTGCCTTTTATTTGTGTAGAGCGTCTAATATCTATTCGTACCGATGCATAAAATTTTAAAGCATTACCACCTGTTGTCGTTTCTGGGTTGCCAAACATAACTCCAATTTTTTCACGTAATTGGTTAATAAAAATTACGGTGCAATTGGTTTTGCTAATAGAGGCTGTAAGTTTTCTTAAGGCTTGCGACATTAAACGTGCATGTAGCCCCATTTTAGAGTCGCCCATTTCGCCTTCAATTTCACTTTTAGGTGTTAAGGCAGCAACAGAATCGACAACCACAATATCAATAGCTCCAGAACGAATTAAATTATCGGCAATTTCTAAGGCCTGTTCGCCATTGTCTGGTTGCGAGATAATTAAGTTATCAATATCTACGCCAAGTTTTTCGGCATAAAAACGATCAAAAGCGTGTTCTGCATCAATAAATGCAGCAATACCACCTGTTTTTTGTGCTTCGGCAATAGCGTGTAGGGTTAAGGTTGTTTTACCAGAAGACTCTGGCCCATAAATTTCAATAACACGCCCGCGTGGATAACCACCAACACCTAAGGCAATATCTAAGCCTAATGACCCTGATGGAATGGACTCTACATCTACAATTGCAGAATCGCTCATTTTCATAACCGTACCTTTTCCGTAGGCTTTATCTAATTTATCTAAAGTTAGCTTTAGTGCTTTTAATTTTGCTTCTTTTTCTTTGTCGCTGCTCATTTCTTTATTTTTCTAAAAAATTGTATGCTAAAGTAATATATCTTTTTTCATGTTACAATAATAGTTGTCAACATAAATTGGAAGAAGGCATAAAATAAATAAACAGAATTACGCAACCTTTTTTTGTGGAAAGCATCTTTTATAAATAAAACGTAATGCTTACCAGTTATAATATGAAGGTAAATTTAATATTTGTGCTGTTGTTGTGTTTTGCTTGTAGTCCAACCAACGAAAATGAAAGCACTATTTTTAATGGTGTTGTAGCAAGCCAAACATCTTGTTCTGGAGGTAAAGAGCCCATTTTTATTATTAGGTTAGGTGAGGCAGACTCAATAATTACCGGAACATTACCTAAAGCATTTCAAGTACCTAATTTAAATATTCAGTTTAGAAGTAAAACAAATACGTTTAATATTTTTTGTACTACAGATAAGGTTTATCCAGAGGCTTTTAATGTGTATAATGTAAAAGCAACATCAAACTAAAAAAATAAAACAGTTTTATACGCAACCTTTTTAAATATTTTGCATCTAGTTAAAAAGAGGAAAAAATTTGCTATCAAATTTGCCAAATGAGTTTCGACATAATGACTAACTCTAAACTCACTAAAAGCATCTAAAAATATTTTTAGATGCTTTTTTATTATTACCCATTAAAGTGTAATCTTAACACCATTGGTATTGCTCTTAATTGTATAGTTGTTTTTATAATTGTATTTTTGCATTTTTAAAATATTCTTATAACCTTAAAAATTAGTATAGCATGCAACTGTACAATAAGTTAAGCGCAAAAGAAAGAGCCGAATTAATCGAAAAAGCCGGAAAGGATCGATTAACACTTTCTTTTTATCAATACGCTAAAATTACAAATCCTCAAGAGTTTAGAGACCAACTATTTATAGCCTGGAATAAACTAGATGTTTTAGGCCGTATTTATGTGGCTACCGAAGGTATAAACGGACAGCTATCTTTACCTGCTGAACGTTTTAATGCATTTAAAACACATTTAGATACTATTGATTTTTTAAAAGACATTCGTTTAAATATTGCTGTAGAGCAAGATAATATGTCGTTTTTAAAATTAAAAGTAAAGGTTAGAAACAAAATTGTAGCCGATGGTTTGGTTGATGATACTTTTGATGTTACCAACAAAGGAGTACATGTTGATGCCAAAAAATTTAACGCACTTATTGAAGATGAAAAAACCGTTTTGGTAGATATGCGAAACCATTACGAAAGCGAAATAGGCCACTTTAAAAATGCCATAACACCAGATGTTGATACCTTTAGAGAATCTTTAGATATTATTGAAGACGATTTAAAAGATCATAAAGAAGATAAAAACTTAGTGATGTATTGTACTGGCGGAATACGTTGCGAAAAAGCTAGTGCTTACTTTAAACATAAAGGATTTAAAAACGTATTTCAGCTTGAAGGAGGTATAATTGAATATACCAGACAAGTAAAAGACCAAGATTTAGAAAACAAGTTTTTAGGTCAAAATTTTGTTTTTGACCAAAGACGGGCCGAGCGTATTAGTAACGATGTAATAGCACAATGTCACCAATGTGGTGCACCTTTTGATACGCATACCAATTGTGCTAACGATGCTTGCCATCTATTATTTATTCAATGCGATGCCTGTAAAGAAGAAATGAATAATTGTTGCTCTACAGCTTGTAAAGAAATACATGCTTTACCCTACGAAGAACAAAAAAACCTTAGAAAAGGTCAAGGAAATAGCAATGACATATTTAAAAAAGGACGCGCAGACCATTTACCTTACAAAAAAGATTTAAGAAATATTTTTGATACCTTCACAAAAAAGGATTAATGAATATATACAAACTTTTACAGCTAAACAGAAAAATTAAAAATCATAGAATAAAATTTCTGGGTTTGTATCTTTTACATAAGTTTAATAAAAGATATCTAGCTGTAAATTTAGACCCTGTTTTAGCTTGTAATTTACGATGTAAAATGTGTTATTTTACAGATAAAGATTATGTAAAAAAATTAAAAGGCCAGTTTAAAGATAATGAGGTAGAAAAGGTTGCTAAAACTATTTTTAATCGTGCTTTAAAACTACAAGTAGGTTGTGGTACAGAACCAACACTTTACAAAAAACTTCCAGAATTAATTGCTTTAGGTAAACAGTATAAAGTGCCTTATATTTCGCTTACAACAAACGCTAATTTATTAACCGAAGCAAAAATTGAAACCCTATTAAAAGCAGGACTAAACGAGTTTACAATTTCACTACATGGTGTAAAAAAGGACTCTTACGAGAATTTTATGCAAAATGCAGATTATAACAAATTTCATAATGCATTTAATGCCTTTAAAAAGCTAAAAAAGGTTTATAATTTTAAAGTTCGCATAAATTACACCTTCAATAAAGATAATTTTCATGAGCTTGAAGTATTTTTTAATCATTTTGATGGCGGAAGCTTTGATATTTTGCAAATACGCCCCATTCAAAAAATAGGAAACACAGCATATAGTAATTTCGATATTTCTAGTTTAAAAGAAGATTACGCAAGAATAATAAAAGACATATCCAATAATTGTAAAGCTAACAACATAACATTATTAGCGCCACAATCTATAGCCAAATTAGCAAATAATAACGAAGCTAGTTTTATATTCGATTATACGTTTTGTTATGTGTCTCCAATAAGTTTTTGGAAAGAAGGCTTTAACTGGAAAGAAGAAAGTTTTAATGAATTTAGCAAAAAAATAGGTTGGAGCAAAGTACTTTTTTCAAACATTTTTAAATCAAAAAAACAATTAAGTACAACATCAAATAAACTTAACTATGATGTTAATTTTAATTGAAAAAAATTAATAAAAAGCTTTACTTTACAGTCTCTTATAATAATCTTATATTTACAACCAATAAGTGTTGTTTGGAAAAAATAAAAACAAACACTTTTAAATTTCATTATCAAGCCTTTAGCATATAAGGCGAGATTCAAAATAAATACGAACCATCTTTCGGTAGAATTTTATTCTATTCGAAATCAATATATAAAAAATATGGCTTGCGCAAGTTGCTCAACTAAAGACGGCTCACCAAAAGGCTGCAAAAATAATGGTACTTGTGGTACAGATAGTTGTAATAAACTAACCGTTTTCGATTGGTTAGCAAACATGTCACTTCCAAATGGAGAAAAACCCTTTAATTGGGTTGAAGTACGTTATAAAAACGGCAGAAAAGAATATTATAATAATACAGAAAACCTAACCTTAAGCATTGGCGATATTGTTGCAACGCAAGCCAAAGCAGGGCACGATATAGGTATGGTTACCCTTACGGGAGAATTGGTGCGTGTACAAATGAAACGCAAAAATATTCCTTTAAACACCGAAGAAGCCTTAAAAATATACCGAAAAGCAAGCCAAAAAGATATCGATATTTGGTCGGCAGCAAGAGACAAAGAAGAACCAATGAAGGTTAAAGCACGTCAATTTGCAATCGATTTGAAGCTTCAAATGAAAATTTCAGATATCGAATTTCAGGGCGATGCCAGTAAAGCAACTTTTTACTATACAGCCGAAGAACGTGTAGATTTTCGCGAATTAATTAAAGTATTTGCACGAGAGTTTAGAACCCGAATAGAAATGAAACAAGTTGGTTTTCGGCAAGAAGCAGCCCGACTTGGAGGCATAGGTTCTTGCGGGCGCGAGCTATGTTGCTCTACATGGTTAACAGATTTTCGTTCGGTAAGTACATCGGCGGCACGCTACCAACAACTATCGTTAAATCCGCAAAAGCTAGCAGGCCAATGCGGTAAGCTAAAATGTTGCTTAAATTATGAGTTAGATACCTATTTAGATGCATTAAAAAGTTTTCCTAAAAGCGATACAAAATTGTATACCGAAAAAGGTACAGCAGTTTGCCAAAAAACAGACATTTTTAAAGGGCATATGTGGTTTGCCTACGAAGGAGAGTGGATGAATTGGCATAAGATAACTACAGACCAAGCCAACGAAATTATCGAGTTAAACAAACAAAAGAAAAAGGTTGTTAGCCTAGAAGAATACGCCTCCGATCTTATTGAAGAGAATACTAAAGAAGTATTTGAAAACGTTGTAGGTCAAGATAGTTTAACACGGTTTGATAATCCAAAACGTAATAATAAACGTAGAAATAATAGAAGGAAAGGGAACCAAAAAAGAAACCAAGGCAATAAAAAGGCAACACCTAACCAAAAGCCAGCAAATAAAAAAACAGGAGGCCCATCAAACAAAAATGAAGCCCCAAAGAAAAACCCTAACCAAAATAGAAGAAGGAAAAACAATAAAAGAAAACCACAAAATAGTAAAAATGCCGAAAAGTAGAGTTTTTTTATATTTCTTAATGTTTATTTTCATCTTGGTTTCGTGCGACTCTAATCGAGTTTACGACAATTACAAACCTATATCTAATGCTTGGCATAAAGATTCTATTGTAAGTTTTAAAGTAAACCCACCAGACTCAACAAACGCCTATAATTTATTTGTTAATTTAAGAAATACAAATGCCTACAAATACAATAATTTATTTTTAATTGTAGAAATGGTTTTTCCACATGGAAAAACCATAAAAGACACTTTAGAATACAGGATGGCAGAACCTAGCGGAAAACTTTTAGGCACAGGTTATACAGATATTAAAGAGAATAAATTGTGGTATAAAGAAGGTGTTGTTTTTAAAGAAAAAGGCGAGTATCAAGTTAATATACAACACGCCATGCGAGAAAACGGAAAAGTTAATGGCGTTGTAAGGCTAGAAGGTGTAACCGATATAGGATTTAGAATAGAAAACCCAAGCATTAAATAAAAATGGTCTCACAAAGTCTTTCGTTTTAATTTAAAATAAACATAAAAAGACAAAGTGTTTTTTTAATACTAAGTAAATGGCAAAAGCAAAAAAAGAAACTAAAGCAGTTCAAGATTTTTCAAAGTACATCCGTTGGTTTTGGATGGTATTTTTAGGCGGAGTTATTTCTGTATTTTTAATTTTCTTCCTTACCTCAATATTCGGAGACTTACCAGATCATACCGTATTAGAAAACCCTAAAACACATTTAGCAACAGAAATTATTTCTTCCGATGGGCAAACATTAGGTAAATTTTACCTTAATGATAATAGAACACCGGTAAATTATTCAGAATTTCCGCAGCATTTAGTAGATGCACTTATTGCAACCGAAGATGTTCGTTTTCACGAACACTCAGGAATCGATGCACGCGGAACACTAAGAGCAATATTTTCTTTAGGAAAAGGTGGCGGTGCAAGTACAGTATCTCAACAACTAGCAAAACAATTATTTACCGGAGTAGCTTCAAGAAGTACATTTGGCAGAATTACTCAAAAAATAAAAGAATGGATAATCGCTATTCGTTTAGAACGCCAATACACAAAAGAAGAAATTATAGCCCAATATTTTAATATTTACGATTTTGGAAACAATGCCGACGGTATTCGAAGTGCAGCGCGAATTTATTTTGGCAAAGAACCTAAAGATTTAAACATAAAGGAATCTGCAATGTTGGTAGGGATGTTTAAAAATTCATCGTTATACAATCCAAGACCAGAACGTAATCCTGTAGGTGTAAAAAATAGGCGTAATGTTGTTTTATATCAAATGGAAAAATATGGTTTTATTAATAAAAAAGTTAAAGATTCATTACAAAAAACAGAGCTAGATTTAAACTATTCGCCAGAATCGCATCGCGAAGGTATAGCAACGTATTTTAGAGGTTATTTAGATGGTTTTATGAAGGCATGGATAAAGGACAACCCAAAACCAGACGGTACAAAATGGAACCTTTATAACGATGGTTTAAAAATTTATACAACCATCGATTCGCGTATGCAAACTTATGCCGAAAATGCCGTACAGCAACACATGCCAAGGCTTCAAGCAGAGTTTTTTAATCAAAACACACCACAACGTAATCCAACAGCACCCTTTTTAGAGTTAGAAAAAGAAGAAATAGATGCTTTAATGAAACGCGGAATGAGACAATCTGAGCGTTGGAGACACATGAAATACGACTTAAAAAAATCGAACGACGAAATAATTAAATCTTTCGAAAAGCCAATAAAAATGTCTGTTTTCGCATGGAAAGATGGAAAAGCTTCAGAGGTTGACACACTCATGAAACCAATAGACTCTATGCGTTACTATAAATCATTTTTAAGAACAGGAATGATGTCTATGAACCCTCAAACAGGCCATGTAAAAGCATGGGTTGGAGGTATAAATTACAGGCATTTTCAATACGATATGGTAAAGCAAGGTAAACGCCAAATAGGATCAACCTTTAAGCCATTTGTATATACAGCAGCAATCGATCAGTTACACTATTCGCCTTGCGATGAGTTTCCAGACGTACCCTATTGTATAGAAGCTAATAAATACGGGAATCCAGAAGAATGGTGTCCAAGAAACTCTGGAGGAGCCACAGATTATGGCGGAACAAGAACATTAAAAAACGCACTAGCTAACTCTGTAAATACAGTTACAGCTCAACTTATAGATAAAGTTGGCCCGCAAACAGTTGTAAATTTAGCTACTAAATTGGGTATAGAATCTGATATGCCAGCCGTACCATCAATAGCATTAGGAACACCAGATATAAGTGTTTACGAAATGGTAGGCGCATACTCTACTTTTGCAAATCAAGGCGTTTATACAAAACCAGTTATGGTAACAAGTATAGAAGATAAAAACGGAACCATTCTATATCAATTTAAACCCGAAACTCGCGATGTGTTAAGCCAAGAAACAGCTTATGTAGCTGTAAAACTAATGGAAGGTGTAACTCAAATAGGATCTGGTGTTAGGTTAAGAACAAAAGGAGCCGATGCCTACAGAGCAGATTTTAGAGAGGTTATTACAGGTTATCCTTACGAGTTTAAAAACCCAATAGCAGGAAAAACAGGAACAACACAAAACCAAAGTGATGGTTGGTTTATGGGTATGGTACCAAATTTAGTTACCGGAGTTTGGGTAGGAGCAGAAGATAGGGCAGCACATTTTGCTTCAATTACCTATGGCCAGGGTGCTGCAATGGCATTACCTATATGGGGTTTATATATGAAAAGTTGTTATGCAGATAAAGATTTAAATATCTCTAAAGAAGAGTTTGATGCACCAGAAAACCTATCAATTAATGTAGATTGCTCTAAGCACACAAGTACTATTGATACCGATGAAAGTCCTGAAGACGAAACTCCAGACGATTTAGATTTTGGTTAATACCACCATTTTAAATAAAAAATAAATTTAAAAAACCGTTTTTAAAAAAGAACGGTTTTTTCTTTCTCAATTATTTAGGCATATCATTCAATTATTCGTAATTTTATACAGCAAAAACTAAATAATAATGATTAATAAAAAAGTAGCTAATGTACAAGAAGCTTTAAAAGGGGTTTCTAATAACATGACATTTATGCTTGGTGGTTTTGGGTTAAGTGGAATTCCAGAAAACGCTATTGCACAACTTGTAAAACTTGGTACAAATGGTTTAACCTGTATTTCAAACAATGCTGGAGTAGACGATTTTGGCTTGGGGCTTTTGCTTCAAAAAAAGCAAATAAAAAAAATGGTGTCATCGTATGTTGGTGAGAATGATGAGTTTGAACGCCAAATGCTTTCTGGCGAATTAGATGTAGAATTAATTCCGCAAGGAACTTTAGCAGAGCGTTGTCGTGCTGCTCAAGCAGGTTTTCCAGCCATTTATACACCCGCAGGTTTTGGTACAGAAGTGGCCGATGGTAAAGAAACCAGAGAGTTTGATGGAAAAATGTATGTATTAGAACATGCATTTAAAGCCGATTTTGCTTTTGTAAAAGCCTGGAAAGGCGATGAGGCAGGAAATTTAATTTTTAAAGGAACGGCCAGAAACTTTAATCCAGTAATGTGTGGTGCAGCAAAAATTACAGTAGCCGAAGTTGAAGAAATAGTACCTTTAGGCGAGTTAGATCCTAATCAAATACATATTCCTGGAATATTTGTACAACGTATATTTAAAGGCGAAGTTTACGAAAAACGAATTGAGCAACGTACAGTAAGACCAAAAGATTAAACTAGGTTTTAGGTTGAGTAATTTAAAAATTTAAATCCCTTTTATCCTAACTTCAATTATAAGTTTGTGCATTTTAGGGCGAAATAAACAAAATAAAAATGTTAGACAAAAACGGAATAGCAAAACGAATAGCTAAAGAAGTACAAGATGGATACTATGTAAATCTAGGAATAGGAATTCCAACACTTGTGGCAAATTACGTTAGAAACGATATTGAAGTAGAATTTCAAAGCGAAAACGGTGTTTTAGGTATGGGACCTTTTCCTTTTGAAGGAGAAGAAGATGCCGATATAATTAATGCAGGTAAGCAAACCATTACAACTTTACCTGGCGCTAGCTTTTTCGATTCGGCTCTTAGTTTTTCCATGATTAGAGGTAAACATGTCGATTTAACTATTTTGGGTGCTATGGAAGTTGCCCAAAATGGAGATATAGCCAACTGGAAAATTCCAGGCAAAATGGTAAAAGGCATGGGCGGAGCGATGGATTTGGTAGCAAGTGCCGAAAATATAATAGTTGCTATGATGCATACTAATAAACGAGGCGAATCAAAACTATTAAAAACATGCTCGCTTCCTTTAACAGGGGTTGGTTGTGTAAAAAAAATTGTAACTAACCTAGCGGTTATTGAAGTTACTAAAAAAGGTTTTAAATTACTTGAAAGAGCTCCTGGAGTTTCTGTAAATGATATTGTAAATGCAACCGAAGGGAATTTAATAGTAGAAGGAGAAATTCCAGAAATGAGTATTTAAAATTGAAACTCTTATTGTGTAAGTAAAAATCGATTAAATGTTAAAAAAATAAGCATTTAATCGATTTTTTATGTTTTTTAACGATTTTAATGAAAATCTGTTTTATATTAGCAGTCCCCAAATAAACCAAATAATTATAGATTTTCCTCAAATCTACCATAAACTTAACCGCTTATGAATATTGCATCAAATCTACCTGAACAACCTACTAATAACGAAAGCAAATTCAAAGAAACTTTAAAACATAATTTACAGTTTTTAAAAAGCTTAGTTTATTTAACTAAAAAGATATTCATGCTATAATCCTTTGGGAATAGCATGAATTAACTTTTTTGTGTATTCTTTTTTGGGCGAATTATAAATAACATCTGCATCGTCTAATTCTTCAATTTTGCCCTTATTCATTACCAATAATTGATCAGACATATATTTAACCACAGCTAAATCGTGCGAAATAAATATATAAGTAAACTTAAAATCTTCTTTTAACTCGTTTAATAAATTTAAAACTTGTGCTTGAACAGATATATCGAGTGCCGAAACCGACTCATCACAAACAATTAATTTAGGCTGTAATGCTATAGTTCTAGCTATTCCAATACGTTGGCGTTGTCCGCCAGAAAATTCATGAGGGTAACGATTAAAATAGTCTTCAGATAAACCAACACGATTTAAAATATCAATTACTTTTTCTTTTCTTTTAGTGTTAGAAGTGTAAAGTTTATGGACTTTCATGGGTTCCATAATAGCTTCTCCCACAGGAATTCTAGGATTTAATGAAGAGTAAGGGTCTTGAAATATAATTTGAATATCTTTTCTTAGAGCTCTTGTTTCGGTTTTAGATAGTTTAGTAATATCTATACCTTTATACAATATGGTGCCAGAGGTAGCTTTATCTAATTGAAGAATTGTATTTCCTAAGGTAGATTTGCCACAGCCAGACTCTCCAACCAAACCTAAAGTTTCGCCTTCATATAATTTAAAACTTACTTTGTTTACGGCTTTAAAATAATGAGGTTTAGTAAACCATCCAGATTTAGTAATATACTCTTTTTCTACATTAACAACTTCTAAAAGGGGGGCTTTACTGTATAGTGCTTTGTGGTTTTTTTTGCGCTGTTCTGGTGTAACTATTTGGGTTGAAATGTTATTGTTTAAATAATCTTGAATTGTAGGTAGTGTTTTTAATCTAGAGCTTAAAGAAGGTCGAGAGTTTATTAATGCCTTAGTATAATTGTGTTGCGGCGTTTTAAAAATAGATTCTACTAAACCTTGTTCAACAATTTGTCCTTTGTACATAACTAGAACCCGATTGGCAATTTCAGAAATTAAAGCCAAATCGTGCGTAATAAATATAATACTCATTTTGGTTTTAGCTTGCAACTCTTTTAATAAGCTAATAATTTCTTTTTGTACAGTTACATCTAGTGCAGTTGTAGGCTCGTCTGCAATTAAAATATCAGGTTTACATGCAATTGCCATAGCAATCATAACACGTTGCTTTTGTCCGCCAGAAATTTCATGAGGAAATGCTTTAAAAACCCGATAAGGGTTAGGTAATTTTACTCTTTCAAATAAAGATATGGTTTCTTGTTTTACTTCAAGTTTCGATAAGTTTGTATGTTGTAATAATATTTCTTCAACCTGTTTACCACAGGTCATAGATGGATTTAAAGAACTCATGGGTTCTTGAAAAATCATGGCTATTTTACAGCCTCTTATGTTTTTAAAGTTTTTCGGTTTTAGTTTTGTTAAATCGTTTTCATTATAAATAATAGATCCTTTTGTAATTTTAGAAATATTTTTAGGAAGTAAACCTAAAATGGCTAACGAAGAGACAGATTTACCAGACCCAGATTCTCCAACAATACCTAAAATTTCATTTGTATTTAAAGTATACGATATGTTGTGTATAACTTCATTTTCACCAAAAGAAATAGATAAGTTATTAATTTTTAAAATAATGTTCGTCTTCAAATCAATAGGGTTAATTACTTCAAATATACTAAAAATACATAGTTGTTTTTTAATAGCAATAGTCTGTAAAACAGAATTAAATGTAAGTGGTTTCTTTGGGTGGTTTGTGGTTTTTCCGTAAAAACATAACTAACTGTAAATCAGATTTAAAAAAAGGTTGCCTTTTAACAAAAATCTTTTAAATTCAAACTTAAATTAATTTTTAACCAACCATCCAACCTTCATGAAAAACTTTACACTAGGGCTAGTTTTTTTAGCAAGCTCGTTATTAGGGTATTCTCAAGCTCAGATTTCAAAAAGAATAAAAATTAATAACCCCACAAATGCGGAACTGCTAAAAGTAAAAAAAGCGGGTATAGATTTGTCTTGTGGAGCTATTTTTACAAACCATAGTTTAATTTTAGAACTCGGTGCCAACGAGTTAGATATGTTAAAAAAACAGCATGTAAATTATTCTGTTTTAGTTGATGATTTGACAGCTCATTATAAAAAGAAAAATGAAATAGAACTTCCTCTAGCTAAGGCTCAGTTACAAGCCAAAAAGTCTCAAACTCTAGCTAGCAGATCATTAAGTACAAAAAGTACAAGTATAAATAATTTTATTCAGTATGAAGGTTGTTCCGAAGTAGATTGGGGCGTACCAGTAAACTTTAATTTGGGTAGTATGGGAGGTTGTTTAACCTATAGCGAGGTTTTAGCAGAGCTTGACCAAATGCGAGCATTATACCCCAATTTAATTTCTGTAAAAGCTAATGCATCTCCTAGCAACCAGCTTACTAATGGTAATTCTTATACCAATGGCGGGGCTTACAATAGTTGGTCTGGAAGTACAATTTATTATGTTAGAATATCAGACAACCCAGATGTAGACGAGCCTAACGAACCTGAGTCTTTGTATTCTGGAATGACACATTCTAGAGAAGTAAGTAGTTTAATGAATTTAATGTACTACATGTGGTACATTTTAGAAAATTACAATACCGATGCAGGAATAAAAAACCTGGTTGATAATCATGAAATGTATTTTATACCTATTGCAAACCCAGATGGTTTACGATGGAATGAGCAAGTAGCACCAAACGGAGGTGGACAGCAACGAAAAAATTTAGGACCATATAATACAGGCAACAATGTTCTAAGAGGTGTCGATTTAAATAGAAATTACGATTATTTCTGGGGTCCAAATTCTATTTATGGAGGGTCTTCAGGATCGCAAAGCAGTAATACTTATAGAGGCCCATCTGCTTTTTCTGAGCCAGAAACCCAAATTGTTAGAGATTTTTCTGCTACTAGAAATTTTAAAACAGCCATGAACCATCATGCAACCTCAAATTTAATTCCGCACGCTTATAATGGATATCCTAATGCTCCTGCATCGGGTAGAGAGGCCGAATATCATAAGTTTTGCCATGATATGACACGTTTTAATAGATATATATACGGCGAGGCGCCAGATATTTTAACCATTGCAAATGGCGATATGAGCGATTGGATGTTAGGTGGCGTAACCGATATTAATGGCTCTAATGGTTCGGGTCAAGGTATATTAGCGCTTGCTCCAGAGAATGGTTCTTGGATTTCTAGTGATGGTGAAGGTGGTTTTTGGCCTAACGCAACTAAAATTGTAGAAATTGCAGAGAGAGCGGTAAGAATGAATTTTGTAAATGCTTACCATAGTGGAAAATTTGCTCAATTTCATGATTTAAATAATACTAGTATTACAACAACTTCAGGTAATTTAGAGTTTGGTTTAGAGTATCTAGGGCAAACACTAGGTGATATTACACTTAATGTAACACCTGTATCTTCAAATATTACTTCAATTACACCACCGCCAACACAAACAGGGTGGAGTAAATTAGAGCAACGTACCGTTACTGCGGCTTATACTTTAGATGCTGGAATTCAAGCTAACGATGAAATTGAATTTCAAATTACTTTAAGTAACGATGATGGGTATGTAATGTACAGAGCTAACATTATTAAACATTATAACCCAACAGTATTATTTGCAGATAATCCAGATACAGATAATTTAACAAATTGGACAGCCTCAGGAGGTGCTTGGGGTACAACCTCCGATTCGTATTCTGGAACAACAGCCATTACAGATTCTCCATCTGGCGCTTACGGGAATAATCAATCAAAAATATTAACTTTAAATACAACTATAAATTTAGCATCGGCTACAGCATCAGTTGTTCAGTTTTATGCAAAATGGGATATAGAACGTAATTTTGATTATGTTCAAATCCAAGGTTCAACAAACGGGTCTACATGGCTTCCGCTTTGCGGAAAATATAGTAAGCCAGGCTCAAGCAGATCAACAAACAGGTATAGTAGCGGTAATAGTTCTAATACAAGTACAGGTAAATCTACTTCCGATCAAAATAATCAACCCACAGGAGAGCCTATTTACGATGCTGATACTATGGATAAATGGGTTATGGAGGAAATTTTAATTGATGGCACAGAAAATAGTTTTCTCTTTGAAGCTTCAAATGCACAGTTTAGGTTTGTTTTCGATTCTGATAATTCAAATAGAGCAGACGGTTATCCAACAACTTTTGATGGTTTTATTTTTGATGATTTTAAGGTAACTACCATACAAACACCATGCTTAGTTTCTGTACCAGTAAATTTGGTTAGTAATAATATAACAGCAACCGAAGCTACTATATCATGGGATAATATACCTTCTGCAACTTACGATTTAAGATATCGAATAGTAGGAGAAACTAATTGGACAGATATTTCTGGTATATCATCGCCAATAACAACTTTAACAGGGTTAAATTCAGTAACAAATTATGAAGTACAAGTACGCTCCAATTGTGGGGCTAATAACTCGGTATATTCTACCTTAATTAATTTTACAACTTTAGATGTTGTGTTAAATTATTGCGATTCTGCAAGTACAAATGTTAATGATGAATTTATTAGTAACGTACAATTAAATACAATCAATAATAGCTCTGGAGCCCAATTTTATTCTGATTTTACCGATATATCTACAACTTTAACTAAAGAAGAACAGTATACAATTACCATTACACCAACCTGGACAGGGACTGTTTATAATGAAGCATATTCGGTATGGATTGATTATAACCGAGATGGCGATTTTAACGATTCTGGAGAACAAGTATGGACACAAGGAAATACAAAAACAGCATCGGTAAGCGGAAACTTTATTGTTCCTACTAATGCCGTTGAAAGTTCAACCAGAATGCGTGTTTCAATGAAGTATAATGCTATACCATCATCGTGTGAAACGTTTCAATATGGTGAAGTTGAAGATTATACCATTATAATAGAAAGTTCGGGTCCAGATGTTGTTGCTCCTGTAATAACATTAAATGGAGCGTCTGCAGTAGATTTAAATTTAGGAGATATTTATACCGAAGAAGGCGCAACAGCGACAGATAATATAGATGGCGATATTACAGCAAGTATAGTAATAGGAGGCAATGTAGTAGATACCAATACAGCAGGCACATACGTAGTAACCTATAATGTAAGCGATGCAGCAGGTAATGCAGCACCGCAAGTAGAGAGAACAGTAAATGTTATACCAGACACCACAGCACCAGTAATAACACTAGTCGGGTCGTCTCCAATAAACATAAATGTTGGAGGGGTTTATACCGAAGAGGGCGCAACAGCGACAGATAATATAGATGGTGATGTTACAGCAAGTATAGTAATAGGAGGCGATGTAGTAGATACCAATACAGCAGGCACATACGTAGTAACCTATAATGTAAGCGATACAGCAGGCAATGCAGCATTACAAGTAGAGAGAACAGTAAACGTTG
Source organism: Algibacter ulvanivorans (assembly GCF_048381495.1). Lineage (NCBI taxonomy): Bacteria > Pseudomonadati > Bacteroidota > Flavobacteriia > Flavobacteriales > Flavobacteriaceae > Algibacter > Algibacter ulvanivorans. The sequence continues at coordinate 85,026 of NZ_JBLWGD010000001.1, forward strand.
TGCCAGATACTACTGCGCCAGTAATAACATTAAATGGAGCGTCTGCAGTAGATTTAAATTTAGGTGATATCTATACTGAAGAAGGCGCAACAGCGACAGATAATATAGATGGCGATATTACAGCAAGTATAGTAATAGGAGGTGATATAGTAGACACCAATAGTGCTAATACTTATATAGTAACTTATAACGTAGTTGATAACTCGGGAAATAATGCTGTTGAAGTTACAAGAACAGTAAATGTACTCCCAGATACAACAGCTCCAATAATCTCCTTGTTAGGTGCAAGTGTAATTAATTTAAACGTGGGAGATGTTTATACAGAGCTAGGCGCAACAGCGACAGATAATATAGATGGCGATATTACAGCAAGTATTGTAATAGCTGGAGATGTTGTTAATACTAATATAGCAGGAAGCTATAATGTAACTTATAATGTAAGTGATGCTGCTGGAAATTTGGCTACCGAAGTTTCTCGATCTGTTATTGTGTCTGAGGCTAATACGGGTTGTTCTGGCGGCATTGCTTCATTTCCTTATAATGAAGGGTTCGAAAATACTTTAGGTGCATGGACGCAATCTACCTCTGATGATATAAACTGGATTGTTGATGCTTCAGGAACACCATCAAACAATACAGGGCCTTCTAGTGCTATACAAGGTAACTATTATGTTTATGTAGAAGCTTCTTCGCCTAATTATCCAAGTAGAAGAGCTATTCTTAATTCGCCTTGTTTTGATTTAAGTGGGTTAACAGAAGCTACGTTTAGTTTTAATTATCATATGTATGGTGCTTCAGATATGGGAAGCATAGATTTAGAAATTACACAAGATGAAGGACTTACTTGGACAAGTATTTGGAATGAAACTGGTAATAAAGGAAACTCTTGGCAAAATGCTATAATTGATTTATCGGCTTATACTGGTGGCGGTATTCAGTTACGTTTTAATAGATTTGTTGGAAGCACTTGGCAAGCAGATATTGCTATTGATAATGTGAGCTTAGTTGATGGGGAAATTGTAGTAAATGGTTGTACTGGAGGTATAACAAGTTATCCTTATACTGAGGGTTATGAAAATACACTTGGCTTATGGACTCAATCTAATGCAGACGATATTAATTGGACTATTGATGCTAACGGAACACCATCTAATAATACTGGACCATCAAGTGCTGCTCAAGGTAGTTATTATATTTATGTAGAAGCCTCTGGTAATGGTACTGGGTATCCTAATAAAAGAGCCATTATAAACTCGCCTTGTTACGATTTAAGTACTGTTTCTCAAGCTAACTTTAGTTTTAGCTATCATATGTACGGTGCTTCAGATATGGGAACAATTACTTTAGAAGCTAGTCATGATAATGGAATAAGTTGGGCGCCTATTTGGAGTGAATCTGGAAATAAAGGAAATACATGGCTTTCTGTTAATATTGATTTGTCTATTTTTATTGGTAATAGTGTTCAATTAAGGTTTAATAGAGTTACAGGAGGTACTTGGCAAGCAGATGTTGCTATTGATAATATAAGCTTAACAATAGCTGCGTTAGCTAAAAATGAATTAAAAGAAGAAAATGTATTGAATATTAGTACACATAGTGTTAATAAGCTTACGTTGTATCCAAATCCAGTTGAAGAGGTGTTAAACATTAAAACTTTAAAAGGAGGAAATTTATCGTATAAAATTATTAATGCACTTGGGCAGGTTGTAAACAAAGGAAAAACAACTAAAGCAATAGTTGTTGATAATTTAGAGGCTGGTATGTATTATATTGAAGTTGAAAATAATGGGATTAAAATAATGAAGCGATTTATTAAAGAATAAATCAACGATTGACTAACTCAAATGTAAAAAGTCCAGATTTTTAATCTGGACTTTTTTATTTTTATACATGAATTATTTCATCATCATTTAAAATTTCATCTCCTCTTAGGCGTAAAAATATTTGTGCTACAGCAATGGTGTCTTTTTCGCAATAAACAATTATTCTATCAATTTGGTTTTCTTCATAATATACGTTATAAACTTCACTACCATCAATATCGTCTTTTGGAGAGGGTATACCCAGTACATTGGTCATTAATTTTAAAGAAGTATAGGTTTTATAATCGCCAAATTTCCATAGCTCAAGAGTATCTAAGTGCGGAACTTCCCATGGTTTTTTGCCAAATAAATTTAGTTTGTACGGTAATTCAATATTATTAATAATCATACGTCTGGCTATGTAAGGAAAGTCAAATTCTTTTCCGTTATGTGCACATAACAAATGTTTATTTTGGCTAAAGTGAGCATTTAATAAGTTTTTAAAATCTTTTAATATTTTTATTTCATCGCCATAAAATGAAGTGACTCTAAACTTTCTGCGATCACCCAAATTTGTAAAATAACCAACAGAGATGCATACTATTTTGCCAAATTCTGCCCAAATTCCAGCACGATTATAAAACTCTTCTGCTGTATATTCATCCTTTCTTTGGTATCTAGATTTATGTTCCCAAAGGGTTTGCTTTGTTTCGTCTAAATCTGAAAAAAACTGCGTTTCTGGTACGGTTTCGATATCCAGAAATAAAATGTTTTCAAGATTTAATTTAGATATCATTTTTCTAGCATTTTATAGGCTTCTTCAATATAAGTATTAATATCTGTAGTAAACGACCCTATTTGTGTATTATCGCCTTTAGAGTGTCCGAGCCTTACAATTATTACATTGTCTGTAGGTTCTACTATTACGTATTGGCCTAGGTGCCCTCGCATCATAAAAAAGTGTTTGTTGCCAATGGTTTTTAGCCACCAACCGTAGCCATACATGTCGCCATCTGGATATACGGGTTTTAAAGACTTAGCAACAAATGTTGAGTCTAAAATTTGTTTTCCATTCCATTTTCCGTGGTCTTTGTATAATTTACCAAAACGAGCAAAATCTTTAGCATTACTAGCAATACAGCAGTAGGCTTTAACTAAATCGTGCGTTTTACTATCTACTTGCCAAAGGGTAGGGTTTTCAGAGTTTAAGGGTTTCCAAAAACTTTCTGTTAAATAATTATATATTTTTTTTCCTGTGGCTTTTTCAATTACCATGGCTAGCATTTGAGTGTCCCCACTTGAGTATTTAAAAGATTTTCCTGGTTCGGTTGCCATATTTAAGCCAAGCATAACGTTTTCTAAATTATCATCGAAATAAGCTCGGGTAACAATTGAAAATGGCGAGTAGTAGCGTTCGTCCCAAGTGGTTCCAGATGCCATGCTGGATAAGTCTCCAACCGTCATTTGCGCTGCTAGCCCTTGGCTAAATTCTGGTAGAAAATCGCTAACAGGTTGGTCTAGGCCTTTAATATAACCGTCCATTATGGCTTTACCCATAAGGCCAGAAACATAGCTTTTTGCCATAGAAAAGGAATTAGATTGCGAGTTTTCATTAAAACCATCGTAATAGTTTTCAAACCAAATACTATCGTTTTTTATAATAACATAAGCAATGGTACCATTGGCTTTATTTATAGAGTCTAGATTTTTGGTTTCTTTTACAGAATTGTAATTTTTATGATTTGGCCAAGGTTGAGGTGTCCCGTTTTCAATTATTTGGTTGTCAAATTTTTTATAGTCTTCAAGGTATGCAGTAGTGTATCCTTGCATATAAATGGTTCGAACAGCTTTTATTAAGTAATCTGTATTTGTGATGTATAATACAATAATTAATAATCCAATTATAATGGCTAACCATTTAAAAAGTTTTTTTAATAATTTCATGAGTTTAATTTAAGTTGCAACTAAAGATAAGTAATTAAAGCATTGGTGTAAAATAAAACTATTTTGAAACCGCTTTTTGTTTTAATTTTTCTTTGTAAAACGTTTTATTGGCAACATAAATGGTTTTAGAAAGCTCGGCAATAACAACCCCTTGTTTATTTACAATATTTGGTGTTTTTACAATGTTAATTTCTCCTTTGCTTTTAACATCTTTTTTTATTGAAATAATTTCTTCTGGAGAAAAAGTAAATTCGCAAAACACATCTTCTTTGCCAGGTCTTTTGTAGTTTATGGTTGCCGATTTGTCCCAAACTACATAATCATTTCCTAGAATATTTATAAGTTGAATCATATAAATAGGATCTGTAGCCGATAGCATGCTTCCTCCAAAAATAGAGCCTACATAGTTTTTGTTTTTCCAACTTAATGGTATTTTAATTTTTACATAGTGCAAATTTGCAGAAACGTTTGTTACTTTTCCTGTAGATCGTTTATACATAGGCGACCAATTAAATCCATATTTATAAATTTGTGCATCTGTAAAAAAACGACCGGCTATATTGGTAAGTGTTCTGTACATAATTAAAATAAGGTTTGTTGTTTAAATGGACTTTCGTGTTCTAATAGCCATTGTTTACGGTGTAAGCCACCAGCATAACCGGTTAATGAGCCGTCGCTTCCTATTACTCTGTGGCATGGTACAATTATCCATAATGGGTTTTTTCCGTTAGCATTTGCTACGGCTCTAATTGCTTTTATATCGCCCAGTTGTTTTGATAATTCTAGGTACGAAACTGTTTTTCCGTATGGTATTTGTTCTAATTGTTTCCAGACGCGCTTTTGAAAATCTGTGCCTTGTGCATTTAATTTTAAATTAAACGTTTTACGAGACCCTTCAAAATATTCGTTTAGTTGAATAACACAATCTTCTAATTCAACAGGGATAACATCTGTCGCTTTTTCTTTAGAATTAAGAACAGTAATAGAGTTAATTCCATTTTCATTTCCAACAATTTTGGTAAATCCAAGAGGCGAATTTATAATGCAGGTTTCCATTAGTTTGAAGGTGAATTCTCATCAAAAATACCTAATTTTTTTGCACGAGTTTCCCAACTTTTTCTAGCTAATTGTTGTAGGTCTGAAACATTATCGCTCTCGTCCATAATTTCTAATCCTAAAAGTGTTTCAATAACATCTTCCATGGTTACTAAACCGCTAACAGAGCCATACTCGTCTACAACTAAAGCCATGTGGTTTCTACTTTCAATAAGTTGTTCGAATAAATTAGGAATAGGTAAATTTCTATTTATAATAATAATATTTCGTAGTAATTCTGATAACTTTTTATTGCCATTACCAAGTGCCATTTCTTTAAAGATTTCATCTTTTAAAACGAGACCTTTTATATTGTCGGGGTCGTCTAAATATATAGGAATTCTTGAAAATCGAAGATTTAAGTTTCTGTTAAAAAAATCTTCTACAGTAGTGTTTTGGTTTTCAGCTTGCATGACGGTTCTAGGCGTCATTACATCTTTGGCAAAAACATCTTTAAAGGTTAGTAAGTTTTTAATAATTTTACTTTCATTTTCTTGAAAAACACCTTCTTCATGAGCCATGTCGGTCATTACCATAAAGCTTTCTCGGCTTAAAACACTTCCGTGGCCTTTGCCTCCTATTAGTTTAGTGGTAAGTTGTAATAACCATAAAATGCCTGTCCATTTTAATGGGAAAATTAAAATAGTTAGCGCTTTTGATGTAAAATTAGCTAGTTGTTTCCAGTAGGTTGCTCCAATAGTTTTTGGAATAATTTCTGAGGCTACTAGAATTAAAAAAGTCATTATTGCAGATACAATGCCTACAGTATTAATTCCAAAAAACTCAATTTTATAAGGAAGACTTTCGGCTTCTATACCAACCATCATGGCACCTAAAGTATGCGCAATGGTGTTAAGTGTAAGTATAGCTATAAGTGGTTTGTCTACGTCTTTTTTTAAAGATTCTAGAGTTGATGCGTAATCTTTACCTTCTTGCTTTTTAACATTAATAAATGTGGGTGTTACACTTAATAAAACAGCTTCGAGGATAGAACATAAAAATGAAAAGAAAATGGAAATGGTTGCCCAAAAAATTAATGCGCTCATAGTATTTTTTTGAAAAACTAAAAATACTAATTATTGATTGAATTGTGAATTTATGTTAGATGAATATTTTTTAGTTATAATAAATTGTTGGTATACGGTTATCGTTTTAATGTGAAGTGCGCTTTAAATTCTCTAGTTTTATTATTATTGTCTTTAAAATAAACTTTAAACCAATAGCCAGATTGTGGCAAGAGTTTGCCATTGTATATGCCATTCCATCCTAAACCTTTTGGGGCTAGATGTTTTAACATTTTTCCATACCTATCGAAAATATATATTTCTGGTGTTATTAAGTCTTCAACGCCTATTATTTGCCAATAGTCGTTAAAACCATCGTTGTTTGGGGTGAAGAATTTCATATAATCAATAATTGTTTTTTCTATATTAACTACGCCACAGCCCTTGGTATCAATAATTTGAAAAGTATGATAGCCAGATTTTAAGTTTTCAAAAATATTTGATTCTTGGGTTGGGCCATTGTTTACAGAAAAAATATAATTTCCGTAGCCGCTAGCTGTAATTTCTACAGTATGATTTTTAGAGAACGGTAAAGAGGTTACGACCACATCTAAAACTTGTGGTGGCCCAGAAGGGAAAACAGTAGCTTGTTTGGTAAAATGGCATCCTGTGCTTGTAAATGTTGCTTTTACAGCATAGTTTCCTGGTTCAGTTGCTGTTAATGCGCTAGAGGTTTCTCCTGGAATTATATTGCCTTCAAAATACCATTCAAAGGTATGATTAGTTTCAGATAGCTGTGTGTTAATTACGGGTAGTGCGTAGTCAAAGTTAACAGTATCGTCACTATTTAAACATATTAATGTGTCTTCAATTTCAAAAATAGGAGGTGTATTAATAGTTATTGTAAAAGGTAAATAAGAATAACAGCCAGAAGAATTATCTGTTTTTTTAGCAAATAAATTGTATGAGGTTTCTCCTGTTGTAGGGTAATTTGTTGCGGTAAGGTTAATGCCGTTTATAGCATTATTTACAGAATCATGATAGGTTATTGTATAATTACTTGGGTTATCAGGTCCTATAACAAAATGATCTAAATGGGTTAGGTTTATAGTGGTTAGGTAATCATAATCATCATCACAATAAAATTGATCTGGTATTTGATAAGATGTTGGTGTATCAGGCCCAATTATTTCTACTATTTCATGGCTGGAGGTTATACATTCATATTGTTCAAAAACAAAATCGGTATATATACCTTTTATTAGGTTGTCTAAGATTATATTACCTAAGCTATCTGCCATAAGGTCTTCAGGGCCATAAGGTGCGCCGTCGTGCGTAAAGGTTATAGTGTAGTTTGTTAATGGTGTTAGGCCAGAAAATATTAATTGTCCTTCTGGTGTTGTACAGTTTGTGTAATCTCTTTTGCTTATGGTATAATTTGGAGGCTCTGGGTCTGATAAATTAAAATCTGTATTAATAGTTGTGTCGCAGCCAGAGTAGTTTATTGATACATTGGTGTATAAGCCAGCATCTAAATCTGTAATTTCTACAATACCTTCGCTATTAGCGATGTATGCGGTTTCGGGAACTAAAATACCATCATCAACATAGCTTATTCCGTATGATACGCCTTCGGTTAATCCAGAAAATATAAGTTTACCGTCTTGCCCATTACATGTGCTTGGGTTTTCTTGAATGGCATTTACTATAAATGGAACAAAAGTCTCATCAACTTCTTCAAGAATATAATAATATGTAAATCTTACAGATTCGTTTGCAGGAATGTCTCCTAAATTAAATGCAATAGAAATGGCTTCATCTACATTTGTTTTAGTGTCGCCTTCGGTATTATTAAAACCAGTACCATTCCATATAGCACTAGCCGATCTATTATTAAATCCGCCAAAAGTAACTCTAGCTTTTTCGCTATTAGCATATAAACTAACGTTTGATCCATCCATGTCTTGCGGGATAGAAAGTGGGGCTTGCGATGCTGTAACTAAACACGTTTGATCTGTTACAGAGCTAGCTTGCGATAAAATTTCTAAATCTGTTTCGTATCTACCGCTTAGGGTTACATTGTTATCGGGGTCGACATTATGCATAAAATAAACATCGTCCTTTTGTGTATCTGAAAGGTTTTTTATAAATGTTGTCATTTGAATAAATAACCCGTCTTCTGTAATACTATAGTATCTTTTAATATTTAAGCCATTTACATTGCCTTCCCAAGATATTTGAGCAATATCTTCAAAACAATCTGAAGATATTACATTTACGCTTGTAACTTTTCCTGGGATACTAGAAAACTTAATTCCGTTGTTGTTATTGTAGTTAATACCTGCTATTTGAATACTGAACCCTTCTTCTGGATCGCCAGGAGTAAAAAAATCGCCATCGTAATCTATCCAATCGTCATTTAATGGGTTTGCTATAAAACCAAATAAATCATTTCCGGTTTCTCTGTTATTATGAAAAGTAGCAGGTCTATTTGCCGAATCTGCTCCGTAAACACCTTTTGCGTTAATACCTATTTCAACTAAATTGCCTTTTGCCCAACCTTCGCCATCTATATGGTGTACTTCTAGTTGTGCAAAACAAAAACTAACAGAAAATAATAGCGTTAAAAAAAGATAAAGTTTATGCATAACTATTGTAGTATATAGTTGACAATTATACATATTATTTTTAAACCGAATGTTAAATTATGTTAGTATTAGATAAACGGAAAATAATAACTACGAAATTAGTTTTATAACATCTTTAGCAAAGTAGCTAGCTATAATATCTGCACCAGCACGTTTAAAAGCGGTTGTGGTTTCCATCATCACTTGGTTGTGGTCTAGCCAACCTTTTTCGGCCGCAGCTTTTATCATGGCATATTCTCCAGATACTTGGTATACAGCAACAGGAACATCAACTTCTTCTTTAATATCTCTTAAAATATCCAGATAAGAAAGCCCTGGTTTAACCATAACAATATCGGCGCCTTCGTCAATATCCATTTCGGTTTCGCGAATGGCTTCAAAACGGTTTCCATAATCCATTTGATAGGTTTTTTTATCCTTCGGAATATCAACCAAATCTACAGGAGCAGAATCTAATGCATCGCGAAAAGGCCCGTAAAAAGCCGATGCATATTTTGCTGAGTAACTCATAATGCCTGTATTAATAAAACCTTCGTCTTCTAAAGCTTCGCGAATGGTAAGAATACGACCGTCCATCATGTCGCTTGGTGCTACAAAATTGGCTCCAGCTTGTGCGTGCGAAATGCTCATTTCGGCTAAAAAGTCGGCAGTTTCATCGTTTATAATTTGTCCGTTTTCAATAATACCATCGTGTCCGTAAGCCGAATAAGGGTCTAAAGCCACATCGGTCATTACTAACATATCTGGACATACGTTTTTAACTGTTTTAATAGCACGTTGCATTAAGCCATCTGGGTTTAAAGCTTCGGTTCCTTTATTGTCTTTTAAATTATCTGGAACTTTTACAAACAATAAAACCGATTTTAAACCTAATTTCCAAAGTTCCTTTACTTCAGCTTCTAATAAATCTAAGCTATAACGATAATAGTTTGGCATTGATGGGATTTCGTCTTTTATACCTTTACCTTCTACCACAAAAAGTGGTACTAAAAAATCGTTTGGTGATATGATAGTTTCTCTAACTAAGCTTCTTATTGCCTCGTTAGTTCTTAGTCTTCTATTTCTTCTTAAAGGATACATTAAATGGTGTTTTTTAAGTGTTTAGTTTAAATAGATTTATTTTGCAAAACCTAGGTAATACCAACGGTTATTTTCTTTTACAAATTTAGAGTTTTCATGGATAACATCTGGTTTTCCGTTTTCAAAAAAGAATGCATTAAATTTTACTGTATCTGCAGTAGTTTTTAATACTTCTAATTTTATCCATTGTACAGATTTTGCCCATTTTACAATGGCTTTTTTTTCTGAAATTGGTCGAGTAGATTTATGGTGTGTTTGCATTAAATAATTGCCATTTGCCAATACAAAAGCACTATAACGAGACCGCATTAATTGTTCGGCAGTTTCGGTTTTTCCATTATTTAAATGAAATACCTCACAACAGGTTTTGTAGCTTTTATTGTTTCCGCAGTAGCAATTCATATTACACCCAATTTACAGGATTTTTTAATACTTTAATGAGTTTTTCTTCTTCGCTTCCAGCTTCTGGATGATGATTGTAAACCCATTGAACGTGCGGAGGTAAACTCATTAAAATACTTTCTATTCTTCCATTTGTTTTTAAACCGAAAAGCGTGCCTTTATCATGTACTAAATTGAATTCGACATAACGACCACGACGTATTTCTTGCCAATCGCGTTGTGCTTTTGTGTATGGTAAATCTTTTCTTTTTTCAATAATAGGAACGTAGGCATTAAGGAAACTATCGCCAACTTCGGTAACGAAATTGTACCAGTTTTCCATGTTCATATTATCGGTTGCTTTGCAATAATCGAAAAATAAACCACCTAAGCCACGACCTTCGTTACGATGTGTGTTATAAAAATACTCGTCGCAACGGGCTTTGTATTTTGGGTAAAATTCTGGGTTGTGCTTATCGCAAGCAGTTTTACAAACTTGATGAAAGTGTTTCGCGTCTTCTTCAAACAGATAGTAAGGTGTTAAATCTTGTCCGCCGCCAAACCATTGGTCTACAATGTTACCTGTTTTATCATACATTTCAAAATAGCGCCAATTGGCATGAACGGTTGGAGCCATTGGGTTTTTGGGGTGCAATACTAAACTTAAACCGCAAGCAAAAAAATCGGCATCTTCTACGCCAAAGTATTTTTGCATGGTGTCTGGTAATTTACCGTGTACACCAGAAATGTTTACACCGCCTTTTTCAAAAACGTTTCCGTTTTCAATTACTCTGGTTCTTCCGCCGCCACCTTCTGGTCGTTTCCAAATGTCTTCTTGAAATTTTGCTTTACCATCAATGGTTTCCAGTTTTGAGGTAATGCGGTCTTGTAAATTTTGTATGTATTGGTAGAATTTGTCTTTCATTGGTGTTTTCAATTGGATTTTTTTGGTGTTATTAAAACCTACAAGGTCTTCGAGACCTCGCAGGTTAGGGCTCGTTTTCTTATCGGTGTTATTACCTTGTTTCTGCTAGTTACAGTCTCAAGACCTGCGAGGTTTTCAAAACCTTGTAGGTCTAATGTATGCACATATTCAAAATTATCTAAATCATCAAAAAGTTCTAAAACATATGGTTTTTCATTAGTAATTAAACTAGGATTGTTTAAAAAATAACTTTGATAGGATGTGAATTTATAATCTTTGAAATACTTTACAACATTATGGTTTTCTGGATTTTTATGAATGTATAAAATTAAATTTTTAAGATAATTTTCGTCAGTTATTTTTTTTCTTCGGAAGTGTTTTTCAAATAAACTACCCGTTCTGTTTTGTTGTTTATTAAATGCTTTTGCATAAGCGTTAAATAAGTTAGAAATGGATTGACTAGCTATTTTGCCATCAGAATTTATTTTTAACAAAAAATGAAAATGATTATCCATTAAGCAATAGCTTAAAATAGAAGTGTTACCTTCTAAATACTTTTTCATTAGACCCAAAAAGTAAGTTTTATTACCTTCATTTTTAAAAATAGTTTCGCTATTAATGCCACGATTAAATATGTGATAATAGTTACCTTGTTCTAATGTTTCAAGTTTCATTGTGTGTTTTTGGTTGAGACCTATAAGGTTTTGGAAACCTTGCAGGTTAAATCTGAAAATTTGTTTTAACTATTTATTTTACAGCATATTTTTATTGCAATATGTTGCTTTTTCAAAATCATTAATATTAATAGCAATAAACTCAATTGAAGGAAACATGGTATTTAATTTATTTACTATTTGTTTTGATAGTTTTGCTTTTTGCTCTGTAGTTCTTCCTTCCATGATGTTGGCAAAAACATGAATAAAATCGCCTTGTTTTCCACCAACTAAATAGTTTTCCTTGAATGGGTTTAAACGTACTTTAATATCTGGTTCATCAAATAGTCCGGTATTAGCTGCAGTTTTATGAACTTCAAGAGTTACTTTTTCGGGTTGTTGTAAATTTAAAATGTTTTCTGAGCAATCAATTACAAAATGTGGCATAATTAAGATTCTATTTTGTTATATAGTTCGTATAGTTCCATATGTAATGTCTTTTCTCCTGGTGGAGTATACGCGTTATTTAGTGTCTTTATCCAGGTGAAATTATTATTTTCTGCTACTTTAACACTTGCTATATTGCTTTTGTGTACAATGATTTGTAAAGTTTCTAAACCAAGTATTTCAAATGCGTAGTTTGATAGTTGATTGACAGCTTCTTTTATGATGCCTTTACCCTCAAAATTGTAATCTATACAATAAGCAAATTCGCCTTGTTTTTTATTCCAATCGAGTTCTTTTATGTAAACTAAACCTGCTAATGTGTTGGTTTTGTTCTCTTTTATGGTGAATAGAAACTCTTGTTTAGCTTTAAATTGCTTTGTTTTTTTTGCTGTAAAAATGCTTGATAAATTTGGTGTTAAATTCTGTTCTAGAGTTTTAGGGAAATAGCGTTTTAATCTATCTGCATTGGCTACACAAAAATTGCAGATGGTCCATCCGTCTTTGAGATGAATAGGAGTAATGTGATATGAACCAAAATTAAGCTGCATGAACAGGTTTGTTTTTAAGCTGAAGCGCTTCAACGGTTTTGGTTGATGCTGCTGTAACCGATAACGGAAGTACTAAAATTACACCTATTACTGGAATTAATAAAAATAAAATAAATACAATTCCGTTTCCTATGGCTAATCCACGATTTTTACGGACAAATTGTACGCTTTCTTTATATTTAAAATGACGTTCTAAAGTATAATCCATATTACCAAAACCTGCGTAATAGGCTTGTACTATAAATAGTAATATGGTTGAAAATATATTAACTATTGGAATGAATTTTAAGAGTAGAATAGGTATGGTTAATAGTAATTCTCTTAATAAATTTCTAACATTAATACGAATACCTCGCCAAAGTTGTGCTAAAAATGACGTGTCTCTATGCGTATGTGTTGTGTTACCTGTTAAGTGCGATTCTATTTTCTCGGAAACCGTACTCATAAATGGTGCTGATAATGCCATTATGATGTGTTTAAAAAGAATAAGACCAATTACAAGAACTATTAATCCACCAAGAAAACTACTAATTGTTGTGAAGGTTTCGTGCCCCCAATTCCAAATCCATATTTTTGAAATGTAAGCACCAATATTATCTGAAAGTGAATAGGCTGTACTAAAAACTAATATTGCAGTTACAAAACTAATTAGCATGGGAATAGCAAAGTATTTCCAGAGTTTTAGTTTTGATATTAAACCAAAAGCACCAAAGTATGCTTTAATTCCTGAAATGATATTTTTTACCATCATCTAAACGGCTATATCTTCTGTTAAAAAGTTTTTCTTTTCTTCTCTTATATTTCTAGACCATATTGCTAAACCAAAGGTAAGTACACCTAAGCGACCAATAAACATAAGAAAGATAATAACTATTTTTCCAAATGTATTTATTTCTGCAGTTATGCCAGTACTTACTCCAACAGTACCAAGGGCAGAAGCTACTTCAAATAGGATGTTTTCAAAACTAAAGTCGTTTGTTAAAGTAATTAAAAATGTTCCTATTAATATAATTATGGTGTAAAATATAAATGCCGACATGGCTGTGTATAATCTTTCATAAGGAATAATACGTCCTAAAAAAGTGATGTGCTTCCTGCCTTTTAATTGGCTTTTCAGAATGGCAAAAACCGCTGTTAGGGTTGTAATTTTTATACCTCCAGCAGTACCTGATGGTGATGCACCAATATACATTAAGAAAATACAGATTAGCATCATGGCTTGTGAGAAGGAACCAAAATCGACGGTATTAAACCCTACGGTTGTCATGGTTGTCATGGTTTGAAAAAAGGAAGCTAAAAATCGAGTTTTGCCAGATAGAGCTATTATTGAAGGCTCGAAAAAGTAAAAGAATAGTGTACCTAGAGTTAATAAAATTAAGAAGCCATAACAAATAATTTTTGTTGTAAAGCTTATTTTGTGTGCTTTGTGTTTAATCCATAAACCTAAATCGGTAATTACAATAAACCCTAAAGAGCCACAAATGGCAAGCATAGCAATGATGAAGTTTATAAAATTATTATCTACATAATCGGTAAAGCCATTATTAAATAAACTAAAACCAGCAGTACAGAAAGTACTTATGCTATGAAAAATGGATGACCAAAGGGCTTCTAAAAAAGGCATACCATCGTTTTTAAAAGCAATAAAAAATAGTATGGCTCCAATTAATTCCATTATAAAAGTGAATAGAATAACTGATTTTAAAAAATCGTTAATCTTTATGGTTTTTGGAAGCGTAAACTCTGTTGATAATATTTTTTTGTGCCAAAGGGTCATTTTTCTAGTGGTAGACAATAACATAAATGTAGTAAAGGTTAGATACCCAATACCTCCTAGTTGAATTAACACCATAATTATTAATTGGCCAAAAAGGTTATAAGTATCAAATATAGAAATGGTTACTAAACCTGTTGTTGATACTGCTGAGGTGGAAATAAATAAGTGATCTAAAATAGAGGCTTCTCCTTTTTGGAATATAGGTAAGCACAGTAATATAAAACCTAAAAGAATATAAGTAAAAAAACCATAAAAAAGATTTTGTTGCGGTGTCCAGCTTTTTTTTAGTAAAGTGTATTTTTTAGTTAATTTTTGAATTTTATTTGGCATAACATTCTGTTTTGCAGAATTATTTAAACTATTTTCGGCTTTAGTGTGTATGTGTTTGCGTTAGGGATTGAGGCATTTGTTGAAGCTCTTTTTGTGTTGTTGCGTCTATGCAACACAAAAAAGCGACTGCCGAAAGCCCGACCTACTTTTTTATGCCTATTAGTTGAATTTTATGACTAATTGTTACTAAAAAAGTAGGTGACGCCTTAAAAATTTTAAGCTTTATAGTTTTTTACAGCATCTATAAATGCTTTTGCGTTTTCTAAAGGTATGTCTGGTAAAATACCGTGCCCTAAATTAACGATGTATTTATCTTTACCAAATTGGTTAATCATATCGGTAACCATAGTTTTAATTTTTTCTGGTGAAGAATATAATCGTGTTGGATCGAAATTTCCTTGAAGCGTAATATTACCACCGGTTAAATAACGGGCGTTTTTTGGAGAACAGGTCCAGTCTACACCAAGTGCCGAAGCTCCAGATTTTGCCATAACATCTAAGGCAAACCAACAGCCTTTACCAAAGGCAATTACTGGTGCGTCGTCTTTTAAAGCATCGATTATTTGTTGTATGTATTGCCAAGAAAACTCTTGATAATCGTCTGGAGAAAGCATGCCGCCCCAAGAATCGAACACTTGTACGGCGTTACAACCTGCTTTTACTTTTTCTTTTAGATATGCAATTGTTGTGTCTGTTATTTTTTGAAGCATTTGGTGTGCTGCTACCGGATTTGTAAAGCAGAATTTTTTGGCTTTATCGAAGTTTTTACTGCCTTGGCCTTGTACGCAATAGCATAAAATGGTCCATGGTGAACCTGCAAAACCTATTAACGGAATTTCGTTATTTAGTTTTTCTTTGGTGGCTTTTATGGCTTGGTACACGTAGTTTAAAGCTTCGGTAACATCTGGCACAATAACATTATCGACATCTTTTTGTGTGCGAATTGGATTTGGCAAATATGGGCCAAAATTTGGTTTCATTTGCACCTCAATATTCATAGCTTGCGGAATTACCAAAATATCGCTGAATAAAATAGCGGCATCCATACCGTAACGACGGATAGGTTGTACTGTGATTTCGCTGGCTAGTTCTGGTGTTTGGCAACGTGTAAAGAAATCGTATTTAGCCTTTATTTCCATGAATTCTGGAAGGTAACGTCCTGCTTGACGCATCATCCAAACTGGTGGACGCTCTACGGTTTCTCCTTTTAATGCTCTTAAAAATAAATCGTTTTTTATCATATTAGCTTTTGGCTTTTGGCTTTTAGCGGTTGGCTAAAAAGCATTAACTATTTTTATTTTGCTTATTAAACTATTTATCATTCTTGCTTGTTTTTGAATTAAGCTAAAAATGGTTTTAAGTTCGTCTGTTTTTATAAATTCTAACTTTTGAGCTATAATAAGTTGAGTTTCTACTTCGAAAAGAGATCCAATTGATATTTCCATGAAGCGTTTAAATTCAACTTCACTATTTCTACTGCATCCTTCTGCTATATTCGATGGTACAGAAACTGCTGCTCTAGTAACTTGACTTCTTAAACCAAACTTTTCTTCGGAAGGTAGCTTATGTGATAATTGATAAACTTGCGTTACAATTTCAATACCGTTTTTCCAAATGTCTAATTTTTTAAAGTCTCTCATTTTGTTAGCTTTTGGCTATTTGCCTTTAGCTGTTGGTTATATTACGTAGTTGTGCTAAAAGCCAAGAACTAATAGCAATTAAACATAATGCTCATTTACTAATTCTATTACGCTCTCTACAGTAGGAACCTTAGCAATTCTAACATCGTTAAAGTGTTTTCTGGCTTCTTTTGCTGTGGTTTCGCCAATGCAAAATGCAATGACTTCGTTTTTATTACTTCTTACAAAACTCTCAACGGTTGATGGGCTGTAAAACATAGCAGCCTCAACAGAATCGTCTACCTTTACACCATCATATTTGGTTTGGTAAGCTTCAATTTCGTTAACTTTAATGTTGTTTTTAGTTAAAATGGTAGGTAAGTCGTCTAACCTTAAATCGCTACAAAAGTATGTTACTTCTGTGCCCTCTATATAATCGACTAAATAATCGGCTAGTTTTTTAGCATTCTTTTCGGTGTGCTTTACCTTACCTATTTTATTTTCGACTAAACGTTTTGTTCTGCGGCCAACGCAGTATATATTTTTGAATTGTAATTCTACAGCCGAATAATTTGTAGTTAAAGATTCTACTGCATTTTTGCTAGTAATTACTACGTTTTCAATTTCGTTTTTTAAGAAACGTGGATGAATCCTATTCAAACTTATTTTTATAAAGTCTGAACTCTCTGCAACTACCTTTTCATGAAATAATAAGCGTTGGTCTTCGGTAAAACTTTTTGTAGAATATACGTTTGTTTTTTTATCTGGATTTTTAATCTTATCCATTAAACGTTTTCCGCCACGTTCAATAACAAAATTGGCACAATACTGAGCCATATCGTTATGTTCGCCTAGTTTTTTTACGCGAGTAACATCAATTCTTTTGGTTCCGTCTGGGCTTAATAATACGCCTTTAAAGTTAATTTCTTCGTCTTTAATATAGGCTAAGGCTCCAATTGGTGCTGTGCAACCACCTTCTAGTTTGTTTAAAAATTCGCGTTCTATAGTGGTGCAAATTTCGGTTTCTTCGTGGTTTAATTCAGCGCAAGCTTCTTTTATAAAGTCATCTTCGTCTAAAGCTGTAATCATTATTGCGCCTTGGGCAGGAGCAGGAATCATCCAGTCTAAATTAATGGCTTCTTCTGGTCGTATTCCAATTCGGCCAATTCCCGCCGCAGCGAAAATAGCTCCATTCCAGTCATTATCTTTAAGCTTTTGTAAACGCGAGTTTACATTACCTCTTAAATCTGTAATGGTGTGTGTTGGAAAGCGGTTTAGCCATTGTGCTCTCCTGCGTAAGCTTCCTGTGGCAATAATGGCGTCTCTAGATCCTAAAAACTCTTCGTTGTTTTTAAAAACCAAAGTATCGTTAACGTTGCCACGTTTTAAAACGGCTGCTTGCACAATACCTTTTGGTAAAACGGTTGGCACATCTTTAAGCGAATGTACAGCAATATCGATATCATGATTTAACATGGCGATATCTAAAGTTCGGGTAAAAATTCCGGTAATTCCTAGTTGGTAAAGCGGTTTATCTAAAACTAAATCGCCGGTAGATTTTACGGGAACGAGTTCGGTTTTATGACCTGCTTCTTCTAGTAATTTTTTTACTATGTTGGCTTGCCATAGCGCTAATTCGCTATCGCGTGTGCCAATTCTAATGGTTTTAGACATTGGTTTTTTTAGGTTCTTCTAATTGGAATACTTTTTTAATGAGTTCCAAACTATCATTTGTAGAAACATCATCGTCTTTTAAATGATGTGCAAAATGATTGGTGATTTTTTGTATAATATTATTGCTAATTAACGTGGCTTGCGCTTCGTTAAAATCTGCATTTTTTTTGCGTTGCGTATCTAATTCGGCTGAAGCAAAATCGGTTAATTTATGTTTTAAAGCCTTAATGGTTGGTGCAAACTTTCGGGTTTCTAACCAACTATTAAATTCGGCTTTTACTTCTTCTATTATTATTTCTGCCGAAGGTATATGTGCTTTTCTTGCTTCTAGAGTTTCGTCTGTAATTTGCGATAAATGATCTAGATGTACAAGAGTTACGTTATCTAGATCTTGTACGTTTTCATCAACATTTTTAGGTATAGACAAGTCTAAAATTAAAAGTGGCTTTTTAGACTGAATAATGTGCTTGTCTATAGTTGGGCGTTGAGCGCCTGTAGCAACAATTAGTATATCAGAAGTGCTTACCTCTTCTTGTAAGTTAGCATAGTCTTTAACCAAAAGATTAAATTTTCCTGCAATTTGTTCTGCTTTATCTTTAGTTCTGTTAATTAAAGTAATATGTTCATTTTTGGTGTGCTTTACCAAATTTTCGCAAGTGTTTCTGCCAATTTTCCCTGTGCCAAATAGTAAGATATTCTTGCTAGAAACATGTTCTACATTTTTAAATATATATTGAACCGAGGCAAACGAAACGGATGTAGCACCCGAAGAAATATTAGTTTCGGTTTTAATACGTTTACTGGCTTGAATAACAGCATTTACTAAACGCTCTGTAAAATTGTTTAATAAGCCGTACTTTCTAGAAAGTTTAGCACTAATTTTTAATTGGCTTATTATTTCAAAATCGCCAAGAATTTGGCTATCTAAACCAGAACCAACACGAAACATGTGTGCTATAGCTTCTTTATTCTTGTATACGTAAGCAACGTTTTGGAATTCGTCTACAGTTCCTCTAGTGTTTTCACAAAGGAGTTGAATAAGTTGAAATGGGTGTTGGGTAAAACCATAAATTTCGGTTCTGTTACAAGTAGAAGTTACTACTAAGCTTTCAATATCATTTTCTTTAGCTTGATTTAGTAATTCTAATTTAGAGTTTTCATCTAAACTAAAACGACCTCTTATATCTGCATCGGCTTTTTTGTAACTTAAACCAATAGCATAAAAAGAACTACTCTTACTAATGTTATACTTCTGCATTGCTATACCTGAAAATGTGAGGCAAAAATATAAGTATGGTTTAAAAAAAAGTAACGCTAAAAGAACTTTTAGTGTCGTTTGTGGTTTTTTAGCGTTCTTTTTTCTTAAAACATGATATTTGTCATATTTTTGTAGTGAATTAGGCATGTTTTTACTGTTTAGTTTAGAATGAATCTAAATAAAAGAATTATGAATCAAGAGTTAAACCTAGAAAAAAGTATCGCTAAAAGTTCTTTTGAAGAAACAAATGTTGAAGATGGTTTTTTAATTTTAATGTTTAAGAACGACTCAAACATGCTTCAAAAGGTTGCAAAAGAAATAGATAGCACATTTTTGCAGTTTCATTTTTGTGTAAAAGGCGCAACTAAGTTTGTTTTTAACCAAGGTCGTTATACTTTAGATATTCATGAAGAAAACTCGTTGTTGCTTTATAACCCACAGCGAGAGCTGCCAATAAACCTTCAGGTAGATCCTAATTCATGGATTGTTTCTATTTTAATTTCTATAAAAAAGTTTCATGGCTTATTCTCGCAAGAAGCCGACTATATTACATTTTTAAGCGACGATAATAAGGATAAAAAATATTATAAAGATGGCGTTATTTCACCATCTATGGCCATAGTATTAAATCAATTAATTAATTATAATTTAAACCAATCTATAAAACCGTTATATTTTAAAGGAAAAGCATACGAGTTGTTAAGTTTATATTTTAACAGAAGTGAAGATGCTAATGTTGAGCAATGCCCGTTTCTGGTAGACGAAACCAATGTTATTAAAATTAGAAAAGCCAAAGATATTATTGTGTCTAGAATGGCAGAACCACCAAGTTTACAAGAATTAGCAGACGAAATTGGTTTGAGTCTTAAAAAACTTAAAGAGGGTTTTAAGCAAATTTATGGCGACTCTGTATTTAGTTTTTTGTTTGATTATAAAATGGAAGTAGCGCGTAAACTTTTAGAAGCTGGTAACGATAATGTAAACGAAGTTGGGCATAAAGTAGGGTACAGTACATCAAGTCATTTTATAGCTGCCTTTAAAAAGAAGTATGGCACAACACCAAAAAAATATGTAATGTCTTTAGCTTAATTTAATTAAAAAAACCATTTATACTATGAAATACCTAACCCCAGAAATAGCGGCTATGTCTAAAAACATTAACCTTGGTAAATCTTTGGCAAGAACCAATGTGTCTTGCGGTATATTTCAAGATTGCAATTATACCGATAAGCGACCAAAATTATATAACCCCAAAGTTAATAATAAACAGTTGTAAGAGTTTTGTAATTAACTAATAAAATTTATTTATAACACAAAAGCTAAAATGTTTATTGTTAAGCATAGTCATTATTTTTAGTATCGTATTTTTACAACATGAAAAAAGGAATTTTACTAGTAAATCTGGGATCGCCAGATAGCCCGTCGCCAAAAGACGTTAAAAAGTATTTAGGTGAGTTTTTAATGGACGAGCGCGTTATCGATATTCCATTTGCAGCCCGAACAGCACTTGTAAAAGGTATAATATTAAACACACGCCCAAAACAATCGGCAGCAGCTTACAAAAAAATATGGTGGGACGAAGGGTCTCCGCTTATAGTAATATCAGAAAGACTACAACATAAAATACAAGAACAAGTACAGCAACCCGTAGCATTAGCTATGCGATATGGTAGCATGACTATTAAAAAAGGACTCCAGGAATTGGTAGATAAAGGGGCAGAAGAGGTTCTTTTATTTCCTTTATACCCGCAGTTTGCTATGGCAACAACCGAAACCATTACGGTTTTGGCAGAAGCACTTCGCCAAAAACATTTTCCAAATTTAAAAATAGAATCTGTACCAGCATTTTATAACAAACCCGATTATATCGAGGTACTTTCAAATGCCATAAAAAATCATTTAAAAGATAAGAATCACGAACATTTATTGTTTTCATACCATGGTGTGCCAGAACGCCATATTCGTAAAAGCGACGTTACAAAATCGCATTGTAAAATAGATGGCAGTTGTTGTGTAACACCAAGTAAAGCACACGAGTTTTGTTATAGGCACCAATGCCTAGAGGTAACACGATTAGTAGCCCAAAAATTAAATTTAAAAGAAAACACATACTCAACATCTTTTCAATCTCGATTAGGGTTCGACCCTTGGTTATTACCGTACACAGACAGAACTATAGAACGTTTAGGTAAAAAAGGCATAAAAAACATGGCCATAGTAACGCCAGCCTTTGTAAGCGATTGCCTAGAAACTCTTGAAGAAATAGCCATGGAAGGCAAAGAGTTATTTTACGAAGTTGGAGGAAAAGAATTTACAACCGTACCCTGTTTAAACGACGATGAAGCATTTGTAAACTTGCTCTCTAAATGGATAAATAATTGGGTGAAAACCCCAACAGAAATAGCTTAAAATGGAGTATTATCAATACATAAAAGCCTTTCATCTTATTTTTGTAATAACATGGTTTGCGGGCTTATTTTATATTCCTAGGCTGTTTGTTTACCAAATAGAAGCTTTTTATAAACCATCGCCAGAAAAAGAAATTTTAGGCAAGCAATTAAAACTAATGGCAAAACGCCTGTGGTATATTATAACATGGCCATCGGCAATTTTAGCATTAATTTTTGGTTTAAGCCTATTTTCAATAAATCCAAATTTAGTATACCAACCTTGGATGCAGGTAAAACTAGGTTTTATTGTACTGCTATTTATTTATCATATAAAAACACACCAGTACTTTAAGCAGTTACAAAACAATGTGGTAAAAAAAACATCTAGTTATATGCGCCTCTGGAACGAAGGCGCAACCTTTATACTATTTGCCGTAATATTTCTAGTTATACTAAAAAGTGCTATAAACTGGATATGGGGCGTAATAGGCATTTTAATTTTAGGCATTCTACTAATGTTAGGATTTAAAATTTACAAGCGCATACGAGATAAAAACCCCGAAGCATAACCCATTTTTTTATTTGGGCGTTACCACAAGGGTCGGGCTTTCCATTACAAGTCCTCGCTCGTACCTCGCTGTGGGCTTTCCACTTCAATCCCTAACGCATGTATTGGCCAACATAAGTTTTTTAAATTAGCCTAATGCTGTTTGGTTTGATTATTGCTATATTTAAGCCAATGAATTTAAAAAAACTATCCTTACGCACACGTATATTTTTAGCCATGATACTATTAGTATTGGTGGGCTCTGTACTTATATCGGCAGTAGCCATATACCAATATAACGAGCAAAGTATGGATTATCACGAAGGCCGTTTAGAGCGTAAAGAAGCAAGCATACAAACACATTTAAAACGCGTGTTAAACGGTAGGCAAAATACATGGGAAGTAAAAACAAAAAATATTCCCTTAATTTTTAAAGAAGAGATTTATAATATTGCCGACATCCATAAACTACAAATTAACCTTTACGATCTAGATGGCGGGTTATTAATATCATCTAAAGCAGGCCTGCAAAACGACATAGCAGAAAAATGTATAGAAGCCGAAATTATGAATGCATTAACCCAGCAAATAGAATTTAATAATGCATCAGAAATAGCACAGCATAGGCATGTCGATATTCATAACGAAAACGGAGAAACCTTTCAATCTTCTTATACCTACATTACAGATAACAAATCTAAAGCCATTGCCATTTTAAACATTCCTTACCTAGAAAAAGACGATTTTTTGGTTAAGGAGCTGCAAGAGTTTTTAAAACGTATAGGTTTTGCTTTTATGTTGGTATTGCTAACAGCTATAGCCATTGCCTTTTGGTTATCAAAATATATTACTAAATCGTTAAAAACCATTAGCGATAAAATAAATACAACCAGACTAGAAAGACGAAACCAAAAAATAGAAGTAGACGATACTAGCGAAGAAATTTCGGCCCTTGTAAACTCTTATAATAGCATGATAGACGAGCTTGAAGAAAGTGCTGTGCAATTGGCAAAAAGCGAGCGCGAACAAGCTTGGCGAGAAATGGCAAAACAAGTAGCTCACGAAATAAAAAACCCGCTAACACCAATGCGATTAACGGTTCAAAATTTTCAACGTAAATTTAATCCTCAAGACGAGAATATACACTCTAAAGTAGACGAGTATAGTAAAACACTAATTCAGCAAATAGATACCATGAGTTCTATTGCATCAGCATTTTCAAATTTTGCCAAAATGCCAGCACAGCAAAACGAAACTTTAAATGTGGTTAAAATTGTAAAATTAGCTCTAGATATTTTTAACGAAAATTATATTGTTTTCACTTCAAATTCCGAAGAAATAATAGCAAAGCTAGACAGAACCCAACTTATACGTGTGGTTACAAATTTGGTAAAAAATGCCATTCAAGCCATGCCAAAAAATCAAACCCCAAAAATTATTATTAATGTAAGTAAAGATAATGGTAATGTAGTAATAACAGTAGCCGATAATGGTACAGGTATAGCAGAAGAAAATAAACAAAAGGTGTTCGAGCCAAAGTTTACAACAAAAACAAGTGGTATGGGACTTGGTTTGGCTATGGTTAAAAATATTGTAGAAACGTATAAAGGAAGTATTTCCTTCGAATCAGAAAAAAATAAAGGCACAACGTTTAAGGTGTCATTTCCTAAAGAATAAAACTATATAAATTATGAGTTATAATAATATCATTTCAGAAGAAAAAAACGGAATTGCAACCATTACAGTAAACCGCCCAAAAAAGTTAAATGCTTTAAATAGAGAAACTATACAAGAATTACACAATGCTTTTGATGCAGCAGATAAAGATAAAAATACTAAAGTTATAATTGTAACCGGAAGTGGCGAAAAAGCCTTTGTTGCTGGTGCCGATATTAGTGAGTTTGCACATTATAATGTAAACGACGGTACACGATTAGCTGCAAAAGGACAAGAGTTGTTGTTTAATTTTGTCGAAAATTTATCGACACCAGTAATTGCAGCTGTAAATGGTTTTGCGCTTGGTGGTGGCTTAGAGTTAGCTATGGCAGCACATTTTAGGGTGGCTAGCGATAATGCTAAATTAGGGTTGCCAGAAGTATCATTAGGTGTTATTCCTGGGTATGGAGGCACACAACGTTTGCCCCAATTAATTGGTAAAGGGCGCGCTATGGAATTGATTATGACAGCTGGAATGATTGATGCTAACCAAGCATTAAGTTATGGTTTGGTAAATTATGTTACAACACTTGATGAGTTATTGCCACTTTGCGAAAAAATAGCAAGTAAAATTTCAAGAAATTCAACAGTTGCTATTAGTGCAGCCATAAAAGCTATAAACGCTAATTTTAAAGATGGTGTAAATGGGTTTAACGTTGAGGTTGAAGAATTTGGAAATTGCTTTGGTACTAAAGATTTTACTGAAGGGACTACAGCATTTTTAGAAAAAAGAAAGGCCGATTTTCCTGGCGCATAGTTTTTAAAGGGTGTGTTGTTATTTAGTGTTTTGTTAATAACCTATATTTACTTTAACATTTTTAAGAATAAATTATAAGTAAATTTAAAGCACTTATAAAGCAACAAACCCTTTAAATTTATTAATAATGCCCCAAAAACCAGTTATAAAAGGACGTGGCGCTCAGTTAAACGTTCCTAATCGTTTTTTTGAATTAAGTCATGAAATGCGTGACGATTTTCTAGAATATTGTTATAAAGAGGGCGAACAAGCCAATAAAAATAAAACCCAATATCAAGACGTATACCCCAAAACTATTATAAATAAAATACAAAGCCCAGATGTTGGTATGGCTTATTCAATGAATATTTACCAAGGTTGCGAGCATGGGTGTATTTATTGCTATGCTAGAAATTCGCATGAGTTTTGGGGTTATGGTGCTGGTTTAGATTTTGAAAGGCAAATTTTGGTTAAAAAAGATGCTTCTAATCTTTTAGAACAAAAAATAAAAAAGAAAAGTTGGAAAGCTTATCCTATAATTTTGTCTGGAAATACAGATTGTTACCAGCCAGCAGAAAAAAAATATAGTATTACTAGAGCCTGTTTGGAAGTGTTTTTAAAATACAAACACCCCGTTGGAATTATTACTAAAAATGCTTTAATTTTAAGAGATTTAAAGCTTTTAAAAGCCTTGGCTAAAGATAATTTAATTGCTGTAAATATATCTATAACATCGCTGTCTGAAGATACAAGGCGCATTCTAGAACCTAGAACGACAACCATAAAAAAACGACTAGAAACAGTTAAAATACTAAGCGAAAACGGAATTCCTGTAAATGTAATGTTAGCGCCTATAATTCCGTCTATAAATAGTCATGAAATTTTACCTTTAGCCAAGGCCGCAGCTAATTCTGGAGCTTTATCTATTGGGCATACTATTGTTAGGTTAAATGGAGCCATTGGCAACATATTTACAGATTGGATTAAAAAAACCATGCCAGATCGAGCCGAAAAGGTTTTGCATCAAATAGAAAGCTGTCATGGCGGTAATTTAAACGACTCTAGATACGGAACCAGAATGCGAGGAGAAGGTAAAATTGCCGAGCAAATAAATAATTTAATAAAATTGGCAAGACATAAATATTTTAAAAATAAAACAATGCCCAAGCTTAATTGTAATTTACATGAATCTTATAAAAACGGGCAGCTTAAATTGTTTTAAACCAATATCTTAACCTGTGTTTTTGTAAATAAAAAGAAAGTGGGTTGTATAAATACAGCCCACTTTAATTAAAAAAACTTGTAAATAGATTGCTTAAATTAATTTAAAAGCTTGGTAAATTTTCTACCGTTAGAGTGAAATACTATTTTGTATTTACCTAAATCCAAGCCTTCCAATTTGTAAATTCTTTCAATGGATTTTACGTTTTCAATTTTTTCTTTGAATACTAGCTCATTCTCAGCAGAGTTATTAAAGTAAATTTCAACCTTTAAAGGCTCTCCGTTTAAAGCAAGTTTGGTAAGGTAAACTAAATTGTTTTTAACCACTACCATAGGCTTAAAAATTGTTTTTTCTTTTTCTTTTTCAAAAAGAACTACGTTAGCTTTTACTGTAAAAGGTATGGTATTAATTTCTAAATCTTTTTCTAATTCAAAAATATAAGCACCATTTGGTAAAGCAGTTAAATCAAATCCTTTATTATACGTTCCCGATTCTTGTATTAGTTCTTTAAATAAAATTACACCATTAATATCTTTTACAGATAAAAGGTTGCCTTGCTTTACATTATATAAAGTAAGAGATGTTCTTTTTGCATCATTTTTAACATTAAATAACGATGCATCATTTGCGAAACTTAACAAGGTAGCAAGCATAGTTACCATTAAGATTCCTTTTTTTGAGTGTTTAATTACGTTTTTCATAATTTGGGTTTAATAACGTTCAACACTACAAATATATGTTAGAAAAAAAGTATGTAAAACATTGATATTGACTTATTTATGTGCTAAATTATCTGTTAATTTTGCATCATTTTTAGGTAAAATTAATGTGTTGTTTTAAAGAATATCATGGCAAAACTGTAGAGAATAAAAAATGCTTTTATTAAAAAGCATTGAAGATATTTTTTTTGATTGTAAAAAAACGGTATAAAAAATGAAAGTGGGCCACCACAGCCCACTTTACCAACTAAACTAAACTAAATAAGACATTAAACTAATTATTAATGAATGTTGTATACTCTTTGTTGTTAGAGTTTATTTGTATTTTGTAATTACCTTTTTTTAATTTGAAAACTTTTTCGATAACCTTGCCTTCATCAATTTTTTCAGAATGGCATAGTTTAAAGTCTCCATCATAATTTGCATATACGTTAATTGTAGTAGCCTCTTGGTTTAAGTTAAGCTTTGATAAGTAAACAAATTCGTTTTCTTGCTTTACAAAAGGTTTAAAATAAGTGCTTTCGTCTGTTTTGTTAAAGCTAACTTTGTTTGCTTTTACTGTAAAAGGAATGGTTTTTATTTCTAAATCTTTTTCAAGTTCAAAAACATAATTTCCGTCTGGTAATTCTGTTAAATCAAAACCTTTTTTATATAAACCATTAGTTTCAATTAATTCTTTATATAATGTAATACCATATATATCTTTAATAGAAAGTAAGTTTCCTTCTTTTACGTTTTCAATAATCAAAGCCGTTTTTTTAGCAACTTTGTTAGCGTTACCGTCAATAGCGAATCCTGTAACCGTAGCTAAAAGTGCTACCATTAAGATTCCTTTTTTAGTGTTTTTAATTACGTTTTTCATAATTTGGGTTTAATAACGTTCAACGGTACAAAGGTATGTAGGGACTAGGCTTTTGAAAACATCAATTTTGACCAATTTATATGCTAGATTATCTGTTAACCTATTGTTAATTCAATGTGAAGTTAATATAGCATATGTTTAGGGTAATTAAATATATAATGTGTGCATAATAAGTAGTAAATTTGCTTTAAACTCATCTTGGTCATGATTAAAAAGAAACCTACTTTAGAAAAACTCACCCCAACTTTTGGAAGTTCGATACTTGTAAAACAGCATGGTGAGAGTGCCGATAAAAATAATGCCTTTTGGCATTTTCATCCAGAATTAGAGCTTGTTTATGTAAATAAGGGGCAGGGAAAAACGCACATAGGCAATCATTTATCTTATTTTAATAATAGCCAACTTATATTAATAGGTGCTAATTTACCACATAATGGCTTTTCAGATAGGCTTACAGCTAGCGGAACCGAAACCATAATTCAATTTAAAGCGGAGTTTTTGGGCGAAGATTTTCTTAATGTTCCAGAAATGGCTCATATAGTTGCTTTGTTTGAAAGAGCTAAAAAAGGTATTCGTTTTCAAATTAATACTAAAAAGAAAATAGGTCTAAAAATTGAAAAACTATTAGAACATGATGGCTTAAAACGTGTTATTAAGTTTTTAGAAATTTTAAACCACTTAGCTAAGACGGATGATTATACTTTATTAAATGCCGATGGTTTTGCTTTCGAGGCAGAAGCACAGGATAGTGCAAAAATAGGCTCGGTATTTAAATATATACGAGAAAATTTTCAGCATCATATAGCTTTAGATGAAATTGCAGATAAGGTAAGCATGACTGTTCCTGCGTTTTGTAGATATTTTAAAAAATCTACAGGAAAAACTTTTACTCAAGTTGTTAATGAGTATAGAGTAGTGCATGCCACCAAGTTATTATCTGAAGAAAGTGAAATGAGTATTGCCGATGTGTGTTTTGAGTGTGGTTTTAATAATTTTTCTCATTTTAATAAAGTATTTAACGATATTACAGGGAAAAGTGCATCAAACTACAGGAAAGAAATAAAGATGATTATACAGTAAAAAACAAACCCTTACTTTATACCTTTCCATTCGGCATAGAATTGATTTAAAAAATCTAACATAAAATGATGTCGTTGTTTAGCAATTTTTTTTCCAGTTTTTGTATTCATTTTATCTTTTAGTAACAGTAATTTTTCGTAAAAATGATTTATTGTTGGTGCTGTAGAGTTTTTGTATTCTGCTTTAGTCATATTAAGATTTGGCTTAATATCTGGGTTGTAAAGCGCTCTGTTTTTAAAACCGCCATAATTAAAACAACGCGCAATACCTATGGCGCCAATGGCATCTAGCCTGTCGGCATCTTGTACAACATCTAACTCTGGCGATTTAAACTTTTGCGGTTCATTACCGCCTTTAAACGAAATGTTTTCAATAATGTTTACAACATGCTCTATAACTATAGAATCTACATTTAGTTTAAATAAAAATTCGCGAGCTTTTTTAGGGCCAATTGTTTCATCGCCATTATAAAACTTACTATCTGCAATATCATGTAATAATGCGCCTAAAGAAACTATAAATGTATTAACAGTTTCGGTTTTAGCAATTAAAAGACTGTTTTTGTATACGCGTTCTATATGAAACCAATCGTGCCCGCCTTCAGCGTTAACGAGTGTGTTTTGTACAAATGTTATGGTTTGCGATATAATGTCTTTTTGGTTCATGTTATTAATAAAAATAAAAATTCCTTTCAAAACATTTAGTGTATAGAAAGGAATTTAAATAGTTAAATGTTTTTTTATTACTTAATTACTGCAGGTTCTACCCATTTAAATTGAAATGAGTTTTCTGGAATTTTCATGCGTTCAGACAAACGATACATTCTAGCAGGTAGTTTCATTAAATAATCTCTAGCCTTTTCGGCTTCATCGTTTAATCCTGTAATGCTTCCTATATCCCAACGCTCAATTAGTTTTTGTAAAATATCTACATAGTCTGTAGAGGTGTATACACCAATACGTTGTGCTGTGTTTGAAAACTCTTCGAAGGCAGAACTAATTTTGCTACCCGATTCTCTTAAAAAATGGGCAGGCATGGTTATTTTTTGTTTCATCATGTAGTGAAAGGCCATCATCATTTGGCTTGGGTCTACTTTAAAAATACGCTCAACAAAATCGGAATAAGCATGGTGGTGGCGCATTTCATCACCAGAAATAATTTTACACATTTTAGCTAAACGTTTATTGCCTTTATCTTTTGCAATTTTTGCAACACGATTATGCGAAATGTAAGTGGCTAATTCTTGAAAACTAGTATACACGAAGTTTTTGTATGGGTCTCTATCTGTTCCAATATCAAAACCATCGGCAATAAGGTATTGCGTAGTTTTTTCTATTTCTTTCATGTTTACACGTCCAGAAAGGTAAAGGTATTTGTTTAAAACATCGCCATGTCTGTTTTCTTCGGCTGTCCATTGGCGTACCCATTTACCCCAGCCATTGCCGCCACCTTCAATTTGATCTACACCTTCAACATCCATTAACCACGATTCGTAAGTTGGTAATGCTTCTTCGGTAATCATATCGCCAACTAAAACCACCCAAAAATCGTAAGGTAAATCTTTAGCAAGTTCTCTAATTTCTTTTACCTCTTCAAAAAAGGCATCGTTTGTAGTTTCAGAATTTGGTAAAAAATCTGTTGGTTGCCAAATGTTTTCTATAGGTATTAAGTATTTTTCCATTAACGCATCAACGTCTTTTTCTAAAAACTTCATTACCTCTAATCTCTTATTCTTTAAAGACATCTTTTTTTGCTTTTTTAATGTTCAATATGTGTTGTTATTGTCGACTCTATAGTGCTAATAAGTTCTTCTTTATTAACAAATGTAGCCAATTCTAAAGGTTTGTGTACTATAAATTTAAGATGATTACCTAAACCTAAAGGAAATTTACCATAACGAAACATTTTCCATGAGTTGTTAATGGTTACAGGTACTATTAATGCCGAAGGTACTTTTTTAAATAAAATTTCTAAGCCTTTGGTTTGAAACGATTTTGGTTTGCCGTTTTTACTTCTTGTGCCCTCGGGGAAAATAACAGCGGCATATTTATTTGTTTCAATATACTCGCCAAATTTCATAAGCGCAGGTAAGGATTGTCTTGGGTTTTTTCTGTCTATTAGCACGGCGCCACCATGGCGTAAGTTGTACGAAACACTTGGTATGCCTTTACCTAATTCTATTTTGCTTATAAATTTAGGGTTATGTTTTCGCATATACCAAGTAAGCGGGTATATATCGTGTAAGCTTTGGTGGTTAGCAACAATTATTAAAGGACGATTTGTGTCTATTTTATGGCTTTTAAAGCATGTAAACCGTGTACCTAAAAGGTGGGCACAACGCATTAAGCAAAATTGAAGGGCATTAACACTTTTTTGATGAGTTTGGGAACCAAAAAGATTAAAACAAATCCATTGAATAGGATGAAACACAATAAGTGTTAGCCCAAAAAATAAATAATATATAGCCGATATGGGATAGGATAATAGTTTTATCATGCCCCAAAAATAAATAAACTATAAATTAGTATATAGCAACACAGGCATTATTTTCGCAAATAATACTTGTAGGAGGGTTTACTATACTACAATCTGATGCTATACCCCATTTTGCATTGTAATTTGCATGTTGTTTGTTATAGCTTAAAACTAAATTTTCTAATTTATTAATATCAACAGAAGTCGAATAAATTAAATAACCAGAATAGCCACCACAAGGCTTACTACCAAACCCTATATACTTACATTCAAATGTTTCGTTACATATTGAAGCGCTTGCTATATCTTCAATTTCTAATCTAAAGTTTTCTAATTCTGCTTTCTCATCTTCTTGAGTTATATCATCATCGCATTTAAACGCAATTAGGCTTAAACAAATTAAAAGTAAAAATGTAATAAAAGAGGTGTTTTTCATTTTTAGTAGCTTTTATTTTAAGATGATGTTTAAATAAAAAGGTTGCGTATAGGTATAAAAAAAACCACGAATTAATCGTGGTTTAGTATAATGTTATTACAAAAATTACATTTTAGCAATGGTCGTTGTAAGCATCAACAAGGTTTTCTGCAATTAATTCTGCAGGGCGGCCTTCAATATGGTGGCGCTCTAACATGTGTACCAATTCGCCATCTTTAAATAAAGCCATACTTGGCGAGCTTGGAGGGAACGGAATCATGCGCTCTCTAGCAGCATTAACCGCTTCTTTATCAACACCTGCAAAAACCGTAACAATGTGGTCTGGTTTTTTAGCATTTTGTAAGCTCATTCTAGCTCCAGGGCGTGCATTTGCTGCTGCACAACCGCAAACCGAATTTACTACAACAAGCGTAGTTCCTTCTTTAGCTAAGGCAGCATCAACAGCCTCGGCAGTATGTAATTCTTCAAAACCAACGTTGGTTAAATCCTCACGCATTGGTTTTACTAATTCTGCTGGATACATATTTTAATTTTTTATTTTATAATTAATATTTAGTGCAAAGTTAATCAAAAATCGTGCAATAATTATTTTGGGGTTCCCTTAAAACGCTTATGGCGTTATAAGGTCAGGCTATTCGCTATATCTTTTTTGTAGAAAAAACAAAAAAGGATGCCGCTTCTATCCTTAACCCAGTACAATTGTAACAAAATAGCTAAAAATTATACTAACAAATGTTATATTTATGTCGTATTAAAAACAAAAAAATTACATGAGTTTTTCAAAATGGATAGGCGCCTCAATTGGCTGGTCGTTTGGTGGTCCCGTTGGGGCAATAATTGGTTTAGCTTTAGGAAGTGTTATTGATGCTATGGCCAACGGGAAAGAAAACCCAATTATAGGCGAACGCCAAACAAGAGGTCAAGGCCGAGCTACCTATAGAACACAACCCAGACAACGCCCACAAACACAATCTGGCGATTTTGAGGTTAGTTTACTCATATTAGCATCGGTAATAATAAAAGCAGACGGAAAACAAGATAAAAGCGAATTAGATTTTGTACGCCAGCAGTTTTTAAACATGTACGGTAAAGAACGAGCAAACCATGCTTTTAAGTTATTTAAAAATATAAGCAAACAAAGTATTTCGGTACGCCCAGTATGTTTACAAATTCGCCAAATGATGGACCATCCGTCGCGATTGCAACTTATGCATTTTTTATTTGGCATAGCAAAAGCCGATGGTATAGTAACCGAAAATGAAGTAAAACAAATTTACA
Source organism: Algibacter ulvanivorans (assembly GCF_048381495.1). NCBI lineage: Bacteria > Pseudomonadati > Bacteroidota > Flavobacteriia > Flavobacteriales > Flavobacteriaceae > Algibacter > Algibacter ulvanivorans. Next base: position 117,672 of record NZ_JBLWGD010000001.1, read on the forward strand.
CCATAGCAGGCTATTTAGGTATAAGTTCTAGAGATTACGAAAGTATTAAAGCCATGTTTTATAACAGTAGTGATAATGCATATAAGGTTTTAGAAATAACAAAAAATGCAACAGTAGATGAGATAAAAAAAGCCTACCGTAAAATGGCAAAAAAATACCATCCAGATAAAGTAATACATCTAGGAAAAGAACACCAAAAAGGTGCCGAAGAAAAGTTTAGACAAGTACAAGCCGCTTACGAGCAAATACAAAAAGAGCGAGGATTTTAAAAAAATAAATATGAGAAATATTTTTGATGCTAAAGAAACCGAAACGGTTATAGATAGAATTAACAAGCTATTACCTACTACACAACCACAATGGGGTAAAATGAGTGTAGACCAAATGTTGGCACATTGTAATGTGATTTACGAAATGACTTTTGATGATAAACACCCAAAACCAAACGGTTTTACAAAATTGCTATTAAAATTATTTGTTAAAAAAGCAGTTGTTGGAGAAAAGCCATATAAAAAAAATAGCCGAACGGCTCCGCAATTTGTAATTACAAATGAGAAAAACTTTGTAGAAGAAAAAGCACGATTAACAGATTATTTAAGAAAAACACAAAGTTTAGGCGAAAATTATTTTGATGGTAAAGCATATCTTTCTTTTGGAGTATTAACTAAACAAGAATGGAATAATATGTTTTATAAACATCTAGATCATCACTTAACCCAATTTGGTGTATAAAAAAATCCAGCTAAATAAAAACTTAGCTGGATTGCTGTATGCTTTTAAGTAAAAATATTATTTACTTAAATACGTTTTGGTGTTGTTACCTTTTTCAAAAATCATAACTAACTTTTCGTCTGCATTGATATAAAGCGCAGCTAGTTTCCAACCTTCTGTTTTAGTAGCTTCAAGTAAACATTTACGAACATCTGGGTTGTTTAAGTTTAAACTTGAGTTAATGGCATCATCAGCTTTAACATCAACAGAAAGTAAAAGCATCATAGCTACAAATAGTAATTGTAATTTTTTCATCATCTTGGGGATTTTATTATTAATATTAGCAAACAAGATTATAGCTTATATTAATAAAACCTAAATATAATAGGCAATACCACTATAATAATCGTTTAATTAACGTGGCAATCTGTAAAGTGCGTATTTGTTCGGTAAAAAAACACTCGATTACCTTGTACGCGTTAGTGTTTTGTTAGTTAAAAACAACTGTAGACTGGTTTTTTTCAACCTTAAGCGTTATTGTTCTTCCTAAAATTAAGGCTCTATTATCTGGCTCGTGTCCGGCAGGCATATTAAAAGCAATAGGGAAACTGTAATCAGACAAAGCATCTAATATAAGTTGTTCAATAGAAGTTCCCCAAAGCGTAGTATTTGTTCTCATTTTGCTCATATCTCCAACAATAACACCTTTGCAATTATTAAAATACCCAGCGCGCTTTAAACTTTGTAGCATACGGTCTATATGGTATTTGTATTCTCCTATTTCTTCAATAAATAATATTTTCCCATCAGTATTAATACTAGTTTTAGAGCCTAACATGGTATGTAACATGGTTAAATTACCACCTACCAATTGTCCCGAAGCACTACCTGTTTTATTATATTTAGAGGGTTTTAAAGTGTAGTTTATAGGAGTTCCAAAAAGCGCATTTTTAAAACTAGAAATGCTAGCCTCTATTTCTGTTTCGTCTTTAGGTAAGCTTACACACATTATGGCATGTAAACTTTCTATACCTTCGTTATGTATTTGGTTATGAAGTGCCGTAATATCAGAATAACCAATTACCCACTTAGGGTTTGTTTTAAACTTTGTAAAATTCAACATATCAAGAATTCTTACTGTTCCGTAACCACCGCGAGCGCACCAAATGGCACTAATTTTAGGGTCGTCTAGGGCAGTTTGTAAATCTTCACAACGTTGGTTATCGGTTCCTGCAAAATGGTTGGCTTTGTTAAATACATGTTTTCCAACTACAACATGTAACCCCCAACTTTTAAGTAAATTTTGGGCTTGAATAACTTCACTATTTCTATTTTTTAAAATTCCTGATGGCGCTACAATGGCAACAGTATCGCCCGTTTTTAAGTATGCTGGTTGTTTCAAAATAGTGTGTGGTTTTTCTGTTGATATGTTTTGCGATATAGTTTTTTCTGTGCTTAAGAAAATAGTAACACAAACAAAGCTTAATATGAGTAGGTTTTTAGACATAATGTAAATGTACATTTTTTTTCTAAATAGGCTTCAAAATGTGTATTTTTACGGCTTCAAAAAAAGACATTATAATGCCGAAAAGATATACGATTACCACAGCACTTCCTTATACCAATGGTCCTATTCATATAGGGCATTTAGCAGGCGTTTACGTACCAGCCGATATTTATGCACGTTATTTGCGTTTAACAGGAAACGATGTAGCATTTATAGGAGGAAGTGATGAGCATGGTGTACCAATTACTATTAAAGCCAAAAACGAAGGCGTTTCTCCTCAAGATATTGTTGATAAATATCATGCCATTATTAAAAAATCGTTTGAAGATTTTGGAATTACTTATGATAATTACTCCAGAACCTCTGCTCCAATTCATCATGAAACAGCATCAGAGTTTTTTAAAATATTAGATGAAAAAGGTGAATTTATTGAAGAAACTTCAGAACAATTGTATGATGCCGAAGCCAATCAGTTTTTAGCAGACCGTTTTGTAATAGGAACTTGCCCTAAATGTGGAAACGAAGAAAGTTATGGCGATCAATGCGAAAACTGCGGTACTAGCCATAACGCAACAGATTTAATAAACCCTAAATCGGCCATAACAGGTAATGTGCCTACCTTAAAAGAAACTAAACATTGGTTTTTACCTTTAGATAAACACGAAGCATTTTTAAAAGAATGGATTTTAGAAGGACATAAAAAAGATTGGAAACCTAATGTTTACGGTCAAGTAAAATCTTGGATTGATGATGGTTTACGCCCAAGAGCAGTTACTAGAGATTTAGATTGGGGAATTCCAGTTCCTGCCAAAGGAGGCGAAGGTAAAGTGCTTTACGTTTGGTTTGATGCTCCAATAGGTTATATATCATCAACCAAAGAATGGGCACAACGCGAAGGTAAAGATTGGGAACCATACTGGAAGGACGAAGAAACTAAGCTTGTTCACTTTATAGGAAAAGATAATATTGTATTTCATTGTATTATTTTTCCAGCCATGTTAAAGGCAGAAGGCAGCTATATATTACCAGATAACGTACCAGCAAACGAGTTTTTAAATTTAGAAGGTAATAAGCTATCAACATCTAAAAATTGGGCGGTTTGGTTACATGAGTATTTAGAAGAGTTTCCTGGGCAACAAGATGTATTGCGTTATGCTTTAAACGCTAATGCGCCAGAAACTAAAGATAACGATTTTACATGGAAAGATTTTCAGGCCAGAAATAATAACGAGTTGGTTGCTATATTTGGTAATTTTATAAACCGAGTGGTTGTTTTAACTAATAAGTATTATGATGGTGTAATTCCAACGCCATCAATGTTTAATGATGTCGATACAGAAACTTTAGCAGCCATTAAAGCTTATCCAGATGTAATTGCAAGTTCTATTGAGCGCTATCGTTTTAGAGAAGCAGGGCAAGAATTAATGAATTTGGCTAGACTTGGTAATAAATATTTAGCCGATGCCGAACCTTGGAAAGTAATAAAAATTGATGAACAACGCACCCAAACTATTATGTATGTAGCGCTTCAAATAGCAAGTGCTTTAGCAACATTAAGCGAACCCTTCCTGCCGTTTACATCAAAAAAACTAAAACACATTTTAAACCTTGAGTCTGGTGCAATTCTGGTGTCGTGGAACGAGGTAAGCAACAAAGACGTTTTACTGCCAGCAGGACACAAAATTGGCCAAGCAGAATTATTGTTTTCTAAAATTGAAGATAAAACAATTCAATTTCAGCTCGATAAATTGGCAGCAAGTAAAAAAGCAAACGAAATAGCAAATGCTAAAGTAGAACCACAAAAAGATACTATAACATTTGAAGATTTTACAAAATTAGATCTTCGAGTAGGCACTATACTTGAAGCCGAGAAAATGCCAAAAACTAAAAAACTTTTAAAATTAAAAGTAGATACAGGCATAGATACAAGAACAATTGTGTCTGGTATTGCCGAAAGTTTTTCTGCTGAAGAAGTTGTTGGTAAACGCGTAACGGTTTTAGTAAACCTAGCCCCAAGAGCATTACGTGGAGTAGAGAGTCAAGGTATGATTTTAATGACAGAAACTCCAGATGGTAAACTCGTATTTGTAAACCCCGACAATGCTAAAATAGGTAATGGCTTGCAAATAAGTTAGTTGTAAAAGCATGTGTTTAAAAGCTCGTTTTTTTAAACGAGCTTTTTGCTTTTTGTAATGATTTTTAAAAGTTACAGACTAATCGAGTATGCAAAAAATATTCACAGAATTTTCAACTAATGCTATTTTAAAAATAGGAGATCAAGCACTTCTAGAACCGTATCACATATCAAAACAATTAGATTTATATACGTTTATTAGAACAAACAATTTTAAAGCCGAAATAGTTGTAGATAGTATACCATATACTATAGAACCAAATAGCGTTTTAGCATTAACTGTAGTACAGTATTTTCAGTTTGTTTCTGGAAATAATTTAGTTGTGTATCAATTCAACAGAGAGTTTTACTGCATAAAAGATCACGACCAAGAAGTGAGTTGTGCAGGTTTGCTGTTTTTTGGCAATGTGCATATTCCAATAATAGAATTAAATACAGACGAAAGTAGAAAATTTAAAACTCTTCATGAGGTATTTTTAGATGAGTTTGAAACTAAAGATACCATACAAGCCGAAATGTTACGTATGCTTATGGCACGTTTTATAATTATAGGAACCCGTTTACTAAAGGCTAAAGAAGGTTATACAGAAACCACTAAAAATACCAAAATAGATTTGTTGCGCGAGTTTAACCTTTTAGTAGAGTCGCATTTTAAAGCACAACATAGTGTTGCATTTTATGCAGATAAGCTTTTTAAATCGCCAAAAACCTTATCAAATACTTTTGCCAAATTAAATACAAGCCCGTTGCAAATTATTCATGAGCGTATTATTCTTGAAACAAAACGTTTACTTATATATACAGATAAAACAGCCAAAGAAATAGCTTACGAAGTAGGTTTTGATGATGCCTCGCATTTAAGCCGATTATTTAAAAAATACACCAGTTTGTCGCCTTCCAATTTTAAGAAACAACTTAAAAAAACATCTTAGGGAAAAATTGACAAATTTATAGGAAATCTTACCATTTTATTGCCTCTCCTTTTCATGCATCTTTGTACCGTAAAATTAAAACAACAAAGTCATGAATGTAAAACATATATCAGTATTCAATTTAATTGAAATATTTAGAGGTAAAAGAAAAGAAGCCTTAAACATTATTTCTCCAAAAACGCATTGCGAGCAAAACCACATTTCAGATTTTTATTGCGATGCCGAAAAACCACACGTTTCAGGACGTAATATGCTTTAAACTAGTTAAGGAAAAATTGACAAGTTAAAAGGAATTAATTACATGGTGTAAACTTAATTACAGTTGCACCTTTGTACCAACAATTACAAATAACAAAATTCAAAATAAAACATTTTAAAATTTAGAAATTATGAGCACATTTAATGTACCAACAAGAGACGAAGTAAGCGAAAATAACCAAGCTATTTTCGATAATTTGCAAAAAGCCTTAGGGTTTGTACCTAACCTATATGCAACTTATGCTAATAGCGATACCGCTTTAGAAAATTATTTAAATTTTTCCAATGCAAAAACATCATTATCTGCTAAAGAAAAAGAAGTAGTTAATTTAGCTGTAAGTCAAGTTAATAACTGTATTTACTGTTTGTCTGCACATACTGCCATTGGTAAAATGAACGGATTTACAGACAGCCAAATATTAGAGCTAAGAGCAGGCGAAGCTTCTTTCGATACAAAATTAGACGCCCTAGCAAAACTAGCAAAAAATGTAACCGAAAACAGAGGTAGAACGAACACGCAGGTTCTAGAAAATTTCTTTAATGCAGGATATACAAAAGGAAATTTAATAGATGCCATTTCTTTAGTTGGCGATAAAACTATTTCTAACTACATACATAGTACAACACAAGTACCTGTAGATTTTCCGGTAGCAGAACCATTAGAAACCGCAACATTATAATTAAACTTTAAACAAATATCAATTTAAAAATAAAAACATATAATCATGAAAAAAATAGTAGCCATTTTAGTATTCGTATTCGCCTTTACAGTAACAACAAAAGCACAAGATAAAGGTGTAAAAACAATAGCTTTAGAACAAACAAAAGGTGAGTTTACCCAAAAAACATTAACACTTAACGAAGGTACTTATATTTTTGAGGTATCAAATAATCATGCTGCCAAAGAGGTTGGTTTGGTTTTGGTGCCAAAAGGGAAAGATGCTAGCAACCCAGAAAACCATATAAAAACAGCCTATGTAACAAAAGTGGTTACTGTTGGTAAAACCGAAAAAACCAAAGCCACAACTTTAACAAAAGGCGAATATGTGTATTTCTGCCCATTAAACCCAACGCCACAATACACACTTACGGTACAATAACATTAAGTAGGGCTAATTAATTTAGTAATTAAGGTTATTCTTTTAAAAGAATAACCTTTTTTTATAATACCATTTCTTGATAGGCACGAAGTAAATCTGTAACTTTACATAAAAACCAAATATTATGTTATCAAAAAATATAGAAGACGCATTAAATAATCAAATTCGAATAGAAGCAGAATCATCTCAAATTTATTTAGCTATGGCATGTTGGGCCGAGGTTAAAGGGCTAGAAGGTGTTGCTAATTTTATGTATGCGCAATCTGATGAAGAGCGCGAGCATATGTTAAAACTAGTAAAGTTTGTTAACGAACGTGGCGGGCATGCAAAAATATCGCAATTAGCTGCACCAAACGTTACTTTTAAGTCTTTTAAAGAAATGTTCGAAAAATTGTTCGAGCACGAAGTTTATGTATCGCAGAGTATTAATGAGTTGGTACATATTTCGCTTCAAGAAAAAGATTATGCTTCGCACAACTTTTTACAATGGTATGTTGCAGAACAAATAGAAGAAGAAGCTGTAGCACGAACCATTTTAGATAAAATAAATATGATTGGCGATGATAAGGGCGGACTATATTTATTTGATCGTGATATAGAAAATTTAACTGTTACAACAGCCGCAACTAACGCACCTGAATAATTTAACATTTAACCTTATTTAGATTTAATAAAAATAACTTATTTTTGCCACAGTTTTATAATTATACTTTTGCTGTGGGTAAAAAGAAAAAAAAGAAAGCAATTAAAAAATTACGAAAGTTAGGAGTAGAACTTCCTGAAAAAGTAAAATCTAGTTGCTGTAAAAAATTTAAAAAAGGAGAAAATAAACGCTGTAAAAAGTGTCCGTGTTTCGATTTAATTAAAAAAGTAGCTTAAAGTAAAATGCGTTAATAAGCATTCTATTTTTTGTAATAAAATAGAAAATTAGACCTATCGAGTTTTTATAACCCGATAGGTCTTTTTGGTTAAATAAACATTCAAATTATTTAACTTTGATTAAAATTAAGAGATGCTTACTAGAATGATAAAATATATAGTTCAAGAAACTCAACTTCCAGAGATTTCAGTAAAAAATACCATAGAGTTATTAAACCAAGACTGTACAATACCTTTTATTTCAAGATATAGAAAAGAGCATACAGGAAATTTAAATGAGGTGCAAATAGGCGAAATAGTAAAGTATAAAGAACAGTTTGAAGCTTTAGAAAAACGTAAAAAAGCCATACTAAAAACCTTAGATGAGCAAGAGGTTTTAACCTTAGAGCTAAAACAAAAAATAGAGACTACACATAATTTAACCACTCTTGAAGATTTGTATTTGCCATACAAAAAAAGCCGAAAAACAAAGGCCGAAAAAGCTAGGCAAAATGGGTTAGAGCCTTTAGCAAAAATTATGATGTCTCAGAATGCTAGAGATATAGAATCGTTAGCATTTAAATATGTAAAAGGCGATCTAGCTTCGGTTGATGAGGCTTTAGAGGGAGCAAGGCATATTATTGCAGAGTGGATTAACGAACGTACCGATATACGGAATAACATTCGCCGTCAGTTAGAGCGTTTTGCTTTAATTTCCACGAAAGTGATAAAAACAAAAGCCGATGATGAAAATGCTCAAAAATTTCGAGATTATTTTGATTGGGAAGAGAATTTAAGTCGCATACCATCACATCGATTATTAGCCATTTTAAGAGCCGAAAAAGAAGGCTTTATACGAGTAAAAATAAATATTGATCATGATAGAGCTTTAAATAATATAGAACGTCGTATTATAAAAAGCAATAACGCATGTGCAGAACAAATAGAAGTGGCTATTAAAGATGCTTACAAGCGTTTATTATTGCCCTCGTTAAGTAACGAAGCTTTACAAATAGCTAAAGATAAAGCAGATAATTCTGCTATAACCGTATTTTCAAAAAACCTAAAACAATTGTTGTTAGGTTCTCCACTTGGTGAAAAACGTGTTTTAGCCATAGATCCGGGGTTTAGAACTGGGTGTAAAGTGGTGTGCTTAGATGCTCAAGGGCAGTTAAAGTACAACGAAACCATATACCCGCACCCTCCAAAAAGCGATAGTGTTGGCGCCATGAAAAAAATAAGTTCGCTTTGCGATGCCTATAAAATTGAAGCCATTGCTATAGGAAACGGAACAGCATCGCGCGAAACCGAAGCTTTAATTAGAAAAGTACATTTTAAAAACCAAGTACAAGTATTTGTGGTTAGCGAGGCAGGAGCAAGTATTTATTCGGCATCAAAAATTGCAAGAGAAGAATTCCCAGATTACGATGTTACGGTTAGAGGTTCGGTATCTATTGGTCGTCGTTTACAAGATCCATTAGCCGAATTAGTAAAAATTGATGCAAAATCTATAGGTGTAGGGCAATATCAGCACGATGTAGATCAAGCTAAACTTCAAAAACAATTAGACATTGTAGTAGAAAACTGTGTAAATGCTGTAGGGGTAAATATAAATACGGCAAGTAAGCCGTTGTTAAGTTCGGTTTCGGGTATTGGGCCAAAACTAGCCGAAAACATTTTTAATTACAGAAAAGAAAACGGGGTATTTACATCTAGAAACGATATTAAAAACGTACCACGATTAGGCGATAAAGCGTTCGAGCAGGGGGCTGCTTTTTTAAGAATTAAAGATGCCAAAAACCCGTTAGACGATTCTGCTGTTCACCCAGAAAGTTATAGTATTGTTACAAAAATGGCTAAAGATTTAGGTAAGTCTGTAAAAGATGTAATAGGCAATAAAAGCTTGCTTCAAAAACTAAACCTAAAACAATATTGTACAGTCTCAGTTGGTATGCTTACGCTAGAAGACATTGTAAAAGAACTAGAAAAACCAGGTTTAGATATTCGTGAGCAAGCCAAAGTATTTACCTTTAATCAAAACATAAAAACCATTAACGATTTAAAAGTAGGGCAATTGCTTCCGGGGATAGTTAATAATATTACCAATTTTGGCTGCTTTGTAGATGTAGGTATAAAAGAAAGTGGCTTAATTCATGTGTCAAACTTATCCGATAGTTTTGTAAAAGATGTGAATGAGCATGTAAGTTTACACCAACAAATTATTGTAAAAGTGTTGGAGGTAGATGTTCCGCGAAAGCGAATACAATTAAAATTGCATAAATAATATGCTAAAAATAGCCAATCACGATATTTACAAACACCCGTTACCAGAAGGTCATCGTTTTCCTATGATTAAATACGAATTGCTGCCTCGGCAATTAATACACGAGGGCACTTGCAGTTCAAACAACTTTTTTAAACCCGAAGTACCCGACGATAAACATATTTTAAGAGTACACACCAAAAGTTATTACGACGCTTTAAAACACCTAACTTTAGATGCTCGAGCAGCCAGAAAAATAGGTTTCCCGTTAAGTGCAGCATTAGTAGAGCGTGAGGTTATCATTGCCGATGGTACGATTACAGCCAGTAAGTTTGCTCTAGAACATGGTGTTGCTATGAATATTGCTGGCGGTACGCACCATGCGTATTCTTCGAGAGGTGAAGCTTTTTGTTTATTGAACGATCAAGCCATTGGCGCACGGTATTTATTGGAAAAGCAGTTAGCTAAAAAAATACTAATTGTTGATTTAGATGTGCATCAAGGCAACGGAACTGCAGAGATTTTTCAGAATGATAACGCGGTATATACATTTTCTATGCATGGTAAAGGAAATTACCCGTTTAAAAAGGAACAAAGCGATTTAGATATTGCTCTAGAAAATAATGCCAACGACACGATATATTTAGGCTTGTTAAAAAAGACCTTGCCAAAATTAATCGAACAAGAAAATCCCGATTTTATTTATTATTTATGTGGTGTCGATGTTCTGGCTTCCGATAAATTAGGAAAGCTAGCCATCACGCCAGCTGGTTGTATAGAACGCGATAGGTTTGTGCTGCAAACCTGTAAAAATTATCAAATTCCAGTTATGTGTTCTATGGGCGGTGGCTATTCTCCAGATATTAAAATTATTGTAGAGGCGCATGCTAACACGTTTCGGATGGCGCAAGATATTTTCTTTTAAAGATTAAGCTACTTAAATTTCTGCGAAGCGTTAACATTCTAAATCCAATAAAAAAGCATTAACCTAATAACTAGATTAATGCTTTAAAAAAAGTTTACGATGCTTTTTTAATCACCAAATTGTGCGATAAATTACTGGTAATTATATCTTGCCAGTTTTTAATGCGACGTAATTCGTAATCTTCCATAAAGGTTTCATCGGTATTAAAAAAGTTTAATAATACGTCTTGTTTCTCAGTATTCTTAAAGCTTAGTTTTAAATCTAATTGTTTTAAGAGGCTTACTTTATTACTGCCTGTTTGGTATTTAGTAAGCACTTCGCAATTTGAAATTTCAGATAAATTTAGGTTTATAAACGTATTGTTTTCACTTTGTACTGTAATGTATGTTAAGGTATTTTTATTTTCTGTAATGCCAATAAATTTGTTGTTCCAAACCTCTTTTAGGTCATATTTATAGCCATTTTGTTGGGCTAATTTTCTAACTTCTTTTTTTGTGCTAGTGTTAAAACCTTTAAATATGAAGATTAAAAAAGGCACGATAATGCTTAATGTTACTAGAATAGCTAGTACTGTAAATGATATTTTCATTCTTGTAAATTTTTTTGATTTAATGTATAATAAATCAACACTAAAACTCTAAAAGTTTAGTGTTGCAATAGTTTTTAAAAAGACCTATTGCTTTTACGTAAATGAATGAAAAGGGAATATTATTGCTTTGGTAGTAAGCCTAATATTAATAAGCTTACAGGTTTTTTGGTACGACAGGTAGTTTTCCTGTTGTTCCTTATAAACCACATTTTTTAAATGTAAATGTTTAAAAAACGGAATGTTATCTTCAAGCGAAGTATTACTTGAAAAATCTAAATTAGAGTTTACAATAATACCTTGATTATTAAAGGCGGTGTTTTTAACAACATGGTGTTGCTGTGCAGGTGTTTTTACAGTATAAGTGTCTAGATTTTCTGTAAAAAAGAAAGTCGATAACCCTATAAAAAACGTTAAAAGCAAATAGCTTAACCTAAGCACGGTAATAATCTTTAAAAGTAAAGCACAAAGGTATGTTATTTATCTGTTAAGGAAATTGTAAAGTTTTAAATATTAACAAATTTCACTCACAAAAAAAGCGCCCAATTTCATGGGCGCTTTTAGAAAATATGGTTGTAATATTTTTACCTATTCATATTCTTTATTTGATCCACAAAATCATCTAAATCTGTACCATTACTTACTAAGGTTAGTGCCTTGTCAATTATGTATTTTACATTAACAGCACGAAAACCAAGCCCTACAGCAATCTTCTTTAAAAGCACATGTTCAGAATCACCTTTAATAGAATCTACATAAACCATACGCACCAAATCATACAAACGTTCTAAACGCAAATCGTAAGAAACAGGTGGGTTTATTGGGTGCGACTCATAATTTTTCAAAATAGCCTTATAATCGCCTTCTCCAATTTCTAAACGCTGTGCTAAACGGTCTAAAAACGCTTGTTCTTCTGGTGTAATAATCCCATCATCCATAGCTACACGAACTATCGATGCAAAATGGCTTTCATTTCGCTTTTTAAAACCACTATCAAATAAATCTGAAAACGACATATATACTTCTTTTTAGTGCTGCAAACCTACATATTTTTTTTAAGATTTTAAACCTAAAAATTAATTATTTGGGCGTTACCACAAGGGTCGGGCTTTCACTACTCGCTTCCTCCTACCGTCGGCGAGCTCAAACAAATCGTTTAATCCCTAACGCGGGTAAATAACAATTATTTAACACGATAAATAATTGCATATTCTAAGCTAAACCATAAAAAAATAATCTTAAACCTTATATTTGCACATCAAAACAAAATTAGGTGAGTAAAACTAGTATCTCTCAAACCTATTTACAGGCTTTGCAAACGCAAAATCTGCAAAATACTATGGCTCAAATTGGAGCAAAAACCCATGTAAAAGGCCTTGTAGGTTCTTCTTTTTCATTTGTAATTTCAAGCTTGTTTAAAACAGCGCAAAAGCCTTTTTTACTTGTTTTTAACGATAAAGAAGAAGCCGCACATTATTTAAACGATTTAGAACAATTACTAAACGATAAGGATGTATTGTTTTATCCAGGTAGTTATCGTAGGCCTTACGAGATAGAAGAAACCGATAATGCCAATGTACTATTGCGTGCCGAGGTTTTAAACCGTATTAACTCGCAAAAAAAGCCAGCTATAATTGTAACCTATCCCGATGCGCTTTTCGAGCAAGTGGTAACACGAAAAGAATTAGAGCGCAATACCTTAAAAGTTGGTGTAAACGACAATTTATCTATAGATTTTGTAAACGAAATGCTGTTTGAGTATAAGTTTAAACGTGTAGATTTTGTAACCGAACCTGGCCAGTTTTCGGTACGAGGTGGTATTGTAGATGTATTTTCTTTTTCTAACGACGAGCCTTACAGAATCGAGTTTTTTGGCGATGAGGTTGATAGTATTAGAACCTTCGATGTAGAAACACAACTATCCATAGAGCAAATAAAAAAAATAAACATTATACCTAACGTAGCCAATAAAATGCTACAAGAAAGTAGGCAAAGTTTTTTAAAGTATATGGCTCAAAAAACAATTGTGTGTTTAAAAAATGCCGATTTACTTTTTTCTAGAATAGACAATTTTTATACAAAAGCTCAAGATGCGTTTAAAGCCTTATCAACAGACATTCAGCATGCCAAACCCGAAGAGCTATTTTGCGATTCAAAAAAACTAAAAAAACAATTACTCGATTTTTCAATTATTGAGTTTGGTAGCGATAACTATTTTAAACATCAGCCAATTGTTGTTTCAAAACCTTCAGAAGAGGCTGTTTTAAAACAAATTCAAAGTGCCGAAATTCAATATAATACGGTTCCGCAGCCAGCATTTAATAAACAATTTAATTTATTAATAGAAAATTTAAACGCCAACCACAATAAAGGCTATACCAATTACATAGCATGTGTAAGCGAGCAACAAGCAAAACGGTTTCATGATATTTTCGACGATTCTAACCTAGAAGTAGCACCGTATAACACCATAATTTTATCGCTTCATCAAGGTTTTGTAGATCATGAAAGTAAGGTGGTTTGTTATACCGATCATCAAATTTTCGAGCGTTACCATAAATTTCAGCTTAAAAATGGCTACGCCAAAAAACAAGCTATAACTTTAAAAGAACTTACAAATTTAGATATTGGCGATTATGTAACCCATATAGACCATGGTATTGGGCGTTTTGGAGGGCTTCAAAAAATAGATGTAGAAGGTAAAAAACAAGAAGCTATTAAATTGGTTTATGGCGAGCGCGATGTGTTATATTTAAGTATCCATTCGCTTCATAAAATAACTAAGTTTAATGGTAAAGATGGTAAACCGCCTAAAGTTTATAAACTTGGCAGCAATGCTTGGAAAACCCTAAAGCAAAAAACCAAAGCACGTGTAAAACATGTTGCTTTTAACTTAATAAAATTATACGCTAAACGTAAAACCGAAAAAGGTTATCAATACAACCCAGATAGTTACTTGCAACACGAGTTAGAAGCTTCTTTTATTTATGAAGATACTCCAGACCAAAGTACAGCAACTGCAGATATTAAGGCCGATATGGAAAGCGATCGCCCTATGGATAGACTTGTTTGTGGCGATGTTGGTTTTGGTAAAACAGAAGTGGCTATTCGTGCAGCTTTTAAAGCGGTTGATAATGGAAAGCAAGTAGCCGTTTTAGTGCCAACCACAATATTGGCATATCAGCACGCTAGAACTTTTGCAAAGCGTCTAGAAGATTTTCCAGTAACTGTCGATTATGTTAACCGTTTTAGAACAGCCAAAGAAAAACGCGAAACTTTAGAGCGTTTAGAACAAGGAAAAGTAGATATTATAATAGGCACACACCAGCTTGTAAACAAAAATGTAAAGTTTAAAGATTTAGGCTTATTAATTGTAGATGAAGAACAAAAATTTGGTGTAGCAGTAAAAGAAAAGCTTAAAACCATTAAAGAAAATGTAGATGTGTTAACCCTTACGGCAACACCAATTCCAAGAACGCTTCAGTTTAGTTTAATGGCAGCAAGAGATATGTCTGTTATTACCACAGCACCACCAAACCGATATCCTATAGAAAGCCATGTTATTCGATTTACCGAAGAAACCATTCGCGATGCTGTGAGCTACGAAATTCAACGAGGCGGTCAAATATATTTCATTCATAACCGTATAGAAAATATTAAAGAAGTAGCAGGCATGATACAACGTTTGGTACCAGATGCCAAAATTGGTGTAGGCCACGGGCAAATGGATGGAAAAAAACTAGAACAATTAATGCTTCAGTTTATGGATGGTGCTTTCGATGTTTTAGTAAGCACCACCATTGTAGAGAGTGGTTTAGATGTGCCAAACGCAAATACCATTTTTATAAATAATGCCAATAATTTTGGGTTAAGCGATTTACACCAAATGCGAGGTCGTGTGGGTCGAAGCAATAAAAAAGCATTTTGTTATTTTATAACCCCAGAATATTCTGCAATGACTGATGATGCCAGAAAACGAATCTCGGCTTTAGAACAATTTACAGATTTAGGAAGCGGTTTTAATATTGCTATGAAAGATCTGGAAATTAGAGGAGCAGGCGATTTATTGGGTGGCGAACAAAGCGGGTTTATTAATGAGATAGGGTTTGATACCTATCAAAAAATTCTAAACGAAGCTATTGAAGAGCTTAAAGAAAACGAGTTTAAAGACTTGTATAACGAAGATGAAGCTAATAAAGTTTATGTAAAAGATGTTACTATCGATACTGATTTTGAGCTTCTATTTCCTGATAGTTACGTAAATAATATTGCAGAACGATTAAGTTTATATACACAACTAAACAACCTTAAAAACGAAGCAGAATTACATACCTTTGAACAGGAATTGATTGATCGATTTGGAGCCTTACCAAAACAAGTGACCGATTTATTAAATAGTGTCCAAATAAAGTGGTTAGCTACTAAAATAGGCTTTGAAAAGGTGGTGATGAAGCAAAGTAAATTAATAGGTTATTTTATTAACGACCAACAAAGTAGTTTTTACCAAAGTGCAAGTTTTACCAAAGTATTACAATTTGTTCAAAAAAACCCGAATATTTGTAAAATGAAGGAAAAGCAAACCCGTAATGGTTTACGATTAATGCTCACTTTTACTAATATAAAAACGGTTAAGCAAGCATTAGAAGCTTTAAAACCAATTGTGGCTTAATTATTGATTTTTTTAAATTAAAAACAATTTTAAACTAATGAAACGTTTACTCTTTATAACATTTTTATTACCAAGTATTCTATTTGCTCAGCATACTATAAAAGGTACCTTTTCTCCAGCAAAAGATTACAATTTTGCATTATTATACAAAGTAACCCCAACGATATCTGATTATGTAACAAATGCCGAAATAGGTGAGGATGGGCGTTTCGAGTTTAAGTTAGATTCAACACACACTAAAGGCACTTACCGGTTGGTTTATGCCGTACCGCAAGAAGATTATAATTTTGATATTATATATAACGGAAAAGAAGATATAGAGCTAAAATTTAACTCTGAAACAGGTGTAGAGTTTACAAAATCTACAGAAAATAAATTATTAGCGTCTTACACCAATAGTATGTCTATGGTAACCCAAAGCATTGGCAATTATTTTAGTAAGCAAAGTAAAGATACCACAGCATTAAAAACCATATTTAAAACCCAGAAAGAAACCCAAGAAAACTTTGAAAAAGCAGCAAAAGGTACAAGGGCACTTACTTTTATTAAAGCAAACAAACCCTATATTCCTAAAAAAATAGAAGATGTTAAAACCTATATAAACAATTTAAAAGTTCATTATTTTGATTATGTAAATTTTAATAATCCTGTGCTACAAAGTTCTAGTTTTTTAGAAGAGCGCATGCTTAACTATGTTTTTGGAATGTCAATAGATTCTAAGAATGAAATAGAAAATTATAAAAGCAATATCGACGTGGTTTTTACTCACATGAAAACAGCACCTAAAGAAGTGCAACGTATATTATTATTCGATTTATGGCAACAAATGGCCGATTTAAAACATGAAGAAGTATCAAATTACATTGCCGATAAATACTTAATGGATATTGCTGTTAACTTAAACGATCAAGAGTTACTGCAAGCTTTAATATTGTATCAAAACCTTTCTACAGGAGCTGTTGCTCCAAATTTTAATGTCGAACTTAAAGAGCAAGGTAAGCTTGTAAAAAAGAAGTTAACCGATTTAAAAGGTGCCGAAAACTACATTATAGTGTTCTGGAGTAGTACATGTTCGCATTGTTTAGATGAGGTGCCTCAATTGCAAAAATTTGTAAATACTTTCGAAAAAAATAAAGTGAAAGTTGTGGCTGTAGGCCTAGAAGACGAGCCTTATGGTTGGAAAAATTTAACTTACGATTACCCAGAATTTATACACGTTTATGGTAAAGGAAAATGGGATAATGTAATAGGGAACGCTTATGGTGTTTCATCTACACCAACATATTTTATTTTAGATAAGGATAAAAAAATACTTGCTAAACCTATAGATTTTGAGGTGTTAAAAGAATATTTTAAAGTAGAAGGCGAATAGTTTTTAAAAATGATAAAAAGCATTTTCTAAATGTTCAATAATATAACCTTTGTCTTTTTTTACAATAGCAACTATATCAAACCTAACTTCTACATCTAGGTTATTTACGGTTACATATTCATTAATAGCTTTAACTAAACGTTGTATTTGTTTTGGTTTTACAAAATCTTGCGGATTTCCAAAATTGGTGGTCGATCGGGTTTTAACTTCAATAATAGCTAGAATATCTTTTTTTTGGGCAATAATGTCAACTTCAGCTTTATTAAAACGATAGTTGCGTTCTACAATTTGGTAGTTGTTTTCAATAAGAAAATCTACTGCAAGTTGTTCGCCTTTTTTACCAAGTTCGTTGTGTTGTGCCATTATTTACCCTCTAAACAAAAAGAAATTATCTTTCATGTGTTCAATCTTACTATCTTGGTTGGTCATAATGTAATCTATAGCTTGCGATGTGAAATCTTCGCCTTTTTCTGTTAATGATACTATGTTTTTATTAAACTTAATCATATTGTTTTTTAAGGCCAAATCTAAAACCGTTTTCGAGCGTACTTTTTGCCAGTTTATATGTTCGTTAAGGTGGTTTACATGGCGTTCGCTTTCTTCGGTATGATTTTTTAAATGCAGAAGAAAAGTTAATAACGATACTTCGGTGCGTTGTTGTTTTTCTCTATACATAACAGCAATAACACCTTTATTAGGCGCAAATAAGTATATAATTAAAAACAATAACCCTAACATAGTGGTTATAGATCCTGCTATTGAAGCATCTAATATATGTGCTAACCAATAACCAGAAATGGCGCTAAACACTCCAAAACTAATGGCGTATATAAGCATACGTTTTAATTCGTTGGTTAGCAAATAAGCTGTGGCGGCTGGCGCAATCATTAATGCTACTACTAGAATAGCTCCAACGGCATCAAAAGCTCCAACGGTGGTTACCGATGAAACAGTCATTAACCCATAATGAATTAGTGCTGGAGAAAACCCTAAAGAAGCGGCTAAGCCAGCATCAAAAGTGCTTACTTTTAATTCTTTAAAAAAGGCAAATAGTAAACCTATAGTAATTACTAATATGCTACCTATAACCCATAAAGGTTTTGGGCCTAAATCTGTATTGCTAACAATTAATCTATCAAAAGGAGCAAAGGCAAGTTCGCCAAGTAAAACAGCATCAACATCTAAATGTACATCGTTAGCGTTTTTGGCTATCATAATTACACCAATACTAAATAAAACAGGAAATACTAACCCAATAGCTGTATCTTCTTTTACTAATCCTGTTTTTTGTATGTATTCAACAAGTAAAACGGTAATTATACCAGTTGCAGCGGCTAATAAAATAAGTAGCGGCGAATTTAAATCTTGAGTTATAAAAAAACCAATAACAATACCGGGTAAAATAGAATGGCTAATAGCATCGCTAATCATAGCCATTTTTCTAAGTACCAAAAATGTACCAGGAATAGCGCAAGCAATGGCAACTAAACTTGCAATAAGTTGTATTTCTATTTGCGCGTTACTCATTATTTTCGGTTTGTTGGTTATATAAATTTGCAGCGGTTTTAAACCCTTGTTCGGTTAAACTCCACATAGAACCATTAAGCTTTACATAGTTTTTTTTAACTAGTTTTTGAAGTGTCCCTTTTGTAAATCCTTGAAAATTGTTTAAAATTTTAATGGTATGAGGGTGCGATATGTTTTCGTGAGTTTCTGCAATATGAAACATAAAAGCTAGTGTTTTTTGCAATTGTAAATCGCGTCGGTTTTTTATAAAACGTATTTGTTTAAATAATAAACCACGGCTAGGCGAAAATATAAAGGAAACCAATACAAATACGCCTGCAACAATAACAATAACAGGACCTGTTGAAAGGTTATTTTGGCTAGCACTTATAGCGGTACCGAAAACTCCTGAAAAGGCACCAAAAATAGCTGCTAAAAACACCATAACAGACAAGCTGTTTGTCCATTGGCGTGCAGCGGCAGCAGGTGCTAATAGCATAGCGCTCATTAAAACGACACCTACGGTTTGTAAGCCAAGCACAATGGCTAATACAATAAATGTTGTAATTAAAATATCGATTAATTGGGTATTAAAGCCAAGGGTTTTTGTGTAATCGGCATCAAAAAGTAAAATTTTAAATTCTTTCCAAAACAGTAACAAAACAAATAGACAAGATCCTGTAACAATGGCCATCATCCACACATCGTTTTCTACTAATGTAGCAGCTTGCCCGAATAAATATTTGTCTAGCCCTGCTTGGTTGGCATTAGGTTGTTTTTGAATAAAAGTGAGAAGCAGCATACCAAAACCAAAAAATAAGGATAGTATTAAGCCTAAAGCAGTATCGGACTTTAAATGGGTTTTGCTAATAATGCCTTTTATCCAGAATGTACCTATTAATCCGCTAACTAATGCGCCTAATAATAAAATATTACTGTCTTTGGCTCCAGTAATTAAAAAGGCAATAGCAATACCTGGTAATGCGGCATGTGAAATAGCATCGCCTAAAAGGCTTTGTTTGCGTAATACAGCAAAGCTACCAAGCATGCCAGTAACTGCGCCTAAAATGGCAGTTCCGAAGGTTATTGTTCTTAGTGTATAGTCGGTAAAGACAAGTTTTATGTATTCTGTTATGTCCATAGTTTTTTGCAAATGCAGAAATTTTATCCTGTTATTTCGCAATGTTTATTTTCTTTTTTATTGATAAAATTTATTATTCTTGTATGCTTACTTTGTAGTTAATACCGTATGTTTTTGTTAGGTTATCGTCATTAAAAATATCTTTTACTGGGCCTGTAGCGATTTTTTTAACATTAAGAAAAGTTACCCAATCAAAATATTCTGGTACGGTTTGTAAATCGTGATGCACTACAATAACTGTTTTTCCTGCTTTACGTAACTCTTTTAAAATATTGATAATGGCTATTTCGGTTGTAGCATCAACACCTTGAAAGGGTTCGTCCATAAAATAAATAGAAGCATTTTGTACTAATGCTCTAGCCAAGAAGATGCGTTGTTGTTGTCCGCCAGAAAGCTGGCTTATTTGTCTAGATTTAAAAGGGAGCATGCCCACTTTTTCAAGGGCTTCTAAAGCGGCTTTTTTTTCTTTTTGTCCCGGACGTTTTATCCAGCCTAAACTTCCGTAAGTTCCCATCATTACAACATCTAGTGCTGTAGTTGGGAAATCCCAATCTACACTTCCTTTTTGTGGTACATAAGCAACTAATTGGCGTTGTTTTTTGTAGCTTTTACCAAAAATTTCTACACTTCCAGCAATAGGTTTTAAAATGCCTAAAATAGATTTTATAAGCGTAGATTTTCCTGCGCCATTGGGGCCAACAATAGCCATAAGTACACCTTCTGGAATTTCTAAATCGATATCCCAAAGTACAGGTTTGTAGTTGTAAGCTACGGTTAAATCGTCTACTTTTACGGCTATTTTATGGCTCATATTATTTTACTTTAACGCATTTACAATAGTATTAACATTATACTCGAACATACCAATATAGGTGCCTTCTTTAGTTCCTGCATTTCCTAGCGCATCAGAATATAGAGAACCACCAATAATAACATGGTGCCCTTTAGAGTTAACGGCAGCTTGCAAAGCCTCTATGGTGCGTTTTGGTACCGAGCTTTCTATAAAAATGGCTTTAACTTTCTTTTTTATAATAAATTCTGATAGTTTTTGAACGTCTTGTACACCAGCTTCTGTGGCAGTAGAGAGCCCTTGTAAACCAACAACTTCAAAATTAAATGTTTTCCCGAAGTAATTAAATGCGTCGTGAGCAGTAACTAAAATACGTTGCTCTTTTGGAAGGGTTTCTATGGTTGAAATTATTTTAGTTTTCAGGTTTTCTAATTGCTTAATGTAATTTGCGCCATTAGCTTGAAAATAGTTTTTTTGTTCTGGAATAGCGTCCGATAGTTTTTGGGATACAAATTGTGTGGCCTGTATCCAATAATTAATATTAAACCAAATGTGCGGATCGTAGTTTGACGCAAAATAATCTGAACCAATAAGTGTGCTCTTGTCTAAAGCCTCTCCTATGGCTATAGTGTTTTTGTTTTTCATTTTTTCGAAAACTTCCACTAGTTTACCCTCTAGGTGTAAGCCATTGTAAAAAATAATATCGGCATTTGCTAATTTATTAACATCGCCTTCGCTAGCTTTATACAAATGTGGGTCTACACCGCTACCCATTAAGCCTTGAAGGTTAATGTGTGTGCCACCAATGTTTTTAACTAAATCGGTAATCATAGAGGTTGTTGTAACAACGTTTATTTTTCCGTTTGTTTGTGTTTTGTCTTTGCAACTAAAAATAGTTAAAACAGAAAGAAGTATTAGTAAATATTTTTTCATTTTATTTATTGAATAACAGGGCTGTTGTTCGTTGTTTTAAGGGTTAAATTTAGTTTAAAGTATATCTTAAACCAAAAAATAATCGTCTGCCTTGGTTTGGAGCATAGACATAAGAGGGATCGAAAGTAAGTGCATACGGATTATCTGAAGTTGGTACAACATTACCATTTGTATCAAACTGTACGTTCTCGTCAAAAGGATCTTCTGGCCTTGCTATTATAAAAGGGTTGCCTTTATTTGGTGTCCAGTTTAAAATGTTTTTCACACCACCATAAAATTCTAAATTCGCTTTTGTAGTATATGTTAATTGAATGTTTTGTATACTCCAAGTTGGCGAGTATTCGTTTCTAGGATCTAGCTCGCCAAGTGTTGGTAGTCGCATGGGGCCATAAATATTTCCTGTATAATCTAATGTTAAATTTGTTGGAAAATTTTTATAGGAAAGCGACCAAACACCTGTGAAGCGTTCTGTTAATATTTGTCTAGTTTTTATACCATTTTCTTTTTTAGAAACATCTTGAAATGTGGCGCCAACAGATGCTTTTAAACCGCTATCAAATCTGGCATCTATGTTTAAACTAATGCCTTTAGTTATAGAGTTTCCATTTAAATTATTGTAAATAATTTGGTTAGGGTTAGTATCGTAATCGGGGATAATGGCATTGGTAAAGTAAGTGTACCAAGCAGAAGCATCAAAGGTAAAAATTTGTCCGCCTTTAGTGTATATTTTTTTTAAGTAATTAAGGTTTATGTTAAAGGATTGTTCTGGGTTTAATTCGTCTTTAATAATCACATCTCTTGATCCAGTAAGTGCAGCATGTTCTTCGGTAAATAAATTAACTACTCTAAACCCTGTGCCAGCATTTAGCCTTATAATATCGTTTTTGGTAGGTTTAAACCTATAGGCTATTCTGGGTGTGAAAATAGAACCATGTCTAGCATCATAATCATATCTTGCTCCTAATAATAGGTGGTTTTTTTCTGATAGTTTTATTTCGTCTTGAATAAAAATAGAAGGAATGGTAATCTCATCGGGTTTTATCGTTGCTGTAGTATTGTCGTTATAAAAATTATATCGCGCAGTTAAACCAAAAAGTAAATCGTGATTTTTTATGGGTTTATCCCAAGTAAGTTGGCTAAAGCCAATGCGTTGTTGTGCTAAATAAGGTGTATTGCCGTAAACAGAATTTTGGTCATGATCTGAATAAGAAAACTGGAAATTAATTTGCTCTGCAATAGGTAATTGGTAGTTTCCTATTATTTCGTAGCGCGATGTATAAATACTTTCACCATAAACCTTGTTGCCACCTCTGTGAGTTTTGTTCCATTGCAT
Source organism: Algibacter ulvanivorans (assembly GCF_048381495.1). Lineage (NCBI taxonomy): Bacteria > Pseudomonadati > Bacteroidota > Flavobacteriia > Flavobacteriales > Flavobacteriaceae > Algibacter > Algibacter ulvanivorans. The sequence goes on from NZ_JBLWGD010000001.1 coordinate 140,690, forward strand.
TTCTCCGCCCCATCTATCTTCATAAAAATATCTTCCAGCAATAGAGAACTTACGATTTTCTTTTCGCTTAAAATCCCATTTTTGAAATACCGATATGCGATCCTGTAAAGTTACATCGGTAAAATTATCGTTATTATTATCAATGGCATTAGAGTATTTGTAGTAATTGGCACCAACTAAAACATTAGAGTTTTTGCCAATTTTAGATTTGAAACCTAAATCGAAATTGGCCTCGCCCCAACCACTTACAAATTGATCTGCAAAAAATACAGGTGCATTTTCGGGTAGTTTAGTTATAATATTAATAAGCCCTCCAACAGCTTCGCTACCGTAAAGGGATGATGCTGGACCTTTTACAACTTCAATTTGTTCTATTAAGGAGTTAGGAATTCCAGACAATCCATAAATTGTAGATAAACCACTAACAATAGGCATACCATCTATAAGAACTAGAGTGTAAGGCCCTTCAAGACCATTAATATGTATATCTCCTGTATTGCAAACATTACAGTTTAGTTGCGGCCTTACACCATTTACATTTTGTAGGGCTTCAAAAATATTTGGTGTCGGATTTTTTTTAAAGAATACAGGAGAATAAACCTCTACAGGAACAGGACTTTCTAGGCGCGATACCGCCTTTAATGTGCCTGTAATTACGACTTCGTCTAATAATTCAGATTCTTGTAAATTAAAATTTATAATTACATCTTTAGATGATATGGTTATTTCTTTTTTCTGAGTTTGATAACCTGTAAAGGAAGCCATAATAGTATATGTGCCAGGTTTTACGTTTGTTATTTTAAATGCTCCATTTTCGGTCGATACGGCGCCTTTATGTTCTCCTTTTAAATAAATATTAACATAGGGTAGAGCTTCTTTATTAGAAAACGTTTTCCCTATTATATTTTGAGCGTTAATTTGAAGGCTTAGTATGCTTATAAGTAGTAGTGAAAATGGTTTCATTAAAAATTTTTTACAAATATAAATATATTTTTAGATTAATCTAAAAATTATTTCAAAGTTATAATTATCTTATATTTGTGGTATATCTAAATTTTAATAATGATAACACTTACAGAAGAAAATTACATAAAGGCTATTTACCATTTAGGAAAGTATGGTGTAAATAACGTTAGTACAAATGCTATTGCTAAAGAGATGGAAACTAAGGCATCTTCTGTAACAGATATGGTTAAAAAACTTTCTGAAAAAGGGTATGCTAATTATAAAAAATATCAAGGGGTTACCTTAACAGAAACAGGTAAAGATATAGCTGTTAATATTGTTAGGAAACATAGGTTGTGGGAAGTGTTTTTGGTTGAAAAATTAAATTTTTCATGGGACGAGGTTCATGAAGTTGCCGAGCAATTAGAGCATATAAAATCTAAAAAATTAATAAGCCAATTAGATGCTTTTTTAGAGTTTCCAACGCACGATCCGCATGGCGATCCTATTCCTGATAAATCTGGTAAAATAAATAAGATTGATAAAATTTTACTTTCTGAAACTAAAGAAGGAAATCAATGTATTTGTGTTGGAGTTCAAGATTCGTCTTCAGATTTTTTAAAATATTTAGATAAAAATAAAATTGCTTTAGGTACAGAACTAGAAGTTTTTCATCGCGAACCTTTTGATAATTCAATTTCTATAAGAATAGGAAGGCGAGAGCTTATTATATCTAATATAATTGCAAACAATTTATTTGTAAAAGTGGTTTAATGGCAGCCACAGCCATCGGTATTGCTACCGCAAGCTTTTTTAGGCTTAGACTTTTTCCAGAAAAACTTTTTAATTAAAAAAGATAGTGCAAAAGCTATAGAAATACCAACGAGTATGTTTTGAATAATTTCGTTCATAATTAAATAGTCGAATTTAAATTAAAATTATTTCAAAAATTGAAAAGCAATTAAAGCAACAATATAAGCAACTCCACTCATTATAACCAGTTGTAAAAGAGGCCATTTCCAGCTATTGGTTTCTTTTTTTACAATAGCTAAGGTGCTCATACATTGCATAGCAAAGGCGTAAAATAGTAATAGAGAAATACCAGAGGCAAATGTAAATAAGGGGCCACCTAAAACTGGATTAACCTCGCTTGCCATTCTGTTTTTTATGGTTTCTTCTTCATCACTACCAACACTATAAATTGTGGCTAATGTACCAACAAATACTTCTCTAGCAGCAAAAGAGCTTACAATGGCTATTCCAATTTTCCAATCGTAACCTAAAGGTCTTATAGCTGGCTCTATAGCATGACCTGCAATACCAATAAACGAATATTCTAGTTTGTGTGAAGCTATTTTTTGTTGTAAATCTTCAGGTGATATATTTTTAGAGGCAAATTCTGTTTTTATAATATTTTCGGCATTATTAAATTGTTCTCCAGGGCCATATGAGGCTAAAAACCATAAAATTATAGAGATTGCTAAAATTATTTTACCAGCGCCAAAAATAAATGCCTTCGTTTTTTCAATAACCGTTAAGGCTACATTTTTAAATAATGGTAATTTGTAATTTGGCATTTCAATTACAAAAAAGGTTTTGCTTTTTATTTTTAAAATTTTATTTAAAATATAAGCCGATAAAATTGCAGTTCCAAACCCAATTAAATAAAGTAACATTAAGGTTAAAGCTTGATAGCTTAATCCTAAAATTCTGCCTTCAGGAATTACTAAAGCAATAATAATAAGATAAACAGGTAAGCGGGCAGAACAGGTTGTAAAAGGTGTTACTAAAATAGTAATTAGGCGTTCTTTCCAGCTTTCAATATTACGAGTTGCCATTATAGCAGGAATAGCGCAAGCGGTACCAGAAATTAAAGGAACTACGCTTTTGCCACTAAGCCCGAAACGGCGCATAATACGATCCATTAAAAATACAACACGACTCATATAACCACTTTCTTCAAGTATGGCAATAAAAAGAAAAAGAAAAGCAATTTGAGGAATAAAAATAACAATGCCGCCTAAACCAGGAATAATGCCTTCGGCTAATAGGCTGGTAAATGCACCTTGAGGTAATTGGTTTTTTGTCCATTCACTTAACGATGCAAATGCGCTATCTATAAAATCCATAGGTATACCAGACCAATCGTAAATGGCTTGGAATATGGTTAGTAAAATAAATCCAAATATAACATAACCCCATACTTTGTGCGTTAAAACTCTATCAAGCCTTATGCGTAAATCTTTAGCTTGACTTAAATCTATGGTTTGGCCTTTATCTAGTGCGTTATTTATAAATTGGTAGCGTTTTATGGTTTCCTTTTGTTGTAAACGTTTTAAATCGGCTTTGCTTTTGGTTTTAAAATCGGCAACAGCATCCATTTCTTTTCTATGGGTTTTTCCAAAGTTTACATCTTGAGTTATAACAAGCCAAAGCTTATAAAGTAACTGGTTAGGAAATGCTTTTTTTAAGTTGCCAAAATAGTTGGCGTCAATTTGTGTGGTGTCTAAACAAGGAGTTATAGAGAGTTCTTTGTAATTTGAAATAAGAAGTTTTAATTTGTCTATGCCTTCGTTTTTTCGAGTACTTATTAAAGCTATTTTTGTGTTTAGTTTGTCTTCTAGATAATCAATGTCTAATGAAATACCTTTGTAACTCATACGGTCTGCCATATTAATAACTAGCAGGGTAGGTATTTCTAAATCTTTAATTTGAGTAAATAGTAAAAGGTTACGTTTTAGGTTTTCAACATCGGTAACTACAACAGCAATATCGGGGAAATCTTTATCGTTTTTATTAAGCAGAAGTTCAATAACTACATTTTCGTCAAGTGATGATGCATTTAAGCTATACGTACCTGGTAAATCAATAATATGCGCTTTTACACCGCGCTGAAGTTTACAAATACCTTGTTTTTTTTCAACCGTAATACCAGGGTAATTACCAACCTTTTGGTTTAAGCCCGTTAAAGCATTAAAAACAGAGGTTTTACCTGTATTAGGGTTTCCAATTAACGCTACATTTATCTGTTTACTCATGCGTTACTTTTTCAATTAAAATATGAGAAGCTGTTTCTTTTCTAATCGCTAAATGCGAGCCATTTATATTTAAATACATGGGGTCTTGAAATGGTGCTAATTGAACCAGTTCTACAGTATTTCCTGGTAAACAGCCCATTTCTAGTAGTTTTAAAGGAATGTGTATAGACGAAACATCGGTTATAATGCCGCGTTCTCCGTGTTTTAAATGTGCTAAAGTATCTTGCAAGCTTATTTAGATTGATTTTAAAGAAGTAAAAATAGTGTAAAAGTTTAGAAGTAAAAAAGTTTTCAGTCTCAGTTTTTAAATGTAGCTAGAGTACTCGTGTTTAAAATGTAATTTTAAAAAGAATACCGTTTATAAAAAGCAGATTACTTTTCTTCTTTTAAAATTTTAATATCCTCTAATAACCTATCTATATCTTCAAGGTTAGTGCCATCATAAAATCCACGTATTTGGCGTTTTTTATCAATAAGCATAAAATTTTCTGTGTGTATCATATCAAAAGGGCCACCATCTCCAAGATCTTTTACTGCTAAATAACTTTTACGAGCCAGTTTGTATATGTCTTTTTTGCTTCCGGTAACTAAATTCCATTTTTTATCATTTACGCCTTTTTTTATAGCATAGCGTTTTAATTGTGCCACCGAATCAATTTCTGGTGTTACAGAATGAGAAAGTAGCATAACATCTTTATCGTTTAAAGTTTCATTTTGAATTTTAACCATGTTCGTTGTCATAATAGGACAAATGGTTTGGCAGGTAGTAAAAAAGAAATCGGCAACGTAAATTTTATCCTTATAATTATTTTGGGTTATGGTTTTTCCGTTTTGGTTAGTAAGGCTAAAAGGCGCTATTTTATGATATTTTTTTTTGTGCTGGATAGTGCTATCAACAAGCTCTGTACTTACCATTGTTGGTTGGTAAATGGGTAACGGTTGGTAAACATTTAATGTGTTGTAAATAATAGCTATTATAATAATGGAAATTATACCAAAAACAATAGCAAATATTTTATAATCTTTAAAAAACGACAGCATTTTAGAATTTTTACATTAAAACTTCTACAAAAATACAATCATTTTAAGTTTCAAAACATTTTTACTAAACATAAATAAGTGTTAAAACAGGAGCCATTATACAAATGGCTTTTTAAACTTGGTTTAAAAGCTTACTTTTGTGCGGTTAAAAAAAAATGTTAAGCTATATATGGAGTTTGTTATAAAAATATCTCAGTTTTTACTAAGCCTGTCGTTGCTAATAATATTACACGAATTAGGGCATTTTATCCCGGCAAAAGCTTTTAAAACTAGAGTAGAAAAATTTTACTTGTTTTTTGATGTTAAGTTTTCACTATTTAAAAAGAAAATAGGAGAAACGGTTTACGGTATAGGCTGGTTGCCACTTGGTGGCTATGTGAAAATTGCAGGTATGATTGACGAAAGTATGGATACCGAGCAAATGGCACAAGAACCACAACCTTGGGAGTTTCGATCTAAGCCAGCATGGCAACGATTAATTATTATGTTGGGTGGTGTTACTGTTAATTTTTTATTGGCTATCCTTATTTATATTGGGATGAGTTATTTTTATGGCGATACCTTTCTTCCAAACGAGAATATAAAAGATGGTTTACAAATTGAAAGTACTGTAGCTAATAAAGCAGGGCTTTTTACAGGAGATAAAATTTTAGCTGTTGATGGCGATGCTATTAAAACATTCTCTGAAATTTCTGAAAAAGTATTATTTGGAAAAGAAATTCTTATAGAGCGCAACGGAAATGAATCTACGGTAACCATGCCAGAAGATTTTTTAGCACAATTATTAGACTCTAAAGAAAAAGGTTTTATAAGTCTTAGGCAACCTTTTGTTGTTATTCAAGTTCCAGACACATCTTTTAATATATCTAGCGGCTTAAAAAAAGGTGATATTATTTTAGGAGTAAATGATTACCCAACAAAATATGCCGATGAGGTTAAAATGGCATTAGAAAAGTTTAAAGGGCAAAATGTTTCTGCAACCATTAAAAGGGAAGAAAAAGAAATACAAGTACCACTTAAAATTAGTGATGAAGCTAAATTAGGAATTGTAGTAGCAGGAGCATCAACCCCAGAAACTTTAGAGCGTTTAGGGTATTATAATTTTGATGTAAAAGATTATGGCTTTTTTGAAGCCTTTCCGGTAGGTTTAGGCAAAGCAAAGGATAAAATAGTTTCCTACTGGGATCAATTAGGAGCCATATTTACGCCAAGTACTGGAGCGTATAAAGGTGTGGGTGGCTTTAAAGCTATTTACGATATTTTTCCAAGCTTTTGGAGTTGGCAAGTATTTTGGAGTATTACAGCATTTTTATCGATTATGCTGGGAGTATTAAATTTATTACCAATACCGGCTTTAGATGGCGGACATGTTATGTTTTTACTTTATGAAATGGTGTCTGGAAGAAAACCTGGAGATAAATTTATGGAGTATGCACAAATGGTTGGTTTCTTTATTTTAATAGCCTTAGTGCTATTTGCAAACGGTAATGATATATATAAAGCTATATTTGGTTAAAATTTTTTAAAAAAATATTTGCAGAAACTAAAAAACAATATATATTTGCACTCGCTAAGTAAAAAAAGCAAATTCCTTCTTAGCTCAGTTGGTTAGAGCATCTGACTGTTAATCAGAGGGTCCTTGGTTCGAGCCCAAGAGAAGGAGCACTATTAAAACAAGCCGTTCAAGACATTTGAACGGCTTTTTTATTGCTTTAAATTGTTGAAAAAATATAAAAAAGTGGTAAAATTGTGTAAAAAGTGTATCTAAAGTGTATCTCGATTGAAAGCAACTATTAAATTGATCTCTACTAAATCTAAAGAAACTACTAATGGGTTTCCTATTATAGTTGAGTTGTTTGTGTCAAAAAACGACAGGCCAAGAAAAACAATTGGTTATACTCATTTGTCTTTTTGGGACGATGCAAACATTACTATATTAAATACTCACCCACACTTCAAGTTTTTATATCCTAAATTATTAGAATATAAATCCAAGTGCTTTAAAGTGAATTATAACAATTATAATAAGGCTGATGCTATTGATGTTTTGTTTGGTAAAAATATTGAGCAGATAAAAGAAGTTGACTTAATAGAGTTTTTTGATATAAGGATTAGCGAAAAAAAGTCGATTAATCAATCGTATAAAGCGTATGATGATGTAAAGGCATCTATTTTAAAATATATTTATCCAAATGATGATGTGCCTATTAATAGAATTACTTACGAGTGGTTAAACGACTATCTTTATTTTTTATTAAAGACTGGATGTAATACAGGAGGCGCTATGAGTTATTTGCGTTCATTTAGAGCTGTATTTAAAGAAGCACAACGTAGAAAATCTTTAAATGTTAATTCAGGCAATCCATTTTTAGGGATTATGAAGGCTTCAGAATCTAGTAATCATGAAGTTGTTTATTCAAAAAATGATGTTTTGGAGTTGTTTAAATTTATTCCAAAAAAATCTACTACAAAAAAGAATAGAATACTACTTGAACGCAATATCAATGTGCTACTATTTCAATTATACATTGGTGGCCATGATTTAGTTGATATTTCACTTTTGACGTGGTCTAATATAAAAAACAATAGAGTAAGGTTTAAACGTTATAAAAATAGAAATAAACCCCAAGGTGGGCCATTGGTAGACAACAAAATAATTGATGAAGCTATTGAGATTATTAACAAATATGGCACAAAAAAAAATGACCGAGTGTTTTCTTTTATTCCTAGTCCTATAGATATGCCTAAACAATATGAGTATTTTAGACGTAATACGAACAGGAGTTTAAGTAAAATTAGTGGCACGTTAGGTATCCCTAAATTAAGTACGAAATCAACTAGGTACATGTTTAGGAGTTTTTCTTCAGAATTAGAAATATACGACTTAACTGTAATGAAAATACAAGGGCATAAGCCTAAAGGAATTACTTTTAATTATCAAGGAAAAGTTTCAAATAAAATAATTGACGAAGCTTTGTTGAAAGTGATTAAATTTATTAAAACATGAATAATCATAAAGTAATTTTATAATTACGGGTTTACCACATCGATAAAGTATAAAAACACGAAAAAACATAAAAAAACGCCATTTTCAACTTTAATGTATAGGAATAAAAATTTAGATTTAATTCCTGATAATGAAGCTATAACATTTGTGTGTTTTATCGATGATTTTGGTATTTGGTCTAAATTACCTACATTAGCATTGCAATTGCAATTAAGTAGTTGTAATAAAACCCAAATCTATGAAAAAATTACACCTAATGGTACTGTTTTTTGGTGCTGTAATGTCGTTAGCTTTGTTGTCATGTACAGAAACAAGCATAGACGATAAACAAGATGTTCAAATTGAAAAAGACGAAGCTGAAATACCTACTAACGGTTAGGCAAAAATCTGATTTTATTCAAGGAATGGTTATTGTAATTTTTTTTATAACCATTCCTTTTCTTTATTATTTGTACGAGCATTTTCCAGGTAATGGAATAAAAATATTTCAAACTAAGTATTTTAGCTTAACTAGTGGTGGTTTTAGGTCTGTGCAAAGTTTTGTGTACCACTCATGGACTAAAATATTAATTATAATTTCTTTTTCAATTTGGTTTTTTACGTCAAATAATTGGTGGCGCTTTTCACTTCTTGTGCCTATATCGATGTACACTTATCAATTAGCTGGAGTGTTAAATCAAAAAACATCTTATTTTGATGAGTTTAGTGTGTTAGAATCTCTTTTTATTGTGGTGCCAGTCATCATATTACATTTAATAGCAGCTTATAAATTTAATTTTTTACAAAACAAGAAAAACGCCCTCGATCTTCTAGATAAAGAACTTGAAGATTCTATAAACAAAAAGCTAAACTAAATGCTGTTTAATAAAAAAGATGTAAATAAAATTAATGCTTTAATTGCAATAAAGGACACTATGCCTTTAGAGGAGTATATAGAGAAACTTAAAGCATTAAGAGAGGATATAATTAGTGATATAGTGGTTGAAGCCGAAGTTGTAGATGCTGAAAAAAAGATTATACAAACAGTTAATAGAATTATAAAGCCTAGTTTAAATTAGTTCATATATGCGTTGCCAAGTAGTTTTAGCGTATTCCAAAAATAATGTACTGCGTTAATGTTATCTTCATTAGTGTTATTTAATTTTAAAAAATCTTCTTCAGCTAAAAACAAAAGGTCTTTGTCGCTTTTTGGAGAAGGAATACAAATATAGGTGGCTTTTTTAGAGTCTAGCCTTATAAATTTAGCGAGAAGTGCAACAGGTTTTTTTTGTCCCTCTTTTTTAAAAGCAAATAAGTGTACAGCTCTATCTATAGTTTCTTTACCTATTCTTACTCTGCTTGAAGTACCATCAAGACGCTCAATTACATATCCTTTTTTTATATCTCTGCCTGTTTCTAAGTCTAAAGCATATCCTTTTGTTAAATAATTATATTCTGTTAAAGTAGTTTGAGCATTGATTGATATTGATGTAACTAAAGCAATAAGGTAAAAATATTTCATAAGTCTAATTTTTAGTAGTTTCTTTTTCTTTTTGAGCAGCTTTTATTTCGGCTTGTATTTTTATAAGTGTAGAAATTTTATCTAATAAAGGTGTTTCTTTTTCTATGGCGTTTTGGTTAATTATCACTTCTAGCATTACTACTTCGCGTTCTTTGACAGCTATTGTTTGGTCTTTTTCTTTAAGAAGTTCATTTTTTAATACTAATTGTTGTTCATAATTAGCTATTAATTTATTGTAAAGGCTCTCAGTTTTTTTGTCTATGATGTGGAGTGATTCGGTTTTTTTTACAAAACTATCGTTATTGTTTTTTTTAATTTTTGATAAATCTTTGTTTACAAATTCATCTATTGTATATCCAAATTCAGAACATAGTTGTTGTATAGTTTCTATTCCTGGTAAGGCTTTGTTTCTTTCATATGCACTTATTGAATGTGAGGTTGTTCCAATTTTTTCACCCATTTCTGTCTGTGACAAATGGTTAGCTTTTCTAGTATAGATTAAATTTATCGATATAAAATTTATCATAAACAAAAAGAATTATTTGTAAATATTTGAAAACCAATTGATTATAATTATTTTTGAATATTTTACGAGTCTATTGTAAAAAAATTCTAATCTGATTGAAAAACATTACTATCTTTGAATTATCAATCTAATAATTTAAAAGTTAGATTCATAAAATTTGTTAAAAAATCAATAGTCATGCCAAAATAATGATATAGGTTTAAACATAAAAAAAGCCGTAAGAAAACCACTTCTTACGGCATCACTTAAAACCAACACATGATGTGTTGGAATATAATAACCGGTACCACCCAGCTATTAAGCTGTAAAGGTAAAAAAAATAAACGTATGCCAATGTCCTTTACAAAAAAAAACAATACTACCGATGTTAGTAGCTTTGTTAAAAGCAAAAACTATAATAGTTTCCATTCAGACTATGCTTATTTTCATTGCACATTTGCTACCTATAATTTTTTAGATAATGATAATGCCAAAATATGCCGCAAGTCGCAAATATTTTGGAGAAACCCAAAGGCGGCTATGCAAATGGCAAAAAATTTGCTAATTCCTAAAAGATACACTTTAGTAGAGTACGAACCTTTAATATCTAGCAAACATGCCGCTTAATCTAGACCAAAACACTATTGATGTTGTTATGGCCTCGTTTAAAGCCGCAGGAATGGTTTTAGTTCCAGACTATGCTGCTGCTGAAACTTTAGATTGGCAAAAAAAACGCCAAGCTTTAATGCGTAAAAAATGGGTAACACCACAACAAATTGAAAAGTACCGTTTACTTCAGCCTAAAAAAACAGCAGCTACTATAAAAAATTGGTGTTTAAATCCAAACAACACAAGCCTAGTTGAAAGTATAGATTGGTATAGAGATAATGAAGCTAGAAATGGCCAAGGCAAAATACTTATTTTACACGAAAGTATTAAAGCGTTAAATAACAAATAAAAATCACTTAAAACCACAACACATGCAACAATTACAAGAATTAAAAAACATTGAGCGCCTCGCATTAAACACACCAAATTTAAAAGATTATGGCGCAAAAGGATTAGATGTTTTAGGTATGCAACCAAAAAAAGGATTTGCAAGACTAAAAAACAACAAGGTTGTAAAACTATCTGAAATAAAAGGGTATGCCACATTAAAAAAGCAAACCGTTAACCAAAATATTGATGCGGCCGAAATTGAAGCACAAGCCGAAAAATTTCCAGAATTATTTAATTGTAAAACTATTGGCAGAGATAAAAATGGAGATATAAAAAAAGGATTTTACGAACTTAAATCAGGCAAGGTAATATCTTTAAATAAACTTAAAGAAGCTGTAAGTAAATCGGTTAAAAACATTGAAACCACTACTAATAGTTAGTTAATAGCACCCCGACTGCGTAAGCAATCAAAAAAAACTCTAGGTGCAAAATATATGCTTTTTATAGACTGAAAAGCACCTAGAGTTTTACACTTAAAACCAATTACCACATGAAATCTACTAAAACAAGTATTCAAAAATTAGTTAACAACTATATAGATAAGCAAATAGCTTGCTTAAATTATAATACCGTTTGTTACAACATATAATAATCACTTAAAACCAATTACTACATGAGTGCCACAATACAAGTAAAAGAAACTGTAAAGAATAAAGTAACTAGAATAAAGGCTACACTACCCAATAAAACACCAATAGACATTGAAACCTTTTTTATGCCATATTACAACAAAGGCTTGCGCATAAAAAAGTTAATATATGTAATTAACAGCGGTAAGCTTACTGCCGATATGGTGGCTAAATCTTAACGTTATGAAACGGGCACGAACCAGAGCAGGGTTAATAGCTGAATTGAAAACTCAAGATAAGGCTATACAATCATTAAAAACCCAACTTAAAATAGAGCGTTTTAGATCTATGAACCCAGAAATATTAATGCGCTATAAAAGTTCTTGTGATATTACCGATACTCTAACTCTTATTTCTATTGATGTGGTTTTGAAACCTAAAAAATTAAAATTTAAAAAATCAACAAATTTTTTAAATGCCTTAGTATCAGTTTTTTTTCTTGCTTATAAAGAAAAATCGCTTTTACCTGAATTTGAGTTTAGTTGTTTGTGTAATAAAACAAACGAAATGGTAAAATTAAGTTTAGAGGAAATAAAAACACTAGAAAAAGCATGAAACACCTAAAGCCACACACACACACACAATTTAATATTGTATTTAATAGTGGAATTCCAAAAACCATTAGCGACAATGTTTCAATTACTCCAAAAATTGTAAAACACCAAAGCGTACACTTAAATCAACGTAAAGAAATGTTAGAAAAATACAGACACTACGTTCAACAATACACCAACGCTTGTCCTAAATGGAATAAAGATGTTCTAGAATACAATGCTAAAGTGCATGCACATATAGCTCAAACCAAGAATAAAGACTACGCAGCACAAGTTACACAAACGTTTAAAGCATCTATAGGTAAAGTAAGCACAGAAACTTATAACCATCAGGCTCGATTACGTAATTTAGAATTAGCACAACCCCTTATAACACTTAAAAAGTTCACACCTGTGCGCAAATCTTCAGAACATGTATTTAGCATGATAATTTTTAAGTACGCTATGCAAATTGAAGAAAAAAACAATATTTTATTAAGCTGCGGAGCAACTACTACTAGAGCTATACAAAAAGTACAGATAAATCATTATGAGTTAGCAAATACTATAATAGATGAAGTTTTTACATTGCCCTATTGTAAACGCACTATACATAATCATGTTAACCGTTTAGTTGAGTCTGGTATCTTGTTTGATTACCAGTTTAAAGGCCGTGAAAAACCTGTTGAATATCATTTAAACCCTCGAATTTTAACTTTGTTTTGTAAAAAAAACCGAAAATCTTTAAAATCTGAAAATCAATTATTTAACTACGCTTACGAGAAAAGTTTGCATAATAATGAAATAGATACTAGAACATATATAAATAATAAAGAAATAATAGAGCCTGTTAATAAACAGTCTAGAATAAAGGAAACGGAAACCCTATCGGGTGTCCTTTCAAAAATTCAGTTATCCAAAAAGGATAACAACCAGAACAATAACGGGAACACCCCTCAGCGTATGCAAAATATGTATGATGAAAGTAAACCAGGGGCCGTGAATTTTGCATCAAAAACCGCTTTAGATATAGCAAATTACCTAAATAATGCTATTGAAGATAGACAACACATAATACAAAAATTTAGTGAAGGCCATTATAAAAACTGGCGAATTTACCAAAAACCCCCAAAAACACAATTATATCTTATGGTAACTATGGCACATTTAGAGTATGAAGTGGACTACGGAATTATGCTAAAACACGATTTTTTCACAATATTACACCAAATGCTTTTTAAATTATGCGGCACGATTTATAAAAAAAGTAATTCCAATGGCATTTTTAACTACGCAGGGCCATCTTACTACGGCTATAAACACTTAGAAAAACTATTATTAAACAATAATGGAACAGTACCAAGCAAAAAAGTAGCTTTTGAAACTTTTAAGGCTTTAATGTGGCGTATAAAATTTGCAGCAAACTACTTTAAAAGCAAACCTATTAATCCGCTTTTTATAAATGATTATCTAGATCCAACCCGTACCACAAAAAAAGAGTGTGGCTTTGCATATACTTTAGAATTTTACAAAAACCACAAAAATATTCAGCAATGGAAACAAAAAGTTGATAATAGCACACAAAAATCTGAAAAAATAAAATCTAGAAAACATAAAATGAAAGCTATTGAATTAGTTGAAAAACAAATTAATAAGCTTAAAAACGGTAAAATAACTATTCTTCAGTTACACGATTACGTTAGTCATAATGCACATATACCACAAATAGTAAAAAATAAATTACCCGATTACATAAAGCGTGCCTATAGCGCATAAAAACAATAAATCACTTAAAACCAATTACCACATGAAAAAACTTAAAGCCACATTTTTTATATTTTGTGCTGTAATTTGCTGTAAAATAACAGCACAAAACAACAAATTACGTTTTCCAGAAAAAGAAAATTTAATTGTAAAACTTCATACCCATTACCATTTTCAAGAAACCAATGCCAATTACCAAGGTTTAAACTATGTTTTTGAAGCTGGTTATACAGGTAAATTATATACTCTAATAGGTTTTGAACGCTTCAATGCATTAAAAGGAGCCAGCATTAATAATGTGCAATTAAAAGGTTATACTAGCTTTAATGCAGCAATAGGATTAAATCATACACATGGTATTTGGGAGCAATGGCAATATAATGCGGGTGTACGTATAGTACGTGCCTATCGTGGGCCATTAAAAGAAAATAGATATAGACACTTTATAGGTTGGGAAGCTGCCTTAACATATCAATTTAAAAACGGTATGGGTATAGGTATTAGAGGTACTATAGACAATCGAAGAGATCAAGATATTTTTAACTGGCCAGTAACCAATGTTGCCAGTACATTTTTTACAATAACATATAAATTATTAAAACTTAAATAAATCACTTAAAACCACAAAGGCATGAATTTAACTAAAAAAGCAAACGCAAAAAAATATAAAATAATAGCTATTTCAATATGGTTAGTTATAAGTTTATTTGTTTCTATCACATTTAAATTAACCCCTTTTGTTTGTATACTTTTCTTTTTTTCTGGAGGCGGTATATTATTTTTAATAGATCCGTTGTTAAAGCCAATTATTAAAACAAAACAAAAAAAACTTTATAGAAAACAACAAATAATAAATAAGCATAAAAAAATAGTAAAAAAGGCTGGTTATAAGCAATTTGAATATAAAAATAAATATGTAGTCTGGGCAAAAAATAAATATGAAGCCGACAAATTATTCAATCTAAAAATAGCACCATTACTTAATAAACACCCAAATAAAGAGTTTTTCTACATATCAAAAGCGTGTAATAACATAAATCTTAAATAATGGCAAATAAAAGATGTTGTAGCCAATTTAACGAACGTAATGGTGGTTGCGCAATACATAGTAAATATAAACTAGTATTTCAACTTAAACCAGAGTATAAAACAATGGATAGCAGTCCTACATTTTATAGTTGGGTGTACCAAAATAACAAAGATGCAAATGTAATTTTTCAAGGCATGATTAATAGGCTTGAAAAGTATTTTACTGGTAAGTATAATAAAATAGAATTTTATAATCAAACCACAGATGTTTTAATAAAAAGTGCTACGCCATGACAGAGCAAATAAGGTTAACTAAAATACCACATAGCAAACTAAAAGTGTTTGAAAAAGTAATTGCGTTTTATTTAACATCGTTTCATAAACAAGAATTAACAGATCAAGATAAAAGCCATATTAGTATAGCAACATGCTTTTATCATTCTAGAATTAAAAATAAAGTTAATAGCCAGTATCCTAGTAAAAAATCGACTATTAAATTTTTTTATCACGAAGCCTACGTTATGATAAAAGTGTTTTTAAAGTATCAAAATTTTACTTCAATACAAGATTTAGACTACGCAATAGTCGAAAATTTTAAAATTGATTTGTATAAGCAATTAATATAATAAACCTAGAAGTAAACTTTTAAATTATGACTAAAGATTTAGATAAACACAGACCACCAGAAAACTCGAAACCGCCATTATTTACACATAGTGTTAGTAGTCGTTTTTCTTCTGAAGACATGATGGCCTTTAGCGTTAGCAAATTACAATAGTAAAATGAGAGAATTAAAATTTAGAGCTTTTTGTGAAGTTGAAACTAGCAAAGGAACTATTAATGATATGGTTTACTTTGAAAAATTAGAATGCGATAACGGGCTTTGGTTTAATGCTCCAGATAATGCTTGGCATATAAATGAATACTTTGCTATTATGCAATATGTGGGCTTAAAAGACAATTTTGGAAACGAAATTTATGAAGGCGATGTGGTTCGTTGGGATGATGGAAGTGATGGCGAAAAATGGCGTGTTGCAGTAGTAGAAATAAATCCTGACTTACAATTTAGAATTATAAAAATAAATTGTGATTTTAAGCAAAGTGCAAAAGAAGGCTATGTATTTAAGTTTGGAAGATTTATTTATACGGATACTGAAAACCATTTAGAAATAATAGGGAACGTGCATCAAAAAGAGTGGAAAAAATAGATTTATAAATTATTAAAGCACTAAATATTTTAAAAAGTAGATTAACAATGGTTAGGCAAGAAAACTTGTTTTGGGATAAAGTAAACGGACAAGCAGTTAATTTGTATAAAGACTGTTATGGTAAGAAATGGATGGCGCAGTCAAGGTTTGGTATGCGGATTAGAAAAGACTAATTTTTTAAAATAGCCGTGGCTGACGCAGGAAGCCAAACAACATACTAATGATAAATTTTGATTATGGAAACAATTATTGAAAACCCAACGTGCCGATAATATAAAAAGTTGGGGATTAATTCGCTATGCCTTAGCCAACTTAAAAAAAACTAAATTTTAGGCGATAATATAGAAAAGGAAAAACAGCCCCAATTTTTTATATTATGTGTTATGGGCTGGCGATTAAATATAATTTTATGAGTATTAAAACAACTGCAAATAAGAAAGCAAAAGATGCTGTAAAAGAAGCAGAAAAAATTTCAAAATTTATTAGTAAATGGCAAAGTAAAAACCCATATAATAGGGCAAAACTTGCTGAATACAATTTGAAATTCAGAAAAGATTTTACTGCTTTTTGTAAAAAGTCTAAAATTTCTGCAAAAGAAAGAGATTGGTACTTAAAGTAAGTAAAAAGTTGTTGGCAAGTTGGCACTAAGTCAGCTTGCCCACGAAATGTATATGGATAGGCGTTTTTCCGAAGGAAAAATGGCGTACACAGATAAACTAAAAGATTGAATTAATAATAATTAAAAAAAGACCAGAACGCTTATTTATATACTGTGTTGTGGCGGCTAACAAGATGGAACAAACTAAAGAAGCAACTTACAAAATTTTAGCTAAAAGCATTGTAAACAAGATTTACCAACCGTTAGGGCATTTGAGATGCCATGTTTCAAGTGATGAAATGTGGGAGTATGCAAAAGCCAGAGCGATTGAGCAAGTAGACACTATACTTGGAGAGATACCAATGTATACTGGTAATTTAAACCCTAAATGGAAGAAATGGAGCGACATAAAAGCCGAAATAGAGCAAATGCCCTAATGCGCTACAACGTATTTGGGTATGGTTAGTTGCGTATAAATAAAAACAGAATTATGGAATATAAATTAAGTGAGCAAGAATTAAAAGACCTAATGCACCGAAGTTGGTTAAAGGCAAAAAACTTTTATAGTGGTAATACAGATGAATACTTCTATGACTATTTTGAAAGCGAAAAAAAGCAATTAACTATACACGTTGTTAGCCAACAGCGTGAACTGTTAAGGTTTATGGAATATTTAAGCACGTATTGGGGTATTGATGATGTTATTGATTGCACTAACGGAATTGTGTATGATTTCGTTGCGTAAAAACTAGCAGAAACATTGAATAAAAACAGACTTTAATAAATATAAAACAACCTTTGAATATGTTACAAAATAGCAATGAATTATACACGGTGTTACCCAATGTAAAAAAGGGCGTTGCTGACGATAGGAAGCAAAATATTATGATTACCGTTTCTGGTGGTCGTAGTTCTGCTATGATGGCAAGACATATACAAACAAGCGAAAAATATAAAGATTATGAAAAAGCCTATGTTTTTTGTAACACAGGAATGGAAAGACCACAAACTATAAGATTTTTAAAAGATATTGAGAAGTATTGGGGAATTGATTTAATAAAAATTGAAGGTGTTTATTCTTTAGAAATTGGTGTTGGTGTAAAATATAAAGTTGTTGATTGGGATAACTTAAATATGACTGCACAACCGTTTAAAGAAATGATTGCACATAAAAACAAAGGTGTCTTTGATGGATTACCTAATAGAGATGCACCTTATTGTAGTGAAAACTTAAAAACACTACCTGCTAAAAAGTTGTTTGATGATTTGTTTGGCGTTAATAATTATATAAAAGCAATAGGTTACAGAAGTGAAGATATGCCTAAACGAATAACTTTTACAGAAGCAAAGATTGATAAAAAAAGGATTTTTCCTTTGCTTACAGATTATAAAAGTCCAATAACCCAAATGGACTTAAATAGATTTTGGGATAAACAACCTTTTCAATTATCTATACACGGAAAATATGGTAATTGTGAGTTGTGTTGGAAGAAAAGCGATAAAACGTTAGTTGATAATATTCGTTTTGGAACTGATTTTATTGATTGGGTCAAAGAAATGGAAATAAAATATAATTCTGTAATGTTTAGAAATTACAAAAGTATAGATGATTTGGTAAAAATGGCTGAATTACCTTATACGCCTGAATTTTATTTTACAAAAGAGGATGATTCTTGCGTATGTTCTTTTTAGAGTATGAGTAGTCGCCCTTTTTTATTTTGGGTAACGGATAGTGGTATGGTGCGTAGCCTTAAAATGCACGAAGATTGAGTTAAGAAACAAAGTAATAATAACATCTATTTTTTAAAGCGTTGGCAAAATGGCTGACGATAGGAAGACAAATACATACAGTTATGAAGAAAATTTTTAAATACGAAATGAGCATTAAGGAAAAGCAAGAAATTGAATTACCTGTAAATGCTGAAATTATTAGGGTTGACGATGTTGATGGTAAATTCTTTTTATGGGCTATTGTTGAGCCACCAAAAGAAGATGAAGAACCCGAAACAGAAGTAAGATATATAGAATTTTACAAAACAGGACAACCAATTGAAACACCAACTAAAGACTTAAAATACATTGGTTTTTGCAAACTTTTTATTATGCAAGAATTAGGGCTTTATGTTTTTGAAAATATAGCAAAATGAAATACGGAACTCTACCAAAATATTTAGGATTGCACGAGGTGAAGTGTGATGAAATGCTGTTTTACCAATATTTACCTATAAAACTTAAAGACCAAACAAAACCAATAGTTGAAGAAAGGTTAAAATGTTTTGAAGAATTAATTGGTAACATCTGCTGTGATTTTGTAGGGGAATTTGGTTTAGACCGATTTGTAAATAGTTATGTGTATTTGACAGCAAAAAGAATGTATCAAGTAGGTGGATGTTCTTTTAATAGAAAAGGCTATCATTCTGACGGTTTTTTAACTGATGATATAAATTATGTTTGGTGTGATAAAAACCCAACCGTATTTAATTATTCGCCTTTTAATTTGACTTTAGATGATGCAGTTTCTATGAATGAAATGGAAGAACAGGCAAATGAAGAGGCTATTGAGATTTATCCAGAAAACAGCCTTTTAAGATTAGACCAATACAACATACATAAAGTAAGTGAAAACAAAGGATTGGTTTTAAGAACATTTGTAAAAGTCTCTTTTTCTGCTGACAAGTACGACTTAAAAGGTAACTCTAAAAACTACCTTTTAGATTATGATTGGGAAATGAGAGATAGAGATATTGAGCGTAATATTCCGCAAAGATTGGAAGAAAAAAGCGTTGGAAAAAAATAGATGTTATTATGAGCAAATACGCACGAACTTTTGAATTAAGCACGAACCTAAAGCTATGCACTATACCACGTGTTATGTACTGTGGCGCAATAGCACGTGTTGATTGGATAAAGTTTGTGCGCCATTGTACATAACGGATAGTGGTATGGTGCGTAGCCTTAAAATGCACGAAGATTGAGTTAAGAAACAAAGTAATAATAACATCTATTTTTTAAAGCGTTGGCAAAATGGCTGACGATAGGAAGACAAATACATACAGTTATGAAGAAAATTTTTAAATACGAAATGAGCATTAAGGAAAAGCAAGAAATTGAATTACCTGTAAATGCTGAAATTATTAGGGTTGACGATGTTGATGGTAAATTCTTTTTATGGGCTATTGTTGAGCCACCAAAAGAAGATGAAGAACCCGAAACAGAAGTAAGATATATAGAATTTTACAAAACAGGACAACCAATTGAAACACCAACTAAAGACTTAAAATACATTGGTTTTTGCAAACTTTTTATTATGCAAGAATTAGGGCTTTATGTTTTTGAAAATATAGCAAAATGAAATACGGAACTCTACCAAAATATTTAGGATTGCACGAGGTGAAGTGTGATGAAATGCTGTTTTACCAATATTTACCTATAAAACTTAAAGACCAAACAAAACCAATAGTTGAAGAAAGGTTAAAATGTTTTGAAGAATTAATTGGTAACATCTGCTGTGATTTTGTAGGGGAATTTGGTTTAGACCGATTTGTAAATAGTTATGTGTATTTGACAGCAAAAAGAATGTATCAAGTAGGTGGATGTTCTTTTAATAGAAAAGGCTATCATTCTGACGGTTTTTTAACTGATGATATAAATTATGTTTGGTGTGATAAAAACCCAACCGTATTTAATTATTCGCCTTTTAATTTGACTTTAGATGATGCAGTTTCTATGAATGAAATGGAAGAACAGGCAAATGAAGAGGCTATTGAGATTTATCCAGAAAACAGCCTTTTAAGATTAGACCAATACAACATACATAAAGTAAGTGAAAACAAAGGATTGGTTTTAAGAACATTTGTAAAAGTCTCTTTTTCTGCTGACAAGTACGACTTAAAAGGTAACTCTAAAAACTACCTTTTAGATTATGATTGGGAAATGAGAGATAGAGATATTGAGCGTAATATTCCGCAAAGATTGGAAGAAAAAAGCGTTGGAAAAAAATAGATGTTATTATGAGCAAATACGCACGAACTTTTGAATTAAGCACGAACCTAAAGCTATGCACTATACCACGTGTTATGTACTGTGGCGCAATAGCACGTGTTGATTGGATAAAGTTTGTGCGCCATTGTACATAACTAGGTATATGAGAACTTAATAAACTTAACCAATGAAAAACCCAATAAAAGTAAGCGAAAGATACATAAAAGCTTCAGAAACTAAAGGTTTTAGTTATACCGATGAACTTGTAATTTTAGAGTATCTACTTAATAAATTTAACCTAAAATCTAAAACGCAGTATGCTAAACAAGAAGGAATTTCAATTGCTGGAGTTAACGATAGGATTAAAAGAGGTAAAGTAATGTATATTCAAACCATAGGAAAAATATTTATAATACAATAAAATCACTTAAAACCAAACCACATGAAAAATAACACATTATATCAGTTTAAAATTCAAAACTTTATAAATCATGTATTTAATAATTACAACCCTGATAAACCGCTAGTTATTTGGTTAGATTTATTTTGTGGCGCAGGAGGAACATCAACAGGGATTCAGTTTGCAAAAGAAAATACTTTTGTAGCAGCTTGCGTTAATCACGATACTAATGCTATTAAATCTCACGAGAAAAACCACCCAAAAGCAGTACATTTAATAGAAGATATTAAAAATTTTAAGGTGGTTAAAAACCTTGAATACTTAGTAAAAAAAATACGATTAATTTTCCCAAAATGCATTATTAATTTATGGGCTTCTTTAGAGTGCACAAATTTTTCAAAAGCAAAAGGAGGTCAAGCTAAAAATGCAGATAGCCGAACATTAGCAGAACATATGTTTATGTATCTAGAAAAATTAGACGTAAATTATTTTTGGGTAGAAAATGTACGGGAGTTTATGAGTTGGGGGCCACTAAATGAAAACGGAAAACCTATTTCAAGAAAAGAAGGTAAAGACTATATAAAATGGTTGAAAAAAATAAAAAGATACGGGTTTAAATATGATGCTAAAATATTAAATGCTGCTAATTTTGGAGCATATCAAAGTAGAGAGCGTTTATTTATTCAGTTTGCAAAAAAACCTTTTTCAATATCATGGCCAGAGCAAACTCATACGAAAGATAAAGCAGATAATGTGCTATTTCCAATGAAAAAATGGAAATCTGTAAAAGATATTTTAAATTTGGAAGATGAAGGTATGAGTATTTTTCATAGAAAAAAAGAACTATCAAACAACACATTAAAGCGTATATATGCAGGCTTAGAAAAGTTTGTTGCAAATGGAGAATCGGTATTTACAAAACGTTATAATGGAGGTAAAGTAAACCCGCATCAAAAAGTAAACTCTATTGATAAGCCAATAGGAACGATATTATCAAACAACACACATGCTCTTGTTAAATCGGTATTTATTAAAAAATATTATTCAGGCAGACCAAAGGGTAAAGTTATTAGTGTAACTGGCTCCGCAGGTTCAATTACAACTTCAGGAGGGCAGGCTATAGTTACTGCTTCACACCTTTCAACATATAATGGTAATTTCGGTTTACATTCTATAGAGCATCCATCACCAACCATCACTACAAAAGATAGGGTTTGTAAAGTTGATGTAAATTTTATAGACGAACAGTATGGAAATGGAACAGCACGAAGCATCGAAAAGCCAATAGGTGCACTAACCACTATTCCAAAATTTAGTTTAGTGAAAGCAAAACATTATATTTTTAATCCAGGATGGGGTGGTAATCATAGTAGTATAGAAAAACCATGTTGCACCGTAATAGCTAGGCAAGACAAAGCTCCTTTATATTTAGTTTCAACAGAATTGGGATACATAACACTTCCGGTTTATAAAACTGATTCTGAAATTATGATAAAAATTAAAAAATTCATGGTAGCGCATGGTGTTATTGATATTAAAATGCGTATGCTTAATATACAAGAGTTAAAACAAATACAAGGATTTCCAGTAAACTATAAACTTGTAGGTAATAAAACCCAGCAAAAAAAATACATAGGTAATGCTGTAGAAGTAAACCAAGCTAAAGCATTAATTAACGCTAATTATGAGGCTATTGAAAAGAGTTTAAATACAGCTGCTTAAAATCACTTAAAACCACATAAAATGTCAGGAAATATTAATAAAAAAATAGCTTTTAATTATTTTGGAGGTAAATTTACATGGTTGGAAAATTTATATAATTATTTTCCAGAAAAAATAACTCATTTGGCCGATGGATTTGGAGGTAGTTTTGCGGTTACATTAAATTATGAAGGAAAAGTTGTTAAAACAGTTAATGAAATTAATAGCGATATAACTAATTTTTTTGAAGTCTTAAGGGATTATGAAGATCAACTCATTTCAAAATTAAAATTAACACCGTTTAGTAGGCAAGAATATGATAATTGTTGGGAATACCACCCCGATAAAGTAGAACGTGCAAGACGTTTTTATGTAAGAATACGTCAGTCGTTTTTTAGTTTAGGTGCCTCTAGAAAAAATAAAGGCTGGCAGATGGCGCTAACTAAATGTAATTCAAAAGGAGGAGAAACTGTAAGTAAATGGAACAATGCTATCCCTAAATTACACGATGTGGCTTTAGAGTTGCGCAAAAACATTCAAATTACAAATTATAATATTTTTGAGTTCATACAAAAGTTAGATTTTGAGAATATCTTTTTTTATTTTGATCCACCATATCTACCTGAAACTCGTAACTCTAAAAATGATTATGTTTTTGAGTTTACAACCAAACAACATATTCAATTAGCAGAAACAGCTCACAAAATAAAGGGCAAAGCAATGATTAGCGGGTATGAATCAGACATGTATAACGAATTATATCATGATTGGACTAAAATTGTTTTTCCATCAAAAAAAAACAATATAAGATCTGGTTTAGTAACCGAAGTTATTTGGTTTAACTATCCAATTGAGGAAACTAAAATTTATCACATTCAGAAAAACGCCAAAAAATATGGCACACCAATTTTGTTAGATATATAAAATCACTTAAAACCACACAATATGAATTGTTCATTTAGTACCACATATCCTAAATATTTACCAGAAATATTAGCAAACACTCCAACGTTGTTTGTGCCAAAAATTTTAAAAAGTATAGAAACATTACAACCCAATAATGAAAACCTGTTTTTTTATTATCAGGACTATGTTTTTCTTCAAAGAAAATTAAAACAAGATTATAAAACCGATGTTAACCATCCAAAATTACATACCATAAGAGAGGATAAAAATAACCGATGGAAAACAGGAAACTTAATACATTTTTACATTTACACACGTACCAAAAACCAACACTTGTTTGCACCCGTATTAAAGTGCAAAGCAATACAAAATATTGAAATAGTTTGGCACGATCCAGATGGTTTAAAAACACCTATACCAAGAGTCTATATAAATAATCGATGGATAGTAGGTTTGCAGCTAGAAGCATTAGTAAGAAACGATGGTTTTAAAAGTATTGAAGCATTTTTTGCATACTTTAATACCAGTTTTAAAGGTAAAATTATTCATTGGACAGATTTAAGGTATTAAACTATGAAAACTTTAAAAGTAAAAATAGTAAAATCGCAAGCATCTATGTGGTATGTAAATAAAATACATGAAAATTTTAAAGTAACAAACACTTCAAAAAATTACTACAAATATATAGGCAACCAAATTATTTTTAAATGTGATGCTGTTGAAATATAATTAGTAAAATCAAATAAATATTACTCTTCCAACTCGCCAAAAGCATCCATAACAATGGTACACTCTTTTTTGGTGAGTTTTTTAA
Organism: Algibacter ulvanivorans; assembly: GCF_048381495.1. Classification (NCBI taxonomy): domain Bacteria; kingdom Pseudomonadati; phylum Bacteroidota; class Flavobacteriia; order Flavobacteriales; family Flavobacteriaceae; genus Algibacter; species Algibacter ulvanivorans. The sequence continues at coordinate 165,289 of NZ_JBLWGD010000001.1, forward strand.
TTCTTTTAGCTTCTTCAATAGCAATATTTCTAGTTTTAGCAATAGTTTTATTAATAATATCGGCAAGGTAAGCATCTCTACTGCCGTTAATTACTTTGTGTAATCTTCCTTTGGTGCAAACGCAAGGTAGTGGTTTCATGTGGTGTGGTTTTAAGTTGTTCAAAATTAATAAATAAAAACTATTATTTAAAACAAACAACATAGTTTTAACTTATTATTAGTGCTAAATGCTAAAAAACCATTAATAACCGTTAAAAATCGTTTAAAATCCTAATTAATTATAAAAACACCATTTAAAAATAATCAAATTTACAGCCTAAAGTAGTCATAATAAAGTATTCATTTTATGAAGTTTAAGGTTATTATTTAGGGAAATTGGTTAAAGAAAGCGCATTATGTTTTAATGCGCTTTACTTGTTCTTTGAAATTAGGTAAAGCATGACAAGAGAAGATATAAATAAATCGTTGCACAGGTCTATTTTAAGTGGTCAAGAGTATAATGGTTTAATTTCTAAAAGCACCGGAAAAGTTGTTAATCTAGCTAAAGGAAATACAGCTGTAGCTATTAAAGAAATGGCTAAATGGGCTAAAAAACATATTCACGAAACTAAAAAATTAGCTTTGGTGTTGGCAGGTAAAACTGTTCAAGAAACAATAAATAATATACAATGGTTTTTGTTTTGGCACATTCAATACACTATTGATGGCGAAGTGCAAAAACTTAAAAGTCCTGCCATTGCATGGGAAACTAGAAAACAAGGTACAGACTGTAAAAGTTATACCATTTTTGCTAGTACTATTTTGTTAAATCTTGGTATTAAACATTATTTAAGACGCATAAAACAAGACGTTCAAAGCGATGCATTTACACATGTTTACGTAGTAATACCTAATAATCAAACAACAGGTAAGTTGCCTAATAATTCTAAATTTTTAAAAGACTATTTAATTATTGATGGTACAATAGAATTAAACAACGAGTTGCCATTTAACGATAAAGACGATATTTATATGGAACCAAAATTAGTAATACAAGGGTTGTCATCTCCATTTTTAGCTTGCGGTTGTAATACAAGCGGTTTGGGTTATGGTAGAGATACACAAATACCAGTTGTAGGTATAACAAAAGGGTACGATTTGCCAGATTTCAAAATCTTAGAACAGGCTTTTAAGAATTTTTATAGTTTTTTAGATGAACTAGAAAGACAAGGATTACCTAGAGAGGCGGTAAATGGTGTGATAAATCATCTAGAATATTATATAGATGCGGGTATAGAGCCTACTGTTGGAGAGTTATTTGGAATAGATTCTAAACCATATGGTTTAGGTTTAGTACCAGCACCAGTACCATTAACTGTTAAATTATTACCAAAAGCATTAAAGTTTGTTAAAAAATTTGGACCAATGCTTACTAAATTAATTCCAAAGGATTTATTTAGTAAAACATTTGGAGCGGTATTCGCTAATGGTTTTAATTTAAGTTGTTGGAATAGCACTTTCACGCCTGCAAAAGTAGCTGACCAAGTTTCTAAAATTCATGTTCCTTTTTTTGAAACTGCGGTAGGTTCTGTAACTAATACAACATCTACAGAGGAATTAGAAAAGCATTTAAATTTTTTATTAAAAGCAGTAGATATTAGTTACGTGATGTACGCAGAGTATCTGCCTAATGGCGCAAATTGGAGATCTTGTAGTAGAGAAGCTATTCAAATTTACACAGATGTAGTGACTGGAGCAAAAACACAAACAGATATGATGTTAAAGCAGATTGAAAATGAATATGATATTGAAATTACTGAACATGTTGCTCCAGCTGAATTTACTTACCCGCAAGCATATACAGGGCAAAAAGATTATCATAAAAGCGAAAAACAACATGGTAACGCAACTTATAGACAAGTAAAGTTTAGAAATGCGCTTGAAAGTTTTTTAGACACCGCAAATGATGTTGTTGATGGTAATAAGCAAAAAGCAGGCGATGGCGCTTTAGGTATCGTGCTAGGTTTGGCCTTGGTAACAGGAATATATTTTGCCACAAAAGATGAAGGCAAAAAAACATCTTCAAAAAAATAAAAGCAAGTGCATTGAAGCACACTTTATATAATTATTAATTAAAATTAAAAACGATGAAATTTAACAAATTAACAGTAAACAAAGCAGGCGATGCTTTGGTTACAGCTGGCGAAGCAGCCGTAGGGTTTGCAGGTTCAAATGTAGGGGTTAAGGCTTTAGATTCACTAGTTAACAATAAATGGGCTTCAAAAGGAATTGTGGCCGCCATTGGAATACTAGGAGTTGTTGCAGTACCTAACAAGCACATTCAAGCGGTAAGCGCAGGAGTAGTTGCTAAACAAGTTTACGATGGTGCTAAAGAATTAGTAGAAGATCATGCAAGCGATGTAGCCGTGCTACAAGATGCATTCGAGCTTTCTCCATCATCATCAGGAACAGGCATACAACCTGAAAAAGCAATGGCGGCATTAAGAGCTTCTATGGCTGGCAGAGCTATGGGTAATCCAGCGGCTTTTCAATTAGGTAATCCTACGGAATCTAATATTTTTCAATTAGGATAAAAACAAATAAATTTTAAAACAACATCATAAAAAAACAAATCATGTTAGACATTCAAAACAAATTAAGAGGTATTCAATGGTTAAGAGATACCATGAAACCAAAACTATTTACAGTACTTGCCTTTTTAGTATTAATGGGGCCAAGCTTGTCGGCAAACACGCAGTTGTTAATTTCACAAGGAAAAATTAATCCTCGTGATAAAACATTAGTTGTTCGTAATGAAGTATCGGCTGGTGGTACAGTAGATTTATTACAAGGTTTTAATTCTGCTATACGTGGTATTAACGATTTTAATGGTAATCAGCTTGCAAATAATTTAAACTTTGTTTTAGAGAATTTACAATTAAATTATGGTACAGGTGCAACAGCTACCGTAGGCACAAAGTATGATTCTGTTAATTATACAGCAGCTTTACCTCCAGCATTAAAATCGGCTAATTTAATAATCGAACAAGACGAAAAAGTAATTAGAAAAATATCTATTGCAGCTATTAATGAAGCCAAAAACACCGACGAAAGATGGTTAGAAATTCAGTTAGCTTTACTTAAAAGTGAAACTATAACAGGTCTTAAAATAGAGTTTGGGCAAAACGCAGCATTTGCTTATACAGGTGGCGATGATGCTTCGTATGTAGAGCTAATTTTAAAAGGTTTTGAAACCGCTACCACATACTAAATAAAACAAAAGTATTTTATAAATAAAAAGCCTTTAGGTATGTAATGTGCTTAAAGGCTTTTTTTAAAACAAAAAACATCATGGTAAAATATATTTATGATAAAGTAGATATTTCTATTGCGGTAGGCTCGCCAAGTTTTAGTAAAGCTACACCATTAAAAAAAGGTAAATGTGTTGGTGTTAAGCTAATACATATTTCTAGTGCTACTCCAGTAAATCAACGTTTAAATTTAAGCGTTACCGATGGGAATAATCCATTAATTAACGCAACCGATTTTAGAGATTTTATTCAACAAGGTGGCGGTTATAAAGATGGTTTTAAGCCATGCGAATTCGATTCAAGTTTGGAAGTGTCTATTGATGCTGTAGCTGAAGGAAACATTGCAACAGCCGATTTTAAAGCGCAATTAATCTTTATGATTGAGGAATCTTGTAATGATTAAATGATTTGTAATGAGCGATAAAAACAATTATTTAAGTATGCCCGAAACAGTTTTAGGTTGCTTGCAACACATTATTTCTTTATTAAGAAAAAAAGTGTATGGTACAGAAACCACAACACGCGTTAAACGTTTTGGTCAAGATCAGGTATTAGATTTAAAAAAAGAAGGTGCAAATTTAGGTGTTCGTGGTTTTACACTACGTAATTTAGGAGCGCACATTATTTTTATAAGTACAAGTGCTGTAGAAGAAAAAGAACCTATTTACCCTGGCGAATCTTTTGGTATAAATAACGAAAGCCGTGTTTGCGACCAGCAAATAAAAATAGAGTTTGACCCTAATGTTTACGCAAACAACACCACTCCATTTACAGGAAAGCAAGCTATTGTTAGGTTTCTTGTAGATAAATGTTAAACAGATTAGTTTATTATGACTCCAGATAAAAATGCACAAATTTTTAATATAATAGAACAGCACCTTAGTAATCGTACAGGTGTTATTTCTATTGTTCAAGGTGCTGCAAAACGCAGAAAAGAAAATGCTTCGCATAATCGATTTTTATGGTCAAAAAAAGATGTTTTAAGCGTAGCACCAAGCATAAAAGCCTTTATTGAAGATTTGCCAAATCACGGATTTACAAATGGAGCTGTATTATATTTAAAACGTATGGAAGGTTCGTCTGCAAAAGTACGTAGCGAAACTACGCTTACTTTTTCAAACCAAACACCAAAAGAAACCCCATCCCCTACACAAACCGATGCAAATATGAATACACAAACACCACAAAACACACAACATCAAGTTGCAGCACCTCAAATGGCTGCACCCGTAAGTGGTATGGGGTATACGCAAGTGCCACAGCACGAGTTAATTTCAATGAAAGTTAAAGAAGAACGTTTTATTGATTTATCAGAAAAGCTAAAAAAAGCAGAAAGCGAATTAGCCGATGTAAAAAGCGAACTTAGGATTGAAAAAGAGAAGTGTCATACTGCCGAAAAGAAACTAGAAACTATAATTGATAGGAAAGATTTTGAAAAACAACAAGCTTTAGCTAATAAAGAAAGTGCGCTTGAAAAATTAATGAATAATGAAGCTATTGCAAATGGTTTAGGCACATTGTTAAGCAAAACTCCAGAACTTTTAGAATCTATAAAAGGAAAACCTACAGCTGTTGGTATGGGTAATCCTATGGCTAATATGTCTAAAACAAAACAACAATTAATGGCACTATTACAAGACTATCCAGATGAAGCGGTGTTATTAATAATTCAAACAGCACAAGGTTTGTTAGCTTCAGATGATTTTCAAACTTATTTAGTAACTGGATTAAACCAATTAGAACAACAAAAACAATCTTAAAAATGGCAACAATAATAAAAATTACAGGCGCAAATGCAGCCGATGAGAACAAACGCCACGAAGCGTTTTCAGAGCTAAACAATTTAGATACGGTAGTTTTAACACGTTTAGCAGAATTAAGTAAAAGTAAAAAAGCTATCGGGTATTTTAAAACCGCATTAATGTTTAATGTAGTTAAAAAATATTTAGGCATTTAAAATACAATATTATGAGCACAGTAGCCGTGGTAAAAGCCGCAAGTAAAGCTGCACCAAAAGTAAAAGAAGGTGCTAACAAAGTAAATAAAGATACCAAAGGTGCATTAAGCTGGGTTGTTGTTGGTGGTGTTGCAGTGCTTACGGTTTTAGTTTTAAAAACAATTTCTAACGCTTCAAAAGTTGGAAATGTAGTTGGGAGTGCTGCCGATGTCGCTTCAACAACTTTAGATCAATTAGTAAAAGAATTAAAAGATCCAAATCTAAACAGTAGTGATAGTCCTATTGGTAATGCAGGAACAATTCCTGTAACAATTACAGATTTAGAAGCGCAAAACCGAGCTAATGTTTTGTTAGAAGCCATGGATGGTTTCGGTACAGATTTCGAGCGAGTTAAAATGGCACTTAGCAATATTACTGTTGCAGATTACGGAATGATAGCTATAAAATTTGGTACACCTCGATACGATGGAGCAGGCGAGGGTATGTGGCCAGCTTCAAAAAGAAATTTAAGTTATTGGATTGCTGCCGAGTTAGATAATAACGAATTACAACAAATAAGAATGGTTTTACCAGGAATATTTTAAAAATTTAAAGTAATGAATTCAAATACTCAATTAGGTTGTGGGTGCGATAAATCACAATTATATAATCCTTTCAAAATTATGGATATAAAATCTCAAATATTAGATTTTAATACAGCTTTACCTATAGAAAACGTAAACGTGTATAAACAAAATAACCCTAATAAGGGCACTATAACAAATGCAAATGGTTTTTTTCAATTAGACGCTATGCCAGATGATGTTATAGTGTTTTCGCATGTTGCATACGGAAATATTACGGTGCCAGCAAAAGATGTGTTGCCTGTTGAATATCTGCAAGAAGAGGCTGGTATTCTAGATGAAGTAGTAGTAATAGCTAAGAAAAAGAAAAATTGGGTGTTTGCAGCTTTAGCAACAATAGGCATTGTTTTATTAGTTTATAGTAGTAGCGATGACGAAAAAAAACCAACACCAAAAAAAGCTGTTAAAGTTAAAGTGTAATGGCGAGTTTTAATTTGTACATACCGTTACTTGTTAATGCTGAAGGAGGTTATCAAAAACTTCAAAACGATTCGGGAAACTATAATTCTCGTGGCGAGTTGGTAGGTACAAATCATGGAGTTAGTGCGCCTGTTTACGAAAATTGGATAGGTCGAGTGCCAACCGAAATAGACATGCGAAATATAACCAAAACCATAGCTTTAGAAATTATGAAAGTATGGTATTGGGATAAAATAGGAGCTACATATATAAACAACCAAAGTGTGGCAAATATTCTTGCAGATCATGCGGTAAATGCTGGCACAGGCGCAGCAGCTAAACTAGTACAGGAAACGTTAAACGATAATTTTGGATTTAACCTTAAAGTAGATGGAGCAATTGGAGATAAAACAAGAAGTGCCATAAATAACACAAATTCAAAACAGTTACACGAAGCATTAAAAAAAGCAAGAGAAAATTTTTATAAAAACATTGGTGGGCCATGGGAAAAAGCATGGCTAAAAAGGCTAAGTACTTTTGTTTTTAAAGAAAAAAAAAAGATTTCAATTTTCTTAGTATTAGCAACATTAACAGGTATTGGATTATATGTAAACAATATTTCAAAAAATAAAAATTAATTAAAAAGGTAAATTATGGTAAGCGTAGGCGGTAGTATAGGAATAGGTGTTTTTGGTAGTGCTAATAGTAATAACAACACTTCCGGCAATGGTTCAGGTGTTCCAGAAGTATTTGTTGCAGCACAAGACCAACAACTTTTCGAGTTGTCTAAACCTGTTAAAGCAGTAATAGTTATACATAATCAAAAAACTCAAATGCCTATTACGGTTCAAAATCCTAATGGAGATTTTACACATCAAGAAGATAGCCAAGAGGTTACATTAAATTTTGCTTCAGATGCGGGCGATATTATTCAAATAATCCCATTTTTTTAACAAAAAAATCACTTAAAACCACACATTTTCACATGAAAAAAATAATTTTATATATAGTTTTAGTTGTTTCTTATTTTAGTTATTCACAAGTAGGTAATCGCCCAGATAGATTTCCTGATGGATATTACATTGTGCCAAAATCAACTTTCCCATCTAATCCGAAAGATGGACAGTTTCATTTTGATAGCGTTTCAAATAAACCATATTATTTTGATGGCACAGGATGGAAACCATTTGGCAACGACCAAATAAGTGTTACCGAAAGCATTGCTTCAACCAGTTTAAGTGGTGTAGGTTCTATAAAAGCACAAGTGGCAGAATATATAAATAATTTAAATTATGAAAAAACCTCCAATACTTCCGATTTATGGTTTAAGCTAGAAAACTCTTTTATTTTAGACAAAGGAACAGAATCTACAGCATCGCCATATCAAGCGGCTGGAATGACAATTTCTAGCGATGGAAATTACTTGTATGGTAGTATGCATAATGCTGGTGCAATTAGGTATAGTTTATCTGAACCTTTTGAAACGGACAATATTACACAAGTTGATACCGAAGCGTTGTTAGGTCAAGGTGGTGCATTTCATATAACATCAAGCGGAACACACTATGCTTATGCTAATGGCGATTTAAACACAGGTAAAGTAGATATTTATAGTACAGATACAGCTTATGGTTTTGATAACGTTACATTAGTGAGTACAGATACTTTTGGTTATAATATAGGCGATTACGACATACACTTAACAAATGATGGTGTAAATTTATATGTGTTGTCTGGTTCAATTAGGCACTATAATTTAAGCACACCTTTTGATGTTACTACTAGAACATTAGTTAATGAAATGCTTTTAGAATCGCCAAATTTCGGTTTTGATTTTTCGCAAGATAAAACAAGATTATTCTTGCTGTCAAGAACAGGATATTTAACACAATATAATTTATCTGTTGCAGGCGATTTAAGTACAGCGGTAAAAGTATATAATGAAGTAGATTTTTCTGCAATTACATCAAATGTAAACTTTGTTAAACTAGCAATTTCATCTGATGGCTCAAAATTAATAGTTAGTAGTTATGGGCAGTATTGGGGATTTAAAACATTGTATTTTACAACGAATAACACAATTGGACAGTTAATTAGCACGCAAAATGATTACGAGCCAGCTCCAACATTTTTTAGGTTAAAAAATAAAGCAGCTGGTATTGTAAGTGGTGTTATAGCTTCGGATTTAGACGAAGTAAGCGGTGTAATGAAATTTTCAGATTTATTAGACGATAGAACTACCGATGCCAAAGCATCAAGAACATCGTTTATACCTTATTTAACATTAGATACTACAAATGTTCAAGATGTTATTAAAGAATTAAAAGATGAATTAGATGCCGTTGTGTTGTCTGCAAGTGGAGAAACTGCAAGCACAATAAAAACAAAATATGAAAGTAACGCCAATACTAATGCTTTTACAGATTCAGAAAAAACAAAATTAGCAAATCAAAGCGGTACTAATACAGGCGATCAAGATATTAGCGGTATAACCAACAATGCTAATAATATTAACGCGCTACAAAGCGAGCAAACCACACAAAACGATGCTATTGCGTTAAACACAGCAAAGAATACTTATCCAAGTGGCGATGCCACAAAGTTAGCAGGTATTGAAAGCAATGCAACTGCCGATTTAACAGCAATTGAAATAGAGAATTTGCTAGATACTTATTTTGGTAATACTAATTGGCGTACAAATACAGTTGCTACTACCGAAGCTTTTTCTTATAATAAAATATTAACCAATGTAACATTAGATACTACATTTATTGATTATGGTTATAGAAACATATACGAAGGAGTTTTAAATGATAGTGTATCGATAACCATTCCAAATGATGCCACGCTAAACATAGCGCCTAATGATAATTATGTTTTTAATTTTGTTAGAACAGGAGGAGGTAAACTAAAGTTAAATTATCCAATAAATAATGGTTCGTCAAGACAGTACATACAAACTATTTCAGACAGCACAAAAACAACTATTAATTTAAACCACGATGGTGCAAACAACTATTTTGTAACGGGAAATGCTTGGGAGTATTACACACCACCGCCGCCTACAGTTGGCAACCTATACCCTTACGCTAATGCTTTAAGTGCTACAAATAACGAGAATGACACAGATGATATAGTAGTAGATTTAGGTATAGTAACTTTAACCTCGCAAGCAAAATCTGGAGGCGGACATAAATTAAGAGGAGATGTTACTAATGGTGACGGTGGTGCTATATGGATATATATTACTTTTCCTGTGGAATTAGGCGAAACATATACCTTACAAATTGCTGGTTTAGCTAATAGGTTTGGTACATCAAATCCAAACACGACTATTAGCGCAACACTAGGAGCTACTAATGCGACTTTAGATAGTAGTATAGAATTTACAGAATCATTTGACACATATACTAGAACGGTTACGCCATCAGCTACAGGCACAGCTCGTTTTAGATTTCAGCAGTATAATCCTCAAGATGGCTCATTCTTTGAGTTACAAGATTTATCAGTTACTCAAAATTAAACTAAATGAAAAAATTATTATACATATTTTTCTTTTTGTCGGCTTTTGGGTTTTCGCAAATAGCAAGTGTAAAAGCGTACAGGAAGTATATAAACAATAATCAAGGAGGAATACTTAGGGTTTATATTAATGAGCCACAAGCTTCTGTTTTAACTGTTAATTATACTGTAAGTGGGGCAGCTGCTTCTAAAACAGATTTAACCAATGGAAGTGTTACATTTCAACCAGGAGAAATTTCTAAGTTAATTGAGTTTTCAAAAACCGGTTCTTCTCCTACTACTAGAGAGCGTTTAGAAGTCGATATTACTCCAAGTGCTAATTACACAATTTCAAGAGGTAAGGCTGTTTTTGTCGTCAAAGACGAGATGATAAAAGCATTTCCTTCAGCTTATGGAGCAGGTGCTTATGCTACAGGTGGTCGTGGTGGTGTAGTATACCATGTTACTACATTAGATGACCCTTTTGTTTTAGATTCAGATGGTGTACATGAACCAGCTCTAGACCCAAATACAGGGGATTACTATGAAGGTACTTTTAGAAGAGCTATATCTTCAGCTCTAGACCCAAATTGGAAAACTACGCCCAGAATTATAGTATTTGACGTTAGCGGTACAATTGTAATGCATAGTAGAGTAAGGAATAGTAATTCTGCAAATCTTACAATTTTAGGGCAAACAGCTCCAGAAGGGGGGATAACTATTGAAGTACCTAGATTTGATTTTAATAGAGGTAAAAATTTAATTTTTAGATACTTTAGAGTGGTTAATACAGGATATTTTCATCCTTTAGTTATTGGAGGTAATTCTGTACCTCAAAATACACAAGGTATAGCTATAGCTGGGGGTAATGAAATTGTATTAGATCATATAGATGTAAGATATGTACATACTACAACAGGTATTTCCACACAAGATGATAATAACACAGGTGCAGAAGAAATAGGGAATACTACTATTCAATGGACGTTGATTGCAGATTGTAACACAGCAGCTTTATTGGGAGGTTCTGGCTCTGATAACAATAGAATAGATTTAGCTGGTAGCCAATCATTTCATCATAATTTAATAGCCCATTCCGACCATAGACCTAATATTAGTGGGAATGGTAATTTTGAATATTACAACAACGTAATGTATAATTATGGTTGGCGTATGAGCACTCATTTTAATAACTCGCTTACTAATAGAATTAATAATACCTATCGAGGCGGTACTAGAAGCGATTTGCTTGATAGCTATGCTTTTAATAAAATTGCGCAGTATCAATCAGGACTTGACTGGAGAACGCCTAGAGTTTTCACTTCGGGGGAGTTCATAGATAGATACGATAGCTCTGACCATCTACCGACAGATACCAGTTGGGATGATTATATGGTAATTTGGAGAACTACGAGTTCAGATGTACAATCTCCTGCCACGCAATCAGACATTGACAGGCATAGAGAATTTATACAATTTCCATATATAGGCACGCCATTAACAAATTTAGAGTCAACGTCAGCATCTTATAATAGTGTTCTAGCTGATGTCGGAGCTAACAAATATTTAAACGCAGACGGGACTTATGGTATATACTATGATGCTTACCAACAAGAAATTTTTGATGATATAGCAAATAAAACAAGACAAGGAACTACTAGCTCATTGTACAGAGATAAGTTTGATGCTAATGCATTGCTTTATCCAGTTTTACCTGAAAATAATAGGCTTGCAAGCTTCTATGTTTCTGATACAGATATTCCAGAAAATTGGTTTCAATCAAATGTACCTAATGGTAGCTCTGGGAGAGATATAAATCCAAATACAGGAAGAATGTATTTAGAAGATTATGCTAATTCTGTAGACATACTGGCAGACCCAGACATTCCCGTAATTACAGTTACAGGCGCACTAACTGTAAGCATAAATGTAGGCGATAGTTATACTGATGCAGGTGCAACGGCAAACGATTTAACTGATGGTGATATTACCGATGATATAGTAACCACAGGTTCAATAGATACAACCACAGCTGGCACTTACTACATTAATTACAACGTGTCAGATTCAGAAAGTAATGTAGCGCAACAAAAAACTAGAACGATAAATGTAAACGAAGTAGGTAGTTACCCAGTAACAAATATAGTATCAAGTAATATTTCTCAAACTGGTTTTACAATTAGTTGGGATGCGGTTAACGAAGCGGTAAGTTATGATGTAGAAATAGATAGTGTATTTGCAAGCAACGTTACAGGTGGTACAACCTACAATGCAACGAACTTAACATCAGGAACTACTTACACGGTTAATATCATTACAAAAGATGCAAGTAATGAAATAGGAAGTGCTAGTATTCAGGTAACTACAAGTTCTTTAGTAATATCAACAGGCAAAGCGAGTAGAAAATCGAAATTAATTTTAATAATGAATTAGGTATGGAAACAACAAGGGGGAAAGTAAGTTATTGGGCTTTAATGGTTATAGGATTAACGGGTATAGGTTATCAGTTGTATAAATACATGACAAACAATTTAGAATTAAGTATTTCTGAGTTTGGATTTACAGTTGTTTGTGCGGTTTTAATATTCGCACCAAAAGCATTAAGCGAGGTTTTCGGTAAAATTATAGATAACAGATTAAAAAATTAAACTAATTGCAAAATTACAATTGAGGGGTTGTAACGAACTTAACCATAAAAAATGAATGAAAAAGTAAAAAAGTCTAAAACCATTACCATTTTAGGCTATGTTATTAAAATTAATAAAGCGTGGTATATAACGCTATGCTTAGGGGTAGTTGTAAATTTATATTTAAACCATAGTAATTATCTAGATAACAAAACGCTTGAAAGTAAGGTAGCGTCTTTAGTTGCCGAAAATAAAGATTTAAAACAAGCTTACAACGCGTTGTTAGATAATATGGTGGCCTACAACCGCACATTTGACGACTTCGATTTAGAAGTTTGGAACAAAGTAAAAAAGAAAGATAGTTTTTATAGCAACTATTATAACCTGGCATACGAGAGTAAGCATTTTAAACCTAAAGGCGAAAACAGGCACCAAAATATGGGTCGTACAGACTTTCAAAATGGTTACGGATGGATAGCCGATTTTTGGTACAAAAACGACCTTGAAGTTGCTATTACAGGTGTAAGTAAAATATACGACGAGCCAGCAATAGATAGTTTAGGAAAAGTATATTGGATTAAAGACTGGAAATGGCGACGAATAAAATTTCTAGACACCCTAGTTTATGGCATGAAGTTGCCAGAATATTAATATAAAATTTTATAAAAATCTTACAATATGAGTTGGAGAAATGTTATTGAAAATAGTATTTATATAGTGCTTATAAGTATAGCTTTAATTGTTAATAATAAAATAATAGTTAGCGAATTTGATGGCACCATACAAGCAGCAATTGAAAAAGAAACCACTAAAATTGAAAATCATTTTTTAACTGAAATAAAAAAGCTTAAAGCTAAAAATGGAGCATCTTCTGTGATTGAAACCTACCCGAAAATTGATAACGAAATTACAAATACTAAAATACATAATAATAAGCCTAAAGATTCGGTTAAGAAGTGGTTTATAAGCAGGTGGTTTTCAAAAAATAAATACAAAAAAACTAATGAGTAAACAATTACAACGTATTGTTATATTGAGTTTAATAAATGGCATAACTATTCATTATTTAAACAAGTGGTTAGATAAAAAAGATGTGTTGCCAAAACCAGAAATAAAAAAATGAAAACGAATAGCGCAAAAAAAATACTGATTGTTTCTGCAATAACATTAGGAAGTTTAATTATTTACGGACAAAAAAAAATAAATACAGCTTCAGAGGTTATGAGTAATATTAAAGTTGGTGTTAAAAAAATATCAAACTTTAAATTTTCATTTAGCAATGTAAGTTTTAATGCGGTTTTAACGCTTCAAAATTTAACCAATATAGATTTTGGAGCAACACTTACAAGCAAAATAGTTATAAAACAAATAAGAGTTTATAATATAGAAGGTGTTTATTTAGGTAAGGCAGATGTTAATATTTATCAATTAAATTTACCATCAAGACAAATTGTAGAATTACCAGAAGCTACTTTTAAACTGTCTTTAGATAAAGCGGCAAATGAGTTTTTAAAACATAGCCAAGATTATTTAGATAAAAATTTTGAACGTCTAAACTATAAGGTAGATGTTGAAGTTTTTGGAAATATTATTACTTTAGAAGCATAATCACTTAAAACCACCACCACATGAAAAATAGCGTTGAAAAATTCAATAGTCTAAACGGGCGCACAGTTTCAAAACAAGAAATAGCAGCTATAAGAACTCAAGCCTTTAATGAGCAACAATTTGACGTTTTTAAACGTCTTGTTTCTGTTGAAGATAAGCACCCGAAGGCAGATGTTTTTGAGTTTGAAATTGAAACTCCAGCAATATTTGACGAAACCGCACACGGTAGTCTAGCAAAGCCTAAAAAACTGATTGAAAAAGTTAAAAAAAGCGTGAAAAAGCAAAAACGTAAAATTGCTAGAAAAATTAATAACGTAGACGTTGAAGAAAAATCCGAACAATATTATGCAAGTCTAGGTATACCTTTTATTGATAACGAAACTTTAAATAATTTTGGTAAAGATGAAGTTTCGGGATTAGCAAAACCTATAAAAACCGATGATGTATATAAAATAGTAACAGATCGTATAATTTCAGCTATTGAATCACAAGGCGATTTAACATGGTATCATGGCAGAAAAGAAAATAAAGGCAAAAATCTATTTATTAAGCTGCCATTACCAATAAATTACAATATAAACAAATACTATCGAGGTATTAATGCGCTTTTATTATCTCATTACCCTGTAAGAATTTTAGATAAAAAAACAAACCTTCCAAAAATAAAATTAATACAAATTACAGACGATAAGTTGTTTTGGATGACATTCTCGCAAATAGAAAAAAACAATGGCAAGCTTAAAAAGGGTTCTGTTGGTCTAGAAGCTGTCTATTATAATTTTATTTTTAAAAACGGAAACGAAGTAATTACTGAAGAAAAGTATAAGGAGCTTACAAAGCTATATAACTGTAAAACTGCTTCAAGGAGTGAAAAATGTGCAACATTAAAAAAGATACCGTTTTTAAGGTATTACAAAGTTTATAATGAAAAAGATATTGAAGGTATAGATTTTGAAGCTAGACGAAAATTGATTAACAAAAAAGCTACTGTACATGAAAGCGATGTTGATAAAATTAATGCAGCAGAAGCAATAATTAAAAGTATGCCTAAAAAGCCTCTAATTATTGAAAAACATATTGGTAAAGGAGAAAGTCCAAATTACCAACCTACAACCGATAGGGTGGTTATGCCATTAAAATCGCAGTACGATAATGTAGCTATTTGGTACGGAACAGCATTCCATGAATTGGTGCATGCTACAGGCCATGAAACACGACTAAAACGAATAGGAGTTGTAAATTTTGATAAATTTGGTTCGCCTCAATATGCCTTTGAAGAGTTAGTTGCCGAGCTAGGATCTGCTTACTTAAATGCAGAAAGTGGTATTTTGTTTCATACACTTAAAAAAAACGCGGCTTACATTAAAGGTTGGAAAAACAAAGTTTTGTCTATTTTAAAAAAGGACAATAAGGCGATTTTTAAAGCTTCTGGGCAAGCACAAAAAGCAGCTGATTATATACTTGATAGAGATTCTAAAGGTGTGCCAAAATTCTTGAAAATTGTAACATCAAAACCTAAAACCCTAACAAAAAAGAGTAAAAGTGTACCAAAAACACAAAAAAGTGGTACACAGATAGCATTATTTGGTATAAAAGGACAAACACAAATAACAACTGATGCTTTTAAAGACATGCGTGTTTCAGAACTTAGAGATTTTTCATTAAAATATTACCTAAACGAGTTGAAGGGTAAAAAAGTAGCTATTAAAAATAGTTTAAAAGAGATAGTTTTTACTACGCAAGCTGGTCGTAAAATTGCAAAAGGGGGTACTATGTATAAAGAAAAAGCTGTGGTTTTGGAGCGTATAGAAACTTTGATTAAAAACTCTACTTACAATAATTTTGGAGAGCCAAAACCTAACGATAAAAAAGACGTTTTAGGGTACTTAAACTTTAAATCTAAACTTGTAATTGATGGTGTAAAAAGGCATGTAAGAATATCAATAACGCTATATAAAAACAGAAAAACAGTATTAAAAAATTACGATTTAGGACAAAAGAAAAACGATTTATCTTCTAAAGGTTCAAAAAGAGAGCCTTCTAACGGAGAAAATAAATCGCTATCTAGTAACAAAAATACAAAAACCAAGCCAAATATCAAAAAATTAGGTACAGTTTTGATTGATGATAGTACATCAATTATCCCATCCGTTTATGCTATTAAAGGAGATCCAACGACTGAAGCGTTGGATAATGAGGTTTTGTACCTAAAAAACAATGCTAATGAACAAAAACAGGGTTTAGAAAAAAAAAATACTACTAGACAAAATGAAACAATTAATAAAGAACCTAAAAATAGATTTGTGCAAGGCATTACTTCTGCAAAAAATGCAGCATCAAATGTTAAGCTCTTCAATTTTGAAGGAGAACTTGCCTATTTTTTAGGAAAGTTAGAAAAAAAGAATATACATTCATTGGTAATTACTTTAGATGCGCCTCCAGGAAGTGGTAAAACTAGAGTTTTGTTTCAAATGATTAACATGGTTGCTAATGCTGGTCTTACAAGTGTGTTTTTTAGTTTAGAAGAACATCCAGAAAGCAAATTGTTTGCCGACAAAGCTTCAATGTATATTGATGCAAAGAATGAATCTCTTATTGATGTTGTTGGTGATTTGCCGCCATCATTTGATGAGTTTATGACAATTATTAAAGATTATGATTTTGTTGGTGTTGATAGTTGGAATAAAGCTTATGAAAAATACAAAGTAGATTTTGATAATGATTTAAGAAAAGGCGTAAATGGAAAACTTATAGCAGCTATATTTCAGCGTACCACAAATGGAACAATGCGAGGTGGTGCAAAAGCAGCATTTGATGGTGATGTTATTTTAGAAGTTGTTAAAGAAGATGATTTTAGAGATAGTTATGTGCAAGCAAGAAAAAATCGCTACCAAGACATACCCTTAAATGAATTAGCTTATAACTTTTATAGTAAAAAAACAATTAATCAAAATATTGAGCTTCCAAGTTCAGTTCAAGTATAATAATAAAAATAAACCTTTTCACGGAGGAAGAAAAGTAAAAAAAGTCCTCCAGTTTTAAATAATTCCTACGTCATTTAAACAGAGAGCCAACGGCTACTGGAGGACAAAAGTCTTCTGGTGCTGTTGGCTTTTTCTGTTTTCTCGACGTAGGAATGACGAAAATACAAATTAATGTTTAACTTTAAAATCTAATTGCAAAATGAGTGTAAGTAAAAAAAAGGCACTATCTACTTGCGGTACTAGACTTAAAAAAGGATATCGTTATGTTAAAGGCGGTAAAATTGTTAAGGCTAAAACTAAAAGAAAGTAGTGTTAAATCGAAAATAGTGTATCTAAAGTGTATCTGATTGATTTTTATTTATTTGTAAGTAATTGATTATCAAATATATTAAATACTTATGTATTATTGACTGTTAATCAGAGGGTCCTTGGTTCGAGCCCAAGAGAAGGAGCAAAAAAAGTCTAACAGAAATGTTAGACTTTTTTGTTTTTCTACCTTTTCTAATTAATAAATGTCTTTACTGCTTCAACCGTTTTTTTAGAGTTGCCAATAAAAATGTTATTATCTATAATAATTACCGGTCTTTTTAAAAAGGTGTAGTGTTCTAAAATGTAATGTTTATAATCGCGTTCGGTTAGGTTTTGGTTTTTTAAATCCATGTCCTTGTAAAGTTTGGCGCGTTTACTAAAAAGAGCTTCATAGCTACCTGCTAAGGCTTCCATGTTTTCAATTTGTTTTACTGTAATAGCTTCGTGTTTAATGTCCTGTAAAATAAAATCTGAAGGTAAATTTAGTGCTTTTAAAATTCTAACACAGGTGTTGCAGGTTTTTAAATAATATACTTTTTTCATGCTGAATGATTCTTTATAAGAACAAATTAAAACTATATTTATCAAAAAATTAAATGATATGGATTTTACATTTCAAGTATTAAAAAATACAAGGCGTATTTTTAATGAAATTATAGAAAATAATACGCTAGACAATTTAAATAAAATACCTAAAGGGTTTAATAACAATATTATTTGGAATATTGGACATGTTGTAGTTTCAGAGCAGTTGTTAGCATATAAGCTAGCTGGTTTAGAGCCTAGTTTAACAGACCAAATGATTTCTAGGTATAGAAAAGATTCTAGACCAGAGGGCGACTTAACACAAGAAGAGGTTAACGAAATAAAAGCACTACTAACTTCAACAATAAAAAAAACCGAATTAGATTATAATAATGGTGTTTTTAAAAATTATAACGCGTATACGGTTTCTACAACAGGTAACACCTTAAATAATATTGATGAAGCTTTGCAATTTATTTCCATTCACGAAGGGTTGCATTACGGATATGTTTTAGCGCTTTTAAAAGCTGTTAAAAACTAGATAAGGGTTTATATCTTTATAAGGTATTACAAATTCTATTATGCCAGTAGTGTAAGGAGCAATTTCATAAGTGTTGTAAAGAAAAACAATGCCATTTTCATTATAACCAATATTTTCAGGAAGCTTAAACTCAGCGTTATCTATAAGTAAGTTTTTATTTTTTGTAGCTTCAACAAAATAAGGTTTAATTATTTTTTTTAAACCTTCAATGTTATTAAAAAGTTGATTGTTTTCAATTTTTTTTCCTGTTTCTGCATTAAAGTTTAAAAAGGTAATGTTTAAGTTTCCGTGGGCTCCTCCAGTATTAATGTAAGAAGTTATTGCTATGCTAATAATGTTGGAGGATTGATGCATTATTTCGCCATCTACTTGTGCTTCCCAAGGTAATACAGCTTCCGGAAAATCATTTTTAAACGCAGTATATTCATTATTAAAGGCATTAATGCTTTCTTCTACAGAAAGCGATGTTATGTTATCTAAATTGCTAATATGTAATGTAGAAATTACGGTGTTATGTATGGTTGTATTTATGGTATTCGAGATGGCATTGCTTCCAGTTGCTTTAGGAATATTTATCTCAACAATAGTATTATTCTGGGAGGTAATATTTACATTGGTAAAAACAGTTGTAGTGTCTTCTTTGCAATTAAAAAAAGCAAAAAAACAAAGTGAAAATAAAAGGTGTTTATAGCGCATACAAAAAAGTTAAATCTACGACTAAAGATAGATATTGCATTTGGATACACCGAATTAAAACTTACATTTGTGTAAAAGATTATTTATTATGAAGTTTAATACTAAAACAATACACGGCAAGCAAGAGCATGATAAAGCTTATGGTGCAGTTATGCCTCCAATATATCAAACATCTACCTATGCGCAATCTACTCCAGGAGGGCATAAAGGGTACGAGTATTCTAGAACACATAACCCAACACGAAATGCTTTAGAGAATGCATTGGCTAGTATAGAAAACGGAACTTATGGTCTTGCATTTGGCTCTGGCCTTGCGGCTATCGATGCTATAATAAAATTACTTAAACCAGGAGATGAAGTTATTTCTACAAACGATTTGTATGGCGGTTCGTTTAGGTTATTTACAAAGATATATCAAGATTTTGGAATTAAATTTCATTTTATTGGAATGCAAAATGCTTTAAATATTGAAGACTACGTAAACCAAAACACAAAACTTATTTGGGTAGAAACGCCAACAAACCCAATGATGAATATTATAGATATAAAAGCGGTTTCTAAAATAGCAAAGCACCATGATATTTTATTGGCTGTAGATAATACATTTGCAACGCCTTATTTACAACAGCCGTTAGATTTAGGAGCAGATATTGTAATGCATTCTGCTACTAAATATTTAGGCGGGCATAGCGATGTTGTTATGGGCGCTTTGGTTGTTAAAGACAAAAACTTGGCAGATAAGTTATATTTTATTCAAAATGCTAGTGGTGCTATTTGTGGGCCTCAAGACAGCTTTTTAGTGTTAAGAGGTATAAAAACATTACATGTTAGAATGCAACGCCATTGCGAAAATGGTAAAGCTGTTGCCCAGTTTTTAGCTCAACATCCCAAAATAGAAAACGTGTACTGGCCAGGATTTACAAGCCATCCAAACCACGAGGTTGCAAAAAATCAAATGAAAGACTTTGGCGGAATGATATCTTTTACAACCAAAGGAAACAATTATGAGGAAGCTATAAACATTGTAGAAAAGTTAAAAATATTTACTTTGGCAGAATCGTTAGGAGGTGTAGAGTCGCTTTCTGGACATCCTGCAAGTATGACGCATGCTAGTATTCCAAAAGAAGAAAGAGAAAAAACAGGAGTTGTAGATTCGCTAATTCGATTAAGTGTAGGTATAGAAGATGTAGACGATTTAATTGCAGATTTACAGCAAGCTATTGGTTCGTAATTTTTAGTCTAAATAATAAATATAACCAACATTTAGCCATACCAACCAATCGTTATGTTTATTGTAGTTTAATTGGTGGTCTAAGCCATCTACGCGGTCGTTAAAATAGTACTGCCATCTTAAATCTAGCATTAAGTCAGATAGTTTATTTAGCTTATATCTAACACCAACACTAGAAACAACAGACCATGTGCTTCCAGGCGAGGCATCAACAGAACCTGCATCCCAATAAGAATAAAAATTACTTGGGTCTGTAACATCGCCAACAGCCGTAGGGTCTGGGTTAGCGTAAGTTGTGCTAACTTCTGGAGTGTACGATGTGTAATGAACACCTAAACTTACAAAAGGCGCAAAACTATAGGCAAAGCCTTGAAAATCACGAATGCTAAATGGAAAAAATTCTAGTTGTGTTCCAATATCAAGGTTTTTTGCTACACCTTTGTGTCCTCTAAGTTGGTTGGCTTCAACCGTATTTTTGTCTGGCGATACCCATTTACCTAAATGTTCAAGGTTTGTTTTATTATAAGATATCTCGTTTCTTAATTTAAAATGGTCGTTAAAAAAAGTATCGGTAGTGTAGCAGTTACAATCTGCTCTGTATGAGAAGTTTATATAGTGAACAAGACCAATGCCATATCCCGAATTACCAAAATTTGTTTTAGAATCTTCTCGAATACCAAAATCAGATCTAAATTGAACAGGACCCGCAATAACACCTACTTCATGAGAAAAGCCTAGTTGAGCATTTGCAGTTTGAACAAAAAGAAATAAGCAAAAAACTGAAGCTAAATGTTTCAAGTTAAGCATATAAGGTTTATTTTTTTGAGGGCATTATCAGAACAAATATATAAAAACTAGTAAAACAAACAAATATTAATAAACGACGTAAAAGCTATTTGAAAATATTTATTGCGAAATTTTAAAAAAAACACATATATTTTTGAAGATAACGTATATTTGTACCAATAAATTACTTATTTAATAAATAACTATGCAATAATTGTATTTATGAAAGAAAATATTGAAGCATTTTTAGACCTTGTAAAAGAAAGAAATGGTCACGAACCAGAGTTTTTACAAGCCGTAGAGGAAGTTGCAGAAACCGTAATTCCTTACATAGTTAAACATGATATCTATTATGGTAAAAACATACTACTTAGAATGGTAGAACCAGAACGATTAATTTCTTTTAGAGTGTCATGGGTAGATGATAAAGGTGAAATACAAGTAAACAGAGGGTATAGAGTACAAATGAACTCGGCAATAGGACCATATAAGGGTGGTTTACGCTTTCATCCAACTGTAAATGCAAGTATTTTAAAGTTTTTAGCTTTCGAGCAAGTGTTTAAAAACTCTTTAACTACTTTACCAATGGGTGGAGGAAAAGGAGGAAGCGATTTCGATCCAAAAGGAAAGTCGGATAACGAAATTATGCGCTTTTGCCATGCTTTTATGAGCGAGTTATTTAGATATATTGGCCCAAATACCGATGTGCCAGCTGGAGATATAGGCGTAGGAACAAGAGAAATAGGTTTCTTATTTGGTATGTATAAAAAATTAAGAAACGAGTTTACTGGAGTGCTAACAGGTAAAGGTATGTCGTGGGGTGGCTCGTTAATTAGGCCAGAAGCTACAGGGTATGGTAATGTATATTTTGCTCAAAAAATGCTAGAAACCAAAGGAGATAGTATTAAAGGTAAAGATGTTGTTATTTCAGGATCTGGAAATGTAGCACAATATGCAGCCGAAAAGGTATTGCAATTAGGAGGTAAGGTTTTAACACTTTCAGATTCATCGGGCTATATTTATGATGCTAATGGTATTGATGAAGAAAAACTGGCTTACGTTATGGAACTTAAAAACGTAAAAAGAGGCAGAATAAGTGAATATTTAGAACAATACCCTAACGCAAAATATGTAAAAGGAAAAACACCTTGGGAAGTTAAATGCGATGTCGCTTTACCATGTGCAACACAAAACGAACTTCATGAAAACGATGCTAATACACTTCTAGAAAATGGTTGTGTTTGTGTTAGTGAAGGTGCAAATATGCC
This sequence comes from Algibacter ulvanivorans, assembly GCF_048381495.1. Lineage (NCBI taxonomy): Bacteria > Pseudomonadati > Bacteroidota > Flavobacteriia > Flavobacteriales > Flavobacteriaceae > Algibacter > Algibacter ulvanivorans. The sequence goes on from NZ_JBLWGD010000001.1 coordinate 187,634, forward strand.
ATCAACAAAAGAAGCTATAGCCGCTTTTCATAAAGCAAAAATACTATTTGCTCCAGGAAAAGCATCAAACGCAGGAGGCGTAGCAACTTCTGGCTTAGAAATGACGCAAAACTCATTAAGATTTAAATGGTCTAGAGAAGAAGTTGATAATAAACTTAAAGATATCATGTCCGATATTCATAAATCTTGTTTGGAGTATGGAAAAGATGAAGACGGATATGTAGATTACGTAAGAGGAGCAAACATTGCAGGTTTTGTAAAAGTAGCCGATGCCATGTTAGCCCAAGGGATTGTTTAAATTAATTTTTAATTGTTGTTTTAAAGCTTCCTAAAACTTATTTAGGAAGCTTTTTTGTTTAAAATATATTATTTTAAAGCAAAACTCGTTACTTATAAATATATTTGAACATTCAAAAAGCAACTATGTTAAGAAGCATCATAGCCATTATATTTTTACTATATCCTTTATTTCAATTTGCTCAAGATTTTTCAGCATTATGGAAAGGGCATTTTTCTTATAATGAGATTAAAGATGTAGCGCAAGGCCCTAATATTATTTATGCAGCTGCAGATAATGCTATTTTTAGTTTAAATACTCAAACCAATGAAATAAAACAGATAACAACTGTAAATGGCCTGTCTGGAGAGAGTATTTCTACTATTTTTTACAGCGTTGATTATGAGTTGCTTGTAGTTGGGTACGAAAATGGACTTATAGAAATTGTATTTGATAATGAAACAGATATTTTAACCGTTGTTGATATTATTGATAAACCAACAATATCGCCCTCAAACAAGAAAATAAATCATATTACTGCAAACCTAAATGTAATTTATATATCAACAAATTATGGGATTTCGGTTTTCGATTTAGAGCGGCTTGAGTTTGGAGATACCTATTTTATAGGTAGCGGAGGTAGCCAAGTTCCTGTAACGCAAACTACTATTTTTCAGGATTATATATACGCATCGTGCCTTGGAGGAAACGGTATATTAAAAGCACCAATTTCTAGCCCTAATTTAATTGATTACCAAAACTGGGAAGTAGTTTGGGCAAGCAACTGGTTAGCTATAGAGTCTAACGGTGGTAAAGTTTATGCAATAAATGCTAACAGAAAACTTTATGACGTAGTGGGTAGTACGGTTACAGAAATAGCTGCGTACTCAAATTTACCATTAGACATAAGGTCTGTTAATTCAAATTTAATAGTTACTACCAGTAATGAAGTATTTGTGTACGATTCTAATTTTAATATAGTAGCTCAAATTCCTGTTAGCACAGATTTTAATACGACATATACTGCGTCTACCATAGATTTAGAAAATATTTATATTGGTACTCAAAATTTTGGAATTTTAAAAACAGACTTAAATAACTCAATACCTTTTGAAGAGGTTCATCCAGAAGGCCCATTATATAACACACCTTTTTCAATAGAAGCAGAACCTAATGGGGTGTGGGCAACTTTTGGCGGATATAGTTTGTTTTATGTTCCTTTTTCAAGAACACGTGGTTTTAGTCACCTAAAAGATGAAGGTTGGACTAATGTATCATTTCAAGAAACATTTCAGGCCAGAGATTTAAATGGTATTGCCATAAACCCATTTAATACCAATCAAGTATTTTTAAGTTCGTTTCATAATGGATTGGTAGAGGTTAATGAGAATGTTCCAACCATGCTCTACGATCAAAATAATAGTGGTTTAGAGTCGTTAGTAGTTCCTACAAATCCTAGTATAGTTAGTGTTAGAGTTTTAAACCCTTTGTTTGATAATGATGGTGTATTATGGACACTAAGTACTCTGATAGATAATGCCTTAAAATCATACAGCCCTTCAACAGGACAATGGAAATCTTACGATTTTACTCCAGTTACTGGCGATGGTTTTTCTGGCGGAAATTTAGGTTATGCCGATATTGTTATAGGTAACGACGGTACAAAATGGATAGCATCATACAAGTTTGGACTTATTGGTTTTAATGAAAACGGTAGCAGCCCATTAATAAAAAGTGTTTATAGAGAAGAAGAAAATATGCCAAGCGAGTTGGCAACAGCCGTGGCTATAGATAAAAGAAACCAGTTATGGATTGGTAACTTTCGAGGGTTAAGAGTGCTTTACAATACATCTAATTTTTTTACTGAAGATAATATAACTGTAGACGAAATTATTATTGAAGAAGATGGTATCGCTAAAGAATTATTATTTGAGCAGTATGTTACAGATATTGAGGTAGATGGCTCTAACAATAAATGGATAGGAACTACAGATTCGGGGTTGTTTTATCTATCGCCAGATGGTCAAAATACCATATTTCATTTCACAAAAGATAACTCTCCTTTACCATCAAACAGTATAAGCGATGTGTCTATAGATAATGTAAATGGTGTGGTTTACATTGCAACAAGTAAGGGGTTGTTATCTTTCAACTCTGGCGGGTCTTCTGCTTTCGAAGATTTAGAAAGTGCTTACGCTTACCCAAACCCAGTACGACCAGGGTTTAATATAAACGAAGATAAAATAAAAATTAAAGACATTTCTGAAAACGTAAATATTAAAATTACAGATATTGAAGGGAATTTGGTAGCCGAAGCACAGTCTAGAATAAACCAAAGATACCAAGGTTATAATTTAGAGATAGATGGAGGTACAGCTTACTGGAACGGTAAAAACTTTGCAAATAATACCGTAGCCACAGGTGTTTATTTAGTTATGCTTTCCGATTTAGATACCTTTGAAACTAAAGTTTTAAAATTAATGGTAGTTAGGTAATGCTAGTAACATCAACCGCTATTGTATTATCTAAACTAAAATATAGAGATAACGATTTAATTGTTAAATGTTATACTCAAGAAAAAGGCATAGTAAGTTTTTTATTAAGAGGCGTATTAAAAAGTAAAAAAGGAAACTCTAAAATAGCATACTTTCAATTATTATCTCAAATACAAATTGTATTTACCTATAAAAATGGTAGTGCATTACATAGCATAAAGGAAACAAAATTAGAGCATTTATATTCTAGCTTGCATACCAATGTTTTAAAAAGCTCGATAGTTATGTTTCTTTCAGAAGTGCTATCTAACACATTGCAAGAAGAAGAGCAGAACGAAACCCTTTATAGTTACCTAGAACACACGCTTTTATGGCTAGACTCGCAAGACGATTATGCTAATTTTCATCTGCTATTTTTATTAAAACTTACCAAGTATTTAGGCTTTTATCCAGAGCTTAGTAATATTAATGCAGATTACTTTAATTTAAATGAAGGTAGGTTTGAAAAACATTCAAATAATAAATACTCTATTTCTGGCGAAAATTTAACACTCTTAAAACAGCTTTTAGGCATAACATTTGATGCATTACCAAGTATAAAAATTAATGCAAAACAAAGGCAGTCTTTTTTAAGTATGATTTTGCTTTATTTTGAATTACATTTGGGGCGTTTTAAAACCCCTAAATCTTTACAGGTATTTAATCAAGTTTTTAGCTAAAACATGAAGTTTTTTTATTTAACAATTGTCCTTTTTTTTGTTTCTATATGTTCTCAATCTCAAAACATAAAAGTTTTAAATAACGTTACAAAAGAGCCTATTTTTGGCGTTGCTATTTATAATGTAGATAAGTCTAAAAGTGTAGTTACTAATTTTAGAGGCGAAGCAGATTTAAATGAGTTTTCAAATACAGAAACCATTTATTTTAAGCATTTATCTCATGTTTTAAAAACAATACAGAAAAATCAAATAAATACAACCAATAAAGTTTTTTTGGTTTCTAACACTCAAGGTTTAGAGCAAATAGTTATTTCGGCATCAAAGTTTCAGCAAAATAAAAAAGACATTCCACAAAAAATAGTGAGTGTAGATGCTAAAAACATTCAGTTTGTAAACCCGCAAACAAGTGCCGATTTATTAGAAAATACGGGTAGAGTTTACGTGCAAAAAAGCCAACTAGGAGGCGGAAGCCCCATGATAAGAGGGTTCTCTACAAACCGATTACTTATTACTGTTGATGGTGTAAGAATGAATAATGCCATTTTTAGAGGCGGAAACCTTCAAAATGTAATATCAATCGACCCGTTTTCAGTTCAAAACACAGAAGTTACCTTAGGCTCTGGTTCGGTAATATATGGAAGTGATGCTATTGGTGGTGTTATGAGCTTTTACACACAAAAACCAAAGTTGTCTTATACAGATTCTTTAATGTTTAAAGCTAATGCTGTGGTACGTTATGCCTCGGCAAGTAATGAAAGAACAGGGCATTTAGATTTTAATTTAGGATATAAAAAATGGGGGTTTATAACAAGTGCAAGTTATACAGATTTTGATGATTTGCGTATGGGAAGCCATGGCCCAGAAGCGTATTTAAGACCAGAGTTTGCTATTGCCACTTCTACTGGTGATATGATTGTTGAAAATAACAATCCTTTAATTCAAAAATTTTCAGGATATAACCAATTAAATTTAATGCAAAAAGTGCATTTTGAACCTTATGAAGATTTAAGCTTCGATTTAGGTTTGTTTTACACAACAACATCAAACACGCCACGATACGATAGATTAATTAGATATAGAAATGGTGTATTGCGCTCTACAGAATGGAATTATGGCCCGCAACAATGGTTTATGTCTAACTTACAGGTTACTAAATTAAGTAGCAAATCTAATTTGTACGACAAAATTAAAGCCACTTTAGCATACCAAAATTTTAATGAAAGCAGGTTTGATAGAAGTTTTCAATCTACAAACAGAAGTATTAGAGAAGAGTCTGTAGATGCTTATTCCTTTAATTTAGACTTAGAAAAAAGGTGGTCTCCAAAAACAGAGTTTTTCTATGGCGCCGAGTATGTATACAATAAAGTAAGATCTTTAGGTTTTGATGAAGATATAGTAACCAATACCAAGTCTAAAACGGTTTCCAGATATCCTAATGGTGCAAGTTGGAAATCTGCAGCTGTGTATTCTAGTATTAAGTATAAGCCCAATCCAAAATTTGTTTTTCAGTCTGGTTTGCGTTTTAATTATGTGGTTTCCGAAGCCAATTTTAGCGAAAACAATACTTATTTAAATTTACCTTTTACCGCAGCAAAAAATGAATCTGAGGCGCTTACAGGAACTGCCGGAATAAGTTGGACACCAAACTCGATACTACAATGGAAATTTAATTTATCATCGGCTTTTAGAGCACCAAATATTGATGATGTTGGTAAGGTGTTTGATTCGGAACCAGGCTCTGTAGTGGTGCCAAATAATAATTTAAGGCCAGAATATGCCTATGGCGGAGAATTGGGTTTAAAACTTAATTTTAATGATAAGCTAATTCTTGATACAAGCACATATTACACGTATTTAGATAATGCTTTAGTTAGAAGAGATTATAGTATAAATGGCGAAAACGAAATTATTTATGATGGCGAATTAAGTAATGTACAAGCCATACAAAACGCATCGAAAGCTTGGATTTATGGTTTTGAAGTGGGATTAAAAATGCCTGTTACAAAAAGTTTAAATTTAACATCGCAATACTCTGTTATTGGAGGAACAGAGCAAGAAGATGCTGTTGAGGTTCCTATACGTCATGTGGCTCCAAACTTTGGAAATACGCATTTACTTTGGACATTAAACAACTTGAAATTAGATTTTTTTGCTAATTATAATGGTAATTTATCTTTTTATGAGTTAGCACCATCTGAAATTGAAAAAGATTATTTATATGCCTTAGATGCTAATGGAAATCCTTATAGTCCAGAGTGGTATACACTTAATTTAAGAGCGCAATACCAAATAAACAATACCACCTCTATAACGGCTAGTTTAGAGAATATTACAGACCAGCGATATAAAACATACTCTTCAGGAATTGCTGCACCAGGCAGAAACCTTATTTTATCTTTAAAGTATAGTATATAAAAAAGCATTAGTAAATACTAATGCTTTTAGGTTGTTATTTTGGTTTAATGCCTATTTATTTTTTTACTGCTTTTTTTGTTAAAATTAAGCCGTTTGATAATTCAACTTTAGCAATAAAAACAGAAGCGTTTAATTTTGATAAGTTATAAGTTTCGGTTTTGTTATTACCTTCAAGTTTATATAATTCTCTGCCTAACAAATCGTATATTTTAACCGTTTTTATATGGCTAGAGGCAGTAAATTTAACAGCATTATTTTCAAGTTCAACAATTTTTAAACGGTTAGTGTTGGCTTCAATGGTTTCGGTAAACAATACTTTCGGGCTAAATCTAATTTCAAAACGATTGTTAAATTCACCAACTTCAGATGTAAAGGTATAATCGGCATCAGATAGGTTATGCATTACATTTAATAAGTTGTCTTTTAAATAAATGGTATTGTTAGTTATAAAATCGCCTTTAAATTTAGCTATAGATAATTTGTATGTAGTTACATCGGTAATATGCGTTGCAAACCCAAGGTTTATAACTTCACTTTCTGTTAGGCTGTTAATGGCTTTACCTTGAATAGCAAATTTGTTATTAGAGTTTTCTATTGTAGAGTATAACGTAGCATGAAAATTTGATGCTAAAAACCTTTTGGCATCGTAAGCATCACCATCAAAACCATTTGTAGCACCATTAACATAGGCTATAAGTATTTGGTTAAAAACCCCGTTATTAGAAGTTAAATTTACCCAGAGTTTATTTTCAGGGGTGGTGGTTTTAGTTTTTTTAGAGCCTTTAAAAAACAATGCGTTACTAGTGTTGTCTGCCATTCGCATAGCGTTTGTAAAGGTTGCTGAGTTATTATCTAAACCAGAAATAAAGAAACCTTGCCCAGAAGGAATATATTGGTTAGGAATTTCTCCACTTGCGCCAGCAACACCAGCACCACTTCCTGCGGCATACATGGCATAATCGTTTTGGCTAAAGTTACTTTGCTCATTACCGCCATTAGATTGGGCGTGGTCTGTAGCTTGCGACCAAAAATAAGCGGTGCCGCCAATTACTGCAGAGTTTGCAGTATAAAAAGCATCAAAATCGATAGCAGAAGGGTAAGGGTTTCCTATAAAATTCCAGCTTGTTGTTCCGGCACCTACGTTTGCAGGGTTGTTAGATATGGCAACATTAATATTACCAGTATTAAATTCGCCTTCAAAAGAAGCTGTTCCAGTTGCTGGCAAACCAAAAGCACCAAACAATCTAGATTCTGTAACAGCATAACCAACACCAGGTGTTATGGTATTTCCAGCTAATGCGTATTGCCAAGCGTTAGCATCGTCATCAATATTATCGCCATTGGTATCTATAAAATTACTGGCGTTAAACCAAAAGCGTCTGTCGCCATCAACATCGGTAAATACATTTCCAATAGTTTCGTCTACAACAGGAGAGCTCCAGTATGTATAATAGTACCAAGCCGATTTAGATGCGGTTGTTTTGTTAACTCTCGATGCGCCTCCAGTATTAACAGTAAATGTGCCAGCATCATCACGTTGCACAAAATTACCTTGAGACTCTACAATTAAGGTGCCATTTACAATCACGTCATTTTCAACTTCTATATACCCGCCATTATTAACTCTTACGGTTATAGGGTTGCTTGTACTACTTGAAATCTCATTAATATACAAACTACAAGAAGAAAAACTATTAGCAGTAGTTGCAGTATAGTCTCCATCTATTACAGCAAATGTATTTGTAGTTGGTGGTGCATCCCAAGAAGTTCCGTCCCAGGTTACTACTGTAGCGCAGTCTCCACAAGTGTATGTACAACTTCCTAGAGGTATAATTACATTGGATCTTATCCAATTGCTTGATTCTGAAACTGCTGATAAAATTAAAGAGCTGTTATTTAAAACAGAGCAATTATATCTGGCACCATCAGTTTCATCAATAGCAACAGCATTAACTCCGTTCGTTAAGCCCATAGGTAAGGCAGATGTGTTTGTGCTCGTAGCATCGGTAGACCAACCTGAGGTACCATCAAAATGAACAGCAAATATAAAAGTTGGAGCAGCTTCTGTACCTTGATAGGCTAATATTTGATCTCCTGCAGTAGATAGACCGAAATTTGCATCTGTTTCTGAAACTATACCATGTGATGAAGAATAGTTGTTCGATGAAGTATTAAGAATAATAATTTCTGTTCCGCAAGTTAAATCACTATCAGCAATCCAAGTAATTACACCTTCATTATTACCACCGTTAGCAGGAGTATTAAATACTCCTGTAGATTTCCAACCAGAATCCGTAAAATGAATAATAGTGCCTGTTTGAACATCGGTTAATAAAACAAATTTAACTTGATCTGGATTATCAGAATTAAATCCTGTTATAACAATATCTCCAGCAGAAAGTGTAGTTTGCCCATGCCCCAGGCCAAATGTTAAAACTAGTATTAATAAAAGTGTAATTTTTTTCATAACCGTTAAGTTTTAAAAATCTAAGATTTGGTTTTTATAAATTTTTATTCAAAATGTTTATTTAACATTGTTATTTTTGGTGCTTATGCAAACCAAAAAAACATATACGCTGCAAGAAGCTACTAGAAAACTAGAGCATTATTGCGCGTATCAAGAACGTTGCCATAAAGAAGTAAAGCAAAAGTTAAAAACGATGCACATGATACCCGAAGCTATCGATGTGATAATAGTGCATCTTTTAAAGCATAACTTTCTAAATGAAGAACGTTTTGCCAAAACATTTGTAAGCGGTAAGTTTAGAATTAAGGCTTGGGGCCGACGCCGATTAACTTTAGAATTAAAGCAAAAAGACATAAGCAAAGTTAATATAAATCAGGCACTTGCAGAAATAGAAAACGCGGAGTACATCGAGGTTTTCAATGGTTTAGCCGAAAAAAAAGCCAACGCTTTAACGGGGAGTAATAAGTTTAAAAATAAGAAGAAATTAATCGATTATCTGTTATATAGAGGCTGGGAAACACATTTGGTGTACGAAAAAGCTAATGAGCTTTTCGGGTAAACCCATAAAAAAACGGATTAAGTGAAAAACTTAACCCGTTTTTAGTATGTTTTGTTTGTAAACCTTATAGATTAAAAGTAGCTCCTAAATTTACAGTAAATTGGTTGTGTAATGTTTCGGCAGGTGTTAAGTTTCCTGTTTTGTATTTAGCAAATGGTACATTTAACTCGGTATAAACACCAAAACCATCTGTAAAAAAGTAACGTGCACCTAAATGGCCACCAAAGTTTTTAAGCCCTAAGCTTAGTCCTGGATAAACATCAAAATTTTCGTCAATATTAATAACGTTTCCTAAGTTAGCATTAAAACGCGCTCTAATATCAAAACGATTATCAAAATCGGCATCTAAATCTTCTATTTGGTTATTTTTTAAAGCATCATCAACACCTAAAAGGTAAGTTGTAGATAAACCTATAGATATGTTTTCGCCAATACCATAATCGTAACTTACATTAATACCCGTACCATTGTCTTGAAAATTAGCACCTACTTGAAATTTGTTATCATCCTTGCCTTTAAAAGCTTGAGCATTAACTGCAGAAAAGCTTAGTATGGCTAATAATAAAATTAAATTCTTCATTTTTAAATGTTTTTTTAGTTGTAACATGTTTGTAGCATCATTTAGTTTTAAACGCATTTTTACATGTAAATTTTAAATTTAAGTGGGCAAAGATATTATAAGTTTTTAAATAACAAAGTATTATTTATAGGTGCTTATGTGCTTTGGTAATAGCCTTTTGGTTTTTCCAATCTATCCATTTTTGCCCTTGTATACGGCGCATAATATTATCGAAGTTGCGCATAAAAAATACATTGTATACGGCTTTACTAAAATTTTTAGGATTTCTAGCTATGGCTCTTAAACTCATAGAAAAACCGGGTGTTATATAACGCATGTAGTGCCAATAACCTTCTGGCATGTATAAAACCTCGCCATGATTAAGCTCTGTTTTGTAACCGTTAGCCTTTTTTAGTAAGGGCCATTTTTTAAAATCGGGGTTATTAAAATCAATATCTTCTCTTGTTATTAACGAGTGCGGAATTTTATACAGAAAATTATTTTGTTGCTGATCAAATAAAATAACCTGCTTTTTACCTTCAAAATGAAAATGAAAAATATTAGCCAAATCAATATCATAATGCATAAAGGTGTGCGAATTGCGTCCGCCAAAAAACAGCATAGGTAAGCCTTTCATAAGACGTAAACCAAAATCTGGAAAACTAAAATCTTTTTGTAGGGCAGGAATTTCTTTTAAAGCATTCCATAAAAAAATACGATATTTAGTAGGCTCGCGCTTAAGTAAATCTATATAATCGCTAAGTTTCATTTTAGCATGAGGTTCGTTAAAACCATCTTTATAATCAACAGGGCGATCATCGTACAAGGGCACAGTTAAATGACCGCCAATGGTTTTCATATATTCTAAATTCCATTTGGTGTAAGCAGGCCAATCTTCAATAAAACGTTCAATAACCACAGGTTTTTGTGGTTTAAAATATTGTTTAAAAAAATCCGCTTTAGTAATCGTTTTTACACGCGGAATATCCTGTAAGTTTAACGACAATGTAAAAAAGTTTAAGTTCGTAAAGTTAAGAAAACGTTATTAGAACAAAAATAGTATTTTGGGCGTTACCACAAGGGTCGGGCTTTCACTACTCGCTGCCTCCTACCGTCGGCGAGCTCAAACACACCGTTCAATCCCTAACGCGGGTTAGATCTGGTGTTATTATTGTAAACCTAAAAAATATGTTTATTTAAGTGCTTTAGCTTTTTGTTTAGCCGCTTCGTTACGCTCAATAGTATGTTCAGGTCGTGTCCATTTAGGTTTTTCGCCTAAAGCTTCAAATTTAGAGTCTTTAGCTTCAACCGTTTGCGGCTGTACCTTTTTAGTAAATGGTTTTTGCGGATTTAACCCTAAAAGTTTAAACATTTTCATGTCTTCATTAACATCTGGGTTTGGTGTAGTTAACAATTTATCGCCTGCAAAAATAGAATTGGCACCAGCAAAAAAGCACATAGCTTGCCCCTCTCTACTCATTTGTGTTCGTCCGGCACTAAGTCTTACTTGGGTTTCTGGTAAAACAATACGTGTGGTAGCCACCATACGAATCATATCCCAAATTTCAACAGGTTTTTCATCTTCAAGCGGTGTGCCTTCTACAGCAACTAAGGCATTAATAGGGGTAGATTCTGGCTGCGGATTTAAAGTAGATAATGCCACAAGCATACCTGCTCTATCTTCAGCGCTTTCTCCCATTCCTATAATACCACCAGAACAAACAGTAACATTTGTTTTGCGTACATTATCAATAGTATCTAACCTATCTTGATAGCCACGTGTAGAAATAACTTCTTTATAATATTCTTCAGACGAGTCTAGATTATGATTGTATGCATATAACCCTGCTTCGGCTAAACGTTGTGCTTGGTTTTCTGTAACCATACCAAGGGTGCAGCAAACTTCCATGTCTAGTTTATTTATGCTTCTAACCATTTCTAAAACTTGGTCGAATTCTGGGCCATCTTTTACATTTCGCCAAGCGGCTCCCATACAAACTCGCGAACTGCCACTTTCTTTAGCTCTTAGAGCCTGAGCTTTAACTTGATTTACTGTCATTAAATCATTACCCTCAACACCAGTATGGTATCTTGCTGCTTGCGGGCAATAACCACAATCTTCAGAGCATCCACCAGTTTTTATAGACAGTAATGTTGATACTTGTACCACATTTGGGTCATGACTTTTTCTATGTATAGTAGCAGCTTCGTAAAGCAACTCCATTAATGGTTTGTTGTATATCTCTAAAATTTCTTCTTTAGTCCAGTTGTGTCTAGTCTCGCTCATAAATCTTTCAGATTAGTTTATAAACTAATTTTAAAAAAGGAAAATATTCCAAATTAGCTTGGTTTCAAAAATAGTAATTATAAAGTTATGCTTTTAATTTTTAGACAATAAAATGGAAACAGCATTACCGCCAAAGCCAACAGCATTAACCAATATGTTTTTTATTTTATGTGGTGTTTTTTGGTTTTCTAAATAAGGAATGCCTATAAACTGCTGGTGTTGCAGCATTAAAACAGCCAACTCTATACTTAAAGCGCCCGATGCCCCAAAGGTGTGGCCAATTTTCCATTTATTAGAGGTTAGCGCTGGTGTTTCATTTTTAAACACTTCTTTTATAGCCTTGTATTCCGATTGGTCTCCTTTAATAGTTCCAGGTGCATGCATTACAACCACATCAATATCATTTGGGTTTAGGTTGCCTAGAGCCATTTTTATAGATTTTTGAAAGCATTTGGCATCACTAGAAATAGAAATGTTGTGTTTTAAAATTTCGGTGGCATAGCCAAATCCTTTAATAAGGGCTAAGGCATTTTCTTTTTGGCCAGTCTCTAAACAAGCCATAGAAGCACCTTCGCCTAAAACCATAGTGTTTTTGGTTTTATTAAAATCTAAAGCGCGACAAGGAAATTCTTCTGTTGCTTTAGAGTATATTTTTAAGGCTTGCATTTGTGCAATAGTAAACGGTGTTAAAGGCGCTTCGCTACCTCCAACTAAAAATTTATTACACATGCCAGAGTTTATCCAAGCGATACCATTAAGCATACTATGTAAGGCCGTTGAGCAAGTTATAGAGTGGCTAATTTCTGGGCCTTGTGTTTGTAAGTCGTGTGCCACCCATGAGGATATGTTTCCTAAGGTGGTGGTGGGCGAGCTTAGCGTTGCAGTTTTTTTGTTTTTTAAAAACGATTCGTAATAGTTTTCAAAAAGCTTAGTAGCTCCTCTAGACGAGCCAATATTAATTCCAAAATTATCTTCAGCAATCCAGTTTGCTTGTTTTACAGCTTGCCTTGAAGCGTAAATAGCAAATAAAACGGTATTGTCTAGAGATTTATATTTATTATCAGACTGTTTTAATTTTTCAATATCTTGTTTTGCTTCAGATGTAATTTCTGAAACAAAAACCGAAGTTTCTAAAATTTCTTTTTTTGTTATGCAATGCGCATTATTTTTATAGCTTTTCCAAGCATCTTCAAGAGATTTTCCTAAAGGAGAAACGGACGAAATAGCTGTAATAGATATTGGTTTTTGCATAGTATGCTAGTAGTCAATTTAAATATATTTAAGATTTAAATTGTATGAGTTTCTTAAACGTTATTTAGAAAATATTAAGCCTGCAAATTTAGACTATTTCTAGGGCTTCTTCAATAACTTGATATACTTTTTCTAGTTGTTTTTTATTAATTGTATATGGTGCTTGTATGTAAATAGTGTTTCCTAGTGGGCGCATAAATACACCATTATCCATAAAGAATTTTAATAGTTTATCGCGTAAATTACCATAACGGGCCATTTCTATATTTAAATCTAATGCAAAAATAATACCTGTTTGTCTTATAGATTTTACTTTTAAGTGGTTTTTAATACGGTTTCCAAAAGCTTTATGTGAGGCCGTTATTGTTTTTATTTGGTTTTGTATTTGTTTGGTTTGCAATAATTCTATACTTGCTAAAGCTGCTGTACAGGCTAATGGATTTGCAGAATAAGTGTGCCCATGAAACAGCCCTTTACTAATGTCGTTACTATAAAAGGCATTATATATTTCTTGCGAGCATGAGGTAAGTGCCATGGGTAGTAAACCGCCAGTAAGGGCTTTACTAAGGCAAATAATGTCTGGTTTAGTGGCCATGTGTAACGATGCAAAATGTTTTCCGGTTTTGCCAAAACCTGTCATAACCTCGTCTGCAACGGTTATAATTTGGTGCGTTTTACAGAATTTAAGAATTTCGTTTAATCCCTCGGCATTATGCATACTCATGGCAGCGGCACCTTGTACTAGCGGCTCGTAAATAAAACCAGCAACATTATTATTGGCAACTATGGTTTTTAAACGACTAATAAGATCCTCAAGGTTTTTACCATTAGGAACAGGAATACGTTTAACATTTAAAAAGAAATCTTTAAAAGGGCCATTGTATACCGAAAGTCCAGAAACGCTCATGGCACCAAAAGTATCGCCATGAAAGCCATTTTCAAAAGCTATTAGGGTGTTTCGTTTGTCGCCATTATTAAAATGATATTGTAATGCCATTTTAATACCAATTTCGACCGATGTTGAACCATTATCGCTAAAGAAAATTTTATTTTGGTTATCTGGTAATATTTTAATGAGAGCTTCAGATAGTTTTATGGCAGGTTCATGTGTAAAACCGCTAAAAACGACTTGATCTAGCTTTTGCATTTGGCCTGTAACTTTATTGGTAATATAAGTGTTGCAATGTCCGTACATGCATGTGTACCACGAAGCAATGGCATCGATATATTGGTTGCCGTTTTCGTCGGTTAGTATACAGTTTTTAGCTTTTGTTATAGCTATGGTTTCTGGGTGAATTTTATGTTGTGTTAACGGGTGCCAGAGGTGTTTTTTATCGCGTTCTTGTAAATTCATAATTCGTTTTTAAACAATTCGGCATATTCTTTAACTACATTTTTATCAAAATAGGGCTCTTCTTCAATACGTCCAATAATTGGCACTTGAGTCATTTTTTTTATAATATCTTCGGTTGTTTTGTGTTCATTTCCGCTAAAAAGAATAGATACATTAAAACCTTTTTCTTTCAAGGTATTTACAGTTAAAAGTGTATGGTTTATGCTTCCTAAGTAATGTCTAGAAATTACAATAACCTTATATTCTGGTTTTATTAAATCTAAAATAGTGTTTTTGTCATTTAAAGGTACTAGTAAACCGCCAGCGCCTTCAATAACCAAATGGTTATTTGTTTTTGGAACTTTAATGGTTTTAAGATTTATTTTTACACCATCAATATCGGCGGCGGCATGTGGACTCATTGGAGTTTGTAAGGCATAAGCATTTGCATGAAATTTAGATTTTGTGTTTGAAACCAATTGATTTACTTTTTGGGTATCGCAATAATCTAGTTCTCCTGCTTGTATGGGTTTCCAATAATCGGCGTTTAAAGCTTCGGTTATAATGGCTGAGGCTACTGTTTTTCCAACTTCGGTTGAAATTCCTGTGATGAAATACGTATTCATTTTAAATTGAATTCTGTTTTACAATCTTCGCATCTATACTTGTGTTTTGTATAGCATGGAAGGGCTGAAAATAATACGCCAAAAATAAACGCAAAAAACGACTTAGCATCTTTTATTGTTGAAAATAACACAATATGTTTTCCATTACAATTTGGGCAATTAATGGCATGACCTTCGTCATCAATAGAATATTGGTTTATGGTATTTAAAATATGTTGTGCTTTAAGAACATTGGTAGATAATACTTTTAGTTTTACACCACCAATGGCGTTACTTACTAAGGGGTCTGTATCTATTGTTAAGTTATCTGATAAAAAAACCTGAATGCCTTCGGCTTCTAACCGTCCTTTTATAATTTGGGCTTCGGTAGAATATTGAAATCGGGCTATGGTTTTAAAGGTTTCTCTCATTTAATTACTAGGCTAGATAATAGTTTTACAACATTAGCAATGTCTTTTTTGGAGTTGTAAGCATGTAAACAAAAACGTAGGCGTTCTTCTCCTTTTGGAACTGTTGGAGATAAAATGGGTTTTACATCAAAACCTTCTAATTGAAGTTTTTTAGCAATTTTTTTTACTTTTTTATTACCTGAAATGATACAGCATTGAATGGCAGAATGCGAATTAATAAATATAGTTTCAAGCTTATGTTTTAATACTTCAGCTTTAAAATAATTAATGTTTTGGTGTAGTTTTTCTATGTTTTGTGTTTGGGTTAATTTACTATAAGCTGTGTATATAGTTGCCAAACTATGCGGAGGCAATGCTGTTGTGTAAATAAAACTTCTAGAAAAATTTATTAAATATGCTTTTAAATTAATACTGCCTAAAATAGCAGCACCGTGGCAGCCTAAGGCTTTTCCAAAAGTAATAATACGAGCAAAAATGGCGTTTTCGAGGTTTAATTTTTGAATGTACCCGTTGCCATGTTTTCCAAAAACACCAAGGGCATGAGCTTCATCTATTACTAAAAGCGCATTGTGTTTTTTACTTATTTGAGATAAGGTTTTTAAATCTGGCGAATCGCCATCCATAGAAAATACAGATTCTGTTACAATATAAACGTTGTTATGCTTTATACGTTTAAGTATACTACTTAAATCTTCTAAATTATTATGTTTAAACTTATATGCTTTGGCATTGCTCATTTTAATTCCGTCGCGAATAGAAGCATGTATATATTCGTCATACAAAATAATATCGCCACGTTGCGGTACGCTAGAAAAAAAGCCAATATTAGCATCGTAACCAGAATTATAAATTAAAGCGGTTTCGCTATTATGAAATTTACATAAATACTGCTCTACTTGATTGTATAGCTTGTGGTTTCCAGATAATAATCTAGAGCCCGTTGCACCGTTTTGCGTTATGTTTTGGGTTTTTAAAAATTGCTCGGTAGTTTTAAAAATAGTTTCAGAATTTGAAAATCCTAAATAATCGTTTGATGAAAAATCTATCAAATTACTTGGCACACCAAGTTCTCGTAACGCATTAGTTACTTTACGATCTTCTAATTTTTTATGTAGGTTTTCCGGAAACATTTGGTAAAGATACAAATAGGTAATAGCTTTTTAAAATATCTTTTTTTGATAATAAATTATTGTTTTTCGATAATTTTTATATATTTGTTATCGTTAAACAATAATAAATATGGAAACAAAACAAGTTTTAAGTATAATGAAAATTGTATCATGGGTTATATTCATTGGGTTGTGCATAAAAGCAGGAGCTATAATAATATCTTTTTTTGTAAGTTTTTTTGTTAACCCAGAAGCTTCTAAAAATATTTATTTGGGTCTCGATTTTTCCAGTCTTTGTAAACTTAAAATGCACTATTTAATTTTAATGGCATCGTTATTAATAGTAGTATCTGTATTAAAAGCACATCTTTTTTATTTAGTTATTAAAATATTTTCGAAAATAAATATTGATAATCCTTTTAGCGCGCATGTTACAAATTTAATTACCAAAATAAGTTATATAACTTTAAGTTTAGCTATTATTTCTAAAATAGCAAATAGTTTTAATTTGTGGTTAATAACACACAAAGGGCGCTCTGCTGTTCCGCTAGATTATGGTTATAAAGAATTATTTTTTATGGCAGGTATTTTGTTTATAATAGCATATATATTTAAGCGAGGAGTCGAGCTACAAACAGAAAATGAGCTAACAATATAACTATGGCAATAATTGTAAATTTAGATGTCGTGTTGGCTAAGCGGAAAATGCGAAGTAATGAATTAGCAGAAACTATAGGTATAACACCTGCAAACCTTTCTATTTTAAAGTCTGGTAAAGCAAAAGCTATTCGTTTCTCTACGCTAGAAGCTATTTGCAAAGCTTTAAATTGTCAGCCAGCCGATATATTAGAGTATGTTGAAGATTAATATTGTATTTTTGAATACTGTATAAATACAGAAATAGTTTGTTATGAAAACCTATATTTTTATTTTACTTAGTTTTGTTACATTAACTGTTTTTTCTCAAAATAGTCGTATTGTAAATACAGAAGATGGTAAGCGTGTATTGCTTAAACCAGATTATACTTGGGAGTACATTGATACAGATAGTAGCTCTATAGCACTAGCACCAAAACCTAAAGAAAGTACAACTTGTAATTTAACAGAAAATTTTAATGAGCCTAAGTTAGATAAAAAAATACAAGCACAGTTAAAACGAGGTAGAGCAAGTATAAGTTATGTAAAGAAAAAAGTAGCTAAAGATAATAATTGCAATGTAAAGCAAGTTGTATTGTTGTCTGTTTCAGAACACAAATCGAAAGCAGTATATCACTTTTGTGCTAACGGAAAACGAGTTACTTATAAACGTATAGGCAATACTATTATAAAAAAAGAACAGTTTTTTTAAAGCCTATATAATATATACCATTTTGCCTGTTTTTTTTGTGGCTTCTTTATTAACCCATTTAAAATCTCCAGGTATTGTTGCATCTAATAAATCAATATTTAATAATTCCGATAATTCAAAAGCAATAGTAAATGCATCTTTAATATTGTATTTTTCATATAAATCCCAATGCTTATTTTTGTTATTCCATAAATTAATTTCAAAAGTATTTTCGTTAACAGCAAATAAGGAAACATATGCTAAATTAGGCAAGGATTCCCATTGTCCGTATTTAAAAATCCCAATAGTTTTTTCTCTTTTGAATAATTTTTTTTCAAAATCAAAATAACAGTTTATGGTGTATGAGAAGTAGATTGCAAAAAATAATAGAATAAAAATAATCTGGAAATAATCAAAGTGGGCATAAAAGTGTCGCTCTTCTACCGAAAAATCCATTGTTATTATAAAGTGAACAACTAAAATAATAGCAATAGTAAAAAAAGCAGCTGCAATTACTCTTAACCAAAAAGGCTTTTGTCTTTCTATATAGGTTACTTTTTTGTTCATAAATATGTAAATATAAAATTCCTTTTTTAAAAATTAAAGAGGTAATGAAGTGTTTAAAAAAAATATAAATTTGTAGTTTTATACACATGTATGCCCTTGTAGATTGTAACAATTTTTACGCATCTTGCGAACGCGTATTTAACCCCAACTTACGCCAAAAACCCATTGCTATTTTAAGTAATAACGATGGTTGTATTATTTCGCGAAGTGATGAAGCAAAAGCTTTAAACCTTCCTATGGGAGCACCAATATTTAAATGGGAAGGGTTTTGTAAATCAAACCACATAGAAATTCTTTCATCAAACTACCCATTGTATGGCGATATGAGCCATAGAGTAATGAGCATTTTAGAACAATTTACACCAGACGTTGAGGTGTATAGTATAGACGAAGCCTTTTTAGAGTTTAAAGGTTTTAAAAATCAAGATTTTACAAATTACGGTATACAAATGCGACAACGTATTTTAAAATGGACAGGCATACCTACCTGCGTAGGAGTTGCACCAACAAAAGCCTTAAGCAAAGTAGCCAATAAAATAGCCCGAAAGTTTCCAAACCAAACACAAGGTGTTTATGTTATAGATTCTGAAGAAAAACGAATAAAAGCCCTAAAATGGATACCATTAAAAGATGTTTGGGGCATAGGCAGAGCTTTACAAAAACGTTTAGCAGCCAAAAAATGTAAAACAGCTTACGATTTTACACAACTACCAGACCAATGGGTGCGCAAACACTTTTCGATAACAGAATGGAAACTAAAAAAAGATCTAGAAGGTATCTCTAAAATAAAACTAGACGAAGTAAAAACAAAACGAGCCATAGCCACAACAAGAAGTTTCGAATATACCTATTCAGATATAGAAAGTATAAAAGAACGCATATCTACCTTTGCCACAAGTTGTGCCGAAAAACTACGCAAACAAGGCAGCAGTTGCCATATGATATACGTAACATTAAGTAGCGACAGGCATAAAAAAAATCAAGAACAACACCGTGAAAGCCGCGTAATAAGTTTACCATACCCAACAGACTCAAGCCTAATTATTAGCCAACAAGCCGTTAAAGCCGTAAAACAAATATTTAAAAACGGCATAAAATATAAACGCGCAGGCGTAATTGTTATGGGTTTGGTACCAACCAACAATCAACAACTACAAATATTCGATACCGAAAACCCCAAACATAAACCCTTAATGCAAGCCATAGACGGTTTAAACAACAAGTACGCCAAAAACAAAGTAAAATTAGCCAGTCAAGACTTAAAACGTACCTGGAAAATGCGACAAGAACGCCTATCGCCACGCTACACAACAAATATTAACGACATTATAGTTGTTAAATAAAGTGAAAATTAAAAAAAAATCAACTAAATTTATAATTCAAAAATTATTAGGGCGTTACCACAAGGGTCGGGCTTTCGCTACTCAATCTTTTTGCAAAAAAAGCAAAAAGGATTTCAAACAAGCCGCTCAATCCCTAACGCGTATAACCGCCAACAAAACGTAAAGTACCCATGATATTACACAAATCTAGCAACCTTACCTTTTTTACACCAAAACAAACCAATACATTAGGCGCACAATTTTTCGATACAGGAATATCAGCAGGATTTCCATCGCCAGCCGAAGATTTTAAAGAGCAACGCCTATCTCTAGATAAAGAACTAGTAAAAAATAAAGAAGCCACGTTTTATGCTCGCGTTAGTGGTCAATCCATGATAGGAGCAGGGCTAGACGATAACGATTTATTAGTAATAGATAGAAGTTTAGAACCATCAAATAATAAAATAGCCGTTTGTTTTTTAGATGGCGAATTTACAGTAAAACGCCTAAGAGTCGATAAAGAAGGTATTTGGTTACAACCAGAAAATCCAAATTACCCAATAATAAAGATAACCGACGACAACGATTTTGTAATCTGGGGTATTGTAACCAATGTAATTAAAAAGGTTTAATATAACGTTGTGACAATTGTATACCAAAATGTAGTTTCAGACCAAGATTTAGTCCAAATTCTTGAGCTTCAAAAAAGGAATAGCCCAACTTCAATTTCAGTAACAGAAAAGCAAACAGAAGGTTTTGTAACGGTAAAGCATAATATCGAGTTACTTAAACAAATGAATACTAAATGCCCGCATATTATAGCCAAAAACAATAATAAAGTAATTGGTTATGCCTTATCTATGGTTAAAGCTTTTAAAAACGATATTAGCGTTTTAAAACCCATGTTTACCGAAATAGAAAAAAATATAACCAATACTTTAAAATATATAGTAATGGGGCAAATATGTATAGATAAAGCGTATAGAAAAAAAGGTGTTTTTAGAGGCTTGTATGCATATATGCAACAGCAATTAAATAAGGAGTACGATGCAATTATTACAGAGGTAGACACTAAAAACCTTAGGTCGCTTAATGCACATAAAGCAGTAGGTTTTAAAACATTAACAACCTATATATCCAATAACCAAGAGTGGGCAGTTATTATTTGGAAATGGAAATAAAAAAACCAAACACATTGTGTTTGGTTTTTTTATTTATTTAAAACAGAAAGTTATATTAATCAGCTAGTATAATAACTTTATTATCTTTCATTTCAATAGTTCCAGAATTTATTTTAACCGTTAAAATTTTATCATCGTCATTATGAGGTATAACCTCAGAGTGTAACGTATCAAAAGTCAAATGACTTTGAGTATGGGTATGAATTTTTATAACCCCTTCTTTTAATACAGAAACAATAGCGGTATGATTATTTAACATTTGAAAGTCACCATTTTTACCAGGTACAGTAACAGAATCTACTTCACTACTAAACAAAGTGGCTTCAGGCGATACAATTTCTAAATACATATTCTTAGTTATTTGTTGGTGTTATTAGTTAGTTTTTAATAACTAATAATTATTAACCAATTATTAAGCTTCAGCTAACATTTTATCTCCAGCTTCAATAGCTTCTTCAATAGTTCCTTTAAGGTTAAATGCAGCTTCTGGTAAGTGATCTAGTTCACCATCCATAATCATATTAAAACCTTTAATAGTTTCTTTAATATCAACTAATACACCTGGAATTCCTGTAAACTGCTCTGCCACGTGGAAAGGTTGCGATAAGAAACGTTGTACACGACGTGCACGTCCTACAGCCATTTTATCTTCTTCAGATAATTCTTCCATACCAAGAATAGCAATAATATCTTGTAATTCTTTATAGCGTTGTAATAACTCTTTTACACGTTGTGCACAATTGTAGTGTTCATCACCTAAAATATCGGCAGTTAAAATTCTTGATGTAGAATCTAATGGATCTACCGCAGGATAAATACCTAACTCAGCAATCTTTCTAGAAAGTACTGTAGTAGCATCTAAGTGAGCAAAGGTTGTAGCCGGCGCAGGATCTGTTAAATCATCTGCAGGTACATAAACCGCTTGTACAGATGTAATAGAACCTCTTTTTGTAGAAGTAATACGTTCTTGCATGGCACCCATTTCTGTTGCTAATGTTGGTTGGTAACCTACCGCAGATGGCATACGACCTAATAATGCAGATACCTCAGAACCAGCTTGTGTAAAACGGAAAATATTATCTACGAAGAAAAGAACATCTTTCCCTTGTCCTTCACCAGCACCATCACGGAAGTATTCAGCAATGGTTAAACCAGATAAAGCAACACGAGCACGCGCTCCAGGAGGCTCGTTCATTTGTCCGAATACGAAAGTTGCTTTTGATTCTTTCATTTTAGATTTATCAACTTTAGATAAATCCCATCCACCATCTTCCATAGAATGCATAAAATCATCACCGTAACGGATAATTCCAGACTCTAGCATTTCACGTAATAAATCGTTTCCTTCACGAGTTCTTTCACCTACTCCAGCAAATACAGATAAACCACCATGGCCTTTTGCAATATTGTTAATTAGCTCTTGAATTAATACGGTTTTACCTACTCCGGCACCACCAAATAAACCAATTTTACCACCTTTTGCATAAGGCTCGATAAGGTCAATTACTTTAATACCTGTAAATAAAACTTCTGTAGATGTTGATAAATCTTCAAACTTAGGTGCTTGACGGTGAATTGGCAATCCTGCTTCTCCAGACTTAGGTAAGTCTCCAAGACCATCAATAGCATCTCCAATTACATTAAATAAACGTCCGTAAACATCGTCACCAATTGGCATTTGAATAGGAGCACCAGTAGCAGTAACTTCTGTTCCTCTACTTAAACCATCAGAAGAATCCATGGCAATTGTACGTACTGTATCTTCACCAATGTGAGATTGTACTTCTAGTACTAAAAGCGAACCGTCTGCTTTTTTAATTTCTAATGAATCATAAATTTTTGGAAGTTCTGATCCAGCAGCGAATTCAACATCGATAACTGGTCCTACTATTTGTGCAACTTTACCTGTAACTTTAGACATTACTTATGTATTTAATATTATGCGTTTTAATTCTATGAAAACACTTCAAGTTTTCGCGTGCAAATATAGTTTTTTTAATTTAAATAAGAATATTGTTTTATGGCTTTTTTATATCAAAAAAACACCTTCAAATAGAAGGTGCTTTTTTGATATTAGTTTAAATATGTTTTATTGTAATAATGGCGAATAGTTTGTTGGGTATGTTCCAATATCAACTAAATTGCCTGATGCTTCAAAATTAGTGCCGTAAGTAATATCAATAGCTTTCATAAATTCGTTTGCAGCCATAGCATAACCTCTAGAGGTTAAGTGTACTCCGTCTAATGAAAATGCGCCACCTGTTACTAAGTTAGCTTGTAGAATAAAATTGTTGGATTCTATTCCTGTAGCCGCTAATTTTGTTAGTAAAGCATTAGCATCAACAAATGCTAAACCTGCACTATCTGCTGCAGCTTTAATTGTTGCATTAAATGCATCGGTAGCAGTTTTTATAGCTTCTTGCTCGCTTGGTAATAATACCCACTTGTCTATTAAAGGAAGTGTTAAACCATCTACAGAAAATTGTGCTGCTAAATTAGGAGGTAAGTTATAAGCTAAAAGCCCTTGGTACGAAAAATTATTTACTTCTCCTATAACGGCACTACTTGGTAAAACAAGTAAATCATTTTCATTGGCTTGTCTAGCTTGACCATAAGCATTACCCATAAGTGTTGCAACTAAAGGCACATCAGAAGGCTCGGTTAATCCAAGAGATTGAACAAATAGAGCAAAGCTTGGGTCTGCAGATAAGGCGCCAGTAATTTCTGCAGATAAATCGGTTAGTGTTTCATCATAAATAACTACACCATTTGCTTCTGTTTCAGAAAATGTTATTATACGAGATGGATCTAACACTTGAAAGATTTGATTTAATGCTCCAAATACTGTATTTAATAATGGAATTTGTGCTTTAAGTGTAGGGCCATTTTCTTCGTCATTTGGGTCTAAAGCATTATATGTTACTGTGGTAAAATGAGGTATATCTGTTACATAAGGTATGTTTGCAACAACGCCTTTAGCCCCTCCAGAGGTTAAGGTTGTTACAAGTGTTGAAATAGCAAAATCGAAAGTTGGTTTGTCTGTAATTGGACTGCTACCATCTCCCCCAGATGTAGCATAGCCTAAAACATCATTATTACCAGCCCATAGTGTAAAAAAGGTTGGAGATTGTGCCATTGCTAGTTCTAACATACTTGCATTTGGAGTTGCTCCCGTCATTCTAATAAAATATGGGTTAGCAGCGGCAGGGAAATTGGCAATATTTCCATATCCCGGAGCTATTAAATGAAAACTTCTTGCACCAGGAACTCCCATGTTGTTAAAAGGCCCTGTAGGGTTGTTAAGTAAAAAATCTGTTGTTGGTGTTACAGGACCAACCAGCTCGGATAAATCTTGCGGAGCTCCACCAGTTGTTACTAATCTTGGTGCGAATAATTGTTCGCCTGTTATTGGGTGTAGAATGATGTTTCCGTTTAATATTAACCCTCCAATGTTATCATTCATTAAAGGTTGGGTAAAAGTTCCACCACCTAACATGGCAAATTTTTGCGATAAAATATTAGGAAATGAATTTTCTTGAGAGGCTTTAAATAAAGCGTTATCTGTAAACCCAGCAGTAAGTGAGTTTCCTATTGATACGTAAGTTGAAAAATCTGCAGAACCCGTTGCTAATTCAGGTAAATTTACAACTTCTTTAGGCTCTATATTCGTGTCTTTTAATACGTCTTCTGGTTCGTTACAGCCTATAAAAGCAATAAGACCAAATAATACTGATGCATATTTTATATTTTTCATGTTCTTTTTCTTTTTTATAAGTTATTAATTGTCCAAGAGATGTAATACATTGAACCAATATTTCCTGTACCGAATGCCGTAAAGTATTCGTCTCCTAACAGGTTTGTAGCACCAGCTTTAAAAGTAGATTTAAAACTTGGAACTTTTAAGTTTATTTGAGCATCAACAACATGGTATTCTGGTACTAAACCATTACCAAATGTTGCTTCCCAGAAATAATCATCACTATATCTATAAGCTACATTAAAGCCAAAGTTTTCGAACAGTTCTGTGTTTCCAAAAGAGGCTTTAAATTTATGTTCTGGAGTATTAAAGTTTGTTGTAAAATCTGGATATTTAACTCTATCAAAATCTAGTTTTGCATAGGTGTAACTTCCGCTTAAATCAAAATTTCCAAAAACTTTAGTTGATAGCCCTATAGAAGCTCCGTAAGAGTTTACATCTGCTTTAGAGTTTGTATATGTGCTCCAAGCTTGATAATCATCGTTAGCAATAGCAGCAACTGATAGAGGTGTGCCTACAGTTCCGTAATATGGAGAAACAACAACTTCTTGTGAAATAAAGTCTTTGTACTTGTTGTAGTATGCACTAAAATCGACAATTAAATTTTTAAATTTTCCGCGGTATCCAACTTCAGCTGAAGATACTTGCTCTGGCTTTATAATATCTGGGTTAGAAATTTCAAGTACAGCAGGGTTTCCTGTATCTGCTAATTCTTGTACAGAACTTGCTGTGTATGAGTTTTCGTAAGCCACTCTACCGGTTTGCGTAACTGTATTATCTTGTCCCATTAACCTTCCTTCATCACTTACTTCAAAAGTTCTAACATAACGATCTAAATTATTTGGAGCAGAGCCGACTAAAATAGCTCTACCGGCATCTAACCCGATAAATAAATCTTGAGTTGTTGGGTTTCTAAATCCTGTTTGAACAGATGCTCTAATGTTATGGTCTCTATTTACTGTTAAACCAGCTGATATTCTAGGAGATAGGAATCCATCAAAAAACTCAGATTTGTCATATCGTACAGAACCAGTAAGTTTTAAGTCTAAATTATCATTTAATTCTAAGTTTTTTTGGATTTGAGTGTAAACACCAAATTCAGAATAATCAATAGTTCCGTCTAAATCTGTATAAATAGTTCCAGAAGAATTTAAACTGTATTTTCTGTAAGAACCACCAACTTGTATTTCGGCAAAATCAATTAAATGACTAAAATTGTAGTTAGCATCAGAATGGTAGTATTTCGATGCATCTTGAAATTTAGACCCTGTAGTTAAATCTGGATCGTTAATACTTCTATTAAAAGCCGCTTGAAAATCATCAGAACCAGGTAAAAATCTTCCGTCTTCAGCTGCAGCTCTTGCAGCAGCATGCGATTCTGCTTCTGTAGCGCCACCTAAAGTTGCGCCAGCATAAGTAAGAATGTATTGTTCAAACCAATCGGTATCACTTTTCCAAGCTCTGTTGATGTTGATACCTGTAAATACCATATCGTAAGAGTCTCCAGCTTTATCACTAACGATGTAACCTCTTAAAAAGAAATTATCATTTTTAAATTCTAATTTATGTTGTTGTTGAAAGAAATTAGCAATGTTGTAACGATTAGTCCCTTGATAAATTGTTGAGCCTGTTCCAATTTTTCCAACATATTGAATTTCAAAATCATTTTCCCATGGGCGATAGTATAAACCCCAGTCTGCTTTTACACTTTCTGCATTGTAATTTGTTAAGTCCCTTTCGTTGTAACCAGTTCTACTAACAACAACATCAGGAATAATACCTTTTACACTTGCTGGAGCCTCAGATCTTATATTGGCAGAAACCTCATCTCCATATACATTTATTCCATCATAATCAAGATTGGCTCTAGTTTTAGTAGCATCAAATTTATCTGTTTCGCTTGTAGCTGCCCAGTCTGTTCCTTTAAGGTATCCAAAATTTATTTTGGCAGCTATTTTTTCGCTAAACTTATAACCAGCTCTAAAGCTAACATCGGTATATGTATTATCTCCGGCAGATTCTTGCGATGTAATTCCTCTTTTAATTGAAGTGCTTATACCATGATGATCAAAAGGGTTTTTACTTCTCATAAATAAAATACCATTAAATGCATTTGCTCCATATAAGGCTGAAGATGCACCAGGAAGTAGCTCTACACTTAAAACATCGGTTTCTGTCATACCAACTAAATTTCCTATTGGGAAATTAAGAGCTGGTGTTGAGTTGTCCATGCCATCAACCAATTGCATAAAACGATTGTTGGCAAAAGTTGCAAAACCTCTTGTGTTAACAGATTTGAAAGTTAAACTGTTTGTGTTAACATCTACACCTTTTAAGTTTTCTAAACCATCATAAAAATCAGCCGATGCTGTATTTTTAATTTCTTTAAGCCCAAAACGCTCTACTGTAACAGGAGATTCAAAAATACGTTCTGGTGTTCTTGAGGCTGAAATTACGACTTCATCAAGAGAAGTACCTTCGGTTAGAACAAAATTAACTTTTTGATTGTTTGATGTTATGTTTTCGCTAACAGTTTCAAATCCAACACTACTGGCTTGAAGCTCAAAAGGTGGGTTTAAATTTGTTGTTAATGAAAAATTTCCATCAAAATCTGTTACTGTACCAGTAGATGTGCCAACAATAATAACGTTAGCGCCAGGAATGGGTTGGCTATTATCATCTAAAACTGTACCTGTAATTGTTGTTTGCGAAAAAGAAAATCCGCAAATCAAAAGCATTAAAAAGGAGAGAATTGTCTTCATTTAGTAATAAGAGTTTTTAGTTTAACAACAAGGATATACAAAATAAATATAGTATCCTAGTGAGTAAAAGTAAAAAAAATTATGCATGCATAGTATATTTTAACAAAAAATCTTACGTATTTTTATTAAAAAAGCAAAATTTAGGGGGTAAAAATAAGAATTGCCAAGTTTAGCAAGAAACTTGGCAATTTTATAAAATGTATGTTGTTTTTTTATTCTACAGTAACTGATTTTGCTAGATTTCGAGGCTGATCTACATTTTTATCTAGCATTACTGCAATGTGATATGATAATAATTGCAGGGGAATTGTAGTTAGAAGAGGAGAAAGCGATTCTAAAGTTTCTGGCACTTCAATAACATGATCGGCAAGGTTTTTTACTTGAATATCACCTTCTGTAACTACGCCTATTATTTTGCCTTTTCTAGATTTAATTTCTTGAATGTTGCTTACAACCTTTTCATAATGTCCTTTTTTTGTTGCTATAACAACAATAGGCATGTTCTCATCAATTAAAGCAATTGGTCCATGTTTCATTTCGGCAGCGGGATAGCCTTCGGCGTGTATATAAGAAATTTCTTTTAGTTTTAATGCGCCTTCTAGTGCTACCGGGAAATTGTAACCTCTTCCTAGGTAAAGAATGTTTCTTGCGTTTTTGTAAATATTAGCAATATTTTGAATGTTTTTATCAGATTCTAAAGCTTTTTCTACTTTTTTAGGAATCATTTCTAATTCTAAAAGGTGTTGACGAAAATCTGAACTACTTATAGTGCCTTTAGCTCTGGCAAGCCTTAAAGCAATAAGTGTTAATACCGTAATTTGAGTAGTAAATGCTTTTGTTGATGCGACACCAATTTCGGGACCAGCATGAGTATAAGCTCCTGCATGAGATTCTCTGGCTATTGATGAGCCTACTACATTGCAAACACCAAAAACAAATGCGCCTTTAGATTTTGCTAATTTTATAGCCGCCAAAGTATCTGCTGTTTCGCCAGATTGAGAAATAGCGATAAGGATGTCTTTTTCGGTAATTACTGGGTTTCTATATCTAAATTCTGATGCGTATTCAACCTCAACAGGTATTCTTGCCAAATCTTCAAAAATATATTCTGCCACTAAGCCTGCGTGCCAAGAGGTGCCGCATGCTACAATAATAATACGATTAGCGTTTAAAAACTTTTTCATATTGTCTTCAACACCAGCCATTTTTATAATAGCTTCGTTTCTTAAAAGTCTTCCTCTGTAAGTGTCTGTTATGGCTTTAGGTTGCTCATGAATTTCTTTAAGCATAAAGTGATCGTAACCTCCTTTTTCAATTTGTTCTAAATTCATTTGAAGCTCTTGAACGTAGGTGTCTACTAAAGAATCGTCTTTAATTTTTCTAACTTTTATACCTTTATGAAATCTAACAACAGCCATTTCTTCATCTTCAAGATATACAGCATTTTTGGTATATTCAATAAACGGCGAAGCATCACTTGCAATAAAAAATTCATCTTCATTTTCTCCAATACCAATAGCTAAAGGGCTTCCTAAA
This sequence comes from Algibacter ulvanivorans, assembly GCF_048381495.1. Lineage (NCBI taxonomy): Bacteria > Pseudomonadati > Bacteroidota > Flavobacteriia > Flavobacteriales > Flavobacteriaceae > Algibacter > Algibacter ulvanivorans. The sequence continues at coordinate 216,593 of NZ_JBLWGD010000001.1, forward strand.
CGAGCTACAACAACTTCTTCGGGTTTGTTTTTGTCGAATACGGCAATGGCATAAGCTCCTATAACTTGATTTAAAGCAATTTGGACGGCTTTACCTAGTTTTACCTTTTCTTGCTTTTTTACGTCTTCGATTAAATTAATTAAAACCTCTGTATCTGTATCAGATTTGAATGTATAACCTCTAGAGATAAGTTCTTGTTTAAGGGCATCGTAGTTTTCAATTATACCATTATGTATAATAACTAAGTCGCCCGAATTAGATAAATGAGGGTGCGAATTTATATCGTTTGGTACACCATGTGTTGCCCAACGGGTATGGCCAATACCAACATTTCCTGTTGTAGAAATTTCTTTTTCCGATCGTGCTTCTAAATCGGCAACTTTACCTTTAGTTTTTGCTACTTTAAGGTCTGTGCCATCAAATAGCGCTATGCCAGCACTATCATAACCTCTGTACTCTAGTCGTTTAAGGCCTTCAATAATAATTGGGTAAGCTTCTCTAGGTCCTATATATCCAACAATTCCACACATAGTTTTTTAATTTAAGTTTGGGGTTATTTTAATTCAAAGCAAATATGTAAAATAAATATTAACGTTGTATAATTATTATACGAACTAGTGTATTTATACGATAAAGTTCACTAAGATTATGGTTTTCTGTATTAAAAAGACTTAATCTGTTAATTTTCTTTTGGTTTGGTAAAGAATATTTTTAGTTTTAATCTTTTGTCTATGGAAACATTTTCGTTACTTCCATATAAAATTGTACCTCTAGGAGAAAGCATTGAAGCCGACGGAATAGTGGATACGTTATCGCTACTATTTAAAATTTTAGAGTTTATCACGTAGTTAACATTATTAGATAATATTAACCCTATTTGGTAGTTAGTAGAGTCGTTTTGTATAATGTTATTTAAGTGTTCTGTTAAACGTATTTTATATTTTCCAGAATCATCTCTTTGCCCAAGGCTAAAAATTTTAGAGTTAAAGGCTTCATTGTTTTCAAAAGGGTCAATTTGATAGTCTATGGTTGTTGTTCCGTTTTTTATATCATAGGCATAAATACGGTCGTATTTGTGGTAAATATCTCCGTTTTCATCTTCAGTATTTATTACTTTTGTTTGATCTTCAAATATTTCTAAATGGGCTTCATTTATTAGCCTGTTTAAAACATAATTACCAGATTCATCCATTACATAGTTTCCGTCGCTATCGGTTTTTCTGTAGGTTTTTTTAAAGTAATCAATAGCTGGTATTTCAGAAATATTGCCAGCATTGTCCTCATATTCTACCAATCCGTTAAATAGATTAACAACTGTCATTGCACCTTCTAGGCCTTTAATATGCAAAGTTTGGTCGCCGTTTTCAGCGTCACCATCTTCTAAAGAAATTTTATTAAAATCATTAATAAAAGTGTTTAGTTTATTGCCTGTGAAGTTTAATACATATTCATCTTGTATTCTTTCGTCTGTTTCGCCTTTTGTGTAGTATATGGTTATGTTGGCACCTGTAGATTGAAGATTTATTAAAAACATACTACCATCATCTCCAATGGCTTCGGCTTTAAAATATAGTCCTCTAAAGTAGTCTTTAAATTCGTTGTCATTACTTAATTCTGCTGCTCCATCTTTTTCTACAATGGTTTGATGCCAAAAGTTTATTTCGTCTTCGTGGTCTTCGTTATCGCTTTCAAAACTAATTCTTAATGCTGGTGCCGCATAAGTTTTAAGGGTGTCTGTCGAGCTTATTTCCCATAATTCTTTAGCTTTTAAACTAGGTTTAAACGCATTGTTTTGATAAATTATTTGCCCTATATGATTATCGAAATCTATGGTTTGCGAGCCGTTAGAAGCATAATTGTGAGTAGGGTCATCAAGATTTTCTGTTATAGAATAGTGATTTTGAGTGGTGTTAGCATCTCCAGAAGGATCGAAATCTCTTAAAAAATAATTGTTTTGGTATATAGTTAACTTAATGGGGGCGTCTATATTGCCATAAAGAGAATCTAAAGTGTATGTTGCTGCATTGGGGTTGTCGGTTTCGGTGCCAGTTGTAGTACTAAAATAGGGGATGTTTATGACTACAGAATCTATTACTGGATTTACATCAAAATTTTCTGTAAAAGTTGCTGGTGTTAATTGAGTAATAATGCTAGCAGTACTTTTGCCATATTCTGCATCATTAAATACACCTAAAAGGCTAGAGGCTAAATTGTTAATTTGAACAGATTCTAGCTTTTTATTGTATGCAGATATAGAAAGCGTGTCTATACTTGTAAAAAAATTTGCGTTTTGTTCTCCTAATACATCGCTTTCTATAGATGTAAAGTCTTTGTCGCAAGCAACAAAAACAGATAAAAACATAATGAAAACTATAGTAAATTTAAGGGCTTTAAATATCTTTTTCATATTATATTGAGTGAATATAAAAGGTTTAGCTTAAAACAGATTCGTTAAAAAATGTTGTGTAGGCTTCACCAAATTCATCTTTACTTTTATATTCTAGTACGGGTTTTTCGGCAGCTTTTAAATATGAATCTAATTCGTCTGGAATGTTTTCAGATCCTACAATTAAAGCGTCAGAATAATCTATAGCAACTTTCATTAAATTATTATAAGAAGGTTCTTCAAGGCTTTTAATAGCATCTTCTTCAATATTATCAAATTTAATTTTGTTAACCATATCTTTGTTTAACGTTTCATCGAAACTTTGATTGTATATAGAGGTAACTATTTTACTTTCGTTAAACAATGGTTCGTCTTTATAGTATTCTTTTAAGTATAAAGGTAAAAGTGAAGCTAGCCAACCATGAACATGAATAATGTCTGGAGCCCAATTTAATTTTTTAACCGTTTCAATAACACCTTTAGCAAAGAAAATAGCACGTTCGTCATTATCAGAAAACATTTTGCCATCCTCGTCTGTTAATGTAGCTTTTCTTTTAAAATACTCATCGTTGTCAATAAAATAAACTTGAATACGCTCTTTTGGTATTGAAGCTACTTTAATAATAAGAGGCATGTCTAAATCGTTAATAACTAGGTTTATACCAGATAGTCTTATAACTTCGTGTAATTGATGTCTACGCTCATTAATATTTCCGTATCTAGGCATGAAGATTCTTATTTGTCCTCCTTGTTGATTAACCATTCGTGGAGCTTCAAAAGAAGCTGAAGAAATTTCGGTTTCAGGTAAATAAGGTACTACTTCAGATGATACATATAATATCCTCTTATCTTTCATATGTTTGATTTTGTTGACTTAAAATAAAGCTGATTAATAGCAATTATTGATGTTTTTTTGTGAAATGATTTTTTAAATACACGCTTTAAAGCCGTTATACTTTTAAAATTTCAAAATAAAAAACACGCAAAAGTACAAAAATTTATGCTAATTGGTTGTAAAATCTTAAGTTTGCAAGCGTTAATTTTTTATTAAATAGTGGAAATTTACTCAGATAAACAACAAATAGCATCGGCTATTAGTGCTTTAAAAGCTAAAAACTTAACCATTGGTATGGTGCCTACTATGGGGGCTTTACACCAAGGGCATTTGCAATTAGTAAAAAAGGCTTTAGCGGAAAATAAGAAAGTTGTAGTTAGCATTTTTGTTAACCCAACACAGTTTGACAATGCAGATGATTTGCAAAAATACCCTCGAACTTTAGAAGCCGATGTAGCGCTGCTTAAGGCTGTTAGTAAAAGCAATATTATAGTGTATGCACCTACTGTTAATGATATTTATGAAGGAAAAGCAGTTTCTCAAAAATTTGATTTTGATGGCCTAGAGTTTGAAATGGAAGGTAAATTTAGGCAAGGACATTTTGATGGTGTAGGCACTATAGTTAAACGTTTTTTTGAAATTGTAAAACCACACAAAGCTTATTTTGGAGAGAAAGATTTCCAGCAGTTAGCCATTATAAAAAAATTAGTCGAAAAATATAACATTCCTGTAAAAATAGTAGGCTGTAAAATACACCGAGAGGCTAACGGGCTTGCAATGAGTTCTAGAAATACAAGGTTAAAACCAGAGTACAAGTTGGCAGCGCCATTTATATTTAAAACATTAAAAACTGCCAAAGAAAAATTTGGCACAAAAAGTGCAGCTAAAACAATACAATGGGTTGAAAAACAGTTTGCAAAGCACGATATTTTAAAATTAGAATATTTTATTATTTCAGACGAAGAAACCCTAAAACCAGTTAAACGAAAATCTAACAAAAAAACATATAGAGCCTTTATAGCTGTATATGCAGATGATATTAGACTTATTGATAATATCGCATTAAATTAATTATCTTTGCCACATGCAAATTCAAGTAGTAAAATCTAAAATTCATAGAGTTAAATGCACAGGTGCAGAACTCAATTATATAGGAAGTATTACCATTGATGAAGACTTAATGGAAGCAGCCAACATTATTCAAGGAGAGAAAGTTCAAATTGTAAACAATAATAATGGCGAACGTTTAGAAACCTATTGTATTCCTGGGCCACGTAAAAGTGGTGAGATTACTTTAAATGGCGCAGCAGCTAGAAAAGTATCGGTAGGAGATACTTTAATACTTATCACTTATGCCTTTATGGATATTGAAAATGCTAAAGTGTTTAAGCCATCATTGGTTTTTCCCGATGAAGCAACCAACCTATTAAAGTAAACTTTGAATAAAAAAACCAAAAATATATTAAAAATAACACTCCCATTATTATTGGGAGTTTTTTTAGTTTGGTACTCGCTTTCAAAAGTTTCTATAAATGAATTGGTAGATTATGCGAAAAAAGCAGATTATACCTGGATTGTTTTAGGCATGTTTTTAGGCTTTTTAAGTCATTTGTCTCGAGCCTATCGATGGCGATACCAATTAGAGCCAATGGGGTACCAAATTAAGTTTGCCAATAGTGTTATGGCTGTTTTTGCTACATACCTAATAAATTACACTATACCACGAGCAGGAGAGGTGGCTAGAGCTTCTATATTAACTAATTATGAAGGAGTACCTTTTGAGAAAGCCTTTGGAACTATAGTAGCAGAACGTATAGCAGATTTAATAGTTATGTTCGGTATTATTGGCATAACGCTGTTTTTGCAATTCGATTTTATTTACGGGTTTTTAATAGAAAAATTTAATCCTGTAAAAATTATAATAGCTTTTATAGGAGGAATAATTTTAATGTTTTTGTTTTTTAGATTTATAAAAAAAAGTAAATCTGCAATAGCCTTAAAAATAAGGACATTTGTTAATGGATTAATAGAAGGAGCACTTAGTATTTTTAAAATGAAAAAAAAGTGGGCTTATATTTTTCATACACTATTTATCTGGGCAATGTATGTACTAATGTTTTATATAACCTCTTTTTCTATAGCAGAGCTAGAAGGTATTTCTTTTGGAGCTATTTTAATAGGTTTTATATCGGCAAGCTTTAGTATAGCAGCAACAAATGGAGGTATAGGCTCGTACCCTTTAGCCATTTATGCTGCATTTTCAATTTTTGCAATTCCTGAAGATCCAAGTATAGCTTTCGGGTGGATTATGTGGGCCTCGCAAACACTTATGATTATTGTTTTTGGAGGGTTGTCTCTTATTTATTTGCCAATTTTTAATAGAAAAGGAGATTTAACAGACGCTTAAACTTTGCCTTTAATCTCTCTTTATAATTTCTTACCTTGCCCTTAATAAATCTCAAATCATATTTAAAATGAAAAAGACTACGGTTTTCTTTTTATTACTTCTTCTTGTATTTAAAGTTTCTAATGCGCAAGTAAAATACGAAATCATTAAATCATCAAAACTAGGAGAAGAACGCCAAATAAAAATTCAATTGCCAAGAGGATATAGCTCTAATGATAAAACCTATCCCATTTTTATAGTTTTAGATGGCGATTATATGTTTGAAGCTGTAGCAGGTAACGTAGATTATTATTCGTATTGGGAAGATATGCCAGAATCTATTGTAGTAGGGGTAAACCAAATAGATACACGCTATGATGATTGTATGTACTCTGAACAAAACTCATTACCCATTGAAACTGGTGCAGCATTTTTTGAGTTTTTAGGTATGGAATTACTGCCTTATATAGAGAAAACATATAGAGGAGGTAATTTTAGAGTTGCAGTTGGTCATGGAGAAACGGCAAACTTTATTAATTACTATTTATTAAAACCACAGCCTTTGTTTCAAGCTTATATTTCAATTAGCCCTAATTTAGCCCCAAATATGATTAATTATTTGCCAGAAGCTATTTCTAAAACCCAATCTAAAATGTTTTATTATTTAGCAAATACAAATCATGATACAAAATCTATAAAGCAAACAACAGAAGCATTAAACACAGATATTTCGGTTATAGAAAATAAAAATATAGTTTACAATTTTGATACTTTTAATGGACCTTCACATTACTCTGTGCCAGCACATGCTATACCAAAAGCCATTGAAAATATTTTTCAAGTATTTCAACCTATATCAAAAAAAGAATATAAAGACGTTATATTGGAGCTGGAAATATCTCCAGTATTATATCTTCAAGAAAAATACCAAGCTATTTCAGATTTGTTTAATATAGATAAAAAAGTGTTAATTAACGACTTTAAAGCCATATCTGCGGCTATAGAAAAAAATGAATTATACGAGTACTATGAAGAGTTAGGGAAAATGGCTAGAAAAGCCTACCCAGAAACTCTATTAGGAGCTTATTATATAGCGCGCTTTTATGAAGAAACAGGAGAGCCTAAAAAGGCTATGCGCACTTATCAATCTGGATATACTTTAAAAGAAATAGCTGGGCTAACAAAAGATTTAATGTTAGAAAAAGCAGATTTAATAAAAGAAGATTTTGGGTATTAATGGCAAAAGTTAAAACAACCTTTTTTTGTCAAAACTGCGGGGCACAGTATGCTAAATGGCAAGGACAGTGTAATGCTTGTAAGGAGTGGAATACTATTGTTGAAGAACTGGTGCAAAAGCCAGAAAAAAGCGATTGGAAAATTCCTAGCGCATCAATTAAAAAAGCATCTATTCCGTTACGAATTAATGAGATTGATACCTCAAAGGAAGCTCGATTAGATACATTTGATGGTGAGTTAAACCGTGTTTTAGGTGGCGGAATTGTTCCGGGGTCTTTAACATTATTAGGCGGCGAACCCGGAATAGGAAAAAGTACATTGTTGCTTCAGGTTTCATTAAAACTACCTTATAAAACGCTTTATGTATCTGGCGAAGAGAGCCAAAAACAAATAAAAATGCGGGCCGAGCGTATTAACCCCGAAAACAATAATTGCTATATTTTAACCGAAACTAAAACGCAAAATATTTTTAAACAAATTACTTCACTTAACCCAGATGTGGTAATTATAGATTCTATACAAACATTGCATAGCGATTATATTGAGTCGTCGTCTGGAAGTATTTCGCAGATAAAAGAGTGTACCACAGAATTAATAAAATTTGCAAAAGAAACCGCAACCCCTGTACTATTAATTGGCCACATTACTAAAGATGGCAATATAGCAGGACCAAAAATTTTAGAGCATATGGTCGATACTGTATTGCAGTTTGAAGGCGATAGAAATCATGTATTTAGAATATTAAGAGCTCATAAAAACCGTTTCGGATCAACTAACGAGTTGGGTATTTACGAAATGCAAGGTTCTGGTTTGCGAGAGGTTTCAAACCCGTCAGAAATATTAATATCTAAAAAAGACGAAGAGCTCTCAGGTAATGCTATTGCAGCAACCCTAGAAGGTATGCGACCGTTAATGATAGAGGTTCAAGCCTTAGTAAGTACAGCAGTTTATGGTACACCACAACGCAGCGCAACAGGTTTTAACGCTAAACGATTAAATATGTTATTGGCTGTTTTAGAAAAACGCGCAGGTTTTCGTTTAGGAGCAAAAGATGTGTTTTTAAATATTACAGGAGGCATTTCGGTTGATGATCCTGCTATAGATTTAGCTGTTGTTGCTTCCATTTTATCTTCAAATGAAGATGTAGCACTTCAAAAAGATTTTTGCTTTGCAGCCGAGGTTGGCTTATCGGGTGAAATTAGGCCTGTTCAACGCATTGAACAGCGTATATTAGAAGCCGAAAAGTTAGGGTTCTCTACCATATTTGTGTCTAAATACAATAAAATTTCATTAAAAAATACTTCAATTAAAATACAATTAATCTCCAAAATTGAAGATATAGTGGATTTAATAATTTAAATAGCCTTTAGCAATTTTTATATCTTTCACTTATATGTTGGGTGTATTTTTCTGATTTTCAATAAGTTGAGTTGTTTTTAAATGTTTGTTTGTGTTGTAAAATTGCATTTCAACGGATTTATTAGTCGTTTAATCGGAAAAAAATCATGTTTTTTTAGATTATTAGTCGTTTTATTGTTAATATTGTACTAAATATTTTACTAAATGACGATTATTTCATTGAAGTGATTCTCAAACTAGTATTAAAATTTTTGTTTTGCTTACCCAAGGCAGCTAAAATTTAACCACTTAACCTATGAAAGTAAATTATATTAATTTATTTCAAGTACTTGTTGTAATGCTAGTATTTGAATTTTTTACAGCAGAAAATCTTCATGCACAATACTGCACACCTAATAATATAGGTAGCTTTAATACAAATTACATTTCTAAGGTTAGCTTTGGTAGTATTGATAATACTAGCTCTGGCTCTACCGGAGGGTTTAAATATTATTCATCATTACCAGCAGTAAATGTACAGGTTGGCGAAACCCTAGAAGGCGTTGTAAGTGTAACAATTAATGGCTGGAATAAAAGTAAAAATACCGTTGTTGTTTGGGTAGATTTTAATCAAGGAGATAGCGATTTTGAAGATACTGGCGAACGATTTTTATTTACTTTTCAGGATAAAAGTAAAAACAATGGTAATAAAACTATAGATGTACCAATTAGTATACCAGTACCAGCAACAGTAACGTCTGGCTTATCAAGAATTAGGATTGGTTTAAGAACGGGTAAGAAAACAAATTTCACATCATGCGATTATAATTATCAAGCAGGCGAGATTGAAGATTACAAAATTAAATTCGTATCAGACGATGATTCATCAGGCGAAAACGAACCAGAATACTGTGAGCCTTCAAATATTGGTAGTTATAATGTAAACTATATTTCAAATGTAGCCATTGGCGAAATAAATAATAATAGTTCTGGAACAACCGGAGGTTATACATATTACTCTTCAATTTTGGCAACAGATGTTAAAGTAGGAGAAACGCTCAATGGCGTTGTAAGTGTAACTATTAATGGCTGGAATACAAGAAATAATACCGTTATTATTTGGATGAATTTTAATGAAAATGAAGATGATGATTTCGAGGATAACGGCGAACAATTTTTATTCACCTTTCGAGATAGAAATAACACATCGGGTAATAAAACTATAAATGTGCCAATTAGTATCCCTGTTCCTGAAGGCGTTTCTTCAGGGCTTTCTATTATTAGAGTTGGATTAAGAACAGGTAAGAAAACAAATTTCACATCATGCGATTATAATTACGAAGCTGGAGAAATTGAAGATTATAGAATAAACTATAAAACTGACGACGATGACGATGACGATGATTCGGGGGATGGTACTGATGGTTCAACAAGTTTGGTAGATACAGATGCTGATGGTGTTTTAGATTATATAGATTTAGATGATGATAACGACGGTATTTTAGATCAAGATGAATTAAGATGCAACAATACATCTATAGCAAACTCTAATTCAGGTTCTGGAATCTATCAAGACCAGTTTTATATATTTAATTGGACAGACCCTAGTTTTGCAGATGGTTTGCATAACGGAGATTCGCAAACTTTTAATTTATCAAATGGACTTACAATTGTAGCTACAGTATCTGAAATAAACTCATCAGATGCTGTTAACGCTTCAAAATATATTCCTAATGATATTAATACTTGGAGCGGGGCTTATGCACACCAAATGTATAATACTAACGGTAATTCCGAAGCGTTTTACGGAGGCGATGGTATAGATGTGGCATTTACCATGAATTTTGAAGCAACAAAATGCGGTAAAACCCAACGCATAGATATTTTAGCAATTGATGCCGAGGCAACAAACGGAAGTGGCGAGTCTGTAACATTTACAAGTAATGGCGGTAACTGGGTTTCTGTAGATAAGCATGGTAGTGGCGGAATATGGACAGGTGTAGGAACACAAACCATTAAAGCAACAGATACAGAAGGCTCTGGCGGTAACACTATTTTTTACTCTGAAAACTCTAGTAAAATAAAAACTAAGATAAATGCAGGCGGAAGGCAAGGAGTTGCTTTTGGTATTTGGTTAATTTGCGATACCGATAACGATTGCATACCTAATTATCTTGATTTAGATAGCGATGCCGATGGTTGCCCAGATGCTTTTGAAGGAGGAGGCAATTTTACAGCCTCTAACTTAGTTACAGATTTAAGTATGGAAGGCGGAAGTACTTATGTTTATGATAATTTGGGTGTTGGAAATGATACTGATAATGATGGATTATTAGATATAGCAGAACCAAATGGACAACCTTTAGGGAATAGTCAAAATGAAAACCAAAACGATTGCCCAGAGGTTATTGATTTTGATGGTAAAGACGATGTGTTAAAAGCTCCAAACAACTTTAGTTTAAATAATTGGAACGAGTTAACCATACAATTTTGGGTAAAATCCAATGCATTGGCACAAACAAATGCAGGTGTAATTGGCCAAAAAGGAGTTTTAGAAATAGTTCAAAACGGAAGCTTGTCATGTGAGATTTTTGGTCAAGGTTCAGAAGGTATTTTTACAAATGAATCATGGCTTAATAATGATAACGCATGGCAACATGTTACCTTAGTTTATAATCAAGGAGAAATTCAGTTTTATTATAATGGGAAAAAAGTATACGAAGCAAAAAGTTTGGTGTCAAAAACATTAACAACAAGCGAAAACTCTTTTAATATAGGCGGAGCAATTAAATCTGGAGATAATTCTAATTTTTTTAATGGCTGGATAGACGAAGTAAGAGTTTTTAATGTGGCTTTAACCGAAAGTCAAATACAACAAACTGTTTATCAAGAAATTGACAATAATGAAGGATATGTGGCAGGCTCTGTAGTGCAAAAAGATATTAAAGATATAGAAACAAAAAGCAGGTTAAATTGGAAGGATTTACAACTGTATTACAAAATGGGCGATAAGTTTGTAAACAGAAAAACTATAGATTATTCTAATAACAATTTTCATGCTACCTTATGTAATATTTACACTAAGCAAAACGAAACAGCTCCCATGCCTTATGTTACAAAAAAAGATGGCAATATAGACGATGTGAGTATATGGTTGCATAGCGATGTGTGGAATTTAACATCTGATAGTAAACTACCTATTGAGTCTACCATAATTCAAATAAGCCATAATATTACCGTAAATAGAGATATGGAAAATTTAGGTTTAGTTATAGACTCCGGTAAAACATTAACCGTAGGAGCCGATGGGTCTGATTATATGTTGAAAAACGATTGGTATTTAGAGCTTAATGGAACTTTAGATTTAATGGGAGATTCCCAATTAATACAAACCCAGAATAGCGATTTAGTAACCTCTGAAAACGGAAAAGTATTAAGACGCCAAGAAGGAACAACAAACCCGTTTTGGTATAACTATTGGTCATCTCCTGTAGGAGCAACCGGAGCAACAAGTTTAATAGACAATAATGTAGAAACTAACAATCCAAATAATTCACCTTTTAGTTTAAATATGTTAAAAGACGAGTCTGGTTTTAATTGTTTATTTACAACAGGGTATACAGGAAGCGGAAATATAAGCACATATTGGATATATACTTATGCTAACGGTTTAACCTATTGGGATTGGGCACATCTTGCAACATCATCACCATTAACTCCAGGTGTTGGTTACACCCAAAAAGGTATAGGTACTGCTGCACCAGAACAGCAATATATATTTGAAGGCAAACCTAATAATGGTACTATTTTAATTGATGTTAAAGATGTTGGTGGTCCTGGATCTATAGCCAACGCAACAAAAACAAATTATTTATTAGGAAACCCTTATGCATCAGCTATCGATGTTCATAAGTTTATAGATGACAACGAGGGGGTTATTGATGGTTATTTACAGTTGTGGCAACAATGGGGCGGAAACTCTCATAACCTTAACGAATATCATGGAGGTTATGCTCAAGTAAATAAAACAGGATCGATAAGAGCTTCACAATTCATTAGCTTTTATGGAGAAAATACAGGATTAGGTGAAGGCACTTTAGTGCCAACACGTTACCTTCCCGTAGGGCAAGGGTTTATAGCCGAAATAATAGCGAATGGTCAAGTCGAGTTTAATAATAGTCAGCGTGTATTTATAAAAGAAGCCGATGCCGACGGAACTTACGATTCGGGGTCAACATTTTCAAAATCTTCAAAAGGAAAATCATCAAAATCTAATACTTCTAAAAAGAGTGAAAACTCAGCTTTAATGCAAAGAATTCGTTTAGAGTTTAACTCGACATCTGGGCCAAAAACAAGACGTGAGTTGTTATTAGGCTTTAGCGAACAAACAAGCGATGCTTACGATTATGGATACGATGCAAAAAACACAGAAACAAGTAATAACGACTTAAATTTAGATTTAGAAGGGCAGAATATGACTATACAAGCTTATGCATCAATTACTGATGAGAAAGTAGTGCCATTAAATTTTAGTTCATCAGGCAATAATGCATTTGAAATTAGAGTAACTGTAACCGAAAATATTAATGATAGCCAGGCTATTTATTTGCGCGATAATTTAACAGGTGTGTATTTTAATTTAAGAGAAGATTTAGCTTATAGTTTTACATCAGATCAAGGTATATTTAATGAGCGTTTTGCAATAGTATTTCAAAACGAACAAGCAAGTTTAAGTACAGAAACAGCATTGGCAGAATCAAATCATATATATTACCAAAATAGTATAAACACATTATTTGTTAAAAAATTAAATAGTAATGTTACAAAACTATCATTAGTAAATATGCGAGGACAATCGGTATTAGAAATGGTAGATGTAGCCCAATCAAAATTGAATAACGGTATACCATTTAATAATGTTTCAACAGGAATGTATATCGTTTGTATGCGAACAGAAAATAACGAAGTGTTAACCAAAAAGATAATAATAAATTAAAAAAATAACTTTAGAGATAACATAAAAATTTAGCAAACTAACATTTGCATTAATAACTACCCTCATAGTTTTTTAAATCCATTTTACTAAAAATAACGTTAGTGTTAAAAAAAGCTTGAAACCTAGGTGTATATGGTTTTATTGCTGTTTTTGGCTTAGTGCTCTAAAATTAATAATGGCCAACAATGGAAAAAGAATTACACACCTCGATTAAAATATTGTTTTTGCTTGTATTTTTGTTTTTATATGCTAGCAAAAGTTTTTCTCAAGTAGAAATAGCTAGTCAACGATTTCATAACGGTAACCCTAGTTATCAATATGCTGTTGCAGATAAAGATGGTGTAAGTGCGCCTCCAAGCCAAAATATAACAACACATGTTGGTACAGATAATTGGAATTATATAGCAACTACAACTAATGGTATAATTAGGGTTGTAAACTCTAATATTACAACTCCAGCATCAAACTCTTACAGTTTAGAATTAAAAAACTATTGGAATGATGCCCCAGTAATAGAGTTTGCAGAAAAAAACTTAACCAATTACGTTAATGTTACTTTCTCTATAGCCTATCAATCATTAGGAGACCCAGATGATAATGAAAATTTAGTTTTAAATTATTCATATTTTGATGGCGGATCATGGGTTAATAACACGGTAACTTTAATTCAGGGTGCAAATACACAGTATTTATTAGGAATTCCGCTTCCAGAGTCTGATAGAAAGTTATTTTCTAATTCAAACCCAGACCCAAATCCATTTCAAGTTTCTATTCCAGATTCAGCAACTGCATTTAGAGCTTCAATAAACTCTAGTTTTGTTAATGGAGCTAACGGTAATGATAATTACTATATTGATGATGTGATTTTGCGAGGCGATGCAACTACAACAGCACCAACAGCAGCATGTAAAAACGATTTTTCAATCGAGCTAGATGCCTTTGGAAACGCTTCAATAACAGCAGCAGATATTGATAATGGGTCAAGTGTTGCAGTAGGTACAATGTCTCTATCTATAGATAAATCTAGTTTTACGTGTGATGATTTAGGGGAAAACCTAATCACATTAACGGTTCATGATGGTACACAATCCAGCACTTGTACAACAACTGTTACTGTAAATAATTATTCAGGAACTATGATAGCACCAACAGTTCCAGATGTAACAACATATTGTTCTTATACAGCAACACCTCCAACAGATATATCATACAAGTGTAATGTAATTTCACCAACAACAACAGATGCAACAACATATTCAACACCAGGTAACTATACCGTAACATGGACATATTACGATACTAATACAGGAGATTCGGCAACAACAACACAAAATATTACTTTAAATGCAGTAAGCGCACCAACAGGAGTTACGGTTACTAATATTAAGGCCGACTCGGCAACTATAACTTGGGATGAACAAATAGGAATTAATTCTTACGAAATACAGTATAAAAAGAATAACCTTGTTAATTGGGATTCGGTTACATCAACCACAAATACCGTAGATCTTGAATTTTTAGACCAATCTACATTGTATAATGTAAGAGTTGCTGCTGCCTGTAGCTCGTCGGCTGTTTTTTCTGGAGTTAATAATTTTACAACACAAGGTCATGATTATTGCCAGCCAAGCGTTGGTAATAGTAGTAATAGAGTATATGTAAGAGGTGTTAATTTTGGGACAATTAATAATACAGATAATACGCGGGGTTATAATGGCTATGAAGACAATACCTATAACTCAACAATATTATATAAAAACGAATATCACACCCTAACCTTAACGTTAAGAAATAGAGATTATCATGGCATAGGTCATGCTGTTTGGATTGATTTTAATGGCGATGGAGATTTTGAAGACGCCAATGAAATGGTTTGGAATAATAATGGTAATTTAAGTTGGACAGGTAGAAATCAAACACACAGCCCATCTATATTTATTCCATCATATGCGGTAACAGGTATAACAAGAATGCGAGTTGCTGTAAGAAGAAATGGAACACCTACTAACCCTTGTTCTGATGACGATTGGAATAATGAAAGAGGAGAATTTGAAGATTATACACTCGATTTACAAATTAGACCAGATTCGCCTCAAGAAATTGATGTTACAGGTAACGGAAACCTTATTGTTGATGATGCCGGAGTTGGTGATATTTCCGAATCTAATAATACCGATTTTGGTAAATATGATGTATACGATGTTCCATTAAAAAAAACATATAGAATTACAAATAATGGAGCCGATCCACTTACATTAACAGGGTCTCCACTTGTTCAGTTTATAAGTAATACAGGCGATTTTACAATTACTCAACCAGCAATATCTGTTTTAGCAATTGGAGAATCTACCACATTTACAATAACATTTAATCCCGATACCGTTGGAGTTAAAAATGCAACAATTCAAATATTAAATGACGATGTTGATGGTGCTGATACTGAAGACAATTATACATTCTATATTGAAGGAGAAGCTATAAAGGCTTTTGCAGATACCGATGGCGATGGTGTGCCAGATAATATTGATGGCGATGATGATAACGATGGCTTATTAGATGCAACTGAAGATAGTTCGTGTAAAACATACGCTTATGCAAATCAAGTAGAAACGGTGTTTTTAAACGAAACCTTTGGAGCGGGTTATAACCGAGTACCTATTAACGAATATAATGATATCGCTACAACAACGTATTGTTACGAAGATGGTTCTGGTTCGTGCTCTGGAGATGCAAACCTAGGCGATGGGTCTTACACCATTTACTATCGCGCAGGTAATGGCGACGGAACAAACCAAACACCAAACGGCGAAGTGGCTGCTTGGTCAGATCAAGTTTGGTATACTGGTTTCGATCATACACCAGATAGCGTAGATGGAGCAGAACCAGGGCGAATGCTTTTAATTAATGCAAGTTACGATCCAGGAGTGTTTTATAGTGCAAATATTACTGGTGTAGCACCAGGAGTAGAGGTTATCTACGGTTTTTCTATTATAAATTTAGATAGAGCTGATGCCCCTTGTATAGATGGTTGTCCAGGTGGAGCAACTTGGGACGATAATCCTAGAAATAGACCAGAAGTACTTATTGCTGTTTACGACACTAATGGAAATACGTTAATTCCTACAACAACATCGGGATTAATACAACCAACAGACCCATCTAACCCTAATGGCGATTGGATAAATGTAGAAACTACCTTTACTACTAATTCATCTCAATTTACCATTCAATTAATAAACAGTCAGGATGGTGGCCCAGGTAATGACCTTGCTATTGATGATATTTATGTAAAACAAATACTATGCGATCAAGATGGCGATGGTGTTCCAGATTCTATCGATTTAGATAACGATAATGATGGTATACCAAATGTTGTAGAATTAGGACTTGCAGATCCAGATAAAGATGCTACTTTATTTGGTACAGGTTGGATAGATGCAAATAGTAATGGCGTACACGATGCTTATGAAGGTGGAGCACCAATGATAGATACCGATGGCGATGGTATCCCTAATTATATCGATGCCGATTCTGATAATGATGGTATTTTCGATACTGTAGAGTATGACGGAAAAGGAGATATTGATGTTGATGGCGATGGAAAAGGAGATGGCTCGGATATTAATACCTTTGTTTTAGATGATGAAGCCGATGGCGATGGCTTATTGGCCATTATTGATGGTAACGATGCTGATGCTGACGATTCCGACCATGGTAGTGCGGCTTACGAAACTCCATTAGATTCAGATAATGATGGTATTCCAGATTATTTAGAATTAGACTCTAATAATGATGGTGTTTACGATATTAAAGAAACCATTTACGCAGCTTACGATGCAGATAATAATGGTATAATTGATGGCACTATAGATACAGATCAAGATGGCATATTAGATGGTTTCGATACAAGTAATAGTGTATTTGGCTCGCCAAGAAAGTTAGATGCTAGCTATACATTACATTTTGATGGTAGAAACGATTACATTTCAGAAAATATACCTGTAATAGATAGTTGGGCTAGTAGTACTTTAATGGCTTGGATAAAAATTGATGCCGGAGCAACAGGAAAAAGACGTATTGTTGGTCAAGATAATTTTTACCTATCAGTAAATGCAAATGGTACAGCAAGTACAACAGCAGGAGGCTCAACAATAACATCTACAACAGTTTTACCAGAAAACATATGGGTTCATGTAGCCGCTTCGTTTAATAATGCCAATGGAAACTTTGTGCTTTATGTAAACGGAGAACAAGAAGATATATGTACAGCAACAGCAATATCTGCAGCAAGTACAGATTTTACTATTGGTAGAAAACCAGGACTTTTAGGAGAAGAAAATGTTCTAACTAGCGAGTATTTTAAAGGTGAAATAGATGAAATTAGAGTTTTTGATGCTGGATTATCTGAAGATGAAATTCAAAAAATGATATATCAAGAACTAGATGATAGTAATGGTTTTGTAGGAGGTAAAATAGTGCCAATAGACATTTCTAGCCTTGCTGGTTCAAGCTTACAACGTTATTATAAGATGGATAAGTTTGATGCAGACATTACATCAGAGAAAAAAGCAATATCTACAGGCGCAAAACTTTATAATATAAAAGAAGTGCGCTTTCAAACAGCTCCACTGCCATTTGTAACATCGTCTCCAGGTTCTTGGAGTTCTGAAGAAACTTGGCAACATGGCAATGTTTGGGATATTAAAGATGTTGACAAAAATAAAGATTGGTGTATTGTAAAAGTAGCTCACAATATAACAGCTAGTCACGACATAAAAACATCCGGATTAATATTAGATTCAAATAGAACTTTAAATGTACAAGGTGATCATTTAGTTCAAAATAATTGGTATTTAGAGCTTAATGGAACAATAGATTTAGAAAACGATTCTCAATTAATACAAACAATAAATAGCAACTTAGTTACATCTGCTACCGGAAAAATATTAAGACGCCAAGAAGGGTCATCAAATCCATATTGGTATAACTACTGGTCATCGCCAGTAGGAGCAACAGGTGCAACAAGTTTAATTAATAATAATGCAGCAAATAACAACCCTAACAATTCACCTTTTAGTTTAAATATGATAAAGGACGATTCAGGTTTTAATTGCCAATTCACATCTAGTTACACAGGAAACGGTAGTATAAGTACATATTGGTTGTACACATTTAAAAATGGTGTTACCTATTGGAATTGGGAACAGATAAGTACAACTTCAGGACTTCAGCCTGGTATAGGATATACTCAAAAAGGAACAGGTACAGCAGCTCCAGAACAACAATATATATTTGAAGGCAAGCCTAATAACGGTACAATATTGGTAGATGTAAAAGATGTAGGAGGACCAGGTTCTGTAGCCAATGCATCAAAAACTAGTTTTTTATTAGGAAATCCATATGCTTCAGCTATCGATATTCATAAATTTTTAGACGATAACGAGGGTGTAGTAGGAGATGGTTCAAATGGTGGTTATATTCAGTTATGGCAGCAATGGGGTGGTAATTCTCATAATCTTAACGAATACCATGGCGGTTATGCACAGGTAAATAAAACGGGTTCTATTAGAGCGTATCAATTTGTTAGTTTTTATGGAGCGCATAATGGTAGTCAAGATGGTACCATAGTACCAACCCGCTATCTTCCAGTAGGACAAGGGTTTTTAGTAGAAGTTGTAGCCGATGGTCAAGTTGAGTTTAACAACAGCCAACGCGTGTTTATAAAAGAAGCCGATGCCGATGGTAGCGACGATACTGGTTCAGTATTTTCAAGAACATCAAAAAAAGGAAAAAAATCAGCACAAAAGGATGCTAACAAGAGCGCATTAGCAGAAGAGATGCAAAAAATAAGAATAGAATTCAACTCGGTTACAGGGCCAGCAACACGCCATGAGTTATTATTAGGTTTTAGCGATTTTACAACCGATGGATTCGATTATGGTTACGAAGCCAAAAATACCGAGGCAAGTAATAACGATTTAAATTTAGATTTGGATGGGTATAATATGAATATTCAAGCCTATTCAAAAATAACAGATGATAAGGTGGTGCCGCTAAACTTTAGTTCGTCTGGCGATAATTCATTCGAAATAAGAATTTCAGAAACTCAAAATATGCCCGAAGATCAAGCTGTTTATTTACGCGATAGCTTAACCGATACGTATTTTAATTTAAGGGAAGATTTAGCTTATAGTTTTTCATCAAACCAAGGCATATTTAATAAACGATTTAGTATTGTTTTTCAAAATAAAGCCGAAACGTTAAGTGCAGAAGAAGCTAAAACAACAGAAAATTTTATTTACTATGAAAATAGAAGTAATACGTTTTATGTTAAAAAGTTAAACAACGACATTAAAAACTTGGCATTAATAAATATGCGCGGTCAAAGTGTAATGGAGTTACAAAACGTATCAAAATCAAGCTTAGAAAATGGAGTCCGTTTCGATAATATAGCAACTGGAGCTTATATAGTTTGTATGCGAACAATAGATAATAAGGTATTAACCAAAAAAATTGTAGTGAATTAGTATATAAAAAACGATAAACAAAAAGGCTACTTTTTCTAGTAGTCTTTTTGTTGTTTTTAAAATAAAGACATTTAAACATTTGTATTCTAATAAAAAATTTTAAATAACATAAATACATGTTTTAAGGATAATTCATTAAATTCGCGAACTTATAAGAATTAAGAAGAAATGAGCGTGAAATTTCCTGAATATAAAGGACTTGACTTACCAAATGTAACTAGTAATATATTACAATATTGGCAAGAAAATAACATATTTGAAAAAAGTGTATCAACCAGAGAAGGCAAAAAATCATTTGTGTTTTTTGAAGGGCCACCTTCTGCAAACGGATTGCCAGGTGTACACCATGTTTTAGCACGAGCTATTAAAGATATTTTTCCGCGTTATAAAACCATGAAAGGTTTCCAAGTAAAGCGTAAAGCAGGTTGGGATACACATGGGTTGCCAATTGAGTTAGGTGTAGAAAAAGAATTAGGAATTACAAAAGAAGATATAGGTAAAACCATTTCGGTTGAAGATTATAATGCCGCTTGCCGCAAAGCTGTAATGCGTTATACTGATGTTTGGAACGATCTTACTCAAAAAATGGGATATTGGGTAGATATGGACGATCCATATATTACTTACAAACCAAAATATATGGAATCTGTTTGGTGGTTATTAAAACAGATTTATAATAAAAATTTAATTTACAAAGGTTACACTATACAACCTTATTCGCCAAAGGCAGGAACAGGGTTAAGCTCGCATGAATTAAACCAACCAGGAACTTATCAAGATGTTACCGATACAACAGTAGTAGCACAATTTAAAGCTATAGAAAATACCTTACCTGAAGCGCTTAAAAAGTTTGATAATTTGCACTTTTTAGCATGGACAACTACACCATGGACGCTTCCAAGTAATACGGCTTTAACAGTAGGTTCTAAAATCGATTATGTTGTTGTAGCAACTTATAACCAATATACTTTCGAGCCTATACATGTTATACTTGCTAAAAACTTAGTAGGCAAACAATTTACTGGTAAATATCAACAAACCGAAGCGGTTTCAGAATTATCAAGCTACACAAAAGAAAACAAAAAAATACCGTATTTAATAGCAGCCGAAATTAAAGGAGCAGATTTAGTTGGGGTTAAATACGAGCAGTTATTAAAATATGTATTACCAAACGATAACCCGCAAGATGCATTTAGAGTTATTTCTGGAGATTTTGTAACAACCGAAGACGGAACAGGAATTGTACACACCGCACCAACTTTTGGAGCCGATGATGCTTTGGTAGCAAAACAAGCTACACCAGAAATTCCGCCTATGTTGGTTAAAGATGAAAATGGTAACTTGGTGCCACTTGTAGATTTACAAGGAAAGTTTCGTCCAGAATTAGGAGAGTTTGCAGGTAAATATGTTAAAAACGAATATTATAATGATGGCGAAGCACCAGAGAAATCTGTCGATGTTGAATTAGCCATTAAATTAAAAACAGAAAACAAAGCCTTTAAGGTAGAAAAATATAAGCACAGCTATCCAAACTGTTGGCGTACAGATAAACCAATTTTATACTATCCGTTAGATTCTTGGTTTATTAAAGTAACCGATGTTAAGGAGCGTATGTTCGAGCTTAACGAAACCATAAACTGGAAACCAAAATCTACAGGAACAGGACGTTTTGGTAACTGGTTGGCAAATGCAAACGATTGGAATTTATCGCGGTCGCGTTATTGGGGAATACCGTTGCCAATTTGGAGAACCGAAGATGGTAAAGAAGAAATATGTATAGGCTCGGTTGAAGAATTAAAATCTGAAATGCAAAAAGCAGTTTCAGCGGGAGTTTTAGATAAAGATATTTTTGCCGATTTTGAAGTAGGAAACAATTCAGATGAAAACTATGCTAAAATTGATTTACATAAAAATATTGTAGACGAGGTAGTACTAGTATCGCCAACAGGACAAAAAATGTTCCGCGAAAGCGATTTAATTGATGTTTGGTTCGATTCTGGCTCTATGCCTTACGCACAATGGCATTACCCATTTGAAAATAAAGATTTAATTGATAAAGGCACCACTTATCCTGCCGATTTTATAGCAGAAGGCGTAGACCAAACCCGTGGTTGGTTTTACACACTTCACGCTATCGGGACTATGGTTTTCGATTCTGTAGCCTATAAAAACGTCGTATCAAACGGATTGGTGTTAGACAAGAATGGGCAAAAAATGTCTAAACGCCTTGGTAATGCTGTCGATCCTTTTGAAACATTAGGTAATTACGGTGCCGATGCTACACGTTGGTACATGATTAGTAATGCAAACCCTTGGGATAATTTAAAGTTCGATTTAGATGGTATTGAAGAAGTAAAACGTAAATTTTTTGGTACACTTTACAATACCTATTCGTTTTTTCAGTTATATGCTAACCTAGATAATTTTAACTATAGTGAAGCCGATATTCCTTTAAATGAACGCCCAGAAATAGACCGTTGGATTATTTCAGAATTACACACACTAATTCAAAAAGTAGATGGCTTTTATGCCGATTACGAGCCAACAAGAGCAGCAAGAGCAATTTCAGATTTCACACAAGATTATGTAAGTAACTGGTTTGTACGTTTAAGCAGAAGACGTTTCTGGAAAGGCGATTACCAGCAAGATAAAATTTCGGCTTACCAAACACTTTATACCTGTATGGTAACCATTGCTAAATTAAGTGCGCCAATAGCACCATTTTTTATGGATAGATTGTATTTAGATTTAAATACAGCTACCAAAAAAGAAGATTTTGAAAGTGTGCATTTAGCAAATTTCCCAGTTTTTAATCCGGCTTATGTTGATAAGTCTCTAGAAAACAAGATGGAAAGCGCTCAAACCATATCGTCTTTAGTATTATCATTAAGAGCTAAAGAAAAAATAAAAGTAAGACAACCCTTGCAAAAAATAATGATTCCTATTAGTAGCGAATCACAAAAAAAAGAAATTTTAGCGGTGGCAGACCTTATAAAATCTGAGGTTAATGTAAAAGAAATAGAAGTTTTAGAAGATGCTTCAGATATTTTGGTAAAACAAATAAAACCAAACTTTAAAGTACTTGGTCCACGTTTTGGAAAAGACATGAAGGCTGTGGCTCAATTAGTTAATAACTTTACCCCCGAAGATATTAAAAACATCGAGCAAAAAGGTATTTTAGACGTTGAAGTAAACGGAAAAAGTATTACTTTAGAACGTACAGATGTAGAAATTACATCGCAAGATATTGAAGGATGGTTGGTTGCAAATGAAGGTGCTTTAACCGTGGCTCTAGATGTTACCATTACAAACAATTTAAGAAGCGAAGGTATCGCTAGAGAATTGATAAATAGAATACAGAATTTAAGAAAAGATTCTGGATTTGAAGTTACAGATAAAATTGATATTGCGTTTGAAAAAGACGAGCATATTATAAATGCTATTAATACGAATAAAGATTATATAAAATCTGAAACGTTAGCAAATAAGCTTGAAATTATTGATAAATTAGAAGATGGTATAGAAATTGCTTTTGATGAAGTAAATACCAAACTGCACATAAAAAAACATTAATATTATGGAAGAAAATACCGTAAGATACTCAGACCAAGAATTAGCCGAATTTAAAACGCTAATAACCGAAAAAATAGAAAAAGCAAAACACGATTTAGAGTTAATAAAAAGTGCATATATGAACGACCATAATAATGGTACGGAAGATACATCGCCTACTTTTAAAGCTTTTGATGAAGGAAGCGCTGTAATGAGTAAAGAGTCTAATTCTGCACTAGCTATACGTCAAGAAAAGTTTATTCGCGACCTAAAAAATGCTTTAATAAGAATTGAAAATAAAACTTATGGTATTTGCCGTGTAACAGGAAAATTAATTAATAAGAAAAGATTAGAGTTAGTACCACATGCAACATTAAGTATTGAGGCTAAAAATATGCAATCGTAATTCTATTTTAAATTTATATATTTGAAACGTCTCGTTTAAATCGAGACGTTTTTCATTTTAATACCATTGTAGCCTATAAATAAGGCTAAAGGTGTAAGTTAAGCTAATGTCTTTAAAAAAATCTATTTTAATAATTCTTGTTATTTTATTAATCGATCAGGTTAGTAAAATTTACATAAAAACAAACTTTGTACTTCAAGAAAGTATAGATGTTTTTAGTTGGTTCGAAATCATTTTTGTTGAAAACGATGGTATGGCATGGGGAACAAAAATTAGCGATTTTGTGTCCTTTATTTCAGACAGAACAGCAAAAGTAATATTAACCTCTTTTAGAATAGTTGCTATTTTTGGTATTGGTTATTGGTTGTTCGATGCTACAAATAAGCAGCGTTCTAAAATATTAATTATTGCAATAGCTTTAATATTTTCTGGCGCTTTAGGTAATATTATTGATTCTGTATTTTATGGCATTTTGTTTGACGATAGTTATAATCAAGTAGCGCAGTTTTTACCAGAAGCTGGAGGTTACGATAGTTTATTGCATGGTAAAGTTGTAGATATGCTTCATTTTCCGCTATTCGAGGTAGATTTGCCAGAATGGTTTCCGTTTTATGCCGGAAAACGTTTTAGTTTTTTCGATCCTGTTTTTAATATTGCCGATATGGCAATAAGTACAGGTTTTATTATGTTAATTGTGTTTAATAAAAAAGCATTTCCTAAAGAGTAAATTAAAACTTGTAAACGTTATTTGCTGTTACACAATAGTCTAAAGCTATATCGCCATCAAAGGTATCTGTAATTTTATTCTCTGCTTCAAAAAAAGATAAGCCAATTTTAATGGTTTCTGGTTTGCAATTGCTTAAAAATTTATCATAAAATCCTTTGCCATAACCTACACGATTTCCTTTTTTATCAAAAGCCAAAAGTGGAATAAAAACCACTTCAATTTTATCATTACTAATTTCAATACCATTAATGGGTTCAGGAATATTGTATGCGTTTTTTTTAATTACAGTATTATCTGTTAACAAAAAATGTGTCATTCCGCCCGTTTTAAAATTGCTTTTAGATATAAGAATGTTTTTGTCTTTTCCAGACAAAATGTTTAAAATATAATCGGTATTAACTTCTTTGTGCTCTACAATAGAAAGGAATATATGGTAAAAAGAAAAATTCCAAATAGGCAATTTTAAAAGCTGGTTAGAAATGGCTAAACTTAAATCTTCAATTTGGTTTTCAGATAAATCTTTTCGTTTTGCTTTATATGTTTTTCTTAGTTCTGTTTTGGTCATATATATTACCGTTTAAGTTTTGTAGAAATATGGAATAAAGCATCGCCTTGATATACAATAGGCGATTCGTTTACATTAATTATATAACCATTGTTTGATGCTTTTACAAAGTAATTAAATTTACCATAAGGGTCTGTAATGTTACCTAAAATATCGTCTTTTTTAACTAAAGAGCCAATGGGTATAGAGGCTTTAAACATTCCAGAATATTTGGCACGTTGCCATTTACTTTCGTTTATAAAAACGGTTTCTTTTTTAGGTACAGATGCTTTAAAATTAGACCTAAGCATGCCTAAGTGCTTTAGTAAGCGTTTGCAGCCATTAACACCAGAGTTTGTAACAACATCGTCAATATGAAATGATTTTCCACCTTCAAAAAGCAGTAATGGTTTGCCCAGTTTATAGCAAGTAGTTCTAAACGATTTAGATAAGTTGGAAGAGTATAAAACAAATGGTGCGCCAAATACTTTGGCTAAGTCGTTAAGTTCTTTATTTTCTTTAGAGTAGCGTAATTGCGGTGCGTTAAATCTACCCGATCCGCCTGTATGAAAATCGATAATCATATCTACATGCGGAATAATGTCGTGAATAAGTTTATAAGCAACACGACCTGCTAATGAACCCGATTTGCTACCGGGAAACACGCGGTTTAAATCGCGCCCATCAGGAAATTCACGTTTTAAGTTTATAAACCCAAAAATATTAATTACAGGCATACAAATAATAGTGCCACATTTTGGCTTATTTATATTTTTAGCAATAAGTTGCCTAACAATTTCAACACCATTAACCTCGTCGCCGTGTATACCAGCGGTAAATAAAATGGTAGGTCCTGGTTTTTTAGAACGTTCAATAATAACAGGAATATTTACAGGGGTAGAAGTGTGTAAATTAGCTACATCAAAATTTACCTCTTTACTTTCTCCGGGTTTTATGGTTTGCCCTAAAATAGTTAAACCGTTATTATTTACTTGCGTCATTTATCTTTTGTTTTTTTCAATAAAAGTAATAATTGCTTTTGCAATATTTCGTCCTGTAGCGGCTTCAATACCTTCTAATCCAGGTGTAGAATTTACTTCTAATAATAATGGACCTCTGCTAGATTGTAGCATATCTACGCCGCAAACAGGAAGTTTTAAAGCGCGTGATGCATTCATAGCTAATTTTAATTCGTCATGATTTAGTTTAATAATATTGGCCGTACCACCACGGTGTAAGTTCGATCTAAATTCGCCTTCTTTACCTTGGCGTTTCATGGCGCCAACAACTTGCCCATCTACAACAAGCGCACGTAAATCGGCACCGCCAGCTTCTTTAATAAATTCTTGTACAATAACGCGAGCTTCTAAACCATTAAAAGCTTCTAAAACCGATTCGGCAGCATTTTTAGTTTCGGCCAAAACAACACCTAGACCTTGAGTGCCTTCTAGTAATTTTATAATAACAGGTACACCACCAACATGCTCGATAACCTCTTCTACATCGCGAGAATAGTTGGTAAATACCGTTTTTGGCATTCCAATTCCTGCTTTGCTAAGGCGTTGTAAGCTTCGAAGTTTGTCTCTAGAACGTTGTATAGCATCAGAAGTAACAATAGTAAAAACACCCATCATTTCAAATTGACGCACCACAGCACAACCATAAAAAGTTACCGAA
The DNA here is from genome assembly GCF_048381495.1 of Algibacter ulvanivorans. Lineage (NCBI taxonomy): Bacteria > Pseudomonadati > Bacteroidota > Flavobacteriia > Flavobacteriales > Flavobacteriaceae > Algibacter > Algibacter ulvanivorans. Next base: position 243,203 of record NZ_JBLWGD010000001.1, read on the forward strand.
GCGCCTATTCTGGGTATAATAGCATCAACATAATCTAGATACCTATCTTTGTAATATATGGTAGGCTTTTCTTTTTCTATAATAATGTCGCATTTTAAGGGGTCAATCACTTCAATTATATGACCTCTTTTTTCACCTTCTTCAATTAAACGCTCTGTAGAATACAAATTTGCGTTTCTAGATAGTATTACAATATTCATTTTACTGCTTGCTTAATATTAAAAGAAACGTTTTCTAAATCTACATCAACCATAAATTTATGACTTAAAAATTGCCTACCAATTAAAACAGGAAACTTCATAGCGTCTCTAGTGCTTAAAGTTAAGTTAATCTTATATGTTTTACCAAAAAATATAACTTCAGATTTTACTTTATATCTATTTTCTTTAAAACCATTACTACTTTTTACATCTGTACGCCAAAAAGCATCAAAAATAATTTCGGTTTTACCAAAGTTTTTATGCACACTACTATTAAAAATGCAAAGTAATGCATTATCAATTTCAATAATTTCAGAGCAATGTATGGTCGATGTATACGCACCAGTATCCATTTTTACATCAATATTAAATAACCCTAGTTTTGGGAAATCAACAACATCAACACGTCCTATAATTTTTTTATTCATTTTATAAATATTTTTTTGTGGCGTTACCACAAGGGTCGGGCTTTTATTCATGTTTTTCTATTTCAAATTAAAGAATTCATGAACATAAATGTTTTGTTACAAGTCCTTGCGTTTCCTTTTTATAATTTTTAATGCTTGATTAATAACCAACAACTTAGGTTAGTCTTTTTTTAAAAGCGGCGCAATGTAGATAAATTATTGATTCGAAAAACAAAAACCATAAAAATTTACGTAACGTTAAATCAATAATAATTTCAATAAAAAAAACATTTAAATAATTACCTTTACACAACATGGATACCCCTAATTTAGAGATACAATTAAAAACTTTGCCTAATGCACCTGGAGTTTATCAATATTACGATAAAGAAGGTGTAATTATATATGTAGGTAAAGCAAAAAACTTAAAAAAAAGGGTAAGTTCTTACTTTACAAAAACCCATGATAGCGGAAAAACAAGAGTACTAGTAAAGAAAATAACCAATATAAAACACATTGTTGTCGATACAGAAACCGATGCACTTTTACTAGAAAACAATCTTATAAAAAAACATAAACCACGTTATAATGTGTTGCTTAAAGACGACAAATCGTACCCGTGGATTTGTATAAAAAACGAACGTTTCCCTAGAGTGTTCTCTACACGGCGCGTATTTAAAGATGGTAGCGACTATTTTGGGCCATACACCAGCGGGAAAACCGTACACACTTTATTAGATTTAATAAAGGGGCTTTACAGTTTGCGTACCTGTAATTATAATTTATCTGAAGAAAAGGTAGATGCAGGTAAATATAAAGTTTGTTTAGAATACCATTTAGGAAACTGTAAAGGTGCTTGTGAAGCGCTTGAAACCGAGGTAGAGTACAATAAAAATATTAAAGCCATAAAAGAAATATTAAAAGGAAACTTTAAAGATTCGTTGTTTCAATTTAAAGCACAAATGAAACAATTAGCTTCAAATTTACAGTTTGAAGAAGCTCAAAAAATAAAAGAAAAAGTAGAGGTTCTAGAAAATTACCAAGCAAAATCTACCATTGTAAATCCTAAAATTAGTAATGTAGATGTGTTTTCAATCATGAGCGACGAAAGTTATGGTTATATTAACTTTTTACAACTTTCTTATGGTTCTATAATTAGGTCGCATACCTTAGAAATAAAAAAGAAACTTGACGAAACCGACCAAGAACTTCTAGAATTAGCCATTACCGAAATACGGCAACGATTTAACTCCAATTCTAAAGAAATTTATGTGCCTTTTAAAGTTAATTTAGGAGAGAATGTAAAAGTAACTGTACCAAAACTAGGCGACAAAAAGCATATACTAGATTTATCACTCCGAAATGCCAAGTATTTTAGAATGGAGCGTTTCAAACAAATGAAAATTGTAGACCCCGATAGGCACGCCAACCGTATTATGGCGCAAATGAAAGTAGATTTACGCTTATCTGAAGAGCCACGACATATCGAATGTTTCGATAACTCCAATATTCAAGGTACAAACCCCGTGGCGGCATGCGTGGTATTTAAAAACGGAAAACCTAGTAAAAAAGATTATCGACATTTTAATATAAAAACCGTAGAAGGACCAGACGATTTTGCATCGATGGAAGAGGTTGTGTATAGACGTTATAAACGTTTACTTGACGAAGGTAAACCCTTGCCACAACTTATTATTATAGATGGCGGAAAAGGACAATTATCATCGGCATTAAAAAGTTTAGAAGCCTTAGGCTTAAGAGGAAAAATAGCCATTATAGGGATTGCAAAACGTTTGGAAGAATTATTTTACCCAGACGATCCAATTCCCTTATATTTAGATAAAAAAAGTGAAACCCTAAAAATAACACAACAATTACGAAACGAAGCACACCGTTTTGGTATCGAGCATCATAGAAATAAACGAAGTAAAACGGCGTTAAACACAGAGTTAGAAACCATTTCTGGAGTTGGCGAAAAAACAGTTGTAGAATTGCTAAGGCATTTTAAATCGGCAAAACGTGTTGCTAATGCAAAGCTAGACGAGTTAGAGGCTGTGGTAGGTGTGTCAAGAGCAGCAAAGGTTTATAATTATTATCATGAAAAAAATAAATAAATTATCAGTTGAAATTTAAAATAACCATAGTAGCATTAATAATATTAATTTCTTTTCCTGCAAAAGCACAAAACAATGCAGAAAAGTCTAAACCAAAAGTAGGTTTAGTGTTAAGTGGTGGCGGTGCTAAGGGTTTGGCACATATTGGTGTTTTAAAGGTTATAGATAGCTTAGGTGTAAAAGTCGATTATGTAGCAGGAACCAGTATGGGTTCTATAATTGGTGCTTTGTATGCAGCAGGGTATTCTGGTAAACAACTCGATTCTATTTTTCAAAATATAGATTTTGATACTATTATAAATGATAACTTGCCAAGATCTTCTACAGCTTTTAGCGAGCGTAATAATATGGAAAAATATGCCCTTAAATTACCCTTTAACGATTTTAAAATAAAATTACCATCGGCACTTTCAAGAGGGCATAATACGTATAGTTTATTATTAAAACTGTTAGTTCATGTTAATCAAGTAAATAATTTTAACGAGTTGCCAATTCCGTTTTTTTGTATAGCAACTAATATTGAAACAGGTAAGCAAGTTGTGTTAGATAAAGGTAATTTAACACAGTCTATAATGGCTAGTGGTGCTTTGCCGTCGTTATTTCAGCCAGTAACTATAAACAACCAAATGTTAATTGATGGTGGCGTTGTAAATAATTATCCAATTAACGAGTTGCGTGCTAAAGGTATGGATGTTATAATTGGAGTTGATGTGCAAGATGGATTAGCAACCCGAGAAGAGTTAACATCTGCTCCAGAGGTTTTACTTCAATTAAATAATTTTAGAACCATTAACGATATGAAGTTAAAGGTTAAAAAAACCGACATTTACATTAAACCTAATATTAAAGATTTTAATGTGGTATCTTTTAATGAAGGGAATGCTATTATAAAAGCAGGCAAACATGGAGCCTTATCAAAACTAAACGCTTTAAAAATACTTTCAAGTAAAACACCAAACATAAACCAAAAAGTAAAGCTAAAACCTATAGATAGCATTACAATAAATAATATAGAAGTAAAAGGGAATATAAATTATACAAGAGCTTATGTTTTAGGAAAGCTTAAATTAAAAAAGGATGAAAAAATAAGCTATCAAGATTTTAATAAAGGTGTAAATAACTTAGTAGCTACAAACAATTTTAAAGCTTTCGAGTACGAGTTAAAAAGCACTCCCAAAAAAGAGGGGTATAATTTATTGGCTAAAGTAAAAGAATCAAGAATTAATACATTTTTAAAATTGGGACTTCATTTTGACGATTTGTATAAAAGTGCAGCCTTAGTAAATTTAACAAAAAAGCAATTATTATTTAAAAACGATGTAGCCTCTCTAGATGTTATATTGGGCGATAATGTGCGTTATAATTTCGAGTATTTAATCGATAAAGGTTTTTATTGGAGTATTGGTATTAAGTCTAGGTACAACCAGTTTCATAAAAATATAAGCGCACAATTGGTTTTAGACGATAATCAACTAGCAAATTCGGGCTTAAATAAGATTGATGTTAAACTACGAGACCAAACCAATCAAATTTATTTACAAACATTATTTAGGCGAGACTTTTCGTTAAGTGTTGGTGGAGAGCATAAACGTTTAGAGATAAATTCTGAAACTATATTTGGAGACAGTTCAGATGAAGATTATCTGTTCGAAAACACCGATTATTTAAGCCTTTTTGGTAATTTAAAACTAGATACTTACGATAATAAATATTTTCCAAGAAAAGGGGTTTATTTTAATGGCGACTTAAATATATATTTATATGCGTCAGATTTTGTAGCAAACTTTAAAGACTTCTCAATAGCAAAAGCAGATATAGGCTATGCTTTTAGTGTTTCAAATACGCTAGCATTAAACTTGCAAACTAGCGGCGGGTTTAAATTGGGAAATAAATCTAATAATACGCTAGATTTTGCATTAGGCGGTTACGGAAACAACTTAATAAATAATTTTGTGCCTTTTTTAGGGTACGATTTTATTTCGCTAACAGGAAACAGTTATGTAAAGGCATCTGTAGTGGCAGATTACCAAGTTTTAAAAAATCATCATCTTACCTTAGAAGGGAATTGGGCTAATATTGACGATAATATTTTTGATACAGGAGAGTGGTTTACACTACCAGATTATAGAGGTTATGCTTTAGGTTATGGCATTGAAACTTTTTTAGGGCCTATTCAGGCCAAATACAGTTATTCGCCAGAACAAAAAGAAAGTGCTTGGTTTTTTAATATTGGCTTTTGGTTTTAACACACTTACTTTTTATTTTGTTGAAGACGAAAATCTAGCATACTTGTCAAATTTTTTTACGATATTTGTGTTGTTATGACAGCATTTTGGAAAGATTTACTATCGCATCTTCACTATCTCATCAAGAGGAATCCTGAATGAACATACTTTTTGTATCTTTATAAATACGAGTTATTTAGTATCTTAAGTATAACTTAAGTGTTCTTTTTTATTCATTTTTAAAATTTAAAGTATGCCTTTTTATCATAAATTAGGAAATATTCCGCATAAACGACACATTCAATTTAGAAAACCAGATGGTAGTTTGTATTACGAGCAACTATTTGGCACTATTGGTTTTGATGGTATGTCAACCAATAGCTACCATGAACAACGCCCAACCCAAGTAAAGGAAATTAAAAAACAATACAGCGTTGCTCCTAAAATAGCATTAGCAAACAATATAAAATCGTATCGTTTAAAAGGATTTCAGGTAAAACCCGAAAACGATTATTTAGATAGCCGTAAAACAGTTTTAATAAATAGCGACTGTGCTATTATTTTAGCTGCACCAAAACAATCAACAAAAAACTATTTTTATAAAAATACTGATGCCGACGAGCTAATTTTTATACATAAAGGCACCGGAAAGTTAAGAACCATGCTTGGTAATCTAGATTTTAAATATGGCGATTATTTATTAGTGCCTAGAGGTATTATATATAAAATTGATTTTGATACTGAAGATAATAGGTTGTTTATTGTCGAGTCTAGAAGACCAATTTACACCCCAAAACGTTACCGAAATTGGTTTGGGCAATTATTAGAACATTCGCCATTTTGTGAACGCGATATTAGAAGACCACAAGAGTTAGAAACTAATAACGAGTCTGGAGAATTTCTTATTAAAGTAAAAAAACAAGACGATATTATTGAAATGGTTTACGCATCGCATCCGTTTGATGTGGTGGGTTACGATGGTTACAATTACCCGTATGCCTTTTCAATTCACGATTTCGAACCTATAACGGGTAGAATCCATCAACCGCCACCAGTACACCAAACTTTTGAGACAGATGCTTTTGTGGTGTGTAGCTTTGTGCCACGATTATACGATTACCATCCGCAATCTATACCAGCGCCTTACAACCATAGTAATATAGATAGCGATGAAGTATTGTATTATGTTGATGGCGATTTTATGAGTAGGAACGATATTGATGCTGGACATATATCATTACACCCAGCAGGTATACCTCATGGCCCGCACCCTGGAGCCACAGAGCGTAGTATAGGTAAAACAAAAACAGACGAACTAGCAGTAATGGTCGATACTTTTAAGCCTTTAATGGTAACAGAAGAAGCTATGAAAATAGCCGATGAAAGTTATCATAAATCATGGTTAGAATAGGTTGTTAAAATAGTTTTTATGTTTTAGCATAAAAGACTAAAACACCAATTAAATAAAACTTAAAAACTAGTTTTTAATACCACTAAATTAAACAATTAACTCATCAAAAGAAATAAACATTAAAATTATGAGTAAAGATATAAAATCAGTAAACTACGGTTTAGAAAAAATATTTGAAGGCGCACAAGACTTTTTACCGCTTTTAGGAACAGATTATGTAGAGTTTTATGTAGGTAACGCAAAGCAGGCGGCTCATTTTTATAAAACAGCTTTTGGGTTTCAGTCGCATGCCTATCGTGGTTTAGAAACAGGCGCAACAGATGCTGTAAGTTATGTGTTAACACAAGATAAAATAAAGTTAATGCTAACAACACCTTTAAATAGTAAATCGCCTATAAACAACCATATTGTAAAACATGGCGATGGAGTAAAAATAGTAGCACTTTGGGTAGAAGATGCCAGAAAAGCTTATCAAGAAACAACCTCTAGGGGCGCAAAATCTTATATGGAACCAACTGTTGAAACAGACGAGCATGGCGAGGTTGTAAGAGCAGGTATTTACACTTATGGAGAAACAGTACACATGTTTGTAGAGCGTAAAAATTATAACGGTGCATTTTTACCAGGTTTTCAAAAATGGGAATCGGATTATAACCCGCCAGCAGCAGGCTTAAAGTATATAGATCATATGGTTGGGAATGTAGGCTGGAACCAAATGGATGTTTGGGTAAAATGGTATGAAGATGTTATGGGTTTTGAAAACTTTTTATCGTTTGATGACAAACAAATACATACCGAATACTCTGCGTTAATGAGTAAAGTAATGTCTAACGGAAACGGAAGAATAAAATTTCCTATAAACGAACCTGCCGAAGGAAAAAAACGCTCGCAAATTGAAGAGTATTTAGATTTTTATGAAGGCGCAGGTGTACAGCATATTGCAGTAGCTACTGATGATATTATTAAAACCGTATCGCAATTACGATCTAATGGTGTAGAATTTTTATCGACACCACCAGAAGAATATTATAAAGCTGTTCCTGGGCGTTTAGAAGAGTTTAGCCACGAGTTAAGAGAAGACATTGAAAAACTTAAAGGTTTAGGTATTATGATTGATGCCGATGAGGAAGGTTATTTACTTCAAATTTTTACAAAACCTGTTGAAGATAGGCCAACCTTATTTTTTGAAATTATTCAGCGTATGGGAGCGCGCGGTTTTGGTGCTGGAAATTTTAAAGCACTTTTTGAGTCGATTGAGCGCGAACAAGCCAAAAGAGGTACGCTTTAAAGTATTGTAAGTTTATAATATAAAAACCTGTTAGTTAATTCTAGCAGGTTTTTTGCGTTAGGGATTGAACGGTGTGTTTAAGCTCGCCGACGGTAGGAGGCAGCGAGTAGTGAAAGCCCGACCCTTGTGGTAACGCCTTAAACACCGATAAATTGACAATTTTTATTAATGTAACAGAAGTATAACTTACTAAAGGATAGGGAATACAATAAAATTTATATTTTTGGAACAGTAATTGTAATTTCTTACTTGAAACAATAATTGTGAAACTATAGAGTTACATATTAATTACCCAAAAACAATGAAAAAAACACTACTTATATGTATTACTATAATGGCTATGCAGCCCCTTTTTGCGCAGCAAGAATCGGCATTTGCAGAAGGCGAATGGTTTAAGTTTAAAATGAGCTATAGTAATTGGCTAAAAGCTGGTAATGCAACACTTACAGTTAAAAATGCAACGCTTAATAATAAAGAGGTGTATCATGTTGTAGGTAAAGGTTGGACTACCGGAATGATTAAATGGTTTTTTAAAGTTAAAGATAGGTACGAAAGCTATTTTGATAAGCAAACCATAAAGCCTTATAAATTTGTTAGAAATATTGATGAAGGTGGCCATACTAAAAATTTAGAAATAGATTTCGACCAAGTAAATAATAAAGCGCATGTAAACAATAAAAAACATAAAACCCAAAAGGTAATAGATACTAAACCTAATATTCAAGATATGGTATCTACATTTTATTATTTACGTAATAATTTAGATACTAGTACCTTGAAAAATGGCGATGAGGTAAAAATAGATATGTTTTTTGATGAGGAAAACTACGGGTTTAAGTTAAAATATTTGGGCGAGGAAATTATAAACACCGATTTTGGAAAGGTTGAATCTTTAAAATTTAGACCTTATGTAATGGCTGGTCGCGTTTTTAAAGAAGAAGAAAGTTTAACGCTTTGGGTGTCAAAAGACAAAAATAAAGTACCTTTACGCATTAAAGCAGATTTGGCTGTAGGCTCGTTAAGAGCAGACCTTGAAGCTTTTAAAGGATTAAAACACCCTTTTAAAATTGTTGTTAATAATTAATACATTTTGAGCGCTAATATAACCAATAAAATAAAAGAAAAATACGAAGCCATAGACCAAGATGCCAATGTGCATTTAGAGGGCTTATTGCATAGTAAACCCATTAACTATTGGGATTATATACAAACCGATGCGTTATTAAATTTGCAAGTACAACGTACTGTTTTTCCAGATGAGAATGTATTTATTATGTATCATCAGGTTAATGAGCTACTATTTAAAATGGTACTTTCTGAAATGGATCAGATAGCAAAGCATGAAAATATTGATACCAAAACGTTTACAACTAAAATAATGCGAATTAGTCGTTATTTCGATGTGTTAACATCGTCTTTTAGTATAATGAAAGATGGTATGGATGTAGACCAATATAATAAATTTAGAACCACATTAACGCCAGCAAGCGGTTTTCAAAGTGCGCAATACAGAAAAATTGAGTTTGCCTCGACAGAGCTTATAAACCTTATTGATAAGCGTTTTAGAGACACTATAGATAGAAATTCTACATACGAACATGCTTTCGAGCATTTGTATTGGCAAGCCGCAGGAAAAGATTATAAAACAGGTAAAAAAACGTACACGTTATCGGCTTTCGAGAAACGTTATAAAGATGAATTTATTAGATTTACTAAATTTTATCAAAACAATAATTTGTGGAGTAAATTTAAAACATTGCCTAAGGAAGATCAAGCTAATAAAGATTTAATAAAAGCCATGCGCCACTACGATTATACGGTTAATATTAAATGGGTTATGGCACATTATAATACGGCAAATCACTATTTAAATATTAATGGAGAAACGGCCGAAGCAACAGGAGGAAGTGAATGGGTAAAATATATGCACCCAAAATACCAAAAAAGAATATTTTTTCCAGATTTATGGACAGAGAAAGAAATAGAAACGTGGGGAACAGATGTTTAATATTAGCCTTATTAGCAATTAGCTTTTTAGGGTGTAAGGACGATGAGAAATCTGAAATTTTAAATGTAGTTGAAGTAGTTGAAGAGCCAGAAGAAGTTTTCGAATTTGGTTTTAAAGTTGACGATTATATAGTTAAAAGAGATACCATAAGACGTGGCGATAGCTTTGGTGAAATTTTAGAACGTAACCATGTTGGGTATCCAAAAATTTTTAACATTGCAGAAAAAGCTAAAGATACGTTTGATATTAGACGCCTACAAGTAGGTAAACCCTATACGCTTTTATGTGCTAAAGATTCTTTAGAAACACCAAAGTGTTTTATTTATCAGCCCAATTTAGAGGAGTACGTAGTTATTAATTTTCAAGACTCAATACATGCGTATACCAACAAAAAACCAATAACGTATATCGAAAAAACAGCAACAGGAGTTATAAACAGTAATATTTCTGAAACCTTAGAAGATCAAGGGCTAAGCCCTAGGTTAGCTTATAAAATGGCTGATGAAATTTATGCATGGACCATAGATTTTAGAAGGCTGCAAAAAGGCGATAGGTTTAAAGTTATTTATACCGATAAGTATATTGATGATACGATTTATACCGGAGTACACAATATAAAAGCAGCTTATTTCGAGCATAATAAAGAACCTTTTTATGCTTTCGAGTTTGTAACCGATTCAACAAAAGGCATTGTAGATTATTTTAACGAAGAAGCAAAAAATTTGCGTAGAGCCTTTTTAAAAGCACCAGTAAAATTTAGCAGAATATCATCCAGATATAATTTAAAACGCCGCATAGCAGTTTATGGATTTAAAGTTCGACCTCACAAAGGAACCGATTTTGCAGCACCCATAGGAACACCCATTATGGCAACAGCCAACGGTACAGTAACCGAGTCTAAACGAAGAGGTGGAAATGGAAATTATGTTAAAATAAGACATAATGCAACTTACGAAACCCAATACTTGCACATGAAAAAACGAAAAGCCAAAGTTGGCGATTTTGTTAAGCAAGGCGATGTAATTGGTTGGGTTGGAATGACAGGCAATACAGGAGGGCCACACGTATGTTATCGTTTCTGGAAAAACGGCAAACAAGTCGATCCTTTTAAGCAAAAACTTCCTGAAGCAAAACCAATTTCAGATTCATTAAAAGTAGAATATTTAAATTTTATAGAGCCAATAAAAACACAATTGGATAATATTCATTTCTTAGAAGATGTTTTTGAAGAACAAAATCAACCAGAACACATATTGAAACAAAACGAAAATCTTGTATCATTTAACAAATAATTCATGGCACTACCAAGCATAAACCCAACAACAACCAATTCGTGGAAAAAATTACAAGAACATTTTAAAACAGTAAAAGATGTTCAAATGAAAGATTTATTTGCAGAAGATAGTGAACGTGCAAATAAATTTACCATTAAATGGGACGATTTTTATGTAGATTTTTCAAAAAATAGAATTACCCAAGAAACCTTTAAATATCTATTAGAATTAGCAGACGATGTAAAATTGAAAGATGCGATTAATAGTCAGTTTTCAGGTGAAAAAATAAACCAAACCGAAGGAAGAGCGGTTTTACATACCGCATTAAGAGCGCCAAAACATGCCCAGTTTAAAGTTGATGGAACAGATGTAATTCCAGAAGTTTACCAAGTAAAAGAAAAAATAGAAAGCTTTACCAACCAGATTGTAAACGCAGAAAGAAAAGGTTATACCGAAAAAGCATTTACCGATGTTGTAAATATTGGTATTGGTGGTTCAGACTTAGGACCAGCTATGGTAGTAGACTCGCTACAGTACTATAAAAACCATTTAACCACGCATTTTGTAAGTAATGTAGATGGCGACCATGTAAACGAAGTCATTAAAAAATTAAACCCAGAAACCACATTATTTGTAGTTGTATCAAAAACCTTTACAACGCAAGAAACACTATCTAACGCCAATACATTAAAAGCATGGTTTTTAAAATCGGCGCCAGAAGAAGCTATAGCTAAACATTTTGTAGCCGTATCAACAAACATAGAAAAAGTAAGAGGTTTTGGTATAGATGAAAATAATATTTTTCCTATGTGGGACTGGGTTGGAGGCCGTTTTTCACTATGGAGTGCTGTTGGTTTAACCATTAGTTTAGCTGTTGGTTATAAAAATTTTAACAGCTTGCTGGCTGGTGCAAATAAAATGGACGAGCATTTTAAAAATGAAGATTTCGATAAAAATATACCAGTAGTTTTAGCGCTTATTAGCATTTGGTACAATAACTTTTTTGGAGCAGAAAGCGAGGCTATTATACCTTATTCTCAATACTTAAATCAGTTTGCAACCTATTTGCAGCAAGGTATAATGGAAAGTAACGGCAAAAGTGTTGATAGAAACGGAAACCCTATAGATTACCAAACCGGAACAATTATTTGGGGAGAGCCTGGAACAAATTCGCAACATGCCTTTTTTCAATTAATACATCAAGGCACAAAATTAATTCCTGCCGATTTTATTGGGTTTGCAAAGTCTCTACATGGCAACCAAGACCATCAAGATAAGTTAACGTCTAATTTTTTGGCACAAACCGAAGCTTTATTAAACGGCAAAACTAAGAACGAAGTTATTGCAGAAGGTACTACGGCGTCTATAACTCCTTTTAAAATATTTCAAGGTAATAAGCCTACAAATACTATTTATATCAATAAGTTATCACCAGAAAGCTTGGGAAAATTAATTGCTATGTACGAGCATAAAATATTTGTACAAGGTATTATCTGGAATATATTTAGTTATGATCAGTTTGGGGTAGAATTAGGCAAGCAATTAGCGTCTAAAATTTTACAAGAATTTAACAATAGCTCTAATAATGAACATGATTCTTCTACTAATAATTTATTGAATTATTATAAGAAAATGCTGTAAAAAAAGTAATTATTATTAGTTAAAACACTAAAAAGATGATAATATTAATTGTATTATCATCTTTTTTATGTTAGTAAATATTCTATTTGTTAATGGTTTGTTAATATTAGAACCTTTATATTACGTATTTTTGCACCGACTAATTTCAAACAATTAATTATGAAAAGAACGACACGTTTTTTAATGTTTACCGTAGCAATGCTGTTTTCAGTAGTTGTTATGGCGCAAAGTACAATTACAGGTACTATTGTTGAAGAAGGAAGTAATATTCCGCTTCCAGGAGCAAATGTAATTGAGAAAGGTACTTCTAATGGAGTAACTACAGATTTTGATGGTAACTTTACTATTAAAACAAAATCTTCTACAACAGAAGTGGTTATATCTTATATAGGGTATAATTCTAAAACTATTGCTGTAAATGGAGATAAAGATCTTGGAACTATATCTTTAGCTTCTAGTCAAGTAGGATTAGAAGAGGTTCAAATTATTGCATCGGTAGCTGTAGATAGAAAAACACCAGTTGCTGTATCTACAGTAAAATCAGCCGATATAGAGCTTAAGTTAGGAACACAAGAGTTTCCTGAAATTTTAAACTCTACACCAGGTGTTTATACAACAAAAACAGGTGGTGGTTATGGTGATGCTAGTGTAAGAATTAGAGGTTTTCAATCTGAAAACGTTGCGGTAATGATTAACGGTATTCCAGTAAATGATATGGAAAATGGGGCTGTTTATTGGTCTAACTGGGCAGGCTTAGCAGATGTTACTTCTTCAATGCAGGTACAAAGAGGTTTAGGTGCGGCAAAAGTAGCTGTGCCTTCTATAGGTGGTACTATTAACGTTATTACAAAAACTACTGATGTTGAAGCTGGAGGAAATGTTTTTACATCAATAGCAAATGATGGTTATAAAAAGTTTGGAGCCACTTATTCTACAGGTTTAAATGATAAAGGTTTTGCAGCAACAATATCTGCAGCTAAAACAGAAGGCGATGGTTATGTAGATGGTACAGAATTTACAGGAGTTTCATACTTCCTTAATCTTTCTAAAGAGATTAATGATTATCATAAATTAGCTTTTACAGTTTTTGGAGCAAAACAACAACATGGTCAAAGACAAAACAGACAATTAATTTCTTCTTACAGAAATTCAGAAAGAGGAAGAAAATTTAATGCAGATTGGGGTTACAAAAATGGACAAGTTACGTACCAAGAAGACAATTTCTATAATAAACCACAAATGTCTTTAAACCACCACTGGGATTTAGATGATGACACAAGTATCACTACTGTAGCATACGCTTCATTTGGTACTGGTGGCGGAGGAGGTACTGCTGGCGATGCTAGTAAGTTTACATTCGATTCTAAAGGTTATAGTGATTACAGAGTTGGTTTATACGGTCCAATTAATTTTGATAAAATAGCAGAAGAAAATATTGCAGCAGGTGATAGTGGTTCAGAAACTATTTTAAGAGCTTCTCGTAATGATCATAACTGGTATGGTATTTTATCTACACTAAAAACTAACTTAAATGATGATTTAGTATTATTAGCAGGTTTAGATTACAGAAATTATAAAGGTATACATTTCCAAGAAGTAACAGATTTATTAGGAGGTCAATACCATTTAGATGATAGTAACGTAAACAACCCTAATGCCATTACAAGAGTAGGTGATAAAAGAAGTTATTATAACGACGGTTTAGTAGGTTGGTTAGGTGCATTTGGCCAATTAGAATATGATGTAAATGAAAAATTAAACACATATTTATCGTTAGCAGTTTCAAACACATCATATAAAAGAGTTGATTACTTTAACTATTTAGATAGCGACCCATTACAAGAAACAGATCGTTATAACTTTATGGGCTTTAGCACAAAAGGTGGTGCTAACTACAGAATAGATAATAACCATAACGTATTTGCAAATATTGGTTATTTTGAAAAAGCAGCAAATTTTGATGCAGTATTCCAAAACTTTGATAATGAGCACATCAACGAAGATGCTGAAAACCAAAAAATTGTTAGTTTGGAGTTAGGTTACGGTTACCGTAGCGAAAAGCTATCAGGAAACGTAAACTTTTATAGAACGACCTGGAAAGATAGAACAGAAACAGTAAGTTTTCAACAACCAGATGGTACAAACGCTTTTGCTAACATTTTAGGTGTAAACGCAATTCACCAAGGTATTGAGTTAGACTTTATATATAAAGCTACCGATAAGTTAAAAATAAACGGTATGTTATCTTTAGGTGATTGGAGATGGGATAGCAACGTTACAGATGTAGATATTCTTAATGAAGATCAAGAAGTAGTTGAAACTGTAAACTTATTTATAGAAGATTTACACGTTGGTGATGCTGCTCAAACTACAATGGCTTTAGGTGCTAACTATAGCATTAACACTAAAACAAAATTAATAGTAGACTATACTTATTTTGGTGATATTTATGCTGAATTTGATCCAAGTGGGAGAAATAACCCAGGACCAGACGCTTACAAATTACCAAATTATGGGTTGTTTGATGCTATTGTAACGCATACATTTGATTTTGGACCATTTGAAACTACTTTAACAGGTAGAATGAATAACGTGCTTGATACAGAGTATTTCACAGATGCTTTTGATGGTACAGACGATACTGTTGTAGGTTACTACGGTTTTGGTAGAACTTTTAGTATTGGAGCGAAATTTAACTTTTAAAAAAACTCAAAATGAAAAAAATAGTATATTGTTTAGCTATCATAGGGGCAATCTTTACAGGTTGTAATCCTATGGATGATATAAATGACAAAATGGACTCTAAACCTATTGTAGGTAAAGATTTTATCCAAGGTGTACAAATGTATACATTCACTTCTGATGATTACGAAGCTTATGAAGGTCAGTTAGATTCGGTTGAATATTTTGCAAATCAAGATTTAGCTGATGTTGTAATTCCTGATTTCTTAGCAGATAAATACCCTGTTTTTGGAGAAGGGTCTTTAGTAAATGTTACCTATAATTTATTTGATGAAACTGCACCAGTAGTTATGACTGCTTCAGAAACTTTATCTTCTTTAAGTAACATAAATGGTTATTTAGATTCTGAATTTGAAACAGCTACAAATGGAACATTTGTAGAACTAACTCACAATGCAGCTTTATTATCATATACACTATCAGATGATGATATAGTAGAAATTGCAAATAGGTTAAGCTCTAAATATCCAGAACCAGCAAGTAGTGCATCAAGATTTGAAAACTTTGAAAGAAGATCATCTAGCAATAGTTATTGGTCAGACGATATGATTGTAGAAGGATTAAACGTACTATTAGCAGAAGATTATAACGCGGGTCAAGTTGTTGCCTTAACATTTGCAATTTATGATGGTGGTACAAATTTTTCTGAAACTTTTGTTGTTCAGCATAATGGCTATGGCTTCTTAAAATTAGATGTTGAAGCAAGTGCGTCTTCAGCTACTGAGTACACTTTAACAAGTGCGGATTATGATGATATTGCAGCAGCATTAGCAGCAGATTACCCTGGTCCAGCTGAAAACGTGGGTAGATTTGGTAGTTTTGATGTAAGATCAAGTAGTGATAATTACTGGAATAACGATATGCTTATTGAAGCATTTAATATTGTTTTACCAGCAGCTACAGAAGGAGATTTATATGCTGTAACGTATGCAATTTATGATGGTTCTACAGGTACGGCTACTCAAACTTTAAAGTATGAGTCTGGCGAATATGTGTCAGGAGAAACAGTTATAGAAATAACATCTACAGTTGCTAAAAATAATGGAGATTGGGAATTTCCTTATACATTCACAAGAGCAGATTATGATTCTTTCGGTTTCAGATTTCCTAACTTCAGTAGCAGTAATATTTACATTTTAGATATCTTTCTAGAAGATTTATTCCCGTTTGCTCAAGCAGGTAATGTTGCAATGGTACAATATAAGTTTTATAACGGAGATGAAACAGTTACAAAATATGGACATAGTAATTTTGATGGAGGTAAATGGAAGTTAACTCCAGACATTATTGAAACATCTTTCCAATACGGTTATGAAGACGGTGTTTGGGTGCCAGATAATACAATAGCTTACATGTTTTTAAGTGCCGATGTAGCTTTAGTAGAATCTTCTTTTATAGATATATATCCAGGACCTGCTGATAACGTTGGTTTCTTTGGAAGTTTCGATAGACGTAGTGATAGTAGTAATTATTGGACTGATGAAATGTTATTAGAGGTATTTAATGTTGTAATAGATAAATTAAACCCTAATGCAGAAGAAGGTCAAAAATATGCTATAACTATTGTAACTTATACAGGGTCTACAGTAAACGAAACACTTTATGTTATTAAAGAAGGTGGTGTTTGGGTATACCAAGAGTAATCAATATTATTAATAGTAATAAAAAAACCTCTCCAAACTGAGAGGTTTTTTTATCTTCAAAATACTTTTTTATGAAATATTTATATATATGCTTAGTTGTAATGCTATTTGCCTGTGGAGGAAGTGATGATGGGACAACCGTACAACCACCAATAGCAGCTAATGATACCGTAAGCACTATAGAAAACACAGCAATAACTATTAGTGTTTTAGATAATGATACACTTAAAAATAATGCCTCTTTAGATAGTTTTGATAACAGGTCTGTAAATAACGGTACTATTGTTGAAGCTTCTAATAAATTAATATACACTCCCGCATCTAATTTTATAGGTACCGATACCTTTACGTATACAATTTGTGATGGCTTAAGTACTCCAAATTGTGCAACAGCCACAGTAACTGTAACAGTAACAGATTTGGGAGATCCTGTTGCTGTAAATGATGCCATACAAGTTACCGAAAACACAACAACAAATATCACAACACTTTTAGATAATGATAACTTGGCAGATGGTGCAACGTTAACATCTGTCGATGATACTTCAACCAACGGAACAGTAGTTTTAAATGCTAACGGAACAGTTACTTATACAGCTACAAATGGTTTTTCGGGTGATGATACTTTTACATATTCAATTTGTGATAGCGATCCAACACCAACATGTTCAACCGCAACGGTAACAATAACTGTAGAAGATGAAGGAGTGCCTGTTGCTGTAAACGATGAAGTTTCAGTATTAAGCAATCAAGAAAGTTCTATCGCAAGTATTTTAAATAATGATGATTTAACTGATGATGCTACTATTTCTTCAATAAATAATGCAACTACTCAGGGTAATGTTGTACTAAATAATGATGGTACAGTAACCTATACGCCACCAACAGATTTTACAGGACAAGATTCGTTCACTTATACCATTTGTGATGACGATATACCAACACCATCTTGCTCTACAGCAACAGTAACCATTAATGTTGTAGTTTCTGTAGCTTTTAATATTCCGTCAAACCTTCAAGATTATTACAAAGATGTTCTTTTTGTTGAAGACACAAATATTATGTTTGATGAGTTAGAAGAAGTAACTCAAATTAAACACACAACCATACTATCTTACGGTCAAAGACATCAATACCTTTACAATGCTGATGCCGATTTAAGTAATTCAGATAATGTTATTTTAATGTATACAGGAGAGAGCCGTTATTGGGAAGAGTATACCTCTGGAACAAATTCTTATTCACCGCAAACTTTTAATACAGAACATATTTATCCGCAATCTAGGCTAGAAGCAGAAGATGCCGTAACAGATTTACATCATTTAAGAACTTGTGATGATGCTATTAATAGTGATAGAAGTAACCACCCTTTTGTTGATGGTAGTGGTACTTATAAGAAAACAGGAGATACATGGTTTCCTGGAGATGAGTGGAAAGGTGATGTAGCGCGTATGGTTTTATATTTAAATATAAGATATGGAGAAACGTTTAATAAAGTGGGTTCTTTAGAGTTATTTTTAAAGTGGAATAGAGAAGATCCAGTTTCTGCTTTCGAAGAGCAAAGAAATAATATAATATATGCCGCTCAAGGTAACAGAAACCCATTTATAGATAATGCTTATTTAGCCACCTTAATTTGGGGAGGCGATGCTGCAGAAAATAAATGGAACTAAACATTTTTTAAAACCGCTTTGTAACAAAGCGGTTTTTTTATGCTTTTAATTATTACATTTGCTTTTAAGAAATAAATAAATATAATCATGTACGACGTTGTAAAAACTCTCCACTCTTATTGGGCATATTTAGTGCTTATAATTTTAATAATTGCTGCTGCAAATGCCATTATTAAAACCATAGGTGATAAAGAATATGAAGCTAATGATTTTAGAAAATCTTTGTTTACACTTATAGTATCGCACATTCAATTATTAATAGGGATAGTGTTATATTTTGTATCGCCAAGATTGCAGCTTTTTAGCGAATCTGGAATGGGAGAGATTATGAAAGATGCCGTAAATAGATTGTATTTAGTAGAGCATCCGTTAGTAAATATTATTGCAGTTGCATTAATTACTATTGGTTACTCAAAACACAAAAAGAAACTAACCTCTAAAGCTAAGTTAAAAACTATAGCTATTTTTTATACTATGGCTTTAGTATTGTTTTTATCTAGAATCCCTTGGAGTGCATGGATTGGATAAAATAAAGTATAGAACATTAAATTTTAAGCCTCGTTAAGTTTTAAAACTTAACGAGGCTTTTATTTAGCCGTTTACTGTGTTGTTATTTTGAAACTTCCTTTATCAAGTACATATAAACAGGAAAATGGTCGCTATAACCATTACTAAATTCTCCATTGGACCAACTTCTAAAGGGATAATCTTTGTAAGCCCCCGTTTTGTTTATTAAAAAACGTTTGTTAAATATACCTGCTTTATAAAACTTAAAGGACGAATAGTCTTTTTCTATAAATGGTTTAGTAACCATTATTTGGTCAAATAAACTCCATGAATCTCTGTAGGCTGTGGTGCCTAATCCATTTTTATAAAGCTTCATAAACGGATTATAAATACCTTTAAAGCCTACTTTTCTTTTTTCCTTTTTAGTATTTAAAACAGTTTTTATACTAGTATTATTAGGGTTGTCATTTAAATCGCCCATAATAATTACCTTGGCATAGGGGTTAATAACCTGTAATGAGTCAACAATACGTTTAGTTAGTTTTGCAGCAGCAATACGTTTTGGTCGACTTCTTTTTTCTCCACCTCGTCTAGAGGGCCAATGGTTAATAATTACATGTATTAAATCATCTTCAAGTTTACCACTAACCAATAATTGATCTCTAGTGTATATTCTTTTTTGGTTTAAATCGTCGTAAAGTTTTAAACTATGTGTACTAGAAGATATGGGTGTAAATAAATTTTTTTGGTAAAGTAAAGCCACATCAATCCCTCTAGCGTCTGGCGAGTTATAATGTACAATACCATAATCTTTTTTAAGTAATAAGGTGTCGTTTACGAGGGTTTCTAAAACGGCTTTATTTTCAACCTCGCAAACTCCTATAAGGGCGGGAGTATTATTTGTAACATCATTACCAATTTTAGAAATTACACGAGCCATATTACTTATTTTCTTATAATAAGATGCTTCACGATTAGTTTTAAGCTCCATTATTGGGCTATACTCATCAAGTTTAGTAGGGTCGTTAATAGTGTCAAATAAATTTTCTAGATTATAGAAGGCAACCGTGTGTATTTTAAATGTTTTGTTTTGAGCACTTAAACTAACACAAATACTAAGAAATAAAATGTAAATACTAAAATTAAAGAGTTTCATTGCGTTATCTATAGAAATTAACTATTACTGTAGTACAAAACCTAAGCCAAAGTTAAGTGTTTATTGTAAATGTTGTAAATTTTAGCGTATAAAACGTTACATTTAGGTATTATTTGTGTTCTAAAGATAATTATGAATAAAGCAACCCTCATTCTTTTATTCGGTTTTTTTTCAATCGTTATTAATGCTCAAAAAACCTTAATAAAAGGAAGTGTTATAGATGCATATGCTTTTAAGCCCATTGAAGGGGTTTTGGTAAGTGTAGAATCTACTAATTTACTTCAGCTTACAAATGGTTTAGGAGTGTTTGTTTTTAATGAGTCTATTCCTTTAGGCGAGCAAATTCTAGTAATTTCTAAAACAGGGTTTATTACCAAGCGATACCCAATAATTGTTAATGAAGGCGAAACGGTTAATATTACAGATATGATTTTAGAGAGAAACACCTCTCAAACAACCGATTTGTTTACTATAACCTTATCTGATGATGAGTTGAATGACGATGTAAGTGGTGCCGATAATATTTCTGGCTTATTAGCATCTTCGTTAGATGTGTTTCAACGTACAGCAGCTTTCGAGTTTAGTTCTTCTTTTTTTAGAGTTCGCGGTTTAGATTCTAAAAATAGTTCTATACTTATTAACGGTATAGAAATGAATAAAACGTATAATGGTAGGCCACAATGGAGCAATTGGGGAGGTATAAACGATGTATTACGTAATCAAGAACTAACTTGGGGCTTAACGCCGTCAAACTATAATTTTGGTGGAGTTTTGGGTACAACAAATATTAATGTGCGTGCATCGAAGGCTAGACCAGGAAGCCGATTAACATATTCTTCATCTAACAGAAGTTATACCAATAGATTAATGGCAACCCATGCTTCTGGTTTATTAAAAAATAACTGGGCATATACCGTTTCTGTAGGCAGGCGTTGGGGAAACGAAGGTTATCAAGACGCAACGAGTTATAGTTCTAATTCTTTTTTTACTTCTGTAGAAAAGAAAATAAATAATAACCATAGCCTTAATTTAACAGCTATATACACTCCAAACCGACGCGGAAAGTCGTCTCCTAACACGCAAGAAGTATACGATTTAAAAGGAATTAAATACAATGAGTACTGGGGTTGGCAAAATGGTAAAAAACGTAATTCTAGAATTAAAGAGGTTAATGAGCCTATAATTATGCTAAATCATTACTGGGATTTAAATAGTAAAACTAAAATTAATACAAATATTGCTTATCAATTTGGTAAAATAGCTAACAGTCGTTTAGATTATAATGGCACCAATTTGGTTAATGGTTTTCCACAGGGTGGTGGTGCAAACCCAAGTCCAACTTATTACCAAAAACTACCTAGTTATGCTGTGCGAAATTTTCCAGACAATTTAGGTGTTGCCTATCAAGCATTACAAAGCTTTAAAAATGATGGACAAATAGATTGGAATGCTATGTATATTGCCAATATTGGAAATGCTCAAGAAGGAAAAAATGCAATTTATGCATTATATGAAGATAGGGTGGACGATACCCAAGTAACAGCAAACTCTATGGTAACTAAAGAGATAAACGATAATATAATAGTTAATGCAGGAATACATTTTAAAACCTTAAAATCTGAAAATTTTGCCCAAGTTTTAGATTTGTTAGGCGCAACTACTTATTTAGATGTTGATGGTTTTGCTACAGAAATAAACGAAGCTCAAAATAATTTATTAAAACCAAACAGACTAGTTACAGAAGGCGATAAATTTAAATATCATTATCATCTTTTTGCTAACCAAATTGGAGCTTACATTCATGGGCAATTTACTTATAACAAAATAGATTTTTTTATATCTGGTAGTGTTAAAAATACAAATTACCAACGAGAAGGTGTTTTTCAAAATGGCGGCTTTCCCGATAACTCTTTAGGAAAAGGAGATCGGTTTAGTTTTACAGGTTTTGGCACAAAAGCAGGCTTTACATATAAGCTAACAGGAAAGCATATTTTTAATTTTAATAGTGGTTATATATCAAGAGCACCCACGATACAAAACACATATTCAAACTCTAGAGAAAACCATAATACGGTACCTAATATTTCGAATGAAAAAGTAGTATCGGTTGATGGAAGTTACATATTTAGATCGCCTATTATAAAAGCAAAACTAACGGGTTATTACACTAAAATTACGAATGCTAGCGAAATATCGTTCTTTTTTGCCGATGGTATTGGTGGCGATAATACAGCCTTTGTACAAGAAATTTTGCAAGGTATAGATAAAAAACATTTAGGTGTCGAATTGGGTGTAGAAGCACAAGTTACACCAAGTATTAAGCTAAAAGGCGCTGCTGCGGTTGGGCAATTTACATACAATAACAACCCTAATTTGTATTTATCGACAGAGCCAGATGCCGAGGCAGAGGAAGCTGGGTTTGTAAATGGTTTTAAAGCCTTTGGGCAATCTAAATTAAAGGGTTATAAACTGGCTTCTGGGCCTCAAAATGCAATTTCGGTTGGGTTTGAGTATCGAGACCCCGATTTTTGGTGGTTTGGTGCTACAGCAAATTTTTTTCAAAATACTTATATAGATGTAAGCCCTTTAACAAGATCGTTAAATTTTAATACCGATTTTGATGGTAATGTATTTAATGATTATGATGAAGATTTGGCTAGAGTTTTGTTAAAACAAGAACGTTTTAATGATTATATGTCGATAAATTTAGTAGGTGGAAAATCGTGGAAAATAGGAAAGTATTACATTGGCCTTTTTGCAAGTATAAACAATCTTTTAGATGAAGTTTATAAAACTGGAGGTTTCGAGCAAGGCAGAAATGCTAATTATAGAGAATTAAGAGACGATAAGGCTTTACAAACACCTGTTTTTGGTGCTAAATATTGGTATGGTAGAGGCGCTACCTATTTTTTAAATTTAAACCTTAGATTTTAATAAAAACAGATATGTTAAAATACGTTAAGAGGTGCGTTAGGGATAGTAGTGGCATCCTTTTTTGCCATTAAAAGCAAAAAAGATATAACGAATAGCCCGACCCTTGTGGTAACGCCAAAAATATATTAAAAATAAGAGTTATGAATAGAGTTTTAATTTTTTTAAATGTGTTGCTTGTTGGAATATGTTTTGTGTCGTGTGTGAAAGACGATGATTATAGTACGCCAGATATTTCGTTTGAAGAACCTAATATTCCGCAAGAGCAAATAACTACTTTTAAAGCTATAAAATCGCTTTACGAACAAGCTGTAAACAACGGAAATACTACAGTTATAATTAATAACGAACCCGATTTGTATATTGAAGGTTATGTGGTATCTACAGACCAATCTGGCAATTTTTTTGAAGAGCTAATTATTCAGAATAAAACAAACGCAAGTGGCACAGATAGCGACCCAAGACTTGGTTTTAAAGTAGATGTTAATGTTAGTAATTTGTCTGATACCTATAGGTTTGGGCAAAAGGTATATGTGAAAATGAATGGTTTAACCGTTGGAGAAACTAGTGGTGTTATTACTATTGGTAAGGGTAATGCAGTACAGGTAGAGCAAATACAACCTTTTGAATATAAGGATATTGTAATAAGAAGTAACGAAGTGGTTGAAATACAACCTAAAATATGTGGTTTGGCAGATTTAACAGCTTTAGATTTGAATACCTTAATTAAATTAGAAAACATGCAGTTAAATAGGTTTGAATTAGGAGCTACTTTTGCAAGCGAATCTTTTGATGAGTTTGATGGCTTACGATTGTTAGAAAGTTGTAACTCTGGTATACAAATGATAATGCAAACTAGTACATTTTCAGATTTTAAAACATTAATTGTTCCGCAAGGTCAAGGTAGTGTTACAGGTGTTTTTAGTCGCGATTTTAGAGACAATTTTAATGTGATGGTTGTTAATAATTCTACAGATGTAAATTTTAATAACGAAACCCGTTGCGACCCTTTAGAGTTAACTTGCGGTATAGCAGCATCGGTTGGTACTGTTAATATGCTATATGAAGATTTTGAGTCTCAAAAAAACAATAAGCCTATTGAAATTGAAGGCTGGACTAATTATATAGAAGCAGGAACAGAGGCTTGGGAAGGGTATTCGTCTACATCATCAAATGCATCATTAGGACGTTCGGCTAGATTTCAGTCGTCTAGTTCTGGCGATGTTAGTAACATTGGTTGGTTAATAACACCAGCCATAAATTTAGATACTCAAAACGGAGAAACCTTACACTTTAAAACATCTAATAGTTTGGCAGATAGTAGTTATATGGAAGTTCTGTACTCGCTAGATTGGGATGGTAATGAAGCTAACATAACAGCTTCTACTTGGGGTGTACTATCGGCAGCTTATGTAGTGAAAGATTCCGATTCGTTTTCAGAATGGTTTAGTTCTGGTAATGTAGATTTATCTTGTATTTCAGGAACCATTTATATTGCGTTTAAATATACTGGAGGTGGTCAAGCTGCTTTTGATGGTATTTACGAATTGGATGAGATTAGTGTAGATTATGCGGAATAGTAAAACAATAGTTTTACCTTTGGTGTTTTAAATAATTACATGACTACATTTAACGCCCTTTTCTTTCACTTTTTTCAGCACTATAAAGCTAAAAAAAGCAAAAATGCCAATAGTATAGCTACATTTTATATTACGTTTTTGCAATGCAGTATTCTTTTACTTTTAGGTGTGTTTTTTGCGGGATTTTTTAGGCAAATGCACGTGTCTACCATGTCGGCACCAAAGGCGTGGACTTTATTTGGCTTAGTTACCGTGTTTCTTTATTTTAAAAACTGGATGCAGTATGGTGGCAGAAAACGAAAAGTATTAAATGCTAAAATGCTTAAAAAGAAAAAACTGGCGTATAGTATTTGGTTGCTTTGGTTAATTCCTTTGGCTATTTTAGGGTTAACTTTTGTTTTGTTTCAGGCCGTATAATTACTTTTTTAAAATCATATAAACCGGAAAGTGGTCGCTGTAGCCACCTTTATATTTTTTACCAACATAGGTTCTAAAAGGGGAGCCTTTAAATGGACCTTTAAAAAGTTTTAAAAAAGCTTCATCAAAAATATTGGCCTTATAGTATTCGTAATTGCTTTTCGAACTTTTAAAATAGTTGGTAGATAGTAATATTTGATCAAACAAAAACCATTGTCTTTTATGTTTTACTGTACCTCGTGTAAAAGAGCGTAGCGTTTCCATAGGGTTAAATAAGCCATAATCATCAACCAAACGTTTTAGGCTAGTATTTTGTGGAGAGTCGTTAAAATCGCCCATAACAATAATTTTAGCATTGTTATCTTGTTGTTTCAAATGCGTAATTATATCGCTAACTTTTTGTGAAGAAGCCAAACGTTTAAACTCGGTTTCTTTTTGTCCTTCACGCCTAGAAGACCAATGGTTTACAATAACATGCACGTTTTCGCCATCTAAAACTCCAGAAACTAATAAAACATCTCGTGTATAATCGGCAGAGCCATCATCGTCAACAAGTGGAATGGCAAATGCTTCAGAATTTAAAACGATAAAGCTTGTAGCATCGTAAATTAAAGCCACATCTATTCCGCGTTCGTCAGGAGAATCAAAATGCACAAAATTATAGTTGCAATGTTCTAAATGTTTTGATGCTATTAAATCTTTAATAACAGTATCGTTTTCAATTTCGGCTAGA
This sequence comes from Algibacter ulvanivorans, assembly GCF_048381495.1. Lineage (NCBI taxonomy): Bacteria > Pseudomonadati > Bacteroidota > Flavobacteriia > Flavobacteriales > Flavobacteriaceae > Algibacter > Algibacter ulvanivorans. Next base: position 269,153 of record NZ_JBLWGD010000001.1, read on the forward strand.
CCAACAAGAGCAGGGTGTTTGCCAGTTTCACGACGACCAATATTAGAAATGGCATAGCCAATTTTTCTAAGTTTATTTTGGTAACGTTTAGGGGTCCAGTTTTTAACAGATCCTGGTAAAAAATCGTTATCGTTAGTAGCTTTGTTATTATGTAAATCGAATAAATTTTCAACATTATAAAAAGCTATGGTTTGCATGTTGTTGCGAACGGGAATATCTTCAAAAGGTTCTATCATGCACCAAAAATAGGTTTAAAAATATAAAGATAAAAATGCGTACAATTATGTAACTTTGTAGCATGATAGAAAAGAAAGATGTAAGCCTAGAAAGAGCTGTTTTAATAGGCATAGTTACTAAAGACCAAGACGAAGCTAAGCTTAAGGAGTATTTAGATGAGTTAGAGTTTTTAACCTTCACCGCAGGGGGTTACGCCGTAAAACGATTTACGCAAAAAATGGATATGCCTAATCCTAAAACTTTTATTGGTTCTGGTAAAATGGAAGATGTTCGCCAATTTATTGAAGATAATAATATTGGCACGGCTATTTTTGATGATGAGTTGTCTGCAGCGCAAGAGCGTAATATTAGCAAAATACTTAATGTAAAAGTTTTAGATAGAACCAATTTAATTCTTGACATTTTTGCACAACGCGCCCAAACTAGTTATGCAAGAACGCAAGTAGAATTGGCACAATGCGAATATTTATTACCACGATTAAGAGGTATGTGGACACATCTTGAACGCCAAAAAGGAGGAATAGGTATGCGCGGGCCTGGTGAAACCGAAATTGAAACTGATAGACGTATTGTACGCGATAAAATATCGTTATTAAAGCAACGTATAAAAACCATAGATAAACAAATGGCGGTGCAGCGCGGTAACCGTGGTAAAATGGTTCGTGTAGCGCTTGTAGGTTATACTAATGTTGGAAAATCTACGCTTATGAATGTGGTAAGTAAAAGCGAAGTATTTGCCGAAAACAAATTATTTGCAACGCTAGATACTACGGTTAGAAAAGTAGTTATACAAAACCTACCATTTTTATTAAGCGATACTGTTGGGTTTATACGTAAGTTACCAACGCAATTGGTAGATAGTTTTAAAAGTACACTTGATGAGGTTCGCGAAGCCGATTTACTATTGCATGTTGTTGATATTTCGCACCCAAATTTTGAAGAGCATATCGCATCTGTAGAGAAAATTTTAGGTGAAATTGAAAGCGGAGACAAGCCAACTATAATGGTGTTTAATAAAATTGATGCTTATGAAGCCGAACCACTAGATGAAGACGATTTAGAAACCCAACGTACTGCAAAACATTACTCGTTAGACGAATGGAAAAGCACTTGGATGAGTAAAGTTGGTAACAACGCTTTATTTATTTCGGCATTAAACAAAAGTAATTTGGAAGATTTTAAAAAGCGTGTTTACGATGAGGTTCGCGAAATTCATGTAACTCGTTTTCCTTACAACCACTTTTTATATCCAGATTATAATTACGAGGATATGGAATAGTATTATATTTTTAATACTATGGTTTTATTTAGGTTCAATAACACTAAAAGGTTTATAAGGATTTAGGTTAAAGGTAAAGTTTCCATAAGAATTAACGCCATTTATACCCTTAACTGTTGCCCTAACTGTATATTTTGCTGTTGGTTTATAAGAATTAACTTTTAAAGTGTAAAAAAATGTTTTCTTTTTGTGTGTTCCTCTAAAAGTATTGGCTAGACCAATATGCTCATCAATTGAAATTACTTTGGAGTTTTCGAGTAATTCTACTTTTTTAATTTGCATAAAATGATCTCCTTTGGTGTAAAAAAATGCTGTATTTATGCGTCCGTTAGCATATACTTTTTTTGTAACATCCCATTCAAGGTTTTTGTAGGTTGTAGATAATTTATCTGGGCTCCAATGCCCAGTAATGTATCCGCCATCTTTGTAATAATCAATTTTTAATTCGTCTAAGCGTGCATAGTGCGATTTTAGTCTGTTTTTAAAATCATTGTAATCTCTACCTTCTTTTTGTATCCAACCAATTTCGGCTACAGCAAGAAGTCGAGGAAAATTTTGAACATTAATATCTTTAACCTCTTGAGGTATTGCTGGCCACATATTTGCTTGCACCCCTAAAACATAATGTTTGTTAGTTTCGTTTAATCCTTTGGTGGGTTCGTATTGGTATATTTTTTCTAACGAATTAATATGGATGTATGCCAAATCGGACATTGTACCATCGTTTCTATTGGCTTGCGTTATATCTAGGTATAAATAGCCAGCAGGCGAAGCAACGGTATAAAAGCCATTTTCGGCTGCTTCAGTAATAGCATGTTCTCCTAACCAAGACATAATAGTAGCTCCTTTTATTGGTTTGTGGTCGCCTTCTAAAATATCGTTCCAGCCTATTGGTTTTCTACCTTTTGATTTGATAATGTCGCAAACTTTAGCAACAAAATAAGATTGTAAATCTTTACTGGATTTTAAACCTTGTTTTTTAATGAATTGTTGAATATGCGGAGCATTATCCCAGACACTAAATTTTACCTCGTCGCCACCAAAATGAATATATTCTGAAGGAAAAATAGATGTTACTTCTTCAAACACGGTATCTAGAAAATTGTATACTTTTTTGTTTGTTGGGTCGAAAGTATTTGGAGTACGCTGGTTACCCCAATATTCCCATGAAGCTAAAAACGGAAAAACATAATTGGGTTCTGTTTTTTGGTTTACACTTAACTCGGGATAAGCAATTAATGCTGGCCAAGAGTGTCCTGGTAAATCTATTTCGGGTACAATAGTTATGTTTCTTTCTGCAGCATATTTAACTAAATCTTTTAATTGTTCTTGGGTGTAGTATCCGCTTCTTTCTGCGGGTTCGTTATGGCTATCATGAAATATAGTTGTTTGTGGTGTTGTTAATTTCGGGAAGTTTTTAATTTCAATTCGCCATCCTTGATCGTCGGTAAGATGAAAATGAAAAACATTCATTTTATATAACGCCATAACATCTAGATATTTTTTAATAACGTTAACGCTATAAAATGTACGACTTACATCTTTCATGTAACCTCTCCACGAAAAGCGAGGTTTATCTTTAATTGAAACGCACGGTACTATCCATTCTACATTTTTAACAGCCGAGGCACTTTGTATTGCGCTAGGCAACATTTGTAAAATGGTTTGTGTGCCATAAAAAAGCCCAGCAGATTTGTAGGCTTCTATTGTAATTTTATTTTGAGAAACATCAAGTTTATACCCTTCTGGGCCAAGTTCTTTTAGAGTTTCGTTTAAAACAAAGTTAATATTCTCTTTTTTTGGTTTTGCCTTTAAGTTAAAACCGCTAGCTTGGTTAATGCTGGTAATAAAAAGGTTTACAATCGATGCTACTTTAGGGGTATGTGTAGAAATGCTTATTCCAGTATTTTTAGTAATTTTAAAAACACCTTTTTTAGATGTTAACACGTTTGGTTTTGGAATAATATTTACTTTTAAACTACTATTTGCATATTTGTTTTTTGAATTTTTACAAGATGTTAATACAATAGAAAGACATAGTAGAATTCCTAACAGGTAATAACGCTTTATGTTTTTATTCATTTTTAGTAGGTTTGTTTAATGCTTTGGTGTATGATTCTGTTGCGAGGTTTAGTAGGTAATTAAGCTAGGACTAGCAATGGATTATAACGTTGTTGCGCTTTAGCGTTTTTTACATTATCGGATTTCGCATTGTTGTTTTTCCGTTCGATGCTTTTCCTGTTTTATGACAATACTTTTCGGGAAAATCCTCATTTCCATATTCATTCCAAATTTTCCAAGATTCTATATTCATAGGTTGTTTAGGATTGAATTTTATTTTTTTACCAGATCTTATGCAAAATCCGTGTTCTATTTTTTCCTCAATTTCTCGTTCAGGTCTAATGTCAGTTTTTGAGCCTAACTCTAATTCATAAGGAAAATCATCAAGTTTTTTGTTTTCAGATTTTTTGTTTTTCATAAACCCGTAGAATTTATCTGTCGAGTCAAACAAAATATCCGATTTTATATAATTTTTCCCTAAGTTAATAATCATTTTTTTAGTCTCAAAAACTGGTCTTTTGATAAAAACAACTTCTCCGTTATGTGCAATTTCCATACATTCATTCCACGCATCATTATCAGCAGACGATTTAAATCTGTCCAAAATACTCTGTTGAGAGTAAACTCCAAATTCTATATTATTTTTAAATGAATAATCATAAAGATTAATTGAAGTGATAACTCCTTGATGTTCGTTTCCATAATATTTAGCATGTAAGTTCGGAACATAAATTATGCTAACATTTAGAAATTTTTTGAAATAGTCAAAATCGGCTTTACTCATACTTTTTCGGACAGCTTTTTCATTCTTTCCGAATACTAAAACCAAATGTATTTTTGGATTATTTTCGTGCTTGTCAAAAAGTTTTTTGAAATAGTCATCGAGTTTAATAAATGGGGAAACAATGACTAATTGATTTTCTGTCTCCCAAATGATGTTATAAATGGCATCTTCTAATTCTTTTCCAGTAATAAATTTACTCATTTAATTCAAATGTTTGTTTTTTAGGGTATTAAATATAGTGTCTCTAATAAAAAACCGTAGTAATTTTTTATCAAACGTTAAACGAATTTATATTTTTTTTCTCACAAAGGCAAGCCGAAATTATATACTAAACAAAAAACGCTTCCTTATTTAAGGAAGCGTTTTTTTATAATGTTTTTGGTAAATTTTCTAGTTTAAAACTTATAGCTTAAACCAAAGGTGTAATAGGTTTGTAAATCGTTATCCACATCGTTAAAACCAGTTGCTGTTGCTGGATCTTGGCTTAAAGCGTAGTTTAAAGCTTCTTGTTTGTTGCTTCTTAATCCAAAATCGAAACCAACACCAATCATTTTCCATAAGGTGTAACCAAAAGAGTTTGTCCATGTAAAGTTCGATAAATCTCCAGATTTATAACTTTGGAAAGTAGAGAAGTTTGTTTTAAAACTTACAGCTCCTATTTGTCTGGTATAATCGGCAACAATTTTTGCGCCTAAAGACGATTCGAAAACAGCATCGTTATCAGAAAATACAAAGTTATAGTTTAATGGGTGTATTACTACAATTAAATTTTCAATAGGAGTCCACGTAGCACCAATACCTAAATCTAAATATCCTGGGTCGTTAAAGTTGTCTAATAAAGTTGTTCTGTATTCTGCTAAACCAGAAACGGCTAAGTTTTTTGTTAAATTTCTACCGTATAAAGAAGAGATATTAAAAACATCGGTTCCAGTTCTAAAACTATCATCATCAGTATCATCGTCTTTATCATCAAATTTTACCCAATTTAAATTTGTAGTTAAAGAGTTTCTCCAAAAGAATTTTTCCTCAATTAAATTAGCAAAGGCATTTACAGTAAAGCCAATATTACCAGAGGCATTGTTTGGCGAGCCTTGAGCGTACCAGTTATTAAAATTAGATAAGCTACCACCAATAGTACCAAAAGCTCCTTTTCTCCAGCCTGGAAGTGCATCAATTTTTGCTTGTAGTGCATTGGCTTCTGCTTGTGCAGCATCTGCTATGGCTTGTTTTTCTGATTTTTGAGCTTGTAATTCTTCTTTTGTTTGAGCGTTTAATGTTATAACGCTAATACATAATACTAATGTGAAAAATATTTTTTTCATGATTTTAATTTTGTTAAAATTTGTGTAAATATATAGTTTAGACTCCATTGTAGGACAGAGGTCACATAAAAATTTACTTTTTCTTAAAAAGTGGTACTGACGAGCAGGCTTCGCCATACATTATAGATTTTGCATGGGGTTTAAGCTTGTTTGATAGCATAATGTAAGCGTTTTGCGGCACAGGTTTATTAGAGCAACCTTTTATAATTATGGGTTTGTTTTTATAGTTAGAAACATCAAGGTTATTAATAATATCTTGATATATTGAGGTTTCTAGTTGTTCTAAATTACCAATTATAACTTTTTTGGCATAAGGCTCTAAGTAAATACTTAAAAGCATGTATGCCCAGCCAGGAATTATGGCATCTGTGCTACAGGTTAGTGCTATATAGTTGTCTTGGTATTGGCTCCAATTATAAGTAGAGGCTTGGGCTCTAAAATCTTTTTCGCGGAGTACAAAACCTTCAAACAACCAATTTTTTATATCGAAAAGTACTCGATTGCCTTTTGGATAATAATCTTCAAGATCTAGAGTAACTAATTTGCTATTTGCTACGCGATTTATTATTTCGTCTGACATGTTTTTGTAAGCTAAGGGCCGTTTTAAATTAAAGCATGCCTAATTCTAGTTTTGCTTCTTCACTCATTAATTCTTGAGTCCAAGGCGGATCAAAAGTAATTTCTACTTCTGCATCTTTTACCTCGTTTAACGATTTTACTTTTTCTTCAACTTCTAAAGGCAAGGTTTCTGCTACTGGGCAGTTAGGTGTTGTTAAAGTCATTAATATTTTTACATCGTAATCTTCGTTTACAAAAACATCGTAAATTAATCCTAGTTCGTAAATATCAACAGGTATTTCTGGGTCGTAAATGGTTTTTAAAACGTTTACTATTTTTTCGCCTAATTCGTCTGTATTTATTTGTTCGCTCATCTGTGCTTTTGTTTTATTGTTTAATTATTTATACGTTTTGTTGTTTGTAGTAATATACAAATCAACTCATTACTAAATAATTAATTTAACTGTGTTTGGTATGCTATAGCATACATTTTTAATTGTTTTACCATACTTACTAATCCGTTAGCTCGTGTTGGCGATAAATGTTCTTTTAAGCCAATTTTATCTATAAAATCGGTATTAGCATTAATAATATCGTCCGGGTGCTGATTTGAAAAAGCACGAATTAAAATGGCTATAATGCCTTTTGTTATTATGGCATCGCTATCGGCAGTAAATTCAACTTTATTGTCGTTCATTTCTGCATGCACCCATACTTTACTTTGGCAGCCTTTAATAATATTATTTTCGGTTTTATATTGGTTGTTAATTAAGGGTAAGTCTTTCCCTAAATCAATCATATATTGGTAGCGTTCTTCCCAATCTTCAAACATTGAGAATTCGTCTATTATTTCGTTTTGAATGTCTTCAATACTCATAGGTTTAATTTTATATTTTTTATTTCAGTTGAAAGCTTATCTTGATATTTTTAGATGAACTAAAATATGAACTTTAACAAATAAAATATATTTTATATATGTGCAAAAATACGATAAGAATTTAAGAAAGCATCATTTTAGCTTTCTTCACACCTTCAATTAAAGTATCAATTTCTGCTTTAGTGTTATAAAAAGCAAATGAAGCTCTTACGGTTCCTGGAATTTTATAAAAATCCATTATAGGTTGCGCGCAATGGTGCCCGGTTCTTACTGCTATGCCTAATTTATCTAAAATGGTACCAACATCGTATGGGTGAATGCCTTCTAGGTTAAAAGAAATAACAGATGTTTTGTGTTTTGAAGTACCATATATTTTTAGGCCTTCAATTTCTAGGAGTTTTTTGGTTGCGTAGTTTAGGAGTTCGTTTTCGTATGCAGCAATAGTATTATAGCCAATATTATTCATATAGTCTATAGCTGCGCCAAAGGCTATACCGCCGCAAATATTTGGGGTTCCTGCTTCGAATTTATGTGGTAAATCGGCATAGGTTGTTTTTTTAAAAGTTACTTCGGCTATCATTTCTCCACCGCCTTGATATGGCGGTAATTTTTTAAGCCACGCTTCTTTTCCGTATAGCATACCAACACCTGTTGGGCCACAGATTTTATGTGCAGAGGTAACATAGAAATCTACATCTAAGCTTTGTACATCTGGTTTTATATGTGGTGCAGATTGTGCTCCGTCTACTAATACGGCTGCGCCTACTTGGTGCGCTTTTTCAATAATATATTTAATAGGATTAATGGTGCCTAAAGCATTTGAAATATGATTAACAAAAACCAGTTTTGTGTTTTGGGATAGTAGGTTGTCGAATTCTGAGATGACTAGTTCGCCATCTTCATTCATAGGAATAACTTTTAACGTGGCACCTGTACGCTCGCAAAGCATTTGCCAAGGCACAATGTTGCTATGATGCTCTAAGGTGGAAACGATTATTTCGTCGCCTGTTTTTAATATAGACGAAAATCCGTTTGCTACTAAGTTAATACCATGCGTTGTGCCAGAGGTGAAAATAATTTCGTGGGCAAATTTGGCATTAAAATGGGCTTGAATTTTATGTCTGGCTTGTTCGTATAAATCGGTTGCTTCTTGGCTTAATGTATGTACACCACGGTGTATGTTTGCGTTGTAGTTAGTATAATAATTTACAATAACGTCTATTACCTGTTGTGGGGTTTGCGATGTTGCTGCATTATCAAAATACACTAAGGGTTTGCCGTTTACTTTTCTAGAAAGTATTGGAAAGTCTTTTCGTATGTTTTCTACATCTAACATGGCAGGTGGTTTAGCCCCGATTGAGGCATTTGTTGAAGCTCCTCGCAGAGAGCGACTGCCGAAAGCGGGATGAGCTTCAAATAAAAATTTTATAAATTGAAACCAAGATTTACTCCTAATTTATTGGCTATAATTTTGGTAATACGTTGTTTTAATTCTGGAATTTTAACCGAGCTTAATACGTTATTGCTAAAGGCAAACATTAATAAGGCTTTGGCTTCTTTTTCGGGAATACCACGCGAACGCATATAGAACATAGCGCTTTCGTCTAATTGACCAATGGTACAGCCATGCGAGCATTTAACATCGTCTGCAAAAATTTCTAATTGCGGTTTGGTGTTTATAGAGGCTTTGTCGCTTATTAAAATATTGTTGTTTGCTTGAAATGCATTGGTTTTTTGGGCTTCTTTGTTTACTACAACTTTACCGTTAAAAACGCCTGTTGATTTGTCGTTGAATATACCTTTGTAGTCTTGATGGCTTTCGCAATTTGGCTCGATATGATGCACCAACGTATTATGGTCTACATGTTGTTTGTTGCCTATAATTGTTATTCCTTTTAAGGTAGAATCTATACGTTCTCCTTCTTGATAAAAGTTTAGGTTGTTTCGTGTTAATTTGCCTCCAAATGCAAAGGTATGAACGGAAGTAAAGCTTTCGCGTTTTTGTTTTATAAACGTATTGTCTATTAACGATGCATTTTCGTTATCGTTTTGTATTTTATAATAGTCTATTATGGCACGTTTATTTGCAAAAATTTCGGTAACAGAGTTAGTAAGTACAGCGTTGTTGTTTAAGCTTTGGTGACGTTCTATAATTTGTACATGCGAGTTTTCGCCAACAACCACTAGGTTGCGGGGTTGTAACATTGTTGCCGATTCGTTTCCTGTAGAAAAGTGAATGATTTGAATTGGTTTTTCTACAATTTTATTTTTTGGTATGTGTATGTATGCGCCTTCGCAAGAAAATGCTGTGTTTAATGCTGTTAAACTGTCTTTTTCTGCGGCTTTATTAAAATAGTTTTCTATAACCAATTGGTATTTTGGTTTGCTTAATGCGGCAGACATTAGGCATACATCTATACCATCATGCGTGGTTTGCGATAAATGCGAGGAGTATTTACCGTCTATAAAAATAATTTTATAAGTATCTATATCGTGAATAAAGTACTTTTTAATATCGTTATAGTCTAAAGCATTTTCTTGTTTTGGGAATACACTATAGTCTTCTTTTAAAATACTATTTAGTGAGGTGTATTTCCAAGCTTCTTCTTTTTTTGATGGGAAGCCTTTTTCTTCAAATGTTTTAATAGCTTCAGATCTTACATCGTGTACGTAGCTGTCTATGTCTACTCGGTTTTCGAATGCTAAAAATGATGATACTAATTTTTCTTTTAAATCCATTGTTTTCAGTTTTCAGTCTTTGTTCTAGTTTTTGGTTAAAAACAGAAATTTAGACTGTTTACTATGTTTTGAAATTTTTAGTAGTCAGTTTTGAGTAAGCATCTGCAAACTATTACTGAATACTACAATTGTATTAAGCGTCAACTTCTTCTTTAATCCAGTCGTAACCTTTTTCTTCTAACTCGTGTGCTAGTTCTTTTCCGCCAGATTTTACAATACGGCCATTGTATAGTACGTGTACAAAATCGGGTACAATATAGTCTAATAGGCGTTGGTAGTGTGTAATAACTATTACAGCGTTGTCTTTACTTTTTAGTTTGTTTACACCGTTGGCAACAATACGAAGTGCATCAATATCTAGACCAGAGTCGGTTTCGTCTAGAATAGCTAGTTTAGGTTCTAGCATGGCCATTTGGAAAATCTCGTTTCGTTTTTTTTCTCCACCAGAAAACCCTTCGTTTAATGAGCGCGATAAAAATTTTCGATCTATTTCTAAAAGTTCAGATTTTTCGCGAATAAGTTTTAACATGTCTTTTGCAGGCATGTCTTCTAAGCCTTTTGCTTTACGAGATTCGTTTATGGCTGTTTTCATGAAGTTAGTAACAGAAACGCCAGGAATTTCTACTGGGTATTGAAACGATAGAAATACACCTTTGTGTGCGCGTTCTTCTGCTGCTAGCTCTTCAATGTCTTCACCATTAAAAACAATGTTACCATCGGTTACTTCGTACTCTTCTTTACCTGCAACAACAGATGCTAAAGTACTTTTTCCAGAACCGTTTGGCCCCATAATGGCATGAACTTCTCCTGCTTTTACTTCAAGGTTAATACCTTTTAAGATGCTTTTATCTTCAACACTTGCGTGTAAATTGTTAATTTTTAACATACTATTGGTTTCCTAGTTTAATAACTTTATTTTCTTCTTTAGGTGTAGGTTTTACGTTTAGAATTTCAACAATTTCTACTTTGTTTTCCCAAAGAATTTTTTCGTGTTTTTGGTTTGTAATTTTTCCTCGTATTTCAACAAGAACCATATCTGTTGGTTCTGTTTTGTACGGTTGTGCTTGTTTGTTTAATTCTTCTAACTTGTCTGTTATAAGAACGCCGTAAATTTCGGCATGTGTTTGTAAGACTGCTGCACCATCATAATACACAAACTCGCCTTTTAAAAGGGTTAAGCCATCGTTTTGTTTTGCTGTTTTTTCAGATGAATCTGAAATGGCTTCATTGCTTTGTTTTGGCTTATTATCGTTTTTACAGCTTATAAATGCTGTTAGTATTAGTGCGATAAGAATTATTTTTTTCATTTTTTTAATCGCATTTATTTTAACCTACAGATCCTTCTAAACTAATTTCTAATAGTTTTTGGGCTTCTACAGCAAACTCCATTGGTAGCTTATTTAAAACATCTTTACTAAAACCGTTTACAATTAAGGCTATGGCTTTTTCTGTATCGATACCACGTTGGTTACAATAAAAAATTTGGTCTTCTCCAATTTTACTTGTGGTAGCTTCGTGTTCTATTTTTGCAGTTTTATTTTTTGCTTCAATGTATGGGAAAGTGTGCGCGCCACACTCGTTACCCATTAGTAAACTATCGCATTGCGAAAAGTTACGAGCATTTTCGGCTCTTGAATTAACTTGTACTAAACCTCGGTAACTATTTTGCGATTTTCCTGCCGAAATTCCTTTTGAAATAATGGTAGATTTCGTGTTTTTACCTAAGTGAATCATTTTTGTACCTGTATCGGCTTGTTGGTAGTTGTTGGTTACTGCTATTGAGTAAAACTCGCCTACCGAGTTGTCGCCTTTTAGTACACAAGAAGGATATTTCCATGTTACTGCAGATCCCGTTTCTACTTGTGTCCAAGATATTTTGGCATTTTTTTCACACAAACCGCGTTTTGTAACAAAGTTGTAAACACCTCCTTTTCCTTCGGCATTTCCTGGATACCAATTTTGTACGGTAGAGTATTTAATTTCGGCATCATCTAAAGCTATAAGCTCTACAACTGCTGCGTGTAATTGATTTTCGTCACGACTTGGTGCTGTACAACCTTCTAGATAACTTACATAGCTACCTTGATCTGCAATTACAAGCGTTCTTTCAAATTGTCCTGTTCCTGCTTGGTTAATTCTAAAGTATGTCGATAATTCCATTGGGCATTTTACACCTTTAGGAATGTAACAGAAAGACCCATCACTAAATACAGCAGAGTTTAAAGCGGCATAAAAATTGTCTTTTTGTGGAACAACGGTTCCTAAATATTTTTTTACGAGTTCTGGATGCTCTTTTATGGCTTCAGAAATACTCATGAAAATAATACCTTTTTCGCCTAGAGTTTTCTTGAATGTTGTTGCGACTGAAACCGAATCTACTACAACATCCATAGCTACACCAGCTAATTTCTTTTGTTCGTCAAGAGAAATGCCTAGTTTTTCGAAAGTTGCTAGTAGTTCTGGGTCTACCTCGTCTATACTATCGTATTTTGGTTTACTATTAGGCGCAGAGTAATAGGATATGCCTTGAAAATCTGGTTTGGCATAGTTTACATTTGCCCATTCGGGCTCGATCATACTTTCCCAAACACGAAAGGCTTCTAAGCGCCATTCGGTCATCCATTCTGGTTCTTCTTTCTTTTTAGAAATAGCACGAACAATATCTTCATTTAATCCATTTGGAAATGTTTCAGATTCTATATCGGTATAAAATCCATATTCATATTCCTTGGTTTTTAATTCTTCGCGTAAATCATCTTCGGTATATTTCGACATAATGCTTTCTAATTTTTATAATGAAAATGATTCGCCACAACCGCAAGTTCGGTTAGCGTTAGGATTGTTAAATACGAAACCTGTGCCGTTTAGCCCTCCAGAATACTCTAATGTAGTACCTATTAGGTATAAAAAGCTTTTTTTGTCAACTATGATTTTTATATCATTGTCTTCAAAAACCTTATCACCTTCTTGTTGCTCTTTATCAAACTTTAAATCGTAAGATAAGCCAGAACAACCACCGCTTTTTACACCAACACGTACATAGTCTGTGGTGGCATTAAAGCCATCGTCGGCCATAAGTTCAATCACCTTCTTTTTAGCTGTTTCAGAGACTTTTATCATATAATTTTAGTGTTAAATTTAGTTGTGAATTAATGTTTTAATTAAGACAGTTTCTAAATAGAGTGCAAATATACAATATAAGTCCCTGAAAATCGAATAACCTAACATTATATTAGTATATAGTTTAATAGGTATTTTTTATTTGCTTTGAAAGAGCTTAAATAATAGAAGTTATTTGAGAAGTATGATTTAGATTAATTATACTATTGGAGTAATTTAAGCTGTTTTTTTAGGGCTGATAAGTGTTAAGAATTTTTGGTTTTCTATATGAGGAACGGCTGTTATTGATCCGTCATCTTCAAATTTAAAATAGCTTTTGCAGCATTTACACACTAATTCTGGGGTGTTTGAATTTGCTTTGCTTAAACGAAAATAATTATGCCCATAGGCTGCACAGAATATATTTGAAGTTCTATTTTTTGTCATAATTTGAAAACTTAGGGGCTGCAATTTAAGCAAAAGATATAAAAATAATAGATGAAAACGATATATTTTCGATGAAATACAATAAAAAATGTAGTATTATTCTATTTTATTGTTTTTATTTCTTACAAAATTATAATCTGATAGACTTAACAAAAAGGCTTTTAGGTTAGCTTTTTCGTTATTTGTAAGCCCAACTCCACCTATTGAAACTTTTTTCATTAATGGGTCTATGGTTGGCGATTGTTTTAGCCCATTACTATAGTGGTTAATAACCTCGTCTAATGTTAAAAATCGGCCATCATGCATATATGGAGCTGTAAATGTTAAGTTTCTAAGCGATGGTGTTTTAAATTTTCCATGGTCTGCTGGGTCTCCTGTTATGGCGCCTAAACCTAAATCGGTAAAAGTTTCGTCTAATCCATTGTTGTGAAATAGGTTGTCTGTCCAGAGTGGATTTTTATCGCTACCATGGCAATGAAAGCAATCGCCTTTATCTTCATTCATAAATATATTAAATCCATTTTGTTCTTCAGGTGTTAATTCTGCTTCGCCTAAAAGATATTTGTCAAACTTTGAATTTGCCGAAATTAATGTGCGTTCAAATTGAGCTATAGCTTTTGTAATTAAACTAGAGTCAATTTTAGAGTTACCAAAAGCTTGCTTAAATAATAGAGGATATTCTGGGTGTTGTTTAAGTTTTTGTTCTATGATTGTCCATTTGCCATTCATTTCTATAGGGTTAGAAACAGGCACAAAGGCTTGGTGTTCTAGGCTAAAAGTATTGCCGTCCCAGAAAAATTTTTCATCGTAATTCCAAGCTAAATTAAAAAGCGGCATTGAGTTTCTGTTGCCAAATGTACCGTTTACGCCTTCGCTAAACCTATTAGAATCTGTAAAAGCGAGTTCTGGTGCATGACAATCTGCACAGGCTTGGGTGTTATTTGAAGATAAAATAGGATCGAAAAATAATTTTTTACCAAGAGCAACACCTTCTTTAGTTTGTGGATTGTTAATAGGAATTACAGGGGCTAATATGTTATCTTGAAATAGTTTTGGTATTTCTAATGGGCTAGGTGTGGCTGTATATTGCCCAACAGGTTCGTTTTCGCAAGCAAAACAAAATAAAACAATAATTATATATAGTTGCTGTGCTTTCAAAATGTCTATTAATTTATAGATTGTAAGCTAAATACATTTTGCCCATTTTGGTGCATCATAATTTGAGCAGATGGATTTTGCATTAGCATTTGGTTTAGCTCATTTAAATTCCATGAGTTTGGATTTTTAAACCATTCGGCTATATTCATTTTTATATTAAAAGTTGTGTTGTTAGATATTGTTACTTCTCCTAGGCTAACATTAAAAAAAGTGTCTTGAGGGAAGTTTGGTTCTGCTCCAGAAGCATCAACTGCTCTAATTGCATGGTAGTTATACCCTTGTTCTGCGTTGGTTGTGTTTAAAAATTTACCATCTAATTGCATGTAATGATAGCCTCCTCCTAGCATTTCTGGTACAAACCAAGAGGCCGAGTTTAAATCTGTATAATTATTTAAGTTGTCTTCATTGTTAAATCCAAAAGTAAAACTAACATCGCTATAAACTCCAGTTGTTATAAAAGTTGTTGGTGTAAAAGATAGGTTTTCGTTGTTAGTTACATCTATTAGATTGTAGCCATCGAGTACTATTTTACTGCCATTTGGTTTATGAAATGTTATTTTTGATATTAGGTAGCGTAATCCTTCTATGCTTAATTGTTGCCCGTTTTCATTTGTGAATTTTATGGTATTGAAATCTGAATTGGTAACTGGTATTTCATCCCAATAATGACTAAAATTAAATGTTGCGTTTGTTAATAAAACCTTATCGTCATTATCTTCATGGCAAGCTGTTAAAGTAAATAAAAGTGCTAGAAAAATTGGGGCTATACATTTCATTTTAATGTGGTTTTAATTTAAAAATTAATAAATCTGAAAAGCCTTTATTGCTTAAAAGGTCTAAATTAGAGCTGTTAGAGTCTCCAACAACTATAATGCTTTTGTTATTTATTTCGGCGGCGCTGTAGGCAAAGTCTATTTCTGAGCCTCCAATGGTTTTTTGCCATTTTAAATGACCTTGAGTGTCTATTTTTATTACCCAAGCATCATTTTGTCCGTTATTGTTGGTAGTGTCGCCATTTAAGCTTCTGGAGCTTCCAGAAATAATAAAATCGCCATTTTGGGTTTTAAATATTGAACGCGCAGCATCAAAACTGTTTCCTCCAAATGTTTTTTCCCAAATAAGAGTGCCTGTAGGAGATATTTTTATTGCCCATAAATCTGCAGCGCCTTTGTTAATAGAAACGTTTGCATCATTACTTCTAGTATCTCCAACAATAATATAGTTTCCGTCGTCCGATTTTGCTATGGCTCTTGCTTCATCGGTTTGAGAGCCTCCAAAAGATTTTTCCCAAATTAGATTACCAGATTCAGAAATTTTTATCACCCAAAAATCATAAGTACCATTGTTGTTTTTTATATCAACATCTGCACTATCAGACGATCCTACTAATATATAGCCATTATCTTCTGTTTGAATAGCGTCGTAACAAGTATCTGTAAAAGTTCCTCCAAAATATTTGCTCCATTGTAGGTTTCCTAAAGCATTTATTTTTATTGCCCAATAATCGCCTCCTGCATGTTTAATTCTTGCTGATTTTGTAATGCTATTTTTGCTGTTTCCTTCTCCGTTTGATGCTGAAACATCTAATACGCCAGTTAATAGAAAGCCACCATCGTTAGTTTGAATTATGGTATTTCCTGTATCTGCACCAACAAAACCATAGTTTTTTTCCCAAGAGATGTTTCCTGAAGTGTTTAATTTAGTAACCCAAAAATCATGTGCACCGTTGTTTTTTGAAACATGACCGTTGCTGCTTTTGCTAAATCCTATAATAGCATAGCCGCCATCGGTAGTTTGTATAATGTCTTTGCCTCTGTCATCATCGTTACCTCCAAAGGTTTTTTGCCATTCTAGTATATCGTTTTGGTTGTATTTTAACAGCCAATAGTCAAACGATTCGTTTAGTTTGTTAGCAACATCTCCATCCATGCTTTGGGTGTGTCCAAGTATAGCATAGCCACCATCGTTAGTGTTTATAACAGATTGTGCGCTTTCGTTTTTTGTTCCGCCTATAGATTTTACAAATTCTATATGAATAGTTTCTGCTTTTATACTGTTATTATCGTCGTTTTTAGAACAATTAGTTAATGTAAAAACGACTGCAATAAGGCTTAGGGCAAGTATATATGTTTTGGGGTTATTATGCATTTTTAAGTGCCGCTTTTTCTAATGATAAATAAGCCTCTATTAATATCGCTAATTATAATGTTGCCACTAGCGAAGTAAGGATAAATACTCCAGGCGCCATCAAATTCGGTAGCATTATTAGTAGGATAGGTATCAAAAAAGCCAACCTCTGATACAGATCCGCTTTCTATTTGAGTAAGGTCTAGCATGCGTACACCAGCTCTGTAGTTAGCAAAATAATAAGTGTTGTCTTTTACATAGCCATTATGGTCTATAGCTGCGCTGGAGCCAAAATAATCAAAATGGTATGCTGGATTATCCAAATCGGTAAAATCGAAAACAATGGTTCTGGTATTGCTGCCAGTTCTCATTTCATCTAGCTCGTCACCTAAAATAAAATATTTCATGTCTTGTGTAAACCAGCCTTGGTGTGCATACCATACATTGCTATAGCTAATGGTAGAAATAATAGTTGGGTTTGCTTTGTTTGTAACATCGGCAATTACTACTTCGTTTTCATTGCTGCCAATTAAAATTTCTTTACCTGTATAATCTGTATCAGGCCCATTATAGGTAACTACTTGTGCGTCATGAGAATAGCCGCCGTCTAAAAAACCACCTTCAGAAATAGGGTTTTTGGGGTCTTGTATGTTAATAAATATTGGGCCTCCAGCATAAGTTGAGCTTCTGTTTGCGCCAACTATGTAGGCGTAGCCACTATCTTGGTTAATTACAATATTGTGGGCTTTGCCAAATTCTGTAAAATGTGTATCTGCAGTAAATGTTTCAGGAGGGTTAGGTACATTTCTTAATCGCGTTAAATCGAAAACTTGCATCCCATGGTCGTCATTACACGTAGGGTCTCCAAAGCTACAATCTGCTACAATAAAAGCATGGTCTTTGTAGACTTTAACATCGCGCCAAGGGCTACTAGTTGTTGCAGTAGGGAGTTTTCCTAAATAAATAGGTTCTGTTGGGTTTGTAATATCTATAAAAGCGGTGTTGTCTGTTGTTGCCATTAAGGCGTATTCTTTTCCTGTTGTGCTGTCTGTCCAGCCCCAACAATCGTTACCTTCAGAGGCGCCAAATATGTTTAATGGAATGTTAGCCATTAAATCGTAATTGTTACAAGGGTAAATATCGGCAAAACCACTTTCGCAAACGGCTAACGGAGTATTTGGAGCAACAAAATCGGGGTCGCATAAATCACCTATACCGTCATTGTCTTCATCTTCTTGGTTGGGGTTAAAAACGCTTAAACAATTATCTTGGCTATCTGGAATTCCATCATTGTCATTATCATCTTCTCCATTAACATCGCATAAATCACCTATGCCGTCATTATCTTCATCTTCTTGGTTGGGGTTGCTTATATTTGGGCAGTTGTCAATATTATCTTCAATACCATCATTATCGGCATCAGCAATAGGTATTATTTCTACAGGTTCATCATTACAAGATTGAATACTAAAAACAATAAAACTTAACACCAAAACGGCGAAAAAAGGGCGTAAAAAATTCATAAATAGATTTGTTATTAGTTTAAACTAAATTTAGTTTTAGGATAAAGATAGTAAAAACAAATATAGCTTCTTATTTTTGCATTATGATAGAAGATAAAAACCAACAACGAACACAATTAAGTGATTTAGGAGAATTTGGTCTAATAGACCATTTAACCAAGCATTTTAAAATTAAGCAAACCTCTACAGTAACTGGTATTGGTGATGATGCTGCAGTTTTAAATTTTGAAAACAAAAAGGTGGTTGTAACCACAGATTTACTTGTTGAAGGCGTACATTTTGATTTAAGTTACATGCCGTTAAAGCATTTAGGTTATAAATCTATTGTGGTTAATTTATCTGATGTGTTTGCTATGAATGCAAAAGCAACGCAAGTAACAGTTTCTATTGCTGTTTCTAATAGGTTTCCTTTAGAGGCTCTAGAAGATTTATATGCAGGCATTGAAACTGCAGCTCATATTTATAATGTTGATGTTGTTGGCGGAGACACAACATCATCTAAAACCGGTTTGTTAATTTCTGTAACTGCAATTGGTGAAGTTGAAACCAATAATGTGGTTTATAGAAGCGGTGCTAAACCTAATGATTTGTTAGTGGTTTCTGGTGATTTAGGAGGTGCTTATTTAGGGCTTCAGGTTTTAGAAAGAGAAAAAGAAGTGTTTAAAGTAAACCCAAATGCTCAACCAGATTTAGAGGCTTATTCTTATATTGTTGAAAGGCAATTAAAACCTGAGGCAAGACAGGATGTTGTTAAGCTTTTAAAAGATTTGAATGTAAAACCTACAGCAATGATTGATGTGAGTGATGGACTTTCTTCGGAAATTATTCATATTTGTAAGCAGAGTAAAGTTGGGTGCGATTTATATGAAGAAAAATTACCATTAGATCCTCAAGTAATTTCAACTTGCGAAGAGTTTAATATAGACAGTACAACAGTAGCTTTAAATGGAGGAGAGGATTATGAGTTGCTTTTTACTATATCTCAAGAAGACTATCCTAAAATAAAAGCAAACCCTAATCTAACGGTTGTTGGTTTTATAAAAGAAGAAAAAGAAGGGATACATTTAGTAACGCGCGCAGACACAAGAATTCCTGTGCAAGCACAAGGTTGGAAAAATTTTAATGATTAAGCAATAAGAAGTTTTGCTTCTTTTTGCGTTTTAACTTGCTTAATCTTTGCATTTATTCGCAATATTCGTTTGTGGTGTATACGCTCTAAAACGTCATTTATTTCTTTAAACTTAGGAGTGAGCTCAACTAAGCTTCCGTTGCTACTTGTAGTTAATTGTTTTTTGCAATTTTTACAAGTGTATTCTTTTACATGGTAGGTTACATGTCTGGACACAACATAATCATGGCCAAATACTTTGCAATGAATGTTTTTCATTTTTTTGTCATAATTAATTAATTTTAGAGAGACGCTTAAAAGTATTAAAAACCAAATTATTATGTTAGTTAGAGGTTAATAAAATCGACGAAGCGAGTGTTTTTTTCTTTAAACGTTCTGTTCTGGAGGTATGAATACGTTCTAAAATACCATTTATTTCTTTAAACTTGGGTGTAAGCTCTATTAACTTACCATTACTATTGGTAGTTAATTGTTTTTTGCAGTTTTTGCAAGTATATTCTTTAACATGAAGCGTTACACGCTTAGTAACTTGATAATCATGCCCAAAAAAAGTACAATACATTTTAGGAATTAAGGTAGGTTTTTTCATGATTTATTTGTTTGGGTATGATAAAATTAATAATAAAAAACAAATAAATCGTTAAAAAGTTATAAATTTTCGACGAAATGCGTTATATTTTGTAGGAATAAAACTTCGTTTTCGATGTGACTCATGTGTCCATCTGGAAATTCAACCACTTGTATTGTTGTGTTTTTTGTTTGAGATATTAATAGGTTAGCATTTAAAACAGGATCTTTTTTGCTTACCATTAACATGTTTTTGTATGAGGTATTATGGAATATTTCTAGTCTGCTTTTTCTAATTTTCATGCCTTCTAATGCAGCAATAATACCTTGTAAAGGTGTTTGTTGCGCCTCTTTAATTAAGGTTTTAATTTGTTTAGAAAAAAGAATTCTATTTTTGGGGCTAAATAAATTATTTATAGCCAGTCGTATAAATGTATTGTGGTTTTGTTTAACTGCTAAAATGGCTCGATTTCTATTTTCTATTTTTTCGGGAGAATCTGCATTGGCTGTAGAATTCATTAAACATAACCCTAAAATAGCTTTGGGTTGTTTTTCTGCTAAAGCAAGTGCAACATAGCCACCCATAGAGTGTCCAATAATTATATACTTATTAATATTTAAGTGGTTTAAAACGGCGCTTACAGCATTAGCCATAAGTTCCATGCTATGTATATAGCCTAAGCATCCCGTTTTTCCGTGACCTAATAAATCTATAGTAATAACTTTATTTTTTTTAGATAATATAGGTATAAATGGTGTCCACATGTTAGCGTTTTCTAAAAAGCCATGAAGTAAAACAATAGCTTTTCCTAATCCCGTTTCTGTATAATAAATATTTATTCCTTTATGTTCTAAATACATGTTGTGTTTATTTAGATATGAAAATTAAGGTATTAATAAACTAAGATTTTACTCTTTTAATGGCTGTAAAAGCTTTATCAACAAATTCATCTTCTACTAAAATGGTAAATTCGTTTGTAGTAGATAAGACTTCGTATAATACAATGCCTTCCCATGCTAAACGTTTAAAAAAATGATAGTATAAACCAGCAATTTTCGAGTTATCTTGCGGTAAATTTATACTTATTGCAGATAGGTTTTCTTGAACAGCAATAAATGTTTCGTTTGCTAAATGCTGGTTAATAAAGTTGTTTAAACTGCTAGATACCACAATATTGCTTTCGTGAATGCCTCTAGTAAAAGCATAAAACAATTTGTCTTCTTTGTTAATCCGTTCTAATATTTTTGCATGATTATCAATTAAAGTTGTCGAGTTTTTAACCGTAAAATCGGTAAGATTTGACCTAACAGTAATATCTCCAAGATTTTGTATAACACGTTTCATTTTAATCGAGTTCCCTAATGTAGCTGGAGGATTATAGCGCCTTAAAGCCATCATAATAGCACCGGGTTTTACATCTTTTTTAAGCATTTTGCTTATGGGTTCTACAAGTTCTATAGCTAAAGCACTAAAATTTATAATATTTCTAGAGAGTGCTTCTTCTAAATAAGGTTGAGTTATTAAAATGTCTTCAACGCAATTTGATACTGTTTTCATGGTTTTAGAAGCTTTAATGTTAAATATTTAACAATTTGTGTAAAAATAACTTTTTTTTATTAAAAATATAGCTGTTAGGTAAATGAGTTATAGTTTTGTGCTTCAAATAAGTGAAAATGAAAGTATTAAAATTTGGAGGAACTTCTGTAGGCTCGGTTAAAAACATGAGCCATGTTAAAAGTATAATTAACGACGGAAGTAAAAAAATAGTTGTTTTATCGGCAATGTCTGGTACAACAAATAAATTGGTTGCAATAGCGCAAGATATTGCTAAGGGCATATCAAATCATGCTATTGATAAAATTAACGAACTCCATGAAGCTTATTTTAATACAGTTGATGAGTTGTTAATTGATTCGGTATTAAATACTAATGTTAAAAACTATGTTTCTAGCATATTTGAAATATTATTAGGCTGCACTAATCAAACGTTTTCTGAAGCATTAGAAAATAAAATATTAGCGCAAGGGGAGTTGCTTTCAACATACATGTTTAATAGTTATTTAAAACAGGAAGGCGTAAGTTCAGCATTATTACCTGCATTAGATTTTATGAAAATTGATGCTTTTAAAGAGCCAGATTCTAATTATATAGAGCATCATTTTAAAAGTGTTTTAGAAAAAGCTGAAGATTCTGATATTTATATAACCCAAGGCTTTATTTGTCTTGATGATGATAATGAAATATCGAATTTGCAACGTGGCGGAAGTGATTATACAGCAACCATAATTGGAGCAGCAATAAAGGCTGATGAGGTTCAAATATGGACAGATATTGATGGCATGCATAATAACGATCCTAGATATGTTGAAAACACAAAAGCCATTTCAAACTTGTCTTTTGAGGAAGCTGCAGAGCTGGCTTATTTTGGAGCTAAAATTTTACACCCGCAAACAGTAACACCTGTTAGGAAAGATAGTATTCCTGTTAGATTAAAAAACACCATGAAACCCGATGCGCACGGTACATTAATCTCTAACAGTACTTCAGAGAATGGTATTAAAGCAATTGCAGCTAAAGATCATATCACGGCTATTAAAATTAAATCGGCTAGAATGTTGCAGGCTCATGGTTTCTTAAAAAAGGTATTTGAAATTTTTGAAACTTATAAAACCTCTATAGATATGATTACAACATCTGAGGTGGCTGTATCTTTAACCATTGATGATGATACGTATTTAGATAACATATTAATAGAGCTAGAAAAAATAGCATCAATAGAGGTAGATAAAAACCAAAGTATAGTGTGTTTAGTTGGGCAATCTGTAGTAAATCATCAAGACACGTATAAGTTGTTTAAAATTTTACAAGATGTTAAAATTAGAATGATTTCTTATGGCGGAAGTAATAATAATATTTCGCTTTTAATCGATTCTAATGATAAAATTAATACGCTACAAAAGCTAAACAATTATTTATTTGAATTAGTCACTCTATAAATTATAATATTTTAGTGTTTTATAGCAAAAAAAGGGGGTGTTTAAAAAACGCCCCCTTTTGTTTTATGAATTCATAATAGATTCAATTTCATCAACTTCTATAGGAATATTTTTCATTAAATTAATAGGTTCTCCAGTTTTTTGAATAACTACATCGTCTTCAAGTCTTATCCCAAAACCTTCCTTGGGGATGTAAATACCAGGTTCTACAGTAAATACCATATTGGGTTGCATAGGCTCGGTTAAAATGCCGTAATCGTGTGTGTCTAATCCCATGTGGTGGCTGGTGCCATGCATAAAGTATTTTTTGTAGGCAGGCCAATCTGGGTTTTCGTTTTGTACATCGGCTTTATCAAGCAACCCTAAATTTAGTAATTCGTTTGTCATTAGTTTACCAACTTCAACATGGTAGTCTGCCCAATCTGTACCTGGAACAAGCATTTTTGTAGCTTCGTTTTTTACTCTAAGTACAGCATTATAAACATCTTTTTGTCTAGCAGAAAAGCGACCAGAAACAGGTATGCTTCTTGTCATGTCGCTAGAATAATTTGCGTATTCTGCGCCAACATCCATCAAAATTAAATCGCCAGTTTTACATTGTTGGTTGTTTTCAATGTAATGTAATACATTGGCATTGTTTCCAGCGGCAACAATGGGTGTGTAAGCAAAACCTTTAGATCGATTTCGTAAAAATTCGTGCATAAATTCTGCTTCAATTTCAAATTCCCAAACCCCTGGTTTTATAAATTCTAAAACTCTACGAAACCCTTTTTCGGTTATACTACACGCATTTTTTATTAAATCTATTTCTACAGGCTCTTTTACAGAACGTAAGCGTTGCATTATAGGGTTGCTTTTTGCAACCGCATGCGCAGGGTATTTGTTTTTTAACCATTTAGTAAATCGGTCTTCGCGTGTTTCTGTTTCAACATTGGCACGGTAATGCTCGTTGGTATTAATATAAACGGTGTTGCATTGTGTCATTAACTCAAACATAATTTTTTCCATGTCCTGAAGCCAATACACGGTTTTAATGCCACTTGTTTCAAAAGCTTTTTCTTTGGTTAGCTTTTCGCCTTCCCAAACGGCAATATGCTCGTTGGTTTCTTTTAAAAATAGTATTTCACGATGTTTTTCTTTAGGGCAATCTGGGAAAAGCACTAATATGCTTTCTTCTTGATCTACACCACTTAAATAAAAAATATCTCTATGTTGCTCAAAAGGCATAGTGCTATCTGCACTTATTGGATAGATGTCATTAGAGTTAAATACAGCTAAGCTATTAGGTTGCATTTTAGCTTTAAATTTTGCTCTATTTTTCTCAAATAAAGATTTATCAATTGGTAAGTATTTCATATTAAGTAAAGTTTAATTTTTAAACAGATGTAAAAGTATAAATAAAAAGTAGATTTTAATTTGCTATATTTGATAATCCCTCGTTTTAATTTTTATTAAAAAATAATGAATATGACTTTAAAATTACCATTAAAACTCATTTTAACAGCATTAGTTTTTTTTATAGGGCTGTTTCTAGCATCTGCACAAGTTTCGTTAAAGAAAATTTCTCTTAAAGAGCAAATTGATAGTTCCAGTTTGGTTGTTGAAGGAGAGGTAGTTGATAGTAAATCGTTTTGGGATGTAGAGCGCAAACTTATTTATACAGCCAATACTGTTAAGGTTTATAAAGCATTTAAAGGTCATGTTGCAGAAACTATAGATGTAATAACTTTGGGTGGTAGTGTTGGGCTAGATGCCATGATAGCATCTAACACTTTAAAACTAAGAAAAGGCGATGTTGGGGTGTTTACATTGTATGATAGTAAAGTGGTTTCGGGGCAAAAAAGCAAAATAAAACATAAAGCCTATCAAGCGTATAGTAGTTTGCAAGGTTTTTATAAATATAATGTAAAGCATAATGTAGCTTTTAATCCTTTTAATAGAAAAAAAGGAGTGCAATCTTCATTTTATAATGAGATTATGAGTTACACAAACACAAATTACACAAAAGTTTCAGATTTTGATGTTTATACAGAACAACAGCAATTAAATAAAAGTAGCGGTTTGTTGGCTTTAGGAATTACTAACTTTTCTCCAACCACAACAACAGCAGGTACGGGATCTGTAATAACTATTAATGGTACAGACTTTGGAGCAGTTAAAGGAAAAGTAGGATTTGCAAACCCAGATTCGGGTGGTATGTCTGGCGGTAATCCAGATTATGTCGATGCCCTAGATTCTCAGGTATTAACTTGGAGTAATACTCAAATTACTGTAGAAGTTCCTTATTTAGCTGGAACAGGAAAAATTAGAATAACGCACGACAATAATAGTACTGTAGAGTCTGCTACAAGCATAACTATAACTTATGCACAGCAAAATGTAGAGACAGATGTTGGAGCAGGTTTACAGGCATTTCAAACCCAACATTATGGCGATAATACCGATAGCCCGGCATCTGGTTTTGAAGGTGGATATACTTGGGAAATGCAAACAGATTTTCATGCAGATACCGAACATCCAGGAGCCCGAGCTGCCTTTGAAAGAGCTTTTGAAAGCTGGCGATGCGAAACTAAAGTTAATTGGGAAATTAGCACCAATGCTACAACTGTAGATGTTATTGGCTTAGACGAAGCTCCTGCAGATGGAGAGTTGGAAGCCGATGGTGTAAATGTAATAAGATTTGATAATGGAGCCGAGTTGCCCGCAGGTGTTTTGGGTCGTTGTACATCATGGTATTCAGGGCGTTTATGTTCTGGCGAGGTAATTCTTTGGGTTTCAGATATTGATATTGTATTTAATGATGGAACTAACTGGTATTTTGGTACAGGAGGTATTGTTGATGGTCAGTTCGATTTTGAAACCGTAGCATTACATGAATTAGGGCACGGGCACCAATTAGGGCATGTTATTAATACAAATAACGTGATGCATTATGCTGTTTCAGATGAAGAAATTAATACTGTTTTAGACGCTAATAGTATTGCAGGAGCAAACGATGTGCATGCTAGAAGCACAACCAATCAAGTGTGTGGTATGCCAGTTAAACCGCTTATGACTAATTATGATGGAGATTGTAATTTAAATGTAAAAGATGTTAGTTTTGAAAACGGGGTAGTTATATTTCCTAATCCAGCAAAACAAGAATTATTTATTAAAAACAGTTCTTATAACCCAATAGATAGGGTTGTTGTTTTTGATGTAAGCGGACGATTAATCATAGATGTTGATGTGTCTAACACATCAGGTACAAAAACCATTAATTTAAATAAGGCGTCTAAAGGTATGTATTTTGTAAATATTTATTCTGGAAAAGATACTATAACTAAAAAACTTTTAGTAGAATAAAGTAAAATTTAAAGCTACTTATCAAAAAAGGTAGAGATAACATCTCTGCCTTTTTTGTGTTAAAATTACTATCTGTTAAACAGGAGTTTTTAGTTTCTTAAAATCATTCTAAATAATAAAAACATACCAGTTGTTATTTGCCTAAGAATGTACCCATAGTTATCTTTGTTAAAACCAAAAAAACAACTTCTAAATAATGGGCGGATTTTTTAAATCTTCGATTGGAAGAAAAGTAGCCATGGCGCTTTCTGCATTCTTCCTTATGTTTTTCTTACTTCAGCATTTATTCATAAATATGTTATCTGTTTTTAGTCCAGATGCATTTAATGAAGTATCACATTTTATGGGTACAAACCCACTTGTTCAATTTGCTTTACAACCAGTATTAATTTTTGCTGTTGTATTTCATTTTGTTATGGGGTTTATTCTGGAGCTTAAAAACAAAAAAGCTAACGGTGTTTCTTATGCCAAAAATAACGGTGCAGCAAACTCTTCATGGTCTAGTAGAAACATGATTTATAGTGGGCTAGTAATTTTAGCTTTTATTGTGTTACACTTTATCGATTTTTGGATTCCAGAAATAAATACAAAGTATATTTTAGGCGATGTATCTGGACTGCATAATGGCGAGTTTAGGTATTACCATGAGTTGGTAGAAAAATTTCAAAACCCTGTAAGAGTAGTAGCATATGTAATCTCATTTATTCTTTTAGGATTGCATTTAGCACACGGATTTACATCTGCTTTTCAATCTATGGGTTCAACAGCAGGGCGTAAAAAGAATTTACAAACTTTAGGAAAAGCATATTCAGTTATAGTGCCTTTAGGCTTTGTAATAATTGCATTATTTCATCATTTATTAAATAACCATTAATCTTAAATAGTATGGCTTTAGATTCAAAAGTACCAAAAGGTCCAATTCAAGATAAATGGACAGATTATAAAAATAAAATAGACTTAGTAAACCCTGCAAATAAACGACATATAGATGTTATTGTTGTTGGAACTGGTTTAGCCGGTGGATCTGCCGCTGCAACTTTAGCAGAATTAGGTTATAACGTAAAAGCGTTTGCTTATCAAGATTCTCCACGTCGTGCACACTCTATTGCTGCTCAAGGAGGAATTAATGCTGCTAAAAACTATCAAGGCGATGGCGATTCAACTTACAGGTTGTTTTACGATACTGTAAAAGGGGGCGATTACCGTTCGCGCGAAGCTAACGTATATCGTTTAGCCGAAGTATCTGCAAATATAATTGACCAATGTGTGGCTCAAGGAGTTCCTTTTGCTAGAGATTATGGTGGGTTATTAGATAACCGTTCGTTTGGTGGTGTATTAGTGTCAAGAACATTTTACGCTAAAGGGCAAACAGGGCAACAATTATTATTAGGAGCTTATTCTGCTATGAACCGTCAAATTGCCCGCGGTAAAATAGAAATGTTTAACCGTCATGAAATGCTTGATGTTGTAAAGGTTGACGGAAAAGCAAGAGGTATTATAGCTAGAAACTTAATAACAGGCGAAATAGAGCGTCATTCTGCTCATGCCGTAGTTGTGGCTTCTGGAGGATACGGAAATGTATTCTTCTTATCCACAAATGCTATGGGATCTAACGTTTCAGCAAGCTGGAAAATACATAAAAAAGGAGCGTATTTTGCAAACCCATGTTATACACAAATTCATCCAACATGTATACCACGTTCTGGAGATTATCAGTCTAAATTAACGTTAATGTCAGAATCTTTACGTAACGATGGTCGTATTTGGGTGCCAAAAAGTATGGACGATGTTAAAGCCATTCGAGAAGGTCGTAAAAAACCTACCGATTTATCTGAAGACGAACGCGATTATTATTTAGAGCGTCGTTACCCTGCTTTTGGTAACTTAGTACCTCGTGATGTGGCATCTAGAGCAGCAAAAGAACGTTGCGATGCAGGTTACGGAGTAAATGCAACAGGTGAAGCAGTATATTTAGATTTTGCTTCGGCTATAGAGCGTTACGGAAAAGAACAAGCTAAAATTCAAAATATAAATAATCCTTCTGAAGCAAAAATATACGAATTAGGACAAGCTATTGTAGAGGCCAAGTACGGAAACTTATTCCAAATGTATGAGAAAATCGTAGACGAGAATCCATACAAAACACCAATGATGATTTATCCTGCAGTTCACTATACAATGGGAGGTGTTTGGGTTGACTATAACTTAATGACAACCGTTCCTGGTTTATACTGTATTGGTGAAGCTAATTTCTCTGACCATGGTGCGAACAGGCTAGGAGCATCGGCATTAATGCAAGGGTTAGCCGATGGGTATTTTGTGTTGCCATATACAATAGGTGATTACTTGGCAGGCGATATTCGTACTGGAAAAATTCCAACAGATACCAAAGAGTTTGATGAAGCTGAAAATGAAGTTAAAGAACGTTTAAATTTCTTTATAAATAATAAAGGAACAAAATCTGTAGACTACTTCCATAAACGACTAGGAAAAGTTATGTGGGATAAAGTAGGAATGGCGCGTAACGAAAAAGGCTTAAAAGAAGCGATGGTTGAAATTAAAGCCATTCGAGAAGAGTTTTGGAAAGATGTTTCGGTTCCAGGAAACTTAAACGAAATGAATCCAGAATTAGAAAAAGCAGGACGTGTTGCCGATTTCTTAGAACTTGGCGAGCTATTTGCTAAAGATGCTTTAACCAGAGAAGAATCTTGTGGAGGACACTTTAGAGAAGAATCTGCAGAGCTAGACGGCCCTCAAAAAGGCGAAGCTAAACGTAATGATGAAGATTTTGCTTTCGTTTCAGCATGGGAATATAAAGGCGAACCTGCCGATGCCGTTTTACATAAAGAACAACTAGAATTTAAAGATATTGAACTAAAACAACGTTCGTACAAATAAGAAAGACAGACATTATGAATTTAACACTTAAAATTTGGAGACAAAAAGACGCTTCTTCTAAGGGTCAAATGGTCGATTATAAAGTTACTGAAATCTCAGAACACATGTCTTTTCTTGAAATGATGGATGTTTTGAACGAGCAATTAGTAAACTCTGGCGAAGAGCCTGTGGCTTTCGATCATGATTGCCGCGAAGGTATTTGCGGGATGTGTTCTATGTATATTAACGGAGAAGCACATGGTCCTGATAGAGGCGTAACAACCTGCCAATTACACATGCGTATGTTTAAAGATGGCGACACCATAACAATTGAGCCGTTTAGGGCAGCAGCATTTCCTGTAATTAAAGATTTAGTTGTAGACAGAATGGCTTTCGAGCGTATTCAACAAGCGGGTGGTTATATTTCTGTAAACACTTCAGGAAACACTCAAGATGCTAATGCACTTCCTATATCAAAACATGCAGCAGACGAAGCTATGGATGCCGCAACCTGTATTGGCTGTGGGGCTTGTGTAGCAACTTGTAAAAACTCTTCTGCCATGTTATTTGTAGGCGCTAAAGTATCGCAATATGCGTTATTACCACAAGGGCAAGTTGAAGCTGCCGATCGTGTAAAAAACATGGTAGCACAAATGGATTTAGAAGGTTTTGGTAACTGTACCAATACTGGAGCTTGCGAAGTAGAGTGCCCTAAAGGTATTTCTCTAGATAACATTGCAAGAATGAATAGAGAATTAATGAAAGCTACTATTAAGTAATTCTTAATACATAAATACTTAAAAGCCCATATCAATTTTTTGGTATGGGCTTTGTTATTTAGATAAGTGTATTAATTTAATTATATTTAGTCACTAATAAATTTTATGCTTAGAATCCTTTTATTAATAGTTTTCTGTTTTACGTTTCAAGTAACGGAAATTTCAGCCCAATCAGAATCTAATTCTTGTTCTTCACTTTTTGATGAAGATGCTTTGTTAAAACATGTAAAATCGCTGTCGTCTGATGCTTTTCAAGGTAGAAGAACAGGTACATACGGTGCAATTAAAGCCAAAAAATATATTATAAATCAGTTTTATTCTTTAAAAGTTAAGCCCTTAGGGAAATCATTCGAACAACCTTTTTCTTTTACTAAAAAAATGAAAAATTACAAAGGTGTAAATGTTTTAGGTTTAGTAAAAGGATGTACTTTTCCTAATAAGTATATTGTTATAAGTGCACATTACGATCATGAAGGTATTAGAAACGGAAAAATATATAATGGCGCAGATGATAATGCTTCGGGTGTAGCAGCATTGTTTGCCTTTGCCGATTATTTTAAAAAACATCCGCCCAAACACTCGGTTATTTTAGCAGCTTTTGATGGTGAAGAGTTGGGGCTTCAAGGTGCCAAGTTTTATGTTAATCATTCCATCGTTTCATCTATGGATATTGTTTTAAATATAAATATGGATATGATAAGCCGAAGCGATAAAAAAGAATTATACGTTGTAGGAACATCTGTAAATAAAACCTTAAAAAAGTTAGTTTCAAGTAAGAACCACTCTTGCAAAATAAAGCTAACTAAAGGGCATGATGGATATGATGGGTTAGATAATTGGGTGTATGCTTCAGATCATGCACACTTTCATAAAAAAGATATTCCATTTCTGTATTTTGGGGTTGAAGACCATGAGGATTACCATGAACCAACAGATGATTATGAAAATATTCATCCAGAATTTTACACCGAAGCTGTAAAGACAATTATTTCTGTTTTTAAAAGTTTAGATAGTACAAGCAACTTTTAAAAATAAGCTTTTAATTGAATTGAGCCCGAATGAATGGTTTTGCTACGTTCTGTTTTTCTACCTAAATAACTTAAATTTAAATCTAAAAATTTAGTAAGTTTTTTTTGAGCCAACAAACTCCAAGTAAAGTTTTTTCCGGGCTGTAAACCCTCTAGTATTTGGTAGGCTACTGGTGTATTTGCATTTCCATTATAATTATTCGAGAAAAAATTAAATTCGCCATTTATAGCGCTTTGTTGGCTATTAGCTAAAGCAAAGGATACACCATATTTTTGTTGCTTTAAACGCTCCATTTCTCCAATAGTATTGTTTTTATTGGCATATTGGTAAAACACATCAAAGCTAGAATTCTCATTAAATAAATATGATAATTTAGGATTAAGCCTCGTTTCATTAAAATTAAAGTTTTTACTGGCAAAGTTTTCACTTATACTTTCATTGTTATCAAAGGCCGAGAGTATGTTAACTAACCAGTTTCCGGAAATTTTATGATTAAAGTTTAGTTGATTACTCTTTAGTCTGTTTTCTATAAACCCAATGGTAAGTACACTTCTGGTTATATTATTTAAAAATGTGTACGATGTTGTGTAGCGTTGTTTTCCTCTATTAAAAAACAGAACGTTTCTAAAGTTTAGTTGTAAACCTAATTGGTCGTTTTTGTTATTGTTAAAAGGATTTAAGTTAAACGCATTTCCTTCGCGTTTAGTTTTTCTGTCAATTAAATAACTGGTTTGGTTGTAAAATTTAGACCAAAATGTTTTAGATTTACTTTGAGAAACTGACCATTGCGCTGGGTTAATAGTAAGGGTTTGGCTTAATCTATTTTGATGTGTTTTTATAAACACCCTGTTAGGCAAAAGTACTCGAATATAGCGTCCTTGGTCTTGAAATTGAGCAATTTCAAATTCTTCAAGTTCTTGAATGCCGTTTGTATTATAATCATTCCAAGTGTATGTGCCTTGTCCAGCTTCAACCTCGACATACGTAAAATCTTGTTGTGCTAATTGTCCAGAATTGGTTTCAAAAACAGTATTCCATTGTATAATTTGCTTAAATAGTTTTTGGTTAAATTGTAGTCTAGAGTTTATAGAGTTTTCGTTATCTATAGTTTTGTCTGTGTTTTTTAGAGTTCTGTAATTGGCGTATAACGACAAATTAGTATTTGTGTTTTGAATAAGTTTTGAATCTAAATAAAAAGTGTTAGAAGTATTTACTTTTTGTAACTTATTATCTTTAATACTATCGTTTGTTCTATTTTTATACCCTATTTCTGCAAATATTTTTGTGCTGTCTCCAAGCCCTAAAAAAACCTCGTAAGAGTTAAAACGTTGGCTTAAATCTGTAAGCTCTTGGGTTGCTGTAAGGCGTTGCTCATTATTTTCAATGGCTATTTTTGTTCCTAACCAGCTATTTTTCATACTATATGTTACACGGTTGTACGACCTTAAAAAAGTTGAAGTGTTTAAATTAGATTGAGCCTTTAGCAAACTAGAATTTGATGTAATATTAAATCTATTTAATACTAAATTAGTAAATGCTACGTGTCGGTTTCCATGAAAACCATCAGAAAAATTTAGATGTTCAAATTGATAATTTACAAATCCCTTTTTATAATGAAATAATTTAAAACCAGTATTTAAAAGCCATTGGTTTCCTAAATTAAGGCCAATACCGTTTGTGTTGTTAAGGTCTAAATTCCAGTCGCGATTAAATTCTGGATTGTATAAACCTTCAATGTTTCTGTAGTTAGAGCTTATATAATCGGTATTTGCATAAGTATCAAAACTCCAAAGGCTATCTTTTTTTATAAGGGTTTGGTTTATGTTTATCTTGCCAGCAAAACCATTGTTATTAGCATCATCTATATTAGAAAAGGTATTTAAATCATTTTTACTACCCGAGGCTTCAAAATTAATATTGGTTTTTTCTGTAGGTTTATAGCTTCCATTTAATACAGCAATTTGTAATTTTGTTGGGGCAACAAGCTTAACAATAGGTGCATAATTCCCTTGGTTTACACCAACATATTCGTAAATATTATTTATGGCGTTTATGTTGCTTAACGCATAATCTCCTTGATTGTCGCCAACCAACGAGAAGGTTACACGATATAATTCTTCCTCCGGATCGTTAGAAAACTCGAAAGCTTCTACGGTACCAAATAAGGTTTTTTTGTATAAAATTCTATTGTCATTAGGTTCGTCTCTAATCTCAGAAGGCGATACCATAAGCGATGTATCATCACCAGCATTTGCTAAAATTGTAACTTGTTCTTCAGATAGGTTTTGTTGTAAAGGTTGGTTTTTAGCATCATTTTCAGAATATACAGACATACCTATTTTAAGCTTATCGCTTTTGTAGTTTCCTCCTCCGTAAGCAACAAACCGCGAGTAATTTCTATCGCTAAATTGATAGTCGACAGTTATTCGCATTTCAGAAGTTATAGGGTAAGTAGCGTTAAAAATTATTTCTCCAGCATTATAATCAATAATATAATCTTCGTTTTCGCCACGTTTAAGTGGTATTCCATTAACATAAACGGTTTCGCTACCAGAAACAATTAATACAAATAATTCGCCATTATTACCTTGAAGCTTGTATGGACCTTGATTACCTTCTTGAGCTGTAAATTGGCTGGTTGTAAACTGCCCTCTTACAATGGCGCCAGCGGCAAATAAATGGGTGTTATTGTCTGTATTACCCAAATTTAAGTTAATATTTAGCCCTTGTACACGTTTTGAAAAGTTTGCAAAATAAGAGTTGTTGTTTACTAAATCGATATCGCCAGCACGTACATTCCAGCGGTTGCTAAATAGTTCTATAAAAACTTGATCAAATTCATCCAAACGTTGGCTATAGCCACTTTCTTGTAATGGTATATTTGCATCTTGAATAGAGGCTCTAAGCGAAACTTTATCGTTTAATTTTCCTGTAATTTGCAAATCTAATTCGCTATTTAAAACCGAATTTTGATTATTACCAACAGTAACTCCACGCGATATACTTCCAGAGGTGGTTAACCCATCAAAAGGCATAAAATCATTATTTTTGTTAGATTGAGTTAGCTTGTATAGAGTGGTGTTATTAGTAGAGTTATTGGTAATAATATTTTCATCAAGTAATTTGTAGGTTTGGGTTAAAAATTCTGGAAATTTTAAATAGTTAATAATTATAGAATCTGTTTTTATAGGCTTTTTTAAAGTTAAAATAGCTTTAGGAAAATTAACAGTATAATAAGAAGTATCAATAACAGAATTATTATTATTTCTAATAGAAAAAAAGTTAGAATTAATACTAACACTATCAATTTTAATAATGTTACTTACAGCAACCTTTTTTGTTTTATAGTTTGAGTTTAGATTTTGCGAGAATCCACAAAACCCAATAAAACCCAATAAAATGCTTAAACAAAACCTCATTAGACACTTAAACTATAAATGGTTTAAAATATTATAGCGAGTCTATTTATTTTTATAAAGCCATTTATAACAAAATAAAAAATTAGTTAAATCTCACTTAATTTAATAGTGTAAAAGTAACGCATTATTTATTTTAGCTAAAATTAGATTTAAATCTTACAACTAATAAATCTATCCCAAATTATATATTAGGGTTTTTAAAACGTATCTGTAAATTATGAAAATTATATCCTATAACGTAAACGGTATTCGTGCAGCAATTAATAAAGGTTTTATAGATTGGCTAAAAGCAGCCAACCCAGATGTGGTTTGCCTACAAGAAATTAAAGCCATGAAAGAACAATTAGATTTAAGTCTTTTTGAAGAGGCTGGATATAAATACAATTATTGGTTTAGCGCTCAAAAAAAAGGATATAGTGGCGTTGCTATTTTAAGTAAAATAAAACCTAACCATGTCGAGTTTGGCACAGGAATTGATTCTATGGATTTCGAAGGTAGAAATATACGTGCCGATTTTAATAACGTTTCAGTAATGAGTTTGTATTTACCATCTGGAACAAACGATGCAAGACTTAACCATAAATTAGAGTATATGGATCTGTTTCAAGATTACATAAATACACTTAAAAAGGATATTCCCAACCTAATAGTTTGTGGCGATTATAATATTTGCCATGAAGAAATAGATATACACAACCCTAAAATGAAAGGCGTTTCTGGATTTTTACCCATAGAACGCCAATGGATTGGAAATTTTATAAATAGCGGATTTATAGATGCTTTTAGGTTTGTAAATCCAGATTTACAGCAATATAGTTGGTGGAGTTATCGTGCCAATGCGCGCGCCAATAATAAAGGCTGGCGATTAGATTATACAATGGTTTCGCAACCCTTACAAGAAAACATAAAAAGAGCCGTTATACTTACCGAAGCCGTACATAGCGACCATTGTCCTATTTTGGTAGACATAGAAAATAAATAACCATAACCCAAATAACATGATTAAAAAAAGCGTTTTTACAGTTTTAACATTAGTTGTTTTAGCATCATGCGTATCGCCCAAAGTGTATAAAGAGCTAGAAGCAAAGTATGCCGATTTAAAAAAGGAAAACAAAAAACTATCAAGTAATAACGATGCGTTATTAAGCGCTAAAACAGCAGCCGAAAACGAACTAAAACAATTGCAATCTGCTTACAACGAGGCAATTGCTCAGCGCGATAAATTACAAACCGAGTATAATGCCGCTCAATCAAATTTAGAAAACTTAAAAGCATCTTACAATGCTTTAGAAAAAAATAGCTCGGCAGCCATAGCCGCAAATTCTAAAAAAAACAGAGAATTATTAGCGCAGCTTGAAGCTAAAGAACAAGCTTTAGCAGCCGAAAACGCACGTTTAGAAAAACTTAAAAAAGAACTAGAAAATCGCTCTAACCGAGTGGCCGAATTAGAGCAAGTAATAGCCTCTAAAGATGCTGCCATGACAGCGCTAAAAAACGCCATATCAAGAGCCTTAACAGATTTCGAGGGTAAAGGCTTAACCGTAGAGCAACGCGACGGAAAAGTGTACGTATCTATGGAAAATAAATTATTATTTAACTCAGGAAGCTGGGCCGTAGGATCAGAAGGCACAAGAGCAGTTAAGCAATTAGGAACCGTACTTGGCGAAAATCCAGATATAGCCGTTTTAATAGAAGGCCATACCGATAATGTACCCTATAAAGGCAACGGTACTTTAACCAGTAACTGGGACTTATCAACCAAGCGTGCTACAGCTATAGTAAATATTTTACGTCAAAACAGTAGTATAAACCCAGAAAATTTAACAGCTGCGGGTCGTGGTGAGTTTGCACCAGTAGCATTAAACGATACAAAAGAAGGTAAAGCTAAAAACAGACGAATAGAAGTTATTTTAACGCCTAAGTTAGACGAACTTTCTAAGCTATTAAGCGAATAAAATTTGGGCGTTACCACAAGGGTCGCGCTTTACGTTTGTAGTTTTGGCTCGATGCGCGCCTCGCCAAAAGCTATCACTACAATCGCTAACGCAAAAAAAGCCTATAAAAGATACTGTCTTTTATAGGCTTTTTTTAAGTAGGATTAACACATATTTAAGTTTTATAAGTTAAAAAGTACACCTAGGTTTTTTACCTTTACGCTTCGTTTAAAAATAAACACATGAAATATACAACACTACCAAATACCAATATAAAAGTTAGTAAAATATGCTTAGGCTCAATGACCTGGGGAAACCAAAATACCGAAGCCCAAGGCCACGAACAATTAGATTATGCTATAGATAAAGGAGTAAATTTTATAGATACAGCCGAACTTTACCCAGTTCCAGCTACAGCAGAAACCAGCGGCCGAACAAGTGAGATTATTGGAACCTGGCTAAAAAAAAATAATAATAGAGACAAAGTTATTTTAGCATCAAAAGTAGCAGGACCAGGCGATTACACAGCGCATATTCGAAAAACAGGTTTTAAAGGAAATTCTATAAAAGAAGCTATAGATTTAGAACTTAAAAGGCTACAAACCGATTATATTGATTTATACCAATTACATTGGCCAGAACGCGACACTAACCGTTTTGGAGTTAGAGATTATAAATTAGATACTAAATGGGACGATAACTTTAATGAAATATTACATAGTTTAGATTCTGAAATTAAAGCAGGCAGAATTAGACACATAGGTGTATCTAACGAAAATTCATGGGGAACTATGCGCTATCTTGAAGAGTCTAAAAACCATAATTTGCCAAGAATGTCTACCATACAAAATGCATACTCTATGTTAACTCGATCTTTTGAGGGCGACTTAGCCGAGGTTTCCCTACGCGAAAATATTGGGCTTTTAGCCTATTCGCCAATGGCTTTTGGGGTGCTTTCTGGAAAATATATAAAAGGCCTTGCCGAAGATAACTCAAGGCTTAAACTATTTCCTAGGTTTGCAAGATATAGTAGCGATAAAGCTACCCAAGCCACAAAAGAATATTTAAAAATAGCGGAAGATAATAATATGAGCTTGGCTCAAATGAGTTTAGCATTTGTAAACCAACGCCCTTTTGTAACCAGTACCATAGTAGGCGCTACAAAGTTAGAGCAGCTTAAAGAAAATATAGCAAGCATAGATATAACGTTAAATGATGCAGTTTTACAGCAAATTAATAATGTGCATGAGTCTATGCCTAATCCTGCTAGTTAATTAACTAAGTTAAAATTAAACGATTCTACCCACATTAAAGCGGCTTCGTGAGTAGAAAAAACTTTAAACTTATATTTTTTATTATTGGCAATAGCTCCGTATAACGTGCTTAAAGCCGCAGCAGCTGGGCTGTTTATTATAATAGCGCTAATTACAATATTATAGTTTTTTAAAGATTTATTTTTTTCTCTGTTAAAAGTTTTTAAATCTTTAAACGAAAAATTAAATATAGCACCTTTAGTATCTGTGATAATTCTTAGTTTTCTAGGGTAGGCGTTATTATCTTTAAATTCAATTAAATACTCTGTAATATCTGCGGCGGTAATGTTGCCAGAAAACGTGGTTTCTAGTATTTGTAAATCTTCATTAAAATAAGATTGTATCATAATTAGGGAGGCTTATGCTAAGTTTGGGTTTATTATTTAAAATTAATGTTTTTGTGTTGTTTTTTACTACAAAAAATGTTAAAAATGCATAATGAGTAGAGTAAAGTGCATTTTATGGAGTTTTTTAAATAATTTAATGCATTAACTTGAGTGCGTTAGGGATAGTAGAGAAAAGCCCACAGCCCGACAAAGGAGGTGCGAGGACTTGTAACGTATAGCCCGACCCTTGGGTAACGCCCAAATAAATAATAAGCAGACTTTATAAAAATAAAAAACCCGCAAACTATAATAGTAGCGGGTTTTTTTATTATTTAATTTGATTACCATCTTTATCGAAAAAATGATATTCTAGATATGTGTAAGCATCTCTTGGTAAAATTTTAACCCATTTTTTGTGTTCTAATAACCATTTAGAACGTATAGATGGAACACCTTTTGTTAAAAAGGCTGCTATAAAAGGATGTGTGTTTAAGGTCAGCTTTTTATAGTCTTTTTTAATTAGTCTTTCAAGATCGTGATTAATTTTTTGTATTAATCCTATTGGTGCTTCAACCTCTGTACCATTAACTCCGTTAGGGTTTTCCTCTCGGGTTTTAATGTTCATTTCTGGTCTAACACGTTGTCTTGTTATTTGTATCAATCCAAATTTACTTGGAGGCAATATTTTGTGTTTGGCTCTGTCGTCCTTCATTTCATCGCGAAGGTGATTAAAGAGTTTTTGCCTGTTTTCAGAATTAGTCATATCAATAAAATCGACTACTATAATGCCGCCCATATCACGCAAGCGTAGTTGGCGCGCCATTTCGGTAGCTGCAATTAAATTTACTTCTAATGCTGTGTCCTCTTGGTTGTTTGCTTTGTTTGAGCGGTTTCCGCTGTTTACATCTATAACGTGTAGGGCTTCGGTATGTTCTATTACCAAATAGGCGCCTTTTGCCATAGATACGGTTTTTCCAAACGAGGTTTTTATTTGTCTTTCTATTCCAAACTTTTCGAAAATTGGATTTTTAGACTGATACAGTTTAACTATTGATTCTTTTTCTGGTGCAATTTCTTGCACGTAATCTTTAATTTGATAATAAAGCGTTTCATCGTCTACTGTTATTCCTGTAAAGGTGTCGTTAAATATATCTCGTAAAATTGACGAGGCTTTATTCATTTCGCCTAAAACTTTGGTAGGATGATGTGCTTTGTGTAGCTTTTTACACATTGCCGTCCAACGACTAAGCAAATTTTGTAAATCTTTATCTAGCTCTGCTACTTTTTTGCCTTGTGCTACCGTTCGTACAATAACGCCAAAACCTTGAGGAGTAATACTCTTTACAAGGCGTTTTAGGCGGTCTTTTTCTTCGCGATCTTCTATTTTTTGAGAAATAGAAATTCTGCTAGAAAATGGTACTAAAACAATATATCTGCCAGCTATAGAAAGCTCTGAGCTTATTCTAGGGCCTTTGGTTGATATAGGTTCTTTTACAATTTGTACTAATAGCGATTGATTAGATTTTAATGCGTCGGTAATTTTACCGTCTTTATCAATATCTTTTTCAAATGGGAAATTTTTTAAAGTAAAATCTTTTAGTTTACCTGTGCTTACACGTTTTGTGAATTTTAAAAGCGAAGGTAGTTTTGGCCCTAAATCGTGATAATGCAAAAAGGCATCTTTTTCGTATCCTACATTTACAAATGCAGCATTTAGTCCAGGAACGGCTTTTCTTATTTTGGCTATAAACACATCACCAACAGAGAAGTCGTTACTATCTTCATCTTTCTGTAATTCAATAAGTTTTCCATCTTTTAATAAGGCAAAATCAACATCGTTAGAACTAGATCGAATGATCAATTCTTTATCCATTTTGTTAATTTTTGTCCCGATAAAATTCGGGATGGATTAAACATTATTTTTCACAGGATTTTAATCCGTGGAGTTCAAACAACACCCAAAAAAGTGTTAAAAAATTAATGAACTCATTTCAATGAACTTGTTTTTTGTAAAACCAAAAAAAGTAGCTAATCTAACTACTTTTTTGATTTATTTTTTCTTCTTGTGACGGTTAGCGCGTCTACGTTTTTTACGTTTGTGTGTCGCTACCTTATGTCTTTTACGTTTTTTACCACTTGGCATAAATAGTGTCTTTTTTAAATTAATAATTCGATTTAATACTGAAAATTAAAGTTCAGCACTTTGTTTGTTGCTTTTATTTAACGTCTACATTTGTTTTAACGCCTTCTACAAAAACTTTTGCAGGCTTAAATGCAGGGATATTATGAGCAGGTATTTTTATAGTTGTATTTTTAGATATGTTTCTTCCTGTTTTCTCAGCTCTTGTTTTAATTATAAAGCTACCAAAACCTCTTAGGTAAACATTGTCTCCACCTTCTAAAGAAGTTTTTACTTCTTCCATAAAAGTTTCAACAGTTGCTTGAACATCTCCTTTTTCAATTCCTAATTTCTCAGAAATTTTTGCTACTAAATCAGCCTTCGTCATTTTAATATATAATTTTTTGTTACTATTTGTTACTAATAATTCTAAAAGGGATGCAAATATATGCATTTAATATTCAATATTTCAAACCTAATTCACTAAAATTTAATATTATAAACGTTTATTTTTGTTTACTCGATTAAATGAATTTATGATATTTCACAAAACCTTAATGTATTGGTACTCAAATAATAAGCGGGATTTGCCTTGGCGAGAAACCCGAAACCCTTATTATATTTGGCTATCAGAAATTATTTTGCAACAAACACAAGTCAAGCAAGGATTACCTTATTATGAAGCTTTTGTTAGCAAATTTCCTACTGTTTTTGATTTGGCAAATGCCAATGAAAGTGAAGTATTAAAACTTTGGCAAGGCTTGGGTTATTATTCGCGGGCTAGAAATTTGCATACTTCTGCTAAGTATATTGCGAATGATTTGAATGGGTGTTTTCCTAATACATATAAAGATATATTAAAACTTAAAGGTGTTGGCGATTATACAGCTAGTGCCATTGCATCTATTTGTTTTAATAAAGTTACTGCTGTTGTTGATGGGAATGTGTATAGAGTATTGTCTCGTTATTATGGTATTGATACACCTATAAACTCATCTAAAGGTATAAAAGAGTTTAAGGGTTTGGCACAAGAGCTAATTGATAAAAAGCAACCTGCCGAATATAATCAGGCTATAATGGATTTTGGAGCTAGGCAATGCAAGCCTAAAAATCCGCTATGCCTTGTTTGTCCTTTACAAGCTGGTTGTATAGCTTTTAATAGTAATAAAATAGAAGAGTTGCCGGTTAAAATAAAACCTGCTAAAGCCAAAAAAAAGTATTTTAATTTTTTAGTGTTTATATCGCAAGATGGAAAAACGGTTTTAGAGCAAAGACAAGGTAAGGGGATTTGGCAAAACTTATATCAATTCCCTTTAATAGAAACAGATAAAAGTGTTAACGAGAAGCATATTAAAACTTTAATAGAAAAGCACGAGCTTTTAAAAAATAAAGTTTTTGATTTTTCATTATATAATAAGGAATACATAATACATAAGCTATCGCATCAGCACTTATATACTAAATTTTGGATAGTTAATGTTAAAACGCTTCCTGCTAAAGGCATTTTAATTTCTGATATACGCAAATTTGCAGTTCCTATTTTAATAGGAAATTTTATAGAATCGTTTAATTTATAATAGATTAGTGTTTTTAATCATATTTTTTATTAATTTTAAAATATAAAATTTTTTAGATTTAAAAAGAAGGTTTAGTGCTGCATTACGTTTTTAACTATAAAAATAACACTCCATATATATGGAATTTAAAAACAAAGAAATGAATAAATATTTCTTTACTTTTGTTGCTTCTAAAAATTATAAATTATGGCTGGTACATTAAATAAAGTAATGCTTATTGGAAACTTAGGAGATGATGTTAAGATGCATTATTTTGAAGGTGGTGGCTGTGTTGGTAGATTTCCTATTGCAACAAGCGAAACCTATGTAAGCAAACAAACTAACGAACGCATTACAAATACCGAATGGCATAATATAGTTGTTAGAAATAAAGGTGCCGAAATTTGCGAAAAATATTTAAGCAAAGGCGATAAGGTGTATATTGAAGGCCGATTGAAAACAAGAAAATGGACAGACGATAAGGGCAACGATAGGTATTCTACAGAAATTCAATGTAACGATTTTACATTTCTTTCAATCAAAAAAGAGAGCGAAGCTAATGCAAATACAGCAAATACTCCTGCTGCGCAAAAACCAGTAACACCCTCTGAACCACAAAAATTAAGTAACGAACCTGTTGTAGAAGATGATGATGATCTTCCATTTTAAAAATAAACTCGATTCCTTGTCGAGCGCTAAATGTCTAACTAAACCAGTTATAATTGGATCCTGACCCCACGAGTTGTATACTTTTAATTATGGCAATTGATGTTTCGGTTGTTTTTAGTTTTGCATTATTGTTTTTGCTCTTGTTATGCTCTGCACTTATTTCTGGTGCAGAAGTGGCTATGTTTTCTTTAAACAGAAGCGATATTGATGCAGGATTAGAGCAAAAATCAAAGCGTATAGAAATTTTGTCTCAACTACTGGAGCGCCCAAAAAAATTATTAGCAACCATTTTAGTAGCCAATAATTTTATTAATATAGCGATTGTTATTCTTTTTGCTTATTTAGGCGATTTTATGTTTGGTAATATTACAAGTCCGCAAATAAAGTTTGTGCTAGAGGTTGTAGTTGTTACATTTTTAATTTTACTTTTTGGCGAAATTTTACCTAAAATATATGCAAGCAGAAATAATTTAAAATTTGCTGTTTTAATGTCTTATCCGCTAAAGGTTTTAGATGTTATATTATCGCCTATTAGTTTGCCTATGCGAGGTGTAACCCTAGCAATACATAACAAACTAGGTAAGCAAAAATCTAATTTAAGTGTCGATCAATTATCGCAAGCCCTAGAACTTACTAGCGAGGAAGATACCACAAAAGAAGAACAAAAAATTTTACAAGGAATTGTTTCCTTTGGAAATACAGATACCAAACAAGTTATGCGTCCGCGTATAGATATATTTGCCTTAAATATCGAGCAAAAATACCTAGAGATTATGCCCCAAATTATTGAAAATGGCTATTCTAGAATCCCTGTATATAAGGATAATATGGATACCGTTGAAGGGATTTTGTATGTTAAAGATTTATTACCATATATAGACAGAAAACAGTTTGATTGGACCACCTTGCTAAGAGAGCCTTTTTTTGTACCTGAAAACAAAAAGCTTGATGATTTAATGGCAGAGTTTCAAGAAAAGAAAGTGCATTTGGCAGTTGTTGTTGATGAGTATGGCGGAACATCTGGTTTAATTTCTTTAGAAGATATTATTGAAGAAATAGTAGGCGATATAAGTGATGAGTTTGATGATGAAGATTTAACATACTCTAAGCTAGATGATAACAACTATGTTTTTGAAGGTAAAACGGCTTTAAAAGATTTTTATAAAATTATTAAGTTAGAAGACGAAACTACTTTTGAAGAAAACAAAGGTGAAGCCGAAACTATAGCCGGTTTTGTTTTAGAAATATCAGGAAGTTTCCCAAAGTTAAATAGTAAAATAAATTTTGAAAATTACGTTTTTACTATTGAGGCTTTAGATAAAAAACGAATTAAGCTTGTAAAATTTACTATAACATAATGATAAAACATGTGTTTTTTTTGGCTCTAACATTAGCCTGTTTTTCTTGCGGTAAAGATTATGTGCCAAAACCAAAGGCACAATTAAGACTAGAATATCCAAAAGCAAAATATGTAGATGCTAATTTAGATTTGCCTTTTACTTTTAAAAAAAATTTATTGGCAGTAAAAGTAGTGGCAAAAACACTAAAAGCACCAACTACAAGTTATGGTGTTAATCTGGAATATCCTTCGTTAAAAGGCACTATATTTTTAACATACAAGGCTATAGAAAAAGATAAAAAAAACTTAAAAGATTTTTTAAGAGATGCTCAAAAATTTACATTAGAACATACAAAAAAAGCAGACGAAATTCCCGCATATCCTTTCGAAAACAAAAAGAAAAAAGTTTACGGAATGTTATCAGAAGTAATAGGTAATGTGGCATCTCCAGCGCAGTTTTATGTTACAGATAGTGTAAATCATTTTTTAACAGGCTCGTTATATTTTTATGCAAAGCCTAATTACGATTCTATATTACCAGCAGCAAACTATTTGCAAAAAGATATTAAACACATTATGGAAACCGTTACATGGAAATAAAAAAAGCTTCTTTTTTTAGTAAGAAGCCTTTTATATTAATATTTGTTGAAGCTAAAAATTAAGCTTCCTGTTTATCGCAACATGCTTTTTTGCAATCTGTTTTGCAAGCCATTTCTTTCCCTTCTTTGGCATCGTCTTTACAACAATCTTTTTTACAATCGGTAGAACAAGTTTTTTTAGTAGAAAAACTTTCAACAGTTTTCATATCACTTATTTTATAAGTATCAGAAACTTTTGTTACAGTTTCCTCAAGCGCTGTTGGATTTACTTTAGCAGTATTGTATTCAACCATAGCTAGCTTTTTATCGAAATTTACAGTTGCAGATTTTACACCCTCCATTTTAGATATTCTCTTTTGTATGGTAGCAGCGCAGCCTATTTGGCAAGTCATTCCTTCTATAGTGAATTCTGCTTTAGCATAAGTCGCATTTGGGTCTGTTTCTTTAGCTACTTCGGTTACAGTCT
This sequence comes from Algibacter ulvanivorans, assembly GCF_048381495.1. Taxonomy (NCBI): domain Bacteria; kingdom Pseudomonadati; phylum Bacteroidota; class Flavobacteriia; order Flavobacteriales; family Flavobacteriaceae; genus Algibacter; species Algibacter ulvanivorans. The sequence goes on from NZ_JBLWGD010000001.1 coordinate 313,827, forward strand.
CAACCGTTTTTACTTCAGGTTGCTTTTCGTTTTTACAGCTAAAAGTAAAAGTTGTAATTATTATAAGTGTTAAAATAAATTTTATTAATTTCATCTGGGTGTGTTTTTATAGTTATAAATACAAACTTACTAAATATTGACATTTGCTACTTTAAAAAGTTGATTTTTATGATAGTTATAACACTAATTTAAGTCATATAATTGTTAAAAAAAGGGTTAAGAATTATTTTATTCCGAGAATTTTCACGAAATTTAAGAGCATTAACTCCTTTAAAATCATGAAAAATGTATCGCTTCCCATTCGTTTCGGTTTAGTTACAAGTGCTGTATTGATAGCTTATTTTTTAGTTTTAGCATTGGTAGATAAACATACAAATCCAGCTTTTAGTTTTGTAAATGCAATTATTACAAGTTTTGGAATTTATGAGGCTGTTAGGTTAAGTAAATTAGAAAACCCAAGTAAATTTTCTTATGGTGAAGGTTTTAAAACAGGTATTATAACAGGGTTTGTGGCAACAATAATTTTTACTGTTTTTTTTCTGTTTTATGCAACCGAAATAAATGTTATGTTTTTGGCAGAATTACTTCAAAGAATAAAAGGTGGTTTTAATGCCCATATTGGTATGGTAACCTTTGTAGTTGCTATTATGGGGTTGGCTACAACGGTGGTTTCTTCACTTGCAGTAATGCAACTTTTTAAAAAGACAGGAAATATTTCTCAAAATTAATAGTTAACGTTTGTAAATTAATTAATTAGCAGTATATTTGCACCCGCCTTAAGTAAATTAAGGAGTTTAATAAAAATTTAATTAATAAAAACGTTACGCTATGTACGCAATTGTAGAGATAGCAGGGCATCAATTTAAAGTTGAAAAAGACCAAAAAGTTTTTGTTAACCGTTTAGATACAGAAGAAGGTAAGAAAGTTTCTTTCGATAATGTACTTCTTTTAGCAGATGGTAACAATGTAACTGTAGGCGCCCCAGCTATAGATGGAGCACAAGTAAGTGCAAAAGTCTTAAAACACCTTAAAGGTGATAAAGTGATAGTTTTCAAGAAGAAAAGACGTAAAGGTTACCGTGTAAAAAATGGACACAGACAATCTTTAACAGAAATTGTAATTGAAAGTATTGCAGCTTCTGGAGCTAAAAAAGCAGCTCCAAAAAAAGAAACTAAAAAAGCTGAACCAAAAGTAGAAGCTAAAGCTGCTCCTAAAAAGGCTGCCGCTAAAAAAGCTACAGGTAAAGCAGACGATTTAAAGAAAATTGAAGGTATTGGACCAAAAATAGCTTCAACTTTAGCAGAAGCAGGTATTGCAACATTTGCAGAATTAGCTAAAACTGATGCAGCTAAAATATCTGAGATCATTGCCGATGTACGTGGAAATCATGTTACAGATACTTGGCCAAAGCAAGCTCAATTAGCTGCCGATGGTAAGTGGGATGAGCTTAAAAAATGGCAAGACGAATTAGATGGTGGTAAAGCTTAATAGCAACCACTTAAGTATAACAATATAAAAACTTAAGACAATGGCTCACAAAAAAGGAGTAGGTAGTTCTAAGAATGGTAGAGAATCAGAATCGAAACGATTAGGTGTTAAGATTTTTGGTGGTCAAGCTGCTATTGCTGGAAACATTATATTAAGACAACGTGGTAATACGCATCACCCAGGTGAAAATGTATACCAAGGAAAAGATCATACTTTACATGCTAAAGTTGATGGTCTAGTAAAGTTTACAAAGAAAAGAGATAATAGATCTTACGTTTCTATCGAGCCTTTTGAGGCTTAAGAAATAATTTTCTTTTAAAAGTTAAAACCCTTTCTATTTCTAGAAAGGGTTTTTTGTTTTATGTAACATTAAGTTTTTCTTAATGTTAATTTAGTATAAACCAGATGTGTTTTCTTTCACTCTATTAACGCAAATTTAAAAAATACTTAAGGCTTGCATGTTTTGGTTTTTGTTTTTTCGTACGAATAAACAATCAACAAAACAATCATGAAAAAACATTACGTATTTTTATTATTTTCACTATTATTTTCTTTAGCAATTAGCTCTCAAAATGGGAACATACAGGGTGTTGTTATAGATAATGATGGGTTAAAAGTACCTTTTAGTAACATTATTATAGAGTCTTTAAACAAAGGAACTATTTCGGATGTCGATGGAAACTTTTTGTTAGTAAACGTACCCGAAGGTAAACAAACCATAACTGTTAAGTATATTGGGTATGCAGATACTAGTACAGAGGTAACTGTAGTAGAAGGAAAAACCATTAGTATAAACATAACTATTACGCCAAAAGCTGTAGAGTTACAGGACGTTTTAATAACGAGTTATAATAGCGGCCAAGCCAAAGCTTTGAATGCGCAAAAGAATAAGCAAAATATAACCAATGTCGTTTCTACAGATCAAATTGGTAAGTTTCCAGATGCAAATATTGGCGATGCCGTAAAACGTATACCTGGAATCACGATGCAAGTCGATCAAGGTGAAGCTAGAAATATTATTGTTCGTGGTTTAGCACCACAATTAAACTCTGTTACATTAAACGGAAGCAGAATTCCTTCAGCCGAAGGCGATAACAGAAATGTACAAATGGATTTAATTCCAGCAGATATGATTCAGCTTATAGAAGTTAACAAAGCCGTAACCCCAGATATGGATGCCGATGCCTTAGGTGGCTCTGTAAACTTAGTAACAAGAACAGCTCCAGAGCATTTTAGATTATCTTCAACAATTGGTTCGGGTGTAAACTTTATTACAGACAAGCGTGTTTTAAACGGCGCTTTATTATTAGGAGATAGAACAAAAAACGGAAAATTTGGTTGGATGCTTTCAGCTTCCTTAAACGATAACGATTTTGGATCTGATAATATTGAAGCCGAGTGGACAGACGAATTCGAGTTTTTTAATGGCACCGATGAAGAAGAAGTAGATGTTAACCCATATACAAACGTTTTCGAGCAACGTACTTATGTTGTACAACGAATTAGAAGAAGCTTTTCGGCTAATTTCGATTATAAGTTTGATAATAATAACAGTATTTTTTTAAAAACAATTTATAACTGGCGAGACGATCGTGAAAACAGATACAGATTAGAGCATGAAATTTTAGATGCTGAAGATATTGAAGTTGGCGATTTTACCATTACCAACGGGGTACCAACAAGGTTTCCTGTAGAAGTAAAACGACAAACAAAAGGTGGTCGCGATAACGACAGGAATAAAAGCGCACGTCTTGAAGACCAACGTATGCAAAACTACAGCTTAGGCGGTAACCATTTGTTAGGAAAATTAAAGGTAGACTGGATGGCTGCTTTTGCAAAAGCATCAGAAGAACGCTTAAACGAACGTTATGCAGAGTACGAATCTGAATATATAATTAATAATAACGGAAATTCTAAATTCCCTTTATTTACTGCCGAAAATGCTTCAGATGCGAATAACTTAAATGCTTTTGAATTTGGAGAGATTACTGAAGAAAATCAATATACAGAAGAAGAAGATATAAATACTTTTGTAAACTTTGAGTTGCCAGTTAATTTATTTGGTTATAGTGATGGCACAGTAAAATTTGGTTTAAGAGGGCGTTTTAAAAACAAAAACAGAAAAAACAATTTTTTTGAAATATCTAGCTTAGAAAACGATTTTCCAACCTTAGCCGATATTCCAACAAAAGATTATTCAGATCCAGATTATTTAGCTGGTAGCCAATATCAAGCTGGTATTTTTGCCAACGAAAAATGGCTAGGAAGTTTAAATTTAACAGGAGGCGAGGATGTGCCAGACGAATACGTAAGAGCAAATTTTAATGTAGATGAAGATGTTTTTGGAGCTTATGCCATGACCAATCAAAAACTATCAGATAAACTAAGCATATTATTTGGTGTGAGGTTAGAAAGCACTAAAATTACAGCTATAGGAAACCAAATTGAAGACGAAGAAAACGTTGTTGGTCAAATTACAAAAGAGAGTTCTTATACAAATATACTTCCAGGCGTTCATTTTAAGTATAACCTAAATAACAATACAGTTTTTAGATTTGCATGGACAAATACATTGGCAAGACCAAACTATGCAGATTTAGTACCTTATGTTGATGTCGTTTTTGATGATGATGAAATTTTTGTTGGAAACTCAGAGCTAGATCCAACAACATCAATGAATTTTGATGTCATGGCAGAACATTACTTTAAAAATGTAGGTATTATTTCTGGAGGCTTATTTTATAAAGATATTCAAGACTTTATTTATATGTTTCAAAGTGTTACTGATGATGATAGCTTTGGAGCAGGAACAATAGATTTCGATTTATTTCAGCCTTTAAACGGCGATAATGCATCGGTTTTAGGTGTCGAGTTTGCTTTTCAGCGTCAGCTAGATTTTTTACCTAGTTTTGCTAAGAACTTTAGTATTTACTTAAACTATACGCACTTAACATCTAGTGCAGATGGTATTAGAAATGAAGATGGAGAGGAGCGTACAGATCTAGATTTGCCTAATACTGCACCAAACATGTTTAACGGGTCGTTATCTTATAGCGATAAGAAATTTAGCGCCAGACTTTCTGCCAATTTCTCAGATTCTTATATTGATGAAATTGGAGGAAATGATTTTGAAGATAGATATTACGACAAACAGTTTTTTCTAGATTTTAACGCTAGTTATAATGTAAATGATAATTTAAGTATTTATGCCGATTTAAATAATATAACAGACCAACCATTACGCTATTATCAAGGTGTAAAAGATAGAACTATGCAAGCCGAATATTATGGAGCAAAACTTACTTTTGGTATAAAGTACGATGTGTTTAAAAAGAAAAATAAATAAAAATTAAATGAATAAATTATTAATTATAGTTGGATTATTGTTAGTGTCGTGCGGAAAAAAGTTGCCTGTAATAGCGCCCAATGTTATTACAGAAAAGACATTGCACGATACCGATGATCCTGCTATATGGATAAACCCAAAACATGCCGAAAAGAGTATTGTTTTTGGTACAGATAAAGAAACCAATGGAGCAATTTATGCTTTTAATCTAGATGGCAAAATTATAGAAAGCAAAACCATAAAAAATGTAAAACGCCCAAATAATGTTGATGTAGAATATGGTTTTAAACTTAACGATTCTACAATGGTTGATGTTATAGCTTTTACCGAAAGAGAAACAAAAAAAATACGTTTATTTTCGGTGCCAGACATGAAACCATTAGATAATGGTGGTTTTCCAGTCTTTAAAAACGAAACCCAATTGGAATTTGATGCGCCAATGGGAATAGCTTTATATAAATCGCCAAAAACAAACGATATATATGCCATTGTAGGACGTAAAAATGGCCCAGAAAATGGTTATTTACATCAATATTTATTAACTTCTGATAGCTTAGGTGTACAATCTAAACTGGTTAGAACATTTGGAAGTTTTAGCGGTAAAAAAGAAATAGAAGCTATAGCGGTAGATAACGAAAATAGCATTGTTTATTATGCAGATGAAATGCACGGCATTAAAAAATACGATGCCGAACCAACTGCCGGAGATAAGGAGATTTATACATTTGGTGGCGAGTATTTTAAACGCGATATAGAAGGAATAGCTATTGCTAAATATGCCAATAAATCATTTTTAATTGTATCAAATCAGCAAGCGCATACGTTTTGTATTTTCGATTTAAAAACCAATGCGTTTATAAAAGAACTTAATTTAGGAACTCTAGAAACCGATGGTTGCGAGGTTACAACCGTAGCATTAGGAAGTAAGTTTCCAAACGGTCTTTTTGTATCTATGAATGATGAAAAGAATTTCTTTTTTCACGATTTAGCAAAATTAAAGTTGTTGGAATAATATACATTCTATTATAATTGGAAACATAAAACCCCTTTCTAGACAACAGAAAGGGGTTTTGTTTTAAGGCTTTAAAATAGCATTAATTATTTTTAAATGGTGGTTGGTATGCATTTCTAAAAAACGTAGTGTTTGTTTTTTGGGTAGCATGCCAAAAATAAAGTGTTTAAAATATGCTTTTTCAGGAAGTCTTTTTAATTTATCAATATGGTTTTTTGCAATTTGTAATTGGGTTTCTAAATCTTTAGTTGTTATAATTTCTGGCGGAATAACGTGTTTAGGTGCTTTAACCTTGCCTCTAGGAAAATACCCTAAGGGAAATAAAATGCTACGCCAAAAGCTAAATTGGTATTTGTAGTTATTAGGATTCGAGTTTTCGGTCCATTGGCTAACCGCATTAAACACCTTTAAAGTATGGTCTAGTTGCCAGCCTACACTAGCTTTAGAAATGCTAGATTTTTTTAAATCTTTATAGGGTATATTAGCCTCTATTTTGTTTAAAAGTTGGGTTAATGTTACTATCTTATTATTAGCCATAAATTAAATTATTTTTAAAAGGTATTAATAAAATTCTTAAATTTAAATCATTACCTATACAATTTGCGTTTTTTTGTTTAATTAGAAATTATTTAAATATGCTACCATTTAGATCTGAAATTAGAAATTCTCCAACACAACCAACCATTAAAATTTTTTTAAGCGATGAGTCTTTAGATGCTAGAATAAAAAAACATTTAGAGCATTTTAAAGATATTGAAACTATCGAGCTTAGAGAAAGTGTTGGGCAAAACCGTGTAAGCGAAAATATTACTGTGTTTTTAAAAGATGGTGTTGATATAAACAACATGAAAAAATCTATAGAATCTAGTTTATGGTGGTATTTTGAAGAAGACTCGATGGGTAAATAAACACAATTTATTATTTATTTTTATTAAAATTATTTATAATAAGAACACTTAACCTAATAAATGTATTTATAGGATATTGTTATAAAAGTTATTATATAACGAGTTGTGTGCAATTTGCTCACTCAAAACTACCTATTATTAGGTATTTTTATAATTAATATTATTTTTCTTACTTTTAACAAGCTATTAATCAACAAATTATTCCTTAATGAAAAAACTAACCCTTTTATTCTCGCTATTAATCTTCTTTGGATGTTCTAATGATGATTCTAAAGATTCTGAACCTAACCTAGAATTTGGAACTAAAGAAATAACTGTAACTATTCAATTACCAGAAAATACCAGTATTAATCCCAGTGATTTAACCATTTCAACGATCTTTACGGAAAATGAAACTGTTGAGAATGAAACTGGAAGTGTTGAAATTTTTGATAATGATGCATTTGAATTAATTTATGCCACAAACAGTAGCGGAAACATTGTACTAATGAGCTACATTAATCCAATTAATGGCAATGAAATTACGCTAGATTCAAAATCGACCGCAAAGACTTTAGCAATGTTTCATCCTTGGACTATGCATTTATCGGTACAAGCAAAAGAGGAAGCGTTTGCTCAAATTGAACAATTAAGTGAATTTAACGCTTACCATAACGAAGTAATTACAAATATAAATTCAGGTTCGATAGACCCTTTGGCAACCGAACAGATACTTGAATCTTTAGATGATTTTCAAACGTCAATTTTCAGCAGAGTAGAACAAGAAATTTTACCGCTTAAAATGATTGCAGAAAACAATACAATAGACTTAACAAACAGAAAAAGTAGTTTAGATTATGAAATTGAACTCTTTGGGAAAAATGGTCAACAAATTGGAGAATCTGTTGTAATTGGAGGTATTAACAAACGATTATTAAGCTGGTCTAATGTATTGAACGTTATAGATGGTAGTTTTGATTTTTTTCAACCAACAAATTTAAATATTGCTATTCCAAACGAAAACCAAGAATATCTTTTAAAGGCAGATGCTTGGTCTGGTTTTGCAGCAGTAAATAATAGTTTTGAACTTGCTTCAAATTTTATTGGTATTTTTTCTACATCAGTTGCTACAATTTTTGAAAATGCAGCCTGTGCAGTACAAATAGGAAATTTATTTGTATCCAAAGCCACAACTGTTAGCCAATTAATTACTGGTGGAGAAATGAGCAACGGACAGGCGTTAAAAGAATTAATTTTATTTTTAATTTCTGTTAAAGATGAAATATATGGAGTTACAAGTAGTTGTTCTGAATATCTGCTACCCCAATCCGCTTTCGGAAAGTTAATAGAAAAATTATCAATCATTGGTAATCTTGAAAATGGAGCTGTTTTAATATTTAACATCGCTGATATTTCTCTCTATCAAAACCAACTTGAGTTTTGTTTTAAAAGAACTGAAACTGAAATTGTAGAATGTGAAAATGAAATAGTCGGAACTTGGCAGTTTGTTTATGATTGTAGTGGTGGTCAATACCCACCTCTAGGCCCTTATGACGTTACATTTTTTGATGACTTTACAATGAATATTGAAAACGTTGGGTCAATAAACGGTTGTACAGATAATGGAACTTACTCTTTTGATGGTACAAATCTTTCATTTACATATGATACGCAATGCGATGAAACATCACCATCTGGAATGCAAAACGATAGTTGGAATTTTACAGGTTCAATAAATTCTGATAATGATTTTACTGGCGATGTTATAATATCGGTGCAAGTGGGTTCGGAGCCACCAGTCGTAACTAATTGTACAGCAGCAATAAGTAATTAAAAACTGCACACAACACCGTGTATAATTCATTGCTAGTTATAGCTTAGTTACGAAAGTCCTCGCGGACTTTCTATCTGTGATTTATTTGCTAACTTAGTGCTTAAACACGCAACGAAATCATACACAAAACCGTTGTAAACAATTATCGGAAACGTGTTTACTCAACCAAAAGGTTCGTTTACTCATTTATCTTTTTATTACTACCTATTAAGAAATAGATTTGAGTATAAATTAAAACCGTAAACAATATGAAAAGACTTTTGGCCTTATTTCTGATTTTGACCATTTTCTCGTGTGAACGAAAAGAAATCACAAAAGCGGACTTATCATTCAAACTAATAAGTTTTAGTAGTTTTTATGGAGCAGAACCTGAGCAATTAGAGAAATTTGAAAAAATATTTGACGGTATTAGAAAAAATCCTATCGCAAAAAAACAGGACAAAGAATTAGACGATTTTTTTGTTAGACTAAACGATAAAGGATTATTAACATCACCTTACATAAACCTACGAATTGGAAACGATTCGACTTTGGTCGTTTACTTGTCCGAAACTGAATACAAAAAAGTTAAAGATTTTAATCATAACGATTTACAAAAACGGAATAAAAAAGTAGAATTAGAACTTGAAATTGTAAAGAAAGATGTTGACATTTATTATACTGAACGAATTTTAAGCGTGAATGAGGTTGACGGAAAAACATATTGGAAAAAATAACAGTTTACAACAAAGAACTGAGGTAAAAAACAAGTAAAAATTATTGTTTTATAACCAAAGTACTTCTAAACTCAGGGTTATAAGGTAATCCATTTTTCACTATAGCAAAAGCCCGTTTTAATAGTTTATTACAAATAGCTATTAGGACTCAAGTTAAAAAAAACAAAAAGCGCAATTAATCTGTACAATCAAATAAGATTGCATGTATCTTTAGACTATAAAACACCAAATAAGGTATATTTAAAAACAGCCTAGATTCAATTTTTAACCTGTAGCCATATTTCCAAGACAAGACACATTAAGATTCTTAAGAAATCACACACAAAAGCTACACTAGAAAGCCTTCAGAAAATTATTAGTTTTTTAAAAGTGTAACATTTACAGTTAAAAATGGTCTATTATAACAAATAATTAAACCTAAATAAAATGATGACAAATCGAGTATTCTATTTTAATATTATCGTAGGAATCATTAGTTTTTTATTAATTAATTGTAAATCAAAAAACACTAAATTAAAAAATAAAGAAGACATATCATATACAATAACATTTGATGCTAACAATAAAAAACTGGCTAAAGTCCAAGCTGTTTTTACTCCAAAGGATAGTATATTATACATGGGTTGGGGAGCAACTAACCTGCCTAAAAGGTGGGCTACTTTTGTTCATAACATTAAGGTTACCAACGCGCAAAATAAACCTATTAAGATTGAAGCATTAGAAGATGCAAAGTGGCAAATAGAAGCCCCGTTAGATGATGAAGTTACACTTAGTTATGACATTCATTTAGAGCATGAAAATTATGACTGGAGTAGTGGCATTGATGCTGTTGCATACACAACCGACCTAGGAGTATTCTATACTGGTAGAACATTATTTATACTTAACGCAGAACAGCGAGAAAATATCAATATAACTTTTAATATACCGAAGAACTGGAAAATTACAAACCCTTGGACTACTACAAAATATAATCAACATTCTTATCAAGCAAATAATCATACAGATTTGCTTACTGCTCTAATTTTTGCTGGAACACACAAGGAAATTGCTATTAAAAGAGAAGATTTTGAATTGGTTTTTGCGTTAGGTTCTGAGGATATTCGTAATCAGGAAGTAGAATTAAAAAATTTAGCACAAGGTGTTTTAGACTATTATATTGAACTTATGGGAGGCATTCCAAATCCTAGCCCAGAAACCCCTTTAAATAAATCTGTAGTTGTTATCAGTTCGTCAGACAAAACGGATGGAGAAGCCATGGGGAATAACATTAGTGTTTTAATTGAAAAAAATGGAAATGAATTATCAAAAACATTTTCAAGGTTCATCTTTGCGCATGAATTTTTTCATCTTTGGAGTGGTAAATCATTTAGCCCTGCCTCTAATGATACCGAATGGTTTAAAGAAGGGTTTACCAATTACTATACGCTAAAAGCTTTACATCATGTCAATTTTTTAACTGATGAATCGTATTTAGATTTCTTAAGTAGCTTTTTTTACAAACGCTATAACGATGATGAAGGTGTTGGGAAATATGTTATGGCAGACGGTGAAAAAAAACATGACCATTGGGGACTAGTTTATGCTGGTGGTATGCTTGCTGGAATATCTCAAGACATAATTATTCGAGATGCTACCAACAACGAAAACAGTATTGATGATTTAATGAGGTATTTATTTAAAAAATATGGTGGCACTAACAATACTTATAACATAGAAGAACTCCAACATGTAATAACTGAATTAAGTGGTACAGATCAAACCCAATTTTTTAACTCGTATATAACAGGTATAAACAAAATCCCAATTGACAAGTATTTAACTAAAACAGGGCTAAATGCTAAAATTGAAGATGGAAATTTAAAAATCTCTAAAAAGAAAGAGTTAACCCAAAAGCAAATAAATATGTTAAAAGGATTGCTTGGAGACATAAACATTCGAGAGCAACATTATAAAATTAAAAATAATTGATTATACACCTTTAAATTTTAGTAAAGTTTGAACCATCAAAAGTCTATAGCAGTACTACCATTTGTTAACATTAGTAACGATTTAAACAACGAGTATTTTAGCGATGGTATAACTGAAGAGATTATTAATGCTTTATCCAATATTAAAGCACTAAAAGTTATTGCAAGAACATCATCTTTTGCCTTTAAAGGAAAACAAGTTGATGTTAGAAAAGTCGGAAAAGAGTTAAATGTCTCTACCATACTAGAAGGAAGTGTTAGAAAAGCGAATAATCGCGTTCGCATTTCTGCACAATTAATAGACACAACAGACGGTACGCATTATTGGTCTCAAAATTTTGATCGCGAACTTGATGATATTTTCAAACTTCAAGATGAAATTAGCCTTTTAATTGCAGATAAAATACGAGAAAACTTCGGGCATTTTAACGTTGATGATTCTTTAGTTACCCATCATAATATTTCTACAGTAGCTTATCACAACTACTTAAAAGCAAAAAAACTGATTTCTCGTTTTAATAAGAACGATGCTTTAGAAGGTATTTCAATTTTAAAAAACGTCATAGAACAATATCCTGCATTTGCATTGGCTCACGTACATATTCATTATGCCTATAATATACTTGCTGCTGCTGGATTAATGCCAGTAAAAGAGGCTTTTAAAATAGGTGGGAGTTATCTCGAAACGGCACATAACTTAAAAGTAGATTTACCTGAAGTACATCATTCCTTAGGTTGGGATGCACTAAATAAAAAATGGAATTTTAAAGCCGCTGCTAGCCATCTTAAAAAAGCATTACAATTAAAGCCGGGCTATTCAGATGCGCATCAAAAACTGTTCATCACGTTAATCTTAGAAGGTAATCTAGAAGAAGCTAATACACATATCAATATAGCATACACACTAGACCCGCTTAACGATTTAAACAACTATTTTATGGGCTATAATGCCTATATAAATAAAGATGAAAAAGCAGTAAAAAGGCATTTTAAAAGGTGTTTTGAAATAAATAATAAGTTTATTGTTGGTTATGGTATTTATGCATTGGCTTTGGCTTATCAAAAACAACCAGAATATATTATTGAAGTTGCTAGTAATATTCCTGAAATGGAAGGTTCTAAAACAGAACAGCTAATCATGGCTACATTGGCATATGCCGTAATGCAAGACACTACCAAGATTGAAGCGAATTTAAAACGATTACAACCTTTACTTAATACAGATAGTCGTGAGCGTGTGCGTTTTTTCTTGATTTATATTTATACGCTTTTAAAGCAATACGATAAGGCTTTAGATTTAATTGATGAAGGTATCTTGCACAAAGAGCCTTTAATGACTTTACTTAAAGTAGATCCGTTATTAGAACCTTTACATACACTTGAACGTTTTAAAAAACAGCTTCGCATTATTTTCGCGTTATCTAACGAAAATCAAGTACAAACTGAAACCGTTGAAAAACAGTTACTTTCCAAAGTTCAAATAGCACACTATAAAGATGCTGTTTTAACTTTAATGGATAATGAAGAATGTTTCCTTGACATCACATTATCACTACGAGTGTTAGCTGATAAAGTGAATATGCATCCTAATCATTTATCGTGGTTGCTTAATGCAAGCTTCAAAAAAAACTTCAACGATTTTATCAATACATACCGTTTAGAATATTTTAAAACCATTGCTTTAAAACCAGAGTTTAAGCACATTACTATTCTTGGTCTTGCTTACGATAGTGGTTTTAATTCTAAAAGTGTGTTTAATACTTTTTTTAAAAAAATAGAAGGCATTACACCTAGTAAATGGGTGCAGCAACATTCTAAGTAAACGACTTTTTGTTATAAATTCCGAACGTTCTAAATTATAATTTAGCACGACTCATAACTGTTTATGCTTCAATTTTGCAGTATCAAATAATCAATTAAAAACAAACAGTTATGATAAATTTACACAAATTTTTAGTCGCATTAGCAATTAGCATGGTCATGCTCTTTACATCATGCTCAACAGATGATGATAACAACACACCTTCTATTAACTACACTTCTGCTGAAGACTTATTAACCAATATAGACTTTAAAGGTTATGCCATTATCACCAAAAACGGAAACGATTTAGTACGACAAGGTTTTGGTTTAGCTAATGAAGATACAGCGCTTCCTCAAGATTACGAATTGGCTTATCGTATTGGTTCGGTATCTAAAACATTAACAGCAGCTGCAATTATTCAGCTAAAACGCGATGGGTATATTACAAATTACAATCAAACTTTAGATGAATTTGATCCTGAGTTTCCAAACGGAAATCAAATTAGTATTGCACAACTTTTGTCACATCAATCAGGTATTCCAGATTATCAGTTTGTTGTTGAAGACGCTTCAGCACAAGGCCACTTTTTTGATGAAGAGGACATCTATGAAGTAATTATTGAAATGATAACAGAAAACGGACTTAACTTTACACCTGGCTCAGGAAAACAATATAGCAATTCCAATTATCTTATCGCTGCATTATTAGTGGAGGAACTTACTGAAATGTCTTACCACGAGTACATTCAGCAAAATATTTTTAATCCTTTGCAAATAACAAATACTTATAGAGGAGAGGATAATATTAACCCAAACACGCATGCCGAAGGTTATAACAATGGTAGCGCAAATAGTATTTATCCTATGAGTTTAGCTTTTGGAGCTGGTGATTTTAGTAGCACACCAAAAGATATGGAAACTTGGACAAATGCGGTAAAAACAAACTGGTTTACAACTACCGAAAAAGATGCCATATTCGTGCAAGATGTACCAAGCGGTTATGTAGATTTTGGTTTAGGCTGGTTTACCACACAAGAGGGGAACACTACACTTTACTGGCATGGTGGCGATATAGATGGTTATTGGAGCATGATTGGCTTTGTACCCGAATACGACGCTACTATTGTGCTATTAAGTAACCAACAAGACGACTCTGGCGAGCAACGCAATACCATTATTCAACAATTGTTAACTAACGAATTTAATTAAAACTCACTTATAAATAGCACTAAAAATGCGACATACCAATATATTATTAGCAGGTGCTACAGGTTATTTAGGGAGATATTTATTACAGGTTTTAATTGAAAAACAAAACCAAGTCGTTGCAATTGTCCGTAAGCCAAATCAATTAAATAATCCTAATGAAAACTATCTGGAAATTAAGCAAGCCCAAGTCACTAAACCTGAAACTTTAAGAGACATTTGTAAGGGCATAGATACAGTTATTTCAACCGTTGGTATTACGAGACAAAAGGATGGTTTAACCTATATGGATGTCGATTATCAAGCGAATATGAATTTGCTTTCTGAAGCCAAAAAAAGCGGTGTGAATCATTTTGTTTACGTTTCTGCCATTAATGGCGATAAACATCAAAATTTGAAGATTTTTGAAGCCAAGGAAAAATTTGTTGATGCTTTAAAAAAGTCAGGATTAAATTACACCATAGTAAGACCTAACGGATTTTTCTCAGATATGAAAGACTTTTTGCAAATGGCAAAATCGGGTCGTGTGTATGTGTTTGGATCTGGAAATCAAAAATTCAATCCAATTCATGGTGAAGATTTAGCCAATGCGATTGTCGATAATTTGAGCTATTACAACAAAACAATAACCATTGGAGGACCTGATATTTTAAGTCTTAACGAGATTAGTAAACTAGCATTAAAATCATTAAGCAAACCAGTTAAAATTACACATTTACCAGATTGTTTAAGACGATTTGCTATTTGGGCTTTAAGAACTTTTACCAGCGTAAAAACCTATGGTCCAATTGAATTTTTCTTAACGTTAATGGCAGAAGATAATATAGCTCCAACTTACGGAAAACACCATTTAAAAGACTATTTTAGAGAAGAAGTTAAAAAGCTATAAATTATGAATATTCCTGATCCAAATACCGTTTTCCCGTTAGCCAATTACGATAAGCTATGTTTTTTGAAAAACTACATCAAAAATCCGAACATTGAGGTTGGCGATTACACTTATTACGACGATTTTCAAGATGTTTCAAATTTTGAAAAAAATGTGAAGTATCATTTCGATTTTATTGGCGATAAACTCATCATTGGTAAGTTTTGCATGATTGCTTCTGGCGCAACTTTTATTATGAATGGCGGCAACCATTTAACCGAAGCCACATCAGCCTATCCATTTGCCATATTTGGTGGTGCGTGGCAACATGCAATGGATGGTAAAAACTACCCAACTAAAGGCAATACCGTAATTGGTAATGATGTGTGGATTGGTTACGATGCTACCATTATGCCTGGTGTAACCATTGGAAATGGCGCTATTATTGCCACAAAAGCTGTAGTTACAAAAAATGTAGAACCTTACTCTATTGTTGGTGGTAATCCTGCAAAATTGATTAAAAAACGTTTTTCAGATGTAACCATTTCTAAATTATTAGAACTTAAATGGTGGGATTGGCATATTGATAAAATCACTCAAAATGTAGATAAACTCACAACGTATCCCGAAGCGTTGTTTTAAGAATAAAACCCTAAGAACTAATTAAAGGTTTAGCATCAATTGTGTTAAGCCTTTTTTTATTCAAACACTTCAAAATCAACTATAAGTACTGAATTTTAAAAAGGTTTGAAATCATAATTCAGGACGATTGGCTTTCTCTTCTGTCTCATCTTTGTACCATCAAATTATTAATCAAAAAACGAACTATTTAAAATCAATTATAATGAAAAAATTAGTAATTATCTGCGTAACACTTTTTACATTTTATGGTTTTTCACAACAGAAATCAGAATCATCAAAAGACAAGGACATCGATTTAAAATATAGAGTCAGTTTTCCGGCCATTATTTTGGGAAATATTGGGAAAGGCGGCGAAAGAACCAACACACAACACATCGAATTGCATGTTAAACGCGAACTTGACGCTAAAAACATTGTTGGCGTAAAATTAGCCACTTGGCGATTGTTTCAACCTATGGGCATACAATGGTGGGACGGACTTACAGACAAAATAGATTCTGAAACCGAATTTTATCCTGGTTATTTACGCGAAACAGGTATTGGTATCTCGTACCAACGCATGCTTTGGAAAGGACTATTTGCTTCGGTTGAAGTTTTACCGTTGTATAAAACTTATTTAGATCTTGATGCTAAGAAAATAGCAAACGGATTTAAACTCTACAACTCGTATTATGTAGGCTATCATTTTGCATTTGGTAAAAAGAAACAGTTTTTTATAGAACCGCAATTTCATTGTAATGTATGGCATTTCGATACTAATACACCTGAATCATTTAAACAACTCGATAACAAATGGGATTCTTATTTTCTATTTGAACCCAACCTTTATATTGGTATAAAATTTTAACTTATAACACGATCTTAAAACTTTAATGTTATGAAACATATACTTTTAGGTTTAATATACTTTGTTGGCTTGTCGGCTATTGCGCAGCAATCCATAGGAAAAGCCATAGAACAACGCTTTAAAACCGAATTAAAAAAAGAGAACATAAAAAGTGGTTTACTGCATGTGTATTCTGAATTTCGTGGTATCGATATTCAATTAGCTGAAAGTAAAGAAAATTCTATTTCAATAGATAATCCATTTTATACCGCTAGTGTTACAAAAATGTTTACTGCAACAGCAATTGGTATATTAAAGGATCAGAATAAATTAAATTTTGAAGATAAGATTGCTCAATATCTACCAGATTCATTAATTACTAATCTTCATATTTTAGATGGTAAAAACTATTCTAAAAATTTAACCATTGCGCATTTATTGCAACACACCTCTGGTTTACCTGATTATTTTACAGATTCAACCAATGATGGAAGCCCAAATATCATCAATCAACTATTAATGCATCCTAATACATTGTGGTTTGCAGAAGAACTAATTCAGTTTACAAAAGACAAAATGATACCCCATTTTATTCCTGGTGAGGGTTATCATTATACCGATACCGAATATGTGCTATTAGCGTTGATTATTGAAAATGTAAGTGGTTTATCGTTAGACACTTTTTTTAAGCAGAACATATTTCAACCTTTAAAAATGAATAGTTCGTACATTAACTTAAAATCTACAGCAATAGATAACAAACTTCCCGTCGTAAAATTCTACGCAAGCCAATACGAATTATCATCGTATAAAAGTTTAAGTGCCGATTGGGGTGGTGGCGGATTGGTGTCTGCCACACACGATTTAATCATGTTTTTAAAAGCTTTTAATAATGATGAGATTATAAATAAAAACACACGATTAACCATGCAAAACTGGGTAAACGAAACAAAAGGTATGGATTATGGCTATGGAGTAAGACAAGTTTCTTTAGGCGAATTGACCAACACAGAAACCAATCTGCAAATTATGGGACATTCAGGTAGTACAGCATCATTTTTATGGTATTGCCCACAACAAAACACATACATTTCAGGTTCTTTAAATCAATTAGAAGCTTCAAAAAGCGCATTGATTTTAGTTTATGATATACTTAAAATTATTGAAAACGAAAATTAATAAAGAGTAAGTATCATATATTTTATTCAGTCTTTATTTGCTAAATTTAGTGCTTAAATACGTAACAATATCATGCATAAAACTGTTGGCATGAATTTTAAAAAAAAACTTAATTGAAAATTAAAGAAACTCATAGAAATGATTATACCATTTCAACAGACAAGGATAAATTAGATATTTTGAGTATTCATAAATTCCTTGCAAACGAAACCGATTGGGCTAACAAAATTCCAATCAATACTTTGAAAACATCCATTGAAAATTCTTTGAATTTTGGGCTTTATTATAAAAACAAACAAATTGGCTTTGCTAGAATAATTTCAGACTATTCAACTATTGCATATTTAGGAGATGTTTATGTTCTAAAGGAATATAGAGGAAAGGGATTAAGTAAATGGCTAATAAATGAAATAATGGAACACCCAAATCTTCAAGGATTAAGACGCTGGATTTTATTAACAGATACAGCCGAGTGGCTTTATAAAAAGTTTGGGTTTACAGAAATACCTAACCCTAAATTTTATATGGAGAAACATAACCCGAATGTGTACGTAAATGAAGTGAAAACTACCACTAATAATAGCTATAAGTAATAGTTAGTTTTTTACTACTTCTAAAAAAACATTACAAGTTTTTTATTTGGTTTGTATTTATTAAATTAGATACCCCAACGCGCAATTAATTTTATACAATTACATTAGTTATATACTCAAGGTTATTACAAAAACATGGTTGCCAGATGTTTTAACAGTATCTTGATTTAAAATTGCTTATTAGTTGGTTGTATAGAAATTACTATTGTTAAATAAGAACCCTTAAAATTAATAGACATGAGTAGTTTAAAAGATATTAAATTAGAAATTGAAAAATATGTGAGTAATTCGAATTTAACCGAATTTCAAATTATTGAAAAACTAGAAAAGCATTACTTTAATAAAAAAGTAAACGAGAATTTAAAGCTATATAAAAAAGGCACTAAAAAAGTAAGAGAAATAACAAAAGATTTAAAAATTTCGCCACGAAAATTTTATGCAATTCTAGAAAAAAAGAAAATAAGCCATAAAAAATATAAAAAAGCGTGATTTTAAAACCAACCCTTTAAAAGCTAATAAATGAAACCGACCATTTTACTTTTATGTATTTTGTTTTTTGGTTGTAATCCAAAAAATGAATCGTGCCAATTAAAAAAAGAAAGCTTACCAGAAGAAAAAAGTGAAAAAATAAAGGTGCTTAATTTTGGAACATTTCATTTTGGGTATACACCCGATGCTAATAAAACAGAATTCGACGAACATAGCCAACAGGCGCAAAAAGAGGTTAAAAGCATATCTAAAATGTTGGCAAAGTTTAAGCCAACAATAATATGTATTGAAAACTTGCCAAAATATAATAACGAGATTAATAAAGCCTATCAAGAATTTTTAGCCAATCCAATTAAATTAAATACAAATTATGGAGAAAGTAGTATGATTGGTTTTGATGTGGGCCGATTAAGTAATGTAAAAAAAATATACGGAATAGATAACCATATGGGCTATAATTATAGCGTTGGAGACTATATAGAAAGTACACCTGAACTTGAAAATGCTATCGATTCTAAAACATATTTACAACTTACAAACCAACCCTTTAAAGATTACCCAGAAATTGCTAAACGTGAAGCAAACTATGAAAAATTATCATTGCTTGAAAAACTTAAATTATGTAATGAGCCCGTACACTTAGATTATTCAATAAATACAAATGCAGATAAATTACTTTATGTAGGAATTAATGATGGGTTTGAAGGCGCAGATAATGCTGCCATTTTTTACCATAGAAATATGAAAATATATTCAAACCTAAACAGAATACCTATGCCAAAAAACGATAGAGTATTTATAATTATGGGAACAGCACATACCGCTTTTTTAAGAGAGTTTATTAAAAGAAGCCCTAAATTTGAAATGGTAAATACATTTAAATATTTAAAATAAAAAGTAAACTTATTTTTTTCTGTATTAATAATAAGTTTAATGTTTTGGAGACTTTTAAGTAAGCTATGCCACAAGTGTAAGTGCGTTAGGGATTGAACGGTTTGTTTGAAATCCCCGACAAAGGAGGGATTGAGTAGTGAAAGCCCGACCCTTGTGGTAACGCTCTAATAAAAAAAATCCCAAACATTACTGCTTGGGATTTAGTATAGTAAAAACCTAAGAGGTTTAGGTTAATATCTGTAATGTTCTGGTTTGTAAGGTCCGTTTACGGTTACACCAATGTAACTTGCTTGCTCTTCGCGAAGCTCGGTAAGTTCTACCCCAATTTTTTCTAGGTGTAATTTTGCTACTTTCTCATCTAATGCTTTTGGTAGCATGTAAACTTCGTTTTTATAAGCATCGGCATTGTTCCAAAGCTCAATTTGTGCTAAGGTTTGGTTTGTAAACGAGTTACTCATTACAAAACTTGGATGACCAGTTGCACAACCTAAGTTTACTAAACGACCTTCGGCTAGTATAATAATATCTTTTCCGTTAATGGTGTATTTATCTACTTGCGGTTTTATTGTGTTTTTGGTATGCCCGTAGTTTTTGTTTAGCCAAGCCATGTCTATCTCGTTATCAAAATGCCCAATATTACAAACAATAGCTTTGTCTTTTAAGGCTTCAAAATGGCGCCCTTGTACAATATCTTTATTTCCTGTTGTTGTAATTACAATATCTGTATTGCCAATAACGGTTTCTAGTTTTTTAACTTCAAAACCATCCATTGCTGCTTGTAATGCGCAAATAGGATCAATTTCTGTAACAGTTACAATACTTCCTGCGCCTTTAAAAGAGGCAGCTGTACCTTTACCAACATCGCCATAACCACAAACGGTTACGCGTTTTCCGGCAAGCATAACATCGGTAGCACGACGAATGGCATCTACTGCAGATTCTTTACAGCCGTATTTATTATCGAATTTAGATTTTGTTACAGAATCGTTTACGTTAATAGCTGGCATTGGTAATGTGCCATTTTTTACGCGCTCGTAAAGTCTATGAACTCCTGTTGTGGTTTCTTCAGATAAGCCATTAATTCCGGCGGCTAATTCTGGGTATTTATCTAAAACCATGTTGGTTAAATCGCCACCATCATCAAGAATCATGTTTAATGGTTTTCTGTCTTCACCAAAAAATAAAGTTTGCTCGATACACCAATCAAACTCTTCTTCGGTCATGTCTTTCCAAGCATAAACAGCTGTTCCTGCGGCAGCAATGGCAGCAGCAGCTTGGTCTTGCGTAGAAAATATGTTACAAGAACTCCAAGTAACTTCTGCGCCTAAAGCTTGTAAAGTTTCTATTAAAACAGCGGTTTGTATGGTCATGTGTAAACATCCAGCAATACGTGCGCCTTTTAAAGGTTGCTCGTTTTTGTATTCTTCTCGAAGACTCATTAACCCTGGCATTTCTGCTTCGGCTAATTCTATTTCTTTGCGTCCCCAATCGGCAAGCGATATGTCTTTAACTTTGTTTGCAACGTAAGGAATTGTTTTTGTACTCATAGTCATTTTTCTTTTATTTTTAAACTTAAACAAGATTGCGATTAGTACTTAAAATACTTAAATTCGCTTGTAAAAATTGTTTAATTGCCTAAGGCGATGCAAAGATAATCAATAACTTTCAAAATATTTAATGCCACTTTATAAAACCATTACACCAAACTCACAAACTACTGTTAAAATCTGGAAGATTACAGAGTCTTTTAAGAATTTAATGGCTAAAGTTAATTTAAAACCAGAATCTGCAAACCGTGTTTTAGGCATGAAAAGCGAGTTGCACCAACGCGGGTTTTTAAGTGTGCGCCATTTGTTACATGAATTTGGATATACTGATGAAGATTTGTTTTATGACGATAACGGTAAACCGCATTTAAAAGATGGTAAACAAATATCTATTACGCATTCGTTTAACTTTTCGGCCGTTATTGTAAGCGATGTAATTGTTGGAATTGATATTGAGAAACAACGTGATAAAATAGGCATTATAGCGCATAAATTTATTGATTATGAGTTTAATTATTTAAACAAATTGGAAAGCCATTATATTAATAAATTAACAGTAATTTGGTGTGTTAAAGAATCGCTTTATAAGTTGTTTTCTACACCAGGATTAAGTTTTAAGCAGCATTGTTTAGTGATACCTTTTGAAATAAAAGATGAGCATACTGCAGCATGGATTGATTATAATACAAGAAAATATAAATACAACATTTACTTTTTAGAGTTTGAAGGTTTTACTTGTGCCTATGCTATAGCTTAAATGAAATCGATATATAAAAACATACAAGCTTCTATTTTAAAAGAAGAAAAACTATTA
Source organism: Algibacter ulvanivorans (assembly GCF_048381495.1). Taxonomy (NCBI): domain Bacteria; kingdom Pseudomonadati; phylum Bacteroidota; class Flavobacteriia; order Flavobacteriales; family Flavobacteriaceae; genus Algibacter; species Algibacter ulvanivorans. Next base: position 335,941 of record NZ_JBLWGD010000001.1, read on the forward strand.
GCTGTTTTAATTGATCCAGATAAGTTTTTACTTAAAAATACCAGTAGTTTTATTAAAAAAGTTAACACATCAGTAGCTACACACATTTTTGTAGGCGGAAGTGTAGTTGATGATAATGCAACCGATGCTTTAGTTTTAGAAATTAAAAAGCACACAAGTTTACCTATTATCTTGTTTCCTGGCGATGTTACTCAAATAACAAATAAGGCTAATGCGCTTTTGTTTTTATCTTTAATTTCTGGTAGAAACCCAGATTATTTAATAGGTAAACATATTCAAGCCATTTCAAAATTAAAAAATAGTAATTTAGAGGTTATTCCAACCGGTTATATTTTGGTTGAAAGCGGAAAAATAACAGCGGTACAACAGGTTACAGCAACAAAACCAATGTCTAGAAAAAATATTCAAAATATAATAGACACCGCAAAAGCAGGGCAATTATTAGGTATGAAATTTATTTATTTAGAAGCAGGAAGTGGAGCAAAGCAAGCCGTTTCTACTTCGATAATAAAACAAGTAAAGCAAACCATAAATATTCCGTTAATAGTTGGAGGCGGTATAAGAAGCAAAGCACAATTAGAAAATACCTATAAAGCAGGAGCAGATATGGTTGTTATTGGTACTGCTTTTGAGGATGATGAAAGTTTTTTTAATGCATTAAATAAGTAACATAGTAAGGCGATTATGAATAGTATTGTTAATTTGTTTTTTAGTCAATATTCCGAATATGAAACCGTAGATATTGTTTTAGAAATAATAGCAATAATTTTTGGTTTTTTATCGGTTTGGTTTTCTAAGCAAAATAAAGTTTTAGTGTTTCCAACAGGTATGATAAGTACATTAATTTTTGTGTATTTATTATTAAAATGGGAGCTTTTAGGCGATATGATGATAAATGCATATTATTTTATAATGAGTGTTTACGGCTGGTACGTATGGACAAAAAAAGTTGACCATGCGCAGGTTACTCCAATTTCAAGAATGTCTTTCAACGAAAAAAAAATAAGTACAGCTATATTTTTAGCAACCTTAGTTTTTGTTTATTTAGTTTACCACGCATTTAATAAATGGACCAGTTGGGTGGCTTATATAGACACCATTACCACCGCCATATTTTTTGTAGGTATGTGGTTAATGGCAAAACGAAAGCTAGAAAATTGGATGTTCTGGATTATAGGAGATTTAATTTCAATCCCTTTATATTTTTATAAAGGTTTTACGTTTACAAGTTTACAGTATTTAGGATTTACAGTTATAGCCATTTTTGGATATATTTCATGGAAGAAAAGTATAAACAGCAACCCGCTACCTGCATAAAAGTAGTTTTGTTTGGGCCAGAATCTACAGGGAAAACAACGCTATCTAGACAGTTAGCCCGACATTACAATTCGGTTTGGGTACCAGAATATGCACGCGAGTATCTTCAAAAAAAATGGAATAATGAGCGTAAAACATGCGAAGCACAAGATTTATTACCCATAGCAGAAGGGCAGGTTAAACTTGAAAACGAACTGGCACAAAAAACAAATACGGTGTTAATTTGCGATACCGATTTGTTAGAAACCAAAGTATATTCCGAAGCTTATTACCTAGGAAGTTGTGATCCAGTTCTTGAAAAATATGCGTTACAAAACAAGTATGATTTATATTTTTTAACATATATTGATACACCTTGGGAAGCCGACGATTTAAGAGATAAACCAGCACATAGAGAAAAAATGTTTCAAGCTTTTAAAAATGCATTAATAAAGCATAAAAAACCATTTGTGCTTTTAAAAGGCGATAAAAAAATACGTTTAGAAACCGCAGTAAAACATATTGATAAATTATTAAACCCCAAAGTATAATGTTTTCAGATAAAGATATTCAACAAATAAAAAGTAAAGGCATAACTATAGAGCAAGTAAGCGCGCAAGTATCTCGATTAAAAAACGGGATGACCTTTTCAAATCTGGTTGCTGCTGCAACGATAGGCAAAGGTATAGAAAGCTACGACACAAAAGAAACTCAAGAGTTTTTAAAACTATACGAGGCTAAACAAAGCCAGTTGTCTATTGTTAAGTTTGTTCCAGCTTCTGGAGCAGCAACACGAATGTTTAAGTTTTTATTTCAGTTTTTAAATAATTTTAATCCTTTAAAAGAAAATATAGCAACTTACGCCGAAAGGAAAAATGATGCTTTAATAACGCTTTTTACAGAAAATTTAGAAAAATTTCCTTTTTATAAAGAAGTAAATGCCAGAGTAAAAAAAGAAAACCCAGATTTTGATACCTTACCTGAAGCCGAAAAACATTTACTATTTGTAAAAACAATGCTTGATGCAAAAGGCCTAAACTATAGTTTTTTACCTAAAGGCTTATTGCCATTTCATAAGTACAGAAATGCTGTAAAAACAGCGTTTGAAGAGCATTTATTCGAATCTACACTTTACGCATCGTCCAATGGTAAAGCTAACCTTCATTTTACAGTTTCAAAAAACCATCAGTTATATTTTTCAAACGAATTAAGTCGTATTCGAGAAGCTATAGAAGAAAAAACAAACACCACTTTTAACGTGTCGTTTTCATATCAAAATGAAGCCACAGAAACCGTGGCGCTTAAAGCCGATAACGATGTTTTTAGAAAAGAAGACGGCACCATTTTATTTAGACCAGCAGGGCACGGAGCACTTATAGAAAACTTAAATACATTAAATAACGATATAATTTTTATTAAAAATATAGATAATATCGTGGTTTCTAATTTAAACGAAAACGTATCTAACTATAAAAAACTTTTAGCTGGCGTTTTAATAGAAGCTCAAGAAAAAGTTTTTACTTATTTAAATAAATTAGACACAGGTAATTTAGATGATACCGATTTTAAAGTTATTGCCTTGTTTTTGCGTTATAGGCTAAACGTGCCTATTCATGAAGGTTTTGACGATTATACACCTAAAGAAAAAATAATATATTTAAAAGAAAGACTAAATAGGCCAATTCGTGTTTGCGGTATGGTTAAAAACCAAGGCGAACCTGGTGGCGGGCCATTTTGGGTTAAAGATGATAAAGGAAATGTATCTTTACAAATCGTTGAGTTTGCACAGATTAATTTTAGCAAAAAAAATCAGCAAAGTATAGTTTACAAAGCCACACACTTTAACCCTACAGATTTAGTTTGTGGAGTAAAAAACTATAAGGGAGAAAAGTTCGATTTATCGAAATATATAGATCCAGAAGCGGCTTTTATTACTACAAAAACACAAAATGGAGTAGATATTGACGCCTTAGAACTTCCAGGATTATGGAACGGAAGTATGGCATATTGGAACTCTATTTTTGTAGAAGTACCGCTAGAAACGTTTAACCCTGTAAAAACAGTAAACGATTTATTAAAACCTGTACATCAAGTATCTTAATGTTTGATGAAGACGCCATATTGCACGAATTAACCTTTAAAGCTATTAGAAGCTCTGGTAGCGGCGGGCAACATGTAAATAAAGTGTCTTCAAAAATAGAACTTACTTTTAATTTAAAAGCATCATTGGTGTTTAATGAAACCCAAAAAGAGCGACTTTTAAAACAGCTTAATAATAGGCTAACAAAAGAAGGTGTTTTAATGTTACAATGTAGAGAAAGCAGAAGCCAACATAAAAACAAAGATATTGTAGTAAAACGATTTTTAGAATTAATAAATAAAGCTTTAGTTATTCCTAAAAAGCGAAAACCTACAAAAATCCCTAAATCTGTTATAAAAAAACGGTTAAAAAGTAAGCGTAAGCAATCTGAAAAGAAGGCAAATAGACAAAAACCAAGTATAAATTAAAAAGTACGCATTTAAAATTGTTAATTAAGAATTGGTCACTACATTTGCACCGTTCTCAAAAAAGGGGTGCCCATTTAGGCTGAGATCATACCCATTGAACCTAGAACAGATAATGCTGTTTAGGAAACAAGCGTAAAGAAAATATCCAGTAGATATTTTTAGCAAGTGCGATAAGGTCATCAATGTTGGTTTATATTTTTAAATCTTGATTTGTTTAATATTAAAGATTTAATAAATATTGAACTTAAAAAACATGATTTCGTACAAGTAGGACGCTTAAAGTTTAATTTATTAACAACAAAAAGAATAATTACCTCTTTTTATTCGATTATAAATATAATCGTAATGAAAAATATTTTACTTTTTTTAACATTCGTAGTGTTGTCAACTAACGTAATGGCACAACAAAATCAAGTTGTAACAGATTCTACAAAAACCGAAAAACTAGATGAAGTTTTGGTTAATGCCGTACGTGTAAATGCAGATTCGCCTATTACACATTCTAATATATCTAAAGAAGCTTTAGCTAAACGTAACTTAGGGCAAGATATACCTGTTTTACTTAACTTTTTACCATCGGTAGTTACAACAAGCGATGCCGGAGCAGGCATTGGTTACACAGGAATTAGGGTGCGTGGTACAGATGCAACACGTGTAAATGTAACTATTAACGGAATTCCTTATAACGATCCAGAAAGTCAAGGAACATTTTGGGTAAATTTAGGCGATTTTGCATCTTCAACAGAGAGCTTACAATTGCAACGTGGCGTAGGAACATCAACCAATGGCTCTGGAGCTTTTGGAGCTAGTATAAATGTATTAACCGATGCTTTTTCAAAAGAGGCTTCAGGAGAAATATCAAATAGTTTCGGTAGCTTTGCTACAAGAAAACATACTGTAAAATTAAGCACAGGTTTATTAAATAATCATTTCGAAATATCTGGTCGGTTCTCAAAAATAAATTCAGATGGGTATATTGATCGAGCATTTACCGATTTAAAATCGTATTTCTTACAAGGTGTTTATAAAGACGATAACACCTTAATTAAAGCATTAACTTTTGGTAATGTAGAACGTACTTATCAAGCTTGGGAAGGTTTAACAGCCAATCAATTAAAAGAAAACCGTCGCCAAAACCCATACACTTATGAGAATGAAACCGATAATTATTGGCAAGACCATTACCAATTACATTGGAATGAACGTTTTGATAATAATTGGTCAACAAACTTAGGATTAAACTATACTAAAGGAAAAGGGTATTTTGAACAATTTGAAGATGATACCGATGAAATTGGTCTTTACAATGGTATTGTTTTACCAACAGATAATCGTGTTGATGAAGATGAAAACGGAAACCCTATAGATATACCAATTACCGATGTTATTAGAAGGCGCTGGTTAGATAATAATTTTTATGTGTTAAATGCCAATGTAACCTATAAGAAAAACACACTAGAGCTTATTTCGGGGTTATCATATAGTGTTTATAATGGAGATCATTTTGGAGAAGTTATATGGGCAAAAGCATTTTCTGAAAACGGAAATATAAGAGATCGTTATTACGATGGCGATGCTACAAAAAACGATTTTAGTATATTCTCTAAAGCCACATTTAAGTTAGCAAAAAAAATTACAGGTTTTATTGATTTGCAAGGGCGTTTTGTAAGCTATAAAACAAATGGATTAAATTCTGACAGAGAAGTATTTAAAACCAATGCAAACTTTAGTTTCTTTAATCCAAAGGCTGGTTTAACTTATAAACAAAGTAATTTTAGTAGTTTTTATGCATCGTATGCAAGAGCTAATAGAGAGCCAAATCGCGACGATTTTGAAGCTGGTGTTACAGAAAACGAAACCCTTAACGACATAGAGCTAGGCTGGCGTTATAGCACTAAAAAAGCTAGTATAAATACTAATTTATATTATATGTTTTATCAAAATCAGTTAGTGTTAACTGGCGAGTTAGATGATGTTGGAAGCCCAATTCGAGCTACAAGTGGTAAAAGTTATAGGTTAGGGTTAGAGGTCGATGCCAACATTCAATTTTCTAAAATATTTAGCACATCAACAAACATTGGTTTAAGTAGTAATAAAAATAAAAATTTTCAATCTGAAATTAATGGAGAGCTAGTCGATTTAGGAAACACTAACATTTCATTTTCGCCAGATTTAGTAATAGGAAATGCATTAAATCTCTTTCCGGCAGAAGGTTTGCAACTTACTTTACTTAGTAAATATGTTGGCGAGCAATATATGGGAAATACAGATAACAAAGCATCTGTTTTAGAAAGTTATTTTATAAACGATTTTAATATTAGTTATGAAATTAAGCCTAATAAACTATTTAAATCCATAATATTGTCTGGTTTGATAAATAATATTTTTAATAAAAAATATGTTTCAAACGGTTACTTTGGCTCGTATGATTATAGCGACAATGAAAGTCCAACAGGAACAACAACAGGATATTATGCTGGTTACTACCCGCAAGCAACAACTAACTTTTTGTTAGGAGCTACTTTAAAGTTTTAAAGTAAAAAATAGCAGCATTAATAAGCGTGGTTGGTAATTTTACTAGCGACGCTTTTTTTAATTAAAAATTAAAAGCGAGTTTCCGTTTTTTTGAACCCGATAGTTTTTTAATGGGCATTTTAAACCATTATTGCCGGCTATGGTTCCAGTAACAAAATTATAGGTATTATTATCGCCACAACCACAAGTACCATTTAACCCAGATGGTGAAATAACAGAACAATCGCTTAGCGCATGGTTTGGGTCTCCAGCATCCCAAGCATAAAAATCTACACCAGTACTAGCAACAATAACACCAGCATTACCTTGATTAGCTATATAAACAGAGTTTCCAGCAAAATTTAATTGACTATATTGAGGTAAGCTTAAATCGATAGAAAAATTTACATTAATATCCAGTAAAAAACGACAGTTTCTATCATCAACAGAATTGCCGCTACAAGACACTAAAAAAACAAATAATAAGGCGCTAAAAAATGGTTTCATAAAACGGTAAAATATTGAGGTGCAATTTACAATAAAAAGCAAATGTACTTTATTGTTTAGGTATTTGCTTAACATGTTTTTGCTTTTTTTAGTAAAAATATAAGTAAAAGTATATTAATGTTTTCAATACATATGTAACTAAAATTTTGTATTTTTGTTGTACAATCTCGTGTAAGCGAGATTTTTTTATTTGCTGAACTTGTTCAGCATCTTTTATTAAGTAAAATAATGAAGTTATGAGTAAAGTATCATACTATACACCTGAAGGATTAAAAAAGCTAAGAGATGAGTTACAACAACTTAAAGATGTAGAACGCGTAAAAGCTTCTAAGGCTATAGCTGAAGCAAGAGATAAGGGTGATTTAAGTGAAAATGCAGAATACGATGCCGCTAAAGAAGCGCAAGGTATGTTAGAAATGCGTATTTCTAAATTAGAAGATGCTTTAGCTGGTGCTCGTGTTATTGATGAGTCGCAATTAGATAATTCTAAAATATTGGTGCTATCTAAAGTTAAAATAAAAAACCAAACTAATGGTATGGAAATGAACTATACATTAGTAGCCGATGGTGAAGCCGATTTAGCTTCAGGGAAAATATCGGTAAACTCGCCAATAGGAAAAGGTTTGTTAGGAAAATCGGTTGGCGATGTTGCCGAAATTCAAGTACCAAATGGTGTTATAAAATTCGATATTGTTGAAATATCTAGATAGTTTTTAATTCCGCGAAAGCGAAACCTTTATTATTAATAAAATGGCATCAATTTTTACAAAAATAGTTAACGGAGAGCTTCCTTGTTATAAAATAGCAGAAACCGAAGATTTTTTAGCATTTCTTGATGTAAACCCTAATGCTAAAGGCCATACACTATGTATTCCTAAAAAAGAAGTTGATAAAATTTTCGACTTAAATGAAGATGATTATGGTAATTTAATGCGTTTTTCAAGAATGGTAGCCTTAGCATTAAAACAAGCCATACCATGTAAACGAATTGGAGTAAGTGTTATTGGTTTAGAGGTGCCACATGTGCATGTACACTTAATACCGCTTCAATCTATGGATGATGCCCGTTTTATTAAAAAAACTAAAATGACTCATGAAGAGTTTGAAACGTTGGCAGAAACCATTAAGGCCAAGTTATAAATATAAATAATAAGCCAAAAATACCATTATAGCTATTACTACAACCCCTAAAGCTATAATAACCCACGATATTTTTTTTATATAAGTTGATGTTTTTTTGGGAATAAATGCCTTTTTGTGGTACTCAAAAACACGATCAATATCATCTGTCCATTGTACAGGATAAATTATAGAGTTACACGTTTTGCATGTTATTTCGTAACTAATTTTTGGGGTTATAGATTTGTAAAATTTAGTGTCTTTAATTTTTTGTTTAAATGTTAATCGTAATCCATTGTTACTATAGCACTCTGGACAGTTATTTTTTAAGGCTACATCTTTTACATCAATTAATTTTTCAGACATCATACTTTAAACTACTAATTAATTTGTTTTAAAATTATTTGCAGGGTAGAACCTTTGTTTTTTTCAGATTGTAGTACTTTAATTTTTCCGTTATGAAAATCTTCGATAATACGTTTAGCTAAAGATAGGCCTAAGCCCCAACCTCGTTTTTTAGTTGTATACCCAGGTTCGAAAATGGTATTAAAATTCTTTTTAGGTATGCCTTTTCCGGTGTCTGTTACACTTATCATTATATTGTTTTCAAGTTGCGAAATTTCAACCGTTAGTTTGCCTCGACCTTTCATGGCATCAATAGCATTCTTTATTAGGTTTTCTATAGTCCAACTGTAAAGTTGTCTATTTAGATTTACGAAAATTTTGTCTTTTGGGACTTTAATATCAAAAATTATAAGTTTAGACGATCTTGTTTTTAAATAATCATAAGAGTCTATAGTTTCTTTTACAATATCTGCTTTTTCTAAAATGGGAAGCGAGCCTATTTTACTAAAACGCTCAGTAATCGTTTTTAGTCGGTCTACATCTTTTTCAATTTCTAAAATATAATCTGGGTTTACGTTTTCGGTTTTTAATAGTTCTGTCCAACCAATTAAAGACGATAATGGCGTGCCTATTTGATGCGCAGTTTCTTTAGCCATACCAGACCATAATTTATTTTGAGTAGCGTTTTTATTGCTACTGTAAAAGAAAAAAATAACAGCGCCAAAAAGCACAATTATTAATAGTAAAGCCAGCGGATAATATTTTAATTTATTTAGCAAAGGCGAATTGCCGTAATATATTGTAGAATATATTTTGTCTTGATATTTTACATGAATAGGGCTGTTTTCTGCCTTAAACTTTTTTATGAGTTTGTTTATGTAGTTTTTGTCTTTAATTTTTGTTTCGTCAATATTGTTATAACTGCCCAAGCTACCATCATCATTAATAGTAAGCATGGGTGTTGTTTTATTGCTATTTAAAATTTTAAGTGTTAAATCTAAATTTGTGTTAGATTGTATATCAGAATTAATAAACTCTGTTTGAGCAAAAGACCAATTTTCCATTTTGCTACGTTCTTCATCTTTAAAATGCTGGAAAAACTCGTATGTTTTCCATAAAATAAGAGATACAATAGCAAAAGAAGCTATTACAATAATCCAACGGAATGCATTACTATGTTTGGTAAAAATCATTTAACAAAAAATTATCTGGTAATATAATGCAAATCTGTTAATATTATTGTTCAAGTTGTTAGTAAGTCGGTTTTTAGTTGCGTTATAGTTTCGCTACATTTGTGAAAATTAAACAACAATGCCTTCATTAGATCCAAAAAGCTTGCCAACCAGTAAATTACATGGTTATTTGTTAAGTGCTGTAGCGCCAAGGCCTATTGCTTTTGCTAGCACAGTTAGCCCAGAAGGAAACCCTAATTTGTCGCCATTTAGTTTTTTTAATGTATTTAGTGCCAATCCACCAATTCTTATTTTTTCTCCAGCTAGGCGAGTAAGAGATAATACAGTAAAGCATACCTTAGTAAATGCAGAAGCAACAAAAGAGGTGGTTATAAATGTGGTAAACTACGATATGGTTCATCAAATGTCTTTAAGTAGTACAGAGTACCCAGAAGATGTTAATGAGTTTGAAAAGGCTGGTTTAACCATGTTAGAGTCTGATATTGTTAAGCCTTTTAGAGTAGCTGAAGCCCCTGTACAGTTAGAGTGTAAGATAAATGATATAATTAAGTTAGGAACCGAAGGCGGCGCAGGTAATTTAATTATATGCGAGGTTGTTAAACTTCATATAGATGATGCTATTCTTGATGAAAACGATGTTATAGATCAAAAAAAATTAGATTTAGTAGCTAGAGCAGGAGGTAGCTATTATAGTCGAGCAAAAAAGGGCTTTTTTGAAATACCAAAGCCTTTAACCACGTTAGGTATAGGTGTTGATGCTTTTCCAGATTATGTTAAAAACAGTATGATTTTAACAGGAAACGATTTAGGTATGCTGGGGAATATAGAAAGTCTGCCAAACGAGCAAAGTATTAAAGATTTTATTGAAGAGGTTGGTAAGCGTTACCCAAATATAAAAACAGCAACACATAGAGAGAAGCACAAATTAGCTAGGAATTACCTTAGTTTTGGAGATGTTGAAAGCGCATGGAAAATACTACTATCTTAATCAAGATTAAAAAATAATAGAAAAACAATAGTAAATAAATAATTACGAATACATGGAAGTTCAAGGAAGAATAAAAATGGTTGGAGAAACTCAAACTTTTGGAAGTAATGGGTTTAGAAAAAGAGAAATTGTAGTAACTACAGAAGAGCAATACCCACAGCATATTATGGTGGAGTTTGTGCAAGATAAAACAGACTTGTTAAACAATTACCAAGTAGGGCAACAAGTTAAAATAAACATTAATTTAAGAGGGCGAGAGTGGGTAAACCCTCAAGGAGAAACAAAATATTTTAACTCTATTCAAGGTTGGCGAATTGAAGCATTACAAAGTGAAGCAGCAGGCGGAAATATGCCTCCTGTACCACCAGCAGATGCTTTTGAGCCTGCAGGAGATTTAAAAGAAGAAGATCATGACGATTTACCTTTTTAATAACATAAAATTTTAGTTCTGCCACAGCAGAAACTTTAATTAAATTAACCTCAATATTTTTTTAAATGTTGAGGTTTTTTATATTTATTAATCATGTATTATTTAAACAAAGATATTTGGTTTCCAAACGTTAATACAGCTTCGCCAGAAGGTTTGTTGGCTGTTGGTGGCGATTTGTCTGCCAAAAGATTACTACTTGCGTATAAAACAGGAATTTTTCCTTGGTTTGATGCTAACGAGCCTATTTTGTGGTGGTCTCCAAACCCACGATTTGTATTATACCCCGAAAAGCTAAAAGTTTCTAAAAGTATGAAACAAGTTATGCGAAATAAAGGATATAAAGTAACCGTTAATAAAGATTTTAAAGCCGTAATTACAGCATGTGCTTTAGTAAAGCGAAATGGACAAAAAGGGACTTGGGTTACAGATGCTATGATAGAAGCCTATGTAAAGCTTCATAATTTAGGTTTTGCTAAATCTGTAGAAGTATGGGATAATAATAATCTAGTTGCAGGCCTTTATGGAGTAGATTTAAATAATGGCGTGTTTTGTGGCGAGAGTATGTTTACAAAAGAGAGTAATGCTAGTAAGGTTGGTTTTATTTCGTTTATTAAAAACACAAATTATAAACTTATAGACTGCCAAGTTTATACTAGCCATTTAGAAAGCTTAGGTGCAGAAGAAATTTCAAGAGATTTGTTTTTAAAATATTTGTAAATTAAGCTCATTATTTTTTTAAATTTAACTAGATAAAAGAGTTATGCTTAAATACACAGCATAAGTAAAATAAGAAGTATAATGAAACATTTAACTTATATACTTGTTTTAGTTTTAACATTATTTTCGTGTAATAACGATGATGATACTAATATTGAAAATTTAGAGCCTAAAGCCGCTAGTATTATTGGCAAATGGCAATGGACAATTACCGAAGGTGGTATTAGTGGAGTAGACCAAGTTACCCCAGATCGTTTTGGTAAAAGTGTACAACTAAATTTAAATTCAGATATGTCGTATTCTATTATTGAAAACGGAATTGAAATATATAGTGGCAATTATATTATAACTACAGACACATCTATTTACTCTGCTGAAGATGATTTTATAAATTATTCAGAAAACTTTGATTACAGCTGGCATGTTGTGTTTAAGGGAGTAATTAGAATGCGAGATGCATTACATTTAACAATTGCCAATAACTATTATGATGGTTTTACAACTCATTTTAATAGGTTGCAGTAAACCGCTTTAACGGTTAATATAAAAATTAAACACTAAATTTTTAATACAGCAGAAGATAATATGTATAAGTTGTTTTTAGCTTTTAAGTTAAAAGCTTCTAATCTATGCTCTAAACCTGTTTGAAGTTTTAATTTTTGACTAATTTGCCAGCCTATTTGCGAGGATATTCTAATATCTGTTTCTGGTTTATCCGTTTTACTTAAGCTTAATAACCCTTCGGTAGCACTTACTAAGTAAGCTTCACCTATATCAAGTTTTTCTCCATTTAAAGGGAAATCTACAGCAAATCTATACCGTTGTCTAAAAATAGTTTTGTTATCTATAATGCGTTGTTCGGCTCTAATTCTATGCCCATAACGCACCCCTAACTTTTGTTTTGTAAAGTTAAACTGTTGTGTTAACCGCAATTCGTTAGTCCCAGTTTCAAACCTATCTCTATTTCGGTAATAGATACCAAAACTTAATTTGTGGTTAAAGTTTAATTTTATTGTAGAAAAATGATAAATATCTATCTGCTGTTGTTGGTATTGAAGGTTTTTATTTTTATACAAAAAATATCTACTTCGTAAAGCAAAATTCATGCTATAGGTTTTAGAAACGGTATGGTTTATAGCAAACGCCGATTCGCCAAGGCTAGTAAAATTGTTTTGAGCATAGCTATTAAAGCCTATAATGCAAAACATAAATATTATAAAGGTTTTAATATAAGGCATGCTCGTAAGAAGAAGATGTTACTAGTCTAGATTTTTCAAATTTACCATCTCTATTAAATGTAAACTCTCTTAATTCGTGTTTTTGTTTTGTTTTTATTTCGGCAATAATTTCAAAATGCGTGTGTTTGTTATTAGGGTTTTCTATAATGTATGCAATATAGTATTGGTCGTTTTTGGTTGAATGATTTATGTATTGTTTCTGAATTTTTATTATTCTACATTTTTTAAAATTAGAGCTAAAATAAGCATCAATTTGTTTTAGTGCTTTTTTTGAAATATCTCTTTTTTTAACCAAAACCTCAATATCTTCAAGCTTTCCTAGTGTATCAAACTCAATACTATAATGTAGTTTGTTTATTTTAAATTTAGCTTCAAAGCTTTGCTTTTTGGCATCAGTTTCTTTGTAAAATTTTAAATATTTCGTCTTATCAGCTATAAAATTGAAATAATTTTGGGCAATTTTTGGAAATTCAGATTGATTAATGCGCTTTTCTTGTTCGTTTTTGGTTTGCGAATAAGAAAGTAAACTTAAAAATAGACAAGCAAAAAAACTAAACTTCATCATATCTAAAACAATTTACTTCATGGTCGTTAACCATACCTGTGGCCTGCATATGGGCATAAACAACGGTTGAACCAACAAACTTAAAGCCGCGCTTTTTTAAGTCTTTACTAATGGTATCGCTTAAAATTGTATTTCCAGGAGCTTCTTTGTAGTTTTTTATATTGTTTTTTATGGGTTTGCCATCAACAAAGTTCCATATGTATTTACTAAAACTACCAAATTGTTCTTGAATTTTTATAAACGCTTGTGCATTACTAACAGTAGCATTAACCTTTAATTTGTTTCTAATTATACCAGTATCTTGAAGTAGAGTGTTAATTTTTGCTTCTTGGTAGTTGGCTATTTTTTTGTAATCAAAATTATCAAAAGCTTTTCTAAAATTTTCTCGTTTTCGTAAAACGGTTATCCAACTTAAGCCAGCTTGAAAGGTTTCTAAAATTAAAAATTCAAATAAAGTATCATCATCATAAACAGGAACACCCCATTCTGTATCGTGGTAGGCTTCATATAAATCGTCACCTACGCACCAGCCGCATCTGTGTTTTTTCATTGTGGTAAAGTATTATTGTTTTTTGGGTTGTAAGGTTAAAAGTAAAAGTATGACAAATATCATCTTAATTAAAATCTATAGGTATTAATTTTGCTTCTAGGTTTTTATTTTTAAATTAAAATTATGAATCAAATTATACAAAAAAGTCTTGACAAAAGTATTTCATATCAAGACTATAGATTGTTAGTAAAGCAATTAGCTAATGAAAATTCGAACACCGGAAAAGAAAAAACAGAAGCGCTAGCAAATTATACTAAATTGAACGATAAACGCATGAAGCGTTGGGATAAAACCATAAAAATTTCTGATACTGCTAAAAAAAAGATATTAGACTATAACCAAAAAATAACTTGGTTAATAATTACCGAAAGCTGGTGTGGCGATGCTGCTCATGTAATACCTGCATTGAATAAAATAGCAGAATTAAATACAAATATTGATGTAAAAATTGTATTGCGTGACGAAAATTTAGAGCTTATGGATATGTTTTTAACTAATGGAGGTAGAGCTATTGCAAAAGTTGTTATGATTGATAATAGTACAGGAGAGGTATTAAACACATATGGACCAAGGCCAAGCGAAGCAACAAGTTATGTAAATAGGTTTAAAGCTAAGCATGGTAAATTAACACCAGAATTTAAAGAAGATTTACAACATTGGTATAATAAAGATAAAGGGCAAAATATAATTGAAGATATAACAAAGTTACTTTGCCAATTGCAACCTACTATTTGCCAATAAAATAAAATGTTATAGAGCCTATTTGGGTGTTTTTTGATGCATCTGCGCTAAATCGAGATTGCTTAGCATAATCTATGGCATGTTCTATAAGGCACTCGTTGTTAGAGTTTGACGATGTGTTTACATAAGCATCAATTACATTGCCTTGGGCATTTACTGTAATGTTTACCACTATTTTTCCGTCTATTTCACATAAATAAACAGGAATAGGAATATGAATTTTTTTTCTGTTTTTTAATGAAAACTTTATGGAACTTTTAGAGTTGTTACCATCAGATTGTTGTTCTTTAAGTAAGTCGTTTACTTTACTAAATTTAGCTAACTCTTCGGTGTTTAATTTAGAGTCTTTGGGTATATCATAAGCTTTTCTAGCTATGGTTTGGTGGTTTGAAGTGTTATTAGATTTAGGAATGTAATCTTCTGGTGGAGCTATAGTTTTAAAAGCTTGGGCAAAATGTTTAGGCTTTTCGGTTTCGTTAAAAGCTTTATTGGTTTCAGCTTTAGTATTATTTAATTTATCTAAAGCTTCAAGCACTTTAATTTCCTCTTCAGTAAGTTCTGGTTCTGGTTCTATTTCGTAATAGCTTTCAGATGCAAATTCTTGCTGTTGTTTAAGGCTTAAATTAAAAACAGAAAGTATTACAGTTCCAGTAATTAGAAAAGTAATAAGTAGGGCTTTATGTTGATTACTAAGGTTCAATACGTTTGTGTTTGGGGTAATCGTATTAAAATATACGGCAAAATACGCTAAAAAGTTTAAAAAATCTTAAAGTTTAAAACATTATGAAATAAAACAAGGGTTGTAAGGTGTTGAATTTAAGTGTTTTGTTAGTTGTTTTTGTAGACTTTTTTTTAAGACGGTACGGTATTATTTAGCCTTTAAGTTTTCAATAAATTTTTCAATAGAAGAAGATTTAGTAACATGAAAATTTCCAATTTTTGTACGACGCAAAGCAGATAAATGCGCGCCAGAATTTAAAGCTTTTCCAAAATCGTTAGCTAAAGAACGAATGTAAGTGCCTTTACTACATGCAACTCTAAAATTAACGCAAAGTCCATCAATTTTAGTTATTTCAAATTCCGAGATTTGTATTGTTCTGGCAGGAATATCTACATGCTCGCCAGCTCTTGCAAATTCGTATAAACGTTTACCATCTTTTTTTAAAGCTGAAAATACAGGTGGAAATTGTTGTATTTCGCCAATAAACTGCTTAGTGGTTTTATAAATTAAATCTTCTGTAATATGGTCTGTTGGGAAAGTTTCGTTTATTTCGCTTTCCAAATCATAGGAAGGTGTGGTGCTTCCTAAAATTATAGTGCCTGTGTATTCTTTTTCTTGTCCTTGAAAAGTATCAATTTGTTTGGTCATTTTACCCGTGCAAATTACTAGTAGCCCTGTTGCTAAAGGGTCTAAAGTACCAGCATGCCCAACTTTTATTTTTTTTATTTTAAAGGCTTGGCGAATTTCCCATCGTAGTTTGTTAACCACCTGAAACGATGTCCAGTTAAGAGGTTTGTCTATAAGTAAAACCTGCCCAGAAAGATAATCTTCAACCGTTTTCATATTAATTAAATAACGAAAAAGCTATTGCAATTAAACCAACAATAACACAATATATTGAAAAATAGGTAAGTTTACTTTTTTTAACTAGAGCAATCATCCAAGTGCATGCAAATAATCCAGCAACAAAAGCTGCCACAAAGCCAATAGATAAAGCTGTAAAGTTTCCAGAATTGTAAGTTAAATCGCCACTTAAAACATCTTTTGCTATTTTACCAAAAATTAAAGGTACAACCATTAAAAATGAAAAACGAGCAGCTTTAGTTTTGTCATTTCCTAATAATACCGATGTTGAAATGGTGGCACCACTTCTAGAAATACCTGGTAACATGGCTATGGCTTGAGAAATTCCAATAACAAATGCATTTTGAAAACTTACTTTTTTTTCTGTGTTTTTGGCTTTATCTGCTAAAAATAATAAGATAGCAGTAATAATTAACATACAACCAACTAATAAGATGTTATTGCCAAAAAGGGCTTCAAGCTGTTCTTCAAAAAATAATCCTACAACTACGGCAGGAATCATAGAAAGTGCTATTTTAGAAATAAATTGTAAATCGTCATTCCATTTAAATTTTAAAGCCCCTTTTATAAGCTCTAAAATATCTTTTCTAAATACAACAATAGTGCTTAAAGCTGTTGCAAAGTGAAGCACAACAGTAAATAGTAAACTTTCTTCTGGCACAGAGTTGTCGCCAAGAATGGCTTTTCCTAATTCTAAATGCCCGCTAGATGATACAGGAAGAAATTCTGTAAGTCCTTGTATTATGCCTAAAATAATTGCGTCAATTATATCCATGCGGCAAAAGTATTAAAATTGACGAAGTAAAGTGTTTTAAGTGTAAAAATATTGAACAGTTATTTGCTTTTTTTTTAAACAAAAATAAAAGTAAATGTATTTGTGAGTAAGGTTTTAAAACAATAGTTTTATAGCGAATTTTCTTTACAAAAATTATGAAACTATATCCTTTAAAATTTAATCCAATTTACAGCTACCGTATTTGGGGTGGCGAAAAATTAAAAACAATACTTAATAAACAATATACAGAAGAAAGTATAGGTGAGTCTTGGGAAATTTCAGATGTAGATGATAACGAAACTGTAGTTGGAGAGGGTAATTTAAAAGGAAAAACATTAAAAGATTTAATTAAAGAATATAAAGGAGATTTTGTTGGTAATAGTGTTTATGAAGCTTTTGGTGAAGATTTTCCATTGCTAATTAAGTTTATTGATGCAAAAACACCGTTATCAATTCAAGTGCATCCTAGTAACGAACTGGCTAAAGAGCGACATAATTCGTTTGGAAAAAACGAAATGTGGTATGTAATGCAGGCTGAAAAAGATGCCGAATTAATTGTTGGTTTTAATCAAAATGTAGAAAAAGATAGCTATCAAGAGCATTTAAATAATTCAACATTAAATAAAATTTTGAATATTGAAAAAGTGTCTAATGGCGATACGTTTTATATTCCAACAGGACGTGTTCATGCTATTGGTGCGGGTGTTTTATTAGCCGAAATTCAGCAAACATCAAACATAACCTATCGTATTTATGATTATGATAGAGTTGATGCTAAAACAGGCAAGACAAGAGAACTTCATACCGAAATGGCATTAGATGCTATAGATTACAAGCATTATAACGATTATAAAACTAAATATTCGGTAACAGATAATGTGTCTAACACGTTGGTACATTCGCCATATTTCAAGACCAATATTATTAAGGTTACTAAAAGTATAGAGAAAGATTATTCTAAAACAGATAGTTTTGTAATTTATATGTGTGTAGAAGGTGCATTTAATGTGGAGTGCGATAACAAAACGTATAGCCTAAAAATGGGCGAAACATTGTTGTTACCTGCAATTGTAAACAAATTAAAAATAGTTGGCACAGATGCTAAGCTGTTAGAGGTACACTTGTAATTAATTAGAAGTTACTTTTTGTCTGGATTTAAAAGTATAGCATAAATCTGGATTCCGAAACCTATTAATATTAATGTTGGTGCTAATCGAATACGTCTCCAGCTAAAAATTTCTGGGTTAAAAACATTGGGATCGTCACTACCTCCGCCAGACATTAAAATAAAACCAAGAGCAATACAGGCTAAACCAATAAACATGAATTTGTAATTTTTATTTCCAAATATAAATTCTGGTTTCGAGTTTTCTTTACGTTTTTGTTCTCCCATAATAATGTTTACGCCAAATAATTTACTGCAAAGTAAAAGATTTATTTCATAAAAGCTGTTAAGAGTTTTATAATTTGTTTTACCAAACTAGTAATATAGCTCGTCTGTTTTTAAATTTAAAAAACGTTGTGTTGCAAAGTGTGTGCTTATCCAAGTAATAATAATACCTAAAGCAAAAACAAAAACAAACAATAATGATACTAAAATGGGGTTGCTAAGCAATTCTAATTCTGTAAACGTTTTGTTTAAATAATACAAAACAATGGCCATACCAATTAAGGCTAAAAGTGCACCAATCATACCTAAGCGAACACTTTTCCATACAAAAGGGCGACGAATAAATTGTTTGGTTGCGCCAACCATTTGCATAGTTTTAATAGTAAATCGTTTAGAGTATACAGCCAATCTAATAGAACTGTTAATTAATAAAACAGCAATTAAAGTAAAAATACCACTTATAATAAGCACCCAAAAACTAATTTTTTTAACGTTATCGTTCATTAGGTTTACCAAGTCGTTATCGTAAGTAACTTCATCAACAAAGTTTTTACTAGTGGCTTCGGCAGATATTTTTTCAAGATGTTCAGAAGTCACAAAATCTGCTTTTAAATGAACATCAATAGAGTTTTGAAGCGGATTATAGCCTACAAAGTCCATAAAATCTTCACCATTTTCTGCTTTCATAAATTCGGCAGCTTGTTCTTTTGATACGTATTCGGTAGATTTTACATAATCTGCCATAGCCAAACTTTTTTCAAGTTGTTTGGTTTCAACCTCTTTAGCAGTATCTTTTAAATAAATGGTAATAACCACCTGTTCTTTAAAATGGTCCGATACTTTTTTGGCGTTTAAAATAAGCATACCTAATAAACCCAATAAAAACAATACTAAAGCAATACTTAATACTACAGAAAAGTAGGAAGATATAAGTCTGCGTTTTTGATGTTTTTCAAATGATGAACTCATGTAAGGATAAGATTAAGAAGTAAAAGTAATAAAGAATTTTAATAAAATTTAAAAAGACTAAAACTCTTTTAAGTTTGTTAGCAAATGTATTTTTAAAAAGCAAATACATTGTGGCAATGTATTATATAAACTAAAACACGTTAACTTTGTTGTACTAGGCTAGTTTTTTTGGCGGTTTGCTTATAATATAAACCCCAATAATAACCATTAAACAGCTTAAAATTTTAACTGTGCTAATGTCTTTAGCGTATTCATCTTTCATTAAAATAAAAGCGTAAATACTTACCATAATAAAACTTATAACAGGTTGTAAATAAATATAGCTACTTGTTACAGAAGGTGTAACATAGTTAAGGGCGTATATATTAAATAAGTAAGCAAAAAAGGTGGTAAATAGCACAACATAGCCTATTACCAAATAGGTATTTATAGAAAAGGCTTCGAAATTTGTGTTAGAAATATCATTTAAAGCAAAAGGTATTACTAGTAGTAATCCAAATAAAAACATCCAGCTTATTATAGTAATAGCGTTGTATTTCTTCTTTAAAGTTTTTACAAGAACAAGGTAAAGCCCGTAGCACGAGGCGTTTAAAAAAACAAATAAATTGCCAAGAAAAGAACTTGTACCTGCAGCTTTATTGCCATAAAGTATTAAGAATATGGCACCAATACCAGCTATTGTAATACCAATAAGTTTGTTTTTAGTAATGCGTTCTTTTAAAATTATAAAACTAAAAACAAGTACAATTACAGGAGTAGCAGTCATGATAATAGAAGCATCAACTGGCGATGTTAAATTAATACCATGAAAAAAAAACAGCATATTTGCTGCTGCACCTAGTAAACCACAAATGGCTAATCTTAAAAAGTCTTTTCGTTCAACTTTTTCTTTTATAAAAAGCAATTTAATGCCCCAAAATAGTACAACACAACACGCTAATCTTATAAAAACAAAAGCATTTGGACTAATTTTTTCTGGCATAATGCCTTTAGCAATAATATAGTTTGCACCGTAAATTAAGTTAGCACCAAGAAGCGCAAAATGAGCTTTGTAAATATTAGAAATCAAGATGTTTATTTTTAAGCTGCAAAAATAAATTTATATTATTTAAAACACATTGTTTTCGTGCTTAATAAACTATTAAATAAAAGGTTTTTAAGTTGATTTATAAAACGTAAATTTGCAACTTCTTAAATACGCATGATAATGAAGTACAATTTCAACGAAATTGAAGCCAAATGGCAAAAATACTGGGCAGAAAACCAAACATTTAAAGCAGTAAATAACAGCGAAAAACCAAAATATTATGTTTTGGATATGTTTCCTTATCCTTCTGGAGCTGGGTTACACGTTGGGCATCCGTTAGGTTATATAGCTTCAGATATTTATGCACGCTATAAACGTCACCAAGGGTTTAATGTTTTACACCCTCAAGGCTACGATAGTTTTGGTTTACCTGCAGAGCAATATGCCATTCAAACAGGGCAACATCCGGCTATAACAACCAAAGATAATATTGCAACCTATCGTCGTCAATTAGATCAAATAGGTTTTTCTTTTGATTGGTCTCGAGAGGTACGTACTTCAGACCCAAGTTATTACAAATGGACACAATGGATTTTTATCCAATTGTTTAATTCTTGGTTTAATAATGATAAAAATAAAGCAGAAAACATATCAGATTTAGAAACCATTTTTGCTAACCAAGGTAACGGAAATGTTAATGCAGTTTGTGATGATGATGTAGCGCATTTTTCGGCCGAACAATGGAATGCATACACGTTAAAACAACAACAACAAATATTGTTGCAATACCGTTTAACATATTTGGCCGAAACCGAGGTAAACTGGTGCCCAACATTAGGAACTGTTTTAGCAAACGACGAAATTGTTAATGGTGTTTCAGAACGTGGTGGGCATGCTGTTATTCGTAAAAAAATGACACAATGGAGTATGCGAATTTCTGCCTATGCAGAACGGTTACTTCAAGGTCTAGAAACTATAGATTGGACAGATTCTTTAAAAGAAAGCCAACGTAACTGGATAGGAAAATCGGTGGGAGCTTCTGTTACATTTAAGGTTAAAGAAAACAATGCTACTATTGATGTGTTTACAACACGACCAGATACCATTTTTGGAGTAAGTTTTATGACATTAGCACCAGAGCACGATTTAGTATCTAAAATAACAACGCCAGAACAAAAAGCCGAGGTCGATGCTTATATTTTAGCAACAGCAAAGCGAAGTGAACGCGATAGAATGGCAGATGTAAAAACCATATCTGGCGCATTTACCGGAGCTTATGCCGAACATCCATTTACAAAAAAGCCTATTCCTATCTGGATTGGCGATTATGTTCTTGCTGGCTACGGTACAGGTGCAGTAATGTCTGTACCATGTGGAGATGAGCGCGACTATGCTTTTGCAAAACATTTTAATATACCAATTCCTAATATTTTTGAAGGTGTAGATATTTCTCAAGAAGCCTTTTCAGATAAAGCAAAAACCGTAATAGGAAATAGCGATTTCTTAAACGGGTTAAATTATAAAAAAGCAACCAAGCGCGCCATTTACGAATTAGAACAAATAGGCCAAGGCAAAGGAAAAACAAATTACAGGTTACGCGATGCGGTATTTAGTCGTCAACGTTATTGGGGCGAGCCATTTCCTGTGTATTATGTAAATGGTATGCCACAAATGATAGATGCCAAACATTTGCCAGTTAAGCTTCCAGAGGTAGAAAAATATTTACCCACCGAAACTGGCGAGCCACCATTAGGTAATGCTTCCGTTTGGGCATGGGACATAGTTAAAAACGCAGTCGTTTCAAACAATTTAATTAATGATGAAACTATTTTTCCGTTAGAATTAAATACCATGCCAGGTTGGGCAGGAAGTTCGTTTTATTTTAACAGATATATGGATCCAGAAAATGAAAACGAAATAGCATCTAAAGAAGCTATGGATTACTGGAAAGATGTCGATTTATACATTGGCGGAAGCGAGCACGCTACAGGACATTTATTGTATTCTCGTTTTTGGCAAAAATTCTTGTTCGATAAAGGTATTGTACCTGTTGATGAATACGCAAAAAAACTAATTAACCAAGGTATGATTCTGGGAACTAGTGCTTTTGTGTATAGAGAAGAAGGCACAAATACATACTTTTCTGCTGGTTTAATAGAAAACAAAAAGGTACAAGCACTTCACGTAAAAGTAAAATATGTTAATGCTTCAGACGAATTAGATATAGAAGGACTAAAAAATGATAGTGAATTTGGTGAAGACTATGCTGATGCCAAATTTGTTTTAGAAAACGATGTTTATAAAGTAGGTCGAGATGTAGAAAAAATGTCTAAATCTAAATACAATGTTGTAAATCCAGATGATATCGTAGCAGATTACGGTGCCGATAGTTTGCGCCTATACGAAATGTTTTTAGGCCCATTAGAGCAATACAAACCTTGGAATACAGCTGGTATTACAGGAGTACATGGTTTCTTAAAAAAACTATGGAAATTGTATACGGATGATGGTGGACTAAAAGTTACCAATACAAAACCAACAAAAGATAATTTAAAAACCCTACACAAAACCATTAAAAAGGTTCAGGAAGATATCGAGAATTTTTCGTTTAATACCTCGGTATCTACATTTATGATTGCTGCTAATGAGCTAACACAGCAAAAATGTACAAGTAAAGATATACTAGAACCGTTATTGGTTTTAATTTCGCCTTATGCGCCACATATTGCCGAAGAGTTATGGAACCAGTTAGGGCATAACGAGTCTATTTCTACAGCAGCATTCCCAGAATTTGATGAAAGTCATTTAGTAGAAAGCAGTAAAAACTACCCAATTTCATTTAATGGTAAAATGCGTTTTACTATGGAGTTGTCTTTAGATATGAGTAAGGAAGACATTGAAAAAGCCGTTATGGCACACGAAAAAACACAAGAACAATTAGCAGGTCGTACACCTAAAAAAGTAATTGTTGTGCCAGGTAAAATTGTAAATATAGTTGGGTAAATAAAATGGTATGAGACATTTGGTTATTTTTCTTTTAGCTATTATTATCATTTCTTGTTCAAGTGATGATGGTAGTAAATCTAAACCAAAACCAGACCCCTATATTTTAAATGCAATAATAGGCTCATGGGCTTATAATACGGTAACAATTAATGGCGAGATGTATAACTATCAACATACAGAAGGTTGTACAAAAGATTTGTTTCAGTTTTATAATGAAGAAGGAAAAATATTCGAGTTTGAAGAAGACTATGTTTCCAATTGCGATATTTGTGCCCAATGTGCTATTTCCTCAACAAACCTTCAATGGGAATTATACGATAATATAATACATCTATATTTTGGTGATCAATTTATAGAAGAGTACGAAATACTAGAAGTAAATAGCAATATAATTAGGTATAAACGTATTTTCGATTATGATGAAGATGGTATTGATGATGATATAGAAATATCTGGAGTGCCTTACGACCCATATAACGAGTTTGATAATTAATTATAATGGAAATAATAGGATTTATTGCAGCTATTTTAACAACTGCAGCATTTTTACCACAAGTTTATAAAACTTGGAAAACAAAAGATGTATCTAGTTTATCGTTACCCATGTTGCTTCTTTTTTTTGTTGGTATTATTGCATGGCTAATTTATGGCGTTTTAAAAAATAGCCCATCAATGATTTTTGCTAATAGTATAACCGTAGTTTCTTCATTTTTGTTAATGTATTTTAAAATAAAATACTCAAAAAAGTAAATGCTTTTATAAAAACTTAATCTCTACTAGTTTAATATAAATTATGTAAAAGTCAAATTAATTGATTTTTGTGTGAAAATAATTTATCAAATATGGTGTTTTATCAATAATATTTAAAAATATTGTTTTAATTTTGCCACAGTTTTCACCCATTAAATATCATATTTATGACTATTGGAGTTCCTATTGAAATAAAAAATAATGAGAATAGAGTAGGTATGACACCTTCAGGTGTTTTCGAGCTTACTAAAAGAGATCATACTGTTTATGTACAAAAAAACGCTGGTTTTAATAGTGGTTTTTTAGATGAAAATTATATTGAAGCAGGCGCAACCATTCTAGATACTATAGAAGAAGTTTATGCTGCTGCCGATATGATTGTAAAAGTTAAAGAACCTATAGAGCCAGAATACAAATTAATTAAACCAAACCAAGTTGTATTTACGTATTTTCATTTTGCATCAAGCGAAGTGTTAACAAATGCAATGATTGAAAGTAAATCGGTTTGTATTGCTTATGAAACTGTAGAGGATGAAGATGGTTCATTACCATTATTAATTCCAATGTCAGAAGTAGCAGGTAGAATGTCTATTCAGCAAGGCGCAAAGTATCTTGAAAAACCTATCATGGGTCGCGGTATTTTACTAGGCGGAATTCCTGGTGTGCCTCCAGCAAAAGTATTAATTTTAGGGGCTGGTGTTGTTGGTTTACAAGCAGCGCGTATGGCATCTGGATTAGGTGCTAGTGTACACATTTTAGATATTAACATGAAAGCTTTACGTCATGTAAGCGATGTTATGCCAAATAATGTTGTTAGTGAGTTTTCTAGCGAATACAATATTAGAAAGCATATAAAAGATTCCGATTTAATTATTGGTGGCGTATTATTAAAAGGCGCTAAAGCTCCAAAACTAATAACCAAAGATATGCTTAAAGAAATGCGTCCTGGTACCGTTATGGTTGATGTAGCTGTAGATCAAGGTGGCTGTTTTGAAACCACTAAGCCAACTACACACCAAGACCCAACTTATATAATTGACGAAGTTGTACATTATAGCGTTGCAAACATGCCAGGGGCAGTACCTTACACATCTACAATGGGCTTAACCAATGTAACCTTACCTTATGTTATTAAATTGGCAAACGAAGGATGGGAAAAAGCATGTAACAATAATGCGTCTTTAGCAAAAGGATTAAACATTGTAAAAGGGAAAATAGTTTATAAAGAAATTGCTGAAGCTTTTGATATGGAAGTGGCTTAAATTCAAATAAATTATAATTTTTAAAACGCCTAAAGCTTAATTATTAAGTGTTTAGGCGTTTTTTCTTTTTAAGCCTTTATTTAATTTAACTGACAAATATTCAGAATTAAAAATTGGCTTTATTTTTGCTATATTTAATTAGAATTTTAAAACAGAAAACAATGTTAGGATATTATATATTACTTGGTGCTATAGCTTTAATAAGTTGGTTGGTAAGCAGCACACTTAAAAGCAAGTTTGCTAAATACTCAAAAATACAATTACGTAATGGAATGAGTGGTGCAGAAATTGCCGAAAAAATGTTGGCAGATCATGGTATTACAGATGTTGAGGTTATTTCTACACCAGGCCAATTAACCGATCATTATAACCCAAAAAACAAGACGGTTAATTTAAGCGAGTCGGTTTATAACCAACGCAATGCAGCGGCAGCAGCTGTTGCTGCGCATGAGTGTGGCCACGCAGTACAACATGCTCAAGCCTACGAGTGGTTAACCATGCGATCTAAATTAGTACCAATGGTTAGCGTTACCTCTGGAATGTCGCAATGGGTAGTTATTGGAGGTTTAATGTTGGGGGCAGCTGCCGGATTAGGTTTTGGATATTGGGTCGCTATTGCAGGTTTAGTAATGATGGGGTTTGCTACATTATTTAGTTTTGTAACATTACCTGTCGAGTATGATGCTAGTAATCGTGCTTTAGCTTGGTTAAAAAACAAAAATATGGTTACTCCAGATGAATATAAAGGTTCTGAAGATGCACTAAAATGGGCAGCAAGAACCTATTTGGTTGCAGCTATTGGCGCTTTAGCTAATTTGGTATATTGGGCATTTCAAGTGTTTGGAAGCCGCGATTAATAAGTGAAAATGAAACTACAAATTAAAGCTCTGAATATGTTCAGGGCTTTTTTGTTACTTTAATACCCATTAAAACAAAAAATGAAAAACCCAACTACGTATTATAAAAATCAATTAAAAACGTATCAAGCAGAAGTTAAGCGCTTATATAAAAAAATGACAGCACTAAGTACACTACGCTTAGTCGTGTTTTTGTTAACAGGGTTTGGGGTGTACGTTTTTTTTAATCAATGGCAAATCGCAATATCTATTGGTGTTTTGGGAGTTGTTTTTTTTGTTTATTTACTTTCAAAACATACCGATGTTAAACGACAGCATAATTTTAACAAAGCTTTAGTTGGTGTTAATGAAGACGAAATTAAAATAGCTTCGGGTAATTTTCATGATAGAAATGATGGTTTGGTTTATCAAGATCCAAATCATTTTTATAGTCTAGATATAGATTTATTTGGTCGAGGTTCTTTTTTTCAGTTTGTAAACAGAACAACCATTAACGAAGGTACTTTAAAATTGGCTAATACCTTAAAAGCAAATAATATAGATAATATTGAATTAAGGCAAGAGGCTATTAAAGAGTTGAGTACTAAAATTAAATGGCGACAATATTATACCGCTACTTCTAGCCTGGTTGATGTTGAAACACCAGCCAAACACGTTGTAAATTGGTTGCAAAACCATAAGGTGTTTTTACCTAAAATAATGTCGTGGCTACCTTTGGTTTTTAGTTTGGCTTCTGTTATTTTATTTGTGCTTACTGTTTTAAATATAGTTTCAAATCAAGCTTTAATTGGGTATTGGTTGTTTTTGGGGTTTGCCGTTACCGGAGGCTATTTAAAAAAAATAAATGTACTAGCATCAAATACAGATAAAGTTCGAGATACCTTTCGCCAATATGCTTTGCTATTAGATTTAATTGAAAACGAAACATTTACTTCAGAATTATTACAGCAAAAACAAAAACAAATTAAATTAGGCAAAAAAAAGGCATCTGCAATTTTTAAAGCCTTTTCAAAATCTTTAGATGCCTTAGATAATAGAAATAATATTATAGGAGCCATTTTTGGTAATGGATACTTTTTAACCGATGTAAAAAATAGTTACCGCATAGAGCAATGGATTAAGCAATATGCCAATACGGTATCCAATTGGTTTGAAGTGGTTTCTTTTTTCGATGCTTATAACTCTTTAGGTAACTATGCATACAATCATCCTGAATTTGTGTTTCCAGAGATTAAAAATAGCGAAACCGTTATAAAAGCTAAAGGCTTAGGGCATCCATTATTAAAAAAAGAAAAGCGTGTTGATAGCGATTTAGTTATTAAAAACGAACAGTTTTTTATTGTAACCGGCGCTAATATGGCTGGTAAAAGCACATTTTTACGTACCGTATCTTTACATATTGTTATGGCTAATGTTGGGTTGCCAATTTGTGCACAATCGGCACAATATTCGCCAGTAAAATTAATTACTAGCATGCGAACTACCGATTCTTTAACAGACGATAGTTCGTATTTCTTTTCAGAGTTAACTCGACTAAAGTTTATTGTAAATGCGCTTCAAAAATCATCTTATTTTATTGTTTTAGATGAAATTTTAAAGGGCACTAATAGTACAGATAAAGCAGAAGGATCGCGTAAATTTGTTGAAAAGTTAGTGGCTTTACATGCAACAGGTATTATTGCTACTCACGATTTAAGCCTTTGTGAAATTGAAAAAGAATTAAGCGACGTTAAAAACTATTACTTTGATGCCACAGTTATTAACGACGAGCTTCATTTTGATTATAAATTAAAAACAGGTATTTGCAAAAATATGAATGCTTCTTTTTTATTAAAAAAAATGGAAATTGTTTAAGTTTGATTCTTTTGTTTTTCAGCTTCAAGCTTAATTTTTTTAATTATTTCAATAGCATTTTTATCGTCTGGCTTTAAACTTAAAACTTTGTAGAAGTTTTTTAGAGCTTCATTATAGTTTTTTGTTTCATAATAGGCCTCACCTAAACTATCATACACATTATGCTTGTACGGAAAAATTTTAGTGTTT
Organism: Algibacter ulvanivorans; assembly: GCF_048381495.1. Lineage (NCBI taxonomy): Bacteria > Pseudomonadati > Bacteroidota > Flavobacteriia > Flavobacteriales > Flavobacteriaceae > Algibacter > Algibacter ulvanivorans. Next base: position 364,316 of record NZ_JBLWGD010000001.1, read on the forward strand.
AAATTAAAAATATACAAGGCCTTTTCTATTTGGTTAGAGCGTAAAAGCGAATACCCGTAAGTATTTAATTCTCTACTGCCTTTTACATACTCGGCTATTTTAGGTAATAAATTTTTTTCGTTTTGTTGTAGGCTATCTATTGTGTTATTGGTAAGTAAATAATCCATATAATTGGCAGCCATGTAATTTGGTGTGTATTTGTTTTTGGTAACAATGTTTAACATATCGCGTTCTAGAGTTTCTTTTGGATGCTCTACAATTCTATTAATTTCTTTACCATTTTTATAAAAAATAAAAGTAGGAACTCGATGAATGTTTAACCCTTTTTCTTCATGGTTAGGGCTTTGTTTATAAGCGTTTTTAGTTCTATTAACCGCAATAACTTCTAATTGGCTTTCTGGAAAATTGGTGGCTTCAATAATTTTGTAAAACCTAGGAACTTCTCTTTTACTATCGCCGCACCAAGTCCCTAAAAACACTTTAATTTCATATTTATTTAAAGCATCTTTTAGTTTTTTAGTAATTGCTTTATTAACTAAATAATCTTTGTAGTTTTTTGTAAACCATGTGTTAAAGGTATTTTGGGTTAAGCCATTTTTATTAATTTTTCCAAGCAAAACCTCATTTCCTTTTTTATCGGTTTCTATATGGTTTAAGGTTTGAGAAAAACCAAAATGTAGGCTAAGTAAAATAATGATTGTTAATACTATTCGTTTCATGATTAAATTAGATTGATTTGCTCAAAAATAATAGTTGCTTTAATTACATTGTAAAAATGAGTACGCATAGCTGTAATAACTTTATAAACGTTTGTTTTAAGCTTATAAACAGTAAAAATGCCGTTGGTAACTACAAAACCTACTTTTGTACATATTGTTTGATGGTTTTAGCTTTTCTAATTACTTTTAAAAAATGACTATAATTAATAAACACACATCTCAGGTTTTAGTGCATATTCTTTTTTGGATGCTATTTGTTTTTGTGTCGTTATTTTTGTTTTCAGATTTTTATTGGAGGGAAAACCCATTTTTACAATACGTATCGCTTTTAGTAGCTATCGTGTATATAAATAATTTTTTTTTACTTCCCTTTTTTGTTAAAAAAAAACTGTACGTTTTGTATGTTTTTGTGTTTGCAGCTATTTCTTTTTTTGCAACACAATTATACTGTTATGCTTTTGCGCAATGTGGTTGTAGTATACCAAAATGTTTAAGCGATTATTTGTGGCAAACACTTGTGCCGTTAATATTTTTTTCTTTTATATGGATTTTGTATCGCTTTATTGATGAGCAAGAAAAGGTAGAAAAAATAAAAAAAGAACATGCCGAAATGGAACTTAAATTTTTAAAATCGCAAATTAATCCGCATGTATTATTTAATAATTTAAATACCATTTATTCTTATTCATTAGAAAAACCTAACGAAACTCCAGAGCTTATTTTAATGCTTTCAGATAATTTAAAACATGTGTTATATGAAAGTAACGAGAAAACCATTTCAATAGAAAAAGAAATTCACTTTATTGATAATTATATAAAATTTCAAACTATAAGAACAGAAGGTGTTAAGTCTATAAATTACAAAAAATCTGTTGATAGTTTTTCTCATAAAATAGCGCCATTACTTTTAATAACCATTATAGAAAACGCTTTTAAACACAGTACTTTAAATAGCGATATTAAAGTAGAAATTTGTATAGAAAACAATGAGTTAAGCTTTGTTTGTGAAAATGATTTTGATAGGCAAAAACTAACGACTACCGATTTAAAAATAGGTTTAATAAATCTTGAAAAAAGATTAGAACTTATATATAAAAACAAGTATCAATTTAATATTATTAAAACAGATACTTTTAAAGTGGTTTTAAAACTTAATTTAAAATGAAGTGTGTTATAATTGAAGATGAAATTCCTGCGCAAAAAATTCTTAAAAATTTTATTGCAAAAATTCCTGGTTTAGAGTTAACGCATACGTTTAAAGCTGCTATCGAGGCCAATTCGTTTTTAAATACAGAGTCTGTAGATGTTCTTTTCTTAGATATTAATTTGCCAGATATGTCGGGGTTAGATTTTATAAAAACCGTTAAAAATCCGCCTGCCATTATCATGACAACCGCCTATGCCGAGTTTGCTGTTAATAGTTTTGAGCTAGATACTATAATTGATTATCTGGTTAAACCATTTTCGTTTAATAGGTTTTTAAAAGCTATTAATAAAGCTAAAACAAGAATAGAAACACCTAATTTACCTCAAGATAGTAGTAATACAGAGGCTATTTTTTTAAACGTTGATAAAACCCTTCATAAAATTATTTTAAATAACATTCTTTATATTGAGTCTGAAAGAAACTATATAACTGTAGTAACAAAAAACCAAAAGCTTTCTTATATCGATTCTTTAAAAAATTGGAATGAAAAGCTCTCAGATAATCATTTTATACAGGTTCATAAATCATATATAATAAACAGTATGTTTGTTAATAAAATATCGGGTAATACCATTTATATAAAAGATAATAAAATACCAATTGGCAGAACTTATAAGCAAGGACTTTTAGCAAAATTGGGTGTTTAGTCATGTTGTTTGTTTTTAAAAAAAAGCAATATTTTTAAGTTACTTTTTAAATAAATTTGAGTCTAAATAAAAGACGTAATATTTAAAAATAAAATGATGAGATATTTAGTAATTATGCTATTTCTAGGATTTGGTTTTCTAGTTAACGCACAAGAGGTTAGTTTTAATGGTGTATCGTACGAGATAAAAAAAGAAAGAATTTTTAAAACTGGTATTGATGTAACCGATACTTTATCTGAAGAAGAAAAAACTGAAATTCGAGCGGCTTTTGATAAAAAAATGATGCAAATAAAAGAAGCAGAAGCCACTAAAGCACGTATAGAAAAAGCAGAGAAGGAGCAACTTAAAGCTGAAAAGGAACAGAAAAAGGCCGAGAAAAAACAAAAAAAAGCCGAAAAAGCTTTAAAGAAAAGACAAAAAGCTAAATCTAACTACGAGAAATCTACCAAAAAGCATAAAGATGCAATAAGCAAATACGAAAAGCTTAAAAAGAAAGGTAAATTATCGCCTCAAGATGAAGAAAAATGGTTAGAGAAAATTGAAAAATACAAAACGGCTATAGCAAAAGCTAAGAAAAAATTATAACTAACTTTTTAATATTAAGCTTTACAAATAACATTTTTTAGCAGGTAAAAAGCTAAAAAGTGTTATTTTTAGTTTAAAATAGTTTTTAAATGCAAAACGAGCTTAAAGTAGCATTAATTCAGGCTAATTTAGTTTGGGAAAACCCAGAAGAAAACCGAATTAATTTTACAAAAAAAATTAACTCTTTACCAACAGAAATTGATGTTGTTGTGCTTCCTGAAATGTTTACTACAGGTTTTACAATGCATGCCTTAGTTGTTGCCGAAACGATGCAAGGAAAAACAGTTACTTGGTTAAAAGATTTAGCAAAAAATAATAACATAGCCATAGTTGGTAGTTTAGTTATTTTAGAGAACAATAATTATTATAATAGATTGTTGTTTGTAGAACCATCGGGCTTTGTATCTATATATAATAAGCGTCATACCTTTACTTTGGTTGGCGAACAAAAAACGTATTCTGCAGGTAAAGAAAAGTTAATTGTTAATTATAAAGGTTGGAAAATATGTCCTTTAATTTGTTACGATTTACGTTTTCCGGTTTGGGCAAGGAATATTGAAGATTATGATGTCTTGTTATATGTTGCCAATTGGCCAAAACCTCGTATTTCTGCCTGGGATGCATTGTTAAAAGCTCGTGCTATAGAGAATATGGCATACTGTATTGGTGTAAATAGAGTTGGGGTTGATGGATTAAATAGTGTGTATTCTGGACATTCGGCAGTTTATAATGTACTTGGAGAACAAATAGCAAATTTAGCACCAAACGAGGATGGTGTTAGTGTTGTTGTATTACAACAAACGCACATTAAAGCTTATAGAAATAAACTTAAGTTTTTAGATGATAGAGATAACTTTAAGTTTATTTAAATGTAAGTGTTTCTTGAATACCCCAATCTGCTCTAATTTCAATATCTTGAAAATGACTCACTTTTTCGGGTTGAATCTTTTTTAAATAGTTACCAGAATCGTATTTTTTATTACCGTTGGCATCATGAATAATTCTAATAGAATATATGCTTGGACTTAGGTTTAAAAAATCTACAGTATTGCCTTGGGTGGCGTGTTTTTCTTCTTTTACTTCCCCATTTTTATCTGTAAGCTGTATAATTAACGGGTATGTTGCATTAACTAAAGTAAACCTAGCATACCCAAAGTCTGATGCTTTTTTTGTTCTTAGGTTATAAGATAAAGTGTCTTTGTTTTTATCTCCAAAAAAGTCTTCAAAAGCTTCAGGTAAAATTTCTATTTTATAATTATTATCTTCTGTTTTATTAAATTTAAGCAGGTATGTGTTTTTTATAGAATCGTAAACCGTAGTAAAGGTAACTGCTGTAGAGTCCTTATCAATCATATTTATTTTAGAGGTGTCGAAATTTAATAGCGGTGTAGTTCCAGAAATTTTAAAATCTTCATCATAACCAATGCCACCTGTTGGCGACGCTCCAATAACTAAGGTGTCTCTTTTTTGTGCACTTATTCTGGCAGTAAATTCTTTTTTAAAATCGTTTTTAGATACTTTAAAATTTAAAGAATCAACATCTAATCTTGGTTTATACCAATAGTTTAAGGTGTCTGTTTTTGGGTCTTTAGTAATACGATATTCAAATTCATCTGGTGTTTCAGATAGTATTTTAATATTCATATTATCATAATCGCCTTCATAACCAAAAGCTATTTTTTCGCCAGAAATTAAACGCGGTCTTGTAGCGTTAAAATCTATTTCTTCTTTAAAAAGTCTTAAAGTGTATAGCGAGTCTGTAGGCACTTCAATATAATTCTTATAATATCCTATTTGATCTGTTTTTTGTTGAAATTTATTATCTCCATTACCATCCTTTAAGGCCATTAATAGATATTTTCCTGGCTTAAGGTTTTCAATAGAAAAAGTGGTTACACTATCTAGAGTATTTGTTATATATTTTGGAGTTTCTTTGTAAATAATAGAGTCAGAAAATGTAGAGTCTATTTCATACAAAGCCACATTTACAAAGGTTTCAGGTTCTTTTTTTAAAGCATCAACTATATTTCCGTTTACCGAAAGCGAATCAATATGATTTCCTGTAGAAAACACATAACGATAGTAAGGGTAGGGGTTGCCTTCATTGTTATCTGTTATACTATTACCAAAGTTAAAAGCATAAGTTGTATTTGCTGGAAGGGTGTCGTATATTTTTATCGATATATATTTACTTGCTCCGCTAGTGGGGGTAACGTCTGGTTGCGTTTTCATTGGCGGAGAAATAATAAGTTGTTTACTTAGGTCTTTAATTTTAATGTATTCATCAAAATAGACTTTAATTTCTTTACCATTAAAATTAGTAGAATAATTTTCTGGCTCAGATTTTATTATACTGGGAGGTGTTTCGTCTTTAGGGCCACCTCCAGGTGTACCGCGGTTTGCACAGTTTATTAATGCTAAACCAATAACAAACACAAAAATTAAATTTAAAAGGGTTTTATTCATCAATTATTTTAATTTTTACAAACCTACATAAATTCGGCTAAAAAATATAACGTAATTAGAGTTATGCTATTGCCATAGTGGCAATACTAACTTTTATATTTTTTGCTTGGTTTAAAATTAAAATACAGGCCTCAAGAGTTGCTCCTGTTGTAATAATATCATCAACAATTAAAATATGTTTGTTTTCAATTTTAATTTTATTTTCAAGAGTAAATAATTCTTCATTATTATTCCAACGTGCTAAACGCTTTTTATTAACCTGAGATTTGGTATTGGTTATTTTTAGAAGCACATCGTTTAAATAAATTGCATCTAGATTTTTAGCTATTTGTTGGCCAAATTTATCAACTTGATTAAAACCTCTTTTTTTAAATTTTTTTTTGTGTAATGGAACAGGAATTACAACATCAATATTTTTGTATTCAGGAAGTGTTTTTAATTCGCCACCAAGCCAATTTCCTAAAGCGGTACCTATGTGTTCTTGTTTTTTGTATTTTAAATTATGAATGAGTTGCTGTATTTTTCCTTTTTTTTCAAATCTAAAAAGCGCTGTAGCATTTTCTATTTTAGCACGCCCATAAAGTACTTTTTTTACATGATCGTTATTATCAAAGTGAAAATTTGTAAGAGGTAAATCGTGCCTGCAATCTAAACAAATTGTTTCTATGTTGTCGCTTAATAGGTTATTACATGCATTACAAACTTTTGGAAAGAATAAATTTACTAATCGTTTAATCATTCGTTTATTTTTACCACTTTAAATACGGCTCCATTTTTAAATTTCAAAAAATAAAGACCTTCAGAATATTTTGAGATATTTAAAGTAGAACTTTCACCTTCTGTAATTAACTTGCCTGAAATATCAATGAGCTTCCAAACTTTTTTAGACGATAATTGAATTTTTCCAGTAGTAGGGTTAGGATGAGCAAATGTTATGTTATTGCTTGGGAATGAAGTGTTCAAATTTTTATCCAATTCACAAAAAGCAGTATTGTTTGCATTAATCATTCCAGCTGTTGAGAAATTTCCTCCAACAAATAATGTGTTAGTTGCATTTGTGTCAGTTGCGAAATGCATAGTATTTATTTTAATATCAACTCCAACGGTTGTGTTTAAACCTAGAGCTTGCCAGCCTTCTGCCAGGCTCCATCGTGCTATATTGTTTACTATGTAACTGTTGCTAGAGTCTATATTAGCAAGATCGAAAGCACCAGCTGCGTAAAGATACGTACCATCATGAACTAGTGCATTTACTATATTGTTAACACCGTTATTTAAAGAAGACCAAGATAAAGTATTTCTATCCCATCTAGCTAATCGATTTACAGTTTGTCCTCCTGCAATGGCAAAGTTTCCCCCAATAAAAATTTCAGAAGGGGTTGTTACAATAGCCTCAACAAACCCACTTGTGCCATCTCCTAAGGAGCTCCAACTTGTGCCATTCCAAGTAGCAATTCTGTTAGCGGTATTACCACCAGCTTCATCAAAATTTCCTCCGGCATATAGCGTGCCTGCTTCATCAATAGCTAAAGAGCGAATTTCATTATTAGTACCAGATGTAGCTGTTGTGGCATCGGTAAGAGCACTCCATGTACTGCCATTCCATTCAGCAATATTTCTTACTGTGCTTCCATTTATAGTTTCAAAAACACCTCCAGCATATAAATTACCATTGGTTTGAAATACAAGTGCAGCAACACTACCATCAATACCAGAGCCTAATGTAGCCCAAGTATTACCATCCCATTTCGCAATATTATTTGCAGTTATACCTCCAATCTCAGTAAAAGAACCTCCTGCATATATATCTCCATTTGGGGCTATGGCTATAGCGTTAATAGTTCCGTTTGAACCACTACCTAAATTATGCCAACCAGTAGTTTCGTTCCAATATGCAATATTATTGGCAGAAATAGTACCAGCATTATTAAAACTACCACCATGATATACATTCCCGTTTGGAGCTGTAACTATGGTATTAATAATTCCATTTGTAACACCTTCGTTTAATGGAGACCATTGTCCAATTCCATTTACTACGGTTCCTGATGGAGGTGTAGTACCGTCAACTAACTTGTAAATTCCTGCATTAGTCCCATAATCAGTAAAGTATAATTCCCCACTTTGATCTATTCCAAATGATGATATAAATTCCCCAGTTGTTTTAAATAAAAAAGTACGACTAGCATTTCCTGTTGAAGAATTATAATTTAAAGCCCATACTCTTCCACTTATATAATCACCATAAATGTATTTAGAGTTTATATCTGGAGATAGACTAGTGATTTCTGATCCTCGATAAACATAGCCTCCTGTTATTGATTGATCGCCTTGACTATGGTTAGCAAAGAAAACTGGAAATTCTGTTGGCCCTGATATTGTAACACCACTATTTGCAATAGAGTTAGCTTCAAAACGACTCCATCCATAATTTTTGCCATTTTCTATAATATTAATCTCTTCATAGGCGTTTTGTCCTACATCGGCACCCCAAAGTCTACCAGTAACTTCATCAAAAGAAAATTTCCATGTATTACGTATTCCGTATGCAAATATTTCATCCAGCCCACTAGTACTTACAAAAGGGTTGTCACTTGGTATTTCATAATTACCATCAGGTAATACAGGGTTTGTTTCTATAGGGTTATTACCATCTAAATCAACATCTATTCTTAAAATGCTTCCAAAAGCTGTATTAGTGTTTTGTCCATTTCCTTGGGGGTCATTACCACCACCACCATCGCCAATAGAAGCATATAAATATCCATCAGGGCCAAAAGCTATTTTCCCACCATTGTGATTACTGTTATTTTGATTTTTATCAATTTGAAAAAGAATTAACTCACTATTTGGGTCAACAAAGTTGGGATTTGCTGAGCTAACAGTAAATTTAGAGAGTACCATTCTTTCAGAAATTCCACTTACAGGACTATCTGTAATATAATAAACATAGAAAAAGCCATTTGTTTCATAATGTGGATGGAACGCCAAACCTAAAAGTCCCATTTCTTGACCATTTATAAATCGTACTCTATCGGTAATGTCGAGAAAAGTGTCTACAGATGCTGGAGTAACATTATTTTCATTTGGAAATACTTTAATACGCCCAGGTTGTTCAACAATAAAAAATCTATTAGAATTATCATTAGCATTTTGAATTTCTACAGCAAACTCAAAACCTAAATTAGGGAAAGCTGCTTCGTAAGTAATTTGAGCATTAGAAAAAATAGATGTAAAAAAAATAATAGAAACGATAAGTGTTATGAGATTTTTCATTTTTAGTGTTTTCATATAGGTTTGAGAGCTATAAAAGTACAAAAAACTTATGTTTTTAAATTTCATCTTGTTTAATAGTAGTGAATTATGCAATTTTTTGGTGTGAGAAATATTAAAATCTTTTTATGTTTAATTTAATGTTATATGCTTTTAAGCCCATAATGCATTTTGTTTGAAGAAGTTTTTATGTCAAAAAAACAACTAAATATGCAGATGTTAAATTTTGGTTATTATTTTTTTGTAAAGAATTGAATTTGTTTTAAGCGGTTTTTTATTTTTGCACCTATGGCAAATCAAGACGATCAATTTAAGAAAGTAATATCGCATGCAAAGGAATACGGATACGTATTTCAAAGTAGTGAGATTTACGACGGTTTAAGTGCAGTATACGATTATGCACAAAACGGCGCAGAATTAAAGAAAAACATACGCGACTACTGGTGGAAAGCCATGGTGCAGATGAATGAAAACATAGTAGGTATTGATGCAGCAATTTTTATGCACCCTACTACTTGGAAAGCTTCAGGGCACGTTGATGCGTTTAACGACCCCTTAATAGACAATAAAGATTCTAAAAAACGCTACAGAGCAGATGTTTTAATTGAAGATTATTGTGCTAAAATAGAAGCAAAGATTGAAAAAGAAGTAAAAAAAGCCGAAAAACGTTTTGGTGATGCTTTTAATAAAGAGGAGTTTGTAACAACTAATGGGAGAGTTCTTGGATATCAAGAAAAAATAGATACTACACTTTCTAGAATGGCAAAATCTTTAGAAAAAGAAGATTTAGCCGATGTTAAAGCGCTTATTGAAGAGTTGGAAATTGCAGATCCACTAACAGGAAGTAAAAACTGGACAGATGTTAAGCAATTTAACTTAATGTTTGGTACTAAACTTGGAGCATCAGCCGATACGGCAATGGATTTATATTTGCGTCCAGAAACAGCGCAAGGTATTTTTGTTAACTTTTTAAATGTACAGAAAACAAGCCGACAAAAAATTCCTTTTGGGATTGCACAAACAGGAAAAGCCTTTAGAAATGAAATTGTTGCAAGGCAATTTATTTTTAGAATGAGAGAATTTGAGCAAATGGAGATGCAGTTTTTTATAAAGCCAGGAACTCAAAAACAATGGTACGACCATTGGAAGAAAACTCGAATGAAATGGCATTTATCTTTAGGAATGGGGGCAGATAATTATCGTTTTCATGACCATGAAAAATTAGCACATTATGCTGATGCTGCAGCCGATATAGAATTTAAATTCCCGTTTGGTTTTAAAGAGCTAGAAGGTATTCACTCAAGAACCGATTTCGATTTAAAAGCGCATGAAGAGTATTCTGGTAAAAAATTGCAATATTTTGACCATGAAGATAATGCTAACTATACGCCTTATGTTTTAGAAACATCTATAGGTTTAGATAGAATGTTCTTAGCTGTTTTCTCTAATTCTTTACAAGAAGAAGCGCTTGAGAATGGAACAACACGAACGGTGTTAAAATTGCCAAGTGTTTTGGCTCCAGTAAAAGCAGCTATTTTACCATTAGTTAAAAAAGATGGTTTGCCAGAAATAGCTAAAGAAATAGTTGAAGAGTTAAAATGGGATTTTAATGTAGTATACGATGAAAAAGATGCTGTAGGCCGTCGTTACAGAAGGCAAGATGCTAACGGAACACCATTTTGTATTACAGTAGATCATGACTCTAAAGAAGATGGCTCGGTTACAATACGCCATCGAGACTCTATGGAGCAAGAACGTGTTAAAATTAAAGATTTAAGACAAATTATTAAGCAAGAGGTAGATGTTCGTACTTGGTTAATGAAAATGAAATAGAATTTAGTAAGTATAGAGTCGCCCTAAAATAGGTTGACAGCTTTTAATAAATTAGATTAAACCGATGAAGATAGCTTTCATCGGTTTTTTTGTTGTTATGTATAAAGTTAGGTGTTTTTCATATTAGGACTCAAATGAGGCCTTTTGTTGTTATATGTGCACTTGTCTATCAATTTGTTGATCTAAAGAAATAAGCGATTCGGTACGTTGTACACCAGTAATTGGTTGAATTTTTTCATGGAGTAGTCGCATTAAATGAGCATTATCTTTACTTAAAAGTTTTATAAATAGACTATAATTACCAGTTGTATAATGGCACTCTAAAACTTCAGGTATGCGTTTTAAGGCTCTAACAACATCATCAGTATTTGCCGCTTTGTCTAAATAAATACCAATAAAAGCTAAAGTTGTATAGCCCAAAACTTCTGGATTAAGTATAAATTTTGAGCCAGTAATAAGTTTAGATTTTTCTAGTTTTCGTAAACGTTGGTGTATAGCTGCACCAGATATACCAACATGTCTGGCAATTTCTAAAATGGGCGTTCTAGCATCAGTAGTTAAGGCACGAAGTATTTTTTTGTCTATACCATCTATAATTATGGATTTTGTTTTTTGTTTCATTTTGTTATGATATGAAACTATAAAAGTACATATTAGATTTTAAATAATACTCTAAGTCTGGATAGCTAGATAGTCTTGTTTATGTTTTTTGTGTTAATAAAATTCTATAAAACATTAACTATTTAATGGGTTGTAGCCCAGATATGGTACTTCTTTTTCTTGAAAAACGATACCATAGTTTTCTAATTCATTTAAAATAGGTTGATACACTTCTTTGGTTATTGGTATTTGTACACCAGGTGTTTTTATTTTTCCGTTTAAAATGGCTAGAGTAGCCATAGCAACAGGTAAACCTACAGTTTTAGCCATGGCAGTAAAAGTTTGGTCTTCGCCTAGAGCAACCATATTAGCATCAATCTGGTATTTTTTTCCGTTGAGTTGGTAACCAAATTTATGATACATAACAATCATGTCTTTGTCGGATTTTGAAAGTGTCCAGCTATCCATTAGTATTTTTTGCAGAATTTCGGCAGGAGTTGCTTTTTTAAGTTCTACAGGTTTGTTAGCATTAAATATATCTAGCTCTATAAGTTTATCCCAAACAACATCATCTTGATCTATTTTTAGTGCGTGCCTTAATTTAAGCTCAACAGAATCTGAAGGGCTATATGGTAAAAATGCGTTCACAAAATCTCTATAGCTCATGTTTTCGCTATCATCAATAGTGTAACTGTCGTCGGTCATGCCAAGCGATACAAAAATATTCCAAGCCCGACTAAAGCCAACGCGCCTCATAGTGCCTCGATATAAGGTTTTTATGTTGTCGAGTTTATAAACACTTTGGTATTTTAATGAGTCTCGGTTTGCGTATGCTTCAAAGCGACCAAAATTTTCAATTTCTAAAAATTCTGTACGCCTAAACAAGCGGTTGTATGGGATATATTTGTAAGCGCCTTCTTGAAGAAATTTTGCAGCTCCACCTTGGCCAGCAATAACTACATTTCTAGGGTTCCAGGTAAATTTATAATTCCAAAGGTTATTGTCGCTTTCTGGAGCAACCAAACCGCCAGTAAACGATTCGAATAGAATCATTTTTCCGCCTTTATTTCTTATGCTATCAATAACTTTCATGGCACTCATGTGGTCTATCCCAGGATCAACTCCAATTTCATTCATTAAAACAAGCCCGTTGGTTTTAGCATCATCATCTAAAGCTTGCATTTCTGGACTTACATAAGAGGCTGTAACCATATGTTTTTTATAGAGTATACAGTCTTTAGCCACTTCAATATGAAAACGAGCAGGAAGCATAGATATAACTATATCTGAGTTTTTTATAGCCGTTTTTCGTAATGTTTCATTAAAAATATCTAAAACAATAGCTTCAGCATTTTTATGTTTATTAATTAAGATTTTGGCTTGTTCTATATTTAAATCGGCAATAGTTATAAATAAATTTTCAGATACAGATTTATCTAAAAGATACTTTAATAAGTATGAGGTTGATTTTCCAGAACCAATGATTAAAATCTTTCGCATATTGAATTTAGTTGAGTATTTTTGTTTTGATTATTGTTTTACTGAAAACGCTTTCAATTTTACGAAATTAATAAATATTAAAAGAGTTTATTGAGAATAATTTATAAAAAAATGAATAAAACGATTTTAATTACAGCATCGCTTTTAGGTGTAATAAGCATAATATTAGGTGCTTTTGGTGCACATGCTTTAAAGGAACTAATACCTTATGAAGCTCAACAAACTTTCGAAACAGGTGTGCGTTACCAAATGTATCATGCACTTTTGTTGTTATTTGTTGGAAGTACAACGTGTATTAATAGTAAAACAAAAAAGATAATGTATTACTTGGTGGTAGTAGGTTTATTGCTTTTTTCAGGTTCTATTTATGGTTTAGCAACAAACACGTTAACCCATTTTAATTTTAAAGCCATAGGATTTGTAACTCCAATAGGTGGTTTGTGTTTAATTTTAGCTTGGTGTTTTATGTTTATCTCTTTTTTGAAGATTTCGTCCAAAAAAGCCAATTAAGTTATGGATTCTTGAAATAATTGTCTTTATTTTGCACTATAAGATAATTTTGAACCAAGTTATGGAAAATTACAATCAAGTTACGAAAACGATTTCGTTAGAAAAGTATGGCATTAAAAATGCAAAAGTAAATTATCAATTACCCCCTGATGAGCTTCATGAAATTTCAATTTCTAAAGGTTTAGGTGTCCAAGCTTCTTCCGGAGCATTGGCAATTAATACAGGGGAGTTTACTGGGCGTTCTCCTCAAGATAGGTTTATTGTAAAAGATGATGTTACTAAAGACCGCATTTGGTGGGGCGATATAAATATTCCGTTCGAGCCAGATAATTTTGATAAATTATATGATAAGGTTGTAAATTATTTATCTGAAAAAGAACTTTTTGTTAGAGATAGTTATGCTTGCGCCGATGAAAACTATAAGCTTAAAATTCGTGTTATAAATGAGTTTCCTTGGAGCAATCAATTTGCTTACAATATGTTTTTGCGTCCAACCGAAGCCGAATTAGAAAATTTTGCGCCAGAGTGGACTATAGTTAATGCGCCAGGCTTTATGGCTGTAGCTAACGAAGATGGAACGCGACAACATAATTTTGCTATTTTAAATTTTACCAAAAAAATAGCACTAATTGGAGGAACGGGTTATACAGGCGAAATTAAAAAAGGTATTTTTTCTGCATTAAACTTTATATTACCAGTATTTAAAAACACCTTACCAATGCATTGTAGTGCTAATATTGGTAAAGATGGAGATACGGCAATATTTTTCGGGTTATCGGGTACAGGAAAAACAACACTCTCTACAGATCCTAATAGGAGTTTAATTGGAGATGATGAGCATGGTTGGACAAACGAAAACACCGTATTTAATTTTGAAGGTGGTTGCTATGCAAAAGTAATTAACCTTTCAAGAGATAATGAGCCAGAAATTTTTGATGCTATTAAAAAAGGGGCTATTCTTGAAAATGTTATTTTAAATGATAAAGGCGAGGTCGATTTTCAAAACACATCGATTACCCAAAACACAAGAGTAAGTTATCCAATTCATCATATTGAAAATATACAAGAGCCATCAATTGGTAAAAACCCAAAAAATATATTCTTTTTAACAGCCGATGCTTTTGGAGTTATACCCCCAATTTCAAAATTAACCCCAAGCCAAGCGGCATACCATTTTATATCTGGTTATACAGCAAAAGTTGCAGGAACCGAAGCAGGTGTTAAAGAGCCTCAACCATCATTTTCGGCATGTTTTGGAGCGCCATTTATGCCTTTACATCCAGCTAAATATGCTGAAATGTTAAGCAAAAAAATGATTGAGGCCAATGTAAATGTGTGGTTAGTAAATACAGGTTGGACAGGTGGTCCTTACGGTGTTGGAACCAGAATGAAATTAAAGTATACACGTGCTATGATAAATGCTGTTTTAAATGGCGATTTAGGACTTTATAATTACGACGATTACCATATACACTCGGTATTTGGAGTGGCACAACCAAGATCGTGCCCAGGTGTACCAACAAGTGTATTAAGCCCAAGAGCTACTTGGAATGATGATGAAGCTTATTATAAAACAGCCTTTAAGCTTAGTAATGCGTTTAGAGAAAACTTTAAAAAGTTTGAAGCACATTGTAGTGAAGAAATTCGTCGTGGTGGCCCACAGCGTTATGCATTTTAATTTTAAGTGTTTTGATTTATTCCCGTGAAAGCGGGAGTTTTTCAAAAAATATTATATAAAACAAGCAAAAAAATAAAAAGGGATGGTTTTTAAAACCATCCCTTTTTTAATTTATTATCATTAAACAAAGTCTTATTTTCCTTTGTTAGCTTTCTCTATATATTTTTGTAAAGCCATAGTCATTGAAGGAGTTTCTGGCGTTGGTGCAGCAATATCTACACGTAATCCTTTTTCTTCAACAGCTTTAATAGTAGTATTTCCAAACACAGCAATTCTAGTTTCGTTTTGTTTAAAATCTGGAAAATTTTGAAATAAAGACTCTATTCCAGAAGGGCTAAAAAACACTAAAACATCGTAAGATACATTGGCTAAATCAGATAAATCGCTAACAACGGTTTTGTAAAACGTTGCTTGTTTCCAATTTACACCTAAAGCATCAAGCGTTTCTGGTACTGCGGGTTTTACTTTATCGGTATTTGGTAGCAAGAATTTTTCATCTTTATACTTTTTAATTAAAGGCGATAATTCTGCAAATGTACGTTTACCAACATAAATTTTACGTTTTCTGTATACTACGTATTTTTGTAAATAGTAAGCTACAGCTTCAGACTGGCAAAAATATTTCATAGAGTCTGGAACTTTAAATCGCATTTCGTCTGCAATTCTAAAAAAATGATCTACAGCATTTCTACTCGTTAAAATAATAGCAGTATAATCACTTAAATCAACCTTTTGATGCCTAATTTCTTTAGCTGACACACCTTCTACATGAATAAACGGTCTGAAGTCTATTTTTACGCGTTGCTTTTCTTGTAAATCGAAGTAAGGCGAGTTTTCTATTTTAGGTTCTGGTTGAGATACTAAAATGGTTTTCACTTTCATATGCGCAATTTATTTAGCTTTTAATTTGCAATAAACACCTTATATAAAATAACATAGGGTGCAATTTCAAGAGCGCAAAGATACAAAATAAAATAAAACAAGTTGTTTTTTATTAAATTTTGATGTGTTTTAAACGAACTAATTAAGCCTATAATATTAACTATTAATAATAACGAAACAATGCCGTAAATTAGTGGTAATGTAGCTTGTAGGCTATAGAGCAGTATGGCATTTATAGGTAGTAATAAAAGCCCTAAATAATTTTTAAAACTTATTTTTTGAAAAATATATTGGTCTATAAGCTTATCAATTTCAAAAAGACTACCAATTAAGCGTTCTATAAGTACTTTAATAAGTATAAAAACACCAATGCTAAAGGTTAGCTTAAACATGGTGTTGCCAGAAATATTTTGGGTTTCTGTAATCTGCTTAAAAGCAATAAAAAAGAAAACCGATACCGCTAAAATTAAATTAGTAAATAGTAAAGCATCAAATTTGTCGAAAAACTTCTGGTCTCTAGAATAAATTTTAAGGTATTTGTCGTTTCCAAGCACTAAAATAAAATCGTCAAACCGTTTAGGTGCAACCAATTTGGCAATAGCTACAATAACTAAACCTATAACTAATAAGATAGTGAGTATTTCGTTTGAAACAATATGACGAAGCATGCCATAAAATTATTATAATTTTTAATATTGGGCTATATTATTAAGAAATATTTAAAATAAATAATGGCTTATTAATGTACATTTGCTAAAAATTAAAAGAGGTTATAAAAATACGTATGCTTAATACTGTTGTAATTATTCCAACATATAACGAGATAGAAAATATAGAGGCTATAATTAGAGCTGTGTTTTCTCAATCTGATGCTATACACGTACTTGTTGTTGATGATAATTCGCCAGATTTAACAGCCTTAAAGGTTAAAGCGCTTCAAAAAGAGTTTTCAGAAAAATTATTTTTAGAAATTAGAAAAGAAAAATCTGGATTGGGCACCGCATACATACATGGGTTTAAATGGTGTTTAAAAAAGGGTTATAACTATATTTTTGAAATGGATGCCGATTTTTCGCACAACCCAAAGGACATTATAAAACTCTATAACGCTTGCCATGTAGAAGGTGCAGATTTGGCTATAGGCTCTAGATACAAAACAGGAGTAAATGTGGTTAATTGGCCCATGAATAGAGTGCTTATGTCGTATTGGGCATCAAAATATGTGCGCTTAATAACAGGTATGAAAATACACGATACTACCGCCGGTTTTGTATGTTATAAAAAACATGTACTAGAGGCCATAAACCTAGATAGGATAAAATTTATAGGTTATGCATTTCAAATTGAAATGAAATTTAAAGCTTATATTAAAAAGTTTAAAATAGTAGAAGTACCAGTAATATTTACCGATAGAACAAAAGGAGAGTCTAAATTAAGTTCAGGAATAATTTCTGAAGCTATTTTTGGAGTTATTTCAATGAAGTTGAAAAGTTTTTTTAAGACATAAAAACATGGAAAAAAAAATTACACTTATTAAAAATGCAAAAATAGTTAATGAAGGAACTATTTTTAATGGCGATGTGTTAATTGAAGGCAATTATATAAAGCAAATAGCAGCTTCTATTAGTCCTAAATCTGCCGATGTATTAGTTTTTGATGCAGAAGGCAAATACCTTTTACCAGGCGCTATAGACGATCAAGTACATTTTAGAGAGCCAGGCCTAACACATAAAGCAAATATAGAAACCGAATCTAAGGCTGCAATAGCAGGAGGCATTACCTCGTTTATAGAAATGCCTAATACAAACCCACAAACAACAACGGTTAAAAAATTAGAAGAAAAGTTTGAAATAGCAGCTAAAACATCATCAGCCAACTATTCTTTTATGTTTGGTGGTACGAATGATAATTTAGACGAAATTCTAAAAGTAGACACAAAAACAGTTGCAGGGTTAAAGTTGTTTTTAGGCTCATCAACAGGAAATATGTTAGTTGATAATCCTGAGGTTTTAGAGAAAATTTTTAAAAGTACAGATATGGTAATTTCTGTACATTGTGAAGACGAAGCTACCATTAAAAAGAATTTTCAAGACCATTATGATAAATATGGCGACGATATTCCTGTAGAGTTTCATCCAGAAATAAGAAGCGAAGAGGCTTGTTACCTATCATCATCAAAAGCCATAGAGTTAGCTAAAAAAACAGGAGCAAGGTTGCATGTTTTTCACCTATCAACAGGTAAAGAAACAAGTTTGTTTACTAATAAAATTCCGCTAGCCGAAAAGAAAATTACTGCCGAGGTTTGTATACATCATTTATGGTTCTCTGATGAAGATTACCATAAAAAAGGAACATTAATAAAATGGAATCCAGCGGTAAAAACGAAAACCGACAGAGACCAACTTTGGGAAGCATTACTAGATGATAGAATAGATGTTATAGCCACAGACCATGCACCGCATACTATAGAAGAAAAAAGTAACGTTTATACAAGTGCACCATCTGGAGGGCCATTAGTACAGCATGCTTTGCCGGCTATTTTAGAAATGCACCACAAAGGAAAAATAACGTTAGAAAAGATAGTAGAAAAAATGTGCCATAACCCAGCTATTTTATTTCAAGTAGAAAAGCGAGGCTATATAAAAGAAGGCTATTTTGCCGATTTGGTATTGGTAGATTTAAATAACCCATGGACAGTTACTAAAGATAATATACTATATAAATGTGGGTGGTCGCCTTTTGAGGGAACAACCTTTAAATCTAGAATAACACACACATTTTTAAATGGTAATTTAGTTTATCAAAACGCTAAATTTGCAAATGTAAAAGCGGCTAAACGATTAACCTTTAATAGATGATTTTAAACAGACTTATACTTTGCGTTGTATTAATTTGCACAACAATAGCTTGTAATAATTTAAAAGGACCAAAAAAACCTAAGAATTTAATCTCTAAGGACAAGATGGTTAATATTTTAATTGATGCCAAGTTTATTACATCTGCAAATTCTAAGAATAAAATTATAATGCGAGATAGTGGTCTTAATTTCAATACATATATATACGAAAAGTATAATATAGATAGCCTTCAATTTGCACTTAGTAATGAGTATTATGCCTTTCATATAGAAGAATATGAAGAAATTTATACGAAATTATCCGATAGTTTAGAGGCGCTTAAAGTAGCACTAAAAGCTATAGAAGCCCAAGAGTGGAAAGAGAAAACAAAAAGAGAAGCAGATTCTTTAGCAAAAATTTTAGAAGAAAAAAGAAAAACTGAAGATTCGTTAAATGTAAATGAAACTATAAAAAACGACTCTTTACAAACGACTAACAATACCCTTTTTGAAGAAAGTATAAAAGAACTTGAAGGATTGGTAGAACCTATTTCAGATAGTGTTTCCCAATAGAAATAATTGTATTATTAACCGCTTCAAACTTGTAGTTTAAAGCGGTTATTATTTTATCACTACTATAATACGTTTTAGTTGTTAAAGATTTTACTAAATGTTTAGTTAATAACCTTCTTTTTCCTGTAATTTTGTGTTTTAACCAATCTAATCGCCAAGCCATACTTAAAAGTTTAGTGCTGGCTTGTTTTTTAGGTTTTTTACCATTAACAGCAGTAGCTAGTAGGTTTAAAAAATCTTTGTAAGTCCAGTTTTCGGCAACTAAAATAAAGCGTTCGTTTTTTATTTCGCTATCCATTAACTTAGTCATAATAGAAACAACATCGATAACAGAAACAATGCCTACAGTCCCAGAAGTGTAATATTTAAAACCTTTACTAGCTTTTTTAAAAAAGTTTCCAGTACCATAGTGCCAAATACCAGCGCCTAAAATTACACCAGGGTTTACAATAACAGCATTAAGGCCTTCTTGTGTACCGCGCCAAACCTCCATTTCGGCACCATATTTGGTAATAGCATACACACTATTATCTTCTTCAGGATTCCAATTTGTATTTTCGGTTATAGGCTTGTTGTTTAGTGTATTACCAATTGTTGCAATAGAGCTTACATAACAAAGTTTTTCAGTTTTATTAGAAAGGCAAAGGTTTACAATATTGGCGGTGCCTATAATATTACTTTGCCGTAAGGCTTGGTATTTGTTGGGCTCGAACGATACAAATGCCGCACAATGATACACTTTATTTATATTAGTAAAAGCTTCGGTAAGCGCAGGAATATCTAAAAGGTCGGCTTCAACCCACTCAATAGTATTAAATAAGGCTTCATAATTTTTGTTGTAGCTAGAAAATACACTTTTGGTATTTTCAATTTTACGTTTGGTTCTGTAAATAGCTCTTACTTTTTTATGCTCAGCGGTAAGTTTGTAAAGTAAGTGAGCACCAACTAAACCCGTTCCTCCTGTTACTAAAATCATGCAACTAAATTAAAGAATTATTCATAATTTATAAGGAATTATACCTGTATTTTTATCTTTGCATAGTTTTGTAAAAATTTAAAAATAATGATAAAGAATTTTGTTGAAGAATTAACTTGGAGAGGCATGGTACATACCGTTATGCCAGGAGCAGAAGAACATTTAATGGAAAGCATGCGAAGTGCTTATGTAGGATTTGACCCTACAGCAGATTCTTTACACATAGGTAACTTAGTGCCTATTATGATTTTAGCACATTATCAAAGATGCGGGCACAAGCCAGTTGCTTTAGTAGGCGGTGCAACAGGAATGATTGGAGATCCGTCTGGAAAATCTAACGAGCGTAATTTGTTAGACGAGAAAACATTAAGGCATAACCAAGAGTCTATAAAAAAGCAATTAGCCCATTTCTTAGATTTTGAAAGTAACGAAGCCAATGCAGCCGTACTTGTAAATAATTACGATTGGATGAAAGATTTTTCTTTTCTTGAATTTATTCGAGATGTTGGTAAGCACATTACTGTAAATTATATGATGGCTAAAGATTCTGTAAAAAATAGAATTTCGTCTGATGCATCAGAAGGAATGAGTTTTACAGAGTTTACATACCAAATGGTTCAAGGTTACGATTTTCTTCATTTATATAAAACAATAAATTGCTCTATCCAGATGGGTGGAAGCGATCAATGGGGAAATATAACAACAGGAACCGAGTTAATTAGGCGAGTTGCTGGCGGTAAGGGTTTTGCTATTACTTGCCCGTTAATTACTAAATCCGACGGTTCTAAATTTGGTAAATCTGAAGGCGGAAACGTTTGGTTAGATGCAAATAGAACATCGCCATACAAATTTTACCAATACTGGTTAAACTCAAGCGATGAAGATGCAGAAAAGTATATCAAGATTTTTACTTTTTTAAACGAAAACGAAATAAATAATTTAATAACCGAACATAAAGAAGCACCACATTTAAGGGTGTTGCAAAAACGTTTAGCTGAAGAAATTACTGTAATGGTACACTCTAAAGCAGATTTAGATAATGCTATAAAAGCAAGTAATATTTTGTTTGGTAAGTCTACAAGCGAAGATTTAAAAGCGTTAAATGAAAAAACATTTTTAGATGTTTTTGATGGTGTGCCACAAACACAGATAGATAAGTCTGAAATTGAAAAAGGTTTAGATATTATTGCTGCACTAGCCGAAAAAGGAGGGTTTTTAAAATCTAATGGCGAAGCTCGAAGAGCATTAAAAGAAAATTCTATTTCAGTTAATAAAGAAAAGGTAAAGGACAATTATAGTATTACATCAACAGACTTAATTAATAATAAGTTTGTGCTCTTGCAACGAGGTAAAAAGAATTACTTTGTTTTACAAATAGTGTAAAAATAATAAAGCCTGAGTTTTTTACTCAGGCTTTATGCTTAACCAACCAACTAAAAACTAATTTTTCTTTTTCTTAGTTGTTGGGTTAGTCGTAGTGGCTTTTTTTAACTTACAGATTTTTTTTATTAAAATACCATGAGGTTGCAGCCACGAATATCAGAATTATCAAAACGCCCAATAACTTCAAAAGAATCATCTGGTAAAACCTTTCCTAAATCTTGTGTAGCTATAAATGCACAGGAATTTATATTGGCTAAATCAATAATATTTAAGCCGCCTGTTTGTTCTGTTTTTTGAATGGTTAAAGCATCTTCGGTATCGCGTGTTAAAACGTTCATCCAAGGCGGGCAGTTAAAAATGCCGTTTCCTTTAGAGTAAGCTTGGCTTAAAAGTTCGGTCATGCCATATTCGCTATGTATGTGGTTTACTCCAAAGCCTTTTTTTAATGCATTATGCAGTTCTGTTCTAATTAATTCTTTTCTTCTGCCTTTCATGCCTCCAGTTTCCATTATAATGGTGTTTTTTAATTGGAATTGGTAGGTTTCAACCAAATCTAATAAAGCAAAAGAAACACCAATTAATAGTACTTTTTTACCTTCAGAATCTAGTTTAATTAAAGTGTCTTTTAATGCCAATAGGTTGTTTAAATAAAAACCACTTTCAGGATGTTTAGAGGTTTTTATCATACTGTCTACCATGTATATTAAAGACGAACCTTTGCGTTCTAAATACGATGGTAATAAGCCTAAAACAACATAATCTTCAATGTTACCATAAAATTGCTCGAAGCCTTTTGTAAAGCTTTCTGTATAGATATTTAAATTGGTAACATGGTGTTTACTGGTTTCTGTACCAGTTGTGCCAGAACTTGTAAAGGTTGTTTCAATAGTGTTGTTTGTGCTTAAAATATCTCGCGTTTTAAAAAACTGAATGGGTAAAAACGGAATATCCTGTATGGTGTTTACATCGCTTGGGTGTTTGTAAAGCAAATCACAGAACGATCTGTAAACGTTATTGTTTTCAAATTGAAACTTAAATACCCGAAGCGCTAAATCTTCAAATTGCCTTTTGTTATTTATTTTAAAAATTTCATGTTCAAAAACCATGTGGCAAAAATATGTAAAATAAAAAAGCGCTACCTCATGATAGCGCTTTTTAATATAATTTGTTTTGTAGTTTATTTTACGACTAGTTTTTTAGTAGAAATAGCATTATTTTGAATAGCTTTAATAATATAAATACCACTTTTTAAGCTAGAAACGTTTAGCTTGTTGTTTGTAACTGTTTGGTTTAAAACTTGTTTTCCAACAACATCAAAAACTTGAATATTTAAACTTGAGTTAGATTTACTAGAAATAGTAACAAACTCTTGCGATACAGGATTTGGGTATATTGCAAAACCAGCTATTTTGTTTTCTTTTAAACTTAAAGTATTAGTGAAAGTAATAACTAAATTATCAATAGCAATAGTTTCGTCTGATGATGAATTAGATTGTCTTAAGTTAAAAGCATCTAATGTTTCGCCAGTACTACCATTAGAGGTAATGGTCTCGCTTCCTACAGTTAGCGAAGATACACCAGTATCTAAATTAAAAGATAAATTTACGGTAACAGTTGCACCAAAACTAAAGTCTGTAGTTAAACTTGCGTCGTTTGTACTTGATGCTGCGCTTAAACCTAAAGTATAATCTCCACCAGCAGTTGGTGCAATAACATCTAAACGCGATCTAAAGTTGGTGTTGGTGTCGTTCGAAAAGTGAGCAAAGTATTCAAAATCAGTTCCAGACATTGCCCCGCTGCTAGTTACTTTAATATCAAAACTTGCAGTAATAATGCCACTTGTAAGATTGTCAGCAAATTTTAATTCAGCATCTTCAGAGCCGCTATCTTGCGATACAATGGCTTCTCCTCCAGAAACTAAAAGTGTTCCTTCTGATCCACTTTCGTTAGCCCAAGAACCATTGTCAACTAAAGCTCCGTCGGTATAATTAAAATCATCAGAAGCTAATACCTGTCCAAAAGAAACCGATGTAATTAAAAAAGTAAGTAATAAAAAGTAATTTTTTTTCATAATTCTAAGAGATTAAATAATTAATACTCGTAAAATTAATGAATGTAAATGCGCTTATTTAGCTGAATAAAGGAATTTGATAATTATTTGATAAAGAATTAATCATTTCTTTACTTTATCATTAATTTTCTGGATTCGCTTGTGTTGTTTTCGGTAATTTTTAAAATATAAACCCCTTTTTTTAAACTAGAAATATTTAATTCTTTCCCAGATAAAACAGTATAAAAAACTTTTTTGCCCAAAACATCAAAAATTTCAATGTGTTTAATTAAACTATGTTTTGAAACAATATTTATTACTGGATTTTCAATACTAATAGGGTTAGGGTAAATAGACAAACCATCAATATTAGTTTTTGTAGAAGTATTGCTTGCGTAGCTTTGAGCAACCAAATTTTGGGTAGAAAAACAGGTTAAAGTAATTAATAAAAATAAGAAGTAAATTTTTTTCATACACTAAAATTTGTGTTTTATAAAGATAATGAATTACAGCAAAATTAATGCCAAAAGAGTGTTAAAGATTAAGGTAATTGGTCGAAACATTAAATTCAGGTAAGGGCTTTGTTATCATAATGTTATTAATTTTACTAAATTAAAAGAATTGTGTTATTAGTTTTATCTTTACTTCGATAAACATATCTATAAATAATGAAAAAAAAGGATATTAAAATATTACTGGTTGACGATGAGCCAGATATCTTAGAAATTGTAGGTTATAACCTATCTAGCGAAGGCTATCAAGTTATTACTGCCGAAAACGGCCAAGAAGGTGTTAAGAAAGCAAAAAAAGAACTTCCGCATTTAATTATTTTAGATGTTATGATGCCCGAGATGGATGGTATTGAAGCTTGCGAAGTCATTAGAAAAAACCCAGATTTAAAAAATACAATTATTACATTTTTAACCGCTAGAGGCGAAGATTATTCTCAAGTAGCTGGTTTTGATGCAGGCGCAGACGATTATATAACTAAACCTATAAAACCAAAAGTTTTAGTAAGTAAAGTAAAAGCTTTGTTAAGACGCTTTAAAGAAGAAGATGTTGTAGATACCGTAAAAGTTGGAAATCTAGTAATAAATAGAGATGAATATAAAATAGTTTCTAAAGGAAAAGAGATTATTTTGCCTAGAAAAGAATTTGAATTATTATCTTTACTAGCTTCCAAACCAGGAAAAGTATTTAAAAGAGACGAAATTCTTGATAATGTTTGGGGTAACGAAGTTGTTGTTGGAGGCAGAACCATCGATGTTCATATTAGAAAACTTCGTGAAAAATTAGGAGATAAAAGCTTTAAAACCATTAAAGGCGTAGGCTATAAGTTTGTAGATTAATGCAGGCAAAATTTAAAAAATCGTATCGATTTGCTGTACGTACAGCAATTTATATCACATTATACACAACACTCTTAATGAGTGTTTTTTTGTATTACTATCATAGTTTTAAGTGGTATTATCCGTTAATATTCTCGGTATGTATATTTGTGTTTTCTTTTGTAATTATACAATATAGTGTAGAGCGCTTTATTTACAAACGAGTAAAGAAAATTTACGACGATTTAACCTTGCTAGAATCTGCTAACTTAGCAAAAGGCGCTATTACTACCGACATGCGAACCCTAACACAAGAAATAGATAGGTTTGCAAAAGACAAAAAAATAGAAATAGAAACCCTTAAAGTTAGAGAAGAATACCGAAAAGAATTTTTAGGCAACGTATCTCATGAGTTAAAAACACCGCTATTTACCGTTCAAGGCTATATTTTAACATTGCTAGACGGTGCCATGGAAGATAAAAATATTAGAGAAAAATACCTAGAAAGAGCAAGCAAAGGCATAGAAAGATTAGGCTATATTATTAAAGATCTAGATATGATTACCAAACTGGAAGTAGGTGATTTAAGTTTAAATCTAGAAGTTTTTAACATTGTAGAGTTGGTAGAAAACGTTTTTGATATGCTAGAAATGAAAGCGCATAAGAAAAAAATAGTACTAATTTTCGACAGAGAATACCCAAACCCAATTATGGTAAAGGCAGACAAAGAACGTATACAACAAGTGCTAGCCAACTTAATAGTAAACTCTATAAAATACGGTAACGAAAAAGGAACTACCGAAATTAGTATAGAAAACCTAATAAAAAACAAAGTAATAGTACGCGTTACAGACAATGGCGAAGGGATATCAAAAGTACACATGCCCAGATTATTCGAGCGTTTTTATCGTGTAGATAAAAGTGGCTCAAGAAAAGAAGGCGGTTCAGGGCTAGGTCTATCAATAGTAAAACATATAATAGAAGCACATCAAGAAAAAATATATGTAGAAAGCGAGTACGACGTAGGAAGCGAGTTCTCCTTTACTCTAGAAAAGGCTAAATAAATCTTTAAAATCAATTTTAAAATTAAAAGCACTTAAGCCTTCATAATATTTAATATCATCTAACTTACTTAAACTAAATGCTTTTTGCGAGCAACTTGGCACCAAACTCATTTCTGTAAGCCGCTTAGCTAAATATTCTTGTTCAAATTGCCCAGGAGTGGGAATAAAAAAAGCCTTTTTACTAAGTTTGGCCAAATCCATAACAGTAGTATAACCCGATCTGCTTAATACCAAAGCACTTTCGTTTATCGTTTTTTCTAACAAGCAAGAAGTCATAAAATTATATATAGTCATGTTGCCTAAAACCTGTATAGTTTGTTCGTTTTCCATAACACCTTTCACAAAAACTACTTTTCCTGTATAGTTTTTTAATTCAAAAAGTAACTTCTTTTCAAGTAAGGTACGCTGAGGTTCAGGCCCCGAAATTAATACCATTAAATCGTTTTTAATTTCAGTTTTCGTCTTTTTAAACCGACTTAAAGGGCCAAGATATTTTATAGGCACATCAAACTCATCAACATGGCCAAGTTTACCACTTAAATTAACAGAACCTTCAGCATCAGGAATCCAACACATGTTAAACTTTTTAATTATTTTTTGATGCATTTTAGTACTCAACCAAGTCGTGTTGCCACTTAAAACATTTAATTGATGCGTAATAAAAACCGACGGTACTTTTTTATGCCTCACTCCCAATCTATTATCAGAAATAATTCCAGCAACCTCATTATGCTCCAAAAAAGAAGCAATAACTTTTTTTTCGGCCTTAATAGCCTTTAAAAGTTTAGGCGAATCCTTTAATAATTTTAATTTAAAAAGCTTACCATTTTTACTATACGTCACATTATAAGAAGGCAACTCGATAGTAGAAAGGTTAGGAAACTCTTTTTTTAATAACGACAAAGCCACCCCATCGCTAGCAATAATAGGCACAAAACCATTAACAATTAAAGCGTTAATTATAGGTATACAACGTGTGGCATGCCCAAGCCCCCAATTTAAAGGTGCAACTAAAATTCTTTTTTTCATCAATCTGTATTAGGGCGTGCCCCAAGGGTCGGGCTTTCGGCAGTCGCTTTTTTGTGTTGCATAGGTGCAACAACACAAAAAGAGCTTCAACAAATGCCTCAATCCCTCACGCACTTTTTTTGCTAAAATCAAAGATAAGATATTAAGGCTGTCTTATATTTCCTTAATTTTACCAAAAATATAGTAATAATTAAGAAATCGTTAATAAACCTTGGGAAGCAAAAATAAACTTAGAAGATTCAAAGAAAACGAAACATTCTCAAATGTCATTCAGCCATCAAGAGAAGCCTTAGTAAACTCAAATTTCAATTTAAAAGGGCAATGGCGTACAGAAGTTTTTAAAAACAATAATCCGCTAGTATTAGAGTTAGGCTGTGGTAAAGGCGAATACTCTGTAGCATTAGCGCAAAAATATCCAAACAAAAATTTTGTTGGAATAGATATAAAAGGCGCACGGTTTTGGAGAGGAGCAAAAACAGCCATAGAAGAAAACATACCAAACGTAGCCTTTCTTAGAACTCAAATAGAATTAATAGATCATGCTTTTGCAGCGCAAGAAGTAGACGAAATCTGGATAACCTTCCCCGATCCTCAAATAAAATACAAGCGTACAAAACACCGTATGACAAATGCTGTGTTTTTAGAACGATACAAACACATACTAAAGCCCGATGGTGTTGTAAACCTAAAAACCGATAGCGAGTTTATGCATGGTTATACACTAGGTTTGTTGCATGGTGCAGGGCACGAGGTACTTTATGCAAACCATAATGTATATAAACAAGAAGGCAGCCCAGAAGAGGTAACAAGCATACAAACCTTTTACGAATCGCAATATTTAGAGCAAAATAAGCCAATTACCTATATTAAATTTAAAATAAAATAAGCGTGAACATTACCTTTATATTCTTTTTAGGGCTATTTTTTGCAATGATTGGGGTTATCCCACCAGGTTTATTAAACATGACAGCAGCTAAAATTAGCTTAAAAGAAGGACACGTTAGAGGTATTGTATTTTCAATAGGGGTTTGTGTTATAGTTTTTGTGCAAACCTATTTGGCAAGTATTTTTGCAAGATATTTAAGCAAACACCATGAAGTAGTAGGGATTTTAAGAAGCGTAGCTTTAGTTATTTTTATTTTAATTACTATTTATTTTCTATTTGTTGCAAAGTCTGAGCCTAAACAACAAAAAGAACCAAAAATAAGAAGCAAGCACAGTCGGTTTTTTCAAGGCATGTTTTTATCGGCAATAAATGTATTTCCTATACCATATCAAGCTTACATGACTATTACTTTAGCTTCTTTTGGCTGGATAACATTCGAAACTACAAGCCTAATGGCTTACGTTGTAGGAGCAGCAACAGGTACCTTTGTAACATTATACATGTATATTTTCTTTTTTGATAAAATAAAAGGAAAAACATTTACATCGCAAAAAAACATGAATAGAATAATAGGCGGCATTACAGGTATTATTTCTGTAGTAACCATAATAAATATGATTAAAGACCTTTAAAATGAAGCCAGAAACGCTTAATTTTTTCGAAAAAGTATATCAAGTCGCTAAACAAATTCCGTATGGCAGAGTAACCAGTTATGGTGCTATAGCAAAATACTTAGGCGCGGCAAGAAGCGCAAGAATGGTGGGGTATGCCATGAATGGTTCTCAAGGGAAAGATGTGCCAGCACACCGTGTTGTAAATCGTAAAGGGTTGTTAACTGGTAAACACCATTTTAATGGCACAAACCTTATGCAGCAATTGTTAGAAAGCGAAGGTGTTAAGGTTGTTGAAAACCAAATACAACATTTAGAAAAATATTATTGGGACCCATCTACAGAATTATAATTATTATCAAATTTTGTAAATAACTCGGAACACCTATTATAAAGAAACACCAACTCCTAAACTCACATTAGAAAATCCAACACTTCCTATTTTTAAATGCTCGAAACCAGCCGAAAATTTATATTGTTTTCTGTGTAAGTTTAAAAGTGCATTAAAGTTGTTTATAGAGTTATTATTAATAAGTGTTTGGTTAAAGTTGGCCTCTATGCTAAATGGTTTTACAAAAAAGTATTCGGCACCTAACCCGTAAGCAAACCCTAGTCTATCCACTTCTCCATCTACATAAGCAGCTCCTAATGCCCAGTAAGCATTAAAACGTTCGGTGCGTACACGATTATATTTTGCTAAAGCAGTATAAATAGCTAAAGCGTTATTGCCAAAATTTAAGTTTTCTTCCCATAATTGAAGATAATCTAGTTCTAAGCCCCAACGTTTTAAAAAGCGCATATCTGCATTTATATGGTTTCCGTACAATCTATTTGTTTCAAAAATAAACTGGTTTGTTAAGGTTGTTGTAAATATCTCGGTGTCTTCATTCCAAGCGTATATGTAGTTTCCTGTATTAGAATTATTATACGGGTGTTTTGTTAAAAAAGCACTACTTGCTTTGTTGTCTGTTTCAAATGGGCTTTCAAAAGCAATACCGTAAGCTGTGTAAGCAAAAATTTTAATAAAAAATTCGGCAAACACATCTTCTAAAAAACTACTTTCAGAATCGTTATAACTATCTGTGTAATTTGTAGATTTATAGCTGCTACTATTATTGCTTTTAGAGTCGTTTAAGCTGTCTTCGGCTTCTTTTATTTTGCCCTGGCTATAGCTAAAGGTGTTAAAAATAACTGTAATTAAAAAAACAAGAGTAATGCGTTTCATAAACAAAAAATAAAAATTTTATAGCACATAAACTATGCCATTATTAAGGTTTTTTCATTTCATAAAAAATTATAGTTAAACCCAATAATAGTATCAATAAATCTTCTTAATTCTGTTTTTAGTCTTCAAGCTTTATTACCTATCTTTGCCTTTAGAATAATTCTTAATTAGTGATATTCATAATGTTGAAAAACAACCGAATAAAACAATAATTGAACATCTTTTAAAAAAAGAATTCAAATTAACTATGAAATTAGATAAAAAAGATATTTTAAAAGCACTCGAAAATATTACAGTTCCTGGAGAGGGGCAAAATATGGTAGAGAGCGGAGCTGTAAAAAATGTAGTAACGTTTGGCGACGAGGTAATTGTAGATATAACTATAAAAAATCCAAGTTTACAAGCAAAAAAGCGTACCGAGGTTGATATACTTAAAATTATACACGAAAAGGTTTACCAAAAAGCAAAAATTACAGTAAATGTAAAAGTAGATGCACCAGCCAAACCTAAAGCCAATGTTATAAAAGGAAAACCTATTGCAGGAATTCAAAATATAGTAGCTGTAGCATCGGGTAAAGGAGGCGTAGGAAAATCTACAGTAACAGCAAATTTAGCTGTAACTTTGGCTAAAATGGGTTTTAAAGTTGGTGTTTTAGATGCCGATATTTATGGGCCATCTATTCCAATAATGTTCGATGTAGCAACCGAAAAACCTTTAGCCGTAAACATAGAAGGTAAGTCTAAAATGAAACCTATCGAGAATTATGGTGTTAAAGTACTATCTATAGGGTTTTTTACGCAACCAAACCAAGCTGTTGTTTGGCGAGGGCCAATGGCAGCCAAGGCTTTAAATCAAATGATTTTTGATGCCCATTGGGGAGAGTTAGATTTTTTACTTTTAGATTTACCACCAGGAACCGGCGATATCCATCTAAGTATCATGCAATCCTTACCAATTACAGGAGCAGTTGTAGTAAGCACACCACAAAATGTAGCATTGGCAGATGCAAAAAAGGGAGTTGCTATGTTTCAGCAAGACAGTATAAATGTACCTGTTTTAGGAATAATAGAAAATATGGCGTATTTTACACCAGCTGAATTACCAGATAATAAATATTTTATTTTCGGAGAAGCAGGTGCTAAAAACTTAGCAGAAGATTTAAATGTGCCATTTTTAGGTGAGTTACCATTAGTGCAAAGCATAAGAGAAGCAGGCGATGTTGGTCGTCCAGCCGCATTACAAACAGCAACAGCTTTAGAGCAGGCTTTCGAGAAGCTAACCCAAAATGTTGTACAAGAAGTAGTAAAGCGAAATGACGATTTACCGCCAACCGAAGCTATAAAAATTACAACCATGGCAGGTTGTTCAGCAGTTAAAAAATAGAATATGACTTCAGAAGAACTTAAAGAAAAAGTAGAAATCGCACTAGAAGAAATCCGACCATTTTTACAAAGCGATGGTGGCGATATTTCATTATTATCCATTGAAGATGATAAACTTGTTAAAGTGCAACTAAAAGGAGCATGTGTAGGCTGTAGTGTTAACCAAATGACACTAAAATCGGGTGTAGAAATGACAATAAAAAAACACGCTCCTCAAATAGAACAAGTTATTAATATAGAAGCGTAGTAAATAACTACTAAACTATTAATTAAAGTATATTTTTAATAAAAAAGGCATCCTTAAAAACATGTAATTTTAAGGATGCTGTATTTTTTTTAAACCTTTATAAATTCTTAAATAAAAAAGGTGAAAATAAAAGCACAAGCCTTAAATTTGTGGCACGATATATGACACACACATTTAGTAGAAATACAAAATAAGAAATGGAAGACGTAAACATAAAAATTACAGACAGAGATGGCGTAACACACGATATAGTTGCTCCAACAGATATGGCCATGAATCTTATGGAAGTTGTAAGGTCTTACGAGTTAGCCCCAGAAGGCACCATAGGTGTTTGCGGCGGTATGGCTATGTGTGCTTCGTGCCAATGCTATGTTATTAGCGATACAGAATTACCAGAAATGAGCGATGATGAAGAAGCTATGCTAGCCGAAGCCTTCGATGTTAAAGACAATAGCCGTTTAGGGTGTCAAATACAAATCACCCCAGAAATGGAAGGCTTAGAAGTCGAGTTGGCTCCAGAAAGCTAAACTTTTTTTAATAAAAGTAAAATTTCTATAAACTATATGGGCGTTACCCAAGGGTCGGGCTTTCACTACTCGCTACCTCCTGCGTCGGCGAGCTCAAACATACCGTTCAATCCCTAACGCGAGCGTGTTTGCTTAGGTTTTGTAATAGCCTGATAAGGTAATTTTACCACCAAACCAAAAACATTTTTTTTAATTCGCCATTATTAAACTTAACCCAGCATAAAGCCGAAAATTTCTGTTCAAAATAATTTTTGGTAACAAGTTTAAAAGCATTAAAATTTAACCAATTGGCATGAGCTTGTGGTAACAATAGCCAGTCTTTTTTACTCGGAATATAAAATTTACAATGCTCCAGTTGGTTAAGTTCATTTTGGTTAATATAAAACCCCACAACACAATTAGTATTTAAAGTTTTTAATGTAATATTTAAGCTATCAAAAGGCACAAACAATTGTGCCTTAAAATACACTTGCTGGTTTAGCGTTTTGGCGTTTAAATTAAGCGCATTTAAATAAGGTTTGCAAACATCATGATGTAATAGTGGTAATTGTTTGCGTTTAAGTTTAGTTAATTTTTCTATTAACGAATCTTTTCTGTTTGGACCAATAAAATGCTCGATTTCAGAGCTTCCAACACTAGAGTCGTAAAGGTAAAACTTGTAAATAACTTCTAAATGAATCGGGTTTTTATCTTTTAAAAGGATGCAATCTAGTTCGCCTATAGTCGTTTTACCATCTTGAATTTGGATGTTCTCGGCTATAACAGTAATATTATTTTGTTGTTTTAATTGAAAAGAAACCAAGCGTTCTACATATTTACCTAAACGCAAGTTGTTATCGATAGCAACATTTATTTTATTAAAATTTGTAGTAATTTCAAATTGCTGAAGATTAAAAATAGTGTTGTTTTTCCATAAACATGGTGTTTTTAAAAAACCTTCATATCTTTTTTGTAGCATCGAAATTATTCAGTTTTATAATCTGTTAATTTCACGGGGCCTTCAAGTAAAACCCTTACAATTTGTAATGTGCCATTATCGGTTGTAGCAATTTGCCATTTAATTAATGAAATTTTACCATTTTCAATTTCAATGCCTGTTATGCTTCGAGGATGTACACAACTACCATCGTTAAAAAAAGCAATATCGCCAGGTTCGGGAAAACGCGGCCTGTGAGTATGCCCAACAATAGTCATTAAATTATTGTTTTGAGTAATCCATTTTTTTGTTCTACGTTCTACCTTTATAAGTTCTTTGTAGTTTTTTGCAGGGCTTGTAGGGTCTGCAATGCCCATTACGTTTAAGGGTTTCCAGAGTACACGAACCATAAATCGGCTCCATTTCCAAAATAAAAAGTTCCACCAATCGGCTTGATGACCATGAGTTAAAAACAACTCTTGCCCAGTCATGCAATGTTTTAAAACAATGCCTTCATGGTATTTAATGTCTTTAAAAAGCTCAACATCTTCACCAATTTTGGGGTCAAAGTAAGTTGATAGGTGTTTTTCAACATATTTTGGATCTCTGTATACCATATCGTGGTTTCCCCAAATCATGTGTAAGCGATTATCCTTATGAAAAAGTTTCATAAGCATATAAACATTTTTATGAGCGTTTAATATAGATTCGAATGATAGATTTTCCCAAAGTTCATCGCCATCTCCAATTTCGCAATACTGAAAACCTTCAGCATAATAATGCTTTAAGGCGTGAAAATAAATGTTTCTATTATTGGCAAAATCATCAGCAAAACTATTATCGCCTCTATGGCAATCGCTAAACAATATAAACTTGCTGTCATCATCAAAATCAATGATTTTAGCATTCTTGTAGGCATTGTCTAGTCTTTTTTTAGATGAAAACATAAAGTAAATGTAAAAAAAGTGTTTTATTTAGAAACTCTTTTTTTAACATTTTGAACTAATTTTTAAGCTTATCAATTGATAAAGGTAATAGTTTATCTACAAAAAGTGAATAAGCTAACTTAGAAGGGTGAAGACCATCGGTAGCAACGAGGTCTGGGTTTGTTAGGCCTTGACGTGTTATATCTGTAATGTAAACGTAACTTATGTTGTTTTGCAAACAATAGTTTTTAGCAAAGTTATTATACTTGTTTATTTCTTCTGAAATATTTGTGTTACCACGACCAAAAGGCGTGTAAGCATAGTCTGGAATAGATATAACAATAACTTTATTTTTGTTAGATTTTGCTTTTTTTATAGCAGTATTAACAAGCTGCGGAAACTCAGATTGAAAAACCGAAAAAGGCAAACCTTGATATTGGTTATTAACACCAATTAAAAGGGTTACTAAATTGTAATTTTCTGGTACATTGTTAGTGTTTATAGCTTTTTTTAGACCAGATGTTGTCCAGCCCGTTTTTGCAATTAGGTCTAGCTGTATAGAGATGTTAGGGTTTAATCTTGATAATAATCTACTTTTTAGCTGTTCTGGAAAACGACACGTTTCGCAAACACTTTGTCCAATAGTGTAACTGTCTCCTAAGGATAATAGTTTTATACTACTGGGGTTTTCAAAATGTTCCTCTTCAGTTATTTCTTCTGGAGAGAATTCTTTAATAATATTTTGCTCTTGAGAGTTTATAGGTTCACTACTACAACTAAAATTTAACCAAGTAATACAGATAAGTAAATAAAAGTGCTTTTTCATTATTAGCTTTTGTTATACTTACGAACTTGTTGCCTTTTAGGTTTTTAAGAATTTTACCTAATTAGCTTAGTATTAAGTTTTTTTCTTCTATAGATTGCTCAATGGCATTCCACAAAGCAATACGTTTTTGTAGTGCTAAAACAGAAACTTCTTCAGCTTCTTGCCACTTTTTTTTGTCGTTGCCACATAGCTCGGTAATCATTTTCATAGCCATTGGTCCATGCTCATCGGCATCTAATTCAATGTGTCTTTCAAAGTAATAAATAAGTTTAGAGAGATCTATAGACTTTAGGTTGTTTTGAAAATTATTAAGAATTTCAGTAAACATATTTGGAATTAAATCTTCTCTTCCAAAAGTAAAAGCAGCAGCAATTTGATGTGGTTGACCAATGTCGATTAATTGAAAAGTGAAATTTAAAAAATCTTTTATTACCTTATTTAGTTCGCTATTTTTAATAGCAATAAAAACGTTTTTTGTTTCAGAAATGCTTTCTAAAAACGAAGTTATTTGATTGGTGTTAGCCTTAGCGTCTTTCATAGCATTAATATAAAGCTCGTAATGGCTTTGCCTGTTGCCATTGCGGTCTATGTCTGTTTCTTCGGCTAGTACAATCTCGTTAATTAAATATCTTGTTTCTGGAGAGCCAATAGGTATCCAAGGTGTTGTGGTACAGGTTAATTTATTTTGTAACGCTTTTAGTAAAGACATAAAATCCCATACGGCAAATACATGGTGTTGTAAAAAAACTTGTAAATCTTCTACCGTTTTAATTTTATTGTATAGCGGGTGATTTAACAACTCTTTTTGGAGAGGAAGAATTGCTTTGTTAATATGTTTTATAGTCATTTTTGCAATTTTTTTATAAAAATAAAAAATGCCTCTTATAAAATAAGAAGCATGTTATAAAATTTGTTTATTGCTTAATTATTTAAATGCATTTAATCCTGTTACATCTAATCCGGTAATAAGCAAATGTATGTCGTGAGTACCTTCGTAGGTAATAACACTTTCTAGATTCATGGAGTGGCGCATAATAGAATACTCGCCCGTAATACCCATACCGCCTAACATTTGTCTAGCTTCTCTAGCAATATTAATAGCCATGTCTACGTTGTTACGTTTAGCCATAGATATTTGGGCCGATGTTGCTGTACCATTTTCTCGCATAACACCCAAACGCCAAGCTAATAGCTGCGCTTTAGTAATTTCTGTAATCATTTCGGCAAGCTTTTTCTGTTGTAATTGAAATTGCCCTATAGGTTTGCCAAATTGCATACGTTCTTTACTATAACGTAAGGCAGTATCGTAACAATCCATGGCAGCTCCAATAGCGCCCCAAGCAATACCAAATCTAGCAGAGTCTAAGCAGCCAAGTGGCGCACCTAAACCAGATTTGTTAGGTAATAAATTTTCTTTAGGCACTTTTACGTTATCAAAAATAAGTTCGCCAGTTGCAGATGCGCGAAGCGACCATTTGTTGTGGGTTTCTGGAGTTGTAAAGCCTTCCATACCACGTTCAACAATTAACCCATGTATTCTTCCTTCTTCATTTTTAGCCCAAACTACAGCAACTTGAGCAAAAGGCGCATTGCTAATCCACATTTTAGCTCCATTAAGCAAATAATGGTCGCCTTTGTCTTTAAAATTTGTAACCATGCCACCAGGGTTACTACCGTGGTCTGGTTCTGTTAAGCCAAAGCATCCCATCCATTCGCCACTCGCTAATTTTGGTAAATATTTTTTACGTTGGGCCTCGTTACCATATTTCCATATGGGATACATAACTAACGAGGATTGTACCGAAGCTGTTGAGCGCACACCCGAATCTCCACGTTCAATTTCTTGCATTATTAAACCATAACTAATTTGATCTAAGCCTGCACCACCATATTCCATAGGTATATAGGGACCAAAGGCACCAATTTCTGCTAAGCCTCCAATTATTTGTTTAGGAAATTCGGCCTTTTGCGCATAATCTTCAATTATTGGAGATACATCGCGTTTTACCCATTCTCGTGCTGCGTTTCTAACTAGTTTGTGCTCTTCGGTAAGTAACTCGTCTAGATTATAATAATCTGGTGCTTCGAATAAATCTGGCTTCATAAAATTTAATTTTATTCAATTGTCTAACAAATTTATTGAAAATATTGTATAAAAAATAGGTTTTATTGAGGATAAATTAAAAATTTAAGCAAGTAATGAAATTACATTTTTAAATAAAAATCTTTAGTTAGATTAATGTAGGCTTCTGTGTATTGATGCCTATCGGTTTCTATAATTAAAGATTCTATTATTGGTTTGCTTTCGCGGAAAGAAAAAGCTATTAAGCTTCGTTTAATTTCAGAATTTGGATTGCCCTTAACATGTAATTTTCTATTGGGGTAAAGGTTGTATTTTGAAGCTAAATTTGTAAAAGTAATTTCTTCTTTATACGGAATAACTACCGAAAACGTACCTTCTGCTGATAGTAATTTGGAAACACTTTCTATTAAATGATTAAAGGGCATAGCGTCTTGAAACCTTGCTAAATCGCGTTGAGAATTATCTGTTTTGTAGTTTTCTGAATAAAACGGCGGGTTGCAAATTATGACATCGTATTTGTCCTCAATTTCATCTGTAAATTGTTTTAATGATGCATGGTAACAAAATAAGCGGTCGCTCCAAGGCGATTGCTCAAAATTATTTACGCATTGTTCGTGGGCATCGTCATCAATTTCAATAGCATCAATAATTTCAGCAAAGCTTCGTTGTGCAAGCATTAACGATAAAATGCCGGTGCCTGCACCAATATCTAAAATTGAAAACGGGTGTTTTTCAATTGAGGTCCAAGCGCCTAATAAAACACCATCTGTACCAATTTTCATGGCGCATTGGTCTTGGCTTACGGTAAATTCTTTAAATTTAAAGGGTTTTGTAGACACAGTTATGCTTCTAAATATAAATCAATTAAACCTTCTGGAGTATCAACTATAATAGTTTTGTTACTTCTGTTAACTTTTACAATAAACGCATCATTCATAGGTATTAATATTTCAATACCATTTCTATCAATTTCAAAAAGCGATTGTGCTGTAGAGTCGTTAATTGCTTTTATGGTTCCTACTTCTCCAAAGTTTTTATCTAGTATGGTAAAACCAATAACTTCGTGAAAGTAAAATTTATTACCTTCTAGTTTTGGTAGTAAGTCTAGAGGAAGGTAAAGACCGCTTTTCATTATGCTATCGGCATCAGCTTCTGTGTCTACATCTTCAAATTTAATACGAAGTAATTCAGATTTGTGTAATTTAGAGTTTTCAATAAAAAAAGGAACAAGATTATTTCTAAGTTCTAAAAAAACAGCATCTAAATTTTCGTAAAGTTCGGGTTGATCTGTATCGAGTTTTACTAAAATTTCTCCTTTAAAACTATATTTTTTTACAATTTTACCTAAGTAAAAACAATCTTCTTTTTTCATTTTAAAAGCTTTTTTATTTCTGCTAAAGCTAGAATATTTAAAATTATGAAATTCCTTTTTTTAAGGGAATACGCAAAAAACATGTTGCATAAAAAACTCCGATATTTCTATCGGAGTTTAAAAGTATAAAAAAAATGTTTTTTATTCTTCTTCGTTTGTAGCTTCAGTTTCAGCAGCTTCTTCAGTTGCTTCTTCTACAACAGGGGCAGCAGCAGCAATTCTTGCTTCGTTAACCGCTTTTTCTGCAGCTAGAGCTTCAGCTTTAGCTTTAGCATCAGCGTCAGATAAACCATCGGCTTTAGCTTGAATTTTAGCTTCTTTTTCTTCTAACCAA
Organism: Algibacter ulvanivorans; assembly: GCF_048381495.1. Lineage (NCBI taxonomy): Bacteria > Pseudomonadati > Bacteroidota > Flavobacteriia > Flavobacteriales > Flavobacteriaceae > Algibacter > Algibacter ulvanivorans. The sequence continues at coordinate 402,791 of NZ_JBLWGD010000001.1, forward strand.
GCAGTAAATTTAGCTTCTGCTTGCTCTTCAGTTAAAGCGCCTTTTCTAACACCGCCTGCAAGATGATTTTTTAATAGAGCACCTTTGTAAGACAATAAAGCTTTTGCTGTATCAGTTGGTTGAGCTCCATTTTGTAGCCATTGTACAGCACCATCAACGTTTAGCTCAACAGTTGCTGGATTTGTGTTTGGGTTGTAAGCACCTAATTTTTCTAGGTATTTACCATCTCTTTTTGAACGTGAATCGGCTGCTACGATCCAGTAATAAGGTTTTCCTTTTTTACCGTGTCTTTGTAATCTAATTTTTACTGGCATAATAATTAATTATTTGAGGTTCTCGACCTCTGTTATTAATAATGAGGGCGCAAAGATACTTCATTATTTGTTAATTACCAGTATTTTATTTAAAATTTTAAACAAACTGGTGAAGGGGTTTCAATACGATGTAAAAACTGTAGTTTGCCAGACTTTTTATTAACACTAAAAACAGAAATATTATTGCTTTTTTGGTTGGCTACTAAAAGAAATTCTCCTGAAGGGTCGAGAGTAAAATTTCTGGGCCAATTACCATAAACACTAATAGTTTGTATTTTTTCTATGGTTCCGTTTATTGTATTTCTTTTAAAAACAGCAATGGTGTTTTCGCCTCGATTAGAACCGTATAAAAAACGCTCGTCTTTAGATAAGTGGATGTCTGCGCAATAACTCTCTTGGGTGTTGTTTTTGTTTAAAGTAGAGTCGTAATCAATTTGTGTAAACCCAGAATCTGTTTTTTTTATAGAAGTAATCGAATTACCATATTCGTTAATAACGTATAAGTATTTGTTGTTTTTAGTAACAGAAAAATGTCTTGGGCCTGGGTTGCCTTCTGTTTTTACAATTGAAGAAGATTTTAGGTTGTATAAACTATCGTTTAAAACATATTGGTAAATGGCATTTTTACCTAAATCTGCAACAAATAGGTTATTGTTATGAAATTGTGCAGAATGAGCTCTGGCTGGTTTTTTATCGTCATTATTATTATGATTAAATATTTGACTGGCTTTATTTAAGCTTCCGTTATCATTTACGTTGTAAAGTGAAATGGAGCCACCTGTATAATTAGAAACCACAACTTTATTTCCAGCTTCATTTACATTTACATGACAAGGGCTTTTACCATTACTGCTTTGCGAGTTTATAAACTCTAAGCTACCATTGGTATTTATTTTAAAAGCTGTTATGGCATTTGTTTCTCCTTCGCCAACGGCATATAAGTATTTTTTGTTTGGAGAAAATGCTATATATGAAGGGTTATTGGTAGTAGCAGCTAATTGTTTATTAGAGAGTGCACCAGTTTTTGTGTTAAAATGGAATTTGTAAATCCCTTCGCTTTCGCCATTTGTATAGGTGCCAACATATAAAGTTGTGCTTTTAGGTGCGCAGTTTAATAAAGTAAGAGGAACTATTAATAAAAATAACTGTTTAATGCTCATAAACTAAAAAAATTTAGGTTCTAAATTATAACAATTTTTTAAAAAATTATACATGTATAGATAATGAGTTTTGGTTTTTAAATAAAATAGTGTTTTGGTTTGTGTTTTTTATAGATTATGCAAAAATGAAAATATACCCTGCATTGGGTATTTTTTTAAACTAAAAAGGATTGTAAGTTTGTCATGCTATTAATGATTCTTAGGGAGAATTATATAAAGTGCTTCATTTATAAATTTATAAAGAAGCACTTTTTTTGTTTATAATTGTTTATAACTTCATTTTATAAAAGAGACTTTTTATGCGTACTTTTATAGGCTAGGTTTTCGTTTTTTAAACGACTAAATATCAAACAATTTTCACCAATTATGTACTTAATTTTCGATACAGAAACTACTGGATTACCAAAACGCTGGGATGCACCAATAACAGATACCGATAATTGGCCAAGATGTATTCAAATTGCATGGCAATTGCATGACGGTATGGGAAATTGTATTGAAAGTCAAGATTATTTAGTGCAACCCGAAGGGTTTAATATACCTTATGATGCCGAGAAAATTCATGGTATTTCTACCGAATTGGCACAAGAGCAAGGCGTGCCACTTGCCGAGGTTTTAGAAAAGTTTAATGAAGCTTTAAAAAAAACCAAGTTTGTTGTTGGGCAAAATGTAAAATTCGACCTAAATATTATGGGAGCCGAGTTTGTTCGTGGCAATATTGAAAACTCTTTGCAAGAATTACCTGTTTTAGATACTTGTACAGAACATACAGCAAGTTTATGCCAAATTCCTGGAGGGCGTTATGGCAAATTTAAACTGCCAACATTAACAGAACTACACGAGTTTTTATTTAATGAGCCTTTTGCAGAAGCCCATAATGCAACGGCCGATGTTGAGGCTACAACACGTTGTTTTTTAGAGCTTATTAGGCTGGGCGAATACACTAAAACGCAACTTGAGGTTGAACCAGATTATTTCCAGAATTTTAAACAAGAAAACCCCGAAGCCATTCAGCTTATTGGGTTAAAGCATATTAACTTAAAAAAAGAAAGTGCTAAAATTCGAGCCCGTTTAGAAAAGGCAAAATCTAGTATTTCTTCTGAAGATATTAACCAAAATGTATCCGATTTAGCTGATGTCGATTTTGTGCATTTGCATAACCATTCGCAATTTTCAGTATTGCAATCTACAATGGGGGTTGCCGATATTGTTTCGGCAGCAGCACAATACAATATGCCAGCTGTAGCATTAACAGATCATGCAAACATGATGGGCGCATTCCATTTTGTAAATGCAGTTAATAAGCATAACAAAAGTGCAGAAGCTAAAATAGCCGAAGCAAAAGAAAAAGGTGAAACTACCCAAGTAAAAACAATTAAACCAATAGTTGGTTGCGAGTTTTTTGTTTGCGAAAATCATGCCGACAAAACCAGAAAAGATAATGGCTATCAAATTGTTTTAATTGCTAAAAATAAAAATGGCTATCACAATTTAGCAAAACTATCATCGCATGCTTTTGTTGATGGGTTTTACTATTTACCAAGAATTGATAAAAAATTAATTCAGCAGTATAAAGAAGATATCATTGTATTAACAGGTAATTTATATGGAGAAGTACCAAGTAAAGTATTAAATGTTGGCGAAAATCAAGCCGAAGAAGCTCTGTTATGGTGGAAAGAAGAGTTTGGAGACGACCTGTATGTAGAGCTTATGCGCCATAACCAAGAAGACGAAAACCGTGTAAACCCAACATTAATAAAGCTAGCAAAAAAGCATCATGTTAAACTTGTTGCATCAAATAATACCTATTATCAAAATAAAGAAGATGCTAATGCGCACGATATTTTATTGTGTGTAAAAGATGGAGAAAAGCAAGCTACACCTATAGGGCGCGGCCGTGGTTATCGGTATGGACTGCCAAATCAAGAATATTATTTCAAGTCTACCGAAGACATGAAAAAATTATTCCACGATGTTCCAGAAGCCATTATAAATATACAAGATGTTGTTAATAAAATAGAAGCCTTTCAATTAGCGCGAGATGTTTTATTACCAGCTTTCGATATTCCAGACCAATTTAAACATGAAGAAGATGAAGCCGATGGAGGAAAACGAGGAGAAAATGCATACTTAAAACATTTAGTTTACGAAGGTGCAAAAAAACGCTATGGCGAACCTTTAACCGAAGAGGTAATAGAACGTTTAGACTTTGAGCTAAGTGTAATAGAAAACACAGGATATCCAGGGTATTTTTTAATTGTTGAAGATTTTATTCGAGAAGCTAGAAATATGGATGTGTCTGTTGGGCCTGGTCGAGGTTCGGCAGCAGGTTCTGTAGCAGCGTATTGTTTATGGATTACAAATATAGACCCCTTAAAGTACGATTTGCTTTTTGAGCGTTTCTTAAATCCAGACCGTATTAGTATGCCCGATATTGATATTGATTTTGATGATGAAGGCCGAAGCCGAGTAATGGATTACGTGATTGAAAAATATGGTGCCAACCAAGTAGCTCAGATTATAACTTATGGTACCATGGCCGCAAAATCGTCAATTCGAGATACAGCACGTGTTTTAGATTTGCCTCTATTTGACGCCGATAGAATAGCAAAGCTAATTCCAACCATGTCTAAACTAGGAAAGATTTTTGGTTTAGACGAAAAAGAATTAGGAAAGAAATTTAGAGCCGAAGATCTAGAAAAAGTTAACGAACTTTTAAATATAGCAGATGGTAGCGATTTACAAGCAGAAACAGTAAATCTTGCCAGAACACTAGAAGGATCGGTAAGAAACACAGGAATTCATGCCTGTGGTGTTATAATTACGCCAGATGATATTACCAAATTTGTTCCCGTTTCTGTAGCCAAAGATTCCGATTTATACGTAACCCAGTTCGATAATTCGGTAGTTGAAGATGCAGGGTTATTAAAAATGGATTTTTTAGGTTTAAAAACACTAACCTTAATTAAAGATACTGTTAAAATTGTTAAGGTAAAACACAATATCTTACTCGATCCAGAATCATTTCCGCTTGACGATGAAGAAACATATGCATTGTTCCAGCGTGGAGAAACAGTAGGGGTATTCCAATACGAATCTCCAGGAATGCAAAAACACTTGCGTGATTTAAAGCCTACCGTTTTTGAAGATTTAATAGCCATGAATGCTTTGTATAGGCCAGGTCCAATGGAATACATTCCTAGTTTTGTTCGAAGAAAACATGGTGATGAGGAAATTGAGTACGATTTACCTGCCATGGAAGAATACCTTAAGGAAACTTACGGTATTACAGTATACCAAGAGCAGGTTATGCTGCTCTCGCAAAAATTAGCCGATTTTACCAAAGGCGAAGCCGATATTTTACGTAAAGCCATGGGTAAAAAGCAAATTGCTGTACTTGATAAAATGAAACCTAAGTTTATTGAACAAGCTACAGCTAACGGGCACGATGCCAAAATTCTCGAAAAAGTTTGGAAAGACTGGGAAGCCTTTGCAAGTTACGCATTTAATAAATCGCACTCTACATGTTATGCATGGATAGCCTACCAAACAGCCTATTTAAAAGCTCATTATCCAGCAGAATATATGGCAGCCGTACTTTCAAACAACATGAACGATATAAAACAAGTAACATTTTTTATGGAAGAATGTAAACGTATGAAGTTAGATGTACTTGGCCCAGATATTAACGAGAGTTACTATAAATTTTCTGTAAACCAAGATAATGCCGTACGTTTTGGTATGGGAGCTATAAAAGGCGTTGGGCACGGGGCAGTAATAACTATAGTAGAAAATAGAAAAAAGGACGGGCATTATAAATCTATATTCGATTTTGCAAAACGAATAGATTTGAGAGCGGCCAATAAAAGAGCTTTCGAGAACTTAGCTTTAGCAGGAGGTTTTGATGGTTTGGGAGACACGCATAGAGCTCAATATTTTCATGACGATGGCGATGGGATTACCTTTTTAGAAAAGGCTATAAAGTTTGCCCAAAAATATAAAGAAAACGAAAATTCGGCACAAATAGATATGTTTGGCGAGCAAAGTAGCGTACAATTTTCAGAACCTGAAGTGCCACCATGCGAAGAGTGGGGCACAATGGAAAAATTAAGTAAAGAGCGCGAAGTTGTTGGGGTTTATATTTCTGGACACCCGTTAGATGATTTTAAAACCGAAATGAAAACTTTTTGTAACGCTACTGTTGGTATGTTTAATACGTTAGAGCCTTATGTAAATAGAGAATTAGTATTTGGTGGTGTTGTTACCGATGTGCAGCATCGTGTAAGTAAACAAGGCAAAGGTTGGGCTATGTTTACTATTGAAGATTATACAGATAGCTATGAATTTAGAATTTTTGGAGAAGAATATTTAAAATTTAGGCATTTTTTGCTTAAAAATAGTTTTGTATTTGTTAAAACCTATGTGCGCGAAGGTTGGGTAAATAAAGACACCGGAAAGCGAAGTGATCCTCGTTTGCAATTTAATAGTTTTCAATTACTGCATGATGTTATGGAAAACTACGCCAAAAAACTATCAATACAATTAGATATTAGAGATTTAAGCGAACAAAAAATAACAGCCTTAAAAGAGTTAATACACATGCACCCAGGAAATCAAGCATTAAACTTTTTGGTGTACGATATGAATGAAAAAATTAAATTAAACATGTCTAGCAGAAGGCAAAAAGTAAAAGTTTGTCAAGAACTTATAAGCGAGTTAGAGTCTCAACATGTTAAGTTTAAGCTAAATTAAATTTTGTTTTCAAACTCACTACAATCAACTCTAATTTCAGAGTTTTGTAATGGCTTGTTTAATAAATTACAAAAATGCTTTTGGTTTGTTTTGTTGTAAAACTTGCAGGCATAACAAGTACGTTGTACAGTTAAAATTCCAATTTTATTAAGTTTATAAATAAGTTGGCTAATGGTATTAAAAGTTTGCTCTAAATTAGTGTTGTCTATGTGCTCTAACTGTTTTTTTAAAGGGTGAGCAAAATTTTCGGTTTTTAAAACTGTGTTTTTTCCAGATTCTGATAATGTAATAGAATAACTTCTACTATCTGCGGTTGACGATGTTTTTTCAATCAACCCCTTTTTACTTAAAATACGCACAGCATCGCTAATAGTGGGTTTTGTAACATTAAATTCTTTTGCCAAATGACTCACGTTACAAAACGCTATATTATGGTATTTAATAAAAATAAGTATTTGAATTTGAATTGGGCTTAATCCTAAAAGCTTAGCTTGTTCCCAGAGCAAAACTTTAAAAGCTTCAGAAATACGCTCTAGTCCAGCAATAATTTTACTTGAAATAACACTTTCTTGATGGTTAGGGTTAAATATACTTTCGCTCATAAAAATGCCTGCCAATAGTTTTAACGGCAGGCAAAGTTAGTAATCCTAACTAATAAAAGCAAAAATTATGCTTTAACATCATCCATAGAAGCTCCAAAGTTAATATGTAAAACATTTCCGTTAGGAGTTACTAAAGCTGGAACAGATTTTACACCCGCAGCTTCAGCTTCATTTATCCTCGAAGCATTTTCGCCAACATGTACAATCTCTACATTGTTTTCGCCAATTAATTTAATAATGTCTTGCTCTGCGCTAACACAAACAGGACACCCTGCATGATAAAAAATGGATTTACTCATAATATATATTTTTAAAATTATTATACAACAAATATAGTAAGGATTCCTAACCAAAAAAATAATTTTTTAAAAAATTAAATAAAGCTAACCAATGGCATTATAAGTAAAACAAATTGTTGCTTTGTAAGCAATCGGTTTTTTTTTGACTAAATTTGTGTAATTAAATAGAATTAAACACATTAAATATAAATATTATGGCATTAGAAATAACAGATGCGACTTTTGAAGAAACAGTATTAAAAAGCGATAAACCAGTATTGGTAGATTTTTGGGCAGCTTGGTGTGGGCCTTGTAGAATGGTAGGTCCTATTATTGAGCAAATTAGCGACGAGTACGATGGTAAGGCTATTGTAGGAAAGGTAGATGTTGATGCCAATCAAGAGTTTGCAGCAAAATATGGTGTACGTAATATACCTACAGTTTTAGTTTTTCAAAATGGCGAGGTTGTTGGTCGTCAAGTAGGTGTAGCACCAAAAAATGCATATACAGATGCTATTGATGGGCTTTTATAATTGTTAAACCCAAAAAGAATATTAAAAAGGTTTGCCATTATGGTAAACCTTTTTTTATTTTAGATAAAAATAATAGAAAAAATTATGAGTAAGCCAGTAAAAGTACAAGATGCTATTGATAGTAAATTAATAGAACAACGTAAAGTGTTTTTGTGGGGGCAAGTAGACGATGACTCTGCAAAACATGTTATAGATAGATTAATGTATTTAGATGCTTTACAGACTAGCGATATTACATTATATATTAATAGCCCAGGCGGATACGTAACCTCTGGTTTTGCTATTTACGATTGTATAAAATCATTAAACAGTCAAGTCTCTACAATATGTACTGGTTTTGCTGCTTCAATGGGGTCGTTAATTTTATCAGCAGGAACAAAAGGTAAACGTTTTATTCAAACCCATGCTCGTGTAATGATACATCAGCCAAGTGGAGGCGCGCGTGGTCAAGCAAGTGATATTGAAATTACGGCTAAAGAGATTATATTAACAAAAGAGTTAAGCGCACAAATATTAGCCGATAACTGTGGGCAAACTTTTGATAAAGTAATGAAAGATTTTAACCGCGATCATTGGATGGGAGCTAAAGAGTCTGTAGACTACGGAATTGTAGATGAAATAATATAATGAATTTACAAAGCGAACTTAATAAAGCAGAAGGTTTTAAAAACCTTGAATTACTCGCTAAACAAGTAGTAGAGGGTTTTATATCTGGAATGCATAAAAGTCCATTTCATGGGTTTTCGGCAGAGTTTGCAGAACATAAAATTTATAACCAAGGCGAAAGTACACGACATATAGATTGGAAGTTATTTGCTAAAACCGATAAGCTTTACACTAAGCGTTATGATGATGAAACAAACCTACGTTGTCATTTAATTATAGACAATAGTAGCTCAATGCATTACCCTAAACTAGATAGGTTTTCAATAGATAGTTTAAATAAAATAGGATTTTCTGCATTGGCAGCAGCATCGTTAATGCATATTTTAAAAAAACAACGCGATGCAGTTGGTTTAAGTATTTATAGTGATAATTATGATTATTATGCACCAGAAAAAGGGAGTGAACGGCATCATCAAATGCTATTAAATCATTTAAACGAAGCTGTAATTTCTAAACCTAAAAATAAACAAACCGAAACATATAAATATTTGCATGAAATAGCAGAAAAAATTCATAGGCGTTCTTTAATTTTTTTATTTACAGATATGTTTCAAACTTCAGAAGACGAAACAAAGCTCTTCGAAGCTTTAAGACATTTAAAATATAATAAACATGAAGTTGTGTTGTTTCATGTATTCGATAAAGAAAAAGAACAAAAATTTAATTTTGATAATAAGCCAAAACGCTTTGTAGATGTTGAAACTGGAGCATATGTTAATTTATATGCAGACGCTATAAAAGAAAGCTATACAAAAACAGTTAGTGCATATTTTGAAACATTACGACTAAAATGCGCGCAATACAAAATAAAATACGTTGAAGCCAACATAAATAAAAATTTTAATAATGTGCTTACTACCTATATGTTAGAACGGCAAAAGTTTGCTGGATAAAAAAAAAATGAAAAAAAAATAAAAAAAGGTTTGCGATATAAAAAAAGGCGTGTATATTTGCAACCGCAATAATGCAACGGTCTGGTAGTTCAGTTGGTTAGAATGTCGCCCTGTCACGGCGAAGGTCGCGGGTTCGAGTCCCGTCCAGACCGCGAAAAGCTCTCAAGAAATTGAGAGCTTTTTTTGTTTTGATAGCTTTAGTTTTTTTAATTGCTTACGGGTCAAGACAAATTGAGATCATGCCCAAAAGTTGTGTTTAGTCAAAAAAATGAGTTTATCTAAAGAGGAAGAATTAGGCGTTTTTAACGTTTCTAAACGCTTTAATTTATGTATTAAAGGATTATACTTCTATTGATAAAGTAATTCCAGAAACCGTTAATTACTTTTTCAGGTATCCTCAGTCTTCCTTTTTGATTTTAGACGGTACCACACTATATTTTCTTTAAAGCACTTCTAAAATCAATAATGTATAGCTAAATAAAAAGAAAAAAAAGCTCCGTTTTTACAGAGCTTTTTTATATAATATTTAAAAGCAATAAACTATAATAAATCTAAAGCTTTAAGTCTTTTTTTTGCTAGAGTATATCTTGCTTGAACATCATCAATTTGTTGTTGCGTTAATTTTATACCATAGGTACGAAGCCCTCCATCTATATCATTATGATGAATACCCATAGCAAGTTTAAGGTACTCCATAAGTAGTGGCTGGCCATCCAGATACGATATGGAATTTAAAGCCTGAGAGATTTTGTTTGCCTCAGCCCATTCTCCATTTAAAACATGCTCCTGCATAGTAACGCTTGCTTTTGGGAAAATAACACCTACACCTGTAATACCACCACTAGCTCCAGCAAGTCCGGCGTGTACAGTAACTGTGTCAACCCCTGCCAAAACTTTTAAATCTTTATTCTCTAACATTAAAGTTTCAATAATTGAAACATCTATAGTCGATATTTTAAGAGCAGTTACATTAGGTAGAGCAGAAATTCTTCGAAGAAGATTAGTTGATATGGCATGATATCCAGCAGCATCAGGATTGTTATAAGGCATAATTGTTATGCCTATATTTCTTGCAGTTGCTTCAGCAAGTTCAAAGTAATCATACATTTCATCATCAGATGGAATCGCCTTAGTTTTAGGCGGCATTACCATGACTGTATTCACTCCAACTGTTGCAAGACCTTCAACGATTTTAGCAAGTTCTTCCTTGGTTTCAGCCGCAGCTCCACTAATCAAAGGTACATTGTATTCTTTCGCAACGTCAGCAAGGGCTTTAAGTAAAGAAAGGCGCTGTTCAAAGCTCAGGTAGCTATTCTCACCTAGAGTGCCAGAGCCAACAAGTCCGCCCATCCTACTTCCTCCTTTTCCTTGAACTTTTAAAACATCTGCAGCGTATTTTTTTGTGGCATCTAGGTCAATTTCAAGGGTACCTGATTTTGACTCCTTCAGCCAGGTAAACACGGCTGGCATAACGCTATGCCTCCAATTTGGGTTATTTGTTTCTTTCATATTTCTCATTATCTAAAATTAACCTAAATAAACATTTTTTAATTAATGTCTTAGGCAAAAGTATAATGTAAAACCTAATTTAAAGAAGCATTGTTAACATAAAGCGATACTATATTAACTTATTTTTTAGTGTTTTGTTAAAAAACAAGGTAGTTGTAATTCCTTTAGAGTAGATTATAGATTTTAAACCTAAAGTAAACTAATGGGATGAATTTTATAATTATTTCGTAAAACAAGGTGCTTCAGGGCTAATGCTTTTGGGGTGTAGTGACGCTAAAGAATAATTTAGGTGTCTATTTTATTAAAACTTTTGTAATCTGTAATGAGATGGTGTTATGCCTTTAATTTCTTTAAATTTCCGATTAAAATTAGCAGTGTTGTGAAATCCGCATAATTCAGAAATGGAAGCAATGGATTGGTCTAGATTGTTGTTGAGTAGTTTACACGCATTTTCAATTCGTATTTCTATTAAAAATTGAAAAAACGTTTTATTAGTACGTTTTTTAAAATAGCGACAAAAAGCGTTTCTACTCATATTGGCTATTTCAGATATATCTTTTAAGGTAATAGGCTCCATATAATTTTCCATGGCGTAATTAAATACATCATTCATGCGTTTGCCTTCATCGTCGGTGTATTTCTTTTTGTAGATAAATGATGATAAAGGCGTTTTTTCGGCTTTGGTAATAAGGTCAATAATCCTTAAAAGGCTACTAATACGTTGAACTTTATTCTGATTTTTTAATTTTAAAAAAAGTTTAATAATTTTATTCTTCGGAATTAATATTTTCATCCCGTATTCAGATGCATTAAAAAAATCACTTATAATTTCCATATCAGGCAAATCGAAGAAATGTTTACCAAAAGATTTTTTATTAAAAAACAACGTGTAAACTACAGTTTCATCAGAAAACTTAGTATCTGTTTTAAACACATGAGGTAAATAGCCTCCTAATACAAGAATGTCGTTTGGAGAAAAAGTATTAATTGTATCTCCAACTATAAGCGTTCCAGCACCTTTTTCAACATAGCTAATTTGTATTTCACTATGTTGGTGTAATTTATTGTATAATACTTTTAACCGTTCTTCCTGATATACTAATGCTTCATTATCTGGCTTCGGAATTTTAAATGGAAGGACCTTCATAACCTACTGTTTGTGCAAATATTGTTTAAATTTTTTATAAAAACCATATTTGTATGGTAATATAGTATTATTATGTGCTAATTATAGCGGTGTTAAATTTGTAAATATGGTCTATTTTTGTTCATATCTAGAGTAAATATTACTAGATTGTAAAATAATAAATGTTTACTTAAAATGAAGTATTCATAAAATTAACAAATCATTGTTTTGGTAAGGTGAAGCAATGGTTGGTGGTTTTGAAAAAGATGTAAAACATTGTATTACGATAACAAAAAAAAGGCATAAGTGTTTAGTAAACACTAAATAAAATTAAACTATGATTACAGGAAAAAACCAAATAGGAAATAAATTGTCAGCTAAAGGGAATAAAACGTTTAAAACTTTTAACCCTTTATTAAATATTGAAAATGAATGGGAGTTAACAGAAGCAAGTGCAGATGAAGTTAAGGAAGCTGCACAATTAGCGGCAACAGCATTTACAACCTATTCGAAAATTTCAGGTGAGAAAAAGGCAGTGTTTTTAAGAGCTATTGCAACTGAAATTGAAGCGTTAGGAGATACTTTATTAGAAGTGTATTCAGCCGAAAGTGGTTTGCCAGGAGGAAGAGCAGCAGGCGAAAGAGGCCGAACCTTAGGGCAATTACGTGCCTTTGCTAATCATATTGAAGAAGGCAATTGGGTAGATGCATCAATAGATACAGCACAACCAGATCGCCAACCAATTCCAAAAGTAGATTTAAGAAAAATGAACATTGCCCTTGGTCCAGTTGCTGTTTTTGGAGCATCAAACTTTCCTTTAGCATTTTCAACTGCAGGAGGCGATACAGCAGCAGCATTAGCAGCTGGTTGTCCTGTAATTGTAAAATCGCACCCCATGCATGCAGGAACAGGAGATTTAGTAGCTTCGGCAGTTATAAAAGCAGCAGAAAAAACAGGAATGCCAAATGGTGTTTTTTCAAACTTAAATAGTAGTGGTATTGAGGTAGGTCAATTATTAGTTCAAGATCCAAATGTAAAAGCTGTTGGCTTTACAGGAAGTATAAAAGGTGGTCGAGCTTTGTATGATTTAGCTGCTAAACGAGAAGAACCTATTCCGGTATTTGCAGAAATGGGTAGTATTAATCCGGTTGTTCTTTTGCCAAAAGCACTACAAAACAGAGCTACAGATATAGCTAAAACATATTCAGGTTCTATCACTTTAGGAACAGGGCAATTTTGTACCAATCCAGGTTTAATTTTAGGAATAAAATCGGAAGGGTTAACAACTTTTGTAAATACTTTAGCCAAAGAAATAGTAAAAGTAGAGCCTTCTTCTATGTTACACCCTAACATAGCTGGAGCTTATGAAACAAATAAAAATAAAGCATTGTCGCAAAACGGATTAGAGGTTTTAGCAGATTATACGTCTGAGGTAAAGCCAAATTACGCTAAACAAGTGGTAACAACTGTTAGTGGACATGAGTTTTTAATTAATCCTACGTTGCATCATGAAGTTTTTGGACCGTATTCTATGGTAGTACAATGCGAAAATGAAAATCAGTTGCAAGCCGTTATTTCAAATTTAGAAGGACAACTTACAGGAACAATTATTTCAGACGATAACGAAGTTAAAGCATATGGTTCTATAGTAAACACCTTAGAGAATAGAGTGGGGAGAATTATTTTTAATGGAGTTCCAACCGGTGTAGAAGTTTGTCCTTCAATGCTACATGGTGGACCATACCCAGCATCAACAGATAGTCGTTTTACAGCAGTAGGAGTAGATTCAATTAAACGCTTTGTTAGGCCTTTTAGTTACCAAGATTGGCCAAATGAATTACTTCCAAACGAATTAAAAAATGAAAACCCTCTGGGTATTTCTAGAGTTGTAAATGGAACAATAACTAAAGATAAGATTTAATTCATGGCTAGAAGCACTTTTGTTTGTATTGATGCACATACCTGTGGAAACCCGGTAAGAGTAGTAAAAGCAGGAGGTCCAAATTTAATTGGCGCTAGTATGAGTGAAAAGCGTCAGCATTTTTTAAAAGAATACGATTGGATACGTAAAGGTTTAATGTTTGAGCCCCGAGGGCATGATATGATGAGTGGTTCTATTTTATTTCCGCCACACAATCCTGAAAACGATTTTGCTATTTTATTTATAGAAACTTCGGGTTGTTTACCTATGTGTGGTCATGGCACTATTGGCACCATTACCATAGCTATTGAAGAAGGTTTGGTAATTCCAAAAACTCCTGGAAAAATTAAAATGGAAGCGCCAGCAGGTTTGGTTGATATAGAATATCAGCAAACGGGTAATAAAGTAGATTGGGTAAAATTAACCAATGTAAAAAGTTATTTAGCTGCAGAAAATTTAACCATTGATTGCCCAGAGTTAGGTGAAATTGTCTTCGATGTTTCTTATGGGGGTAATTATTACGCTATTGTAGATCCTCAAAAAAACTTTTCAGGAATTCAAGATTTTTCTGCAAGTAAAATAATTCAATATTCACAGGAAGTAAGGCAGAAAATTAATGAGAAGTATCCAAACATGTTTGTTCATCCAGAAAATGAAACGATTAGAGATGTGTCTCATATGTTGTGGACAGGAACTCCAATAGATCCAACATCGTCTGGGAGGAATGCTGTTTTTTATGGTGATAAAGCTATAGATAGATCACCTTGCGGAACAGGCACTTCTGCAAGATTAGCTCAATTACATGCCAAAGGAAAATTGAAATTAGGCGAACCTTTTATTCACGAAAGTTTTATAGGAAGTAAGTTTATTGGTAAGGTAGAACAGGAAACCATGCTTGCAGGGAAAAAATCTATTATACCAAGTATTCAAGGATGGGCAAGAATTACGGGTTACAACACCATTATTATTGATGATAATGACCCTTATGCACACGGATTTCAAGTAATTTAATTGTTTTTAAGTTAAATGAGTAAAAAAGTAGTTGTTATAGGTGGAGGTATAATAGGCTTGAGTTCTGCTTATTACCTTCAAAAAGAAGGGTGTGAAGTTACCATTATAGACAAATCGAACATGGATGGAGGCGCCTCTCATGTTAATGCTGGTTACATAACCCCAAGCCATTTTATATCTTTGGCAGCCCCAGGCATGATATCCAAAGGTATTAAATGGATGTTCAACCCGTCCAGTCCATTATACGTAAAGCCAAGACTGGATTTAGAATTCATAAAATGGGCTTTGGCCTTTAAAAAATCGGCCACTGTTTCTAAGGTTGAAAAGTCAATTTCAATTATAAAAAATATCAACCTTTACAGTAGAGATTTGTATAAAGATTTAAAACAATCTGACGATTTTAATTTTCATTTAGAGCAGAAAGGTTTGCTAATGTGCTATAAAACAGATAAGGTTGGCGAAGAAGAATGGAAAGTGGGACAACGAGGTATTAAAGAAGGATTGGGAGTAAAACACTTATCACAAAAAGAAGTACATGAATTAGAGCCCAATGCAAACCTAGATGTAAAAGGTGCAGTATATTATGATTGTGATGCCCATATGACGCCCCAAGATTTCATGAAAGACATGGCGGCCTATTTAAAATCAGTTGGTGTTACGTTCTTTAAAAATGAAACGGTAAATGATGTTGTGGTTTCCAATGGCAATATAACGGAAGTAGTTACAGATAACCGAAAATTAAAAGCAGATGAAATGGTGCTGGCAGCAGGAAGCTGGAGCTCACAAATCATAAAAAAGTTAGGGGTAAAAATACCTTTACAAGCAGGAAAAGGCTATAGGATTAATGTAGAGCGCCAAACTAATATAACCATACCGGCAATACTGTGCGAAGCAAAAGTAGCCGTAACACCTATGGACGGTTATACACGTTTTGCAGGTACCATGGAATTAGCGGGCATTAATCACAACATAAATTCCAAACGTGTTGAGGCCATTGCACAGGCTGCAAAACGCTATTACAATGGTTTGGAAATTACAGAAAAGGAAAAAGCTACAGCGAAATGTGGTTTGCGACCATGTTCGCCCGACGGTTTACCTTATATAGGAAAATCATCAAAATGCAAAAATTTAACCATTGCAACAGGCCATGCAATGATGGGTTGGAGCTTGGGTCCAGCAACAGGGAAATTGGTTTCAGAAATAGTTCTGGACAAAAAAACAAGCTTGGATTTAAAGCCTTTTAGTCCAGATAGAACATTTTAAAATTGATATAAAACAATAAGTTGTGAATATATATGGAATTGGAGTGTTAGCCATAAAAAATGAACTAAAAAATAGCAACTAGGGTACAAATGGCTATTTCAATACTAATAGAATTGAATGATAAGTATTTAATTTTTTTTGATATAAAATATATTTAATTGATTCAAATTACTATTTTTGTGCCAGACGAAAATAAAACGGGCTTTTAAATAGCTTACAAATCGTCACATTAAATAAGATATTAGGCAGTTGTACTGCTATGGTTGGGCTTATAGAGTAAGTTTATAGTCCCGTCCAGACCGCAAAAATTGCAAAAAGAAAACCCTGAGAAATTAGAGTTTTTTTTGTAATTATAACAATGTTGTGTTGATCATGCTTTATAGCATGATGTAGTTATACCAAGCTAGTTTTGGTATTCCAATGGAAAGCTTTCCTTTTTTCTGTGAAGAAAATCGGGATGCTTTTTTGTTTAAAAAGGCTTTTACTTCACTTAAGTTTTTAAAATTAAAATAGCAATAGATTTATTTTTATGTAGATGAAATACCTTATATTGTTTTTTGTGTAAGAATATTATATGTAATGTTGTTTTAAATAGTATTAATTTTTTTTTGAATAAATATTGCGATTTAAGTAGGCAATTATAATTTTAGGTATTAATTTTAAGCTTTTTGTAAAAATTTATTCAAAATAATATAATTGTATGAGCTTATTTGGTACTATTCTGCTAGAGTTTTTACTCATTTCTTCAAGTATTATTTTTTTGTTTAAATATAGAAATATGTTGGGGCTAGCACCTTTATACATTTTTTTAGGTTCTATACAATATTTACAGGCAAACTTAGGAAGCTCTTTTAGTTTAAAATTATTTGAGGTGTACCAAATTCATCCGGGTTCTATAATTTTATTTAGCGCGGTGTTATTTGCTATTTTGTTAATATACATTAAAGAAGGGGTAGCTAGTGCAAGAGCATTAATAATTGGAATTATAGTTTCAAATATTATAATGACATTAATGTTCGAAATTGTTTTTTATCAAAACCAAATAGGTAATATTAATTCGCCTTTAGACTACGATGGCTATTTTAACCAAAATTTTAAATACTTTTTATTTGGAACAGTAATATTATTAGTAGACTTTTTATTAATTGTTATTATATACCAATACCTAATACTAAAGTTTAAAAAAACATCGTTTTTAGTTTTATTTACATCACTTTTTACAGTTTTAATTTTTGATGCTTTCGTTTTTAATTTCTTTTTGTTTTACGGGCAAGAAGCGTTTAATACATCGTTAATTAGTCATCTAATAGGTAAATCTATTGCGGCTTTTGTTTATACAATATTGCTTTACTTGTATTTAAAATATATAGATAAAGAAAAATTAAATTCTGCTGTATTTATAGCAAACCAAGACCGAGATATTTTTTCAATAATAAAGTATAGACAGCGATATTTTAATTTAAAAATTGAAAAAGAGCGGGCAGAACATAAAATAATAAATAAGTTTAGAGATAATCTAAATCAAATTACCGATGGTTTTGTTTCTTTAGATGCCAATTGGTGTTACACATATTTAAATAAAAATGCAGCAGACTTTCTAGGTAAAACCCCAGAAAGCTTAATAGGAAAGCATATTTGGACCGAATTTCCAGAAGGTAAAAATCTTCCAGTTTATAAAGAATACCAACGGGCTTTTAAAACTCAAGAAACTGTACATTTTGAAGATTATTATGAGCCTTTAGGAATCTGGTATGAAAACCGTGTTTACCCCTCGCCAGAAGGGCTAACAATATATTTTACAGATATTACAGAAAAGAAAAAGGCAAGTATTAATAACCAAATGTTGCTTTCGTTAATAGAAACTAGCGACGATTTTGTGGGCTTAGCTACATTAGAGGGTAAACCACTTTATTTAAACTTAAATGGTAGACGTTTAGTAGGGCTAGCAGAAAGAGAGCAATTACCAAATACTATCACAGATTTTTTTCCAGAAAAGTATAAAGATAAAATTGTTAACGAAAGAATTCCAAAAATTCATAAAGAAAACAAATGGAAAGGCGAAGTCGAATTTAAGCATTTCTTATCTGGAGATTTAATACCTATAGAAATGTCTGGTTTTATAATTAGAGATACTAACACAAACAAACCAATGGCTTTAGGTATTGTAGCATCTAATATTTCTGAACGTAAAAAAGCCGAGCAAGATTTAATAAAAAGTGAGTCTTTATTTAGAGAGTTAACATCAAACACTCCAGTAGGTATATTTAAAATGAGTTTAGATGGCACCTGCAATTTTGTAAATAAAGAATTAATGAAATACGCCGAGTTTACTTTTGAAGAGGCTATGGGGTTTGGCTGGACATACGCCATACATCCTGAAGATAGAGAGAGACAGCGTTTTAAACGGATGGATGCGTGCTTTAGAAGCAAAACAAGATTACAATGTAGAGTTAAGGTTTTTAAGTAACAACGGAAAAGTTACCTGGGTTTCTGTAAGCGCAGTTAGAACTTATGATGCTAATAATGAGTTAGATGGGTATATAGGTATGTGCTTAGATATATCTCAACAAAAAATGACAGAGCAAAGCCTTATTAAAAGCGAGTCTTTATTTAGACGATTAACATCAGAAGCACCAGTTGCTATTTACCAAGCCGATAAAGATGGTAACTGTAATTATGTAAATAAAGAATGGATTAGGTATACTGGGCAAAATTTTGAAGAAGCACTAGGTGTAGGATGGTTAGATGTAATACATCCAGACGATAAACAAAAAACATTAAAAGAATGGAAAAGTTTAGTGAAATCTGGGCATGATTTTAGTTTCGTATTTAGGCATTTAGGAAGTAATGGAAACGTGTCTTGGATATCAAGTAAGGCCGTTAGAACTTATGATGCTAACAACCTTTTTAATGGTTTTATAGGAATATCGGTTGATATTACAGATAGTAAAAAGGCAGAAGAAATAGAAATTAAAAACAAGCAATACTTAAATAATATAATTAATAATATAGGCGATCCGGTGTTTGTAAAAGACGACCAAAGCCGAATGATTTTAGTAAACAATGCATTATGCGACATTTTTAATTTAACCAGAGAAAACATTCTAGGTAAAACACTTGCCGAGAATGTACCACCTGAAGAAAGAGAACGATTTTTGCAAAATGATAAGCAAGTTATTAAAACAGGTATTGAAAGCATAACCGAAGAAACCGTTAGTTTAAATAAAGCTGAAACCCGAACTATTTCAACAAAAAAAACCCGATTTATAGACAATAACGGTAATAAATTTATAATAGGTGTTATTAGAGATATTACCGAAACTAAAAAAGCTGAAGAGAAAATAAAAGAAAGCGAACAATATCTAGATAATATAATTAATAATATAGGCGATCCAGTATTTGTAAAAGACCACCAAAGCCAAATTATATTAGCAAACGATGCCTTTTGCTCAATTCTGGGTGTAAATAGAAACGAAATTATAGGTAAAACTTTAGCAGAAAATGTACAGCCAGAAGAAAGAGAAAGTTTTTTAAGTATAGACAGAGAAGTTATTTCCTCAGGAAAAGAAAATGTAAATGAAGAAAATTTTACTTTTTCTAAAAATGAAACCCGAATTATATCAACAAAAAAAACAAGATTTGTAGATAATAAAGGTAATAGGTTTCTTATTGGGGTTATAAGAGATATTACAGAACAAAAGAAAGTAAGCGAAGAAATTAGAAAGGCACACCAGCGCATTACAACACACTTAAATAATTCGCCATTAGCTATTATAGAATGGGATAAAAATTTAATAATTCGTAATTGGTCTGCAAAAGCAAAAAGTATATTTGGTTGGGATGAGCATGAAGTTATTGGTAAACATTTTAGCGATATAAATTTGATTTACAAAGAAGATGCCGAATCTACCAAAATTATTTGCGATGAGTTAATGAGTGGTAAAGTTAAAAGCAATAGAAGTGTTAACCGTAACAATACTAAATTAAAAAAAGTAATTTATTGCGATTGGTATAATTCGGTATTATTATCTAAAGATGGAGAAATAGAAACTATTTTTTCGTTAGTTCAAGACATAACTACACGTATAGAAACCGAAAAAATTATAAAAGAAAGTGAAGAAAAGTTTTCTAAAGTATTTCAGTCAAATATTATAGGTTTTTCTATCGTTAATTCGGACCAAATAAGAGTCGATGTAAACGAAACCATGGCAAAAATGCTAGAAACAACCAAAAAGCATTTAATTGGAAAAACATTAGAAGAAGCTCAAATAGAAATTTTAGATGATACATATTATGAGCAAAAGAAAATCTTATCAGAAAAAATAGTAGAAAAAGGTTTTTTATCTAACGAAACAGTAAGTAGAACATTAATAAGCGGAAAAAAAATAGTAACATTGGTTTCTGTAGAACCTCTAGAAGTAAACGGAAGTCTACATTTACTAACAGCAGCTATTGATATTACAGATAAAAAACAAGCCGAATTAGAGCTGGAAAATTACAGGAATAAACTGGAAGAGCTTGTAGAATTAAGAACAGCAGAATTAGAAAAAGAAAAAATAAAAGCACAATCTGCAGATTTAATGAAGTCAGCTTTTTTAGCAACCATGTCGCATGAGTTAAGAACACCAATGAATTCAATAATTGGTTTTACAGGCATACTATTAAAAGAGTTTGCAGGACCATTAAATGAAGAACAAAAAAAACAATTAGGAATGGTTAAAAACAGTAGCCAACACCTATTAGGTTTAATAAACGATGTTTTAGATATCTCTAAAATTGAAGCCGGAAAGCTAAAAATTTCGTTATCACCGTTCAATTATTTAACAACGCTAGAAAAAACAATAGATTTCATATTACCACAGGCCACTAAAAAAGGACTTACAATTAATACAGAAATAGCGGCTGTAAATATAACTTTAAATAGCGACGAACGTAGGGTAGAGCAAGTATTACTTAATTTATTATCAAACGCTATAAAATTTTCAAATAAAGGAAATGTTTTGGTAAAGGTAAACATTGAAAACAATTTTGTTGTTACTCAAGTAATCGATCAAGGTATAGGAATAAGTAAAAAAGATATAGATAAATTATTTATTCCTTTTGTTCAGCTTGATGGTGGTTTAAATAGGGTACACGAAGGTTCTGGGCTAGGCCTATCAATTTGTAAAAATTTACTAGAAAAATTAGGTGGTTCAATTCAAGTAGAAAGTAAAAAAGATAAAGGGAGTAATTTTATGTTTAAAATACCGATTTAGTGTAATGTGTTGTTAACGAGAGGTGTAAAACCTTTAGAGAGTGAATATATTTTAGTATTTTTAAGGTAATTTTTCAAAATTAAAAGTTTATGAAAACTACAATATTAATAATTGAAGATAACGAGCAAAACATGTATATGTTATCTTTTTTGCTTACGCAAAATAATTATAATGTGCTTAAAGCTTTTAATGGTAAAGAAGGGTTACAACTAGCTCATGAAAACAAGCCTGAAGTTATTTTAGTTGATATTCAGTTGCCAGATATGGATGGTTATGAGATATGTAATAAATTAAGACATAATGGGTTGCCAAAAAGCACAACAATAATAGCAGTTACTTCTTATGCAATGGGCGGTGATAAAGAAAAAGCAATTGATGCTGGAGCCGATGGTTATATAGGAAAACCAATTAATCCAGAAACTTTTATTAATCAAATGCAAAGTATTATAAACTCAAAGTAAAGCATGGCAAAAAAAACTATTTTAATAGTAGATGATACTTTTGAAAACCTATACCTACTTAGAGTAATTCTAGAAGAAGCTGGTTACAATGTTATAGAAGCTACAAATGGTAGCGAAGGCTTAGAAATGCTGCATAAAAATAACAATGTTAGCCTTATCGTTTCAGATATTTTAATGCCTGTTATGGATGGTTATTTGTTCTGTCAAGCCTGTAAAAAAGAAGAACAATTGGCAAAAATACCTTTTGTCTTTTATACCTCAACCTATACCGAAAAATTAGATGAAGATTTCGGGTTAAAGTTAGGCGCAGCACACTTTTTAAGAAAACCAATAGAGCACGATCAATTACTTTTTGCAGTAAATAACATTTTAAATAATGTAAAAGCTAATGGAAAAGAATTAGTAAGTGAATCAAGAATTACTGAAGGCGAAGTTTTAAAGTTATATAGCGAACGTTTAATAAATAAACTAGAACAAAAAAGTTTAGACCTTGGTAACGAGGTTGAAGAACGAAAAAAAGCAGAACAATTACTAATACAAAAAAATGAAATATTAGATTTAATTGCAGTAAATACCCCATTAAATAAAATATTCGAAAAATTACTTTTAAACTATCAGGCCATACATCCAAATTATTATGGAGCAATTAGTTTACTAGAAGAAGATGGAGAGCATCTTACACTCCAGTCTGCACCATCAATGCCCAAAACATATAATTCTGCACTTAAAAGAGTAGCAATTGGACCAAAAGTGGGTTCGTGTGGTACGGCAGCATTTATAAAAAAACCAGTAATTGTTTCAAATATAGGCTCAGATAAATTATGGGAAGATTATAAGGATTTAGCATCGCAATACAATTTAAAATCATGTTGGTCTTTACCTATTTTATCAAAACAAAATAAGGTGTTAGGCACTTTTGCTATATATAGTAAATCTATAAATACGCCGTCTTTAGATGAGGTTAGAGAACTTAATTTTGCTGTAAGTTTAGCAAATATAGCAATAGAAAAATTTCGAGCTTCCGAGGAAATTAAAAAGAAAGACGAGTCTTATAAAGCTTTAGTGGACCAAGCAACAGATGCCATTGTAACCTACTCGTTAGACGGTACAATTTATAGTTTTAATAAAGCAACTTATGTCGGTTTAGGTTATACTAAAAAAGAATTTTTAAAATTAAAGCTTCAAGATTTCCTTATAGGAGATATTATTATAAATCAAGACAACCATAAAAAAATTCTTAAAGGAGAAGCAACTACTTTTATCCGGCGGTTAAAGCATAAAAACAAGTCTGTTATTATAGCAGAAATATCGGCAAGACTTCAAAAAGACGGTAAGTTGCTAGCTATTGTTCGCGATATTACAGAATGGCAAAATAATTTAAAAGAATTAAAGTTAACAAAAGAGTTTTCAGAAAACTTAATTAACTCCATGCAAAATGGTCTTTCGGTTATCGATACCAATAAAAAGCATATTCATGTAAACCCAGCGCTATGTAAAATTACTGGGTATTCAGAAAAAGAGTTGTTAGGTAAGTATCCACCTTTTCCTTACTGGCCACCAGAGTACTATGATGAAATAAATAATATTGTTGAAAAAACGCTATTAGGTATCGATGTTAGTGGAGAAACTGTTTTTAAACGAAAAAATGGCGAGCGCTTTCCAGTACAAATAACTATTTCAAGAGTTAAAGACGATCGAGGAATCGAGGTTGCTTTTTTTGCTTCAATTGAAGATATATCTGTAAAAGTTAAAGCTAGAGACGAGCTAAAAGCTGCCAAGGAGTTTACCGATAAGCTTATAATGTCTATGCAAGAAGGGTTGCTTATCGCGGGCTTAGATACTAAAATAATAATGGTTAACGAGTCTTTATGTAAAATAACAGGTTATTCTAATCAAGAGTTAATGGAGCTTCCTCATCCATATCCTTTTTGGAAGCAAGAAGACCATGATAGTGTTTTAAATAGATATAGCGAAGTAGCTCAAGAAAAAGCAAAGGAAGTTTACTACGATGTTGTTAAAAAAAATGGTAAAGTTATTAAGGCTTCATTTTTTACAGGAACTATTAAAGATGATAAGGGAGAAGTTATTGCACTATACGCTACTATTAAAGACATCTCAGAAGAAGAAAAAGCAAAAAAAATATTAGAAGAGAAAGCTAGAGTATCTAATCAAAAAAAGACTGTAATTTTAGAACTAGCAAGCCTAGTAGGTAAAGATTTTGCAAGTTCGCTTAAAAAAATTACCGAGTTGGCAGCCAAAACTTTAAATGTTAAAAGAGTAAGTATTTGGAGTTTTAATCAAGACCAGAAAGAAATAAATTGCGAGAAATTATATGTTATAGGAGAAGGGAATACTAAAACAAACCTTAAAATAAAATATGAAGATAACCCCAATTATTTTAATGCCTTAATTAAAAACCAAACGATACTAATTAACGATGCACAAAATAATACCATAACTAAACTATTTACAAAAAACTATTTAAAACCTAATAACATTACATCGCTTATGGATGTATTTGTAAATAGCACAACGGGTTATTATGGTATCATTTGTTTTGAGCATGTTGGAAATAGTTTAAGAAATTGGACACCAGAAGACCAAGAGTTTGCAACCTCAATAGCAAGTATTGTTTCCTTAATGGTAGAAAGTACCGAACGTAAAGTAGCCGAAGCAGAGTTAAAAACAGAAAAAGAATTTTCAGAAGAGTTAATTACGTCTTTAAACGAAGGCTTATCTGTAGTAGATTTAAATGGTGTACATATAAAAGTAAATGAAGCTTTATGTAAAATGACTGGATTTACAGAAGACGAGTTGGTGGGCATAAAAGCACCGTTTCCATATTGGCCACCAGAACGCTATGATGTGATTTACAAAGCCTTTAACGATCCTTTAAATAATATGGGTATTAATAAGGAAGCTGTTTTAATGCGAAAAAATGGCGAGCGCTTTCCTGTTACTCTATCAGACTCTATTATAAAAAACGAAAAAGGCGAGGTTATGGCATATTTTACCACCATAACAGATATAACTTATAGAGTAAAAGCAGAAAACATTTTAAAAGAAAATGTTATCATATCAAACCAAAGAAAAAATACCATTATAGAATTAGCAAAGCTTATAGGTGAAGATTTTAATGCTTCATTAGAAAAAATTGCAATAATATCAGCTAAAGCACTTAATGTAGATTTGGTAACTATCTGGAAGTATCAAAATAATAAAACTGAGCTATTAAGTAGATTGTTTTATGATGCAAACGAATCTAGATTTGATATTGAAGGCTTGGTAATAAAAAAAGAAAATTTTCCCAATTACTTTAATGCTTTTAACGAAAATAACAGCATAAATATTACAAACGTAAGTGATAACCCTATAACTAAAGCTTTTGCTAAAGAGTATTTTATTGAAAATAAAATTTACTCTCGAATAGATATTTTAATCTACGGAAGAAACGATTATTATGGCATAATAAGTTTTGAAAGTGCCTCACCAGAAAAAGTATTTACAAACGAAGAGGAAAGTTTTGCAACCTCGATAGCAAGTATAGTAACTTTAATGGTAGAAAGTAAACAACGTAGATTAGCAGAAGGCGAAATGGCAAAAACAAACGAGTTATTAGTAAAAGCCAATGCAGAGTTAACCGAGTTGCGAAATCAATTAGAACAAGAAAATGTTTATTTAAGAAATGAGTTAGATTTAGTATTTAACTACGAAGAAATGGTTTATGGAAGTGAAGCATTTAGTAATGTTTTATCAGAAGTAGAAAAGGTGTCTCCTACAAATGCAACAGTATTATTATTAGGCGAATCGGGAACAGGAAAAGAGCTTTTGGCAAGAGCAATTCATAATACAAGTCTTCGTAATAATAAACCATTAATAAAAGTAAATTGCTCGGCTATACCAAGAGAACTTATTGAAAGCGAGTTGTTTGGCCATAAAAAAGGATCTTTTACAGGAGCTTTTAACGATAAAATAGGAAAGTTTGAATTGGCAGACGGAGGTACTCTATTTTTAGATGAAATTGGAGAAATGCCTTTAGATATGCAACCTAAAATATTAAGATTCTTACAAGAGGGAGAAATAGAAGTAATTGGTGGAGGTGCTTTAAAAAAACTAGATGTTAGAGTTATTGCGGCCACAAATAGAAATCTTGTAGAAGAAATTGAAAAAAAACAATTTAGAGAAGATTTATACTTTAGGCTTAATGTGTTTCCTATTAATGTACCGCCATTAAGAAAACGAAAAAACGATATACCTTTACTTGTAGAACATTTTGTAGATAAATTTAATAAGGCATACGATAAGAATATAAAGTTTATATCAGACGATTCTATGAGTCAACTAATATCTTATAGTTGGCCAGGAAATATTAGAGAGTTAGAAAATTTAATAGAAAGAGCATCTATTTTATCTACAAACGACACGCTATTAATACCAGGGTTTGAGTCTGCTACACAAGAAAAAGCTAAACATTATCCTATTAAAAATAAAGACTTATCATTTGAAACTGCACAACGTAATCATATACTCCATGTTATAGAACAATGTAATTGGAAAATTACAGGAGAAAAAGGAGCCTCCACATTACTAGGTTTAAAGCCAAGTACTCTACGGGATAAAATGAAAAAGCTAGGGATAGTTAAACCTAACAAAAAGTAACGGAATACCGTTATTTCAAATATAGAGCAAAAAAAAGCACGGTATTCCGTGCTTTTTTTCGTTGTTTTTTTTATGTTAAATATTGTAATTTTTTGATTATCAACAAATTGCAATCTTATTTTTTGTTTTGGCACGCCAATTGTCATTATATTTTCAAAATGATGTAAAATGATTCCAATTGTACAAATGAAAAATGAAATTATATTTCATAGCGTAAAATTTTGGCTAGATCAAAATATAGTTCATTGTAGTTTTAATGATAAAGTAGATAATCGATTTCTTGATTTTGAGATTGAAAATATTTTTGTTGAAGCTATATCGGCATTTACAATAGGAAATTGCAAACCTATATTAATAGATTTAACAAAAGTAAGCGATCTAAAGGCTTACAATATCTATAAATACATTTCAAATAACACAAAGTTAAAATCATTTGTACTTTCTAAATCATTTTTAGTTAAATCATTTAACATGAAACTGTTGTTTAAGCTTTATAGTTTTATTGATGATGGTGTAATTCCTATTCAAATAAGTACAGATTTACAAACGGCAGTACAATACAGTAACGAAAAATATATAGAATTTAACGCTTATTAATACGCAATAAAATATGAACGAAGGGGTAATAATATACAAAAACGCAATGTTTTGGACAGATAATTCAGGTATACTTTATTGTAAATTTAATAATAAAGATTCTAATACAACTCTAGATTATAAAACAGCTAAACATTATATAAATGCTGTTGTAAAATTATGTAATGGTAAAGCCATGCCATTTTTAATCGATGTTAGAGATGCAAAAGGAACCTTTTCTATAGCTGCTGCAAAATTAATTGCAAAAAATTTAGAATTAGTTAAGCTAAGAATTTCTGAAGCCTTTTTAATTAATAATATAGGTGTATCATTATTAATTACAACCTATAAACGATTATATAATCCAATTACGCCTTTTGGGGTTTTTAGAGAACTTGATATTGCTAAGGCCTATAGTATGGAAACCAAAAATCAGTTTTATGGAAGCGTTGAAGTATAATTTTTTAAGCAACTTAAATAGCGACTTAAAGGAGGTTGTAAGTAACAATTCTATTGTTACTATAACAGACTCTTTAGGTAGAATTGAGTATGCTAATAATGGCTTTTGTGAAATTATGGAATGCGATTCAAATTTGCTTATAGGCGAAACTCATAAATTATTAAAGTCGCATTTACATACCGATAAAATGTATAAAGATTTATGGAAAACCATAAGAATAGGAGAAAAATGGAATGGGGTTTTATGCGATAGGTCTATTACCGGTAAGCAGTTTTGGTTAGATACCACAATTATACCCGTAATTAATAAGGTTGAAAACACAACGTGTTACGTGTCTATATATAAAAATATTACAGAAACGCATTTAAAAAACACTCAATTAATAGAAAGTAACATAGCACATTCTAAATACAGTTCTATATATCAGTCAATAAACTACGGTATTATAGTAGTAACGGATAGTAAAGGTAATATTACCGAGTGGAATAAAGGTGCAGAATTAGCCTTTGGATACACTAAGGTAGAAATTTTAGGCTATCCTCTTTCTGTTTTAATAGCTAACAAATCAAGAAAAGGAAATATAAAAGAGCTTTTTCGAGCTGTAAATAAAATTAAAAAGAATAATAATTCTAACACTATAGAAATGTACTGTGTACGCAAAACCGGAAATGAATTTCCAGTTGAGTTTACCTTAAATACTTTAAATGTAGATAATAAAGTTTTCTATTCTGCCCTTATGCATGATATTACAAAGCAAAAAGAATTGGAAACTAAATTAAATCAGAAAACTAAAGATTTAGAGTTGTTTTTATATCGCACAGCTCATGATCTTAAGGCACCTTTCTCATCGGCAAAAGGATTGCTAGACTTATTAAAAGACGAGCAGCTTGGTAATAAAGCAGAAACACTATTAAAAATGTTAACAACAACCATAAATAGTGGAGCACTTTTGGTAGATAACCTTAGTAAACCTATAACAATATCAAACAAAATAAGTGATTCTGAAGTTATTGATTTTGAAAAAATTATTAACCATACTATAAGTTTACTTTCTGGCTTAAAACATTTTAATGCATTTAAAATTGAGGTTAATGTTGATAGATATTGTAACTATATGGCTAACCCAGAGTGGATAAGTTCAATATTCCAAAATCTAATACAAAATGCAATAAAATATTCTAAAATACCATCAAAAAAATATACGCCAACTATTAGTATAACTGTAAAATCTATAAAAAATAAAATTCATATTACTGTTACAGATAATGGGCAAGGAATTCATGAAAACAGTATTAAAAATATTTTCGATTTATACTACAGATCTAGTAAAGTAGAAACCCCGGGGCATGGATTGGGCTTGTATATTGTTAAAAATATTGTAGACGATTTAGAAGGAGAAATTAATGTTACTAGTAAAGTAAATCAAGAAACTTGTTTTGAAATTAAATTACCTAACCTATAAAAAACCACTTAATTATGAAAGTAAATTTTATGCTAATTGATGATGATATAATCGATTTATTCATCAACCAAAAAAATATTGAAAAGCTAGAAGTAAATTCTAAGATTAAAACGTTTGATAATGCAATTTCTGCTATTAAGTATTTTGAAGAATTTGAGAACCAGAGTAATACTGAAAATATGTTTGTTCCAGATTATATTTTGTTAGATATTAATATGGCAAGAATGAATGGTTTTCAATTTATAAGTGCATTTAAAAAGTTGAATATAGCCAGAAAAAAGCATATTAAAATTTACATGTTATCAGCATCTAATAATATTAAATTTATTGATAATGCTAAAAGTAGAAGGTATTGCAATGGCTATATTAGTAAGCCTTTAAATGTTGATAAGCTAAATAATATGCTTGAAAATTTTCAGCCTTACTTAAATGAATACGATTTTCAAGATACAGATATAAATTTAGATGTTGTTGCCTAAATTATTTCAAGATAGTATTATACTTAAAAAGGATTAATAAATTAAGTTGTTAATAGTAAGAGAGAGGTATTGGTGAGACGTATCTCTTTTTTAAAAAAGCATCCCGTTTTTGGTGTTAAAAACTAGGATGCTTTTTTGCTTTTTAAAATTCGCGTTTACCAAATTCGCTATCAATAAATTTAGATTTGTTTTTAACCGTATTAAAAATGTAAGATAAGTTTAATGAAACCATGTCTACCTCGTAAACATAATTCGTTGTAGTATAAAATTGGTTTGGTCTAGAAGTGGTTATTCTTTGCTCGTTAGTGTTAAGCATTCCCATATCTATATTTTGCCATTGTAAAGTAGCTGTTAAACGGTTATTTAAAAATGCTTTTTTAAACGTTAAGTTAGGCGAATAAAATCGAGAATCTTCACCCATTGCTGTATTTCTATCCGATAAATAATTAAAATTAAATTGTAATGATGCATTTTTCCAAAATGTATAAGTAGAATTTAAATTAAAAGAATAAATGGTAGATTTACTATTAATATCATAAGTTCTTTCAACACCATCTCTATGGTTAAAATTTAAAACACCATTAATATTATAATTAAATATATTGGCTCCAACAATGTTAGTCCAATTTTTTGTTGGCTTTATTGTGGCTCCAACCTCTAAGCCTAGAGCTTTGCTTTTTCCAACATTAGAGTATACTCTATTTATAACACTATCAATAACAGCACCTGAAGTTTCATAGGCTAGAGTATTTACACGGTTTATTACATTATTTACATGCCTATAATAAGCAGTAGCATATACAGAGTTTCCACCTTTTATTCGTTTAGTTATGCCCAATTCGGCTAAATCAATAAATTCTGGTAATAAGGTATTGTCTCCTTGTTCAAACACTTCAGAGTGTTCGCGTTCTGCAAAACTATTCATTTTTAGTGTTGTTGTGCGCTCAATTCTTTTGCTATATGCAACTTTAATATTTGTTTTGTTATTTACTGCATATTGTACAGATGCAGAAGGGAATAGTTTTACAAAATCATATTTATAAATATTGGGTGTTGTTTGGCTTTTTAAAGCTTCGGTATAAGTCCTATCCATTGATTCTAAACGAACCCCAGCATTATAATCCCAGTTATTTTTTTTGCCAGTTAGTTGTACATAACCAGAATGGATTTTTCGTTTTAATTCAATATCACTAGAAAACTCGGCAACTAAATTCCCATCGCGCTCGTAAACAAACTCGCCAGTATGGTCAATATCTCTGTATTGGTAACCAGACTCAATAGTTCCAAATGTAAATGGTTTCCATTTATAGTCTAAATTAAATCGTTTACCGTAAAGCGGGTTGTCGTTGGTGTTGTATTCTTCTTGGTAAATAATGGTCTGGTCTGGATGTCCTAAATTATCATTTTCTGTAGGTCCTCCTAAAAAGGTGTATTCGTATAAAAAAGATGCAGATATTTTAGAATTGTTATTAAATGTATGCGCATAATCAAAGCTTCCTAAGGCAAAATCACCTTTTCGAACCCTTAAATTATGGTTATAATATTCAAAAGTATATAATCTGTTTTCGCTACCTATTGGAGAGGTGGCATGATTGTTATAATATACAATGTCGGCAAGCCTTTCTTTAGTGTGTTTTCCGGCAAAAAAACCTAGAGAAAATACATTGTTTTTGTTAGGTGTAAAGTCTAAATTAAAACGGCCGTTATAGTTAATATCATCAAAACTACGTTCGCCATCAGATGGTAAAAAAGTAGTCTTATTTTCAGGAGTGTTAATAATAAACATATCGCCTTGGCGCCTTCCAGTTTTGTCATTTCGTTGGTAGCTAGCGCCTAAAGATATATTCCATTTGTCTGTGCGTTTGTTTATAGTAGCATCAATACCATATCGTTTTGCTGCTACTTTTGTGTTATAAGGCTCTATAGAAGGAAAACCGCCCCGAACATTTATTTGTGTAAAGGTACCATTTGCGGCTCCTTTTTTTGTTTTAATATTTAATATGCCGCCTTTGCCTTCTGGGTCGTATTTGGCAGATGGCGCTGTAATTAGTTCTACAGTATCTAAAGCATTTGCAGGTAATTGAGCTAATATGGCGTTTGCATCTCCTTGCGTAGGTTTGCCATTAACTAAAACAGTAAAGCCATTACTACCTCTAACACTTATGTCTCCTTGCCCATTAACAGTAACAGATGGTAGGTTTTTAATAACATCGATCGCAGTACCGCCTTCGCTATTTTGATATATTTTGGTGTCAAATACTTGACGATCTATTTTATGTACTATAGCAGAGCGTTCGGCTTTTACAAGAACTTCGTTTAATTGGCTGCCTAAAATTAATTTTAAGGTATCTAATTTTATAGATTGCCCTTTTTTAGTAATTTTTATAAAGTCTGTTTTTAAGGATGTATATCCCATAAAGGAAGCTTCTATATAGTATGTTCCATGTTTTATATCATCTAATAAAAATTCACCTTTTATATTGGTTACAACTCCAGTAACTAAAGTGTTATCTGTTTTGTATAAAGCAGCTGTTGCGTATTCTAGCGGTTCATTAGTATCTGCATCAATAATTTTTCCTGTTATTTGACTGTATGTTACTTGAGAAGTAAGAAATAATAGAAGTGAAAAAGTTAAAAATCTAATAAGCATTTTTAATAATTTAAGTTTGAGAAGGCTTTTTTTAAGCTTCGAAATATTTAAAGCAAAGCTATATTAATTATAAAAACTTAAATGGTTTTATTGAAAAATCTATGGTATAAATGATGTATTGTTTTTAAACTCACTTGGTGTTTTACCTACATGCCTTTTAAAGTACTTAGTAAAATGAGAATTATCTTTAAATGAAAGCGAATAGGCAATTTCTGAAATATTTTTTTGAGTATAAAGTAGCTGTCGTTTAGCTTCGCTTAAAATAAAATCGGACAGAATTTTAGAGGCCGATTTATCGCATTCGTTCCTACAATTGGTATTTAAATTTTGTGGGCTTGTGTTTAATAATTTGGCATAATGTTTTACACTATTTGATAGTTTTTTTTGTGTGCAAAGTAATTCGATAAAGTTTTGGTAAATAGATAGGTTAGCTAAGTTTTTAGTGTTTTTAATTTGAAGTAATTTAATTAAAAGTACTTTAAGTAAACCTTCAACTATAGTTTTATTTTCTTTGTTTTTATTCTCTTTAATTAAAATGTTAAACAACTGGTTTAGAGTACTTGTGTTTTCAGGAATTATATAAGGAAATATACTTATAGAGGTTAACAGTTGCTTAATTTCTATATCTAAACATTGCTCAATAAATTCTTCTTTAATAATAATAACATAGCCTTCTGGTTCTGAGCTTAAGTTCCAGAAGTGTACTTGTTCTTTCCTTACAACAAAAAATGTAGGGCGAGATATTTCTATTTTTAAATCATCAATTACATGGTAGCCTGTAGCTTTAGTAAAAAAAACAAATTCTAAGTATTTATTATGTTTATGAGGTTTAGTTTTTCTAATATTTTTTTTAAAAGTTTCAATTTTAATGGTTTGATTAAGGTTAATTTTATTTTTTATATTTAATTTACTCATGTTTAAATAAATGTTATTTAAAAAAATGCTTTTGTTTTTCAGACTTTATTTGTTTAACAAGGTTTAATCTTTTTTTGCATAATTAAACTGTAAGTATTAAATTAACAATAATTGCTAATAGTAATTTTGTAAATTGCGTAACATAAAAATTTTTTGAATTATTAAAATGGTTACTTTAAAACAACTTGCAAAAGAATTAAACGTCTCGATTTCTACAGTTTCTAAAGCTTTGAATAATAGCGAGGAAATTGGACAGGATACCGTACGCCGTGTTAAAGAACTTGCAGAGTTGTACAATTACAAACCCAATAAAGTAGCGCTAAGTTTAAAAAATAATAAAACAAAAACAATAGGGGTAATTATACCAAATATTTTAAATCGGTTTTTAGCAAAAGTCCTTTTTGGTATTGAGCGAGAAGCTACAAAACATGGTTATAATATTATAACATGTATATCAAACGAATCATTAAATAAAGAAAAAGAAAGTTTACAACTATTGGCCAACGGAAGTGTAGACGGTTTTATACTATCTATAGCAGAAGAATCTCAAATGAATAACGAAGTAGAGCATTTTAGACGAACAATAAAACAAGGTTTACCTATTGTTATGTTTGATAGAGTAGCGCACGATGTTTTGTGTGATAAGGTAATTGTTGATGATTTTGATGCAACATATAACGCAACCAAAAGTTTAATAGCCGAAGGCAGAAAACAAATTGTATTTATTAGTAATATAAATGATATAAGTGTAGGTAAGCTTAGAGAGCGTGGTTATAATAAAGCCATACTAGAAAGTAAAACTCATGAACCTTTAGTTTTAAATGTAAAGAAAAAAGACGATCACCAAAAAAAGATAAAAACATTATTTAAGAAAAATAAAAATATAGACGGTGTATTAGCTGCCGATAGTTCTTCTGGCATTATAGCTTTAAACACAGCAGTTAGTTTTGGTTTAAAAGTTCCAAAAGATATATCTGTAATAGCATTTGCTAGTAAATCAGACTCTAACCATACACTACCTCGATTAACGACAATAAGGCAACATGCTAAAGCTATTGGAGCCAATGCAGCCGAATTACTTATTAATAGAATACAAAATTCGGGTTTAGAAAAAGATGTAAAAACTAAAATTGTAAAAACAAGTTTAGTAAAAAACAAATCTACACTGTAGCTTAATACGTGTTAAATCGGTGTAATATGCATTTCGTCGATAAAAAAACATGCATTTCGTCGAATATTTTGCTTTTTGTCGAAAAAAATATACTTTAAACGGTCTGTTAATATATTTTAGCACACGTTAATTAAGCGACCCTTTTTTCCCTAAGTTTAATTAATAAAAATTAATCCACTTTGGCTTTTTTAAAGTCATTCCCTCGTATATAAATAGAATAAATCGTTCTGCACGTTTGTGTATTCGGTTTTAAGTTAATTATCCATTTTTCCCTTAGCTACGATTTTGTTTTCAAAGTCTTAGTTCAAAACATTCTATTCTGAAAAAAATAAAGAATAGAGAAAAATATTAAGAAACCTTAAAATTTGAATACATATGAAAACCCTAAAAATTACTTTAATTACAGCATTATTTTTTGCATCATTAACATCTTGTACAAAACAAGATTTAAATGAAGACGATATACAAGTTGTACAAGATACAGAACAACCTATTCCTTATACAGGAGGTCAAGGTCAAGACTAAGTTTTTTTAAGATAAATCTTAAAATCCCGTATAATTTTATATGGGATTTTTTTATACAATAAATCTAATTAGTTATAAATTGAAAAATTATAAATACATTTGAGTGGGGTTAATTTATTTTACTTTAATTGAAAAATATAATTTTATATTCGTTTTTATTTTTTTGTTTCCTTGAAATTCAAGCTCAAACAGAAGAAATTTCGAATAAAATAGATTCTATTAGGAAAACTTATAACAATGCAAAGTCCGTAGATTCTATTTTTATAGCTAAGCAACAATATAAAATTGGCGAGTTATATAGAAAATACTTGCTGAGTGATAGTGCTTACTTTTATTTTTATAGGGCTGAAAAAACATTTAGGAAGTACAACTATAAATTTGATATTGCAACTTCTCTTTATGGAATAGCTGTTTGCCAAACTTACGATAAAGATTACACAGGAAGCGAAGTAACTTCTATTGAAGCTATTACTATACTAGAAAGTTTAAACCAAAGTAACGATGTAAGAAAATATATAGCATACATTAATAATAATTTAGGGATTGTTTTTAATGAATTAGGAATGTTTGAGGAGTCAATAAAGTATCATAATAGGGCACTTGAGATAAAAAGAACATTAGACGGAAATTTTGAAAGAAGTATTGGTCTTTCAGAAAACAATATAGCATTTACTTATAAAAGTTCAGGAGAATACGAACTAGCACTAAAAGGATATAGTAAAATTTTAGCCAATAATACATTAATTAAAAATTATCCAGATGTTCATGTTTTGGCTTTAGGTAATTATGCAAACACATTATATTTATCAAAGAAACTAGATAAGTTGCCGGGTTTATATTTAAAAGCACTAAGCGTAAGTGATAGTATTAATGATACATATAACTCTATAATTATACATCAGCACTTAGCAGAATATTATAATGATTTAAATAAAAAGGATTCTGCAAGATATTATGCATATAAAGCCAAAAAAATTTCAGAGAAGTACCATAATGATGATTTATTAAAATCTTTATTTTTAATTTCTAATATAGAAAGCGGTTCATTGTCTAATAAATTCTTAAAAGCCTATATTAAGCTTAGTGATAGTTTAGAGAAAAGTGAAAGATTAAAGCGTGATAAATTTGCAAGAATTAGATATGAAACTAGTAAAATAGAACAAGAAAACATTCAGATAGCTAAAGAACGATTATGGTTACTAGTAATTTCAATAATAGTTATATTAGCTTCATTTCTACTATACCTTGTTATCTCTCAAAGAATTAAGAATAAAGAATTACAATTTATTCAAAAACAACAAGAAACAAACGAAGAGATTTACAACCTCATGCTATCGCAAAACAATAGTATAGAAGAAGCTAGAACCCAAGAAAAGAAAAGAATATCTGAAGAATTGCATGACGGTGTTTTAGGGCGTTTATTTGGTACACGATTAAGTTTAGATAGCTTAAACATGAGTAATAGTATTGAAGCTATTAAAACCAGAGAACAATACATCGAGGAGCTTAAAGCCATTGAAGATGATATTAGAAAAGTATCGCATGAACTTAATACCGATTTTGTTTCTGGCTCTGGATTTATAGATATTATCAAAACACTTGTTGAAACACAAACTTTAGCATATAACTTAAATTATAAATTAAGCCTTAACGACGATATTAATTGGGATTTAGTTACCAATAAAAAGAAAATTCATATTTATAGAATTATACAAGAAACACTACATAACATCTATAAACATGCAGGCGCAACCCAAGTAAATATTAGCTTTAATTTAAAAAATAATGTAATTTGCTTAATTATTGAAGATAATGGAGATGGTTTTGATGTTAATAAAGCAAAGTCTGGGATAGGTTTAAAAAACATGAATTCTAGAATAAATAATATAAACGGATCAGTACAAATAACCTCAGAAAAAAATGTAGGAACAAAAGTAACCATAGAAGTACCAATACCCTAACTCTAAATTATGACAGAAAAGATTAAAATACTTATGATTGATGACCACCCCATGATTATTGAAGGTTATCAAAACACATTGCTATTCTCAAAAAAAGACAATCAAGAAATAAATATAGATATTGCTAATAATTGCGACCAAGCAGTATCGTTTATGAATAAATCGGTACAATTAGAAATACCTTATAATGTATTGTTTGTCGATATTAGTTTACCACCATCATCTGATGGTACTATGAGTTCTGGTGAAGATTTAGCCGAATACGCAAGAAAAGTTTTACCAGATGCTAAAATTATTATATTAACCATGTTTAATGAATCATTTAGAATTCATAATATTATTAAAACAATTGATCCAGAAGGGTTCCTTATTAAAAGCGATTTAACATCTAAAGAATTAGCAAGTGCCTTTCAAGCAGTTCTTAATAACCCACCCTTTTATAGTGGAACAGTAAATAGCCATATTAGAAAAACAATAACAAGCGATATTGTAATAGATGATAAAAATAGAAAAATACTTTATTTGTTATCGCAAGGCGTTAAAACAAAAAATTTAGCAGCGCATCTAGATATATCGTTAAGTGCCATAGAAAAAAGGAAAAAGCAACTAAGAGAAATTTTTGAGGTACAAGATGGACAAGACGAAACATTAATACAAGAAGCCAGAAATAAAGGTTTTGTATAAATATTGCTTAACATATGTTAAAAAAGACGATTTTTTTTAAAAAAGACGTCTTTTTTTTGTTCTCAAAGTTCTTGCTATTACTGGGTTTTCTTAATACCCCGTAATACGATTACGGGTTTCCCGCAGTTTAAATACGTGAGATATAAGTATATTTGTATATCAACACTTCAAAAATTAATTAATCCCTCAATTTTTTGTTGATAATAGCAATTTACAAAACCCTGTGGAGGTGAGAGACCCACAGGGTTTCTTCGTAGCAAATGGTTTATTAAATTTTAATAATTAAATAATTGCATTTCTATAATCCCATAAAATACCTATAAATAACCCTAGGTAAATAATGGCAATAACAAACTTTATAAAAGTAGATGTTAAAAAGCCAATAAAAGAGCCAAAAGCTGCTTTTGTAGCAGTTTTAGTGTCGTTTTTATTAATTAACTCACCAATTAATGCTCCAATAAAAGGGCCAATAATTATCCCACCCGGAATAGGGGCAATTAATCCTATTATTAACCCAATAGTTGTTCCTATCATCCCATATTTACTACCACCAAAACGTTTGGTTCCAATAGCAGGAATAATATAATCTAATAACCAAATAAAAATAGCTATAACTAATGTTATAATTAAAAACGATTTATCTAATGTAATGGCCTCTGTAAAATAAAGAAGTAAAAGACCAACCCAACTTGTAAGAGGGCCAGGTAAAATAGGTAAAAAGCTGCCAATAATACCTAAAAGCATTATAAACGCAGCAATAATAATTAAAATAATGTCCATAAAATGTTTAAGTTATATACTAATTAGACTAATAATTACGATAAATGTTACATTTTAAACTAAAAAATTAGTTTAAACTAATTTTTTAGTTATATTTGTAAAACTAAAAGTTTAGTTGAAAAAACAAAAAGAGATTATTATGAAGGAACTTACTAAAGCAGAGGAAGATATTATGCAAATACTTTGGCAGTTAAAAAAAGCCAATGTTAAGGCTATAATAGAAGAGCTTCCAGAGCCAAAACCTGCATACAATACTGTATCTACAATAGTTAGAATTTTAGAAAATAAAGGCTTTGTAGATTATGAGAAAGAAGGAAAGGGCCATGTTTATTTTCCATTAATGCAAAAACAAGATTATAGTAATCAATCCATTAATAAGTTAGTTGATAATTATTTTCAAGGCTCTTTTAAAAGTATGGTGTCTTTTTTTGTTAAAAAAAATGATATGAATATAAAAGACTTAGAGTCTGTGTTAAACGAAATTAATAAGAAAGAAGCCTAGTTATGTTACAATATTTTATTCAAACCATAGCGTTTCAGTTATTCTTTTTAATCATATACGATGTGTTTTTAAAGAATGAAACTTTTTTTAACTGGAATAGGACTTATTTACTAATAACAGCGGTACTTTCATTAATAATACCGTTTATTAAAATTAATAGTTTTAAGTATATTATTTCGCAAGATTATATAGTAAACTTACCCGAAATTTTTATTGGTAACGCAAAACAGGCTTCCATAACACCTGTAGAATTAAACACCGTTTTAATAGATAAATCTGTATGGGCATGGCATCTCTTTTTTTATGTGGGAATGGGTTTAGCAGCGCTATTGTTTGCTTTTAAGTTAATTAATTTATTAATAATGCTTTATAAAAACCCAAAGCAAAAAAAAGGTAATTTGCTTATTGTTAACTTGCTAAAAAGCAATACAGCGTTTTCGTTTTTTAATTATATTTTTTTAGGAGAGTATCTTAAAAAAGACGAAAGAACATCGGTTTTAAAGCATGAAATGGTACATGCTAAGCAAAAACACACGTTAGATTTGTTGTTTTTTGAAGCATTACGAATTCTATTTTGGTGTAATCCATTAGTGTATATGTACCAAAAAAGAATGATGTCGCTTCACGAATATATAGCAGATTCTTACGCGGTTAAAAATCATAATAAAAAAGCATACTATCAAAACTTATTAGCTCAAGTATTTGAGACCAAAAATATATCATTCATCAATCCATTTTTTAAACAATCATTAATCAAAAAACGAATTATTATGTTACAAAAATCAAAATCAAAACAAGTTAAACTATTTAAGTATGTGTTATTATTTCCAATGGTATTTGGAATGTTGGTTTACACATCGTGTTTACAAGCAGATACTGCTCAAAAAACAAATGCGGTAGTAGAAGAAAAAGCAGGAAGAGAAACCCCTTTGCTAGAACGTATAAAAACGGTTAAAAAACAAATACAAGTACAAGGTAATTTAAGCGATAATGAAGAGAAAGGGCTAAAGTTATTATTTGAAGTTATAAAGGGAGAAGAGTTAAACCCTAATTTAATAGAAGATGTTAGACTATATACTATGCAAGAAACAAACTCTAAGTTGGTAAAGAATATATCAAATGTTTTTAAACAAATTCAAATTCAGGGTAATGTTAGTGATGAAGAGTATAGAGAATTAAAAAAATTACTTGTTTTAACTACAGATGATGGGCTGAATAATCCATTCTTTGCAGATATTATTAAGTATGTTGATATTCCTTTTGGCGTTATAGACCAAGCGCCTATTTTTCCAGGTTGCGAAAATATGCCAGCCAATGAGCAAAAAAAATGTATGGCAGCAAATATTTCTAAACACGTTAACTCTAACTTTAATGTAAAGTTAGCCAATAGCTTAGATTTAACAGGAAAACAGCGTATTAAAGTTGCTTTTAAAATAAATAATGAAGGAGATGTTGTAGATGTACGCTCAAGAGCACCGCATGAAGCATTGGTGGCAGAGGCAAACCGAGTTATAAAAACATTACCAAAATTTAAACCAGGAAAACATAAAGGAAAACTGGTAAATGTGCCTTACGCTTTACCAATTATTTTTGAAATTGAAGAAACAAAAGCAAAAGATTAATATTTAGCACTTTATATTAAGTATGAAAAAACCGAGGCGTTAGCTTCGGTTTTTGTTTTTTTAAGTAAGTAAATTCTAAAAAAATTGTATTTTTCGGTTTCAGTTAAAGTATGTATGAGGTATTGTTTTGTTTTTCTATTCATTTTTACGCTTGCATCTTGTGAGTATTTTAATGTAAAAAAAACATCGTCTGAAGCTATATTAAAAGAAGAGTTAAAAGCTTTTAATTGGAATGATGTTGATGAATACCCTAGTTTTGCAGAATGCGATAGCGTAAAAACAAAACAAAACAGAACCCAATGTTTCCAGCACATAATAACCCAAACGGTTAGAGATTATTTGTTGGACGAGCAAATTGTGGTTACCCAAGATATTAGCGATACTTTAAATTTAAAATTTAGGGTAACTAATAAAGGTGATTTAGTTTTACTCGATGTTAAAATAAACGCATTAACGGTTCAAGAAATTCCAGATATTAAACAGTTTATTGATAGTAGCTTATTGGCTTTACCAAAAATTTATCCTGCTATAAAGCGTGGGCAGCAAGTTACTACAGAGTTTAAATTGCCTATTGTTATTCAAGTAAACTAGTTGTTTTAATTGTTCTTTTATACGCGTTAGGGATTGCAGCGTAAAGCCCACAGCCCGACGTAGGAGGTGCGAGGACTTGTAGTGTAAAGCCCGACCCTTGGGTAACGCCCAAAAAATTAAAATTTTATGGCTAGTTTTCGCATGAGTCTTAATACTTCCATATACAACCAAACTAATGTAACTAAAAGCCCCCATGTGGCAAGCCACTCTTTGTATTTTGGCGATTTGTTTTTGTGTTTTTCAATATAATCGAAGTCGAGTAATAATGATAGTGAAGCAAAAATGGCAGCTATAATATTAAATATAATGGCAGGCCATGAAATGCCCCAAATAAAAACGTGTATACCAAATAAAGTTAATATCCAAGATATAAGGTAAATAACCAGAATACTTGTAACTGCTGTAATAATAACACTTCGAAGCTTTTTTGTAACCACAATAATTCGAGTTTGATAAAGCAATAGCATAACTATAAAAGTAACAACCGTAATACCTATAGCTTGGTAAGGTAAATTAGGAAATTGTGCATGCGCATATACTGTTGTTGCCCCAAGAAAAAAGCCTTTGGCTATGGCGTAAAGAGGTACTAAAAAATGTGCCCAATGTTGTCGTACCGAAATAACAATACTAATTATTATTGCAGCTAGCATACCACCTAATGAGTACCATTTTATAGGCGCTCCGTTTTGGTGTAGTTTCCACATGCCAAAAGAGATTATAACGATAAGCGCTATGGATAACATAGATTTAATGAAAATACCGGTAACAGTCATGGTTTTTGCCGATGTTTTATTATCGCCAAAAAAGTAATTTGTAAAAGCGGGGTTAGATGTTTTGTTAAAAATACTCATGCGGAATAAAAATACAGAATTTATTTTTTAAACTTACGTCCTTTCCATTTATAACCAGAAAACATTGAGATGCTTGCTACAAAAACACTAAAAAATGGATATAATAAAAAACCAAACACATAGCTTTTTAAAATATTTTTTTGATTAAAAAAAGAAGCTGTTTTGTATAACAAATAAAAATCTATATTAAACTTTATAAAGGCTATATAAAATAAGGTTTTAGGGCTAAAAGTGTTAATTACAACTAAGGTTAAACCAATAATTAATAATGCGTTTTTTAGTAATACAATTAGGCCAGTAAGTTTTCCGTAAAAATTATTGTATGCAGTTGTTTTTGCGGCCCACCGTATGCGTTGTGCTATTAAATCTTTTATGGTGTGTTGTGCGTTTGTTTTTATAATGGCTTTGTCGCATTTTAAATAGTGTAGTTGCTTAGGGTACTTTTTTGCTACTTTTTCCAGTAAAAATATATCGTCTCCGCTAGCTATATTGGTGTTTCCACTAAACCCATTTACATCTAAAAATATCGATTTTTTATATGCAAAATTAGCACCATTGCACATAAATGGTTTTTTTAGTCCGAAACCTCCAATGGTTGCGCCTTGTAAACTTAAAATGTCTAGGGTTTGAAAAGGGTTTAAAAACGAGTTGGTATTGCTGTAAGTTACAGGAGCAGCAATACAACTTACTTTGTTTTTTTGGATATACTCATCAAAACTATCTAACCAAAATTTAGGTAATTGGCAATCGGCATCGGTAGTTACTATCCAATGGTTTTTAGCGTTTTGTATAGCTAAAGTTATGGCGTCTTTTTTTGGAGAATTTGTTTTTCTTTCGTTTAAAATTATTTTAAAATTACTAGTGTTTTTTATAAAGCTTTTAATAATGCTAACAGAGTCGTCATTAGAATCATCATCAACAAAAATAACTTCAAAAAGATGCTTAGGATAATTTAGGTTTTTGATTGAATTTAGTAATACAGGTAAATTTTCAGCTTCATTTCTAAAAGGGATAACTATTGTAAATGTTGTATTGGCAGGAATATCTTCTAGACTAAATGCAGAAACTTTATCGAACCCCCAAATAAAACTTCCTATTAAAAGTAAGTAAATTAGAGTTATAAGTATACTAATTAAAAGCATAAATTATTATTGACTTTTTGGAAGGCTGAAACTAAGTACAAAATAGCTACCAAACAAGCTTGGCAATACAAAATTAAGAAGCCACATTATAGTTATAATACATAAAATTATAATATCGTTAACACCAGCTAAAGAAAACAAGTAAACAGCAATGCTACCTTTTACTACCACATCGAAAATAAAAATAGAGGGAATTATAGATGCCAATAAATACATGGTTGTAATAATTATCATGGCGTTAAAATAATTTAAATCGACTTTAAAAATATAGAGTAAGACATAAAACTGAAATGAAAAAAAAACATAGCGAATTACCGAAAAAAATACGCCTATAATTAATTTTTGTTTGGGAAACTCTTTGCTAAATAATTTAAGTTTTTTAATAGAAAAGCCTTTAATTTTAAATTTACTTTTAGTTATACCAAAAGTAAATATTGTAATAAGTATAAAGGTTACCGCTATAAATTTTACGAGTTTAAAATAATTAAATTCTGGGTTGTAAATGGAAATATAAAAGCCAAACCCAATAATACCAAAAAAGCAAGTAACACCCATTTGTAACAGGTTACTTAATAAGTTAACTAACATAACGCGTTTTCTTAAGTTAGAAGTAAAATACATGGCTTTTGCACCATACTCGCCTATTCTATTTGGTGTAAATAAAGAGGCCGTTAAGGCTCCTAAATTTTGTTTGGTAGCAGCATTAAAGCTAATTGGTTTAACATAATAAACTAAATTTTGCCATTTTAAAATTTCGAAAAACCAATTAAAAAAACTTAAAACCAATAGGAAACATATATTTTTAAACGAAAAAGCATTATTGTTTAATGAAAAACTTATAACATTATAAAAGCTTAAACCCTTATTGTTTGTTAGCTTTAAGTATATAAAATAAAAAGCACCAACTACTAGGCTTATTTTAATAAGGACAAAAAAGAATTGTTTAGTTTTGTATGAAAGTGCTTTATGCATTTAAGCTGCA
Organism: Algibacter ulvanivorans; assembly: GCF_048381495.1. NCBI lineage: Bacteria > Pseudomonadati > Bacteroidota > Flavobacteriia > Flavobacteriales > Flavobacteriaceae > Algibacter > Algibacter ulvanivorans. Next base: position 446,547 of record NZ_JBLWGD010000001.1, read on the forward strand.
AAGTAATTTAATAATACCACATGACCTTAAATTTTAGATTGAATACGTATTTTTTGTTGGTTTTCGCTATTTTTTTAATTAGCCATTCTAGTTTTGGGCAAGGCGATACCAGTACCTTTAAAGCACAGTTTGCTTTAGGCGTTAATAACCCATCGTCAAGCGGTTTTGTTAATAATTTTGAAGCGAAAACTATAAATTTTCCAACCGTAAATTTGGGTTTACAATATATGTTTAAGCCTAAGTTTGGGGCTAAATTAGATTTTGGTTTTAACCGTTTTACAAATATTGATAAAACTCCAGAGTTTAAAGTAAATTATTCTCGTATTAATGCGCAATTGGTTTATGATGCATCAATAATAACAAGTTTTTCAAATAAAATGGGGGCTTTTGTTCATGCTGGTCCGGGTTATAGTATAATAAAACCTTTAGGCGATTATGGCGCAAATAAAACAACTTATTTAAATGCAGTGGCAGGCATAGAGTTTCATTACGGTATTTCAGATAAATTGTCTGTTTATTTTGATGCTTCATATATAAAAAGTTTTGCTAAAGATTTTAATCCAATAACATCTGGTTTTGGATCGTTTAACGGAGATGTATTAACCCTAACCTTTGGCGCTTCTATATCGCTAAGTGGTTGTTATTATTGTGGAGATTAATGAAGCAAGAAAGAATTATTTTAGGAATCGACCCAGGAACTACTATTATGGGATTCGGACTTATAAAAGTAGTTGGGAAAACCATGCAATTTGTGCAGTTAAATGAGTTAGATTTAAAAAAATATAACGATCATTACCTAAAATTAAAACTTATTTTTGAGCGTACTATAGAACTAATAGATACACATAACCCAGACGAAATAGCTATAGAAGCACCTTTTTTTGGTAAAAATGTACAAAGTATGTTAAAGTTAGGGCGTGCACAAGGCGTTGCTATGGCCGCAGGTTTAAGCAGAGAAATACCAATTACAGAGTATTTGCCCAAAAAGATTAAAATGGCCATTACCGGAAATGGAAATGCTAGTAAAGAGCAAGTTGCAAAAATGCTACAAGGTATGTTAGGGTTAAAAACACTTCCTAAAAACCTAGATGCTACCGATGGGTTGGCGGCAGCAGTTTGTCATTTTTATAATTCAGGTAGAATTGAAGTAGGCAAAAGTTATTCTGGTTGGGCTAGTTTTGTAAAACAAAACGAAGGACGAGTTAAAAAGTAATGGCCGGAATATATATACATATACCATTTTGCAAACAAGCATGTTTTTATTGCGACTTTCATTTTTCTACGTCTTTAAAAAAAAAGAATGAGCTTATTCAAGCTATAGTAAAAGAATTAGAACTTCGTAAAAAGGAGTTTAAAAATAAAACTGTAGAAACTATTTATTTTGGCGGCGGCACACCAAGCCTACTAACTAATGCAGAATTAAAGGTAATTATTAATGCCGTTTACAATAATTTTAAAGTTGTTAGTAATCCCGAAATAACCCTAGAGGCCAATCCAGACGATTTATCGGAAACCGTAATAAATAAGTTGGCTAAAAGCGATATTAATCGACTAAGTATAGGAATTCAATCGTTTTACGAACACGATTTAAAACTCATGAATCGGGCACATAATGCTAACGAAGCAAAAGCTTGTTTAGAAGAAGCTATAAAATATTTCGATAATATTTCAGTCGATTTAATTTACGGAATACCAGGGCTAACCAACCAAGCATGGATTAAAAATATAGATACTGTTTTATCTTTTAATATACCACACATTTCATGTTATGCCCTTACTGTAGAACCTAAAACAGCTTTAGAAACCCTTATTAAAAAAGGGAAAATAGCGAGTATAGATGACGATTTAGCGCAACAACAATTCCATATTTTAGCTCAAAAGTTAGATGCTTCAGGGTTTGTTAATTACGAGCTTTCTAATTTTGGTAAGCCTAATTATTTTAGTAAAAACAATTCGGCATATTGGTTAGGTAAGCCTTATATAGGTATTGGCCCATCTGCACATTCGTTTAATGGTAACCAACGTAGCTGGAATGTGTCTAATAATACAAAGTATATAAAATGTATTGAAAAAAACGAGTTGCCATCAGAAACCGAAACACTATCAATAGTTGATAAGTTTAACGAAAGCATCATGACAGGTTTAAGAACCATCTGGGGAGTTTCATTACATAAAATCGAAAAAGAATTTGGTGAAAACTATAAAATTCATCTTTTAAAACAGTCAGAAATTTATATTAAGGAACAATTATTGTATATTGAGGATGATACATTATTAACCACAAAAAAAGGAAAATTCTTAAGCGATGGTATCGCCTCAAACCTTTTTAAAATTAATTAAATTTGATAGCAACTATACAATACAATTCTAGAAAACTACAAATAGATTTTTCAAAACCATTAGATATATCTATGCCTTTAAAAGCATCAAAAAGTAATGTTAATGCTTGGTATATTGATGAGCCTAAAATAGAACCAGTAAAAGATGGCGAGTGGGTTGCTGCGGTTAGCCAAGGTGCCGATATTAATTTTAATAATATTCAATTTAATCCGCATGCACACGGCACACATACCGAATGTGTTGGGCATATTACAGAAAAAGTACACTCCATAAATAAAAATTTAAAAACCTTCTTTTTTCTTGCTCAAGTTATAACAGTAGCACCAGAAAGTGAAGGAGAAGATAAAATAATATCAAAAAAACAATTACAGTTTGCCTTAGGCAATAAAAAAAGAGATGCTATTATATTAAGAACCATACCTAATACCAGAGATAAACATTCTAGGCAATACTCAAACACCAATTGGCCTTACTTAAAAGCAGATGCTGTTAAGTTTTTAGTAAATAAAGGTGTAAAACATTTATTAATAGATTTACCAAGTATAGATAAAGAACGCGATGGCGGAGAATTAATTGGCCACAACATTTTTTGGAATACTAAAGGAAAATTAAGAATGGATGCTACCATTACAGAATTAATTTATGTGTCAAACAAAATTGAAGATGGCGAGTATTTTTTAAATTTACAAATAGCACCATTCGAGAATGACGCCACACCAAGTAAACCAGTATTATATAAAGTTATTAGTTAAATGGAAATTTTTTTAGCCGTAATTATTAGTGTTTTAATAACCTTAGGCTTAGTAACAGTAATAAAATCTATTAAGAAAAAACAGCTTGTAAACGCACAATCTACTATTCTTTTAGATAAAATAAAAAAGGTATGTAAATTTATAACCGTAGAAGGCGATTTTGCCGAAATTTACCATTACGAAGATGTAAAAGAACGATTTTTAAAACTTATTTCTAGTAAGAAAAAAGCGTTAGTTGTAATAAATGCTAAGGCACATTTAGGTTTCGATTTGTCTAAAATACAATTACAAGCCAATACCAATAAAAAAGTAATAACTTTAAAACATTTTCCGCAACCCGAAATACTATCTATAGAAACCAACTTAAATTATTACGATAAATCTGATGGCTTATTTAATAAATTTGAAGCTAACGATTTAACAGGTTTACATAACCAAGCAAAACTTCATATAAAAGACAAAATTCCTGAAAGTGGACTCATTCAAGTAGCACAAAAAGAAGCCTTAGAAACTATTTTACTTATTGAAACCATAGTAGAAACCATAGGTTGGACGTTAGACTACTCTGCTTTAGAAATAGGCAATATAGAACCCAAAAAACTAGAATAATGAATATCGAACAAATTCGAGAATATTGTTTGGCTAAAAAAGAAACTACCGAAGATTTTCCTTTTGATGAAGATACACTAGTATTTAAAGTGCTAGGAAAAATGTTTGCCTTAGTAGGATTAAAAAAATGGGAAGCAGGACAGGCAGCCATAAACTTAAAAGCCGATCCAGAATATTCGCAAGAATTACGAGCTCAATATAGTAGCATTCGCCCAGGTTATCACATGAGTAAAAAACATTGGAATACACTTTATATTCATGAAGGCGAACTGCACCCACAAATAATTAAAGATTTAATAGATCACTCTTATAACATGGTTGTAAAAGGAATGACAAAAAAAATGAGAGAAACCTTAAAAGAATAAGGGTATTATTAAAATACATTGTTTTAATTTATAACATATAATTCTAAACTTGTACAAGCATCTATTTTGCTGTATCATTGCAAAACTAAAAAATATACCCATGAGCGTTTTACAAACATTACAAGATAGAAGCAATAACACATGCGAACTATGTGGTGCTACAGAAGGTTTAAAACAATATACAATCCCACCATCATTAAACGAAAATGTGGCAAACGATGTTTTGGTTTGTAAAACGTGTCTAGACCAAATTAATGGTGAAGAGGAAATGAATCCAAACCATTGGCGTTGTTTAAATGATAGTATGTGGAGCGAACATGTTGCTGTACAAATTATGGCTTGGAGAATGTTGCAAAGACTACGTAACGAGGGGTGGCCAAAAGATTTGTTAGATATGATGTATTTAAACGACGAAGCTTTGGCATTGGCAAGAGCAACAGGTGAGGATAAAGACGAAAGCGAAAAAATTATTCATAGAGATATTAATGGCGTTGTTCTACAAAACGGCGATAATGTAGTACTTGTAAAAGACCTGAAAGTTAAAGGCTCAAGTATGGTTGCCAAACAAGGCACAGCGGTTCGTAATATTCGTTTAGATAGAGATAATGATAAATATATAGAAGGTAAAGTAGGAGCCACTTTAACAGTTATTGTAACAGATTTTGTAAAGAAACTTTAAACAGATACCTTTTTAAACTCAGAAGGGTTACATTTTTTTAAGGCTTTAAACTGCCTATTAAAATTAGACATATTATTAAAACCAATTTGTTCTGCTATTTCAATAATAGACAAATCGTTATTTAGTTGTAATAATCTACAAGCATGTTCAATTCTTAGTTCGTTTAAAAACTGAATATAAGTTTTATTGGTTCGCTTTTTAAAATATTTGCAAAAAGCATTCTTTGTCATGTTAGCTTCATTAGCTATGGTCTGTAATGTAATATTATTTTGAAAATTATTCATAGTAAACTCAAAAACGTTGCGCATTCTTTGCCCTTCGTTATCGGTATATGTTTTATCATAAATAAATGAGGATAAACTCTTGTAACTTCCTTTAGATGTGTGTTTTACTATTTCTAATAAGATTAAAAAGCGATTTAATTTACCGCTACTTTCAAGTTTAAAAAACAAACGCTTTATTTGTTTTAATCTAGATGTTACTTTAAAACCAAATTTAGCACGTTTAAAAAAAGGCTGTAACTCTTTTAATTCTTCTAAGTTAAAAAAATCTTTCCCAAAAGCCTTCTTTGTAAAAAACAAAGAAACCATATGCGATTTTTTGTAAGTATTAAAATCACTTTTAAAAACATGAGGAATGTTGCTACCAATAATTAATATGTCATTTTTATTATAGTCGTTTACAGAATCTCCTACAACAAGAGTTCCTGTGCCTTCTATAATGAAGCTTATTTGTATTTCTTCATGCTGGTGAAGTTTATCGTAAAAAGCATCAACATAGTCAACCTGATATATTAAAACATCTTGTTCTGGTTTAGGAATTTTAAAGGGTAAAACTTTCATGAGTAATTACGTGTAAGATTTTAAAATACACAAATAATACTCAAAAATACAGTATAAAATCATGAATAGGATAATATTGTATGTGTTAAGATTAAAAAACCATTAATTAAAAACAGAGAGCTTATGTAATTTTACAATATCAAAAAAAAAACGAAAATATAATTTACTATAACAATAACCCAGTAGATTATAAAATTGAAGTAACTCTAAGTATGTTTGAAGGGCTTTTAAACAGCTGTCCAAATATTTTTAGCGGTAAAAGAATTGACAAGCAACATAACTAAAATAATGCGTATTAAAATTGAAAAATAATAACAGATACACTATCGGCAAGACCAACATTACCAGAATATAAAAATCTAAGTATTTTAGCGTAAATAATTTGGGTGTTATCACACTAAAACACGGTTGTACTTTTTTCATATATTTTAAATTGTTTAGAATTAACAAACAGAAAATGTTTTATTGTATCTTTTACAAAATAAGTGAAAGGAAGCCACTTTAACCCGTAAACAGTAAGATGTTAGAAATAAGACCAACATGCGAAAATTGTAATAAAGCATTGCCGTATAATTCAAGAGAAGCTATGATATGTACTTTTGAGTGTACGTTCTGTAAAGATTGTGTACACCATATTTTACAACATGTTTGTCCTAATTGCGGAGGCGGATTTGAAAAACGACCAATTCGCCCAAGTAAATTATTAAAAAAATACCCAGTTTCAACAAAAGTAATCTACAAACCAGTAAATATTGAAGCACATTTAAAAAAGATAAAAAAAGCATGATAACAGGAAAAAATCGCATAGGAAATCAATTATTGGCAACAGAAAATAAAACGTTTGCTTATGTTATGCCAAACCAAAAAATGCTAGAAGAAAAAGCAACTGTAACATGTGGTTTGCGGCGAGTATCGCCAGATGGTTTACCTTATGCAAGTCTAAAAAATACGATAATTTAACCACTACTACAGGGCATGCTATGAGAACTGCCACGGGGAAATTGGTGTCAGAGATTATTTCAAATAAAAAAAACGTCTTTAAAATTGGCTAAATATCATCCAAATAGAACTTTTTAAGTTATGCGATACAATCAAATTTCAAATACCTTATTTGTAAAGAATAGAGCTAATTTCTGTTCTAAATTAAAACAGAATACCATAGCTATTTTAACATCAAACGATGTAAAGCATAATAATGCAGACGATATTATGGGATTTACACAAAATAACGATTTGTTTTATCTTTCTGGAATTAATCAAGAAGAAACCATATTAGTTTTATACCCCGATGCCTATAAAAAAGAAAACCAAGAAATTTTATTTATTAAAGAAACTAGTGCGCATATTAAAATATGGGAAGGCAATAAATTAAGTAAAGAGCAAGCCATTAAGGTGTCTGGAATTAAGCGTGTAGAATGGATTCAAGATTTCGAAATGATTTTGCAATACATGGCTTTTGAAGCCGATGGTTTTTACCTTGGGCATAACGAGCATTTAAAACGTATAACAAAAAACCAAGAAACTCAACAAGATAGAATGATTGCTTGGTGTAAAAAAAAGTACCCTTTACATGAATATTTTCGAGCTTCAAAAATAACTAGAGCATTAAGGCCAATTAAATCTGAAGCCGAAATAGAATTGATAAAAAAGGCCGCTAATATAAGTGTAACATCCTTTAAACGTGTTTTAAAAACATGCAAAGCAAATATAAAAGAGTATGAGCTAGAAGCAGAGCTAGCGTATAACTTAATAAAATCAGGAGCAACAAGACATGCGTTTAAGCCAATTGTGGCTTCAGGTAAAAACGCCTGTGCTTTACATTATACTATGAATAATGGTGTTTGTAATGATGGAGACATGGTGTTGATGGATTTTGGTGTTTGCTATGCAAATTATAATAGCGATACCACACGCTGTTTTCCAGTAAATGGTAAATTTTCAGACAGGCAAAAGGAAGTGTACAGCGCTGTATTACATTGTTTAAAAGAAGGTAGTAAACTTTTAAAACCCGGTGTGCTACCATCTGATTACGAAAAGCAAATGGCAAGCCTAGTTGAAGCAGAATTAATAAAATTAGGATTGCTAAATGCAAACGATGTTTTAAAACAAAATCCAGAAAAACCACTATATAAAAAGTTTTTTATGCATGGTACGGCTCATTATATTGGGTTAGATGTGCATGATGTTGGTTTGTATTCGCGTCCTTTTGAAGCGGGAATGGTTTTAACATGCGAGCCAGGAATTTATATTGCAGAAGAGGGTATAGGCTGCCGTTTAGAAAATAATTATGTAATTACAGAAAACGGAAACATAAATTTAACAGAGACTATGCCTATAGAAATTAAAGATATAGAAGCTTTAATGAATCATTAAATAGAATAAGATTATGAATACAATTGGAATTGGCGGATCTACAATTGAAGCCGAGTTAAATACCATAAAACCTAAAGCACATTTAGTAAAACCTATTCAAGAAGAAGAATTTCAATTACGAATTAATAAAGCTTGTGCGTTAATGCAAGCTCAAAATGTTCAAGCAATATACCTTAATTCCGGAACAAACTTATTTTATTTTACTGGCACACATTGGAATTCTAGCGAGCGTATGGTTGGTGCTTTGTTATTTCCAAATGGCGAGCTTCATTACATAGCACCTCAGTTTGAAAAAGGAACTGTTTTAGATTTTATGATTATTAAAGGAACTGTTCATTGTTGGGAAGAACATGAAAGTCCATATCAACTATTTAATTCCATTTTAAAGCATAATAATGTAGTACATGGTACGATTTTAATTGATGAAACAACGCCGTTTTTTATTACTAATGGTATTCAAAAAATAGCTTCAGAATATATATTAAGTAACGCTAAAGCAATTATATCTGGTTGTAGAATGATTAAGTCTGATGCAGAAATAGCCATCATGCAACACGCTATGGATATTACTTTAGAAGTTCAAAAGGCAGCCGCTAGAATTTTAAGAGTTGGTATTTCTGTAAAGGAGGTTACAGATTTTATTAATGAAGCACATAAACGTTATGGAGTAGCTTCGGGTTCTTATTTTTGTATTGTATTATTTGGTGTAGATTCTTCTTTTCCTCATGGTGTAAAATCTCCAAAAAATCTAGAAAAGAATGATGTTGTGCTTATTGATACAGGTTGCGTGTTACATGATTATGTGTCTGATATTACAAGAACTTATGTTTTTGGTGAAGCTAATGATTTGCAACGACGCATTTGGAACATAGAAAAAGAAACACAACAAGCAGCATTTAATGCAGCTAAAATAGGGAGTACTTGTGCTTCTATTGATTTTGCATGTAGAGAAGTGTTGGAGTTTTACAAACTTGGACCAAATTATAAACTGCCGGGTTTGCCGCACAGAACGGGACATGGTATTGGTTTAGATATTCATGAATACCCATATATTGTTAAGGGCGATGAAACTGTTTTAGAGCCAGGAATGTGTTTTAGTAACGAACCAATGATTTGTGTGCCAAGTAAGTTTGGTATTAGGCACGAGGATCATATTTACATGACTAAAGAAGGTCCTAAGTGGTTTACTAAGCCTATGCATAGCATAGAAAATCCATTTGGTATATTATAATTTGTTATCTTAAAATAAAACCATCTTTCATAGGATCATTTGGGTTAATTACAAAAGTTTGTATTCCTGTAATATAAGCGTTGCCTTCTACTTGCGGTATTACGGCTGTAAAAGGGCCGTAATTTTCTTCAGAAATAATAGATCCTTTAAATACAGAGCCTGTAATACTCTCAATAGTCATGGTTTCTCCATAATCAATCTCTTTTCGTGCTTTATGTATGGCCATTCTTCCAGAAACTCCCGATCCTGTAGGGCAACGATCTACTTCCCCTTCAGCAAAAATGCAAACATTTCTGCTATCTGCTCCAGAAGTTTGTTTGTTGTTGTCTATAAAAATGGTTCCGTAATTAAAACTTAAATCTTCTTCAAAAGGATGTATAATTTCATGATCCGAATTAATTACAGCATTTTTAATTTTCATTCCATTTGTAATTAAAGCTCTGTATGATGCTGCATTTAAATTAAAATTAAAGTTATTTTTAGCCATGTCTACATAAGCATAAAAAGCACCGCCGTAGGCTAAATCGTAGGTTACATTTCCTAGGCCTTCAACCTTTACAGTTCTGTCTAAACCTACTACAAAACTAGGCACACAATGAAAACGAACACCAGTTACTTGCCCGTTTTTTACATTTGTAAAAGATGTAATTCTTCCGCAAGGCGCATCAATTTTAAGAACGTTATCGCCTTCTTTTACATGAATCCAATTCATATTAATTGCTAAGGTAGAAATAGCAATAATAGCATGCCCGCACATTGTTGAATAGCCTTCGTTGTGTAAAAATATAATTCCGAAATCTCCTTCGTCATCATTAGGTGGTAATAGTATACAACCATACATGTCTGCATGGCCTCTAGGCTCGAACATTAATGCGGTTCTTAAATAATCAAAATGTTCTTTACAGTTTCTTCTATATTCTAAAACAGAATTTCCGCTTAATTTAGGAAATCCATCAATAATTACACGTAAGGGTTCGCCTCCCGTATGCATATCTATGGTTTTTATTTGTAACCAATTTTTATCTGGTTTAAATTCGGTATTCGATATTATGTTTTTGTAAGTATTACTCATTTGCGTATTTATTATAAAAATAATTTGCTGCAGCTAAATCTTCTAGAGCATGCCCAACAGATTTAAATACTGTAATTTCGTTTTCGGAACTTCTTCCTGTTTTTTGGTTTGAGCATAATTGAAACAAATCGGCTTTAATACTATCTTCTTTCAAGGTGCCATTTTGCAACGGAATAACAATATCTCCGCTTTCTTTTAAGCCTCCTTGAAATGTATCAATATAAACAGAGGCTTTAGAAATTGTTTCGTTATCTGCTTCTCGCATGTCTTTTTTATAGGCGCCTACCAAATCTATGTGTTGTCCTTTTTTTAAATGTTTTCCTAAAACTAATGGTGTTTTTGATAATGTGGCTGATGATATAATATCTACTTCAGAGATTTTTTCTTTAATGGTTTTTATTGGTGTAATTGTAAAGCTTTCGTTTTTTAAAATGTTGCAAATTGCTATAGCTTTTTCAAAATTTCGCCCCCAAATAAACACTTTTTTTATTGGGCGAACAGCTGCGTGCGCCTTAATTAAATTAATAGATAATGCTCCAGTTCCAATCATTAACAAAGTTGATGCGTTTTTTCTAGATAAATATGAAGAAGCCAATGCAGATGCAGCAGCAGTTCTTTTTACCGTTAAACTTTTGGCTTCTAGAATGGCTTTAACTAATCCTTTTGTGGCATCAAAGTAAATATAGGTTCCTTGAATGGAAGGTAAATCGAATTGGCTATTTTCGGGGCTTACCGTTACTATTTTTACGCCTGCGTTTTTGCTTGGGTTCCATGCGGGCATAAGTAATAATGTAGAATCTTCCTGTACTTTGGGGTTTGGGAAGTCGTGATGATGACGCATTGGAACAATAACCTCATTTGTAGAAAAATATTGTTTTATTTCTGATATTAGCTCGCAGAAATTAGTATTATTCTCAATAAAATTGTCGTTTATAATTTTTATTGTATTCATACATTAAAAGTACAAAAACGGCAAATAAATATGTTATTTTAATCTAATGTAGATAATATAATAAAGGTTTTGGATAAAATAGTATTGATTTGCGCCACTTATAGCTGCTTATTATCAAGGTAGGTTAGAGATGTCTAATCTCATATTTATCATATGTTTTTTAAAGCCTACTTTTTCATATGCTTTAATGGCGGGTATGTTGTCATGATAAACATCTAACCTTATTTCATAAACGTCTTGGTTTTTACACCATGCGAATAAAGTATCAATAATATATTTGTTTAATTGATTGCCTCTAAAATTTTCTAAAACAAACATAAAGCCTAAATAGCCTTGTTTTTTATGTTTTAAATAATGTCTATCTAATTTAATTTTAGCGTAACCAGAAGCTACTATTTTATTATCAACTTCGGCCACATAAACTACAGAATTCGGGCTTGTTATTAGCTCAGAAATATTATAGTAATTTGTTTTTTCGTCTTTTATTGTAATATCGAAAGGACGTTCGGCTTCAATAACGCCTTGCTCAAATTTTAATAGAACAGGTAAGTCTTTTAAAGTGGCTTTTCTAATTATTGGATTCATGATTTATGATGAGGTATCGGCAATAATTTTCCATTCGCCATTAATTTTCTTTAAAATAATCATAAAAATACCATCTGCATTACCAACGTCTCTTTTAAGGTGGTATTCGCCTAAAACATAATAAGCGCCTTCGCTTATTTTTGTAACATCGTTAATTCTAAAGCTTAGTTTTCCGGTGTGTTTTTTTGTAGGGTAAGCTTTTTGGTAACGTTCTAAAGTATTGTCCCAGCCATAAGTTACGCCGTTGCTTCCATAAAATTTTAAGGAGTCGCTTTTCCAGTAACCTTCCATAAACTCCTCTAAGTTGTTATTAGACCAAGCAATTCTTTGTTTTTTTAAAACTTTATTTATTGCTTTTACATCGGCTTCTTCATTTGTTTGCGAATAACTATTAATGAAACTAATTAAACAACATAATACAACTAGCTTTTTCATGTTTTTGGAATGTTTTTTTAAAATATGTTTAACTATAAATACAAAAGGTATACCGTTTTTATTTAAAAAAAATAAAAAATGTAATGGTAAATGTAACAAAATCTTATAACTATAAAAGGTTGGTTGTCGATGAAATTAGCAAAAATTATTTTTTTGTCTAAGGAAAAATGTATTGGTCGATAAAATATTGAGATAACCTTTTAACTTTTTAATTTTAGATATAATTAAAAAAAGATAAAAGCTCCCTCAAGTTTATTTTAACCTTTAAAAATCAATAAATTATGGATTTTAAAATTTCTAACTGTAACAATTTCTTTAAAGTAAAAGGAATTCTAAACAAGCAAAGTGTAAGTGTATTTAATGAAGAGTTTAAAAACATTTTTGAAAAAGTAAGCACACTTACTATTAGTATTCAAGATATTGTAAGTATGGATAAATATGGTGTTGATGCCATCTCGAAACTTCATGAAGAGGCATTAGCCAAAAATAAAAGATTATCTATAGTTGGTTTTGGTTGTAAAGAGTTATACGACCACTTTAAATCTGAGATGGCAGCCTAATTATAAAATATTTTTTTGTTTGTTGTAAAAGGCATTGGCTTGTAATTGCATAAGTTCTCTTGCTTTTTTACGCTTGTAATTATATAATTCTTCCTCGTTTTCTATATCGCTATAAATACGATCGTTAATGGCATAATCTGTTTTTAGCATGGCCTCGCGTTGGTTGTTGTTTTGAAGCACATTTGTTTTTAATGCAGTTTCTTGATCTTCTAACTTTAAATCGTAAGCGCCTTTTGGAGATAGAAGCTTTGCAAAAATAGGCGAGGTTTCAATAGCTAAAAATAGCATAAAAATAAAAAATGAAGGTAGCCAAGGGAGTTTGCCTAAGGCGTTAACACGAGCCATTAGTCCATCAAAATTGTCAATTATTGGTTGTGTGTTTGTTACCTGTGTTTCGTAATCGGTTTTTAGTGTAGCTATTTTGTTTTCAAGAGCAGTAATTTTTGCTTTATTATCTGTTTTTAATTGTTGTAATTCTGCTAATAGAGCATCGTGTTTATCTCGTTTTTCTTTATAAACAGGACCTTTTCCTAAAAGCTTTGTTCCTGCTGTTCCTTCGGCTTCGGCAATATAGGTGTTGTATAAATTATTAACTTCGGCCTCTTTGGTTTCTATTTGGTTTTGTAAGTTTAAAATATTGTTTTCTAAACGTTTTATGTTGGGCGAAAATTGTTCTGCAAGCTGAGTTTTATTGGCTAAAGTCAATTCGTTTTTCTGTTCTAATAAAACTTGATTAATTTCTTTTTCAAAAATTTTAAGTTCAAGGGGTTTAGATATTACTATAGCAATAATTATAGCTAATAATATTCTTGGTGAAGCTTGAATAAGCTCGTCAATAATATGTCCTGTCTTTTTTATGGTAGAAACTATATATCTGTCTAGGTTAAATATGAGCAGGCCCCAGATAAGTCCGAAAAAAATAGCCGAATATAGGTTGTCAAAAACAGTATACAAAGCATAACTAGCTGCAATAAATGCCATAACTGCAGTAAAAAAAACGGTAGCCCCAATACCTGCGTATTTGTTTTGTTCGCCAATAGAACAATTATTTAAAATATCGGTGTCTGCACCAGAGCAGATTATAAAAAAGCGCTTTAACATTATTTGATTGATTTTGATTGATTGACTATTAGAACGTTTTTTATAAAGATTTGTTACATGTTTTAATAAAAAAAAACTGTAAAGTGTTAGTTTACAGGTTTTGAGTTGAAGGTTTAATTTATAGTTTAATAGGCGCTTTTTGAATTTTTATAACTTGCTTTCCGTTAGAGCTTGTAGCATGAATATTTAAATTTTTATTATGCTTTAACAACTCTATAGCCTTGTCTGAAGATATTTTGTTGTTTTCGAAATAGAATATAGCTCCTTTTTTTGCGGCGTGTATAGCAAAATCTAAAGGTGCTTTTGGCGCTGGTGGCGGAGGTGGCGGGATATTTGAAATCTCTCCCTTTTTTACTACTGGAGATGCAGGTGGCGGAGGACAATCTGGAAATGGTTGGTTGTTTGCTTTTTGTTTATCACTCATTAAACTATATAAATACTCTAAACGTTTAATGTCTTTTAATTTTATTATGCGTTTATCTTGTGGTTGTGTATTATACTTTTTCGCAAGTGCATTATACTCTTCAAGCTGTTTTTTTGTGGCTTTTTTTTGAGATGCAACTTCGATTAAGTTGTCGTTAATGTTAACATAGTTTTTGCTGCTAAAACTATAAATTAAAATAGCTAATAATGGTAGAAGAATTAAGCTTCTAAACCAAATAATTGTTTTTGATGTTTTTGTTTTCATAACTGTAAAACGTTTTTTGATTAATGAATAATTTATGGCATTTGCCAAAGGATTATCAACAGCATTTGATGAGAATGCTAATAATAATTGCTGATAATTTTTTGTGTTAAACCCTGAGTTTATAACTTTTGAGTCTGCTAAAAATTCATGATTTAATTTAATGTCTTTTTTTACAAAGTATAATAATGGGTTAAACCAGAATACTATTTGTAGTATTTCTATAAATAATATATCTATAGTGTGTTTTTGGTTGGCATGAGCTTGCTCATGAAGTATAACTTCTGTGGGTATTAAATGATTTTCGAATTTATTTTTGTTTAAAAAAATATAATTAAAAAAGGTGTGCGGAAATACTAAATCTTGTAATAAAACATTAATAAATTTTTGGTTTCTATGTAATGGGTTAGATTTAATTTTTTGAAGCGTTTTGTATAAGTTTTTAATAAATCTAACTAATAATATGGCTACGCCTAATAAGTAAATACACCAGATTACGGTTGGTAAGTAATTTAATAAATAACTAGTTTCGGGGGCTTCGGCAATGATTAGGTTAAGGTTTTTACTAACCATTTTGTTGGTAACCAGATTGTCTGTATAACTTGTTAACGTTATTAAAGGAATACTAATAGATATAAGGATACTGCCAATTAGGTAGAAACGTTTAAATGTATGTGCGCTAGTTTTTTCTAATAAAAGTTTGTAGAAAACCATAAAAATGGCTAAACAAGCACTAGATTTTAATAGGTATAAAAGCATAACTATTTGTTTTTAATTTCTGTATCAATTAAAGTTTTTAAATCTTCTAATTCTTCTTTTGTTAAATTAGTTTCTTTGGTAAAGAACGATGCAAATTGCGAGGCACTATCATTAAAAAAGTTTTTAATAAGTCCATTAACATGCTTAGAAAAATAGTCTTTCTTTTTAACTAGCGGGTAATATTCTCTAGATTTACCATAAAGATTATAGTTTATAAAGCCTTTATCTGTCATGCGTTTTAAAAGCGTTGCTATGGTTGTATTGGCAGGTTTAGGTTCTGGATAGGCCTCTAAGAGATCTTTCATGAAGGCTTTTTCAAGTTTCCAGAGGTAATTCATTAGTTCTTCTTCAGTTTTAGATAACTGCATTGTTCTACATGTTTAGATTATTCTCTACAAATGTAGAATAAATATTTGTATTCTACAAATGTAGAGATAAAAAAATTATTTTTTACTGGAACGAATACTTTCAATAATTACAGTAGTAATTATTAAAGATCCGCCAATAAAAGTGTTTAGTGTTGGAATTTCGTTTAAAAAAAAATAAGCTATAATAATACCAAAAATAGGTTGTGTACTACTTACTATGCTAGCTGTACTTATAGAAAAATATTTAAAACTACTTATTAATAGCGAGTGCCCAATAGCTGTTGTTACTAAGGCTAATAGAATAATGTATGGGTATTGTGTACTTATATTACTAGAGTCTTTTATAATAAGAAAAGGAAGTAAAATGATGCTTAAAAATAGGGTTTGATACATCATTAAAGACATGCCGTTGTATTTTGAGGCTGGTTTTTTTAGCATTAAATTTCGTATGGCATATAGAGCAGCCGATAGTAAACCAAATAGAATGCCTTTTATTTGTGTGCTTTTAAAATTAAAATCTGGTGCTAGTATATAAATGCCAAGTAATACCATGGCTGCTAAAATAATATGAATAGTGTTTAGCTTTGCTTTTGTAAAAAGAGGTTCTATTAATGCTGTTACTACAGGATATGTAAATAACGATAGCATGCCTAGGGCTACGTTTGATAGTTTTAGGGCGTAGAAGTAAGTTATCCAATGTCCGCCTAAAAAAATAGCACTTATAAATAGGGTTGAAAAATCTTTTTTAGATTGAATTTTAAGGTTAAACTTTTTGTGTTTACAAAAAATAAATAAAAAAAATGTACCTAATGCGCTACGCCACCAAATAATTACTTCGGTTGGCATACTAATAAACTTACCTAAAGCCCCAGAGGTGCTAATTAATAATGTGGCTAAGGTAAGTAGTAATAGTTGATTGCTATGTTGGTTTTTCATAGGTGTTGCTAACTTGCGTTAGCGATTGTAATGGTTAGCTTTTGGCGAGGCGCGCATCGAGCCAAAACTAGTAATGTAAAGCGCGACCCTTGTGGTAACGCCATTATTGTTTTGATAATTGAGTGAAATATTTATAAAATAATGGTATGGTTTCTATGCCTTTTAAATAATTCCAAACGCCAAAATGCTCGTTTGGTGAGTGTATAGCATCGCTATCTAAACCAAAGCCCATTAAAATGGTTTTGCTTTTTAATTCTTGTTCGAAAAGCGAAACTATTGGTATGCTACCGCCACTTCGTTGTGGGATTGGAGTTTTGCCAAATGTGTCTTGGTAGGCTTTGCTGGCGGCTTGATAGCCTATGCTGTTTATTGGAGTAACATAGCCTTGGCCGCCATGGTGTGGTGTTACTTTTACGGTTACGCCTTTTGGTGCTATGTTTTCGAAATGTGTTTTAAATAATTGTGTGATGTTTTTCCAATCTTGATTTGGTACCAATCGCATAGAAATTTTAGCATAGGCTTTACTGGCTATTACGGTTTTGGCTCCTTCGCCTGTATAGCCGCCCCATATACCGTTTACATCTAGTGTTGGCCTTATAGAATTTCTTTCGTTAGTGGTATAACCTGCTTCGCCATAAACGGCATTAATGTTTAGTGCTTTTTTATAGTTTTCTAAACTAAAAGGTGCTTTTGCCATTTCTGCACGTTCTTCTTTTGAGAGTTCTTCTACATTATCATAAAACCCAGGAATGGTTATGTGGTTGTTGTTATCGTGTAAAGAGGCTATCATTTTGGTTAGCACATTAATTGGATTTGCAACAGCGCCACCGTATAAACCTGAGTGTAAATCGCGATTTGGTCCTGTAACTTCAACCTCAACATAGCTTAGACCTCGCAAACCTGTTGTGATTGATGGTACATTATTATCTATCATTCCGGTGTCTGAAATTAAAATAACATCGTTTTTTAATTTTTCTTGATTGTTTTTTACAAAGGTTGCTAGGTTTGCGCTTCCAACTTCTTCCTCGCCTTCTATCATAAATTTTACATTGCAAGGTAGTTGGTTTGTAGCTGTCATAAATTCTAAGGCTTTTACATGCATATACATTTGCCCTTTATCATCGCAAGCACCACGTGCAAATATGGCGCCTTCAGGATGCTTTTCTGTGTTTTTAATTACGGGCTCAAAAGGTGGCGAATCCCATAAGTTTATAGGGTCTGGTGGTTGCACATCGTAATGGCCGTAAACTAATACTGTTGGCAAGTTATTGTCTATTATTTTTTCGCCATAAACTATAGGGTAGCCATTGGTTTTACAAACCTCAACAGTATTGCAACCAGCTTTTTCTAAGCTAATTTTAATAGCTTCGGCTGTTTTTAATACATCGCTTTTATAGGCTGAATCTGCGCTAATTGATGGTATTTTAAGAAGTTCTGTAAGTTCGTTTAAAAACCTGTTTTTGTGTTGTTCTATATAAGATTGTATGTTTTGCATAATGAAATTAAGAGTGTTGTTTTTCAAAAGTATTAAAAAAAGTATGTTTTTAGTGATTAAAGGTTTGCAATTTAAAAATCTTGTTTATATTTGCAGTCCTTTTGCGGGCGTGGTGGAATTGGTAGACACGCTAGACTTAGGATTTAACCTAATTATTAGTGTTAAAAAAATAAAATGCAGGCGTGGTGGAATTGGTAGACACGTTAGACTTAGGATCTAATGCCGCGAGGTGTGCGAGTTCGAGTCTCGCCGCCTGTACAAAAGTCGAAGAGAAATCTTCGGCTTTTTTTATTTAAAATAAGCTCGGAAAAATGTTTGGGTACAACATAGGTACAACATTTTGTTTCTTTTTGTCCATTTAATAGTATTTGATATAGTTTGATTTCTTTTGGTAGAATGGAAAAAAACTTTGTTACTCTTTTACAGAACGGTATCAATTCTTTTTTAACTTTAGTCAAAAATTATAACCCTTTTCATTTGCAATTTCTACAAGACTTATTAGACAATAAAGAGCCTTCCAATCGATGGCAAGATTATAGAACCTTTTGTGACAATATTAAAAATGTTGATATAGACCTTTATGTTAAGGCACTACCAGAATTGCTTAAAAACTTAAAAAGTAACTATCCTGTAAGAAATCTTCAAATAGCCATTACTCGCGAAGCAAAAGAGGATGCTTCTTTTGGTAAAGAAATTTATTTAAAAACACTTGAAACGAAAAATCCTGATTCGTATTTTATATTAATGGATATTCTATCCGGATTATATCATTCAGACCAAAAGTTTTCAATAGATGAAATTAAACGCCTAATCGAAGATGATAACATAAGCTTAAATGAAATAGGAATAAAATCTATCGTCAAAATTGATTTGATAGCGAAAACAACACCAAAAACATTTGTGAGCTGGATTGAGAAACAATTCAATAGTATTATTAATAATAAGACTCTTGAGGAGTTATGGCCATCCGTTTTCTTTACCATTAGAAATAAAAGAAATGAATTAAAAAATGCAGATAAAATTATAGATAAGCTATCAAGTATTAAGACTATTGAAATTCAATTAGAGCTCATTTACTTTTTGGATTACAATATAGATTTAGGCAACGAAATACACCTCTTTAAAAAATATCTTCCATTGTTGCTTCACATTGATATAGAACATGCAGGAGCGTATAATCAATTGGCTTATCGATTGGAAAATATGGCTAAAACCAATTTAGATTTGGTAGTTGGTTTTATTACAGATTGGGTAGGGATAAGTCCAAAAAATGCTAGAAAAATAGAATATTTCAGCCATTTGCTGAATACACTTTGCGATGATTTTTATTCAGATTTCCAAAAGCTATATACAAATTGGTTAAATAAAGACAATCCAAATTTTCATATTGCCATTTTTGAAATGAATAGTGCTAGATATATGAGAGATTTATCAGGATTGACGGTTTCAGAAGTTCTAATAAAGGACTTTTCAGATTACGATATTGAATATATCACGTACAAAATACTTGCCTATGTTTATGATAAAGACACCTCTCTGTCTTTGGTATATTCTATACTTGAACAAAAAGTAGATAATAAAGAGGTTGTAGTTTTCTTAGCTGATTTGTTTATTAACCACTTAATTTTTAATTATTATTCAACTATTGAATTTTTAAATTTAAAAAAGAAGACGGCCAATAGGAAATTAAAAAAAATAATAAAAGATATTGTTGAAGAAGGAGAAGATAAATACAAGGCGTATTCAGATTTAGAAAACCTAAAAGAATTTGCGCCTTCAGAGAGAAGAATGATATATTATAATAAAATTCAGAATAGAAAATTTAATAAATCCTATAAAGAGAGTGAGTCAGAAAGTTCATCATTTTTAAGTATGATTACGAATATCAATTACAGAACGGGAAAGTCTACATTTTCAAAATACCAAGGCAAATACACCGAAAAGATGACACCAGCACTTATTTCGCATAGTGGCGAAATGCCAAGAGGCGAATTTATAGATCCCATAGGTCAAGCAACAGAACGGTTACTATGGCAAAATTTTAAAAGAAGGCAATGAGATTTTTACTGAGTGAATATATTAATCTTTTAAAAGAAGATAATGAACTTGATGTGTTGCTGACTGATCTGCTAGTTGGAATGAAATTTACAACTATCTCAAAGCCAATGAAAGGTCGTCAATTTGGTGTAGATATTTCAGCTGTAGGTATTGATCCAGAAGATGGTATTAAGAAGGTGTTTTTGTTCGCTGTAAAACAAGGTAATCTAACAAGAACCACTTGGGATGGAGATGTCAACGCCATACGCTCAACTCTAAACCAAATTAAAGACACGTTTATTCCAACATCACTTACAAATCGTTTAAAAAAACTTCCTAAAAAAATAATAGTTTGTACTAATGGTGTTATAAATCAAAATGTTTTAGTTGATTGGACACAATATATCGACCAGAATACTACAGATGCTGTTGAATATGATTTTTGGGGTACAGGCGAAATAACTGCAATGCTTGACGACTATCTTGTTAGTGAAAAACTATTTCCACAAGAATATCAATCATTATTAAGAAAGTCTTTGGCATTTTTAGATTTACCAGATTATGATTTATCACATTTCTATACGCTGATTCAAAAAATTTTAGACAAGCAACCCAAACAAAAAAGACAAATATTAAAAAAGTTAAGACTGGTACGATTATGCCTTAACATTATATATAAATGGTCTCAAGACAATAATAATTTGAAACCTTCAATTTATGCAAGTGAACGATGTTTGTTACTAAGCTGGCACTTTATGCAAGAAGGTAATCATTTGGAGAAAAATTTTGTAAGACAGGAATTTTACAAAATCCATTCTTTAAAAAGAAATATAGGTGTCTATTATTTTAACAAAGTTGCTAAACATTACAAAACAGAGCACAGTATATATAAATACAGCAGAAATAGTCTAGAGTACAGTCTTAATGTTTGGGAAGAAATAGGAATTATAGCAACAATAGGGTTAACGGAAATACAAGAGTTTAGAATCCATTATAGAGAAGGTAATGAAGAGCATGCTCAAACATATTACCAAAGCGCTCTTTCAATTAGTAACGGATTATGTTTGTTTATAAAAAACAATCCACCTTCAAAATATCCAGAATACGATGTGCATAGTATTGAAATAGCTTTAGCACTTAACTTAATGAATTTTACAAGAAACTTTAACCCAGCCAAAAAATGGATTTCTGAAATGACTTTAGGTCTTAATAACAGATATAAAATAAATAAGTTTTTCCCATTGTTTAGAAAAAGTTATGATAAGCTGGTGGATATTCATAATGGAGATGAAGAATGTGAAATTCAGTCTTCAATGATAGTTCTTATATTGGCAGAATACACTTTAGTTTTAAAGGATGAAGACCTATATCAGTTTGTCCGCAAGATCCCTACTGAACTTTTTCCAGATTTGAACTTGCAAATATGGTTTCCACTTGAAGAAATGGAAAATAAAATATGTGTTCAGGATTATAGTCGTGGCGAAGGAACACTAAAACATTCTGTAACAATATACGAGAATGTAGAAGAGTACAAAAAAGAAATGGTATCAGAAATGGAACTCTTCGGACCAGAAAAGGACTTTAAAATTTTTAAGCATAGTTTCGATATTGTTGCTCACGTTGCAAGTAGGCACTACAAAAGCCAGCCTTTTCCTTTAACGTGGCGAGTTTTAATGAAACAAGAAGTCTCAACAAAAGAATAGAATAATGTCAAATCCAATAAAGCAACATTATATACCACGTTCATATTTAAAGAACTTTGCAGTTGAAGGAAGAAAAAGAAATCATTTTGTCGATGTTTATAAAATGGACAATGATATGCTTTTAGAGCAAATAAGCACAAAAGATATTTGTTTTGAAAAAAACATTTATACAATTCCTGCCGAATCAGATGAAGTAAAATACGCCTTAGAAAAACATTATGCTGAAAATGTTGATAGCGAGTTTCCAAAAATATATAAATTACTTGTTGATGAAAAGGTATTGACAGTTAGTCAAGAGCAAAAAATTCAAATACTATATGTATGTCTATCATTATATTTTCGTACACCAAGAATTTTAAATCTTCAAAAAGGTATGAATAAACAAATCTTTGATAGGGCAGCTCATACAGCAAATGAACATGGTTTGATAAAAATGAATTTATTTGGAGAGAAAATGGAATTTCATATTGATGAAATAGAGGAGGTTAAAAAACAGTACGATGAACGTTCAAGAACTGCCTTCTTAGTTAACCATCTTGAACAATGGGGAAACTTTGTTAAATACAAATACGATTGTACAATAAATGTAATTAAAATAGAAGATTCAAATGCGCCAATAATTACTTGCGATAATCCAGTTTCAATTAGGCATTTTGAAACTAATAAATTTCAAGGTTTATATGATCCCAAAGCAGTTATTACTTTACCCTTGGATCGTTCACATTATTTAGAGATTCATCCTAATAATTACGCAGATGGACAAACGAGAATTAATAGACTTACTCAAGACAGAGACTATGTATTTACAACAAATGGAGTTACACAACAGAATGCTGAAAACTTATTAGTAGCATACAAAGGAGATATTGATAAACATTTTGATATTCAAAACCATTATGAAAACCCAGAAAATGGAGAAGAGTTTTTGAAAAAAGCTAAATATAGGGCAGAGCAAGCCCTCGTTTTATTTGATGTTTTAAAGAAAAAAGGGTTTGTTTCAAAAGAGTTTATAGGTAAACTTAAAGAACTTTTAGAACATCCATATTGTAAAGACGATATCCAAATGTTGAAGTACAAAAAGGTGCTATCAAAAATGGGTAAGTGGTAAATTGATTATTTGTTTTTTGCAGTTTTATATCTAAACTTCTGTTAAACAAAATTTAGGAGTTGTTAAAATTTTATACCTTTGTACTCAATATGAAACAAGTATTCCATAAAGCAATGTCTTTGGCAATGGCTTTTGTAGTGTTACTCTCTACAATGTCATTTACGCTCAGTATGCATTATTGTGGAGATACTTTGGTAGAAACTGCTATGTTCCATAAAGCTGAAGGATGCGGAATGGAAATGGATAATCCTTCAACTGAAGGTTGTTCTATTACAAAAAAGAATTGTTGTAATGATGAACAATTGGTAGTTGATGGTCAAGACGAACTACAATTACAAGTTGACAAAATTTCTTTTGAACAACAAGTATTCATCGCTTCATTTGTTTATACTTATATTAACCTTTTTGAAGGTTTAGATAACAATGTATCTTCTTTTGAAGAATACAAACCGCCACTCGTCATAAGGCAACTCTACAAAATTGACGAGACGTATTTAATTTGATTTTTAAACAATAGACTGATTTATCCTATGACTTTATGTCATAAGGATAATTTGCTGTATTCGGTGTTTTTCTAACGCCAATGTCTAACTGTTTAATAATCAAAGCCAATGCTAAATAAAAGCATCAAATTTTTAATAGAAAATAAACTCGTAGCAGTTCTGTTACTCGTCCTTTTTGTAGGATGGGGAACTGTAAACGCACCTTTTAATTGGGATACAGGATTTTTGCCAAGCAACCCTGTAGCGGTTGACGCCATTCCAGATATTGGAGAAAACCAACAAATTGTATTCACAAAGTGGGATGGTCGTTCGCCACAAGATATAGAAGACCAAATCACTTATCCATTAACGACTTCTTTACTCGGTATTCCAGGAGTAAAAACCATTCGTAGTTCTTCTATGTTTGGGTTTTCAAGTATCTATATCATTTTTGAAGAAGATATAGAATTCTATTGGAGTCGCAGTCGTATTCTAGAAAAACTCAATTCATTACCAAGTGGATTATTACCAGAAGGTGTTAATCCTGCATTGGGACCAGATGCCACAGGTTTGGGACAAATATTTTGGTACACTCTTGAAGGTAGAGATGAAAATGGAAATGTTACTGGTGGTTGGGATTTACACGAACTGCGTAGCATTCAAGATTACTATGTGAAATATGCTTTATCTACTGCAAGCGGTGTTTCTGAAGTCGCTTCCATTGGTGGTTATGTACAGGAGTATCAGGTGGATGTCAATCCAGAGCTGATGCGTCAATATAACATTAGTTTAAACCAGATTGTAAAAGCGGTTAAAAGTAGTAATCAAGATATTGGTGCGCAGACTATAGAAATTAATCAAGCTGAATATTTAGTACGTGGTTTGGGTTATGTGAAATCTGTTGAAGATATTGAAAATGCTGTAGTTACTTCAGAGGATTTTACTTCAATTAAGATTAAAGACATTGGTAAAGTATCATTAGGTCCAGCAACACGAAGAGGTTTATTGGATAAAGAAGGTGCGGAAGTCGTTGGTGGTGTTGTAGTGGCACGATATGGTGCAAATCCAATGGAAGTCATTAATAATGTAAAGGCGCAAATTGAGGAGCTGAAAGGTGGATTACCTTCAAAGGTATTGGCAGATGGACGAACATCTCAATTAACAGTTGTTCCTTTCTATGATCGTACCGAGCTTATTGAAGAAACATTAGACACGCTTAATGAAGCGTTGACACTAGAAATATTAATTACCATTTTGGTTATTATTGTTATGGTTTTCAATTTAAGAGCTTCTATTTTAATTTCTGGATTGTTGCCTGTCGCCGTATTAATGGTATTTGTTACCATGAAACTGTTTAACGTAGATGCCAATATTGTAGCACTTTCTGGTATTGCTATTGCAATTGGAACTATGGTAGATGTAGGCGTCATTCTCGCAGAAAATATGATTCGCCATCTCGATGATGACAAATTACGATTACGAGAAGATGGTACAGAGTTAACTACGAATGAAGTAGTTTATAATGCGACTGCCGAAGTTTCTGGAGCGATTTTAACTGCGGTATTAACTACAATTATCAGCTTTGTTCCTGTATTTACAATGATTGGTGCAGAAGGAAAATTGTTTAGACCATTAGCATTTACCAAAACGATGGCGTTATCAGCATCTTTGGTTATTGCCTTATTTCTAATCCCACCATTAGCAGCTTATTTATTCAGAAAAACATCATTTAAAAAGTCATTTAAATACATCATAAATGGTGCTTTAATAATTGCTGGAATAGCAATTATGGTTACTGGATATTGGTTAGGGATTATTTTAATTGCTTTTGGTATTACTAGTTTACTTGGAGTCTTGGGTAAACTAAATAAGAAAAACAGCAATCTTGTAAATATTATTATTTCGTGTACTGCCATTATTTTTTTACTTGCCGAATATTGGAGACCACTAGGCTTTGACAGAAGTATTTTAGTCAATCTTATTTTTGTAGCTATTATTTGCTTCGGAATTTTAGGAATATTTTCAATTTTTAGAAGTTATTATGGACAGATTTTAAACTGGGCTTTAGCAAACAAACTTTTGTTTTTAATTATTCCAGCAACTGTGCTTGTTTCTGGAGGATGGATTATGAACAATACAGGAAAAGAATTTATGCCATCTTTAAACGAAGGCTCTTTTCTATTAATGCCAACCTCATTACCACACTCAGGTGTTGCCGAAAATAAACGTGTGCTTCAGCAATTAGATATGGCTGTAGCCACCATTCCAGAAATTGAAACCGTAGTAGGAAAGTCTGGTAGAACAGAATCTGCATTAGATCCTGCGCCTTTATCTATGTACGAAAACATGATTCAGTATAAGTCTGAATACATGCGTAACTCAAAAGGAAAAAGACAACGTTACAAAGTAAATGACGATGGTGCTTTTGAGTTGAAAGATGGAACATTTATCGCCAATCCTAATAATTCCGAAAATATTGTTTTTACAAAAGTTAGACATGCTCAACTTATCGAAGATAATGATGGCGAATTCTATCGTAATTGGCGACCAGAAATTAATAGTCCTGATGATATTTGGAATGAAATAGTTAGAGTTACCAAATTACCAGGCGTTACTTCTGCACCTAAATTACAACCGATAGAAACCAGATTGGTCATGCTTCAAACAGGAATGCGTGCACCAATGGGAATAAAAGTAAAAGGACAAGATTTAAAACAAATTGAAGCGTTTGGATTGCAGCTAGAAACCATTCTTAAACAAGCAGAAGGTGTAAAAGAGCAAGCTGTTTTTGCAGATAGAATTGTAGGGAAACCTTATTTACTTATTGATATTGATAGAGAAAAAATAGCACGTTATGGTGTATCTATAGAAGATGTACAAAGTGTGCTGAAAGTAGCCATTGGCGGTATGGCTATTACTCAAACCGTAGAAGGAAGAGAACGCTATGTTGTTAGAGTGCGATACCCTAGAGAGCTACGAGGTAATCCAGAAGATATAAAAGGCATCTATATTCCTGTTGAAAAAGGAAGTCCTATTCCATTAAGTGAATTAGCGACGATTCGGTATGAGCAAGGGCCACAAGTCATAAAAAGTGAAGATACTTTTTTAGTTGGCTATGTGTTGTTTGATAAATTAGATGGGTTTGCAGAAGTTGATGTTGTTGAAAATGCGCAAGCTTTATTTCAACAGAAAATAGATTCAGGAGAATTAACTGTTCCAAAGGGCATCAGCTATAAATTTACAGGTACTTATGAAAATCAGTTACGAGCAGAAAAAACGCTTTCTGTAGTTGTACCATTAGCAC
Source organism: Algibacter ulvanivorans (assembly GCF_048381495.1). Taxonomy (NCBI): domain Bacteria; kingdom Pseudomonadati; phylum Bacteroidota; class Flavobacteriia; order Flavobacteriales; family Flavobacteriaceae; genus Algibacter; species Algibacter ulvanivorans. Next base: position 473,320 of record NZ_JBLWGD010000001.1, read on the forward strand.
TTGCTATTATTTTCTTGATTCTGTATTTCCAGTTTAAATCTGTTACTACGTCACTAATGGTTTTTACAGGAATAACGGTTGCATTTGCAGGTGGTTTTATAATGATATGGTTGTACGGTCAAGATTGGTTTTTCAATTTTAGTTTGTTTGGGGAGAATATGCGAGACCTTTTCAATATGAAAACTATCAATTTAAGTGTAGCGGTTTGGGTAGGTTTTATAGCATTATTTGGTATTGCTACAGATGATGGTGTCGTTATGGCAACATACCTCACGCAAACTTTTGAGCGTGAAAAACCTTCTGATAAAAAGAGCATTAGAGCTTCCGCTTTACAAGCAGCCGAAAAACGTATTCGTCCGTGTTTGATGACTACTGTAACTACCATTTTAGCGCTGTTACCAGTATTGACATCCACAGGAAAAGGAAGTGATATTATGATACCTATGGCAATTCCAATATTTGGCGGAATGGTTATAGATATTACCTCTTATTTTATTGTACCGGTATTATATAGCTGGAGAGAAGAGTTTAAATTGAAAAGAGCAAACAAATGAAAAGAATAATTTATACACTCATAGGTTTATTAGCTTTTAGTGTTTCTAATGCACAAGAATTAGAAACGCTTATTAATGAAGCATTAAATAACAATCCTGAAATTCAAAAGTTTGAATTACAGTATAGTATTGCTTCCGAAAAAGTGAATGAAGTAAATACATTACCTAATACCGAATTTGGTGTGGGTTACTTCGTAAGCGAACCAGAAACCCGAACAGGAGCGCAACGCTTCAAAGTATCAGCAAAACAAATGTTGCCTTGGTTTGGGAACATAACCGCAAGAGAAAACTATGTGAGTGCTTTGGCAGATGCTAAATATGAAGACATTGTTATTGCCAAAAGAAAACTGATGGCTTCGGTATCGCAATCCTATTATAATCTTTACGCTAATAAAGCAAAACAAGAAGTTTTAAGTGAGAATATTAAACTACTTAAAACCTATGAAACATTGGCTTTAACATCGGTTGAAGTTGGCAAAGCTTCAGCTGTAGATGTATTACGATTGCAAATGCGTCAAAATGAAATACAGCAATTGTTAGATGTTTTGGTTCAACAATTTTTAGCAGAACAAACTACTTTTAATAAGCTTTTAAATCGTAATAAGGATGTACAAGTTTCTGTTATTAATGAGTTAATAATTCCTTCAGAAGATTTTGAAATCAATTCTGGGAATTTATCTCTACATCCTGAATTACTAAAATTCGATAAACTCTATCAGTCGGTAGAGCAATCTGAATTATTGAATCAAAAAGAAAGTAGTCCAATGATTGGTTTCGGTTTAGATTATATCAATGTTGATGAACGTCCTAACATGGATTTTAGTGACAATGGAAAAGATATAATTATGCCAATGGTATCAGTATCAATTCCCATATTTAATAATAAGTACAAATCCCAAACCAAACAAAATGAGTTGCAACAGCAAGAGATTTTGGCACAAAAACAAGAGCGCACAAATGCATTAGAAATACTATTGGATAAAGCAGTAAACGATAAGATTTCAGCAAGAATAAGTTATGCAACCCAAACGAAGAACTTAAAGCAAGCTAAAGATGCTGAAGAGATTCTTATTAAAAATTACGAAACAGGAACGATTGATTTTAATGACGTTTTGGACATACAAGAATTGCAATTGAAGTTTCAAATGAATCAAATTGAGTCTGTTAAAACTTACTATGTGCAAACCACAATTATTAATTATTTAACACAGCAATAATGAAACATACATATCACATACACGGAATGACTTGCAACGGTTGTCGCAGTCACGTAGAAGAAAAACTTTCAAAAGTGGAAGGTGTTTCAAAGGCTTCAGTTGATTTAGAAAGAGCAGAAGCAACAATCGAAATGGAATCTCATATTCCCATAGAAAGACTTCAAGAAGCTTTAGAGAAGGATAGCGGAAATTATAGTATTCATAAATTAGGAGAACACCACCATAACAAAGTAGAAAAGGAAAAACAGCCACCAAAAGCAGGAACAGGTACTTTTTATTGTCCTATGCATTGCGAAGGCGATAAAAACTATGATAAACCAGGCGATTGTCCTGTCTGCGGAATGGATTTAGTTGAAGAACAAAATTTGTCCACATCTTCATCAGAACAATGGACGTGTCCCATGCATCCAGAAATAATTAAAGATGAAGCAGGTTCTTGTCCTAAATGCGGTATGGATTTAGTACCAATGGAAGCAGATAGTTCAGCAGAAGAGAAAACCTATAATAAGCTATTAAAAAAGTTTAAGATTGCAATAATATTCACATTGCCAATTTTCTTAATAGCAATGAGTGAAATGGTTTCTAATAATCCATTGTATGACATCATGGAACAAAAATATTGGAATTGGATTCAGTTCGCTCTATCCATTCCAGTTGTGTTTTATGCGACGTGGATGTTTTTTGAGCGTGCCTATAAAAGCATAAAAACATGGAATCTTAATATGTTTACACTTATTGGAATAGGTGCAGGTGTAGCTTGGTTATTTAGTGTTTTTGGTATGTTTTTTCCAGATATTTTTCCAAGTCAGTTTAAAACAGAATCTGGAGCAGTACATGTCTATTTTGAAGCAGCAACCGTCATTCTAACATTGGTGCTTTTAGGTCAACTTTTAGAAGCTCGTGCGCATAGTAAAACCAATTCAGCAGTAAAAGAATTATTAAAGTTAGCACCAAATAAAGCTATAAAAATAGTAGATGGCGAAGATGTTGAAGTAACCATCGATGCTATTGAATTAAATGATATTCTAAAAGTAAAACCAGGCGATAAGATTCCTGTGGATGGCTCGATAACAGAAGGAGATACAACCATTGACGAATCTATGATTACAGGAGAGCCAATTCCTGTTAATAAAACAGTAAATGATAAAGTAAGTAGCGGAACAATAAACGGCAACCAATCTTTTTTAATGCAAGCTGAAAAAGTGGGGAGCGATACACTACTCTCTCAAATCATCCACATGGTTAATAATGCCAGTAGAAGTCGTGCGCCAATTCAAAATTTAGCCGATAAAGTATCAGGTTATTTTGTGCCTGTTGTGGTCATTATCTCATTACTAACTTTTGCGGTTTGGGCAATTTGGGGACCAGAACCAGTTTATGTTTATGCCTTTGTGAATGCTATTGCTGTTTTGATAATAGCTTGTCCTTGTGCATTGGGATTGGCAACACCTATGTCTGTAATGGTTGGTGTTGGTAAAGGTGCTCAAAATGGTGTATTGATTAAAAATGCCGAAGCACTTGAAAAAATGGATAAGGTTACGTCGCTAATTGTAGATAAGACAGGAACAATTACAGAAGGAAAACCAACCGTTGAAACAGTAGGTTCTTTTGATGCTGATTTTAGCGAAAATGACATTCTGAAATATATTGTTTCGTTGAACAATAACAGCGAACATCCATTAGCAGAAGCTACGGTTAAATATGGAAAAGTACAAAATTCTGAAATTTTAAAATCAGATGCATTTAGCGCAGTTACAGGTAAAGGTGTAGAAGCTACTATTGATAATAAAAAAATAGCATTGGGAAATCCTAAGATGATGGATTATGCTAATGCAGAGATAACCTCGCAAATGCAGGAAGAAGCTAAAACTTATCAAAAACAAGGTAAAACGGTTTCATACTTATCCATAGATGAAACGGTTACTGGTTATGTAGTTATAGGAGATAAAATTAAGGGGACTAGCGCCAAAGCCATTAAGGAACTTCAAGACAAAGGTATTGAAGTCATCATGTTAACAGGCGATAATCACGACACAGCGCAAGCAGTAGCGTCAGAATTAAATCTTACAGATTTTAAAGCAAGTATGTTGCCTGAGGATAAACTCAAAGAAGTAGAGAAACTACAAGAAAAAGGAAAAGTTGTTGCTATGGCGGGCGATGGTATTAATGATGCACCAGCACTTGCTAAAAGTGATGTAGGTATCGCAATGGGAACAGGAACAGATGTTGCTATAGAAAGTGCTATGATAACCTTGGTAAAAGGAGATTTACACGGTATTGTCAAAGCAAGGAATTTGAGTGATGCCGTAATGAAGAATATTAAACAAAATCTGTTTTTCGCTCTCATCTATAACACATTAGGAGTGCCTATTGCAGCAGGTGTTTTGTTTCCGTTTTTCGGAATTTTACTCTCGCCTATGATTGCAGCGTTAGCCATGAGTTTTAGCTCTGTTTCGGTTATCGCCAATGCATTAAGATTAAGAACAATTAAAGTTTAAATATAAAATCAAATAATTATGGAAAATTCAAATCAACACTCAAATAAAGGAAACTATAAAACATTTTTTTTAATGTTAGGGTTATCATTTATAGCTATGTATATAACAATGTACTTAAATACCTATGCCATAGACCACATATATTTCAGCTTGACTCGTTTTTATATGGTTTGCTTAGGGATTTCAACAATGGCAGTAATTATGCTATTATTCATGCTGAAAATGTATAAAAACAAAAAGAAAAATATGGCAATACTTATAGGAAGTCTAGTGCTTTTTATTAGTGCGTTAGGATTAGTTAGATCACAAGCACCAATTATAGGAGACGTACTTTGGTTAAAAGGGATGATTCCACACCATTCAATTGCTATACTTACAAGTGAGCGTGCAGATATTCAAGACCCAGAAGTTAGAAAACTGGCAGATGATATTATTGAAGCGCAACGAAAAGAAATAGAAGACATGAAAGCAATGATAAAAAGATTAGAGAATGAAAAATAATAAAATAGTCATTTACATAGGGATATTAGCAGTTGGACTTCTATTAGGATGGTTCCTTTTTGGTGGTTCATCAAATACAGAAACAGAACACAATCATGATGCAGTAACAGAAACCAATCAAATGTGGACGTGTTCTATGCATCCACAGATTATGCAACCAGAAGCTGGCGATTGCCCAATTTGCGGTATGGATTTAATTCCTGCAGCAAGTAGTGCTGACGGCTTATTAGCAGACCAATTTAAGCTAACTGAAAATGCAATGGCTTTGGCAAACATTCAAACGTCTATTGTTGGAAATGGTAAAACAGAGGATAATACTATCAAATTATCTGGAAAGATTGTAGAAAATGAAGAAGCCAATGCAGTTCAAGTCAGTTATTTTTCTGGAAGAATAGAACGTCTAAATGTAAGTTTTACAGGCGAAGAAATAAGAAAAGGACAGTTATTAGCAACTATTTATTCGCCAGAATTATATGCAGCGCAACAAGAACTCATCACAGCAGCTTCATTAAAGGAATCACAACCTGCATTATACAAAGCTGTACGTAACAAATTAAAATTGTGGAAGCTCTCTGAAAATCAAATTAATCAAATTGAAACTTCTGGTAAGGTTAAAGAAAATTTTCCGGTATATGCAACGGTTTCAGGTACGGTTTCTGAGAAATTAGTCGAACAAGGCGATTATATCAAACAAGGTCAACCTTTACTTAAAATAGCTAATCTAAATACGGTTTGGGCAAATTTTGATGTGTATGAAAATCAAATCGATTTATTTAAAAAAGGACAAGAGATTTCAGTCACTACCAATACTTATGCTAATAAAGAATTTAAAGCTAAAGTAGATTTTATTGACCCTGTTTTAGATACCAGAACAAGAACTGTGAAATTAAGAGCGGTACTTAATAATAAACAGAACGTTTTTAAGCCAGGAATGTTTGTTGAAGGGAAAGTTAAAGGAATGACTTCAAGTAAAGAACAAGCATTAACCATTCCATCCACAGCAGTTTTATGGACTGGAGAACGTTCAGTTGTTTATATAAAAACTGACCCTGCTCAACCTGTTTTTGAAATGCGAAAAATTACATTAGGGAATCAAATAGGCGACAATTATGAAGTGTTAGAGGGGTTGAAAATTGACGATGAGATTGTAACAAATGGAACATTTACCGTTGATGCAGCAGCGCAATTACAAGGTAAAAAATCAATGATGAATAAAGAAGGTGGTAAAGTTATGACTGGTCATGAAGGACATCTTGGAATGGAAAAGAATCCTTCAGCAAATAACGAGAATCATTCTAATATGAATGAGAGGATAAAAGTTTCTAAGGATTTTCAGAATCAATTGAAAATAGTCTTTAATGATTATATCAAATTAAAAGACGTTTTGGTTAAAGATGATACTAATAATGTAATAACAGAATCAAAAAGACTATTGGATAATTTATCTAAAGTTGATATGAAGCTATTAAAGGATAAAGAGGCTCACGGTCATTGGATGTCGTTAGAAAAAGAAATAAAAGCATCAGCAACATCAATTTCAAATACATCAAAAATTACATCACAACGAAATCATTTTAAGCACCTCTCATCACATTTAATTAGTACAATTCAGACCTTTGGTATCAATGAAAAAGTCTTTGTTGAGTTTTGTCCGATGGTAGACGAGAACAATGGCGCTTACTGGTTGAGTAGGAAAGAAAAAGTAATCAATCCATATTTTGGAGGTGCAATGCTAACCTGTGGAGAAGTAAAACAAGTCATAGAATAATAAAAATCAAATAATAATAATTAAATTTTAAAACAATGAAAAGAGTAATTTTAAGTCTAGCCGTAGTAATAGCTATAGGTTTAACAAGTTGTAAAAACGAAACCAAGCAAGAGACAACAGAAACAAAAACGGAAGTATCTAAAGACATGGCTATGGCAGATATATCTTTTGGTGTTAGAGGTAATTGTGGAATGTGTAAAAAAACCATCGAAAAAGCTGCAAACAAAGTTGATGGTGTTGCAAGTGCAAATTGGGATGTCGATAAAAAGAAAATAGATGTTTCTTTTGATGATACCAAAACAGATGCAATGGCAATTCATAAAGCAATAGCAGCATCAGGTTATGATACCGAAAAAGTAGCAGGTAGTGAAGAGGCTTACAGTAGTTTGCCAGGATGTTGTAAATATGAACATGATATGGTAATGAATCAATCAGGAGATAAAAAGGAAGAGGATCATTCAGATCATGACCATTAATAATAAATATAGAAGAGTCTTCTTAATTAAAGGCTCTTCTATTATAAAAGTTGCTTACTTTGGTTATTTGCAACACCATTGCATTAATAAATTCTTATCTTTGATTCGATGAAATTTTTAGCCTTCATATTATCAATTTATATTTTCGCGCTTAATTTAGCACCTTGCGAAGATAATGCTACGCTTGATAATGAGGTTCAAACAGAAATTTCACAAGGAATGGACAATGACCATCAACATCAAGATTCAGATTTATGTTCGCCTTTTTGTATTTGTCAATGCTGCCATGTAAGTGCTGTGCATTTTGATATTCCAGATTTAAAATTAAATATATCTTTTATTTCTACAAAAGATGTTTTATACCTAAGCGGTTCAGAAAAAGACTTCACAAATTCCGTTTTACAACCACCACAAGTATAATGAATACCTGCAAACGCAGGTATATTATAAATCTATGCTACCATCGATACCGGTTGGTAATTATTCTTTATTTATAAATTCATTATAACTATAATTCTATGATTAATAAAATCATTGATTTTTCAATCAATAACAAATTCATTATTGGCTTGCTAACGCTTACCATTGTTGGAGCAGGTATTTGGAGTATGACCCAAGTACCAATCGATGCTGTTCCAGATATTACCAACAACCAAGTACAAGTCATTACACAAGCACCAAATTTAGGAACAGAGGATATTGAACAAATCATTACCTATCCAGTAGAAGTAGCTATGAGCAATCTACCTAATGTTCAAGAAATTCGTTCAATTTCTCGTTTTGGCTTATCAGTTGTTACCATTGTTTTTGACGATGATATGGGAACGTATCTGCCACGTCAATTAGTTGCTGAAAAACTCAACGATATAAAAGAACAAATTCCCGAGGGATTCGGAGAACCTTCTATGGGTCCTATTTCATCTGGTCTAGGAGAAATATATCAATACACACTTAAAGTGAAACCAGAATATAAAGACAAATATTCGGTTACTGATTTGCGTACCATGCAAGATTGGATAGTACAACGTCAAATGGCAATGGTAGAAGGTGTTGTTGAAGTTAATGCTATTGGAGGAAAAATTAAGCAATATGAAGTCGCAGTCGACCCAAACGAGTTGAGAGCAATCGGATTAACAATTACCGATGTCTTTGAAGCTCTGGAAAACAACAATCAAAATACAGGTGGAGCATACATCGAAAAAAATCATCAAGCTAATTTTATTCGTGGCGAAGGCTTAGTGCGTAGTTTGGATGATATTAAAAAAATCACAGTAAAAAACACCAATAATATTCCTATAACTATTGGCGACATTGCCAAAGTACAATTTGGGTCTGCTATTCGTTATGGCGCATTAACACAAGATGGAGAAGGAGAAGTTGTAGGTGGTTTGGTAATGATGCTTAAAGGCGCAAACTCAAACGATGTTATCGAGAATGTAAAAGAACGCATGGCTCTAATAGAAAAGTCATTACCAGAAGGTGTGATTATTGAACCTTTATTAGACCGAAGTAAGTTAATAGCAGAAACTACATCAACTGTAGCAACAAACCTTATTGAAGGTGCATTAATAGTAATATTTGTACTCATCTTTTTATTAGGAAATTGGAGAGGTGGTTTAATAGTGGCATCCACTATTCCGTTATCGTTGTTGTTTGCATTTATCCTTATGAATGTGTTTGATGTTTGGGCTAATTTAATGAGCTTAGGAGCAATAGATTTCGGTATTATTGTCGATGGTGCAGTAATTATAGTAGAAAGTACCGTTTTTCTTATTGCATCACAAGTGCTAAAAAAGAAGAAACTTACTGCAAAAGAAAGAGATAAAGTGGCTTCTAATGCTTCAAAAAAAATGATGAATGCAGCCTTTTTTGGTCAGCTAATTATTCTAATTGTCTTTCTGCCTATTTTGGCATTAGAAGGGATTGAAGGAAAAATGTTCAAACCGATGGCATTGACTTTCATTTTTGCAATGATTGGTGCAATGGTACTTTGTTTGACGTATGTGCCAATGATGTCTGCCTTGGTTTTAAGAGCACCAAAGTCAGACAAAAAATCTTATGGCGATAAATTTGTGCATTGGGTAGAAGAAAAATACCAACCTTTATTAGTTAAAGCGATACAAAAAGGAAAATGGATTATAGGCATTGCAGTCGTGCTATTCGGACTAACAGTTTTTATGTTTAGTCGAATGGGAGGCGAATTCATCCCACAACTCGATGAAGGAGATATTGCATTTCACGCCATTTTAAAACCTGGAAGCTCGCTTACAGAAACGATTGAAACGACCACAAAAATTGAACAAATTGTAAAAGCAAAGTTTCCAGAAGTCGAAAAAATTGTAAGTCGAATTGGTGTTGCAGAAATCCCAACAGACCCAATGCCAATGGATTTAGCCGATGTTTTTGTGATTTTAAAACCAAAAAGCGAATGGACAACAGCCACTACAAAAGATGAATTAATAGAGAAGATGAAAGAAGCGGTAGAAATGGTTCCTGGTGTTAACTATGAATTTACACAACCTATCGAAATGCGTTTTAATGAATTGCTGGAAGGTGTTAGAGAAGACATTGCCATAAAACTTTATGGAGAAGATATAAATGTCCTGTCTCAAAAAGCAGAAGAAATATCCAAAATCATTGCAGGAACTGAAGGTATTGGAGATATGAAAGCCGAAGCCACAACAGGGTTGCCACAAATGACTATTACTTACAATAGAAATAAATTAGCCCAATACGGACTGCAAATAAACACCTTAAATCAAATTGTGCAATCGGCTTTTGCAGGTGGTACAGCAGGAATTATTTTTGAAGGCGAAAAACGATTCGATTTAGTAGTAAGATTAAATTCCCAAAATCGAAAGGATATTTCAGATGTTCAAAATTTGTACATCAACTTACCGTCTGGTACTCAAATTCCACTTCGGGAAGTTGCAGATATAAGCTACAAAGCCGGTCCAATGCAAATAAGTAGGGATAATACAAACAGAAGAACCTATGTTGGTATTAATGTAAGGGGACGTGATGTAAAATCATTGGTAACAGAAATAAAATCCAAGTTAGATGCTAAACTAGAGTTGCCATCAGGTTATTTTATTCGTTATGGTGGTGCTTTTGAAAATTTAGAACGTGCTAGTAATAGACTGCAAACAGTTGTACCAATTGCGTTATTGCTCATTTTTGTACTTATTTATTTTGCTTTAAAATCATTGCCACAAACCTTAATGATTTATATCGCAATTCCTATGGCAACCATTGGTGGTGTCGTAGCGTTGTGGTTACGAGATATGCCATTTAGTATTTCGGCAGGAGTCGGTTTTATCGTTTTATTTGGTGTTGCGGTTTTAAATGGATTAGTAATGATTAGTGGTTTGAATGAGTTGAAAGATGAAGGTGTTACCAATCTTAAAGATAGAATTATAGAGGGAACAAAACGAAGAATTAGACCAATTATGCTAACCGCTTTTACAGATGTTTTAGGCTTTTTACCTATGGCAATTTCGGCATCAGCTGGTGCAGAAGTACAACGGCCTTTAGCAACGGTTGTAATTGGTGGTTTATTAACATCTACACTATTAACATTGTTCGTTTTACCTATATTATATCATTGGGTAGAAAACAAATCATTCAAGTTTAGAGCAGACAAAAAAGTGATTACAGTTACTGCTATGGTAGCTTTTATGTTTTTGTTACCAATAACAGGAAACGCCCAAGAAGTTAACGATACGTTGCCAATCATTTCGATGAATGAAGCGGTTAAATTATCAAAAGAAAATTTTCCACTTTTAAAACAAAAGCAATTAGAAATCAGCAAACAAGAGCAGTTAAAAAGTACAGCTTATGATTTTGGAACGACTCAAATTTTTACTGGAGGCGAGGAAATTAATAACGGAAATGGTATTTATACAACTATAGGAATTGGTCAAAGCAACATTGATGTGTTTGGTATTTCTGCAAAAAAACGATTGCAAGAACAACGCATTCAACTAGCTCAAAAAGCGTTTCAACTTTCAGAATTAGATTTAGAATTGGAAGTGAAAAAAGCCTGGGCAAATGCCTTGCAGAGTAAAAGGAATTATAATTTATACAGAGAGTTAGATTCAATTTATACCAATTTTGAAAAAGCAGTAGCATTAAATTATGAAGTAGAAGCGATTTCAAGGTTAGAATATTCAGCAGCTAAAAATCAAGCTTTACAGATTCAAAATAAATTTATGCAATCAAAAAGTGAATATAGTATTGCATTACAACAGTTAAACCTATGGTTGGTTTCTGATACATTCTATACCGTTCCCAATGATTTTGAAATCACTAGTGAAATTGATGTTGATACTTTTAACTTAGAAGAACATCCCTTATATGGTATAGCACAATTACAGGTAACAGAAGCAGAAGCCACATATAAAGCTGCCAAAGCAGATAATTTACCCAAGTTAAATTTTCAAGGTGGTTTACAAAACTTAAATGGTAATTCAGGGTTTTATACCTATCAAGCAGGTGTTTCCATTCCTTTTTTGTCTGGTACAAATAAAGCAAAGGTTAAAACCGCAAAAATCGATAAGGAAATTGCTGATACGAACATTCAGTTCAAAAAACAAGAAGTACAATCCAAGTTTGTACAATCAAAAGAGAATTATCAAAAATGGAAAACGTCTTGGTTTTTCTATAAAAATGAGGTGTTACCACTTGTGAAAGAACAAAAATTGGGGGCTTTATTTGCCTATAAAGAAGGAGAGATAGATTATACAGGGTTTACACAACTCATAAAAGAAGCTATTCAATCTGAATTACAAGCTCAAGAAGCATTAATAAATTATTTAGAAAGCACATTTCAACTACAATATTTTAATAAATAAGAAAATGAAAAACACACGATATATAATCTTAACATTACTAACAGTTTCACTTTTAGTAGTTGCCTGTGGAAATAAAGAAAGCCATAAAGAAGGCGATGGTCATGCACACAATGAAGATGTAAAGCCAGAAGCCGAAGAAGCTCATAGTGATGAAGAAGAAGTGATGCTATCACAACAACAGTTTGATGCCTTAAAAATGAAAACAGACACCCTAGCATTGCGTAATATGAGCGGTTATGTAGAAGCCAATGGCACATTAGAAGTACCACCACAAAACGAAGCAGCAATAACTTCTGTAGTTGGTGCAAATGTGGTATCAATAAAAGTTATTGAAGGCGATAAAGTTAATAAAGGTCAAGTGGTTGCATATTTATCTCATCCTAATATTATAAAAATGCAGACCGATTATTTAAATGCTTTTAGCAACAGTAATTTTTTAAAGAAGAACTATGAACGTCAGCAAAAATTATATGATGCAGGAGTTGGCTCTGGTGCAAGTTTTCAAAAAGCCGAAGCAGAATATGATGCCTCTAAAGCTATGGTAAATGGATTGGAAGCTCAATTGGGACTATTAAACATAAACACGTCATCAGTACGAAATGGAACCATTGCTCAAAGTATATCATTACGTAGTCCAATAGAAGGCTTTGTCCAAAAAGTTGAAGTAAAAACAGGACAATATGTAGAACCGCAAACCGAACTTTTTGAAATCGTAAACACGCATCACGTTCATGCAGATTTAATGGTGTTCGAAAAAGACGTTTATAAAGTAAAGAAAGGTCAAAAAGTGATTTTCAATTTACAATCTAATACAGACGAAGATCTTACAGCAGAAATCTATTCGGTAAGCAAAACTTTTGAAGATAATCCTAAAGCACTACACGTCCATGCTGAAATTGAAAACAAAAAAGGGAATCTAATTCCAGGAATGTATATTAAAGGTAAAATTCAAGTTGAGAACGCAGAAACTCATGCATTGCCAGAAAGCGCAATTATAAAAGAAGGCGATAGATTTTATGTCTTTTCAGTAGAAAAAGAAAATGACGATTGGAGTTTTAAGCCAGTTGAAGTGCTTTTAGGAGAAAAAGATGGTAATTGGATAGCGGTTAAATTTGCTGAAGAACAAGATAAAGCCACAAAATTCGCTTATAATAATGCGTATTATTTAATTGCTGAAATGAAAAAAGGAGAAGCAGAACACGAACATTAATTATGCAAACCATAGAACAATTATTAGAGTCAAAAAATATACGTGTTACGGCAATGCGTTTATTAATTTATAAATTTCTTGCTGAGAAACAAGTAGCAGTAACATTAAGTGATATCGAAAATGCTTTTGATAAAGCAGATAGAACTACATTGTATAGAACAGTAAAAACATTTGAAGAAAGTACGATTGTACATCAAATAGATGATGGCACAGGCATTACTAAATATGCGCTTTGTGAAAAAGGCTGTAACTGTGATATTGAAACCGATTTACACTTACATTTTCATTGTAATAACTGCAACGAAACGGTTTGTCTTACCGAGCATAAAATTCCACAAATAAAAGTGCCAAATGGCTTTATTTCCGAAGACATAAACTTGGTTGTAAAAGGTGTTTGTGATAAATGTAGTGGATTATAAATGCACTTCCGTTGCATTGTATTTTAACTCATCTTTGTTTTAATTAAGTACAATAATGATGAAAAGTAAATTAATAGGGACGAGTTTAATTTCAGCAATCGCAGCTTCATTGTGTTGTATAACACCTTTTTTAGCAATGATTGCAGGTACAAGCGGGATTGCTTCAATGTTTTCTTGGATAGAACCTTTTAGACCTTATCTAATAGGGTTAACAATTTTAATTCTTGGTTTTGCTTGGTATCAAAAACTAAGACCTCAAAAGAAAATTGACTGCGAATGTGATACTGAAGAAAACTCGAAATTTATACAGTCAAAAGCGTTTTTAGGAATAGTAACTGTTTTTGCAATTGTGATGTTGGCTTTTCCATTTTATTCAAAATTTTTTTACTCAAATACAGAGAAGCAAATAGTCGTAGTTGACAAATCGGACATTAAAACAACTAAATTTCAAATTAGCGGAATGACTTGTACGAGTTGTGAAGAGCATGTAAATCACGAAGTAAATAAACTTAATGGAATTCTAAGCTCAAAAGCGTCCTACGAAAATGGAAATGCAGTTGTTGAGTTCGACAGAACTAAAACCAATGAAACTGAAGTTGAAATTGCAATTAACGCAACAGGTTATAAAGTAATTAACAAAAAACAGAATTAATGGAAGTCATATTAAAATCAGAAATTACTTGTCCAAATTGCAAACATAAAAAGGTTGAAGAGATGCCAACAAACGCTTGTCAGTTTTTCTACGAATGCGAGAAATGTAAAACGGTTTTGAAACCGAATGAAGGAGATTGTTGTGTGTATTGTTCTTTTGGAACGGTTCCATGTCCGCCAATTCAAAAAGGAAAAAACTGCTGCTGCTAACAAAATAATTTCAATAAGTAAGGAAACCAAATGAAAAAAAAGAAAGTCAATTTACGAGATATAAAACCAAATTCTGAAATAGATCACAATCAAAACGATGGTCACAATCATAGTAGTTCAGAGAACATAGGGAAGTTTAATATTTATTTGCCGGCAATTTTCAGTTTTGTAATGTTAATGATTGGTATTGCAATCGACTATTTCGATATGTTCCCATATTTTAAAGGATGGATTCGCATACTTTGGTATGTTATGGCATATATTCCCGTAGGTTTTCCTGTTATAAAGGAAGGGTGGAAAAGCATTAAAAAAGGAGATGTTTTTACAGAGTTTTTCTTAATGTCTATAGCAACCATAGGTGCATTCGTGATTGGCGAATACCCTGAAGGAGTAGCAGTAATGTTATTCTATGCGGTTGGAGAATTATTTCAGAGTGCAGCAGTAAATAAAGCAAAGGGTAATATTAAAGCTTTGCTCGATGTTCGTCCTAATGAAGCTTTGGTATATCGCAATAATGATTACATTTCTGTAAGCCCAGAAACGGTTGAAATTGGAGAAAAAGTTCAAGTCCGTGTTGGAGAAAAAATCCCTTTAGATGGTATTCTGCTTTCCGAAAAAGGCTCATTTAATACAGCGGCATTGACAGGCGAAAGCAAACCTGATACGATTGCAAAAGGCGAAAAAGTATTTGCAGGAAGTATTAATATGGATGGAGTTATTGAAATAGAAACCACCAAAGAATTTAAGGATAGTTCCATTGCACGTATCCTCGATATGGTGCAGAATGCAACAGCTCGTAAATCGAAAACAGAATTATTCATTAGACAATTTGCTCGAATTTATACGCCAATAGTTGTGTTTCTAGCTATTGCAGTTACATTTTTACCATACTTTTTTGTAGATGATTATGTGTTTAGAGATTGGTTATACAGAGCCTTAATTTTCTTGGTAATTTCTTGTCCTTGTGCTTTGGTTATATCCATTCCGTTGGGTTATTTCGGGGGATTGGGAGCAGCTTCAAAAAACGGAATTTTGTTTAAAGGCGCTTCATTTTTAGATGCCATGACCAAGATAAATACATTGGTAATGGATAAGACAGGGACGGTTACGAAAGGCGTCTTTAAAATTAAAAAGATTGAAGCTATCAATTGGGATGAGAAAGAGTTTATGAAATACCTGATGGCGATGGAAGAACAATCCACACATCCAATCGCAAAAGCCATTTTAGAATATAAAGATGAAGGTACAGATTATGAAGCTTCAGAAGTATCTGAAATAGCAGGTAAAGGCCTAAAAGGTATCGTAAACGGTAAGACTGTTTTAGTTGGTAACAAAGCCCTAATGACAGCCAATAATATTAATGTTTTAGAAGAAACAGAAACTATTGTAGAATCGATTGTTTTGGTATCTATAGACAATACATTTGCAGGCTATGTGGTTATTGCAGATGAATTAAAAGAGGATGCAAAAGAAACGATTACAGCATTACATAAAGTAGGTGTCAAAAATATAATGATGCTCTCTGGCGATAAGGATTCCATTACTCAAAAAGTAGCTTCCGAGTTAAATATCGAAATCGCTAAAGGCGGTTTGTTACCAGAAGATAAGCTAAATGAAGTTGAAATTTTAAAACAAAACCCTAATAATAAGATTGCTTTTATAGGCGATGGCATTAATGATGCACCAGTTTTAGCAGCAAGTGATGTAGGAATTGCAATGGGTGGATTGGGAAGTGATGTCGCAATAGAAACCGCAGATGTTATTATTCAAACAGACCAACCTTCAAAAGTAGTTAGGGCTATTAAAATTAGTCGTTCCACTCGCAAAATTGTATGGCAAAATATCATATTAGCATTCGGTGTAAAAGTAATTGTTCTAATATTAGGTGCAGGTGGTTTAGCAACTATGTGGGAAGCGGTTTTTGCAGATGTTGGTGTTGCATTGTTAGCAATATTGAATGCTGTTAGATTACAGCGCATGAAATGGGTTGATTAAAGCTTATTGAAGCGTATTTTTGTAAACTAAAAACCCTCACAATTGTGAGGGTTTTTAGTTTTTAAATTATACCTGATTTTTATTTTATTAATCTATATTTAGTAACAAGAGCGTTATTAAAAAAAAGAGTTATTCATACAATATGTGAAGCAAGTTAAACTCGTAAAATACACCCATCAAAAGACTACGGCATAAAGCCATTGCAATATCCAACGCTTATTTATTCCGTTTCCTTTTGAGCTGTGATTTCAGCTTCCGTTTGGTTCTAGCTTAAATATTGTTTAATCTAAAATCAAATATTATGTATTTAAGTAATTTACAACAAGATGAGATTTTTGTTTCTTCAGAAATGAAATCCTTAAAAAGCCTCACGCAGATGGAATCTCGTAGAGGACTTGAAAATGCCATTATCTCAAATGGTAAAATCGTTAATGTGGTATCAAACAGTTATGGCCATATTCCCAATCAATTATTCTTCAAAAAAGCGGAACAGATACTTTTGGATGCTGGACTAAACTATCACAAACGAAGCGTTAATAGAAATGATAGGTCTTTCATAATAGATTTTATCATTGAAGATAGCAATCAGTTTAAATTGAAAAACAAGGAAGATTTAATACTACCCATGCTACGATTTAAAAATTCTTATGATGGTAGTGAGAAGACTTCCGGACATTTTGGTTTTTACAGAAAAGTATGCTCAAATGGACTGCACGTTTCGCAAGCAGAAATTGAGTTTTCCATAAAGCATAGCAAAAATAATACAGAATTGATTATGCCAAGAATGAATGGCTTATTCGATAAGTTCCTGAACAATGAGTTTTATACCATCGTCAAGAAATTTGAAAAGATGAAAGACTTTAAAATCATCGACACAAAAGAATTTGTAAAAGCAATTTTGGATAAAACTAAGCTGTTCAAATATGAATGTAGTGATAAAAACGAAGAGCCTTCAAAGAAATCCCGTGAAGTTCTTGAAACCTTGAACTACGAAGCACTACTGCTAAACGAGGAACCGAATTTATGGTTAGGCTACAATGCCTTCAATTCCATGTTACACAATACATTGAAGAAGACATTTTCACAACAAGAAAAGTGGGATAAAAAACTATTCAATGAAATATATGAAATGGTTTAATATCCAATAATTAAAGGTTGCTCTAGTACCTTAAAACTAGAGCATTTTTTAGATTCATACTTTATTTCTGCTAAAAAAGGGGAGAGATATCTATATCAATATTGGTACAAAGATAAACTCGCAAAATATTATCATCAAAAGACTACGGCATAAAGCCAACGCTTCGCCAACACCTCATTTATTTCGTTTCCTTTTGAGCAGAAATTATTGTCTTCCGTTTAGGTACTGCTCAAATATTGTTTAATCAAAAATTGTAACATCATGAAACAAGAGTCTCAAACATCCAGCATTTCACTTCAAGAAGCAGAAGCACATTATCAATTAAGTAGTGAGTATTACACTATTGAAGGTGGCGAGAGTCATCTGGCTTACTACAGAGAAAAGCATCCGCAGAACTATCAAACACTTCTAAATTATTATTCAAATTAAAAAATCTGATATCATGGAAAATTTAAATGTATTACAACTCGATTTCGGTTTTAAAGTAAAACCAGTATTGACACAAGAAAAAGCAGTCAAGAGAACTAAAAAACATAAGAGCGATTTCGTTTTTGATATGATGGATTGTTTGGCGAGTCCAATTATCGTTTTTAAATCGGCATTGCAAGATAATATACCAAAGGATATTCTTGGAAGAATTAAAATGTCACGATTAATATGTTCGATGACAAAAGAGAAAATGGCATCGCTTACAGAAACTTTGGCATACATCATGCCAAGAACGTATGAAGCACCAATGCATACCTAATGGGTAAACATTTACACATGGTTAGGGCTTCAATATGCAAAACAATCCAAAAATAAAGACCAGTTAGAAGCTATGAAAGATATAGCATTAAAGGAACTTTCCGAATATGAAAAAGGGCTTTTAAATAACCTACGAGTTTGGATTTATGACAAACGAAGAAAAGCACTAAAAGATATTCTGAAAAAGAATAAAGTTTCAGAATCTGATGGAATTTTAGATATTCAAGAGAAGCTATTCTAATAATAGACATTACTCATACAAGGGCATTTTTTTATAATGCCATTCAGCAAATTTCCTTCCATTCCAAAAAAAAAGAGCCTCTTTATCAAAGGTTCTGAACCTAATCCCCACTTTTGACTTTCCATTCCGTTAACCCTTTCCTTTCCGAAACTTCGGGACGTTAGGTACACTTCATTCCAAGTAAAAAGCGTAAATCAATTCCGATTGATTTTAATATCAACGCATTTATATTTTTTATAAAAGTCATTTTATGCTACTTTTTTATTGGGATAATATATATCTATAGTTCATATAGAAAGTTAGCAACCAGCTTAAGTAAAAATTAGCTAAGTATATTTTTCAACTACTAAATTACCCCAATCTGCCAACGACTGGACTAAAGGAATTAAGGTTTTTCCGAAATCTGTTAATGAATACTCTACTTTCAACGGGGGTTTTGAAGTATAGACCTTTCGTTTAATTATCCCGTCTTCTTCTAAAGTTTTTAACTGTAAACTCAATGTTCGTTCGGTTACAGTAGGCATCTCTTTTCTTAACTCATTATAACGTAATGTTCCTTTTGCCAAGTAAAATAAAATTACTGTCTTCCATTTTCCACCTATTATTCCCATTGCCAAACTTGTGCAACAAGGGTATTCTCTTCCTTTAAATTTATACATAATTCAGATAAAAATTAAACTATCCTTTTTGACCGTTATTGCAAAGATAAAATACTATACATAGTTTTGCAACTATAATTTTTATAGTAATTAAAAACAGATAAGTAAAATGAAAGAATTTGAAAAAAAAGTAGCCTTAGTAATTGGCGGAACAAGTGGAATTGGAAATACAACAGCTAATGCATTGTTAGAACAAGGTGCGATTGTTCACATAGTGGGTAGAAATGTTGACAAAGTAAATGACAAGCAAAATTTGATAAAACATAAAGTAAACATTTCTGACACAGAAGAAGTAAAATCGTTAATTACAGAAATTGAATCATTTGATAATTTAGATTATTTAGTAAACGCTTCTGGTATTTTTGGGCCAAAACCATTTTTAGAGCACACAATTGAAGATTATAACTCATATTTAGATTTAAACAGAGGATTCTTTTTTATAACTCAAAGTGCTGCTAACAAAATGAAACATACGAATGGAGGTTCTATCGTAAATGTAGGTTCAATGTGGGCAAAACAAGCCGTAAAAGCAACACCTTCCTCTGCTTATTCAATGCAGAAAGCAGGACTACATTCTTTAACTCAACATTTAGCTATGGAGTTAGCAGAAGATAACATTAGAGTTAATGCAGTATCGCCAGCTGTAGTTAATACACCAGTTTATCATGGAGTTTTTGGCGGAAAAGAAGAGGCTGAAAAAGCTTTAGTAGGATTTAATGGATTTCATCCAATTGGAAGAAATGGAATGCCTTCTGATGTTTCTAATACCATTTTATTTCTACTTTCTGAAAAAGCATCTTGGGTTACTGGAGCAATTTGGGATACTGATGGTGGAGTAATGGCTGGAAGAAATTAAAAAATATAAATTGGTATAAAAGCCAGTTGCCATTACCGTTTAAAAATAATTATGGTTTTGTGCTTAATCAAACGTAGTTGCATGTTTATAAAGTCTGATTTTTCGCAGGAAAATCCTCTTATGTAAGCCTGCAACTATTCTTATACAAAACCAAATCCTTTATCTGGATTAACAGATAGAAATCAGTTTTTATATTCCATTCAGCACATTTCCTTCCATTCCGTAAAAACTACATTCCAGAAAAAGAGCTTCTTTAACAAAGGTCCTGGACCTAATCCAAACTTTTCACTTTCCATTTTCGTTAACCCTTTCTGCTTCGCTGGAAAGGAACACTTCATTTCAAGTAAAAAGCGTGAATCAAGTCCGCCAAATAGGATTAAAAATTTATTTGCGTTTTGTCCCACTTCCTATGATTCTGTATTTCACAAAAGATTTAGAATCACATCCTGAGCCACAACTGTCTTACTTTTTTTGTCAGCAAAACAACAACATTCAGCTTTGAACGACAGCATAATCAGGCTCGTGCCTCGCACTTTTTATATTTCTATATAAACCGAATATTGAACAGCACAACGCAACAAAAAGAAGGTAACAGCGGTGGCTCTATGGGAAGTAAATCTAAAATGAATCTTATGAAATCTTACAAAATCAATAAAAAGGAAGCGGAACAAAAGTTAAAAAAACAAAAAAAGGAAAACGCTCGGGATATAATAAGTAAATCAATAACAAAGCCTTTCTGAATGGTTCAGTTAGGTCAATATTAATCTTTAAATTTTTTAATTATGAGTACTCTAAGAAACAAAGTACAGTTAATTGGCAACGTAGGAAACGAACCAGAAATCACAAACCTTGACAACAACAAGAAAGTTGCAAAATTTTCAATAGCTACAAATGAAAGCTATAAAAATGCACAAGGCGAAAAAGTGACCAACACCCAATGGCACAATATTTTGGCATGGGGTAAGATTGCCGAAATCGTAGAAAAATATGTAGGCAAAGGAAAAGAAGTGGCGTTAGAGGGAAAATTGACCTCACGCTCGTATGAAACTAAAGAGGGAGAAAAAAGATACGTTACCGAAGTGGTCGTAGATGAAATTTTGCTTTTAGGAATTAAAGGCGATAACGCTTCTGAATAACTAAAATTAAAAGAGGGCGTTCCTGTGGAAAGATGCGCCCTCTTTTTCATTATTAATCTTATTAAATAGAATTACAATGAATGATAAAGGTAACAAAATAAAAGCCGAATTACAACATTTTTGCGGTACAGAAATGTTCTTTAAAATCCCATTGATTGGAACTCGGTTTACAGACGGATTGAAATATTTAGCAGACAAAGCGCAATGCTTTTGGCTCATTACAGATGCATCAGTAATTGCAAAAAGTCTATCAAATAGAAGTGAATTTATTACGGTAGATTTTAAGCGACTTTCTGAAAAAGAATAGTTTGAAAAGCAATGCGAAGCTATCATAAATTATAGCGATGGAAACGATAAAATTTTTGAAACGCACAGATATAATGTAACCAATTTTCCATTGGACGAATTGCGTTTATTTTTTGTAAATAATACGCTAATGCTTCCAAGCGAATATTAGTGTTATGGTTTATATAAATTATAATAATCTAGATGACGAAACACAACAACGTTTGGTTTCGGTTTCCAAAAAAGATGTTGAGCAGAAATTTGGAAATGATTTGAAGAGATACGTCGAAGAAAATCATATAGAATATGATACACTTTTGGAAGAAGAAGCAATAAGGAACCTATATTCTTATAACTATGTTTTTAATATTTAATAGACACTTAATAACCTCAAGACCTTTAATTTTTTAGAGGTCTTCTTTTATGCGCTCATTTTATATTTTGCAATAAAAAGAGCCATTCATTAAAGATACTTTTAAACTTCAAGAATAAGACTCTTAAAAAATCGAATTACAATTAATATTGGTAAAAAAGCCATTACATTTTTGGATGTAATGGTATTTTTTTTGTCCAGCGAGCTGGACGAAAAGGAATAGCAAGAGGGTAACACGCTGACGCGATGTTTCAATATTCAGTTTTTTTAAAAACACTAGTAAAATCAATGCTTAACAGTAATTGATTGTTTTGATTTTTAAAATTTTAGCATCGTTTTTTCAAAAAAAAGCCTCTGAGCCCAATAAAAACAACAAATTTTTTCAGAAAAAATGGATAAAGGATTTGAAAAAGAGCGATTTGAGAAGCTAGGAATTAAGGTTTCTGTAGCAGATAGATTTCGAAAATTTTGTAAAAAAATGTCAAAATCACAATCAATGACATTGTTATTAATGCTCGATTTTTTTGAAGAAAATGGCATTTCGCCAAACGAAACTTTAGGTCCAAATATGCAAACTTTAGAGAGCGAAATCAAGAAAAGAATCAATGCAGTAATTGCCATAATAAAGGACATTGAAAAGCATCATAACAAACCTACAACTGCGATGTTGCAATCCTTGTTTATGGAGTTTGAACCCAAAGAAAAGAAGCTCATTTTGGAGAAAGAAATAAAGGAAAAGAAAGTTCAGTTTGTAGAAAAACTAGACTCAAATAATCAATTATAAAATTATGTATATCACAATAACAGCTCAAAAATTAGAAGGGAATTATTCACAAAGTTCTGCCGATTTTGTGGAGTATCTGGAGAAGGAAAATCAAAATTTAGAGCAAGAAAATGTAGAGCATTTTTTTAACCAATATGGAGACGAAATTAGTGCTAAAGAAGTGGTAAAAGAAATCGATGGAAATACCTCAAAACTCAAAAAGAAAGAACCAAAATTTTATTCCATAACCGTAAGTCCAAGTCAATCTGAATTAAGAAAATTACAACACAATTCCGAAGATTTAAAAAAGTACACAAGAACGATAATGAATGATTATGCAAAGTCATTTAATAGAGAAATAAATGGCAAACCGATAACCGTTGATGACATAAAATATTTTGCCAAAATTGAACATCAACGAACCTTTAAAGGCACAGATAAACAAGTGCGAGAGAACCAACCTTTTGCCACAAAAACACTTCAGCTAAAAACCGATATTAGAAAAATTGAGAATGGTCAGTTGGAGGGTAATATTAAAAAAATGAAATCCCAAATAGCAAAGTTAGAATCTGAAGCACCACATCATCAAAACGGAAAACGTATTGTTCAAGGGATGAAAAAAGAGGGGAATCAAAGTCATATTCACATCATTGTAAGTAGAAAAGATATGTCAGATTCTGTAAGCTTATCGCCAGGATCTAAACACAAAGCTTCAGAAGTTGAGATGCACGGAAAACTAGTAAGACGTGGATTTGATAGAGATGCGTTTTTTGAGAAGGCGGAAAAAACGTTCGATAAAACTTTTGGATATAAACGAAACTATGCAGAATCATACAAATCAAAGAAAGATTTCATCAAGAATCCCAAGCTCTACTTTACTACATTATTAGGATTGCCAGCAAGCGAAAAAGCAGTTGCCTTTAAAATGCTTGCAAAATATGGAGTGCCAATTATGAGTGTTCCAACCAATCAAGTTCAAGTTGCCCTAAAAACATTGAGGTATTTAAAACGAGGCATGGAAGTAGCAATTAAATCTGGCTCAATAGGAATATAATATGGAAATGCAAGGTATTACTTTTACAATTGGGTTGCTACTAGGAATGAGCTTAGTCTTTTCTAGTTTGTTCAAACTGACACGCTATGCATTTTCAATAAATCTACTTTTAACTGTAATGTGTTTAGGACTGCTTTTCAGAATGAATTATTTTTTGATGCAATGGTTTATCCAACTGTTATATATAGGTTGTCCATTATTACTTATCAACACGGTTCTATATGTGTTTCTTCATAAGGAAAATGAAAATTTTGATACTCAAGAAAAACACCAGGTCCATTTTAAAGTAGCGTTGTCTTTTAACTTCTTTTCTAATAGTCATAAAGAAATAAATAAGGAATGTTATAGAAAGAAATATTGGAATGATTAAGTATAGGCTTCGTGCAAAATTCAATGATTTGGTATAATAAAAAGGGATTACAAAAAGTAAAATAAAAGTAGTAGATAGTACTAATGTCAAGTTTTTAATTTTAAAAAATTTATTAGGGGTAATAATATTGAATTCTTGGTATAAGTACCATACTAGATAAACACACATAATTATAGATATGCTATAGGTGGCAATATATTGTATGAAAAGAGGTCTAGGTAACGATGTGTTTGGAAGTAGACCATTCAGTAGGTTATACAGAAGAAACAATATGGCTAAAATCAAATAACTATAAGAAGCTTTGTTAGTTTTGCGTTTACTAAAGACTATTTTTAAAAGTTGAAAAATAATAATGATACCAATTACAATGCACATAAAAAGTACTATCCAATGCATTGATGATGAATATTCGTATTGGGGTGTAAAATGATATGTTTGCTCTTGGGGCTGTATATAAGTGGTTGAAATACAAAATCTTATATTTTATTTTTATTACAGTTAAAGATACTATATATTAGTGTTAATTAAAAATTAGCTCAAAATGTTGTTAAATAAATACGACTTAGGTTTTTTTCCGACACCACTTGAACGATTAGAAAATCTATCTAATGAATATCCTTATTATAATTTATTTATTAAACGAGATGACAACACGGGATTAGCTTCAGGTGGAAATAAAACAAGGAAATTACAATACTTTATTTATGATGCATTGGAAAAAGGGTACGATACTATTATTACTGCTGGAGCTCAACAATCCAATCATTGCAGACAAACAGCAGCAGCTTGTGCTAAAGCGGGTTTAGAATGTCATTTGCTTTTAGGGGGAGAAGAACCGGGAAACTATAAAGGTAATTTGTTATTATCACATTTATTGGGTGCTAATATTCATTTTACAGGAGATAATAGAAAAGGCGAGGATATACTAAAATTAAAACAAGACTTAGAAACTCAGAAAAAAAATGTTTATGAGATACCTTATGGTGGTTCAAACCTATTGGGAGCATTCGGTTTTGTTGATGCAATCAAAGAATTAAAACAACAAGTTTTAGAGCTAAATTTAAAAATCGATTATGTTTTTTTCGCATCAAGTTCGGGTGGAACACAAGCTGGACTTAAACTTGGTATTGACTTATATGGATTAGATATTAAACTAAGACCTATTAGTATTGATAAAATAGGAGTGGGAGATAAAACATTAGATGAAGCTGTTCTAGAAATTTTGCATCAAGGTCAAAAAGAATTAAGCATTCAAAAAGAATATTCCATTAAAGATGCAAAACTTATTAGAGGTTATGATAAACCAGGTTATGCTGTAATTACTCAAAATGAAAAGAAAGCAATAAAGCAGTTGGCTCAAAAAGAAGGCATATTATTAGACCCTGTTTATTCTGGTAGAGCTTTTTATGGAATGTTAGATTATCTTGAAAAAAATAAGTTAGAGAAAAACACAAATGTGCTGTTTTGGCATACTGGCGGATTACCTGCAAATTTTTATTATTCCGAAGAACTTAAAAAGTAATTTAAAAGTTAATCACACTTTCTAAAGCATCGTCCGCTTCCTTATGGATAAAGTTGGCTTGGTAGTTAATTGTAGTAGAGAGAGAAGAGTGTCTATAAAGTTTTTGAAGCGCCTTGATTGAAATTTTATCTTCCGAAATATGTCCAAATGTATGTCTAGCGATGTGCATTGTCAACTTCTTTTTAATACCTGCTTTTAAAGCAATAGATTTCATGTTTTTGTTAAACTTTTTATTAGCAGTTTTAATTTTGTTATAAAGGTCTTTGGGATTATCAAGATTAGCCTTTTTTAATTCTGGAAATATAAAATCATTATCATTATTTCTATTGCAGACATATTTTTCTAAAAGTTTATCGATTTTTGAAGGTATTTTAAGAGAAAGTAATTTTGAATTTTTACCCATCCTGTAGTGTAGTCTGCCATCATAAATTTGTGACCATCGCGTTTTTAATACATCAGCCACTCTCATACCAGCAAAATAAAAGCTAAATAGCCACACGTTTAAAGAATGACGCTCAACGTCAGATAAGTTTTCTAAGCCCTCTATGGTTTTTAATTCTTTCTTTGAAAGACCGATTTTGATAGTTTCTGGAAACTTGATTTTAAATTTGCCTGGACCAAAAGAATAAAGCTCTTTACTAACAACCTTATCCTTAATTGCTCTATTAAATAATAGTCTTATCAGTACCATTACATTCATTGCTGTAGTTTCGGTAAGTGAACAAGTGCCTTTTAAATATATCTTGAATTTTTTGAGAAATCGTTCGTCTATTTCTTGAAAAGTTAGGTGTCTTACTTTGCAATACTTTTCTATATAACTTACCCAAGCTGAGTCTGTAGAAAGACGATTCATTTTCCCTTCAACTTCAAGTGCTTCTAAATGCTCATCAACAAAATCAAAAAATGTTAGGTTTGAAGAAGGTTTGTAAATCTCTTTTTTTATTTGATTTGCAGACGCATCTCTATTGTTAGTTTGAAGTTTGATTAATCCTTTCCTAGCTTCTGAAAGTTTAGAAGCTAAAAGATTGTTTAGACTTTCAGCATTAGAATGAGACTTTTTAACTTTAGTGTTTTTTGAATCCCAATATTCTATATCGATGTAATGGCCGATAAGTTTATAAGTAGAACGTCGATTTTTTGTAATGCGAATTGCAAGAGGATATAACCCATTAGCATTGGGTTTCTTTCTTAGAACTATTTTTGCACTTGCTGACATCGTTGACCTGTTTTTGCGAAAGTCAAATCAGGATATCGTTTTTAAAGTACTATTGTAAATATACAAATTATAATCTGCATTTAGGTACAACATAGGTACAACAAATATTGATATCAACTGATATTATGTGACTTCAAAGAAAATCACAAAACCTTTAAATCATTGAAAATGAGTGTATTTGTGTTTCTTTGATGCAATATACGCTAGACTTAGGATCTAGTGCCGCGAGGTGTGAGAGTTCGAGTCTCTCCGCCCGCACAAAAGCCGAAGATTTATCTTCGGCTTTTTTTGTTTTAAGAGCGTTGTTTTCTTCTTGTTTTAAGTACGCATAGTGAACTTTCATTTTTTAACGCATGTGTTTTTTTTAAAATACCATTTTTGTGAATTAAAAAACACAGTTTTTCACTTAGGTTTTAATGATTAACTAAGCTTTTTTATATGCATAGACTTTATGTTTTATACCAATACGTTAATTGTTGTGCCGGGTGTATCTATCTGTTTTTTAGCTCTTTGCGCGTGATGTAAAGGTCGTGTAAAGGTGGTTTTTGCCTTTTTTAGTTTCTTTTTTATCAGATTTGTTTTCGAACTAAAACTTTAAACTAATTTTTTTATGAAACAAAGAAACTTTAAGAACTATTGTTTGTCTTTGGCATTTTTTATTTTATCTGTAGGATGTGTTTTTGCGCAAAAAATAGATGTAAAAGGTGTTGTGAAAGATGCTAATAACAATGAGTTAATGATTGGCGTTAATGTGTTGGAAAAAGGCACATCTAATGGCGCAGTAACAGATTTTGATGGAAACTACACATTGTCGGTAAATAAAGGAGCTACCATTGTATTTAGCTACCTCGGGTATTTAGAAACAGAAATTGTTGTGGGCAACCAAACAACTATAAATGCTTTTTTAGAAGAAAGTATGGAAGGCCTAGATGAGGTTGTAATTGTTGGATATGGTACTCAAAAGAAAAGTGATGTAACAGGAGCTATAAGTTCGGTAAAAAGTGAAGAACTAAACAAGGTTGTTACCACTAACCCTGTAGATGCTTTACAGGGTAGAGTTGCAGGTGTTACAGTAACATCGTCTTCTGGAAGTCCGGGCTCGGCAGCAGATATTACTATTAGAGGTATTGGAAGTTTTGGAAACAACCAACCTCTTTATATTGTAGATGGTGTACAGGCAGATCCGTATTTTATAAATGCTAATGATATTGAATCTGTTGAGGTATTAAAAGATGCAGCATCGGGTGCAATTTATGGTACAAGAGCAGCAAACGGTGTAGTAATTATTACCACAAAAAAAGGTAAGAAAGGTAAAGTTAGAATTGATGTTGAAAGCTCATTAAGTACCAACACCACAAGAAATGATATGGAACTGTTAGATGCCAACGGTTATTTAACAGTACACAGGCAAATGTATGAGAATGCAGGGGCAAGCTTACCTCAATACATTCAAAACCCACCTAATGTAAATACCAATTGGATTGATGAAACCCACAGAAATGGTCAATTAAACATGTTAAATGTTAGAGTTAGTGGAGCGTCTGATAACATAAACTATAGCGTTGCTGGAAGTTTTGCCGATGAAAAAGGAATTTTAATAGGTTCTGGATTCACAAAAAAAGGATTAAATGCAAATGTAGGAATTACAAAAGGTAAGCTAAAAATTACTACAAATTTAAATTATAACGAAACAAAGCGCGAAGATTATAAATTCTCAATTAGAGAAACCTATTTTATATCGCCTTTAATACCTGTGTTTGATAGTTCTAAGCCATCAGGATTTGGTTACAGAGATGGAGATATACCAGACCATAGAAACCCTGTTGGAGAAGATGCTTTAATAGATGGGTATACTAAATCTAAATATTTTTTAGGAAACATTGGTTTTAATTACGAAATTATTGAAGGCTTAAATGTAAATGCCAATTTTTCTTTAGCGAATACGAATAATTATACTTATGCTTTTCATCCGCCTTTTAAAGTAAGAGATATAGACGATAATCCACAAAACGAATATGCTTTTGTATCAGAGTATAATAGTGAGTTTAGACGATTAAATCAAGAGTATACTATTAATTATAAGTTTGATGTTAAAAAGCATGCATTTAATTTATTGGCAGGTTATCAAAGAATTTCAGAACCATTTAGAGAAACATATACTCAAGCCGAAGGGTATAAATTAGATGATGATGGGAATAAAGTACCAGCAGTTATATTAGACCCTAGTTTTAATACTTTAAATGCTTTTAACGACGGAACTTACTTTGGTTCTGGAACTAATGCAGAATATGCTTTAGTATCGCAATTTGGTAGACTTAATTATGCTTTTAATGATAGATATTTATTACAAGCAAGTGTGCGTAGAGATGGTAGTTCTAAATTTGGTAAAAACAATAAATATGGAGTTTTTCCATCGTTTGCATTGGGTTGGAAAATTACCGATGAAAACTTTATGCAAAACCAAGATATCTTTAATTTTTTAAAGTTACGTTATAGTTGGGGGCAAGCAGGTAACGATAGTGCTTTAGGGTACTATGATTATATAGCGTTAATCTCTCAAGGAAAAGATCAAAATTCTGGTGGTTACGTATTTGGAAACCCTCAAAACTCATATTTAGGAAGTATAGCTAGAGATTTACAGAACGACGATTTACAATGGGAAACCAATACCTCGTCAAATTTTGGTGTAGATTTTGCCTCGTTAGGAAATAAACTAAAAGGATCTATTAACTATTACGCTACAACCACAGAAGATTTACTTATAATTAAAGAGGTTTCGCCATCTAGTGGAGTAAACAATCCAACAGTAAATGTTGGCGAATTTAAAAATAATGGTTTAGAGTTTGAATTAGGTTATAATAACCGAAGTGGAGCCCTAAACTATTCGGCACAAGCAACTTTTACAACAGTAAATAGCGAGGTTACTAGCCTGAGTAACGATGCACAAAAAATATATGGTGTTGGTTTATTATTTGGATCAGATCACTTTGTAAATCAAACTCAAGTGGGGTATGAGCCTGGAGCTTATTTTTTACCAGTTGCAGATGGTATTTTTCAAAATCAAGCCGAGATTGATGCTCATGGAGCTCAACCAGATGCTTCACCCGGAGATATAAGATTTGTAGATCAAAATAACGATAATGTTATAGACTCTCAAGACGAAACTTACCAAGGCACAGCAATTCCTAAATATGAGTATAGTTTAAATTTATCTGCCGATTATAAAGGGTTCGATTTTAATATATTTTTCCAAGGTGTTGGAGGTAATAAAATATATAACGGTAATGATTTTAGATTATTAAGTTTAGATACTGGAAGAAATTTTAGAAAAGAAGCTTTAAACGCTTGGACACCTTCAAACACCAATACAAGTGTCCCAAGAGCCGTTTTAGGAGACCCAAATAGAAATAACAGAGCATCTACTAGATTTTTAGAAGATGGAGACTATTTAAGAATTAAAACAATACAGTTAGGGTATTCTCTACCTGCTAATGTTTTAGAAACTTTAGCCGTAGATAAACTAAGAATTTACATGACAGGGCAAAACCTATTTACCTTTACAAACTATAGCGGATTAGATCCAGAAGTAGGTGGTAGCGTATTGTCTAGAGGTATTGATAGAAACTTGTATCCAAAATATAAATCTGTAATTTTTGGTGTACAACTTCAATTTTAACATAACTAAATAAAAGAAAATGAAAAATATATATAAGATAGTAGCGGTAGTTTCTTTTTTATTACCAGCTATAACCTCGTGTAGTGATGACGAGTTTTTAGAGCAAACATCTCCAGACCAATTAACCTCCGAAAGTTTTTGGAGAAATGCAGAAGATGCACAATCTGGTTTAGTGGCAGCTTATTCAGAGTTAGAGTCAAGAAGTAATTTTTGGGACGGGTGGCAAGAAGGAAGATCTGTTGTTGAGTATTTTAGATCTGATTATGCTTTGCCAGGTCCCGATGCATCTAATTACGCGCATTGGATGTCTATCTTTAATTTTAACTATACTAACGGACATACATTTTTAGATGTAATATGGACCACCAATTATAAAGGATTAAACTTTTCTAACCAAGTACTTACAAAAGTTGGTGAAATGACATCGGAACAAATATCCGATGCAGAAAAACAACAAATATTAGGAGAAGCTACCTTTTTAAGAGCCTATTATCATTTTAAATTGTTAACGTTTTACGAACAAATTATTGTTAGAACAGAGCTAATTTCTAATGAAACTTTAGATAAACCATTATCAACTAGACCAGAAGCATGGGAAACTGTTATTAACGATTTTAAACAAGCTGCAAATATGTTACAAACGGTTGATAATACAGAGCCAGGAAGAGCAACAAAAGGTGCTGCTCTAGCATATTTAGGAAAAGCTTATATGTATAAAGCAGGAGACGATACTTCTGCCGAAACTACAGATTTTGAAAACGCAGTAGCAGCTTTTAAACAAATTGTAGACGGAACTGTAGGTACTTATGCCTTAGAACCCGATTTTTTAAGCCTGTTTAATGGTGAAAATGAAAATAACTCAGAGTCTGTTTTCGAATTGCAGTTTAAAAGTGGCGATGCTACTTCCTGGAACGCAACACGATTACATGCCTTTGTAGGAGATTGGTCTATTGGTGGCTGGGGTGGTATAGCAGCTAGCATGAACCTTGTAAACACAATGAAAAGCGAAGGTATGGTGGCAGGAAGTGGTTTGTATGATAATAGATTGTATGGGTCGCTTTATTTTAAAGACCCATTTTATAACGATACTAATACTAACGAAATGCAAGGGGGTACATGGGATATTTTAATGACCGATACTTACGGTAATACAAACGATAATGCAGCTTATTTTAGAAAATGGCTACCTAATTATGTTTGGAATAATGGTTATGTTGGTGTTAATGTTGTATTAATGCGTTATGCCGATGTTCTATTAATGTATGCCGAAGCTTTAAACGAAACTGGCGGAACACCGCAAGCTATAGATATAATAAACGAAGTTAGAGATGTACATGGAGATATGCCTCCAATAACAGTAACTGCTCAAGCCGATGTTAAAACTCAAATTATTCATGAAAGAACTATGGAGTTAACATTAGAATCGGTTAGATTTTTTGATTTAAGAAGATGGGGTATGTTAGATTCAGCTATGCAGGCAGCAGGAAGAAGTAATTTTGATGCTACAACACATGCTTATTTACCAATACCATTGTCTGAAATTCAATCAAATTCAGAAATCAATTAGTATAGAATAGAGTTTGTTTAGTTTAAGCTCGAAGAGTTGTCTTTTTTAATTAAAAGGCAACTCTTTAAAATATACTTATCCGTTTTATAGTGTTTAACAAAAGGCAACGTTCTTTTTGGTAAATAACACGCTTTATGGGGTGTAACCCCTTATATAAATACTTTTAGCTTTAAGTAATATGTTTTTATGTAAAATTCCATTTTTAATAAATACCATGTTAAAGATTAAAAAGTATAATATTTAATAAATTGAGTTAGTTTTGAGTTGTTTGATAAAGAGCTTTAGCATAAGCAATTTATTTATGCTATTGCTCTTTTTTTGCTCGAGTAAAACCTTGTAATTATGCTTAATAAATTATTTTTTTTAAAACGTAAAAAAGCAAATAACCACTTATATTTAGCTGGTGTTTTTAATATAAGCTTATCTTTATTTATGCTGTTTTTTTTTATGGTTGTTACCTCTTGTAGCAACAAAAAGAAATCTGTAAAAACACCTCACAAAAAATTTATTGCTAATGTTTTACATCTTAGTGGAGTGCCTAACACACCTATTGATAGAACTGTTTCAAGTTTTTGCGATTTAGGTTCTTGGCATGCGTTTACATTGCCCAAAAACAATAGTGAGTATTTAGGCGGCTTTATTGGCCCTTTTTCTATGGATAGAGAAAATGGAATTTGGCTCGGTAAAAAGTTTGCTCACTTATCAATTTATAATAAAAACAAGGACATAATAAAATTTACAAATGCCGAATTAAAACAGTATCCTGGGTATTTGCAACAAAACCTAACCACTAGCATTGAAGGTTTACAGGTGCAATTAAAATTATGGTTTCAAGATAATAATGCCATTATTATATCGGCTAATATTATAAATAAATCTAGAAAAAAAATACCAATTTTTGTAGAGTGGACTGGAGAAACTTGGCTTGAAAGTGCCCAGTTTAAACAGGGTAAAAATTTAAAATTAATTTTTTCCGATTCGGAATCAAGACATAACTATGTGTTCGATAGAGGGTTTAAAACAGTAATTGATGCTTCAGCTAAGTCTTACAAAGCTTTAAGTAATGATATCATACAAATAGCATCAAAATCTTCAGTACAAGTTAATTTAAGTTATGCCATACAATCAAAAAGTGATGATGTAAAAACTATTAATGTTACTGAGATTGAAAATTCTTATAACGAAACCATAAAAAGGTGGGCGTCCTATCATGAAGCATTTCCTTATAAACAAAATCATTGGTTAGATTCTTTAAGTTTCGAAATACTAAAAACTAAATCCATTCAAACCTTAATAACTAACTGGAAAAGTGCTTCTGGCGAGTTAAAACATGATGGTTTATTTCCTTCATATTTATACAAGGGATTTCATGGTTTTTGGGCTTGGGACTCATGGAAACATGCTGTAGCCTTGGCAAGGTTTGAGCCAGAGTTGGCAAAAAATCAAATGTTAACCATGTTTGCTTATCAAAACAACGCGGGTATGGTGCCAGATTGCATTTTTCGCGATACTCTTATAGAAAAACATAATTGGCGAGATACTAAACCACCTTTGGCTACTTGGGCAGTAAACGAGATTTTTAAAAAAACTAACGACACCGCTTTTGTGTCGCTCATGTATCCTAAATTACTTAAATACCATAAGTGGTGGTATAAAAATCGAGATCACGATGGCGATAAACTATGCGAATATGGCTCTACCGATGGCACCCGAATTGCTGCTGCTTGGGAAAGTGGTATGGATAATGCCGTACGATTTGATGCTGCCACATTGTTAGAGAATAACCCTAAGGCGTATTCTTTAAATCAAGAATCGGTCGATTTAAATGCCTATCTAGTAGCAGAAAAAAGACAGTTATCGGTTTTAGGGAAAATTATTAATAATACTTCCGAAATAGACAAGCTAGAACATGAAGCTAACGATATTTCAGCATTAATAAACACCAATTTTTATGATGTTAACGAGGGGTATTATTTTGATAGTAACATAGAAAATCGTAATAAAATTAAAGTATTTGGCCCGGAAGGTTGGTTGCCACTTTGGGCAAATATTGCACAGCCAGACATGGCAAAGTCTGTAAAAAATAAAATTTTAAATAAATCCCTTTTTAATAGCAAGGTGCCGTTTCCAACTTTAAATGTATCGCATAACGATTTTGATCCAGAAGATGGGTATTGGCGTGGTCCCGTTTGGTTAGATCAAGCATATTTTGCAATAGTTGGTTTAGAAAATTATGGCTACACCAAAGAGGCAGAAATCTTAAAATTAAAACTGGTAAAAAATGCCGAAGGTTTGTTGGAAAAAGGATTTCCTATCAGAGAAAATTATCATCCCATTTCAGGTAAAGGGCTTAATGCTAATCATTTTAGTTGGTCTGCGGCACATTTATTATTATTAATCGAGTAAATTTAGCAATGATATGAATTATAAAGTTACCTTATTATATATCTTATTTATAGTCACGATTTTTTCATGCAATGAGGGTGAAAATGCTATTCCAGAAGCTATTAGCAATCCAAACATCTTATCAAAAAATACCTTAGAGCCTAGAGCAACTTTGTTTTCTTTTGAAAATGAAGCTTTAGCACTTTTAGACAATAAAGAAAAATCTGAAAGATTCATGTCTTTAAACGGAACATGGAAGTTTCTTTACGCCAAAACACCAAAAGCTATTGTTAAAGGTATAACGAAACCAAATTACCCGACAGATAAGCTTGAAAATATTTTAGTGCCAGGTAACTGGGAAGCTCAAGGTTTTGGTACGCCTTATTATTTAGATGTAGAATATCCTTTTGAAGCCAACCCGCCATATACACCAACAAATAATCCGGTGGGAGTATACAAACGCAAATTCACTTTAAAAGATAATTTCAAGCCCAACAGAAAAACCATTTTGTATTTTGGGTCTGTACGTTCTGCCATGTATTTATGGGTTAATGGTAAAGAAGTAGGTTTTGCAAAAGGCAGTAAAGTACCTGTAGAATTTAATATTACAAACTATTTAAATGATGGAGAAAACGACATTACGGTTATGGTGTACAGATGGAGCGATGGTTCGTATCTAGAAGGTCAAGATTCATGGCGTGTTAGTGGTATTGAGCGTAATGTATATCTATATCAAGTGCCAGATGTTTATATTTCCGATGTTTTTGCAAAAGCCTCTCTAGATAATAATTTTAAAAATGGCATTCTAGATGTTGCAATTAATATAAAAAATAATCAGATTAAAAATACCGATTTAAAATTAGAGGTAAGCCTTTTAAACGCTAACGAGGTTTCTGTTTGGAGTAAAATTATAAACAAACAAGGTATTACAAAAAACGAAATTATTTCATTTAAAGAAAATATTGAAACACCGCTACAATGGTCTGCCGAAAACCCTAACCTTTATAAGTTGCTCATTAAAAGTATTTCAGAAGAAAAAATAAATGAAGCTGTAAAAATAGACGTAGGTTTTAGAACTATAGAAATTAAAGGCCAACAACTATTGATAAATGGGCAACCTATATACATAAAAGGTGTTAATAGATGCGAATGGGATCCAAATTTAGGGCGATACGTTTCCGAGGCATCCATGTTAGAGGATATTACATTAATGAAACAAAACAATATTAATGCCGTGCGTACAAGCCATTATCCAAACGATGAATATTGGTATAAATTATGCGATAAATATGGTTTGTATGTAGTTGATGAAGCTAATATAGAATCGCATGGAATGCAACACCATGAGGAAGGTTTTGAAAAACTTACTAATAATAATGCCTGGACAGAAGCTTTTTTAGATAGAGCAAAGCGAATGGTTGAACGCGATAAAAACCATCCTAGCATTATTGCATGGTCTATGGGTAACGAATCTGGCGATGGTAAAAATTTTGTTTCTGTTTATAATTGGATTAAAAAGAAAGATAACACTAGACCTGTACAATACGACGAAGCCGGATTAAATAAGCATACAGATATGGTTGTGCCTATGTACAAAACTATCGATTTTATTACCGAGTTTGCTAAAAAAAATGATGACAGACCACTTATTTTATGCGAATATGCCCATGCTATGGGAAATAGTGTTGGTAACCTTCAAGATTATTGGGACACTATGGAAAGTTATAAAAACCTACAAGGTGGATTTATTTGGGATTGGGTAGACCAAACTTTCGCTAAAAAAAATAAAGACGGTATTGCTATTTGGGCAGCCGGAGGCGATATGGGCGACCCTATGGCAATGAACGATTCTACCTTTTGTGCTAACGGTTTAGTTTATGCCAACAGAAAACCTTATCCGTATTTAAAAGAGGTAAAACACGTGTACAGAAACATAAAAATTAAAAAAGATAGTTTGTATAGAAACACCTTTGTAATGCATAACAACTTCTTTTTTACAACAACCAAAGGCTTTAATATAGACTATAAGGTGCTAAAAGAAGGTGTTGTGGTTAATAAAGGTGCGCTTGGTAATGTAGTAGTTGCTCCGCAAGATTCTACACGTTTTACTGTGCCAATTTCTAAGTTAAATTTTGATAAAAACTCCAGTTATTATATAAACTTCACCGTTAGCCAGAAGGAAGCATATAACTTAATGCCAGCTAATCATATAATTTCTAGAGATCAAATTTTATTGCAAAAAGGCAATAAGAAAACTAATGAAAAATTATTAGGTACTCTAAATAAAAAAAATATTACAAATAGCGAAGATAAGTTGGTTGTTAAAACCAATGCATGGCAAATAGTATTTAATAAGGGAACAGGGTATTTATCAGGTATTTTAAAAGAAACTAATAACTATTTAGAATCTCCATTAAAACCTAATTTTTGGAGAGCACCTACAGATAACGATTTGGGTAATGGTTTGCAAAAACGTGCAGAAATATGGAAAACCATAACTGCCAATTTAAAATTAAAAAGTATAAGCCATAGTTTAAACAATAATAAGTTAGTGGTTAAAACTCAGCATTTTTATAAAAACGTATTTAATCAAATAACAACTTATACAATAAATGCTAAAGGTGCCATTAGTATAGCGGTGGCAATAAAAAGTGATAAAATGTTGCCCGAAATACCTCGAATAGGAATGACAAGTACGTTTAATGGGCAGTTTGATAAAGTAGAGTGGTATGGTCGTGGTCCTGAAGAAAACTATTGGGATAGAAAAACGGCAGCATTTATTGGAGTTTATGAAAATTTGGTTGAAAACATGAATACCAAATATATTAGACCACAAGAAAATGGAAACCGATCCGATGTGAGTTGGTTTGTTTTAAAAAGTTCTGAAGAGAATAAATTAAAATTTGAAAGCAATTCTGTTTTTAATTTTAGTGTTTTTCCATTTTCTTATGAAGAATTATCGCATTATTCTCAAGACACAAATAAACATGGTTCAGAGATTTTATCGACTGGTATTACAACCTTAAATTTAGATTATTTACAAATGGGTGTTGGTGGCGATAATACTTGGGGTGCTAAAACTCATGAAAAGTATACCATTCGCCCTGGAGAATTTAATTATGCATTTAAAATATTACCTGTTAAATAAGCGAAGTTTTTGTAATTACCATTTAAGGCTCTTTAAGTTAACGTAAGCTTGTAAAAGCATTGCTTTATAAGAAGGTTTAATAAAATGAGGATAAAAAAAACGATATTAGAATAATTAAAAACACGATTTTGTTTAAAATTATTATAATATCGCTTTTTCAATAAAGCCAAAAATGTTAATTACAAATTAATCTTATTCTTCTAATTGCATAAAATCTTCACATAAAATTTTCTTCAAATAGAAAATTAATTCTTCAGCATTTTCTTGTGTAAAAATTATAGGGGGTTTTATTTTTAAAACATTATGGTCTGGGCCATCTGTACTCATTAAAATACCGTGGTCTTTCATTCGGTTTGCAAGATATTCTGTTTGTGTAGCTAACGGGTTTATATTAGCATCAACTAATTCTATGCCTAAAAATAAGCCTTGCCCTCGTACATCACCAATTATAGGGGATTGGTTTGATAATTTGTTTAATTCGGCTTTTAAAAACTCTCCTATTTTTAAAGCGTTGGCTTGTAGTTTTT
Source organism: Algibacter ulvanivorans (assembly GCF_048381495.1). Taxonomy (NCBI): domain Bacteria; kingdom Pseudomonadati; phylum Bacteroidota; class Flavobacteriia; order Flavobacteriales; family Flavobacteriaceae; genus Algibacter; species Algibacter ulvanivorans. The sequence goes on from NZ_JBLWGD010000001.1 coordinate 511,335, forward strand.
CTTGTTTTACTGTTTTTAAAACAGCGGTTCCAATAGCGCAAGAAACTGGGTTTCCGCCAAAGGTGTTAAAATACTCCATGCCGTTTGCAAATGCATTAGCTACGGCTTGTGTGCACGCTACGGCAGCCAACGGGTGCCCGTTACCTAAAGGTTTACCAATGGTTACAATGTCGGGAACAACATTATGTAATTGAAAGCCCCAAAATGTTTTGCCCATTCTACCACAACCAACCTGTACTTCGTCAGAAATACATAAGCCGCCAGCATCTCGAACCATTTTGTAAGCTTTAGCTAAAAAACCATCAGGAAGCTCTATTTGTCCGCCGCAACTAATAATAGGTTCAATTATAAAAGCACCAACGCCTCTACCTTTTGCGTGTATTGTGTCTATTTGCTTTTGTACTTCTTGAGCGTATTTTTTGGCCGTATTTTCGCCTCTGTATTTACCGCGAAAAGCATCAGGAAGCGGAAAAATATGTGTGTGTTCTGGTGCACCTTGGCCACCTTTTCCATCAAATTTATACGACGAAATATCAATGCACATGTTGGCATTGCCATGGTAACCAATTTCGCTGGCAATAATATCACGCTCGCCAGTTGTTGCTTTTACCATTCTTATAGCTAACTCGTTGGCTTCGCTACCAGAATTTACAAAATGTAAAACGTTTAATTCTGGCGGTAGGGTTTCAATTAATTCTTTTGCTAAAGCGTTAATGTTGTCGTGTAAATAACGCGAGTTGGTATTAATAAGGGCCATTTGGTCTTGTCCTGCCTTTACTACATTGTAGTTTTCATGGCCAACATGTGCTACATTGTTAACCGTATCTAAATATTTTTTGCCGTATTGGTCTATTAAGTACTGGCCAGCACCGCGTACCATTTTTATAGGTGTTTTGTATTGTAAACTTAGGCTTTTTCCTAAATGTTGTTTGCGGTAGTTTATTAAATCGTTGTTGGTAACAGTATCTTTTTTTTCAAGAGTTTCTAATTTAAACAACGCATTTGGGTTTGGACATAAGCTTTTCCAAATGTTTATTTGATTAAAATAGGTTACTCCAGGAAAATCATTTTTGTAATCTAATAGCGAAAGCATAATTTGAAAATGAAGGTGTGGTACCCAATTTCCATTTTCGGAAGCTGCTCCCAATTCTCCAATGCAATCTCCTTTTTTTATGATATGTCCAACACTATAAGCTGTAGCACTTTTAATACTTAAATGGCCGTATAGCGTATAGAAATTAAAATGATTTGTTTGGTGTTTTAATACTATTAACCCGCCGTACTCTTTATTGCCAGTATTATTGGTAGATATAACAACTTCGCCGTCAAATAACGCATGAATGGGAGTGTTTTTAGGTAGCCAAAAATCGGTGCCTAAGTGAATGGTTCTGCTTTCTCGACCTGAATTTCCAATTTTATCATAAGCTGTAGATGTATATAAAGCACGGGGCTCTAAATAACCTCCAGCAATAATTTTATTTGGGTTTTCTTTTTGAAGTTTTTCAATTTTAAATTGAAATAAATCTAAATCGTTAAAATCATTTTCATGTCCAATCCAAGAACTAGATGCGCTTAAGTCTAAATGAAGTGCTTCTAAATTATGAATTGTAGGGAATAAATCTGAAAGCTTAAAATGTTGTTTTAAGGCCCAGTTTTTAAATTTGGTTTCGTTAGTATGAGGTGTAAAACCGCAAGCTTCACGAAAATTTAATAATGCAAATTCTGGGCTTATTTTATACCATTTTTTTAAAACTTCCCAGGCTGGTTTTTCGCTAATAAGCAAATAGGTATTATCTGGTTCTTTAATTTTGTTAATAGCCGATTTGGTTACCGATATTACCAAGCGCATGGCTATGACATTATATAAGTGTTCTAACTCGTTTTCTTGTAAAGGAAAAGAGTGATGATATCCTTTAATTATTGGTAAAGCAGCTTCTAGAGGGTCGTTATGATGCATAACGCAATAGGCACAACTTATAGCTAAATCGTTTATAATTTGGGTGTGTACAGAGTCGCCGTAATCAATAGCTGCTTTTACTGTTGGATTAAGTAAATCTTTAGAAACAATAACATTATTATCGTTGGCATCATTATGTACAACGGCTTTTCTTAAAACATCATAACTTGGTTTTACGGTTTTAAATGCCTTTTGAAAATATAAAATTATTTCTTTCTCATCAGCTTTAAATAAATCTATATGTGCTTCTGTCCATAAAGATTGGGCAACATCCCAAGCAAATTCACGGTTGGCTTCAGCATGCTTAAAGCCTTGTAAAGCTTTGGTTAATAAACCACATTGTTTACCTAAACTGTAGCGTAAATTATCAAGTTGTGGGTTTACGTTGCTCCATACTCTACCAGAAACCCATGTTAATAGTCGTACATTTCTTGTGTTTCCAAAAGCATCAGTAATAGATGTAATGGCTTGTCCGTTTTTATCTTTTACAACTTTTGGAGCTAAAAGGTTGTTGCCATGGTTTTCTACATGTTGTAATAATTTTTGCTGAAAATCTAGATAGTTTTCATTTTCATTAGGGCGAGATATTTTTAGGATATAGCCTTCTTCATTTTCAACTTTAATTCTAAAATTAAAATCAACTTCTCCTGGGAGTTCGGATGCTTTTCCTTTTAAATTGAACCAGTTGAAGAGTATATTTTCAGCCTGTTGAGTGGTTATTTTTAAATTAGTGTAATTCATAATTTATTAATAAATCAGGTGTTAATAAAAAGCAGTTGATTTAACTTTATTATTGAAATACTAAATGTATAGAATTCATTACTAAAATTTATCTTTTTTAATAATTAAGTTGTTTTAATTTGAGTTAGATGTTAAATACAATACCTTGAGCTAAAGGTGCATTTTTGCCATAATTTACGGTGCAGGTTTGTCGTCTCATATAGGCTTTCCAAGCATCAGATCCACTTTCTCGACCACCGCCGGTTTCTTTTTCGCCGCCAAATGCACCGCCAATTTCGGCTCCTGAAGTACCTATGTTAACGTTAGCAATGCCACAATCTGAGCCAGCATTAGATAAAAAAGTTTCTACCTGTTGCATGTTTAAAGAAAATATTGCAGAGGATAGTCCTTGTGGTACGTTGTTTTGAATTGCAATGGCTTCTTCAAAAGTTTCGTAAGCAAAAATATATAGAATTGGTGCAAACGTTTCGTGTTTAACAATAGACATGTTTGGTGTAGCTTCAATAATAGTAGGAACTACGTAACATTTAGATTTGTAAGTTTCGCCCGTTAAAACTTCATTTCCGTAAACTAATTTTCCGCCTTGCTTTTGGGCTTCGTTTATGGTTTTAAGATAGGCGTTTACAGCATCGGTATCTATTAATGGACCAACATGGTTTTTTTCGTCTAGCGGATTTCCAATTTGTAATTGTTTGTACGCGTGTGTTAATTTATTTAATAAATCTGGGTATTGGCTTTTGTGTACTATTAATCGGCGTGTTGTTGTGCAACGTTGGCCAGCAGTTCCTACAGCTCCAAAAACTATGGCGGGTATGGCAACGCTTAAATCGGCTTCTTCGGTTACAATTATAGCGTTATTGCCGCCTAATTCTAGTATAGACTTACCTAGTCGTTTACCAACGGTTTCGGCTACACTTTTTCCCATTTTGGTCGATCCCGTTGCAGAAACTAATGCAATATTGGGGTCTGCTGTTAGTTGTTTTCCTATTTCGCTATCGCCAATAATAACATTGGATATTCCTTCGGGCAAGTTGTTTTTCTTGAGTATTGTTTTAAAAATTTCTTGACAGGCCAGAGCAGAAAATGGTGTTTTTTCAGAAGGTTTCCATATACAAATATTACCACAAACCCACGATAATGCAGCATTCCATGCCCAAACAGCTACTGGGAAATTAAAGGCAGAAATGATGCCTACAATACCTAAAGGGTGCCATTGTTCGAACATGCGATGGTTAGGTCTTTCAGAATGCATTTGAAGCCCGTAAAGTTGGCGCGATAAACCCACAGCAAAATCGCAAATGTCTATCATTTCTTGAACCTCGCCATAGCCTTCTTGAAGGCTTTTGCCCATTTCGTAGCTTACTAACTTTCCTAGGTTTTCTTTTTCGTTTCTTAGCGCATCACCAAATTGGCGTACTATTTCACCACGCTGAGGAGCTGGAAGTGCTTTCCAAATAGGAAAAGCTTCATTAGCTTTAGTAACAACTGTATCATAACTTTTAGTGTCGGCTAGTTCTATAGTGCCAATAATGTTGTTATCTACAGGCGATTTAATAGTGGCATTTATTCCGCTATTACCAATCCATTCGTTTTGTCCTGTGCTTGTATTGTTATATGGCGTTTTAAGGTTAAACGCTTGTAAAATATCGTTCATTTTTTAATACTATTAATTTTTAGTTTGTTCGGTATAGGTACTTTCAAATATTTTATCGGCATTAGCCGTTTCAAAACCATCGCGTCTAAAATTTCTTTTTACATCTTCTTTTTTGGTGTTGCTATATTCAGGAAGTAGTTTGCGTTCTGCAAATTCAACATAGCTTCCTGCAATTTTTAAATTTTTGCCATCAGAAAATGTAGCGTTAATCATTTTTGCTACCGTACTACTTTGTTTTAATAAGCCATCTGAGCTTATTTTGATTTTTCCGCCAGCTGTATTTAGTTTTATTTTAATACTTTCTAAGAAATTATTAAAGTCTTCAATGGTGTTGTAACCATTAGGGAGATCATGAACACTAATGGTGTAATGGTTTAAGTAGTAGCGGTTATAAATTACCCATGCGGCATATTCGGTTTCGTTTAAAAGCTCGTTGTATTCTTTAGACGATGGTAAGCCCCATAAAGGTTTGTAAAAAAAGTTTGAAACCTCTGTAATGTTGTTTAAATCTATACTTTCAATGGGGTCTTGTTTAATAGGGTTTGTGTATTTGTGTATTATGTCTTGAGATTTTTTTGATAAATCGTTAACCCTTAATTCGCTAATAAAAATTCTAGGAAAATGTTCTGCTGGTGGTGCGTACCAGTAAGCATTTAGTTTTTTTTCTTCAAAATTGTAAAACCCTTTTTTTTCATAGCCAAAGTGTAAAAATATTTTTTCAAAAGAAGCTATACCTAAATTTTTAACACCTAGAGTTCTAAAAGCAATATGATCGTTTGATATGTCTTTTTCATTTTTAATAATACCGGCATCAATCATCGCATTGGTAATTTTTGCAACATCGGTTACGCTTTCTTTGTAAGGAACTAGTAAATAATTCAATACCTTTTCTAAAGAATTTTCTTTTGAATGCTTCATTGCTTGATAGTGTTTAAGCTAAATAATTTTACTTTTTTGTTTTGATAATGCAAATATAAAAGTAAATTTGAGTAGTAATAATTTTTATTAATTATCAAATGATAAGTAAAATTAATCAATTAGAAATTCGACATATTCGTTATTTCTTGGTTTTAGCAGAAACTTTACATTTTAGAAAAGCGGCAACAAAGCTATTTATTTCTCAATCTGCACTTAGCCAACAAATTAATTTGTTAGAAAAGATATTGGGTGTTAAATTGTTTGATAGAACAAATAGAAAGGTGTCTTTAAATACAGCTGGTATTTTATTTTTAGAAGAGGCAAAATATATTTTAAATCAATTAGATAGGTCTATGGAGCGTTGGCAACAAGCTTTAGATGGAACCGATGGGCAGCTTAAAATAGGATTTGTTGGCTCTGCAATGAAGCATTATTTGCCACCTATTATTAAGCAATTTACTAATAGTTTTCCTAAAGTAGTTTTGGCTTTAGAAGAACTTACTAATTCTGAACAGCTAAAAGCCCTAGAGCAAAACCAAATAGATATTGCGTTTATACGTTCTAACCAAGTTACACCAGATATGAATATAAAATCTGTATACTCAGAGAATTTTTCATTGGTATTGCCCGAAAATCACTTTTTAAACGAAAAGAATTTTACTAATATAGGACAATGTGCAAACGAGCCTTTTGTATTGTATCCTAACGAGAGTAGTCCAATGTATTTTCAGCAAATTTTAAACTTATGTTCAGAGCATAACTTTAGCCCAATTATTTCGCACAGAGCTATACACGGAGCAACTATATTTAAGTTAGTAGAAAACGGCATGGGGCTTTCTATTATTCCTAATTCATTACGTGATGAGCAAAATTATAAGATAAAATTTATAGAACTTAAAAATACAATTGCAAAAACAGAATTGTTTGTAGTTTGGAATAAACAATATAGAAATCCTGTTTTAAATACTTTTTTAAAACATATTTAATATGGAAAGAAATAACATAAAAATTGCATTGGTTTTTAGTTTGTTTTTTGTTTGGTTTACTTCTTATTCTCAAACAAATATTTGGGATGAAAACCTAACAGATGCCCAAAACAAATTAGATAGTTTACATACTCTATTGCCAAACCATATAGGAGAAAAACGACTATTAATATTAAATAAAATTGCCGAGTATTATTGGTTTATAAACCCAGATAAAACTATTGAGTATGGAGCAGAAGCTTTACTGTTGTCTCAAAAATTTAAAAATAAAGCGCAAGAGGGTTTAGCTTTAATTAATTTAAGTCAAGGATACTTAATAAACGATTTTTACGATAAAGCTTTACGCTACGGCTTACAGTCTTTAGAAATTAGAAAAAATATAGGGAATCCCTACGACTTGGCATTTACCTTACGCACATTAGGTTGGTTGTATTACGATATTGGTTATAACGAAAAAGCCTTAGAATACCATAAAGAAGTGTTGCGTATACATGAAGAAATGGGCGATAAACAACGTATTGCTTATAGTTATAATAGTATTGGGCTAATTCATGCGCACAACGGAGATTGTAACTTAGCACTAACCTTTTTTAGGAAGTCGTTAGAGTTAAAACGACCTTTTAAAAATAAGGATAGAATTTCTGAAACCATGAAAAACATGGCCATTTGCCATAGGAAAATTAATGAGTTAGAACCAGCTAAGGAGCTTTTGGAAGCTTCGTTAAAAATTTCAAACGAAATAAACGACGACCATAGTAAGGTTGAAGCATTAAACGAATTAGCTATTGTTTATTTGAAATTAAAAAAATTCGATACTTGTTACAAACTTTTAAACGAATCTAGATTGGTTTTAGAGGGGTTAAAGGATAATAAAGAATGGATTGTTGCTAACTATAAAATAAGATCCGATTATTTTTTAGCCTTGGGTAATTTTAAAGAAGCTTATAATAATTATAAAAAATACGACGAGCTTAAAAGTGATATTTTTTCGAATGATAAAAGCCAAAAACTAGCCGAAATGCGTGTGCTTTTTGAGGCAGAACGTCGAGAATCCGAAATTAAATTATTAGAACAGCAACGCAATTTAGAAACCCAAAAAAAGCGCGGCGTTATGTTGGTTTCTGTACTATTGGTGTTAATAGCAATTTTAATTATAGTATCGTTAAGAAATAATATAAAAAAGAAGAAAGCTATTTTTAAGCAAAACCAAAAGCTCTCTGAAGAGAAACTTAAAACCCAAGCATTAGCTAAAGAAAACCTAGAGCATAAACTAGACTTTAGAATGAAAGAATTAACCAATTTAGCGTTGTTTATATCTCAAAGGTCTACATTATACAAAGAGCTTACAAAGTCTTTTAAAAGTATAGAGTTTAAAGATGTTAACGATATAAAAAAACGTATTGCATCACTAATAAAAGAATATAGTTTTAAGCTAGATATAAATGAAGATATTCAAAAATTTCATGCTAATATAGAGCTGTTTCAAAACGATTTTTTATTCAGAATAAAAGAAAAACACCCAAATTTAACAGAAAAAGAAGTGAAATTGGCTGTACAGGTAAAACTAAAATTAAGCTCTAAAGAAATTGCAAATATTAATAACATTTCTGTTAACTCTGTAGAAATAGGCAGACACCGCCTTAGAAAGAAATTGAATTTAGAACATAAAGATAGTTTAACAGAATATTTAGAACGCATATAATACAAGTATTTTTAAACCTTATTTAATTAAACTTATGTCGAAACTTATAACTAATAAAGTGCTTCAAGAACTAGCCAGAAAGTTAAATGGCGAACTCTTTTTTGATAAGTTATACAAAAGCATTTATGCTACTGATGCATCCGTATATCGTATGATGCCGTTGGCGGTTTCATTTCCAAAAAATAAGGATGATATAAAAACACTAATCCATTTTGCAAATAAAGAAAATGTAACGCTTATTCCTAGAGCAGCAGGAACATCTTTAGCAGGGCAATGTGTTGGAGAAGGCATAGTTGTAGATGTATCTAAATATTTTACAAAAATTATAGAGTTTAATAAAGAAGAAAAAACAATTGAGGTTCAACCTGGTATTATTCGAGACGAATTAAATCGGTTTTTAGAGCCACACGGTTTGTTCTTCTCGCCAAATACTTCAACCAGTAATCGCTGTATGATTGGTGGTATGGTAGGAAATAATTCTTCTGGTTCAACATCTATTAAATATGGTGTTACACGCGATAAAGTTTTAGAGCTTCAAACCATTTTATCAGATGGTTCAGAGGTTGTATTTAACACCCTATCTCTAGAAAATTTCAAGAAAAAACAATTAAGCGTTGGGGTAGAGGGTGTTATTTATAAATCGCTTTTTAATGAATTGTCAAACCCAGAAAATCAAAATGAAATATATAATCAATTTCCAAAGGAATCAATTCATAGAAGAAATACAGGTTATGCTATTGATGCTTTTTTAGATAAAAGCTCGCCAGATGGATTGCACGATGAATTAAATGTGGCTAAACTACTTTGTGGTAGCGAAGGTACATTAGCCTTTACTACTGCAATTAAATTACAGCTAGATGTATTACCGCCCAAAAAAGAAGTTATGGTGGTTGCGCATTTTACAAGTGTGCAAAAAAGTTTAGAGGCCACAGTAATAGCAATGAAACACAACCTCTATTCGTGCGAACTGTTGGATAAAACCATTTTAGATTGCACAAAAAATAATAGAGAACAATTAAAAAATAGGTTTTTTATTGAAGGCGACCCAGAAGCGGTTTTAATGTTGGAAGTTAGGGCTGAAACTAAAGTTGAAACAGAGCAACTTGCTAATGCATTAATTAAAGACTTAGAGCATTGTAATTTAGGTTACGCATTTCCAAAACTATATGGCAGCGATATAAAAAAGGCAATGGAATTACGTAAAGCAGGCTTGGGGCTATTAGGAAATATGGTTGGCGATGCAAAAGCCGTAGCCTGTATTGAAGATACGGCAGTAGATTTGGTGGATTTGCCAAATTACATATCCGAATTCACAACAATTATGGATAATTACCAACAAAAGGCTGTTTATTACGCACATGCTGGAGCAGGAGAAATACATTTGCGCCCCATTCTAAACCTAAAAAAACAGGACGATGTTGGTTTGTTTAGAGCAATTACAACCGAAACGGCAAAACTTGTAAAAAAATATAAAGGTTCGTTTAGTGGTGAGCATGGCGACGGTATAGTTCGGGGAGAATTTTTACCACTCATGATTGGCAATAAAAATTATGAGTTGTTAAAACGTATAAAACAAGCTTTCGATCCCAATAATGTATTTAATAAAGGTAAAATTGTTGATGCTTACCCGATGGATAAATCCTTACGTTATAAGACAGATAGAAAAGAGCCAGAAATAAAAACACTAATGGATTTTTCAGATTCTGAAGGTTTGCTACGTGCAACAGAAAAATGTAACGGCTCAGGCGACTGCCGAAAATTACCCAATGCGGGAGGTGCAATGTGCCCCAGTTACCGTGCCACACGTAATGAAAAAGATACTACACGTGCAAGAGCAAATGCTTTAAGAGAATTTTTAACGAACTCTAATCAAGAAAATAAATTTAATAATAAAGCGTTAAAAACCGTTTTCGACCTGTGTTTAAGTTGTAAGGCTTGTGCTAGCGAATGCCCAAGTAATGTTGATGTGGCAAGCTTTAAGGCAGAGTTTTTATATCAGTATCAAAAACAAAATCCACCATCATTAAGAACAAAAATGTTGGCCAATAATGTTAGGTATAATAAAATGGGAAGTATGTTTCCAAATATTACTAATGCGCTTTTAAATTCTAAAATTGTAAAAAATGTTTTGGGAGTAGCAGAACAACGAAGTATTCCTAAGCTTGCCCAAAAAACATTCAGAAAATGGTATAAGCACAACCAAAACACATATAAAAATAAAACCTTTAATAATGGAGAACTCTATTTGTTTATAGACGAGTTTACAAATTATTACGATGTGCAAATAGGAATAGATACTTTCGAATTATTAACAGAATTAGGATACAAAGTTCATATTGTAGAACATGAAGAAAGTGGTAGAAGTTATATTTCTAAAGGCTTTCTAGATGAAGCTAAAATTGTAGCTAATAAAAATGTATCTATATTTAATAATATTGTTACCAAAAACACACCGCTTGTGGGTATAGAGCCATCGGCTATTTTGTCATTTAGAGATGAGTATTTAAGATTAACAGACACTAAAGATAACGCTCAAAAAATAGCCCGATTTACTTTTACTATTGAAGAATTTGTGAAAAATGAAATATTAAAAGGGAATATTCGAGCTAATCATTTTACTAAAGTACCACAAGTGGTTAAAATTCACGCGCATTGTCACCAAAAAGCATTAAGTAGCACCGAGCCTACTTTTTCTATGCTAAATTTACCTGAAAATTACTCGGTAAGCGTTATTAACTCAGGTTGTTGCGGTATGGCAGGTTCATTTGGTTACGAAAAAGAACATTATAACGTAAGCATGCAGGTAGGAGAGGATACCTTATTCCCAAAAATTAGAAAAATGGAAGCATCAGTTATTGTTGCAGCATCAGGAACTAGTTGCCGCCATCAAGTTTTTGATGGTACTAAACGTATAGCCGAGCATCCTGTTAGTATTTTAAGAAAAGCTTTGCTGTAGTTTAAATTTCATTTATGTTACTAGTATGTTTTTGTGTAAAAGGTTGTGCTTCTTAGTATTTACTTGTAAAATTCTTGTTGATTTTAAATAAATAACGAAAAGTGTATACTTTTTTTATTGTATTTTAAAGATATTAACATTTCTAACTTTATTGTGTATATATCGTAAGCTTTAATTAAGAGTTTTAGTGTAAAATGTTTTAGTTTTGCAAAACTCATTTAAAAGATAATTAAATACTAAAAAAATGAACAAAAAAGTAGATCAGCAATCGGCAGATAATATTAGAGCATTGGCTGTTGCTATGGTAGAAAAAGCAAAATCAGGACACCCAGGCGGGCCAATGGGCGGAGCAGATTTCATGCACATCCTATATTCTGAATTTTTTAATTACGATCCATCAGATATGGCATGGCCATTTAGAGATCGTTTTTTTATGGATGCTGGTCACTTATCAACTTTAATGTATGCGCAGTATTATTTGTTAGGAAATTATTCTAAAGATGATGTTGCAAATTTTAGACAATGGGGATCAATAACACCAGGTCATCCAGAGGTTGATGTAGCAAGAGGTATAGAAAACACCTCGGGCCCATTAGGTCAAGGCCACACTATGGGAGTAGGAGCAGCTATTGCAGCTAAGTTTTTACAAGCACGTTTTGGCGATTGGATGAACCATAAAGTTTATGGGTTTATTTCAGATGGTGGTATTCAAGAAGAAATTTCGCAAGGTGCAGGTAGAATTGCAGGGCATTTAGGGTTGAGTAATTTTATAATGTTTTTCGATTCTAATGATATTCAACTATCAACATCTACAGACGAGGTAACTAGTGAAGATACCGCTGCAAAATATGAAGCTTGGGGATGGAAAGTTGTAACTATTGATGCGCATAACCATGACGAAATAAGAAAAGCATTAACCGATGCGAACAACGAAACTGAAAAACCAACGCTTATTATTGGAAAAACCATAATGGGTAAAGGTTGTGTAACAGCCGATGGAAGCATGTTTGAAGGTTACTGTGAATTGCATGGTCAGCCAATTGGCGCAACAGGTGCAGATTACGAAAAAACGCTACTAAACTTAGGTGCAAGCGTAGAAAATCCGTTCGATATTTATAAAGACGTAAGCGAGTTTTATAAAAACATAATTGCAGAAAAAACAGCAAAGGCAACCGAAAAGAAAGCACAAATAAATGCTTGGAAAAAAGATAATGAAGCATTGGCAGCGAAGTTAGATTTCTTTTTATCAGGGAAATTACCAGAATTAGATTTCGAGTCTATAACACATAAAGAAGGGTTAGCAACTCGTGCAGCATCATCAAATGTATTAGGCTATTTAGCAGAAAATGTAGAGAATATGATTGTTTCTTCTGCAGATTTGTCTAATAGTGATAAAACAGATGGGTTCTTAAAAAAATCATCAGCATTACAGAAAGGAGATTTTAGCGGGTCGTTTTTACAAGCCGGAGTTGCCGAGTTAACTATGGCTTGTATTGCAAATGGTATTGCATTACACGGAGGTTGTATTCCAGTTGTAGCAACATTCTTTGTATTTTCAGATTATATGAAACCAGCCATTCGTTTAAGTGGTATACAAGAATTAGGTGTAAAATATGTATGGACCCACGATGCATTTAGAGTAGGAGAAGATGGACCAACACACCAACCCGTAGAGCAAGAAGCTCAAATACGTTTATTAGAAAAACTAAAAAACCACAGCGGTAAAAACAGCTTTTTAGCTATGCGCCCAGCAGATTCTGCCGAAACTAGTGTAGCATGGAAAATGGCTTTAGAAAATACCAATACGCCTTCAGGTCTAATTTTATCTAGGCAAGGCATTAAAGATATTCCAGCGCAAGGCGAATCAAGATATAAAGAAGCTCTTGCTGCTGAAAAAGGTGGTTATTTAGTAAAACAAGTAGAAAACCCAGATGTTGTTTTAGTAGCTAACGGTTCAGAGGTATCAACCTTAATTGATGCGGCTAAAATATTAGAAGATAATGAAGGTTTAAAAGTTAATATTGCTTCAATAATTTCAGAAGGCGTGTTTAGAAACCAAACTAAAGATTATCAAGAAAGTATTATCCCTACAAATAAACCATTATTTGGATTAACAGCAGGGTTGCCAGTAAACTTACAAGGTTTAGTTGGAGCTAACGGAAAAGTGTTCGGGTTAGAGCATTTTGGATATTCGGCACCAGCTAAAGTATTAGACGATAAGTTTGGTTTTACTGGAGAAAAAGTAAGCAAACAAGTATTAGAATATTTACAAACAGTTTAACAAATAATTGATATGAAATTTTTTATTGACACAGCAAACCTTGATGATATTGCAGAAGCTCAAGCATTAGGCGTTCTAGATGGCGTTACAACCAACCCATCATTAATGGCTAAAGAAGGTATTACAGGTGAAGCTAATATTATTGCACATTACAAAAAGATTTGCGATTTAGTTGATGGTGATGTAAGTGCCGAAGTTATTTCAACCGATTTTGAAGGCATGGTAAAAGAAGGTGAAGCATTAGCAGCTTTAAACCCTCAAATTGTTGTTAAATTACCATTAATAGAGTCTGGAATTAAAGCTTGTAAATACTTTTCTGATAAAGGCATAAAAACTAATGTAACATTAGTGTTCTCTGCAGGGCAAGCTTTATTAGCAGCAAAAGCAGGAGCTACTTATGTGTCTCCATTTATTGGCAGATTAGATGATATTTCTACTGATGGTTTAAACCTAATAGCAGAAATTAGACAAATTTATGATAACTATGGGTTTGAAACTCAAATTTTAGCAGCATCAGTTCGTCATACTATGCATGTTATTGATTGCGCAAAATTAGGTAGCGATGTTATGACAGGTGGTTTATCATCAATAAAAGGATTATTAAAACACCCTTTAACAGATATTGGATTAGCTAAGTTTTTAGCAGATTATAAAAAAGGAAATAGCTAAAATTCTATTGCCTTATATAAGTAAAAGCTTCTCATGTTCCATTTTTGGAATTGAGAAGCTTTTTTAATTAAACAAAACAACTAAACTAAATTTTTACAAGCTTTACAGTATTTGTTTCACCTAAATTATTGGTTATTTTAATTAAATAAAGACTTTGTTTTAAGGCCGATATATCAAAATTATAGCCTTTTTTAAAGTTACCTTTATATGTTTTAATTAACTTTCCTGTTATAGAGTAAACACTTAAATCTGTTGCGCTTTTATTTAACGAAAATGTGCTTTTTGTAGGGTTTGGAAACAATTTTAAACTTAATTGTGTTCTAGCTTTATTGGTTGATAATGTTGAAGCTTGATTTCCAAAAACTTTAAACTCTCCAGGAGGAAGATTAATAGATGTTGTTGCTCCATTAATAGTTGTATTTCCTAATTCATCCATTAAATCATACCAATCTCCAGAGTAAGGAAAGTTTGGGTTTACAGTTTGATTTGTAACTGAAAAATTAGCAATAACAATAACATTTTTAAGTTCAGACCCTGGCGTATTTTCATTTCCGGTATAAATACTAATTCTTGGGGTTTGCGTTCCAGATGTAATATTGTAATCGCCTTTAAAAACAGGTTCATTAATTTTTAAAGCATTTAATCTAGACCAATTGTTATAAACCAGACTACGGTTAGTATCACTTAACCAGTTGTTAATCCATTGGGGTTGCGGTTTAGTGTCTAGTTTGCAATCGCCATCTCCATTGCCATCATAATCAGAGTTTACAACGCCATTATTACAGGTCCAAATAGAATTTTCCATACCAAGTTCGGCAAAATGCCAAATCATTTTTGGGCCGGGAATAGTAAGAGAAATGGCACCTAAAGCAGACATTCTAGTTAGCGCTGTATTTAAATTGGTAACATTATGTGAAGCATTGGTTGTAACACCAAACTGTGTCATTTCATACATAATTCGGTCTTTGTCGTGGCTTTCTGGATATCCTAAAGTTCTTTTTTCTGTAAATCCATGAGCCGTATGCCCCATGCCTTCAAAATTAATATTGCTTGAATGTCCTTGAGCTAAATTTTTATAAGGAGTCCACATTTCGCTCCACATCATAACCCCCTTCGGAATAGCATCTCCAATTCTGTAATTTGCCCATTCTTGCTCTTCGTTACTAGAGCCTAAATGTTCGAAAATTACATAATGTGTTTCATCTAAACTCCAAGAATAATCTGCGTAATCTTTTAAAATATCTACACGATCTTGTTGGTAGCTATTTGTACAGCCCTCGTCTCCAGAAGAGCAAGATTGTGTAAAACCTTTAGTTAAATCCCAACGGAATCCATCAATGTTAAACTCTTCAATCCAATGTTTTACAACGCGTTTTGTATAAACTTTTGTAAACGAGTTTGAATGATTGAAATCTGAACCTACGCTATAAGTGTGTTTTGCTGTAGTATTAAAGTATGGGTTTTCAGAGCTAGGTTCGCCCCAGCCATCATTATCGGGGTCGTTCATCCACATACGAACCATTGGGTTTCTACCAAAGGCATGGTTTAAGGCTAGGTCTAAAATAACGGCAATACCGTTTTGGTGACAAACATCTACAAGTTCTTTAAATTTAGCTTCGGTGCCGTAAAACTTATCTAAAGCCATATGGAAAGAGGTGTTGTATCCCCAACTTTCATTGCCTTCAAATTCCATTACTGGCATTAATTCAATGGCATTAATATTTAGGTTTTTAAAGTAGTCTATTTTGTCTATAATGTCTTGAAAGTTTCTATCGGCATCAAAATCGCGAATTAAAACTTCATAAATTACGAGGTCTTCTTTTGCTGGTTTGATAAAGTTTGTTACTTGCCAATTGTAAGGTGTTTTTCCAGTTTGTAGAACAGTAACCTCTCGCTCTTGCCCAGCTGGGTAGGTTGGTAGGCTTGGATAGGTTGATGCTGGAATATATGGGTCGTCAAAAGGCGATAGTACAAGTGTTGAATATGGGTCGGCTGTTTTTACTAAAGCAGGCGAGTTTGCAATAGGTGTTTTGTCTACCACCCAATATTGAAATGTTTCTATTTGTCCTGGTGTTAAACCAGTTAAGGTAATCCAGAATTTATTATTTCTAGAAGGATCTCGTTTCATGGCGTAACTAGCGTCTGGTTGCCAGTTATTAAAGCTACCAGCTACATATACAAAGTCTTTACCTGTTGCATAAAGTACTAAAGTTGCTTTGGTGGGATCGCTATCGTGATAAGTAATACCATCTAAATAGGTTTGTGGCATGATACTAAAATCTGTTCCTGGGTCTACTATAATAGAAAAGGTTTTAGATTTAGTAACGCCTCCAACAGTTGCTTCAAGCGTGTAGTTTTTGTTTGAAGTAATGTTTGTGTCGGTATATGAATAAGAAGTAGTTCCCGATTGCGTATTAATAGTATTACCATTTGCCTTTAAAACATAATTAGCATTTCCGCCTGTGTTTGATGCTTCTATATTAAAGTTGCTTCCAGAGGATAATATGGTTGTTGTATTGGTTGGCGAAGTAAGAGATAATTGAAAAGCGCCTACGTTTTCTAAAATGTCTTGAGATTTTTTATCGCCGCTTCCATCTTTTGCTTTTATTAAAAATCCTATTCTACCAATACCGGTTCTTGAAAAAAATGAGGTTGGTGTAAACGAAATGGTATAAGTGTCTGAGCTACTATTATAGGTGAAACGGTTTGTTTCGCTAGAATTATCCCATGAGCCATTGGTTGGACAATCTTGCTGTCCTGATAAATTAGTGTCGTAAGACCATGCCCACAAGTATAGAGCATTACCAGTAATACCCCAAGTAACTTCGTTAATACTACTACCTTGAATTGTAATGGTAATATTGTCGTTTTCTTCAAAAGGTAAAGGCGAAATTGAGTGTGTTACATTTTGTTGTTGTGCGAAACACCAATTAGCACAGAGAAAAAAAATAAGTACTAGTTTTTTCATGGAATTTGGTTTTTATAAAAAAAGAGGTTACAGTAATAAATATGTAACCTCTTTTAAAATTATTGATTATTTTTTTTGAAGAGTTTACCTTGACCCTAAATAGTAAACAGGTCCAGATGCATCATTAAAATCAATAGATACTACATAATTTCCAGCGGTTATTGCTATGTTGTTATCGGCATCTTGATCTAAAATGTTATCGGCATTAGCATCTCCGTAATCGCCACCCCAATCGTTATTTTTACGAAATTTAATTTCACCATCAACCATAGTTAGGTTTTCTGCATAAAATACACCTGGTTGAATTTCGGTTAAGCTTCCATCTGGTGTTGCTCCCCAATCGTTATATCCAGAACCAACAGCGCCCCAAACAGTAGCTTCTTCAATAGCATAAGAGTTGTCGTTTAAGTTTATGGTAATTAAGTAATGCCCAGCTGTAGAAGCTATGTTGTTGTCGGCATCAGTATCTAAAACGCCATCAAGAGTTGCATCTCCTAAGGCTACATCCCAATTGTTATTCATTCTAAATTTAATTTCACCATCTAATAATTTAACTCCTACTTTAAAAGTATCGGTTGTATAATCATAATAAAACTTGGCATCTGGGCCTGCGTTACCCCAATCATTATAACCAGAACCTACAACACCCCAAGCAAAAGGTTCGATAGTGTAAGAGTTGTCATTTGTGTCGATTGTAATTTTATAGTCTCCAGCTGTTACGGCAATATTGTTATCTGGGTCTGCATCTAAAACACCATCAAGATTGGCATCACCTAAATCGCCACCCCATGTGTTGTTTTCTCTAAATTTAATTTCGCCATCAACTAAGTTTACATAAGATACTATAACGCCTGGCGTTGCAGTTGTGTAAAATTTACCATCGGCAAAAGCCCCCCAGTTGTTATAACCAGAGCCAACAACTCCCCAGCTAGCAATTTCGAAACCGCCGCCACCTTCTACTATTTCGGGTAGTACAACAGTAAGTTCTTGTGTTGCCGAATAGGTTGGTAGGCCTTCGGTGCCAACAACCCCTTTTACTCTAAAGTATAGTGTTCCTGTGTTTGGCAAATCTGTATTTGGATCGTTATCTAAACCAGCTGCTTCAGCATATTCTAGCATTTTGCCTATAGTAATAGCAAGTTCGTTTCCGCTAGTGGTTCCTGCATTTGTAGCATCGGTAAAATCGCCTAAAATAGAGTTTTCTAATTCGTAAGTTACATTAGTTGGTACACCAAAATTAGCATCTTCCCAAGTAAAACGTTCGCCTAGGTTGTTTGATGCGGCTACGGTTAACACATATTCATCTAAAAATGAATTTGAGAAGCTAATACCCTCAGCAGGTTCTTGTGCTGTGAATACTAAATCGTCATCTTGATCACAAGCATTAAAGCCTATGAATGCTAATAATAAGAGTGATAAAAGTTTTATATTTTTCATAATCGTTTAGTTTTAGTTTAAAATCCTGGGTTTTGAGTTAAATTTGGGTTAGCTTGTAAAGCTGACGATGGGATAGGGTATAATTTGTAAGCTTCGGGTATTGAAGTTCCTTCTTTTACACCGCCTTTCCAAGGCCATAAATACGAGTTTCCGGTAAACATTCCGAATCGAATTAAATCGGTACGTCTGTGACCTTCTAGGTTTAACTCTCTTGCGCGTTCGTCAATTATAAATTGCTCTGTTAAGTCTGTTTGAGTTATGGCGCTAGCGTTAGATCTTGTACGAACATTGTTTACATATTGAACAGCTGTTCCCATATCGGCACCGGCAGCACCTCTAACCGCACACTCTGCATACATTAAGTAGGCATCGGCAAGCCTGAATAAAGGAAAATCTGTTGGCGAAAAGCTTGAAGGTAATGAGCTTCCTGTAAAGTTTGTATTTCTAAACTTTATAGAAGGATAGCCGTCTACCCATTTTTTATAGTCTTCCATTTCGTAGTTATGCCCATCGGTCCAGAATAATTTGGCTCTATCATCGGTAGATGTTTCTAAATCGCCAAATAAACCATACCATGCTTTGCTAGATCTGTGTCCTGCCCAGCCTTCGGTTGCGCCAAATTGACTTAAAGGTGTTGTGTCTGCATTTAAGCTGCCATTTACAATATATGTGGTGTTACCAAAACTTTGACTAACCTGTGCATCGGCAATTAATGGAAAAATAATTTCTGTAGACGAATCGTTATCAGCAGAAAAGATACTTACAAAATCGTTAGCCAAATTGTAAGGTCCTTCGGTAATTACTTTATTTGCGTAGGTTGCAGCATCACCGTATCTAGGAGTTCCTGTATAAACCTCTGCATTTAAATATAATTTGGCAAGAAGCATTTGTGCTGCCCCTTTTGTAGCTCTACCATATGTATTTGTAGTAGGTAGGATAGCTTCTATTTCTAATAGTTCTGATTCTACAAAATCAAACAATTCTTGACGAGATGCTTGTGGTAATGGATCTGTTTGTCCTACATTGTCTTCGGTAGATAGAACTCCTTTGCCAAATACATCTATTAAATAAAAGTTAGCTAGAGCTCTAATAAACCTAACTTCAGAGACAATAACATCTTTATTTTCAACATCTACATTAGGTAAAATAGAAAGTAAGTTGTTACATTGTGGAATGGTGAAGAAAATTCTGTTGTATAAATATCTGAAGAATTTATTATCTGGAGTCCAGTCGGACGTTGTTGTTAATTGGTCTAAACCATTATCTCCCCATCTATTTTTCATAGCATCGGCAGCAAAATCTTGAAGATTAATAATACCTCTTAGAAAAGGAGATTCTCCAGCATCGTCACTAATATCCGAGCTTCCAGAGCCATCGGCTCCAGAAAGCGCAAATGAGCCATAAAGTCTGGATAAAATACCTTCAACAGCTTGTGGGTCTTGTGCTAAAACTTCCTCAAGCGATAATTCTGTTATTGGTTTTGTGTTTAAATCATCTGTACAACTTAAGTTAACAGTAAATATTGCTACTAAACCAAATAGTAATTTTAAAATTTTGTTTTTCATAATTTTCATAGTTTAAAAATCAACATTAACACCTAAGTTATATACAGTTGCTCTTGGGTAGAAATTGTTATCTATACCCGTAAAGTTTTCAGGATCTTGACCCGAATAATTTGTAATTAAGAATGGGTTATTAACAGCACCATAAATTTTAACTGTTGCGTTTTTTATAATATTACTTAGTGTATGGCCAAGTACAATATTTTCGCATCTTAAAAAAGAAGCACCTTCTAAGAAATAATCTGAATATTGCACAGGATCTACAATATCAGAAAATACAGGGTTTGCTTCGCCAGAAAAGAAGTTTAAGGCGTTGGTAAACGAATTGCCATCTAAAGATAAAGCATTTTCTATAGCGCCTTGCGTTAATCGTCTTGAGTTATAGATTTCGCCGTCTAATTGGCCTCTAAAGCTTGCGCTAAAATCCCAGTTTTTGTAATTCATATTAAATCCAAAACCAAAAGTCCAGTTAGGTTGTATGGCTCTGTAATATCTGTCGGCTTCAGTAATTCTACCATCATCATTCAGGTCTACAAACGAACCTAGAATAGGGTCGCCATTTGTATCGTAAACTTGTTTTAGTACCCATGCAGAACCTGCTTGTTCTCCTAAAGCATGTCTTAGTAAAATATTACCTGTGCCAATATCTAGGCCTCCATTAGGAGCGTTAATTTGTTGTGCCCCTTTTAAATCGGTTACCTCTGTGATGTTGTAAGATAAGTTTCCGTTAAACGATAGGTTGAACACTTCGTTTTGTACAGGGTTTAAATTTAAGTTTAATTCGAAACCTTTACTTTCTGTTGATCCTACGTTTTGAATAACTTGATCGCTTAATGCTTGCCCTGGTGGTACATTAGTAAGTACTAATAAATCTGTTGTTTCTCTTTTAAATATGTCGAAAGAACCAGATAGGATACTTTTTCTAAAGAAATCGAAATCTACACCTGCATTATAGGTGGTTGTTTTTTCCCAAGTTAAATCGGGGTTAAACTCTTTGGCATTGTATAGGTTTACGCCAGTAATGTATTGGCTTTCAGGAGATCCTATTTCAAATAAAGGAATTGAAGGATAGAAGCCAACTTGCCCTGAAATATCTTGTTGTCCGGTTTCACCCCAACCAAATCTTAATTTAAAGTCGTTAATAAAGTTTACATTTTTTAAGAAGTTTTCTTCTTTAACTTTCCAAGCAACTGCAGCCGAAGGGAAATAACCCCAACGGTTTTCTTCTGTGAAAAATGAAGAACCATCAGCTCTGTATGAAGCTGTTAGTAAGTACTTGTTTCCTAAATTTATATTAGCTCTACCAAAGTATGATTGTAAATTTAATTCGTTAAAATACCTGTTGTTAGGATTTAAAGGGTCTATATTAGGTATTCTTTGTCCGCTTACAGGATCGTTTTCAAATTCATCCTTATTACCATCGTTTTTAAAATTTTGGTAAGAGTAACCAGCTTGAACATCGAAATTATTAATAAAAAAATTATTAAACTCTTTGCGGTAAGATAGATAAGATTCCATGGTTACATTGGTAATATGTTGTCTTTCTCCAAAGCTTTTTCCAGAATTGAAAATATATGTTCCAGCAGGAACATTAGTATCTGGAACTAAGGTGTATGCATTAATAGCATTTTCTGAAAATTTCTCGGTAATCTCTGCTCTAGATGCTTCTAAACCTAAATTTACTACAGCTCGTAATTCTGGTAAAAAGTGCATTTTATAATCTAACTCAATGTTACCAAGAAGTCTGTTTACTTTTTCAGGACGAGATCTTTGTAATAAAACGCCTAAAGGATTTCCTGCTCCAATTTTTGCGTTAGGATCGTTAGGATTGTCTGATGCTTGCAATTGCTGATAGAAACCACCAAATATAGAGTTGCTATCGTAAATTGGTTTTGTAGGATCCATAGAAATAGCACCACCTAACGCTGCACCATCATCAATAGAGTTTTTATCTACAACAGTTCCTTTAGCATTAATGTCTATTTTTAAATGATTGTCAAAAAACTTTGGTGTTAACCTTAACGATGCTGTAATTCTTTCGTAATCATTAGTTTTTACTACACCTTCGGTTTCGTTATAACCAATAGAAGCTCTAAACGGAATTTTCTCAAATAAATTAGCTCTTACACCAAAGTTGTAATCTTTAGTAATAGCTGTTCTGTAAATGACGTCTTGCCAGTCTGTATTATAAATTTCGCGCTGAATAGGATTACCATCGGCATCGGTTAAATTTACAATTCTGCTTGGTTGATTTGTGTTTACACTACCAACAGGAACGCCTAAAGCATCTAAGTTATCTGGAAAGTAAGTTTGAGCAAATTGAACGAACTCATCGCCATTCATAACTTGAATTTGATCGTTAGAACTTACATTACTTAAAGATGTTCTAGCAGAAAAGTTAAATTTAGCTTCGCCAGAAGTTCCTTTTTTAGTTGTTATAATAAGTACACCGTTAGATGCACGAGAACCATAAATAGCAGTAGCAGATGCGTCTTTTAGTACACTAAAACTCTCAATATCGTTAGGGTTAATAAGGCTTAACGGGTTTCCTACGCCGGCAACACCGCCATTATCTAATGGCACGCCATCAATAACAATTAAAGGAGCATTGTTACCAGAAAGGGATGAGCCTCCTCTAATTCTAATATTTGGTGCAGCATCTGGTTGTCCGCCAGCACTTGTAATTCTAACACCAGCAGCTTTACCTTGTAGTAATTGATCTGGAGATACAACGGCACCTTGGTTAAAATCTTTTGCAGAAATAACATCTACAGCACCTGTTAAATCTTCTTTTTTAACGCTGCCATAACCAATAATTACAATCTCGTCTAATTGAGAAGTGTCTTCGATTAATTGAACGTTTAAATTAGATTGTCCTGCATAGATAATTTCTTGCGATTGGTATCCAATATAAGAGAATACAATAACGTCTCCGTTATTAGCTTCAATTTGGTAGTTTCCATCAAAATCTGTTGCTGTGCCATTAAGGGTGCCTTTAACAACAACATTAACTCCTGGAAGCGGAATTGAAGTGGATTGTTCTGTTACTGTTCCTGTAACTGGTGTTTGTGCAAATATGTAAGCGGGCACAAAAAACAGAGCTAACAGTAAACTATTAATAATTGTCTTCATACAAGTTAGTTTAATTTAAATAAGTCATTTAGTTCAGTTATATTTTCACTTCTCATATCAAAGCTATGTAAAGAAATTGTAAACAAACAATTAAGAATTACGAAATATTCTACGAAAACGTTTTCGTGTTGACAACTTTTTAAAAATTAAATGTTTAAATGAGAAAATGATAATAAAACCTGTGTTTTTAAATAATCTTATATCTTTACATAACGACGCGAATTATTACTACTTTAGAGTGAATTTTAGATTATGAAAAGAAAGATAACATTAAAGCAAATAGCTAAAGAGCTAGACGTTTCAGTATCAACGGTTTCTAAGGCTTTAAGTAATAGCAAAGAAATTAGTGAAGATACTACACAAAAAATTCAAGCCTTTGCTAAGCTTTATAACTATAAACCAAATAACATTGCTCTTAGTTTAAAAAATAGAAAGACTAAAACTATAGGGATTTTAATACCAGAAATTGTACATCATTTTTTTTCGACCGTAATTCGTGGTATTGAGCGTGTAGCCAATCGGCGCGGATATAACGTTATTGTTGGGCTATCTAACGAGTCTTTCACTAAAGAAATTATAAATATGGAAATGTTAGCCAACGGCAGTATTGATGGATTTGTGCTTTCGATTTCTAAAGAAACTTTGTTAAAGCAAGATTATCATCATTTTAATGCTACAATAAATCAAGGTATACCTATTGTAATGTTTGATAGGGTAGTAAATGAAGTAGATTGCGATAAAGTTATTGTTGATGATTTTAATGGCGCAGTAAAAGCTGTAAAAAAGCTTATAGAAAATAAATGTGAAAACATTGCATTAATTACAACCATGGACTACGTAAGCGTAGGCAGGCTAAGGACACAAGGCTATTTAGAAGCTATACAAAATAATGGTATTGAAGCAGATTCTAATTTAATATTAAAGATTGATGATAGCTTAGATGTTGAAAATAATTTAGATGTTTTAGAAGCCGAAATAGCGCAATTTTTTAATTCTAACCCCGATATTGATGGCGTATTTGCAGTAAACGAACTTTATGCTGTATCTGCAATGAAAGTAGCTAGAAAATTAGGCTTAAAAATACCCGACGATATTCAGGTTATAGGGTTTACAGATGGTGTACTTTCTAAACATGCTACACCTAGTTTAACAACAGTAAGCCAGCATGGGCAAAAAATAGGTGAACAATCGGCAAATTTATTGATAGATAGGTTAGAAGCCGAAGATGCACAAACCGAGCAATACTTTACTAATAACGAGAGAAAACGTGATTTTATAAAGATGGTTATCGAAACAGAAATTATCGAAAGAGAATCTACTAAATAGTTTCGTAGGCAAAATTGCAAATTAGGAAAATTAAAATTCTTTTATATCTTTGACTCGAAATCAAAACTTATATTTTCACTTCTCACGTAAGTTTTGGTAAGTAATATCGCTTATCAAATAGTATTCATTTAAACATACTATTTAATGAAAAAGCGCAAATTAAGTTTCTGGCAAATTTGGAACATGAGTTTCGGATTTCTAGGAATACAATTCGGATTCGCATTACAAGGAGGCTTTATGTCTCGAATTTTTCAAACCCTAGGAGCAGGATATGATGATATTCCGTTGTTATGGATAGCAGCACCTTTAACTGGGTTGCTTGTACAGCCTGTTGTTGGTTATTTAAGTGATAGAACTTGGCACCCAAAATTAGGGCGTCGCCGCCCATATTTTTTAATAGGTGCGATATTAAGTTCGGTTGCTTTATTTTTTGTGCCTCATTCTTCAGCCCTTTGGATGGCTGCTGGGTTTTTATGGATTTTAGATGCATCCATTAACATTTCAATGGAACCTTTTAGAGCCTTGGTAGCCGATAAGTTGCCAGAATCTCAGCGTTCGTACGGTTTTGTGGTGCAAACCTTAATTATAGGAATTGGTACATGGATAGCAAGTAATTTGCCATGGCTTATTTCTCAATTAGGAGTTAGCGATTCTGCACCTCAAGGTGTTGTGCCTATGTCTGTTCAAGTGGCTTTTGCAATAGGGGCATTTGTTTTTTTAATAAGTGTGTTATACACCATTTTTACAACAACAGAATATCCTCCTGACGATATGGAGGAATTTGAAAAAGAAAGACAAAAGAAAAATCAATTTATTCCAGACATTGTAAATAATATTGGTAATATGCCAGCAACAATGAAAAAGCTTGGGGTTATTCAGTTTTTTTCATGGTTTGCTTTTTTTACCATGTGGAGTTTGGCAAATCCAGCTTTAACAGAGCATGTGTTTAATGCACCTGCACCAATTGAAGCTAACTATAATATGGAAATACCTTTGCAAAAAGAAGCCTTTAATGTAGCTAATACGGCTTTTCAAAAGGCATCAAACTTAGTAGGTTCTGCAATGGGAGTTTACGGTTTGTCTTCTATGGCATTTGCATTATTACTAACCTTTTACACCTCAAAACGATATATTAATAGAAAGTATGTGCACATGGGCTCTTTAATCTTAGGTGGTTTAGGGTTTATTAGCATGTATATAATTGAAACCCCAGAGCATTTAAAATACTGCTTTATGTTAGTAGGTATAGCATGGGGAAGTATCTTGTCTATGCCCTATGCCATGCTATCTAGTTCGGTTAATCCAAAAAAAATGGGTGTATTTATGGGCATTTTTAACATGTTTATAGTAATACCGCAAATTATAGCCGCTTTAGGAGGCATAAACTATGTTTCTGGGTTGCTAGGAGAAAAAGCAATTAATGCTATGCTGGTAGCAGGTATAAGTTTAATAATAGCAGGCCTTTGCAATTTCTTAATTACAAACAAATCTGCAATTTCATATCAATCACAATACATAGATGAATAAAATAGGAGTTATATTCGATTTAGACGGGGTTATAGTCGATACCGCAAAATATCATTTTTTAGCATGGAAAGCCCTTGCCAATCATTTAGGCTTTGAGTTTACAGAAACACATAACGAGCTTTTAAAAGGCGTAAGCCGTGTTAAATCGTTAGAAATTCTTTTAGAAATAGGAAAAAAACAGCTTACAGAAGAAAAAAAGCAAGAATTTCTAATAAGTAAAAACGAACATTACTTGCAGTATATCAACAAAATGGGGCCAGAGGAAATTTTACCAGGAGCAGAAACACTTTTAGATGTCTTAGACGAATTAAATATTCCGTATGTGCTAGGATCTGCTAGTAAAAATGCACCATTAATATTAAAGCAAGTTAATTTATACGAACGATTTGTTGGTATTGTAGATGGGAATAGCGTTAGCAAAGCTAAACCAGACCCAGAAGTATTTTTAATAGGCGCTAAAAAAATGAATTTACAACCCGAACAATGTGTTGTTTTTGAAGATGCTATTGCAGGCATAGAAGCCGCAAATACAGCAAATATGATATCAATTGGTATAGGTGACGCAAAAACACTTCATGAAGCCAATTTTAATTTTAACAATTTAACCGAAATATCTAAACACTTTTTTACCTCGGTTATTTCAGAAAAAATATTATAAGAAATATGAACCAAGATTATATAAAACCAGATAATTGGTCCATCATAGAAGAAGGTTTTGATGCCAACCGCATAAAATCTTCAGAAAGTTTATTTAGTATTGGTAATGGAGCTATGGGGCAACGTGCCAATTTTGAAGAGCAATATACAGGTAAAACCTTTCAAGGTAGTTATATTGCTGGTGTATATTACCCAGATAAAACACGTGTTGGTTGGTGGAAAAATGGTTATCCAGAATATTTTGCAAAGGTATTAAATGCACCAAACTGGATAGGAATTAATGTAATTGTTAATGGAGAACAATTAGATTTAAACACCTGTAAATCTATTAAAAGTTTTAAACGCGAACTTAATATGAAAGAAGGTTGGTTGTCTAGATTTTTTGTGGTAACTCTACCAAATGATGTTCAAGTACAAGTATCTGTAAAACGTTTTTTAAGTTTAGAATTAGACGAGGTTGGAGCCATTAAATACGAAATAACGCCACTAAACGCAGATGCAGAAATTATTTTTCAGCCTTATTTAGATTCGGGTATTACGAATGAAGATACCAATTGGGACGATAAATTCTGGGATACTACACATATTAGCCATGTTAACAATCAGGCTTTTATAGAGGCTAAAACTATGAAAACCGATTTCCATACCTGTACCTTTATGGAATCTAAAGTTTATATATCTGGCAAGCCTATTATAGTCGAGCATAATGTAAACGCAGATGCTAATTTAGTATCCTTTAGTTATGCATATTCTGTAAAACAAGGCGAAACGTATAGTATTGAAAAATTTGGTGGCTATACGGTCGATAGAAATCATGATAAATCTAAACTAGTTTCAGTTGCAAAACAAGTTTTAAAAACAGTCGCAAAAACAGGGTTTAATCAATTGCTTGAAAATCAAAAGCAAGCTTGGTTAACAATTTGGGATATGGCAGATATTACTATAGAAGGCGATGTAAAAGCGCAACAAGGTATACGCTTTAATATTTTTCAGTTAAATCAAACCTATTTAGGAAAAGACTCTAAATTAAATATAGGACCAAAAGGATTTACAGGCGAAAAATATGGAGGCAGTACCTATTGGGATACCGAAGCTTATTGTATCCCTTTTTATATGGCCACTAAAGATCAAAAAGTAGCTAGAACTTTATTGGAATACCGTTATAATCATTTAGAAAAAGCCATTGAAAATGCCGAAAAATTAGGTTTTAAAAACGGCGCTGCTTTATACCCAATGGTAACCATGAATGGAGAAGAATGCCATAACGAATGGGAAATTACCTTTGAAGAAATACACAGAAACGGTGCCATAGCATTTGCAATTTATAATTACCATCGTTATACAGGCGATTACAGTTACATACCAGAAAAAGGACTGGAGGTATTAATAGGTATTGCTCGTTTTTGGCAACAACGCGCTACATTTTCGGCACATAAAAACCAATATGTAATTCTTGGTGTTACGGGGCCAAACGAATATGAAAACAATGTAAATAACAATTGGTATACAAATTATTTGGCTAAATGGTGTATAGATTACACGCTTAAACAAATTGAAAAAATAGAAGAAGAATACGCTTCAGATTTTTTAAGAATTAGCAAAAAGGTAAAGCTAACTAAAAAGGAACTAGCGCTTTGGAAAACAGTTGCAGATAATATGTATTTTCCTTATTCAGAAAAGCATAAAGTGTATTTACAACAAGATGGCTTTTTAGATAAGGAGTTGGTATCTGTAGAAAGTTTATCAAAATCAGAAAGACCTATAAATCAAAAATGGAGCTGGGACCGAATTTTACGTTCGCCATATATTAAACAAGCCGATGTATTACAAGGGTTTTACTTTTTTGAAGACCAATTCACAAATACAGAGTTAGAAAATCATTTCGATTTTTACGAGCCATTTACAGTACACGAAAGCTCGTTATCTCCATGTGTACACAGTATTCAGGCAGCAAAGCTTGATAGGATGGAGCAAGCGTACACCTTTTATTTACGTACTTCTAGGTTAGACCTAGACGATTACAATCGCGAGGTACACGAAGGCTTACACATTACTTCTATGGCAGGAACCTGGATGAGTATTGTTGAAGGGTTTGGCGGTATGAGAGTTGTAGATAACACCCTTTCATTTACACCAAAAATACCTAAACAATGGAAAGGGTATTCGTTTAAAATAAATTTTAGAAATCAAATAATAAAAGTAAATACAACTCAAAATAAAACAAATTTCGAATTACTTAATGGTAAGCATCTCGAAATTATTGTTAACGGTAAACCAGTATTGTTAAAAAACAAAGCGCTAAGCGCAGTTAGTTAAAATTAAAACTCAAAAAAAAATGAAATTTCTAAATGCATTAATTATAGGCTTGTTTTTATTGGCTTTTAGCCCTGTAAGTTCTCAAGAGCTAAAATCGCCAAATGGCAAATTAACGATGTTATTTTCGTTAAATAATAATGGAGCACCAACATATCAATTAACCTATAAAACACAAGGCGTAATAAAGCCTAGTAAATTAGGTTTAGAGTTAAAAGGTGATGAGAAATCTTTATTAAATGATTTTGAAATTATTAACACTAAAAACGAAACTTTTAATGCCACTTGGAAACCTGTTTGGGGCGAAGAAGATGTAATTAAAAACCATTATAACGAGTTAGCAGTAAGTTTAAAGCAAAAGCAAACCCATAGAGTTATGTTAATTCGTTTTAGGTTGTTTAATGAAGGTTTAGGGTTTAGGTATGAGTTCCCTGAGCAACAAAACCTAGTATACTTTACAATACAAGAAGAACGCTCTCAATTTGCAATGACAGGCAACCATACTGCTTTCTGGATTCCAGGAGATTACGATACTCAAGAGTATGATTATACAGAGTCTAAACTATCTGAAATAAGAACACTTTTTGATAATGCTGTAACAGGAAATGCATCACAAGAACAGTTTTCTAAAACGGGTGTGCAAACTGCGTTAATGATGAAAACCGATACGGATTTATACATTAATTTACACGAAGCAGCATTAATTAATTATTCGTGTATGAGCCTTAATTTAGATGATGAAAATATGATTTTCGAATCACATTTAACCCCCGATGTTAATGGCGATAAAGGGTATATGCAAGCACCGTGTAATTCGCCTTGGAGAACCATTATGGTTAGCGACGATGCTCGCGATATTCTAAGTTCAAGAATGACTTTAAACTTAAATGAGCCATGCGCTATAGAAGATACTTCTTGGATTAAACCTGTAAAATACATTGGTGTTTGGTGGGAAATGATTACAGGTAAAAGTTCATGGGCTTATACAGACCATTTACCTGCCATTCAATTAGGCATTACAGATTATTCAAAAGTAAAACCCAATACAACACATGCGGCTAATAATACTAAGGTAAAACGCTATATCGATTTTGCATCAAAACATGGTTTCGATGGTGTTTTAGTTGAAGGTTGGAATGAAGGTTGGGAAGATTGGTTTGGAAAATCTAAAGATTATGTGTTCGATTTTGTAACCCCTTATCCAGATTTTAATGTCGAAGAGATTCATAATTATGCAAAATCTAAAGGTGTTAAAATGATTATGCATCATGAAACCTCTGGCTCTACGAGAAATTACGAAAGGCACATGGATAAAGCTTATCAATTCATGAAAAATAATGGATATGATGCTGTAAAAAGTGGCTATGTAGGTAATGTTTTACCTCGTGGCGAACATCATTACAGCCAATGGATTGTAAACCATTATCAATACGCTATCGAAAAAGCTGCAGATTATCAAGTTATGGTTAATGCTCACGAAGCAGTTCGCCCTACAGGAATTTGCAGAACTTATCCTAATTTAATAGGAAACGAATCGGCAAGAGGAACAGAATTTCAAGCCTTTGGAGGTTCTAAACCCAACCATGTTACTATATTGCCTTTTACACGTTTAATAGGCGGACCAATGGATTATACTCCTGGAATTTTCGAAATGGATATAAGTAAACTTAATCCTAACAACAATTCGCATGTAAACAGCACTATAGCAAATCAATTAGCGCTATATGTAACCATGTATAGCCCTTTGCAAATGGCTGCAGATTTACCAGAGCATTACGAGCAGTTTATGGATGCTTTTCAATTTATAAAAGATGTCGCTATAGATTGGGATAAAAGCGAGTATCTAGAAGCAGAACCAGGGCATTACATAACCATAGCTAGAAAAGAAAAAGGAACAAATAATTGGTTTGTTGGTAATGTAAATGGTAAGCAAGCCAGAATTTCTAATATAAAGCTAGATTTTCTTGAAAAAAGAAAAAAATATAAAGCCACAATTTATGCAGATGCTACAGATGCAGATTATAAAACCAACCCGCAAGCCTACACAATAACAACAAAAACAGTAACTTATAAAACTAAATTATCATTAAGGTCTGTTACTGCTGGTGGTTATGCAATAAGCCTACACGAAATTAAATAATGCTATAATTATGAATATTAAATATTCAATAAATCAAAAAAAAATAAAACAATCGATTTTGGTGGGATTGGTATTTGTTTTTACTTTAAATTTATCTTGTAAAAAGCAAAGTAATATGGCAATTAATAAGGTTAATGAAAAAGTTTTACTAACCGAAAGTCATGATATCTCAAAAATAGAACCGCTTAATTGGTGGGTGGGTTTTAAAAATAAATCGTTACAGCTTTTAGTGCACCATGCCAATATTTCAGAGTATACACCAAAAATTTCATATTCTGGGGTTTTTATAGAAAAAGTACATCAAGCAGATAGTCCTAATTATCTTTTTATAGATGTAATAATTTCTGAAGATACAAAAGCAGGCAAATTCAATATAGTTTTTAAACACGAAAATAAAGCAAGTTTAATTCAAACTTACGAGTTAAAATCTAGAAAAAAGCCATCAACAGATTATGTTGGGTTTAATAGTAGTGATGCTATTTATTTAATAACACCAGACAGGTTTGCAAATGGTAATATAGATAATGATGTTGTAGAATCGCTTAACGAAAAAGGAATAAATAGAACCGATGATTATGCACGGCATGGAGGCGATATAAAAGGCATTACAGACCATTTAGATTATATAGAAAATTTAGGTTTTACAGCCATTTGGCCATGTCCATTATTAAGCAATAACATGCCTCAAGGTTCGTATCATGGCTATGCTATTACAGATTATTATCAAGTAGATTCCAGATTTGGAACTTTAGAGGAATATAAAAACATGTCGGCAAAACTAGCCGATAGAGGCATGAAGTTAATAATGGATCAAGTAGCAAATCATTGTGGGATAGAGCATTGGTGGATGAAAGACTTACCGTTTAAAAATTGGATTAACCACCAAGCCTATTATGAAAAAAATAAAAATAATTGGAATGATGCAGGAAGTATAACAACAAATCATAGACGCACAACAAATCAAGATATATACGCTTCAAAAATCGATAAAGAAAATATGAGCGTTGGCTGGTTTGTTTCTGCAATGCCAGATTTAAACCAACGCAACCCGTTTATGGCAACCTATACCATACAAAACAGTATTTGGTGGATAGAAACTCTAAGTTTAGGAGGTATTCGTCAAGATACATATCCATATCCAGATAAAGATTTTATGAGCAAATGGGCAGGCGAAATCATGAACGAATATCCAAATTTTAGTATCGTAGGCGAAGAGTGGAGCTACAACCCACTTTTAGTAGGGTATTGGCAAGATGGTGCAAATAATAAAGATGGATATAAATCTAATTTAAAATCGCCAATGGATTTTCCTATGCAGCGAGCCATAGTTGAAGCTTTAAATGAAACCGAAGCATGGGATAAAGGATTAATAAAAATATACCAAGGTTTAGCCAACGATTTTCATTATACAACACCTAAAGATATTATGATTTTTACAGACAATCATGATATGAGTCGCATTTTTACTCAACTAAACGGCGATATAGCCAATACCAAAATGGCATTAAGTTATATAAGTATATTGCCGCGTATCCCTCAAATGTATTATGGTACAGAAATTTTAATGAATGATTTTGATAAACCTGGCGACCATGGTTTAATTCGTTCAGATTTTCCTGGCGGTTGGCTTAACGATACAGTTAATGCTTTTACAGGAAAAGGTTTAAACGAAAATCAAAAAAACATGCAAAGGTATGTTGCAAAGCTATTAAATTACAGAAAAAATAGTAAAGCAATACACGAAGGCAAAACCATCCATTTTGTTCCAGAAAATGGAATATATGTGCTGTTTAGAATTTTAGAGAATGAAACCGTAATTCATATAATGAATAAGAATGAAAAGCCAGTTGAACTAGATTTAACAAAGTTTAGTGAAATGGGTTTAAAAGGTAAAGCGGTAAAAAATATTATTACAGATTATGAGTTTTTCTGGGGAGATAATATTACTTTAAATGAAAAAGGTAGCCTTGTTTTATCAACTAAGCTTAATTAATTTGGGTTTTTGGTTAATATATAAAATGAAGCTTACAGAAATAAAAAGCAAGTGTTTTTTTACCTTACTAATACTTGTTAGTGTATGGTCTTGTGAGAAAAAAAACAAAAATGATGAAACTCAAGTTGTAGGTAGTCAGGCTGTTACATTAATAATAAAACATTTGCCAAAAACTCACAATTTTAATGAAGATGTATACCTTTCTGGTGATTTTGAAGGCTGGTCTGGAGGAAGTAAACGCTTTAAATTAAAAAAAGAAAATAGACATTATAGCATTACAATACCAAAGTATAAAGAAACAATTAGTTTTAAGTTTACAAAAGGTAATTGGGATAAGGTAGAGTGTAAAGCAAACGGAAACTCTATAGAAAACAGAACCTATACGTTTACTAAATTAAAAGATACAGTATATGTAAGTGTAGCAAGTTGGAGTCGTGTAGGTAAGCAAAATACACCTTCAACAGCAACTAAAAATGTTCATGTATTTGCAGATAGTTTTAATATACCACAACTAAATCGTAAACGAAAAATTACAATATATCTGCCGCCAAATTATAATGCTACAAATAAAAAATACCCAGTTCTTTATATACAAGATGGGCAAAACGTATTTGATGCATCTACATCGTATAGTGGCGAGTGGGAAGTCGATGAAACCTTAAATAATTTATATAATAAAACAGCCATAGGGTTTATTGCGGTAGCTATAAACCATGGTCAAGAAAAGCGCTTAAACGAGTATTCGGCATGGGATAATAAAAAGTATGGTAAAGGAGAAGGGGCATTGTATTTAGATTTTTTGGTAAACACCCTAAAACCAGAAATCGATAAAAATTATAGAACCAAACCAGAAAACCAAAACACAGCTATTGTTGGAGCTTCATTAGGAGGTTTGTTTGCACATTATGCAGCCGTTAATCGTCCAGATGTATTTGCAAAAGCAGCAATTTTTTCGCCCTCATTTTGGTATGCTAAGCAAAGTTTTCAGTTTACTAAAAATACATCAATTTTAAGTACTAGTAAGTTATATTATTTGGTTGGCCAAAAAGAAGACGATGTAATGATAACACCATTAAAAGAAATGGTAACCCTTTTAAAGTATAAAGGTGTTACACAAGATAAGCTTTTTCAAAGAATAGCAGAAAACGGAACGCATAGCGAAACATTTTGGAAAACAGAGTTTGAAATGGCAATACAATGGCTGTTTAATATAGAGAAACAATAAAAATGAGGTTAATAAAGTGTACAATTGTTCTTTTAATGGTGTTAAGTATAGGCTGTAAACAAGCTAGAAAAGAGACCGAAAAAACAAACGATAAAAATAAGATTACAAGAAAAAAACAAGTCGTTTATCAAGTTTTTACAAGGTTGTTTGGTAACACAAATACAACCAATAAACCATGGGGAACTATAGAAGAAAACGGTGTTGGTAAATTTAACGATTTTACACCTAAGGCCTTAAGTGAAATAAAAAAATTAGGCGTAACACACATTTGGTATACAGGTGTGCCGCATCATGGTGTTATTAGAGATTATACAGCGTATGGTATTTCAAACGACGATCCAGACGTGGTAAAAGGACGTGCAGGATCGCCATACGCAGTAAAAGATTATTATAATGTAAACCCAGATTTGGCAGTAAATGTAGAGCACAGGCTAGAAGAGTTTAAAGCACTTGTAAAACGAAGCCATGATGCAGGTTTAAAGGTAATTATTGATATTGTACCAAACCATGTAGCTAGAAATTATAAAAGTATATCTAAGCCAGAAGACATAAAAGACTTTGGTGAAAATGATGATGTTTCTGTAGCTTACAATAAAAACAACAACTTTTACTACAACCCTAACGAAGCTTTTAAAGTACCTTTATGGGAAAACAATTATTCGCCATTAGGGAAAGATAAAACACCACTAGAAGATGGTAAGTTTATAGAAAAACCTGCTAAATGGACAGGTAACGGCTCAAGGTTGTCTCAGCCAAAAATGAACGATTGGTATGAAACCGTAAAAGTAAATTATGGAATTACGCCTGAAGGAATTAAAGATTTTAACAAGCTACCCAACGATTTTGAAAGTAAAGACTATAAAAAGCATTACGATTTTTGGAAAGGTAAAACGGTTCCAGATTCTTGGATAAAGTTTAGAAATATAGCCTTGTATTGGTTAGATTTAGGTGTTGATGGCTTTCGTTATGATATGGCCGAAATGGTACCTGTCGAGTTTTGGAGTTACATGAACTCGTCTGTTAAAATGAAAAACCCAAGCGCATTTTTATTGGCCGAAGTTTATAATCCGTCACTATATAGAGATTATATCAAGAAAGGTAAAATGGATTATTTGTATGATAAAGTTCAGTTATACGATACCATAAAAAGTATCGTGCAAGGAAAAGGCAAAACCGATTACATCCCGCCAATTTTAGAAAACTTAAAAGATATTGAACACCACATGTTACATTTTCTTGAAAATCATGACGAGCAACGTTTGTCTAGTGTAGGTTTTGCTGGAAATGCAGAAAAAGGCAAGCCTGCCATGGTGGTTTTGGCAACGTTAACAACAGCGCCAACCATGATTTACTTTGGTCAAGAAGTGGGAGAAGATGGTTCTGAAAATGCAGGATTTGGCTCGCCTACTAGAACTTCAATTTTCGATTATGTTGGTGTGCCAGCACACCAGCGTTGGGTTAATAATAAACAGTTTGATGGCGGCCAATTAACAAATAAGGAAAAAAAACTGAGAGATTTTTATAAACGCCTATTAAACTTTACAACAAATAGTACGGCATTAACTGGAAACTATCAAGATATTCATTTGTATAATCGAAATAAAACAGATAATTATAATGATAAACTTTTATCATTTGTTCGATGGTCTACAGACCAGAAATTAATAATTATTTCAAATTTTGATGCAGAAAACAATTATCAATTCAGTTTAAAAATTCCAGAAACTCTGGTTTTAAATTGGCAGTTAGACGAAGGTAAAAATTACAAGGTTATAGATCAATTATACAAGCAGTATAATACCGTTTTAAAAATTAAAAATGGTATTGGAAATCTAGAGGTAAAGCTAAAACCATTAGAATCTTTCATCTTAAAAATTCAATAAACTTATGAAGCATGTTTTAATCCTATTTTCGGCTTTATTTCTATTTAATTGTGAAAACAAAAATGCAATTTCTAAAAAGCAACCAGAAATACCATTTGTATGGGAAGCAGCTAATATTTATTTTTTGCTAACCGATAGGTTTAATAATGCAGACACCTCTAACGATGTAAATTTTAATAGAAATTTAAAAACAGGAAAACTTCGTGGCTTTAAAGGAGGCGATATAAAAGGTGTTACCCAAAAAATTAAAGAAGGCTACTTTACTAATTTAGGTGTAAATGCCATTTGGTTAACGCCGGTAGTCGAGCAAATTCATGGTGGCACAGACGAAGGTACAGGGTTGAGCTATGGGTTTCATGGTTATTGGGCAAGCGATTGGACGGCTTTAGACCCTAACTTTGGTACAAAAACCGATTTACACGAGCTTGTTAATACGGCTCATAAACACGGTATTCGTATACTATTAGATGCTGTAATAAATCATACAGGGCCAGTAACAGATACAGATACTGTATGGCCAGAAAATTGGGTAAGAACAGAGCCTCAATGCAACTATAAGTCGTACAGTAATACCATAACATGTACATTGGTTAAAAATCTTCCAGACATAAAAACCGAAAACGATAATGCTGTAGAATTGCCACCACAATTGGTTAATAAATGGAAAGCTGAGGGCAGATATGAAGAAGAAATAACCGAATTAAATGCTTTTTTTAAACGAACAAATTATCCGCGTGCACCTCGATTTTATATCATGAAATGGTTAACCGATTATATAACAGAGTTTGGAATAGACGGTTATCGTGTAGATACTGTAAAGCATGTAGAGGCGTATGTGTGGCAAGAATTTAAAAAAGAATGCGATTATGCATTTTCAGTATATAAAAAGCAAAATCCAGAAAAAGTATTAGATAATAATAGCTTTTATTTAGTAGGCGAGGTATACAACTATGGCATATCGGCAGTAAAATCATTTAATTTTGGAGATAAAAAAGTTAATTATTTTGATGATGCTTTTAATGGACTTATAAATTTCGAAATGAAATGGCATGCAGCACAACAATCAACAGAAGCACTTTTTAAAAGCTATTCTAATATTTTAAATTCAGAACTAAAAGGCTATCATGTTTTAAATTATTTAAGCAGCCATGATGATGGGCAACCGTTTGATGCTAAACGAGAAAAACCTTATGAAACTGCAACTAAATTACTACTGTGCCCAGGTGCATCTCAAATATATTATGGAGATGAGTCTGCCCGTACACTAGTTGTTAGCAATGCCAAAGGCGATGCGACTTTACGCTCGTTTATGAATTGGGAAGCTATTAAAAGCAATGCCAAAACTCAATCTATTTTAAAGCATTGGCAAAAACTAGGGCAGTTTAGAGCCAAACATCCTGCAATTGGAGCCGGAATTCATCAAATGATAACAGAAACTCCATATCTGTTCTATAGGAGTTATTCAAAAAATAATTTTAAAGATTTAGTTGTTGTTGGTCTAGATTTACCCTTTGGAAAAAAAACATTAGATGTATCAAAGGTGTTTAAAAATGGAGATACGCTTTATGATGCCTACTCAGGTATATCAAGTAAAGTAAATCAAGGAAAAATAGAAATAAACTCTCAGTATACTACAGTACTTTTAGAGAAATTATAAAGCTAATTTTTGTAACAAAATTATAGTTAGGAAGTCTAGTTAATAACGACTAAACTTAATATTTGTAACTTTGTATACTAAGCTTAATAATATCATGGACATTAACGACAATATCGAGTCGCCCTTTTACTTAAATGTTAGCTTTAATAAACTCTTAGAGCAATATGAAGTTTTGGCAAATAGTGATGATGAGTTTATTGTTACAAAAGCTAAAAGTATTCTTGAAATAGCCAATGCATACCCAGAACTTCGAAAAGGGTTTAGCGATATTTCTATTTTAAAAACAAGAGAAAAGGAAATAAGTACCATTCTTAAAGATAGTTTTAGTCCGTTATTAACTAAAAATGAAATTAAAACAGCTTCTGTACCATTACACAATTTAATTTTTAACTCGTCCGAGCGTTTTAAAAACATTATAAATACTGCAGGGAAAAATTTCGAGCTTCAAATAAAAAACATGCCAGAAGACGATACGTATATAATGGCATGTACAATAATATTAAACTTTTGTTACGGTTATAATTTAAACTTTAAAAGACCATTTTATTACGAAATACCAGACGAAAACGGAATACTCCATTATTACAAAATACTATATAATGCAGATTTTTGCGAAATAATACCAAAAGAAAAAACAAAACGAATTACTCAAGCAGATTATAATGAGTTAATAGACAACTTTGAAAACGTTGCGTTATGGAAAGAAAAATTTCCACCAAACAGTTATATCTTTAAAGGCTTTGTAATATCAAATATTTTTGACGTAACAGATGATCAATCCATATCCAATATAAAATCATCACTTATAGGTGAAGATAAGCGCAAAAATGAAAATTTTATGGATGGGTTTCATGAAATTTTCAGATCATTATTAATGTTAAAAGACATAAAAGTTGGGTTTTCAATTTATAATAAAGAAGATGCAACTTTCGAGCGTGTATACGGTATAGGCATGAGTAGTTATCTTCTTGGAGATAAGGAAAATGAAAAATGTACAGAAGCCTTATGTGGTTGGTCTTACCAAAGGTTGTTACATGAAAACAAGTTTTTTTCTGTTTCAAATGTCGATGATGCTTATAGAAAAGCAAAAGACTGTGCCCCGCATATTAAAAGCTTGCATGATCAAGGTATTAAAAGTGCCATTTTTGCACCCATAGCAAACGACGAGGGCTTAATGGGAGTTATAGAAATAGTATCTAAAAAGCCCCAAGTGCTAAATAGCATAAATGCAAATAAGTTAGTTGATGTTATGCCGTTTATTGTATCGGCTGTCGAACGCTCTAAAAACGAAGAAGAAAACTTAATAGAAGCTATTATTCAGCAAGAATGTACATCTGTACATTCAAGTGTTAAATGGAGGTTTGTAAAAGAAGCAAGAGCCTTTATTAAAGATGAAATGAATGGTTTAGAGCCTAGATTTAAAAAAATTGCTTTCGATAATATTTATCCGCTATATGGGCAAATAGATATTAAAGGATCGTCAGAGGCTAGAAATAAAGCAACTCAACAAGATTTAGTGTTACAGCTTAAAGCTGTAAAAGAAATTTTTAAAACCATAGGGGAATCTGAAGATTTACCAATATACGAACAATACATTTATCAAATTAATGAGTATTTAAAAGGGTTAAAGAATAATTTTCAGGTCGATAGTGAACAACAAATATCATCTTTCTTAAAAGAAGATATAGAGCCAGTTTTTAAGCATTTAGCAACTGTTGAAATTGTTAAAGATAAAATAGAAGCCTACTATTTAAGTATTAACGACGAGCTTAATGTGCTCTACAAGCACAGAAAAGCTTATGATGATACCATAGCTAAAATTAATTACGAAATGGCTTTTTTGTTAGATAAAAAGCAAGACGAAGCTCAAGCTATGTATCCGCATTATTTCGAGCGCTTTAAAACAGATGGCGTAGAACATAACATGTACATAGGCGAGTCTATTACTAAAGAAGATAGTTTTAATCCTATTTACTTATATAATTTACGCTTGTGGCAATTGCAAGTTATGTGCGAAATGGAGAATAGTTATTACCAAATGAAATCTGGTTTTCCTGTATCGCTCGATGTTGCTTCAATGATTTTAGTTTTTAACCAGCCCTTGTCTATAAGTTTTAGAATGGACGAAAAACAGTTTGATGTAGACGGAACTTATAACGCACGCTACGAAATAGTTAAAAAACGTGTTGATAAAGCTTATATTAAAAACTCCAAAGAGCGTATTACCCAAAAAGGAAAAATTAGCATTGTATATTCTCAAAAACAAGACGAGATAGAGTACTTGCGATATATTAAATTTTTACAATCTAAACGTTATTTAGATACCGATGTAGAAATTGTAGAGCTAGAAGATTTGCAGGCCGTAACAGGGTTAAAAGCTATACGTGTTAGTGTACTTTATCATAAAGATAAAGACGATAAAGAGTTTTACACTTATAACGACTTAATGAAAGAAATTAAGGCTTAATTATGTGCTTTTATCACATGCGAAATTGGCGGCTCGTCTGGTAAAACATCTTCTAATTCGGCACCATTTTGTTTTAATGCAATACCAAATGATAGTACAGATACTATCATACCAATCATAAAAATAGTATAAGTAACCCTAAGAATTCTATATTTTCGTTCTAGTACTTTACCTAAAAAATATAAATCTTTAGTTAAAGAGCTGTATACATAGTCTTTATCTTTTAAAAGTTCTTTAACAGCCCAATCGTATTCCTCTAAACTCATTTTATGAAAATTACCAAAAAAAGTAAGATTAACATTTTTATTGGCAACATCTTCTTTAGTAAACTCGCCACTAGTAATATTAGGTCTAGTAGCAATAATAGATAAAACCATAGATATTACACAAGATAAAGTAAATATAGCAGTAGGGTAAATTAAGTAAGCGTTGTTGTCTAACTTTGAAATTAAATTAGCTAAAACTAACGAAATGATAATGGCATTTACAGATAAAAGTATATTAGCCTTTGTATCTGCAATATCACTTAATTTAATATGGTTTCTTAGAGCAACTCTGTAAAATGTTTGAATACCTCGTTCTGGACTCTCATTTTTATATTGGGCTTTGTATTTAGCTTTTAGCTCTTCGGTTTTAAGTTTGCTTTTTCTTTTCTTTTTGGTTTTCATTAATTTCGAAAGATTTTTTTCCTTTCTTGGTTGCCAATTTTTTAAAGCATAATCTGTATAAAACTCATGTTTTTTAGTAAGTACTTTTATGTTTTCGTTAAGCCATTCGGTTGGCGAATAACTAGCAATACCTTGCATTTCTAATTCTTTTCTAAGAAACTCGCTTGCTTCATCAAAATATTTTTTTCCAAAGTGAGATGCATCGGCATCTCTAATTATTTTGCCAAGTTCTGTTTTAGGATTGTCTTTAAATTTTGTAGCCATAATGCATTCGTTTACAGCTTTTATGGTTTCTGTACTTGCTTTATTCTCCTTTAAAAAAGTGGTGGCAATTTTTACACTTTCTTCTTCGTGCCCCGCTTTGGTTTTAATATAACCTGTATCATGTAATAACGCAGCCAACTCTAAAATTTCTGCGTTTTCTTTACTAATTTCTGTATGTTCTATAATTTCTCGTACACTTCTTAATACGCGCTCGGTGTGTGTGTAGTTGTGGTATATAAAGGTTGGATCTAATTCGTTTTTAAACAATTCAAAAACAAATTTTTCTGTACTTTCAATTAATTCCGACATAAAACAAGTAAATTTAATATCACAAATTACTAAAATTAAAATATATTTTGTGTGCTTTATCTATAAAGATTTAGATTGTAAGAAAGTCTGCTTATTTTCGACTTAATTTATTTTGAAACATATTATATTTATTAAGAAAAAAAAGGAATTAAATATTATGTTAACGTGGAAAGATGTTATTAATTTTTCTGTAAAAGGAAACCCTATACCAGATAAGCGTGTAGAGAAAACCGAAGCAGAATGGAAGGCACAATTAACTCCAGAGCAGTTTAGAATTACTAGGCTTAAAGGAACAGAGCGTCCGCATACTGGAGATTTGTGCGCCATGCACGAAGCTGGTAAATACAATTGTGTATGTTGTAATACGCCTTTGTTCGATTCTACAATTAAATTTGAATCTGGCACAGGATGGCCTAGTTTTACACAACCAATAAAAGAAAACGCTATAAAATACGAGCGTGATACAACGTATGGTATGGTGCGTGTTGAGGTTATG
Source organism: Algibacter ulvanivorans (assembly GCF_048381495.1). Classification (NCBI taxonomy): domain Bacteria; kingdom Pseudomonadati; phylum Bacteroidota; class Flavobacteriia; order Flavobacteriales; family Flavobacteriaceae; genus Algibacter; species Algibacter ulvanivorans. The sequence goes on from NZ_JBLWGD010000001.1 coordinate 553,223, forward strand.
TGTAATACCTGCAATGCACATTTAGGTCATGTGTTTCCAGATGGGCCAGAACCAAGTGGTTTAAGGTACTGTATTAATTCAGAATCCATGCAATTGGAAAAAGAATATTAATTGATGAATTTAAATATAAAAGATAAGTTTAGTAAAAAACTTCCTGCAGATACTGCTCTAGATAATACGAGAAGGCAAGTTTTAAATGCTTGTTTTTCTTATGTAACCCCAAAGCAAACAGCAAAACCAGAGTTGTTACATGTGTCTGCAGAAATGCTAGATAGTTTAGGTATATCTAGTACAGAAGCAAAAACAAGTAATTTTTTGGGTGTTTTTACAGGAAATAAAGTTTTAGAAAACTCTAAACCTTACGCCATGTGTTATGGTGGCCATCAATTTGGTAATTGGGCAGGGCAATTAGGAGATGGACGAGCAATTAATTTGTTTGAAATTGAACACAAAAACACAAATTGGCAAGTACAACTTAAAGGCGCAGGAGAAACGCCATATTCTAGAACGGCCGATGGTTTGGCTGTATTACGATCTTCTGTAAGAGAATATTTGTGTAGCGAAGCTATGTTTCATTTAGGTGTGCCAACTACTAGAGCTTTATCATTAGCACTAACTGGCGATTCTGTATTACGAGACATTATGTATAACGGAAATCAAGCTTACGAAAAAGGCGCAATTGTATGCAGAGCAGCAGAAACCTTTTTGCGTTTTGGAAGCTTTCAAATTTTTGCTTCAAGGCAAGATAATGTTACCCTTAAAACTTTGCTAGATTATACAATAAAACATCATTTTCCTCAGTTAGGAGCTCCTTCAAAGAAAACATACCTTGCTTTTTTTAAAGAAGTAACAAACCGTACCTTAGATATGGTAATCCATTGGCAACGTGTAGGCTTTGTACACGGTGTTATGAATACCGATAATATGTCTATTTTAGGATTAACTATAGATTATGGTCCCTATGGCTGGCTAGAAGGTTATGATTACGGATGGACACCCAATACTACAGATAGACAACATAAACGATATCGCTTCGGAAATCAAGCCAACGTAGGCCTGTGGAATTTAATACAATTAGCAAATGCTATATATCCTTTAATTGATGAAGCAGAGCCTTTAGAAACCATTTTAAACGAATACAAAACCAATTTTGAAATTAAATTGCTGCGAATGATGCGATCTAAATTAGGTTTGTTTAAAGAAGAAGAACATGACCAAAAATTCATATTAGAATTAGAAGATATATTACATCTTACAGAAACCGATATGACTATCTTTTTTAGAAATTTAGCTTCTTTCGATAGCCAAAACCCCTTAAAAGGACTTCAAGTTATTACCGATGCATTTTACAAACCAGAAGAGGTTGTAGGCAATATTGAAAAACGTTGGAATAATTGGTTCGAAAAATATGCTAAAAGATTAGGTAAAGAATCTTTATCTATTAACGATAGAAAGCAAAAAATGAATACAATAAACCCTAAATTTGTATTGCGTAATTACATGGCACAATTAGCCATTGATGATGCCAATAAAGGGAATTATAAATTAATAAACGAGTTGTTTAATATGCTTAAAAAACCCTATGCCGAACAGCCAGAAAATAAAAAATGGTTTGCAAAACGCCCAGAATGGGCAAGGCATAAAGTGGGGTGCTCTATGCTATCGTGCAGTTCGTAACAAGTAATAAACAAAAATTAAAGATGAGTAATTATAAAAAAGCATATATAGCAGGAGGTTGTTTTTGGGGTATGGAAGAATTGTTTAGAACACAACCAGGAATTAAAGATACCGAAGTCGGGTATATTGGTGGCGAAAACGAAAACCCTACCTACAAATATCACCCAGGACATGCCGAAGGTGTTGAGCTAACGTATGATGCAAACGAAACATCGTTTAGAGAAATTCTAGATTATTTTTTCAGAATTCATAATCCAACAACTATTGATAGGCAAGGAAACGATTTGGGGTCAAGTTATAGATCGGTTATATTTTTTCAAAATGAAGAAGAAAAAGAAGAAGCCGAAAACATGATTAAACTTGTTAATAAATCTGGCAAATGGGAAAGCCACGTAGTAACCACTTTAGAGCCTTATTCAACATTTTGGAATGCAGAGCCAGAACACCAAGATTATTTGGTAAAAAATCCAAATGGCTATACCTGCCATTTCGAAAGATTTAAAGAAAGCTTTATTTAAAAAATATTTAAGCAAAAAGGCTAAAGATTTAGAAAGAATAAAAAATGAATTTAAAAACGAAAATAGGCTTAGGTTTAGCAGCATTAGGAAGACCAGAGTATATAAATATTAGAGCAGAGAAACTGAATGATAAATCTGAAGGTGCTTTTAAACTTAATACGTTTTCAGTTTTAGATGAAGCTTATAAGTTAGGAGTTCGATATTTTGATACGGCACCATCTTACGGAAAAGGCGAAGCGTTTTTAAATGAATGGAACTTAAAAAACAATGATGAAAATATTGTTTTAGGTACAAAATGGGGGTATACTTATGTTGCTAATTGGGAACTTGGTTTTAAAGGAAAACATGAAATAAAAGAGCATTCGCTAGAAAAATTAAAAGCGCAGTGGGAAATTTCAAAACAGTTGTTACCAAACTTAAAATATTATCAAGTACATTCTGCTACTCTTGAAAGTGGTATTTTAGATAATAAAGTTGTTTTAAATCAATTATACCAAATTAAAAAAGAAATAGGACTTCAAATAGGTATTTCAACAAGCGGAACTAATCAAAGCGAGGTTATTAATTTAGCTTCAAAAATAACCGTTAATAACGAATATTTGTTTGATAGTTTTCAAGTTACATATAATGTTTTGGAACAATCTACTTTTAAAATTTTAAAACATATTCTTAGTCAAGGTAAAAAAGTAATTATTAAAGAAGCATTAGCAAACGGACGTATTTTTAGCAATAAAAAATTTCATCAATACCAACAGCTTTATTTAATTTTAAAGGAACTTGCAAAAAAGTACGAAGTAGGAATTGATGCTATAGCTTTGCGTTTTGTTATAGATAGTTTAGAGCCAACTTATGTGTTAAGCGGAGCTTCTAATATAAGCCAGTTGCAAGAAAATTTAAAAGCCTTACATTTTAACCTGTCAATAAAAGAAATAAACAGGTTAAAATCGTTGCATAATTTAAGTTCTGGTTACTGGCAAGAGCGTAGTAATTTATTGTGGAATTAACTAGAAGTTTAAATAACTAAATGCTATTTGAGGCATTATTTAATTTTTTACAATAGTTTTAAAAACTCTAAAGTCTTATTTTTACAAGAACAGATAACGTTAATATGAAGTTTATAAAGTTTACGCTAGTTTTTACAATAATTTTAGGGTTCACGGCTTGTGCAACATATACACCACAATATGCAAATAAAAAACACAATCAAGTTGTTTTTCCTAGCAAACCTATAGATAAAACATTTTATTTAGTTGGCGATGCAGGTATATCTCCTATTGGAGGTATGTCTAAAGCTTTAACAGCATTTAATAAGCACTTAGAGGGAAAGAAAACAAAAAACGATTTCACTATTTTTTTAGGAGATAATATTTACCCGTCTGGATTGCCAAAAAAGAACGAAAAAGGGCGCCAAAATGCCGAAAATGCCTTAAAAGCACAAAGTAAAGCAATTGCAGGTTTTAAAGGAGAAACTGTTTTTATTCCAGGTAATCACGATTGGTATGCAGGTGGTTTAAAAGGCTTAAAACGCGAAGAAAAGTATGTTGAAGATTTAATAGGTAAAAATACCTTTCAGCCAGAAAATGGTTGCCCTTTAGAAAGTATAGATGTTAGCGAAACCATCCAGCTTATAATAATTGATACGCAATGGTATTTAGAAAACTGGAATAATCATCCAACAATAAACGATGAATGCGAGATAAAAACCAGAGAGCGTTTCTTTTTAGAAATAGAAGGCGAACTTAAAAAAGCACAAAATAAAACGACAGTTTTTGCGATGCATCATCCCATGTATACAAATGGATCGCACGGAGGTAAATATGCGTTACAAAAACACTTGTATCCATTTCAACAAAAAATACCACTTCCTGGGATAGCTTCTTTTATTACTCAAATGCGAACACAAGGCGGTGTCTCTATTCAAGATCGATATAACGAGCGTTACCATGAGTTAATGAGTCGTTTGGAAACCATGACATTAGATGCCGATAATGTTGTTTTTGTTTCTGGTCACGAACACACATTACAGTATATAGAGCAAGATGGTATTAAGCAAATAGTGTCTGGTTCTGGTGCAAAAGAATCTTATGCCGAGTTAAGTGATAATGGTTTATTCTCGACAGGAAGGCAAGGGTTTGCCGAGTTAACTATTTTTAAAGACGGTAGCAGTTGGGTTAGGTTTTATGGAGAAGCATATGGAGCGCCAAAATTATTATTTACAAAAGAGATATTTGCGCCTAAACAAAAGTACGATACCTCGAAACTTCCAGAGCATTTCCCTAACGAAGTAGAGGTGTCCATATATTCAAAAGAAGAAACCAATGTTAGTGGCTTCTTTAAATCGGTTTGGGGTGAGCACTATCGCAATATATATAGTACAAAAATAAAAGCCAAGGTAGCTACGCTAGACACCCTGTATGGAGGGTTAGAAGTGGTAAGAAAAGGTGGCGGGCATCAAACAAGATCTTTGCGTTTAAAAACAAAAGACGGGCGCGAACTTAATATGAGAGCTCTTCGCAAAAGTGCCACGCAATATTTGCAAACCGTTTTATTTAAAGATACTTATATTCAAGACGAATTTGAAAAAACAGCTGTTGAAGGTTTAATTTTAGACTTTTATACAGCGGCCCATCCATATGCTTTTACAGTAGTTCCAGACTTGTCTGATGCTGCAAAAATATACCATACAAACCCTAGGCTTTACTTTATTCCAAAACACAAGCATCTTGGCGAATTTAATAAGGAATATGGTGGCGAACTTTATATGATAGAAGAACGCCCAGAAGAAAACTATGCCGACGATAAAAACTTTGGATTTGCCAACGATATAGAGAGTACTCACGATATTATTGAAAAAATAAGAGAAGATGAAAAATATAAAATTGATGAAAATGCTTTTGTAAGAGCAAGACTTTTCGATATGTTAATAGGAGATTGGGATAGACACCAAGACCAATGGCGTTGGGCACAATTCGATATGGAAAATGGCGATAAATATTTTAGACCAATACCTAGAGATAGAGATCAGGTGTTTTCAAACTTTGATGGTGCTTTGTTAGATGTCATGAAAGTTATTTCTGGATCAACAAAACAGCTTCAGGTGTACGACGAAGATTTAAAAAATATAGCATGGATGAATGCTGCAGGTATTAAACTAGATCGAGTTATGCTACAGCAAGCCAATAAAGAAACTTGGCTAAAACATGCTAAATTTCTTCAAGAAAATATTACCGACGAAATTATTGATAAAGCATTTTTAAAAGTGCCAAAAGAAGTACAAGATAAAACACTAGAAGAAATAAAAACTAAGCTAAAAGGTAGGCGAGCCAATATGCAAGATATTGCAACACGCTATTACAATTATTTAAATAAACTAGTTATTCTAACAGGTACAGATAAAGATGATTATATAGAGGTAACAAGAACAGGAGATAAGGAAACCCATGTTAAAATATCTAGAATAAAAGATGGCGAAAAAGGCGAAGTTATAGTCAACAAAACATTTAATAGAGATATTACAAAAGAAATATGGATATATGGCTTAGACGATAAAGATGTTTTTAATGTAAAAGGTAAAGCTAATAACCCTATTTTTATAAGATTAATTGGCGGGCAAGAAAACGATACCTTTATTATTAAAAATGGTAGAAAAATAAAGGTTTACGATCACAAAAGTAAACCCAATACCATTAAAGAAAATAACGGCGCTCAAGTAAGACTAACCGATGTTTATAAATTAAATCTATTCGATTTTAATAAAAATATTACTAAATCTAGTGTAATAACACCAGCAATAGGTTTTAACCCAGACGATGGATTTTTACTTGGAGTATCCTACTCGAAAACTATTAAAGGGTTTCAAAGAAACCCATTTTCGCAGCAGCATAGGTTTAAAGGAGGATATTATTTCGCAACCAAAGGTTTTTCTTTAAATTATAATGGCGAGTTTGCTAATATTATAAACGATTGGAATTTGCATATTGGCGGGCAGTTTACTACCGAAAATTTTACAAATAACTTTTTTGGTTATGGAAATGAAACAGAAAATAACGATGATGATTTAGAGTTAGATTATAATCGAGTTAAAACAAGTATTTATGCTGTAAAAGCAGGGATTATTAAGAAAGGTAATTTTGGTAGCGATTACGGGTTTAGAACCATTTTTGAAGGTATAGAGATTGATAATACCGAAAACAGGTTTATTACAAACCAGCATGTTGATGCAGATAATAAAGAGTTTTATAAACGTCGGTTTTTTGGAGGCCTAGAAACACAATTTAACTACAAGAGTTTCGACAATAAAATTAACCCCAAAAAAGGAATGACCTTTATGCTGCAACTAGGTGGAAAAACCGAGTTTGAAGACACCAAAAACACCTATGCATATTTAAACTCAAACCTTGGGTTTTATAATTCGCTTACAAAAAATAAAAATTTAGTTTTAAAAACAGATGTACAAACTCAAATAAGAATAGGCGACGATTTACTGTTTTATCAAGCAGCAAATATAGGAGGTAAAAATGGATTAAGAGGATTTAGAACCGAACGTTTTACAGGTGAAAGTTCGTTAGTAGGTAGTGCAGATTTACGCTACAGTTTTCTCTCTTTTAAAACCAATACTTTACCATTGCAAATTGGTGTTTTTGCAGGAGGCGATGTAGGTAGAGTTTGGTTGAAAAACGATTTTTCTAATAAATGGCATAACGATTATGGAGGTGGTTTTTGGGTAACTGCAGCCGAAAGCTTATCGGGAACATTTAACTTTTTTAATAGTGTAGAAGGCTTAAGGTTTTCATTTGGGTTTGGGTTAAACTTTTAATTTATAAACACATTGTAATTTGTAGGTTGATTTTTCGTCTATACTATTAAAAATAATAATAATGAAAAGTAGTTTTAAAAGCATAGTAACATCTGAAGATGTTGTTTTAGTAGATTTTTTTGGCACTTGGTGTGGCCCATGCCAAGCCCTTATGCCTATATTAAAAGAGGTTAAAGATGAGTTGGGAAATGCTGTAAGAATTGTAAAGATCGATATTGATAAAAACCAAGAATTAGCAACAAAATATCAAGTTAGAAGCGTTCCTACCATGATTTTGTTTAAAAATGGAAAACCAAAATGGAGACAATCTGGAGTGCTTCAAAAAAAAGATATTGTAAACGTTATTAAAACCCATAGTTAAATATGGGGTTTAGTTTATTTTAAACTCGTAAATATTACCACCCTTGTTTTTGTTTCTTTCATCGGTAATGTATACCGTTGTGTCGTTTTTAAAACAAATGCCTTCTTTTTGCGAGTTGTGTTCAAATTTTATAGTTTTTATATCGCCCTTAAAAAAGTTATCGTTTTTAAAATTGGTAATTCTTATTAGCCTGTCATGGTTTAAAAGTACTATAGTATTTTTACTTTTATTAATGGCTGCCGATGTAATTTTAGCATCTTTGCCTTTTAATTTAAAATGAGTAACAACTTCTGCAACATGTTTTCCTATGGTATTAGGAACTTTAATAAGCATGCAAGATTTGTTTTCTTTACTAAAAATATAGAAGTGGTTATTTAATAGAAAAAAAGCTTCAAAATCTTCAGAATTCACTTTTTTGGGTAATGTAAAAGTTATACGCTTAGCATGAGCTTTATTTGATGCTAAATGAGATACTTTGTAAATAGTAAAATCATCTCGGTTTTTGCTGTTATTTCCAAAATCACCAATGTAAATATTGCCTTCCTCATCAGAGGTTAAATCCTCCCAATCAATATTACTCGAGTTATTAATATCAATATCTTTAACAATTTGTCCTTTTATATCTAAACCATAAAGATTGTTTTTGTTGCCAGAATCTTCAATAGTCCATAGTAAATTAGAGTGGTTAACTACTTCTATAGCAGAAGCTTCTTTTAAACCATTAGGTAAATCGGCAATAGGTTTTAGCTTACCTGTGTTGCAGGATAAAAATAGAAATGTTAAAAGTAATATAGGTTTTAAAGCAATAGTCATAAATTGTATTTTTATCTTTGTTGAAATGTAATATAAGAATGTTCCTTTAAAAACATAAGCGGGAAATCTTAAAGAATATGTAAAATTTTAAAAATGCTATAAAATATAGCTTATTAATGTATTAATTATTTTATGACAACAGTTAACGATTTATTAAACCTTTTAGTATTAAAGAAGATAAACGATAACGAATTTAATGGCGAAAGTAAAGCTATTGGAAGCCCTATAGTTTTTGGTGGTCAAGTTTTGGCACAAGCCTTAAATGCAGCTAGTAGAACCATTACAAATAAAAGAATTTTACATTCCATGCACGCTTATTTTTTAGAAGCAGGAAATTTAGATTTACCAATAACATACCATGTAAGTGTGGTTAGAGATGGGGGGAGTTTTTCGGTAAGACGAGTAACAGCCCAACAAAAAGATGTAACAATATTTATTTTATCGGCTTCTTTTCATAAAAAAGAAGAAGGGTATAACCACCAAATAGAGATGAAATTAAATGTTAAACAACCAGAAGAGTTGTTAAGTTGGACAGATATGTATAATGAGTATGGTAATTTTTTACCTAAAGGCCTAAAGTCTTTTTTGGCTATTGAAAGACCTATAGAGTTTAAGCCTACGGCTTTTGCAAACCCTTTAGAACCTAAAAATTTACCTCCTACTTACGATGTTTGGTTTAAAGTTAAAGGCCATGTTGAAGAACTAGATTTAGCAGTAAAGCAACAAATTTTAACTTATATTTCAGATTACAACATATTAACAGCAACATTAAACCCACATGCAAGCAAAGCACATTGGGGTAATACATTAACAGCAAGTTTAGACCACTCGATGTGGTTTTTTAGAGATTTCGATTTTTCCGATTGGATGCTTTATAGCATGGAATCTCCTAGTACATCTGGAGCTAGAGGTTTTGCAAGAGGAAATATATTTACCAGAGACGGAAAATTAATAGCCACCGTGGCTCAAGAAGGATTAATAAGACCTATTAAAAATGACAAGTAGTATTTTAAAAATTGGACATAGAGGAGCCAAAGGACATGTAACTGAAAACACTTTAGAATCTATAAAAAAAGCTTTCGCTTTAGGTGTAGATGGTATAGAAATAGATGTGCACAGATGCGCATCTGGAGAGTTGGTTGTTTTTCACGATTTTACTGTAGATAGAATAACAGACGGTACAGGCGAAGTTGCAAAACAACCACTTAGAGCCTTAAAAAATTTAAAAACAAAAGGAACATATAAAATACCAACCTTAGCAGAAGCTTTGCTTTTGGTAGATAATAAGTGTCTGCTAAATATAGAATTAAAGGGCCAAAATACGGCAAAAGAAGCAGCTAGAATTATTACTTTTTATGTCGATAAAAAAGGTTGGGACTATAGTAATATTTTAGTGTCTAGTTTTCAAGAAGAATTGCTTGAAACTGTATACCAAATAAATAATAAAATTCCATTAGGTGTTTTAACAGATAATAATTTAGAAAAAGCTGTGGCATTAGCCAAAAGAATTAAAGCCAATACACTACTTGTAAACTACACAATGTTAACAGAAGATATTGTAACAGAACTTAAAGAAAATTTTAAAGTAATAGCTTTTACGGTTAATAATTTAAAACCCTTAGAACGTATAAATTCTTATGGTGTAGATGGGATAATTTCTGATTATCCAGATAGAATATAAATATGACACAAGAAAACGTCATCGTTATTGGTGGTGGAGCAGCAGGTTTTTTTGCTGCTATTAACATAGCTGAGCAAAACCCAAGTTTAAAAGTCACTATTTTAGAACGCGGAAAAGAAGGCTTAGGTAAAGTTAAGGTTTCTGGTGGTGGGCGATGTAATGTAACACATGCCGAGTTTATTCCTAAAGAATTAACACAAAATTATCCAAGAGGTGAAAAAGAATTATTAGGGCCTTTTCATCAATTCATGACAGGCGATACCATAGAGTGGTTTGAAAAACGAGGTGTCGCATTAAAAATTGAAGAAGATGGCAGAATGTTTCCAGTTTCAAACTCATCGCAAACCATAATAGATTGTTTTTTAAACCAAGCTAGAAAGCTTAATGTAGAGGTTTTATATAACCATTCGGTAAAAACCATAACCGTAGCTAACAATTTGTTTAGTATTGCAACATCAAAAAAAAATTTTTTAGCAAATAAAGTTTTAGTTGCAACCGGAAGTAACCCAAAAATATGGAATCTTTTAGAAACATTAGGGCACACCATTTCGCAGCCCGTACCTTCATTATTTACTTTTAATATAGATGATGAGCGTATTAAAGACATTCCTGGTGTAGTAGCCCCACATGTTGAAGTTAAAGTGTTAAAAACTAATTTGTTTAGCGATGGCCCTTTGTTAATTACACATTGGGGCATGAGTGCTCCGGCAATTTTAAAACTCTCTGCTTTTGGTGCTATAGAGTTAGCAAAACAAGATTATAAATTTAAAATAGAAGTTAATTTTATACGGCAACATGTAAACGATTGTTTAGAAACCTTAAAAGTTTTAAAACACGAATTAGCTAAAAAAACAGTATTTAAAACAACACAGTTTAATTTACCAAAACGACTTTGGCATAAATTAGTTTTAGCAACAGGTTTAAATGAAGAAACAAGATGGGCTAATTTAAATAAAAACCAATTAGAAACATTAGCCAAACAACTTACTCAAGCCGTTTTTAAGGTTCATGGCAAAAGTACTTTTAAAGAAGAATTTGTTACAGCAGGCGGTGTTAACCTTAAAGAAATTAACTTTAAAACCTTTGAGAGTAAGCAGGTTAAAAATCTGTATTTTGCAGGCGAAGTTATTAATGTAGATGCGGTTACAGGTGGCTTTAACTTTCAAAATGCTTGGACAGGCGCATACATAGCAGCTCAAAATATTTCTAAATAAAATGAATACTTACATTGCGCTATTAAGAGGAATAAATGTTGGCGGACATAAAAAAGTACCCATGGCAATGCTACGGGAGGCACTTGTAAAGGTAGACTTAATAAATGTAAAAACTTATATACAAAGTGGCAATGTTATTTTTCAATCTTCAGAAAAAAACACCAAAGCCTTAGAAATAAAAATACAAGAAGCAATTACAACTAATTTTGGGTTTGAAGTACCTGTTTTGGTATTAACTTTAAACGCATTAAAACAAATTTTTAATACCTGCCCGTTTCCAGAGCCAGTAAAAACAAATAGTTATTTTATGTTTTTGTATAGTGCTCCAAATCAAGATTTAGTAAAACAAGTAGAGCAGTTATCATTTCCACATGAAAGGTTTGTAATTACAAATTCAGCCATTTATTTTCATTGTTCTGTAGGTTACGGAAAAGCAAAATGCAGTAATAATTTTTTCGAAAAAAAATTAAAAATAACTGCAACGGCAAGAAACTATAAAACAATGGTAAAGTTATTATCTTTGTCCGCTTAAACATAACAAATGGCAGAACAAGACTTTATTCCAAAACCCTATTCAAAAAATATAGAAAGCGGTAGTTTTACTTGGTCATCGCCAAGTAATATTGCTTTAGTTAAGTATTGGGGAAAAAAAGCCAACCAAATTCCAGAAAACCCATCAATAAGTTTTACACTAAATAATTGTAAAACCACAACAAAATTAAGCTTTACAAAAAAAGAAAATAGCAATAATTTTTCATTTGATGTTTATCTAGACGATAGTAAGAAAGACGATTTTAAACCAAAAATTGAAACTTTTTTTAAGCGAGTAGAGGTGTATTTACCCTTTTTAAAAAATTATTATTTTAAAATAGAAACCACAAATACATTTCCGCACAGTTCTGGTATAGCCTCTTCGGCATCAGGAATGAGTGCTTTGGCATTATGTTTAATGAGTATAGAAAAGGAGCTAAACGGTAATAATATTACAGAGCATTATTTTACACAAAAAGCATCATTTTTAGCACGTTTGGGTTCTGGTAGCGCATGCAGAAGCTTAGAAGGCGATTTAGTAGTTTGGGGAAAACACAACCAAATTGAAGGAAGCTCAGATGTCTTTGGGGTAAAATATCCATACAACGTACATAAAAACTTTAAAAATTACCAAGACACCATTTTATTAGTCGATAAAGGCGAAAAGCAAGTAAGTAGTACTGTTGGGCACAATTTAATGCATGGACACCCTTTTGCGCAAGAACGCTTTAAACAAGCCAATAAAAATTTATCAGATATAATTTCCATATTAAAAACAGGCCATTTAGATAAGTTTATCGCATTGGTAGAAAGCGAAGCACTAACACTTCATGCTATGATGATGACAAGCATGCCGTATTTTATTTTAATGAAACCCAATACCTTGCAAATTATTAATAAAATATGGGAGTATAGAACATTAACAGGCTCAAAAGTATGTTTTACATTAGATGCAGGAGCAAATGTGCATGTGCTTTATCCAGAAAATGAAGCAACCCAAGTGCTAGAATTCATTAAAAATGAATTAGTTGCATTTTGTCAAAATGGTCAGTATATTAACGATAAAATTGGATTTGGAGCAAAACAGTTGTAAATTTGTATAACCCAATCCATAGTAACTTATGAAAGGACCTCTATTTTACTCGAAAATATTACTCTTTGGTGAGTACGGAATTATTAAAGATTCTAAAGGATTATCTATTCCTTACAGTTTTTATAATGGCGCTTTAAAGAAAGATAAAAACCCATCGGAAATCGCCATAAAATCTAACGTAAATTTAAAGCAATTTGCTACATATCTTCAAAATATAGACCGTGCAATTGTACGTTTTGATAATGAGCGTTTGCAAGACGATGTAAATTCAGGAATGTATTTCGATTCTTCAATACCACAAGGCTACGGCGTTGGTAGTAGTGGTGCATTAGTAGCAGCACTTTATGATAAATATGCGTTCGATAAAATAACGGTTCTAGAAAATTTAACAAGAGAAAAACTTTTAAAACTAAAGGCTATTTTTGCAGAAATGGAATCTTTTTTTCATGGTAAATCCTCTGGTTTAGATCCTTTAAATAGTTATTTAAGCATACCAATACTAATAAATTCTAAAGATAATATAGAAGCCACAGGAATACCCGCACAGCAAAGCAAAGGTAAAGGCGCTGTATTTTTGTTAGATAGCGGAATAATTGGCGAAACCGCACCTATGGTAAGCTTGTTTATGGATAACATGAAACAAGAAGGTTTTCGTAGTATGCTTAAAAACCAATTTATAAAACATACCGATGCTTGTGTAGACGATTTTTTAAAAGGCGATATAAAATCGTTGTTTAGAAATACCAAACAACTTTCTAAAATAGTATTGAATAATTTTAAACCCATGATTCCAAACCAATTTCATGAACTTTGGAAAAAAGGTTTAGAAACCAACGATTATTATTTAAAACTCTGCGGTTCTGGCGGTGGTGGTTATATTCTTGGTTTTACCGAAGATATTAAAAAAGCTAAACAAGTATTATCCGATTATAAATTAGAAGTCGTTTACAACTTTTAAGCAAACAAAACTCTTGCCCCGATTTTTTTTAGTTTTTTCAGGAGCTTAACCATATCGTATTAAAATGCTATCCAGAAAACAGAAACATATTCTACTCAAGTTTTTTAGTATGTTCTCTGTAGTAAGAGGCTATAATATTTTAGTTATAGTAATAGCCCAATACCTAACAGCCATATACATTTTAGCACACGACAAACCAGTAAAGCAAGTTGTATTCGATTTAAATTTGCTTATGCTTGTATTAGCATCGGCGGCAGCAATAGCAGGAGGTTACATTATAAATAGCTTTTACGACTCAGAAAAAGATTTAATAAACCGTCCCATAAAATCAAGGCTAGATAGATTAGTAAGTCAAAACACCAAACTATCATTCTATTTTGTATTAAATTTTATAGCAGTAATTCTGGCAAGCTATGTATCGTTTAAAGCAGTTGTATTCTTTTCCATTTATATTTTTGGTATTTGGTTATATTCGCATAAACTAAAAAAGTTGCCATTTATAGGTAATTTAACCTCTGCAATACTAACAATAACACCATTTTTTGCCATATTTATGTATTACAAAAATTTCGAAACCGTAATTTTTGTACACGCTATATTTTTGTTTTTAATGATTTCTATGCGCGAACTCACAAAAGACTTAGAAAACATAAAAGGCGATATAGCCCAAAACTATGTAACCATTCCTGTAGCTTACGGCGAAAAAACATCAAAAATTATGCTTACCATTTTAGCAATACTAACCTTAGCGCCAACCTATTTATTGCTGTACCGTTTCGAAGTAGGTTACATGTATATATTCTTTTATTTAAGTTTAATTTTATTAGTCGTTTTTTTACTGCTATTATGGTTATCAAAAACCAAAATACAATACTTAATATTACACAATATATTAAAATGTATTATTCTAGCCGGCGTATTTAGTATATTACTAATCGATGTTAATGTTATATTAAACAGAATATAAGTATTTGGGCGTTACCACAAGGGTCGGGCTTTCACTACTCAATCTTTTTGCAAAAAGGCAAAAAGGATTTCAAACAAGCCGTTCAATCCCTAACGCACAGGAAATCAAAATCATTAATTAAAATTTGTTAATCGTAAATTATTAGATATATCTTTGCATCAAATAAAAAGTTATGAATAAAAATCAAGGTAGTAAAGGAAAAGGAAAACCATCTGGGCGTGGTAGAGGAAACACACGTTCTACAAGTTATGCAAGAGGAAATGCACCTATAAAAAAAAATAACCCAACACCTAAAAAAGCAGGAAACCCAAACGAAATAAGGTTAAATAAATATATAGCAAACTCTGGTATTTGTTCGCGCCGTGAGGCCGACGAGCATATAGCCATTGGTTTAGTAACTGTAAACGGTAAAGTAATTACCGAAATGGGATATAAAGTAAAATTAACCGACGAGGTAAAATACGACGGTTCGCGTATAAGCCCAGAGAAAAAGGCCTACGTTTTACTTAATAAACCAAAAGGATTTGCTACCACAACAAGCGAAGGAAAAGGTAGAACAGTAATGGATTTAGTAGCCAACGCTACAGACTCTAGAATAAAACCAATAGGGCGTTTAGGACGAAACTCTAAAGGGCTTTTATTGTTTACAAACGACGATGCTGTAGTAAAGAAATTTACCAACTCTAAAAATGGAGTAGCACGTTTATTTCATATCGAATTAGATAAAAACTTAAAGTTAGAAGATTTAAAAAAAATTAAAACCGGCTTTAAGGTAGAGGGCAAACTTATAGAGGTAGAAGAAATTAGTTATATAGAAGGCGCATCGAAAAAAGAAATAGGTTTAAAAATTAAAAATACAGGAAACACAATTATCCGTACTATTTTCGAACATTTTAAATACGATATTTTAAGTTTAGACTGTGTTGCTATAGGACATTTAACTAAAAAAGATATTCCGCGTGGGCATTGGAAACATTTAACAGAGCAAGAGTTAAATACGTTAAAAATGCTATAATATTTGCATAGTATAAATTAAAAAAAACCTGTTAAGCCCATTGGATTAACAGGTTTTTTTATTTTTAAATAATAAGATGTATGTTGGTGCTTAATTGCAATAATTGCTTGAAAACGTACTGCCTGCGTTAGGGATAGTAACGGATAGCCCACAGCCCGACGTAGGAGGTGCGAGGACTTGTAGTGTATAGCCCGACCCTTGTGGTAACGCCCTAAAAATTAGAGGCTAAGAGGCATGAGAAAAATATGAAAAAAAATATAAAAAATGTTTGGTGTATCGAAAAATAAATTACATTTGCGCACTTTTTTAAGCGAAATAACTTAAAAATTAGCTGAACATTTTGAAATCTGTTTCTATGTTCGGGCTTTTGAAAATTAGGAAGTCATATTCAAAAGCAGCTTACAGATTAAGCAACCGAATTTTAAAGCTAACTTCCGTTTCTCCAATACATGCTATACAGCATGAATATGCTTTTGTGCCAACCACAGAAAAGGAATTTCGTATTTGATAGTGTTAATTTTTTATTGGCTTAACGTGTAGTTAATACACCAATTACATCTTTAACTTTTATTAAATTTTACATTTACATTGAATACAAAATATATTGATTTAATTAATCAAACTTACGAGTTCCCTCAAGAGGAATTTAAAGTTAACAAAGGGCAATTGCATTTTCATGATATCGATTTAATGCAATTAACAAAACAATACGGAGCACCGCTTAAATTTACGTATTTGCCTCAAATATCAAACAATATTAATAAGGCAAAAACATGGTTTGCAAATGCTATAGAGAAACATAACTATAAGGGTAATTATAACTATTGCTATTGTACTAAAAGTAGCCACTTTAAACATGTTTTAAATGAAGCTTTAAAGAACGATATTCATATAGAAACATCGTCTGCTTTTGATATTGATATTGTTGAAAGTTTAAAGGCAGAAGGCAAAATTACAGACAATACATTTGTTATTAGTAACGGGTTTAAACGTGCGCAATATGTTACCAACATTGCAAGGTTAATAAATAATGGCCATAAAAATGCCATTCCTATTATTGATAATTACGAAGAAATAGAATTGCTATCAAACGAGATAAACGGTAAATTTAATGTAGGTATTAGAATAGCATCTGAAGAAGAACCTAAGTTTGAGTTTTACACCTCGCGTTTAGGTATTGGCTACAAAAACATAGTACCGTTTTATAAAAACCAAATAGCTAATAATAAAAAAGTAGAACTTAAAATGTTACACTTTTTTATTAATACAGGTATTAGAGATAATGCTTATTATTGGAACGAACTATTAAAATGCTTAAAGGTTTATACCAGTTTAAAAAAGATTTGCCCAACTTTAAATAGTTTAAATATAGGAGGAGGTTTTCCTATTAAAAACTCATTGGCTTTCGAGTTTGATTATGAGTATATGATAGACGAAATTATAAACCAAATACAGTTAACGTGCAAAGAAGAAGGTGTAGACGTACCAAATATTTTTACAGAATTTGGTAGCTTTACTGTAGGCGAAAGCGGCGGAGCTATTTACGAGGTATTGTACCAAAAGCAACAAAACGATCGAGAAAAATGGAACATGATAAACTCGTCGTTCATTACCACGTTACCAGACACATGGGCTATTAACAAACGTTTTATTATGTTAGCAGTTAACCGTTGGCAAGATAGTTACGAGCGCGTATTGTTAGGAGGTTTAACCTGCGATAGCGACGATTATTATAATAGCGAACAACATATGAATGCTATTTATTTACCAAAGTATAATAAAGAAAAGCCTTTGTATATCGGTTTTTTTAATACTGGTGCTTACCAAGAAACTATTGGTGGTTTTGGCGGTTTACAACACTGTTTAATTCCGTCTCCAAAGCATATTTTAATTAATAAAGATGCCGAGGGGAATATAACCACAGCATTATTTAGCGAACAACAAAAAAGTGAAGATTTACTTAAAATATTAGGTTATAATAAACCTCAAGATTGCAAAGTAAATACCGATACTTTACCGTTAACCCAATCTCTTTCGTAATAAAAATGAAAAATACATACGCTGGAATTCCAGAAGAATTAGCAAAATTAGAACAAGCAAAAATAGTTTTAATACCTGTGCCTTATGATGGTACGAGTACGTGGCAAAAAGGAGCAGATAAAGGACCAAAAGCTTTTTTAGAAGCCTCAGAAAATATGGAGCTTTACGATATTGAAACCGATACAGAAGTATACAAACAAGGTGTGTTTTTGGCCGATGCCGTTACAGAAAACGAGTCGCCAGAAATTATGGTCGATGCCGTTCATAGAACAACAAAAAAATATATAAAGAAAAATAAATTTGTAACCATTTTTGGTGGTGAGCACTCGGTGTCTATAGGAACTATTCGTGCCTTTAACGATATGTATCCAAATTTAACGGTATTACATATAGATGCACATGCAGATTTAAGACAATCATACGAAGGCTCTACATGCAACCATGCTTGTGCAGTTTATGAGGCAAGCCAAAATACAAACTTAATTCAGGTAGGTATTCGTTCTATGGATATTATTGAAAAAACGGTAATGGATAAGGAGAAAACATACTTTGCACACGATATGGCGGTTGATGATGCTTGGATGGATTCGGCCATAGATCAAATGACAGACCATGTTTTTATAACATTCGATTTGGATGCCTTCGACCCTTCCATTATGCCAAGCACAGGCACACCAGAACCAGGCGGTTTATTATGGTACGAAACCCTAGAGTTTTTAAAACAGGTTTTTCAAGAAAAAAATGTAGTAGGTTTTGATATTGTTGAGCTTTGCCCAAATAAAAAAGAAAAATCGTCAGATTTTTTAGCAGCAAAACTATACTATAAAATGCTAAGCTATAAGTTTGTTAACGATAATGCAGAAGATGTTTATGATAACAAATACGAAAACAACACAAAACAAAAAACAAATACCTTAAAATTTACAGAAGATGACAACTACTAAAGGGCCTATATCTCAATTTATAGAAACGCATTATTTGCATTTCAACGCAGCAGCATTGGTTGATGCAGCAAAAGGTTATGAAGCACAGTTGCAATCTGGAGCTAAAATGTTAGTATCGCTTGCAGGTGCTATGAGTACTGCAGAATTAGGAAAAAGTTTTGCCGAAATGATTCGTCAAGACAAGGTGCATATTATTTCTTGTACAGGCGCTAATTTAGAAGAAGATATCATGAATTTAGTAGCACATTCGCATTACAAACGCGTACCTAACTATCGCGATTTAACACCACAAGAAGAATGGGATTTGTTAGAAAAAGGATTAAATCGTGTAACCGATACATGTATTCCAGAGCATGAGGCCTTCCGTCGTTTACAAGAGCATATTTACAAAATTTGGAAAGATGCCGAAGCAAAAGGCGAACGTTACTTACCACACGAATATATGTATAAAATGTTGCTGTCTGGTGTTTTAGAGCAATATTACGAAATCGATTTAAAAGACTCTTGGATGTATGCAGCCGCAGAAAAAAACTTGCCAATTGTATGCCCAGGTTGGGAAGATAGTACCATGGGAAATATTTTTGCAAGCTATGTTTTAAAAGGCGAATTAAAAGCAAACACCATGAAATCAGGTATTGAATACATGACCTTTCTAGCAGATTGGTATACCAATAACTCATCAAAAGGTATTGGCTTTTTTCAAATTGGAGGAGGTATTGCAGGCGATTTTCCAATATGTGTTGTGCCTATGCTATACCAAGATATGGAACGTACAGACACACCATTTTGGAGCTATTTTTGTCAAATTAGCGACTCTACAACAAGTTATGGTTCGTATTCTGGTGCTGTACCAAACGAGAAAATAACTTGGGGGAAATTAGATATTAATACTCCAAAGTTTATTGTAGAAAGTGATGCAACTATTGTTGCGCCTTTAATTTTTGCTTATCTTTTAGGTCAATAAAAACAGCCAATCTATCTAATTTTAACAAGTATGAAAAAAAGAAATGATAACTTAAAACGGGTTATAGTCGATTTTAAAAAACTAACCCCCGAGATTTTAGCATTATTAGTAGAACGTTATCCTGATGGATACGATGATGATGATATTGTGGTATTTAAAAACCAACATAACGAAATTATTGAAGCTGTAGAAGTGGTTACACAAGACACTAAATATTTAGTGAAAGTGAGTACTAAATTATCATTAACAATGGAAAATTATGATGAAGATGATTATGAAGATTTTGCTAACGACGATCCAGAAGCTGTACAAGATCCAAGTATAGCTGATGAAGATACAGAAGACAACGATTAAAAAAATAGTATTATGAGAACAGCCGCTTTTAAATCTTACAAAAACGGTTATTACAATTTTTGGTTTGAAAATGGTGAAGAACTTGCCTTTGAAGAAGTTCATCCACGCGTTTTAAAACAATACGATTTAAAAAACGACAAAAGCTTAATTGATAAGGATTTCAAAATTACCTTCATAGAAGATGGCGATGATGATAACCCTATTTATAGAGTAGAAAGTTTAAAACCACTTTAAAGCAAGATTTTTATAACATAACATGTACACCGTAGTTGCTTACCAAGTAGCTAGTGCTATCAATATAAAAACTAGTAAACAACAATTGCCGTGGCAGTTGTTGTTTCAAGATAGCGACGAACTTTATTATAAAAGTTCAGATCAAAAATTCATCTATATATTTCAATACGGAATGGTGAGTTTTTTTAACATGGCAGATGCTGAGATTAAAACTGTATTAGATAAAATAAAACCATTTTGTTCTAATTATTTTTCAGAAAAACTCTCAGAATCTGTCGAGGTTATTATTAAACCAAATACTTTAAAAGTACAGTTTGATAGTGTTGTATTACCAACTGTAGACCAAGAAATGGTTCGTCTTGTAATGCTTAACACATCGCAATCTGTAGCATTAAATAGGTATTCTGAAATTACAGAAGAACTGTTAATAGAAACCAATAAACACACTTTGTTTCTTGAAGAAAAAGGTAAATTAGATATTTCTGGCAATAAGTTAAAGCGTTTTATAGGAAAGGTTTTAAACATTAAAAACAAAATTTCTGAGAATTTATACATTTTTGATTCGCCCGAAATTACTTGGGAAAAAGAACAGCTTAATAAGTTAAATCAAGATTTAAAGCGCTCGTTCGATTTGAAAGACCGCTACAGAATAATTCATGATAGAGTAGAAATTATTAAAGAAAATTTAGAACTCTTTAAAGACATCATGGATCATAAGGAAAGTAGCCGATTAGAATGGATAATTATTATTTTAATTGTAATAGAAGTTATCGATTTATTTATTGCAAAAATGACTAACTTAATCTAAATAATATAAAAATACGTATATTAATATATTGAATACCAGTAGTTTCTAGGCGATGCTGCTTAAAGTGATTCGGGCTTTTGGTAAAATGGATTTCCGAAAAAAATAAATTAGTTTAAACTTAAAATTTTTAAAAAAATGAACACAAAAAAAATTATAGTGCTAAGTGGCCTAATGTTGGTTTTTTTATCACTTTCTAGCTTTAAATCTCTGTCAGGTTTTAATGCAAATTTAATTACAAAAAACGCTCAAGAAGGCTTAATTGTTTATGGTGTTTACGATGGTAAGGAGGATTATGGTTATAATTTTATAACTAAAGATAGAGATGGCGAAGAGCAAACATTAACTTTTCAGGTTGTTAAGGATGATGTGTTAGTAACATTTAATTTAAATGAAGATACTTTAATTGGTACTAAATTTAAAATTACATTTAATCGCGATTTAAAATTATCGAAAGATGAAGATGGAATGGATGATGAAGATGAAATAAACACCATTATAAAATTAGAAAAAGTATAAGCGTAATCGTGTAAATTTAAAATTAGGCTTCCAAGTATTTGGGAGCCTTTTTTATAAAAACTTCCCAAATAAACACCCCATACACAACCGTATACTCTAAGGCAATTATTAGTAGGTTTTCAGACTTATCGGCTTTGTTTAAGTTAATGTAAGCCAAATAGCTTAATATTATCATGAAGCTCCATACTAACGGAAATTTATATTTAGTAAACACAGATAGTATTAAAAGCGTTGCAACATACCAAGGGTGTACCGTAGTTGCTGTAAAATAATAAAATGATAAAACAAGTAACATGGCAGTAAAAAGCTGTATAATGTCTTTGTTTTTTCTAAAAAAGGTAATGCCTAAAACAAAACTAATAACAAGAATAGGAATTGCTTTTCCTATAATGGCAATTTCGTTGTAACCTCTAAATAAATAACCAATTTCTCTAGCTAAATAGTACAAACTGCCATTAAACTCGAAATTTTGAAACCATAATGCCACGGTTTTTGAATAGTTAGTTATAAATTCTGAAGTGTAAAACGGAGCGAAAAGTAAAAGTGTGGTTAAAATAACTATTGAATAAAAGGTTAGCAACCGTATTAGCTTTTGCACAGTTGAAATTTTGTTATTTGTATTGTTGTTAGGTTTTATAAACCATTGAAAAAATAACGGTAAAAAAATTAAAGGTATTAGCTTAACAGATATAGATAAAGCTAATGCTATAGCAGCAAGAAGCCATTTACCATTATAGAGTAAATATAAGCTCCATATTAAAAAGAAAATAAGAACCCCTTCAAAATGTAAATTGCCCGTTAATTCTATAATAATAAACGGATTTAAAATATACCAGAATATGTTATAGGTTGGAAGTTTTAGTTGTTTTAAAAGTTTTTTTCCAAAATATAGTGTTCCAAAATCGGCTAAAATAATTAACAGTCGCATGACTATTACAGAACCTAATATGCTTTTGCTAGCAAATACTGCTGCCATAGTAAAACAAAGTTGGTTTAGTGGCGGGTAATTGGTAAAGTGGCTGGCGTTTAAATGACCCATACCTGCACGAAGTTTTAAGGCTTGATTTACAGGATAAATATCTTGGCTAATAAAAGATTCTACGGTGTGTAAGTACGGATTTATACCTTCTAGAATTAGGCGGCCATCCCAAATAAAACGGTAAAAGTCTTGCGACAAGTTTGGTATGGCTAAAATAAATATAGCCCTAAATACAAAGGCTAAATAGGTTAAGGCTTTGGTGTTATGTTTTAAGTGTTTAATAATGTTATAAAACAAAACAAACAACCCCACATATAGCGTAATTAGTTTAATGTAATCTGTACGTACTAAGTTATAGGCAAAAACCCAATAAAAAAGCATACTAGATATTGCTATTAGCAATGGTAGTTTGTTTAGTTTTAAAAACGTTGGGTTTAAAAGCATGTGTAAATATAACTTTAATGTTGTAAATTATGCTTAGTACTTTGCGTTAGGGATTGCAATGAAAAGCCCACAGCCCGACAAAGGAGGTGCGAGGACTTGTAGTGTAAAGCCCGACCCTTGTGGTAACGCCCAAAAAACATTTTATACTTTTGAAGCTATCGATTTAAAAAATACATAGCCAAAACCAATAAAAAGCATAAGGTGAAATGGGAATAAACCAAAATCGCCCCCTTGATTACCAACAATAAAAGCGCTATACATACCAAAACCGAAATAGAGCATAAGAAGCCCTTCGAAAACGACATTTATTGAAATGTTGCGCTTTATGTATTTGTTATTTTTCCAGTTGTCTTTATATTTACTAATGTTAAATTTTGGTGTTCTTACAAATTCTGATTTTTTACCTAAATGCCCCTCTAGAACGGCTATAGAATTATGTAATGAAAACCCCATGGCTATTGAGAAAAACACAAAAAACATGCCTATATAGCGTATAAAGTTTTTAAAGCCACCGCCGTACACATTTTTATACATAAACCAATAGCATATAAAAAATATAATGGTGCTCATTACGAAAAAACTCATAACATAAAAATATGGGCGTAAATGTGCATATTCGTTTTTTATATACAGCATGGGTATGCTTAATATACCTACTATTAACACGTTTAAAAACATGGTGCTATTAAGTAGGTGAAGTAAACCGTGTATTTTAGTTTTTACAGATATATTTTTATTTTTTATTACACGCTTAAGCATTTTACGAAAGTTTTCTGCACCGCCTTTGTTCCACCTAAATTGTTGAGAACGGGCTGCACTTATTACTATTGGTAACTCTGCTGGTGTTTCTACATGTTCTAAATATTTAAATTTCCAGTTTTTAAGCTGTGCACGGTAGCTTAGGTCTAAATCTTCGGTAAGGGTGTCGCCTTCCCAATTGCCAGCATCTATAATACATGCTTTGCGCCATAAACCTGCTGTGCCGTTAAAATTTATAAAATGCCCTTTACTGTTTCGGCCAACTTGCTCTAAAGTAAAATGTGCATCGAGTGCAAAGGCTTGAATTCTGGTAAGTATAGAGTAGTTTCTGTTTATATGCCCCCAACGGGTTTGCACAACTCCAACGGTTTGATCTTTAAAATAAGGAACGGTGCGTTTTAACCAATCTTTTGTAGGAAGAAAATCTGAATCGAAAATAGCAATAATATCGCCTTTTGCTATTTCTAGACCTTCTTTTAGTGCGCCGGCTTTAAAGCCTTTGCGATCTGTTCTGGTTATGTGTTTTATATCTAGACCTGTAGCTTGTAGTTTTTGTATGTGTTTAAGTGTGCTTTCTACAGTTTCGTCTGTAGAATCATCTAAAACTTGAATTTCTAGTTTATTTTTAGGATAGTCTATTTGGGCAATATTATCGAGTAAACGCTCCATAACATACATTTCGTTAAATACTGGAAGTTGTATGGTAATGTATGGAATTTCGTTTGGGTTAGATAA
Source organism: Algibacter ulvanivorans (assembly GCF_048381495.1). NCBI lineage: Bacteria > Pseudomonadati > Bacteroidota > Flavobacteriia > Flavobacteriales > Flavobacteriaceae > Algibacter > Algibacter ulvanivorans. Next base: position 577,644 of record NZ_JBLWGD010000001.1, read on the forward strand.
ATCGAATTTAGGGCAGTTATCTTTATTTTTTTTTGAGGAAAGATAATTAAATAATAAGTTAAGTTGTGCTAATGCATACATAAATATTAGCAAAAGCGATATGGTGTAAATTAATATAATTGTAGTTTCTAAAATCATTATTTAAAACTGTATTTAAAAATCCAACCTAAGATTTTTATGCCTGCAAATATAGCACCTTTTACTGTACCTGAAACTTTTGATGTTCCTATTCTATTTCGGTAATTTACAGGTACTTCGGTATATGTGAGTTTTTGTTTAATGGCTTTAAGTTGCATTTCTACGGTCCAGCCATAAGTTTTGTCTTCCATATTAAGCTCAAGTAGCTTATTGTATTTTATTGCACGAAAGGGACCAAGGTCTGTAAATTTGGCATTAAAAAATAATTTCATTAAGTTGGTGGCTAGCCAATTTCCAAAAATTTGTGGCATCGTCATAGAGCCTTTTTCGCGTAGTTTTTTTGTGCGAGCACCAATTACAAAATCTATATTTTTATTAATTATTGGGTCTGTAATTTTGGTTAATTCTTGAGGGTAATCGCTATAATCGCCGTCAAGAAATACAATTATATCTGGTTTTTGATTTTGGTTGGCTACATACTGCATGCCTTTTAAACAAGCGTAACCATAACCTTTATTAGGCTCTGTTAAAACAGTTGCTCCTGCATTTTTTGCGTTAACTTCTGTATGGTCTGTAGAGTTGTTACTAACTACAATAACCTCGTTAACAATTTTTGGAATATCGTTAATAACATGAGCAATAGATTCTGCTTCGTTATATGCTGGAATGATGACTTTTATTTTTGTCATTTAAGGTCGCTAAGTTTATTTTCCTTTTTAAAAGATGTAAAGGTAGTCCATTCTTTTATTTTTTTACCTGCTTTGTATTTTGATGCCGAAACTAATTTTTCATTTTTATATAAAAGACAATATCCATTTTTTTTATTGTCTTTTAACTGGCATTTATGCTGTACTTTTTGCATTGAGTCGTAAAATAACCACCAATTGTTTTTTTCCCCTTTTTTATAGTGCCCTTCTTTTTCAAGGTTTCCATTTTTTGTGTAAAATGTCCAGTATTTAGTTTCTTTGTCTTCTAAAAAATGGCCTTGCTTTTTTTAATTTGCCATTTTTGTAATAGAATTTCCAGAATTTAATTTTTTTATTGTTTTCTATCCAGCCTTCAGATTGAATAATACCATTTTCATAATAGTTTCTTGTATATTTTTTTTCCGCGAAAGCGTTAATTGTTAAAAATATTATAATGATGTTTAAGATGCGTATCATGACTTTTTATTTACAAAGTCCATTAAATTAACATCGTTGCCTAATAGTATTTCGGTAGGGTTGATGCGTCCTTTCATGCTATCGTTTTCTAATTTTAAAACCCCTCTAGGGCAAACGGCCGAACAGATACCACAGCCTACGCAACTTGAGCGTACAATATTTTCTCCTTTTTGGGCATAGTGGCGCACATCAATACCCATTTCGCAACTGTTAGAGCAGTTACCACAGGAAATGCATTGGCCGCCGTTGGTTGTAATTCTGAATTTTGAAAATAATCGCTGCTGAAACCCTAGTATAGCAGCCATAGGGCAGCCAAAACGACACCATGAACGATTGCCTAGTATAGGATAAAAACCTGTGCCAATTACACCAGAAAATATAGAACCAATATATAGGCCGTAGGCAGAACGTAAAGTGCTAGATTTTATATAAAAAACATAATCTGTAGTTCCTGTAAAATGCATGATAAGTAGTAAGGCTATAGTAACAAAAAAGCCAATGGCACCAAACTTTGCATCTTTGCCAAGTTCTGTGCTTTTAAATAGCATTACAGTTGTGAAAACAACGGATAAGAAACCTATAACTAACCATATGAACAAATCTCTTGTAAGCCAAAAATTGTTTTTACTGTATCCTAAATATGTGTAAACCATTGCAGTTGTCATAACTACAGAGAATACTAAAACAATATGTATTAACCAGCGTTCTAGTTTCCAAGCCGACATTTTTTTAGATGATAATTGTCTAAAAGAATCGCCAGCAGTTTCAGCTAAACCTCCACAGCCACAAACCCATGAGCAGTACCAGCGTTTACCATATTTATAGGTTAATATAGGAGAGATTACAAAAATGCTAATAATACCAAAGAGTAATAAAATTAAACCAATATTACCGTTAGAGAGGAAGCCTTTTACAGACCATTCGTCGAAAATATAATAGTTTAGTGGCCAGATAGATTTTAAGTCGTAGTACGGCAAATCGTTATTCATTACATACATAAACTCTGGAATTAAAAATGCAAAACCTAATTGAAAAAACATTACAGAAATTGTGCGTATTTGTTGGTAACGGTTGTGCCTGTATTTTAGCATGAATTTATAACCAAAAGCTAAAATGGCAACCGTGTAAAGCGTGCCGTATACAAACCATTGGCTTGCTGGCCTGCCGCTTAATAATTGACTTAAAGGATTGAAAAGGCTTATTAGGCCTGTGTTTTCTGCGCCATTTGTTCCTAAGCCTAAATATTTTGGAAAAAAGTAAAGAACAATGTAAAAAGTTGTTAGTATTACTCCTACTATCCAGCCCCAAACACCTCTTGATGAAATAGATTTAAACCATACACCATCGTTTTTTATACCTTCTAATTTGGTTAAATATGCTTCTCTGGAATATATTATGATTCCTAGAGTTATAAAGCCTAAAGCTAGTGTTAAAAATAGCCCTTGGTTAGGGAAATTAGTGTTAAATAGAGCGAGAGTTAAAATAAATAGCCCAATAATACCTATGGCTAGAGCTATTTTTTGTTTGTTTGAAATATCTGTAGCGTCGGGTTTTGCTAAAGACATACTGTGGTTTATTTTATTACTCATGGTTATGCTATTTGTAATTGTTTGTTGTAAGCTGTTAATATTTCAGCTTCGTAATGCTTATAAAATTCTGGGTCGAAATTTGCCTCGGCAAGGTGATTTAAAACATAATCTACATTGCGTTTTTCGGTAAGCCATTTGTTAAATGTTTCATGGCGCATTCTAATTCCAAAAGTGTTTATTCCTAAAAAAGCTTTAGTGGTTTTGTGGTAAGCTACTGTAATACATTTAGTATCGTCTTGATGTTTCCAATGGAAATGTTTTTCGTATTCTGGGCGCCCACGTTCACTAAAAACCCAACCGTATGTTTGGTATTCTATGTCTAAAAATTTAGCCGAGTTAAACCAATGGCCTGGGTTATATTTTATTCTGTTACCGCAAATGGTTTGGGCTAATGTTTCGCCCATCATACGGCCAGTATACCAAACAGCCTCAATAGGTCTGCGCCCGTTTATACCTTCATGTTGTTCTGCACAATCACCAATGGCATATACATCGGGTATATTGGTTTCTAAGTAACGGTTTACTTTTACACCTTTTTCGGTTTCAATTTCAGAGTTTTTTATAAAATCTATATTGGGCGTTACACCTGCTGTTAATCCTACTACATTACAAGCTATTTCTTCGCCTGTTTCTGCAATAATTACGGATTTTACATTTCCGTTTTCATCTGCTTTAATTTCTTTTAAATTGGAGCTTAAGCGTAAATCTATATGATGGTTTTTTATATGCCTATTTATCATTTCGCTTTCACCATTTGGTAAAACGCCATTCCAAAAACTATCTTCTCTAACTAAAAAAGTAACCGGAATGTTTCTTGAGTTTAGCATTTCTGCAAGTTCTATTCCTATTAATCCGCCGCCAACAATAACTGCTCGTTTGCACACTTTATTGTTAGGAGCGTATTTTTCAAGGTTATCTAAATCTTGCTTATGATACATGCCCATTACGCCTTTTAAATCTTGACCAGGCCAACCAAATTTATTGGGTTTGCTACCTGTGGCAATAATAAGTTTGTCGTATTTTAAAGTGTCGTCTTCAGAAAAATAAAGCGTTTTTGTATTTGTATCTATGTTTTTAACAAATGCTTTTTTTAGTTCTATTCTATTTTTTTTCCAAAACCAATTTTCGTAGGGTTGTGTATGTTCAAATTTCATGTGCCCCATATAGATGTACATAAGGGCAGTACGAGAAAAAAAGTATTCGGTTTCAGCAGATATAATAGTTATTCTTTTGTCAGATAATTTTCTAATATGCCTTGCTGCGGTTACTCCAGAAATTCCATTTCCTATAATAACAATGTGCTCCATTTTTTTGGTGATTATTTGGTTTTAGGTCGTAGCTAAAGATAAGAACTTAAAAACGAGCGTTAATTTAGAATAAGTTTAAATTGCTTGATTGCTGTAAGGTTTACTGGGCTAAATAGACGTTAATTTTTTTTTAAATTCTTGTAATTACCTAAACTTTTGTTCGACCTAATGGCAGTAGTTTTACAAGTTAAATAAAATAAAAGTTATGAAAAAACATATAATAATACTGTTTGTAGTTTTAGTTTCTGTTGAAAGTTTTTCGCAAAATTTAAACAAATTTTTTACCCAAGCTGATGCTTTTTTTAAGGCCAATGTGAACAACGGTAAAGTGGCATATTCTAGAATTCATACTAATAAAAACGAGCTTCATAGTGTTTTAAAATTAGCAGAAGGGATTACGGTTTTAAAAAGCGATACTCAAAATTATCAAGCCTTTTGGATTAACGCTTATAATCTTTCGGTAATTAAAGGAATTATTGATAATTACCCAACAAAATCTCCACTAGATGTTAATGGTTTTTTTGATAAAACAACTTATAGTTTAGCAGGAAAAAACATAACATTAAACGATATAGAACATAAGTTGTTAAGAGGTAATTTTAAAGATGCCCGTTTTCATTTTGTATTAGTTTGTGGCGCTATTGGTTGTCCGCCATTAATTAGTCAGGCTTATTTACCTAATACATTAAATACGCAACTAGACACTCAAACTAAATTAGCTTTAAATGGTTCTTTTTTAAAGGTAAATACAAAGAAAAAACGTGTGCAAGCATCGCAAATAATGGAGTGGTATAAAGACGATTTTACGATGGATGGCTCAAGTGAAATAGATTTTATAAATAAATACAGAACAGAACAATTAGATAGTAAATACAAATTAAGTTACTTTCCTTATAACTGGAATGTAAATAAACAATAACTAAAAAATAATTATCCAAACTATGAAAAAAGTAATAGCAATTTTAGCCTTTGTATCCATTGCATTTAATGGGTTTTCTCAAGAAGAAGAGAATACGCAAAAAAGTAATATTCAAACCTATACACCATCAAAACTTTTAAAGAAAGGACAATGGGATATTAAATGGTTTAATAATTTATATACCGAAACAAAAGGCATTTCAAATGGCGTGAAAAGTGATAAAGCCCGCGAAACCTATTTCACATCTAGCTTCGATATTTTTACTGGAATTTCAGATAATAGTAAGCTTAATATTGGTATTCTTTTCGATATCAGATCAAACGTTATTGGAGATAGAAATGCTTTAGATGTCTTTTCTTTTGATGGCGAAACAGGAACAGCAAGATCTGGTTTCACATCAATAGCCCCAGTAATTAAGTTTAATCCATTAAAAAATGTAAGTAATTTTACGGTGCAATCTGCATTTCATATTCCGTTAATTAGTGAAGAATCTGATGCAAGTGGTGTATTTCTAGATCAAACAGCTTACACATTTCAAAACAGATTTTTTTACGATTATACTTTACCAAGTGGTAATTGGCAACTATTTACAGAGTTAAATACAGAATACAATTTTGGCGACGACCAAAGTTTTGCAAATAATAGTTTTGTTTTATCTCCTGGCGTGTTTATGAGTTATTTTCCTAGTGATAAATCGACTATTTTAGGATTTGTACAACATTTTCAAAGAATGGGAGATTTTAAACAAGATTTCTCTGCCTTAGGGTTTGGTGGTAAATATCAATTGTCAAAAACATTAAATATAGAGGCTTTATACAGTAAATTTGTTAGAGGCGAAAACACAGGTTTAGGACAATCATTTAACTTAGGTTTAAGGGCATTATTTTAATCAATTAGTATTAAATTAGAAGTTTAAAGCTATGTTATGCAAAATATTAAACTTCTAATTCTATTAATAATTTTAATAAATACTCAGTCGTGTAAAACTCAAATCAATAAAATTAACGGGGTAAGTTTTGTGGCTTCAAGAGATGCAGTAAATAATACCCATGTTAAACCTGTAGTAAGTGTAAATGCAAATTATGCAGCCATTATGCCTTTTGGCTTTATTAAAAACTTAAAGCATCCAGAAATTATTCATAACACCAATAAACAATGGTTTGGCGAAACTAGGGCAGGGGCAAAACAATATATAAAAGCTTTACAAAGGCAGCATATAAAAGTGATGGTAAAACCACAGATTTGGGTGTGGCGAGGCGAATTTACGGGTTTAATAGAAATGAATAATGAAGTAGATTGGAAAACTTTAGAAACTTCATATTCAAATTTTATTATTGAATATGCAGAATTAGCTCAAGAAGTAAATGCCGAAATATTTTGTATTGGTACAGAATTAGAAAAATTTGTTGAAAACCGACCGCAATATTGGCAAGACTTAATAAAAAAAATAAAAACAAAATATAAAGGTAAACTAACATATGCAGCAAATTGGGACGAGTTTAAACGCACACCGTTTTGGAGTCATTTAGATTTTATAGGAATAGATGCCTATTTTCCAGTAAGCCAAAGCAAAACCCCAACAGTAAACGAATGTTTAGAAGGTTGGAAGCCGCATAAACAACAAGTGTATAAAATATATAAAAAATATAATAAGCCTATTTTATTTACCGAGTATGGCTACAGAAGTGTAGATTATTCTGGTAAAGCACCTTGGGTAAGCGATATAAGTATGAATCAAGTAAATTTAAAAGCCCAAGTAAATACAACGCAAGCTTTGTTTGAAACGTTTTGGGCAGAAAATTGGTTTGCAGGAGGTTTTATCTGGAAATGGTTTCATAACCATGAGCAGTCTGGCGGAACAAAAAACACACAATTTACACCACAAAATAAGCCTGTAGAAACATTAATACGAAACCATTATAAGTTAACTTATGAATAAAATTTATTACCTACTTTTCTTTTTAACCATTATATCTTGCTATTCTGATGATAATGTTGAAATTTTTTTTGATGAAGAAGCTAAACTGTCTGAATTATTAAAAAACGAAACCTATATAAAAGATGCTGTTATAGCATGTGCGGCAAGTAATAAGGAAAATAATAATATAGTAAATGTTTATTTTTATCCGGAAAATGGGGCAACCAATTTTAGATTGTATGAATCTAATTTGAATATAGGAAACGGAACAGATTTTTCGCATTACATTTTTAATACAGCACCAGCCAAACCTTTTTTTAATGGTGCTTTACAGGTTTTTGAAACCTTTTCTAATGCTACATTTTTTGTGGTTGTTTATAATGTAGGTAACACTATTAAAATAGCTACTCCTATAAAAAACAAAAAAAATCCGCAGCCTACACTATGGACAAACCATCTAGAAATTAACCAAACACAATCAATAATGCCTATATTTACTTGGGATATTAATTCTGAAGAAAATAATGCTATATTTTTTGAAGTGTTAGCTACCCAAAATTTAGATTTATTATCCGGAACTTATACAAACGAAAATAAGTTTCAGTATTATAATTTAGATAATGTTGTATTGAATATTACCCAAGGAACACCTCCTAATTTAGTTAAAGGAAACAACTATGTTTTTACTGTTATGGATGTTAGTTTAGATAATTGGGTAAACGAGGTAATCATGACAACTTTTGTTGCCGAATAATGAAACACATTTTAATTTTTATTTTATTAATGCATAGTTTTTGTGGTTTTTCTCAAAGCCATACAGTTGCCAATTTAAAAATTAAAGGAAATAAAAAATTAAAAACTTCATTTGTAAAAAGTATTTCTAAAATACAAAAAGGTAGCGTTCTAGATAGTCTAATTATAGAGCAAGATATACAGCGTTTAAAACGATTACCATCGGTTTCTCATGCTTATTATCAAGTTTTTCTTTCTGCTAATAACCAGTATAATGTTTTTTATAATATAGAAGAAAATTTTACCTTAATACCTTCGGCAAATTTTTATACAACTAATAACGATGAGTTTGCTTATCGTTTAGGTTTATACGAGTTTAATACCTTAGGACGAAGTATTATTTTTGGAGGTTTTTATCAAAAGGATAACTACAGTTCTTATGCTATAAATTTTAGAGCGCCTTATTTGTTTTCTAATGCATTTGGTTTAGCCATTAATCATCAAGACTTAACAACTTTAGAACCTGTTTTTTTTGATAACACAACGTCTAATTATAAATACAATAACAAATCGTTAGAAATTCTAGGATTGTATGAGTTTAATTTTGAAAATAGGATAGAGCTTGGTGTTAATTATTTTACTGAAGATTACCAGTATAAATTTGGTGCTACAAACATAAATGTGCCTCAAGAGCTAACCGTAGAGAAATGGCTATTAAAAGGGGTGTATGAATATAACAAGCTAGATTATTTTTATCAATATATTTCTGGTTTTAGAAACCAATTTGTGTTTCAATATGTGACCTCTACAAACGATATGTTACCAGACTTTTTTATAAGCTGGAACGATTTCTTTTTATTTAAACGTATAGGAAAAAAAGGAAATTGGGCCAATAGGTTGCGTTTAGGACTTTCTGCTAATGATGAAACACCGTTTGCGCCTTTTTCTGTAGATAATAATTTAAACGTGCGTGGCGTTGGAAATACCATTGATAGAGGTACAGGCGTAATAGTTTTAAATACAGAATATAGGTATACGCTTATTGAAAAAGGGTGGTTTGTTTTGCAAAGTAATGCATTTATTGATGCAGGCTCATGGAGAAACCCTGGAGGAGATTTTGGCGATTTTAGTACAGATGAAAATATAAAAATATACCCAGGTTTAGGGTTGCGCTTTATTCATAAAAAAATATATAATGCTATTTTTAGAGTTGATTATGGGTATGGTATAAGTAAAAATGCAAGTAAGGGATTTGTGTTTGGTATAGGGCAATATTTTTAAAGTCTGCTAAATACAAAAGGATATTTGCCTTTAACAGACTTTTTTTTCTAATTAAATTTTAATCATTTTTATTCTAGAACTATAACCAAATCATCAGAGTTTACCATAAACCCTGTTTTTAAAACAATTTTCTTAACAGTAGCATCGTGCGTTGCTGTTATGGTAGTTTCCATCTTCATAGCTTCAATTATAAATAAGGGTTGGTTTTTTACTACTTTTTCGCCTCGTTTTACTAAAATTGTAGATAACATACCCTGTAATGGTGCTCCAATTTGGTTGGTGTCGCTTTTATCTATTTTTACATTTTCTACCTTGTCAATTTTAATAGATGTATCTTTAATTTCAACACTTCTACCTTGTCCGTTTACTTTAAAATAAACAGTTACCATACCATTTTCGTTAGCTTTTCCTATAGAATCTAAGGTGATAAGGAGTGTTTTTCCTTTGTCTAATTCTACAATAATTTCTTCACCTATTTCCATGCCGTAAAAGAAGTTTTTTGTTGGCAAGTTCATGAGGTTGTCATATTTTAAATGCTTGTTGTAAGCATCTGTAAATACTTTTGGGTAAAGTTGGTATGATAAAAAGTCTGTAAAATCTATAGTTCTACTTAAATCGTGTTCAAATATTTTTTTAAATGCTTTGTATTCTGCTTCAATATCTAAAGGAGGAATATGAGCATTTGGCCTATCTGTGTAAGGTGTTTGGTCTTTTAAAATAAGTTTTTGTAAAGCCTTAGGGAAACCTCCTACGGGTTGCCCTAAATCGCCTTTAAAAAAGTCGACTACAGATTGTGGGAAAGATATGCTGTCTCCACGTTCTTTAACATCTTCAATAGTTAAGTTGTTGCTTACAAGATATTGTGCCATGTCGCCTACAACTTTAGAGCTTGGTGTTACCTTAACAATGTTGCCAAAAAGGTTGTTTACATCGCCATACATTTTAGTAATTTCATGAAAACGATCTTCTAAGCCCAAACCTCGTGCTTGTGGTTTAAGGTTAGAATATTGTCCGCCAGGAATTTCATGTTTAAACACTTCGCCAGAGCCAGATTTTAATCCAGACTCAAAAGGGTAGTAAAATTCTCGAACAGCCTCCCAATAGTTAGAATATTCATTTAAAGAGTTAATATTAATAGAGCTTGCTCTATCTTGAAATTTCATCATTTCAACAACCGAATTAAAGTTAGGTTGCGAGGTTAAACCAGATAATCCTCCAAGAGCAACATCAATAACATCAACTCCAGCTTCAATAGCTTTTATGTAAGTGGCCGACTGAATGGATGAGGTATCGTGCGTGTGCAAATGAATAGGAATTTTTAGCTCGGTTTTTAAAGCCGAAATAAGCTCGTAAGCGGCATAAGGTTTTAGCAACCCAGCCATATCTTTTACGCCAAGAATGTGTGCGCCAGCATTTTCTATTTCTTTTGCAAGATTTATGTAATATTTTAAGTTGTATTTGGTGTTTTCTGGATTTAAAATATCATTGGTATAGCAAATAGAACCTTCGGCTAAGCCGTTTGTTCGAGTTCTAACATGCTCTATGCATGGTCCTAGTGATTGCATCCAGTTTAGAGAATCAAAAATTCTAAAAACATCTACGCCATTTTCCCAAGATTTTTCAACAAATTCGCCTATTAAATTATCAGAATAAGCTTTGTAACCTACACCGTTAGAGCCGCGAATAAGCATTTGCAAAAGTAGGTTAGGCATGGCTTTTCGTAATAATTTTAGCCTTTCCCAAGGGTTTTCTTGAAGGAAACGCAGGCAAACATCAAATGTAGCACCGCCCCAAACTTCCATACTAAAAATGTCTGGATGGTTTTTTGCATAGCCTTCGGCAACTTTTAGCATATCGTAAGTACGCATTCTTGTAGCAAGTAAACTCTGGTGTGCATCGCGCATGGTGGTATCTGTAAAATGAACTTTTTTTTCATTTAATAACCATTGCGAGAATTTTTCGGGGCCTAGTTTTGTTAGTAAATCTTTTGTGCCTTCTGGGTAATTGGCATTTGCATCAAATTTTGGAACTTTGGGTTTTACAAATGTTTTTGTAGGGTCTATTTTTTTTACATCTGGATTGCCGTTTACTATGGTGTCTCCTAAATAGGTAATTAGCTTTGTGGCTCTGTTTCTTGGTGCTTTAAAAACAAATAAATCGGGGTTAGATTTTATAAAGTTTACGGTTACTTTACCTTGCCTAAAGGTTGGGTGTTGTAAAATATTATCTAGAAAAGGCATGTTTGTTTTTACGCCTCTAATTCTAAATTCGGCTAAAGCTCGTCGTATTTTTCTGCTGGCACCATCAAGTGTTCTGCTATTTGCAGTAACTTTTACCAACATAGAATCGAAAAAAGGCGATATTTTTGCACCTTGGTATATGCTTCCAGCATCTAAACGAATACCAAATCCAGAAGCGCTACGGTATGCCGAAACGGTGCCATAATCTGGTTTAAAATCGTTTTGAGGGTCTTCGGTAGTAATACGACATTGTAATGCATAACCATTTATTTTTACAGATTCTTGGCTAGGTATTTTTATTTGCTCGTCGGCAAGTTTGTAACCGCCAGCAATAAATATTTGTGTTTTTATTAAATCTATATTTGTAATAACTTCTGTAACGGTATGTTCTACTTGTACTCTTGGGTTAACTTCAATGAAATAAATAGAATTGTCGTCGTCTACTAAAAACTCTACGGTTCCAATGTTGTTATAGTTTACCGCTTTGCATATTTTAATGGCATAGTTATATAAATCTTGTTTGGTTTCGGCTTTTAAACCGTAGGAAGGAGCAAATTCAATTACTTTTTGGTAGCGTCGTTGTACCGAGCAATCTCTTTCAAACAGGTGTACCATATTGCCATGGCTGTCTGCAACTATTTGTATTTCTATATGTTTAGGGTTTTCTACAAATTTTTCTAAAAAAACAGTATCATCACCAAAAGCATTTAAGGCTTCACGTTTACTTTCGTTAAAGGCACTTTTTAGTTCTTCTTCTTTTCTAATAACACGCATGCCGCGTCCGCCACCACCAGAAGCAGCTTTTAGCATAATAGGATATCCAATTTTATTGGCTTCAGATATGGCAATTTTAATGTCTTTTAACGGGTTTTCATTGCTTCTAATAATTGGTATGTTATTATTAACGGCTACTTGTTTAGCTGTAATTTTGTCTCCTAAAGATTTTAAAACAGATACTTTAGGCCCTATAAAAATAATACCATTGTCCTCGCAGGCTTGAGCAAAATTAGCATTTTCAGATAAAAACCCATACCCAGGATGAATGGCATCTGCCCCGTTTTTAACGGCTACTTTTATAATTTCATCAATATTTAAGTAAGGTTTTAAAGGGTCGTTGTCTTCTCCAATTTGGTATGACTCGTCCGATTTGTATCTGTGTAAAGAGTAGCGGTCTTCATAGGTGTAAATACCTATGGTTTTTACATTAATTTCTGTGCAGGCTCTAAAAATTCTAATAGCAATTTCTCCTCTGTTGGCAACAAGTACTTTTTTAATTTTCAATGTAATAATAGTTTAGATGGCTAAATAAATTCGACTAAATATAATTAAAGTCTTTATATATAATGGTATACTATACATGAAATCTGCCAAACATTTATATTTAATCTAAAATTAATGTTGGTATAATTTACTTTTAAAGGAAACAATTAGTTTTGTTAAAAATAAATTAATATGCGTGTATTAGCAATAGGAGATATTCATGGCGGATTAAAAGCTTTAATCCAGGTTTTAAACAAGGCCGAGATAAAGGACGAAGATACTTTAATTTTTGTAGGCGATTACGTTGATGGCTGGAGTGAGTCGGCTCAAGTTATACAGTTTTTAATTGAACTTTCGCAAAAGGTAAAGTGTGTTTTTGTAAAAGGTAATCATGATGCTTGGTGCGAGACATGGCTTAAAAGTGGCGAGGTAAACCCAACTTGGTATATTCATGGAGGCAAAGAAACGATGGAGAGTTATCAAGGAGTTTCAGTAGAAGATAAAAAGCAACATTTACAATGGTTTGAAAATATGCCATTGTATTATTTAGATGAAAATAACCGATTATTTCTTCATGCTGGTTTTACATCAATGCATGGTGTAGATAAAGAAGTTTTTAAAACTACTTTTTATTTTGATAGAACGCTGTGGGAAATGGCTTTAACTCTAGATAAAAGTATTAAAAAAGAGGCCCTTATTTATCCTAATAGATTAAAGCATTATAAGGAGATTTTTATAGGGCACACGCCAACAACAAATTTTAATTGCGATGTGCCAATGCAAGCTGCTAATGTTTGGAATATTGATACTGGCGCAGCTTTTAAAGGAAAAATATCGGTTGTTAATGTAGATACAAAAGTGTTTTTTCAAAGTGATAATTTACCAGACTTATATCCTAATGAAAAAGGGAGGAATAAGTAAACTTTAGCTAAGTTTATTTTGGTAGTATTTGTAAAGTTGGTTTGCATTTGCGCCCAGCCATTTTTTTATATAAATAGACCAATACACATATTGAAGTTTCCAAACGCCATGTTTATGGTACATTCTAGCCGAAGTTTTTAAAGTTTTATTAATAACAACAAATTGTTTTCTGGCATATAATTCGTTTATTAAAATATTATCTTCATAAACGATGTAGTTTTCGTTAAAGCCGCCAATATTATCGAATAGCCATTTGGTTATAAATTGGCTTTGGTCTCCGCCACGACAGGCTCTCCAGTTAAATTGTGTAAACCATCCAGAAAGTTTTAGCCACCAATGTTTACTGTTAAATTGCATTTTAAAACAACCAGCAAGGTTATTTTTTTTAATCTCGGTTAAAATTAATTCATCAAAATTTTTAGGCGGAAAAGAATCGGCATGTAAAAAATATAAAACATTACCTTTTGCGTGTTTAGCGCCGAAATTCATTTGTTTAGCGCGTCCTTTTTTAGAATTTAAAAGCTGTATTGAAATTTTAGGTGCTTTGTTTTTTGTGCTTAAGTTTAATGAATTGCTAATGTAATTATAGGCTTTTATTTTTGTGGTATTGGTAAAATTAAAAAAATGGTTAGCTATGTTTTTGGTTTGGTCTGTGCTTCCGCCATCAACAACTAAAATTTCTAATATGTTTTTAGAAGAAGCATTGGCAAGTACATGTTCTAATAGTTTGCCTATGTAAGCTTCTTCGTTTAAAGTTGGTATAATAATGGATATTTTATTCATTTAACACCCAATTATAATCTTTAAAACTTTTTTTCGCTTTCGCTGAAATTTTAACGGGCGCATATTGGTTTAAGAAGTTAATTAAGCTGCCATTTTGTTTGAAATCTTTTGAAAACCATTGAAATATTTTTGAAAGTTTTATACGGTTGGTAGAAATTTCGTTTCTATTAGTATCGTTTAAAAAATTTTTGGTAGCATAAGTTAATTGATTATTTATAATTTCAGCTTTATATGCTTTATTTAGTAGTTTCGGACAAGAAAATGATGCGCAAACAATAGCGAAATGAATTCTAGGTTCGTCCATTTTTCTTAAAATTGTATGTTCAATTTCGTTTAAATTATGTGGTATGCCTATGGTTTTCCATAATTTTTTATCCCAAGGTTTTTCTATGTCTTTTATGCTTTGTATGGGGTAATGCTTTAAAATTAAGTCTATCGTCATAGCATTGTAGGCATTTATCCAAAAGGCTAATTTTTTTTCTTTTGAAATGGTTTTAAAATGCTTTTTTTTATAAAAAACACCTAAACTAAAAATGTAATCAAGTAATTTTTTGTGTTCTGTTTTAAATGATTTGTAGTTTACAATACCGTTTTTTGTTACGTGCTGCTTTAAAAGTTCGTCCCATAATTGGTGGAGTTCAGGTTGTTTTGTAGTTGTTTGGTTTTCTGTTAATACTTTTGTTTTAATCGTATCTTTTTTTGTTGTAACAACTCTTTGCGATTGTTTTGTTTGTTTAATATATGCTGGCTTTGCACTATAGCAAGATGAAATAAAAAGAAGAATAAATAGTAATAACGAGTATCTCATTTTGTATGGCAACGTTTTATTTGGTCTTACTTTTTTTCGAGAACATGGGGTAAAGTTCTTGTTTTATAAAATTTTCAGGGAATAACTCATCACCAGAAAAACCTAATTCAATATTTTTTCCGCTACGCGGTATGTAATTGGTTTTAAATAAGTAATCCCAAATACTTAATGTTAGTCCGTAATTAACACCAAAACGAACATGGTTAGGAAGTGTTTTAGCATGATGCCAAATATGCATTTTTGGGTTGTTGAAAATGTACTTTAAAATGCCATAATCCCAGCCTAAATTGGCATGATTTAAATGGCCAATAGCTATAGTAAAAAAGTAAACAATGGCAACATCTTTAGCGTTGTAATTGCCAATAATGGCTAGTGGTATGTATAGTAGCGATTTGTAAACAACAGGTTCCATCCAATGGTAGCGTAAATGTGCAGCAAAGCCCATTTGTTTAACCGAGTGATGTACTTTGTGAAAATTCCACAGCCAAGGAATTCTATGTAGAAGTCTATGGGTGTTCCATTGCACAAAATCTGATACTATAAAGAAAACAAACAGCCCAAACCACTTAGGTAATTCATTAACATTAAAAAGCTGAAAACTTTTGATGGATAGGCCTATGCTTGATAAAATATCATTAAAAAATTGGGTAACTGTGTTTGACAAAGCTATTAAAATAACCAGATTTAAAATAAAGAAATTAAAAAACATGTAAAAAGTATCTAGCCAAAAATCTTTCCTGAAAATAGATTGATTTTTGCGCCAAGGAAATAGAATTTCTAAACCCCAAACAACTAACGATATAGCTATTAAGCCATAAAAATAGTTGTCCCAATGGTTCTGGAAAAGTATCTCGTTTTTAAGATAATTCCAATACCCATAATAGGAATTTTTTATAATGTTTATATATTTTTCCATGAATTATTTTCACATTTTAAGTGATAATAATTAAACGGTAATTATGGTTTTAACAGCACCCGCCACCATCGTAATGATAGGTAGATTCGCTAATAAAAATATCGTCTCTGCCTAAATCTGCTAAAGCATTAGCTGTTTTATCGCAAACGGCTAACGGTTGGTTTTTTACTAGAACGTGTCCTTTTTTATCATCAAAATAATCTTCGTTGCCATAATAAATAGCTGCTTTTCCTGTAAAAATACAAGGGCCATCTTCTGGCATAGGGTCTTTAATGGCTGCCACCTCGATAGACTCTATGTAAATTAACTTGTCTGTTGGGTAATTTTTAGGGTCTAAAATACGGTATGGCTTACGGGCACGAATTTCAATAGTGCCAAAACCAGCATCGGTTAGTGCTTTAACGTATTGGGCAATAGGCAAACTACCACTTAGGCATAAGGCTCGTAAGCGTTCGTCGTTACGTAATGTATCGTTCATGGGTTGCTCGCAAGTAGGGTCGCTCATTACTAAGCGTCCATGAGGTTTTAAAACACGATACATTTCGCTTATAGCTTTTTTTAAATCGTCAGCCTTAAAAATATTAAATAGGCAATTTTGAGCAGCAACATCTATGCTATTGTCTTCTACAGGTAAATGCATAGCATCTCCTTTTTTAAGATCGACAAATTCGCTTTTAAACCATGGGTTTTCTGCTTCGGCTTCTATAAAGTTTTTACGAGACGCTTCTAGCATTTCATCAACAACATCAATACCAATAACGCCTCCCTTATTTCTGTTAAAATAAGCAAATTGTAATAACTCCATGCCGCCTCCAACACCAACATAAAGCATTTTAGGGTTGTTGGTTAAATCGCGAGCATGTACCGTAGAGCCGCATCCATAATTCATTTCTTGCATGATTTTAGGAATTTTTAAACCTGGTAATTCCCAAATTGGGTTTGTGGTACAACATAAACCAACATCTGGTGTTAATGCGGCTTCTTTATATACATTGTGTGTGGTTTCTAAATACGTACTCATGCTATTAAATGGTTATAATGTTTTAATTAATTCTTTAAATAAGGTTACCATATTAGGTTCGGCTTTGCCTGCCATAGCAATTATTTCGGCTATGTTAACAGGAGCTAGGTTATTTGGGTCGCATTCATCTGTTAAAACTGACACGGCAGCGACTTTTAATTTTAAATGATTGGCAACAATAATTTCGGGTACCGTACTCATGCCTACAGCATCGGCGCCAATAATTTTTAACATGCGGTATTCTGCTCTTGTTTCTAGTTGTGGGCCAACTACACTAGCATATACACCTTCGTGCAGTTTTATGTTGTTTGCTTTTGCAATAGTTTTAAATTTTGAATTAATATTGGCATTGTAAGGTGCGCTCATATCTGTAAAGCGTTCGCCTAATTGCTCGACACCTTTAAAGGCTAATGGCGAGCTGCCTTGAAGATTAATATGGTCTTCTATTAGCATTAATTCTCCTTTTTTAAAGTTAAGGTTTATAGCGCCTGCTGCATTAGAAACTAAAAGTGTTTTTATACCTAGTTTTTCCATAATGCGTACTGGGTAAGTAACGTCTTGTAACGTATAGCCTTCGTATAAATGAAAACGCCCTTGCATGACTATTACTTTTTTACCAGCTAATGTGCCATAAATGAGTTTTCCTTTATGAAACTCGACTGTTGCTGTTGGAAAGTTGGGAATATGATTATAACTAACCTCTTTTATAATGTCTATATCGTTAATAAGTTGCCCTAAGCCTGTGCCTAGAATAATGCCTATTTCTGGGTTTTCGAAGCCTTTGCCTATTAAGTAATCAACGGTTTCTTCTATAAATTTAATCATGTAATTGTTTAATTTTTTCTTGTAATTCTGTGTTTGATTGATAAAATTTTGAAGCTATTAAATCTTCGTAAGTATCAATATCGTTTAAAGTATCTAAGGTAGTAAAAGTAATGTTGTTTTCTTTTACTTCTTTTAATGTTTCTTTTAATAAATATGTCTGGCTCCAGGGTTTGTTGTTAAATACAAAATGGTGCATTTTAGATAAACCAATTAAGTAATAGCCACCATCTTCTGCTGGACCAAAAACAATGTCGTTTTGTTTTAAAGCTTCTAGGCCTTTGTTTATATGCGTAGTTGTAATGTCTGGTAAATCGGAGCCTATTAAAACTATACGATTGTAACCGGCTTTAAAACCGTTATGAAATGCATTTTTCATGCGTTCGCCTAAATCTTTACCATCTTGTACTGTTTTAAAGTCGTTTTTCCATTTGGTGTTTACAATAGCATCAGAGAAGTATATGTGTTTGTCTGCTGTAAGCGTTTGTGTGGCTTTCTCGGTAACCTTTACAAGTTCGCTATATACATGAAATGCACCTTGGTTGCCAATGGTTTTTGCTAGTCTGGTTTTTACTTTTCCTAGTTTTATGTTTTTAACAAAAACGATAACTAATGTTTTACTCATATACTTTTATGCCTTTTTTTAACCATTTGCTCCATGCTTTTGAAAATGTATGGACAGAGTCTGTTATTTTTTCTTGCGAGTTTATAATTTCAAAATTATTATTTTTCCATTCAAAAATACCTCCATATAAATTGTAAATATTGGTGTAGCCTGCTTTTTTTAGTTTTTCTGCAATATCTTCGGAACGAATGCCTAACGAGCAATACACTACTATTTTTGCTTTTTTATTTGGTAATTGGGATTGTACAGATTTTATATTAAACGAGTTGTAGCCTACATGAATGGCGTTTTTTAAATGGCTTGTATTAAATTCTTTTGCCTCTCTAGAGTCTAGTAAAATAACATTGTTTTTTTCGTTTTGAAGCGTTTTAACTGTAATGTAGGGAATGCTTTTATTATTGTGTTGTTCGAGTAGTTTAGAAAGCTTTTTTTGGGAGTACCCTAAAAATGAGAGTCCTACAAATATGAATAAAAATAATGTTTTCATGTTGTGTTTTTAAGCGACGCTTCCTTGACAACTGCTACCAGCACCCGCTGTACAACCGTAACAATGTTGAGAGATTACAATGTTTCTGCCTTCTAATAGGTTTTTGTTGTATTCTGAAATGTGTTTAGATTTGCTGTTTACAGGTAGTTGTAGCATTTGGTTAAAATCGCAATCGAATAAATAGCCATCCCAACTTACGGATAGGGTGTTGGTACACATAACGTTTTTTACTGCCTCTGGGTTATAGGCTTCTACTAAGGCATACATATAGTCTTCGTAATTTTCTGAGGCTATTAAATAGTCTAAAAATCTTGATATTGGTAGGTTAGTAATGGCAAATAGATTATGAAACTGGATGTTAAAATCTTCTAGTAGTGCTTTTTTAAAATCTTTTTCCATAGCAGCTTGGTTGCCTGGTAAAAAGGCGCCAGAGGGATTGTATACTAAATCTAGTTTTAAGCTGCTGTTTGGCATACCGTAACCTACTGCATTTAATTCTTGCAGGGCTTTAATTGATGCATCGAAAACACCATTGCCACGTTGTTTATCTGTTTTGCCACGTGTCCAGTGTGGCATTGAGCTTACTACATGTACATTGTGTTTTTTAAAAAATTCTGGCAAATCGTAATATTTTTTGTTGGCTCTAATAATGGTAAGGTTGGAGCGTACTATAAAATCTTTTATGCCTGCTTTTGCAGCTTCTTCAACAAACCAACGGAAGTTTGGATTCATTTCTGGGGCGCCGCCGGTTAAATCTAATGTGTGTGCTTCTGTGTTTTTTATAACATCTAAGCATTGTTGCATGGTTTGGCGTGTCATGATTTCTTGACGGTCTGGACCCGCATCGACATGGCAATGATCGCAAACTTGATTGCACATGTAACCAACATTAATTTGAAGGATTTCAAGCTTTTTTGCTTTAAGGGGGAATTGGTTGGTTTGTGCAATTTTGTTTTTAAAGGTGGGCAATTCTCCGTTTTGAAAAATACCGTTAGATAGTATTTCTAACTGTTTGTTGCTGTTTGCTAAATCGCTTTCGCGTTTGTGTAGTGATTTTGTTGCCATTAATTATTTGTTGCTGCTTAATTAATTGTAAACTTTAATTGTAGTTTTGGTGCTGCGTTAGGGATTGAACGGTGTGTTTGAGCTCCCCGACGTAGGAGGGAGCGAGTAGTGAAAGCCCGACCCTTGTGGTAACGCCCAAATTATTACCCGTCTAGTTTGTTTACTTTGTTCATCATTTGTACGCCGTGTACTAAGGTTGCGCCACTTTTTATGGCTGCGCCTACGTGTATGGCTTCCATCATTTCTTCTTTGGTTACGCCGCGTTGTAAGCCGTCTTTTGTGTAGGCATCTATACAGTATGGGCATTGTTCGGTATGTGCAACGGCTAGGGCTATTAACGATTTTTCGCGAGCGGTTAAAGCGCCTTCTTCGAAAACTTTGCCGTAATAATCGAAAAATTTATTGCCTAATTCTTCATTCCATTCTGTTATTTTACCAAATTTTCTTAGGTCTGCTGGGTCGTAGTATGTTTTGCTCATAAATTATTTTTTGTTTAAAGATAGAAATCTATTTTTTTTAAGTCGGTTGCTTTAACGTAACTTAACAAAAATCGCCAAATAATATGTAGATATTATATGGCGATTTTTTATAAGTAGATATAGTTTATGGAGAAAACTAATTTATTATTCTTTAATAAGGCTTCTAGAAATTACTATTTTTTGAATTTCTGAGGTGCCTTCGTATATCTGCGTAATTTTTGCATCGCGCATTAAACGCTCTACATGGTATTCTTTTACAAAACCATTACCACCATGTATTTGTACGGCTTCAACGGTATGTTCCATAGCTACTTTTGATGCGTATAGTTTTGCCATGGCACTAGATTTATCGTAGTTATTACCTTGGTCTTTATCCCAAGCGGCTTTCATTACTAACATTCTAGCGGCTTCTATATCTGTATACATATCTGCTAGTTTAAAGGCTATAGCTTGGTGGTTGCAAATTTCGGTGCCAAAGGCTTTACGTTCTTTCGAGTATTTAAGTGCAAGTTCGTAAGCGCCCGATGCAATACCTAAAGCTTGAGCAGCAATACCAATTCGGCCGCCAGAAAGTGTTTTCATGGCAAAACGAAACCCAGAACCGTTGGCTCCAATCCTGTTTTCTTTGGGTACTTTTACATCGTTAAATTGTAAGGTGTGTGTGTCGCTACCGCGAATTCCTAATTTGTCTTCTTTTGGACCAATATCAAAACCTGGCGTGCCTTTTTCTACTATAAAAGCGTTAATGCCATGAGAGCCTTTATCTCTGTCTGTTTGGGCAATAACCAAATAAACGTCGGCACGGCCGCCATTTGTTATCCAGTTTTTTGTGCCATTAATTATGTAATGGTCGCCTTTGTCTATAGCTGTTGTTCTTTGCGATGTGGCGTCGCTTCCTGCTTCGGGTTCGCTTAAGCAAAAGGCTCCGATAGATTCTCCTGTGGCTAGTTTGGTTAGGTATTTTTGTTTTTGCTCTTCTGTTCCGTATGCTTCTAGACCATAGCAAACTAACGAGTTGTTTACAGATACCATAACAGAAGCCGAAGCATCAATTTTAGATAACTCTTCCATGATTAGCACATAAGAAATGGCATCCATGCCGCTACCACCATATTTAGGGTCTACCATAATGCCTAAAAAACCTAAATTGCCCATTTTTTTAACAAGTTCTTGTGGGAATTCTTGTTTGTTATCGCGTTCTATAACTCCAGGTAGTAATTCTGTTCTGGCAAAATCGCGAGCAGCATCGCGAATCATAATGTGTTCTTCTGAAAGACTAAAATCCATATTTCGTAATTAAATTGTTGTTTTTAGTAAAAAATGTGTACAAATATAGCTTTTAATTGTGAATTCTTAAAAAATAAGAATGAACTTCAATTTTTAGATTCTTTTTAAATATTTATATTAAGATGATTACTTTTACTATCTATGATTAAAAATGAATATAGTGTTATTGGAGTAATGTCTGGAACATCTTTAGATGGGATAGATTTAGTATATGCCAAGTTTTATCTTGAAGAGAAGTGGCGTTTTAAAATTTTGTATACCCAAACAGTTAGTTATTCTTCTAGTTGGTATAAAACACTTAAGGGTTTGGTTGATAGCTCTATGGAGCAGTTAAAAATAATAGATGTTAATTATACTAAATATTTAAGCGAAGTTATTAAGCAATTTATAAAAACGCATAATATTACAAATATTGATGCTGTTTGCTCTCATGGCCATACGGCATTGCATGAGCCAGAAAAAAATATAACCTATCAGATAGGTAATATGCCGTTACTAGCCAAAATTTTACAGCAAACAGTTGTGTGCGATTTTAGAGTTCAGGATGTTGAATTAGGTGGGCAAGGCGCTCCGTTAGTCCCTATAGGCGATAAGTTGTTGTTTTCAGAATTCGATTTTTGTTTGAACTTAGGAGGCTTTGCTAACATATCGATGGATGTTGAAGGCGAACGTATAGCGTACGATATTTGTCCTGTTAATATTGTACTTAATAAATATGCAAAATACTTGGGGTTTAATTATGATGATGCGGGGCAAATTGCTGCATCTGGAAATAGCATACAGTATTTATTTGAAGGTTTAAATAATCTTGGCTATTATAAAGAAAGCCCTCCAAAATCGTTAGGGTTAGAATGGGTAAATAAAAATGTTTTTCCGCTTATAGATTCTTTTAAGCTGCAAGAAAAGGATGTACTTAAAACATTTTCAAACCATATAGCAAAACAAATAGCAAGTGTGATAAAAAAAGACTCAAAAGTTTTAGTTACAGGTGGTGGCGCATATAATTTGTATCTTATTTCTAAGATAAAATCTCTAATAAATGCAGAAATTATAATTCCAGAAAAAGATTTAATAGAGTTTAAAGAAGCGCTAATTTTTGGGTTTTTAGGAGTGCAAAAACTTAGAAATGAGGTAAATTGTTTAAAAAGTGTTACCGGTGCTATTAAAAATCATAGCTCGGGTAAAATATTTCTTCCTTAAAATTCACAAAAAATTAATCCTAAAGGTTTTTTAGTTTTTTATATTTGTTACTTTAATAATTAAATTTTTTTAAAATGACTCAATTATAGCTACGCTTAGACTTACCTCCAGACAGACTGCATAATGCTATATAAATGAATCAAAAAAAATATAAAATGAAAGAATTATTAAAAAAATACGAAAATAAATCACCAGAAATAATATTTAATTGGAAAGACTCTGAAACCGAAGCAGAAGGTTGGGTAGTAATAAATTCGTTACGCGGAGGTGCTGCAGGCGGCGGAACAAGAATGCGAAAAGGACTTGATATGAACGAAGTTTTATCGTTAGCAAAAACCATGGAAATTAAATTTACGGTTTCTGGCCCTGCTATTGGTGGCGCTAAATCTGGAATTAATTTTGATCCTAGCGATCCAAGAAAAAAAGGCGTTTTAGAGCGATGGTATGCTGCTGTTTCTCCATTGTTAAAAAGTTATTACGGTACAGGGGGCGATTTAAATGTTGATGAGATTCATGAAGTAATTCCAATTACCGAAGAAAGTGGTGTTTGGCATCCGCAAGAAGGCGTTTTTAATGGGCACTTTAAACCTACCGAAGCCGATAAAATAAATAGAATTGGTCAGTTACGCCAAGGCGTAATAAAGGTTATCGAAAATTCAGATTACTCACCAAGCGTAGCTAAAAAATATACCGTTGCCGATATGATTACAGGTTTTGGTGTTGCCGAAGCTGTAAAACAATATTATAACATTTACGGAGGCTCTGTTAAGGGTAAAAGAGCAGTAGTGCAAGGGTTTGGAAATGTAGGAGCTGCCGCGGCGTTTTATTTGTCTCAAATGGGAGCAAAAATAGTAGGAATTATTGATATAGCAGGCGGGCTAATTAATGAAGATGGATTTACATTTGAAGAAATTACAAATTTATTTCTAGCAAAAACAGGGAATACTTTAATCGCAGATAATTTAATTCCTTTTGAAGAGATAAATAAAAAAATATGGTCTTTAAAAACAGAAATTTTTGCGCCTTGTGCAGCATCACGTCTTATAACAATACATCAAATAGATGAAATGATTGATAGCGGACTAGAAGTTATTTCTTGCGGAGCCAATGTGCCTTTTGCAGATAAAGAAATTTTCTTTGGCCCAATAATGGAGCATACAGACCATAAAGTGAGTTTAATACCCGACTTTATTTCAAATTGCGGTATGGCAAGAGTATTTGCGTATTTTATGGAACGTAAAGTGCAAATGACAGATGAAGCCATTTTTAATGATACATCAAATAGAATAAAAGAAGCTTTAGAGAAAGTACATATTAATAATAAATCAAAAACGGAAATTAGTGCTACCGCATTCGAAATTGCACTTAAACAATTAATTTAATTAAATAATTATATGGAAGCAGCAATCATTTTAGTGTTTGTAATGGGGTATTTAGCCATTACTTTAGAGCATAGTATAAAAATAGATAAACTAATTCCGGCATTAGTCATGATGGCTATTTGTTGGGCGCTTATTGCTTTAGGGTTAGATGGGTTTACGCAATGGTTTGATTCTGCTAACCATTCGTTAATGGAAAATTTTGGAGGAATTGCCTCTGAAGAGAAGATGCATTTAATGGAAGAAACCTTATTGCATCATTTAGGTAAAACTTCAGAAATTTTAGTGTTTCTTCTAGGAGCCATGACAATTGTAGAAATTATCGATTATTTTGATGGTTTTTCAACAATTAAAGACTTTATTAAAACGAAGAAAAAAAGCAAAATATTATGGATTTTTGCCATTTTAGCCTTTATATTATCAGCAATTATAGATAACCTTACGGCAACTATAGTTTTAATTTCAATCTTACAAAAAATTGTAAAAGATAGAGAAGTACGTATCTGGTATGCTGGTTTAATAATTATAGCTGCAAATGCAGGTGGCGCATGGTCTCCAATTGGCGATGTTACTACAACCATGCTTTGGATTGGTAAAAAAGTAACCACAGGACATTTAATTGGGTATTTATTATTTCCATCATTTTTATGTATGGCTGTACCAACATTTATTGCATCATTTTTACCAGCGTTTAAAGGCGATTTAGAGGTTGAAGAGGTAGTAGAACAGAAAAAATCTAAATTTAGTGGAACCATGCTTTACTTAGGTTTAGGTGCCATAATATTTGTGCCAATATTTAAAGTCATAACGCATTTACCACCTTATGTAGGTATGATGTTGTCTTTAGGAGTTGTTGCTATTTTTGCCGAAATATACAGTAGCTCTAAATTTAGTATGACCGATCACGATTCTGAAGAAAGTGATGCTCACGCTCATCATAGCCCTGTACATCACTCCTTATCTAAAATCGAATTACCAAGTATTTTATTCTTTTTAGGTATATTAATGGCAGTTGCGGCCTTAGAGTCTTTAGGTATACTGTTTAATTTTGCAGGATCGCTTCAAGATACAATGCCAATGTTAGGAACAGAGTTACATCAAGAAGGACATACTGGAGTTTCAGACTTAGTAGTGCTTTTATTGGGTGTAGGTTCTGCTATTATTGATAATGTACCATTAGTAGCCGCAAGTTTAGGAATGTTTCACGAGCCGGTAGATAATGAGTTATGGCATTTCATTGCTTACTCTGCAGGAACAGGTGGAAGTATGTTAATTATTGGGTCTGCTGCTGGTGTAGTTGCTATGGGAATGGAAAAAATTGATTTTTTCTGGTATCTTAAAAAAATAGCATGGTTAGCATTAGTTGGTTTCTTAGTAGGAGCAGTAGCATTTATGTTTACAAGAACACTATTCTAGAATAAGAGTTATAAATATTTCGCTTTCGCTGAAATTAAAGTAAAATGTAACATACTATACTTTAATTTAAAAACATGCGTTATAGAGTTGCAATAAATTGATATTATATGCTAAGTACATTATTACAAAACACACAAGAGGAAGCAGAAGTGCTAACTGATGGTGAATCTGTTGAAAAAACACTTTCAATAATAGAATTAATAAGTAGCGGCGGTCTTGCAGGGCAACTTATAATTGCTGTTTTATTTTTACTTTTAGTTAGTGCTATTTATATCTATTTTGAACGGATTTTTGCTATAAAAGCAGCATCAAAAGTAGATGCCAATTTTATGAACCAAATTAAAGACCATGTAAGCAATGGTAAAATAGATTCTGCTCAAATGCTTTGTGCGCAACAAAATTCGCCAGTTTCTAGATTAATAGGTAAAGGTATTTCTAGAATAGGAAAACCTCTGGCCGATATTAATACTGCTATAGAAAACGCAGGCCGATTAGAAATTTATGGTCTAGAAAAAAATGTAAGCATCCTAGCAACTATTTCTGGTGCCGCTCCTATGATTGGCTTTCTTGGTACAGTAATTGGTATGATATTAGCAATATTCGAATTAGCTAATGCAGGAGGAACAATTCAAATGGATGTTTTGGCAAGCGGTTTATATACAGCAATGACAACTACAGTAGCCGGGTTAATAGTTGGTATTGTGGCTTATATGGCTTATAACCATTTGGTTGTTAGAACAGATAAGGTGGTGTATCAAATGGAAGCAAATTCATTAGAATTTTTAGATCACTTAAACGAACCTACATAGTATGAACTTTAGAGGAAGAAATAAGGTTACTCCAGAATTCAATATGTCTTCAATGACAGATATTGTTTTTCTGCTACTTATCTTTTTTATGATTGCTTCTACTTTAGTAACCACAAATGCTATAGATATTTTGTTGCCAAAAGCTAGCGGAAAAACAGAAAATAAAAAATCGGTTGCAGTTAGTATAAAAAAAGATTTAACCTACTATATAGATCAAAAAAGAGTAGGAGAAAGTGTTTTAGAAAACGAATTGCTTGCAGCATTATCTTCCCAAGAGCAACCCACAATTGTACTTAGAGCAGAAGAGTCTGTTCCTGTAAAAAATGTGGTTAAAGTTATGGATATTGCTAATAGAAATAAATTTAAAGTCGTTTTAGCAGTAAAACCTTAAAATAATGAAGTACCTTAAAACGAAACACGAAAAAAATTCAGCAAAATTAACAGCATTAATTACTGTTATATTACTGTTGTTACTTTTTGTTGTTGGTACAACATATATGGATCCGCCAGAAGAATATGGAGTAGCTGTAAATTTTGGGAATTCAAGTGTGGGAAAAGGTAAGGTACAACCTTTAAAGCCTGTAAAGTCTGAGCCACGAGAGGTTGTTAACCCTCCTCAACCAGATGCTTCTAAGGCAGAGCCAGAACCTACAAAAGCATCAGAAGTTAAAGAAGAAGTTCTTACTCAAGAAAACGCCGAAGAAATAGCTATTAAAAAGCAGAAAGCAGCAGAAGCAAAAGCCAAAGCTATTGCAGACGCAAAGGCAAAGGCAGAAGCCGAAAGAATAGCTAAAGAAAAACGTGAACAAGAAGAAAAAAAGCGAAAATTAGATGCTTTAATTGGAGGGGTAAGTAAATCTGAAGGTACAGAAACAGGAAGTGAAGGCAATGATAATAAAGCAGGAGATAAAGGGCAACTAGATGGTAACCCTTATGCACCAAGTTATTTTGGTGGTCAAGGCGCAGGAAGTGGCGGTGTTGGTTATGGTTTAAATGGTAGAGGTAAAGCATCTTTTAAAAGATTAAAACAAGATTGTAATGAATCTGGAATGGTTATTGTAAAAATAATTGTAAACCAAAGTGGCAATGTTATTTCTGCAGAACCAGGGCAAAAAGGAACAACAAATACGGCACCATGTTTATTAGAGCCAGCAAAAAAAATAGCGATGTCTCATAAGTGGCCATCAGATTCTAAAGCTCCTTCTAGACAAATAGGATTTGTTAGTGTTAACTTCAAATTAAGTCAATAGTCAATGACATATCAAGATACGCTCAATTGGATGTTTTCGCAACTACCAATGTATCAACAGCAAGGTAAAACAGCCTATAAAAAAGATTTAGCAAACACCATAAAACTTGCTAAACACTTAAATAACCCAGAAAAAAAGTTTAAATCGGTTCATGTTGCGGGAACTAACGGAAAAGGTTCTACAAGCCATATGATGGCTTCAATTTTACATGAAGCTGGGTATAAAGTGGGTTTGTATACGTCACCACATTTAAAAGATTTTAGAGAGCGAATAAAGATAAACGGAAAAGAAATAAGCAAGCAGTTTGTTATTAGCTTTATAAAGCAGCATAAAGCTTTTTTTGAAGCAAATAGCTTGTCTTTTTTTGAAATGACCGTTGGTATGGCGTTTGATTATTTTTCGAAACAAAAAGTAGATATAGTGGTGTTAGAAGTTGGAATGGGAGGGCGACTAGACTCAACAAACATTGTTTCTCCAGAGGTATCGGTAATAACAAATATTGGCTTAGATCATACCCAGTTTTTAGGAAATACACTTAAAGCCATTGCTTTTGAGAAAGGCGGCATAATTAAACCAAATACTCCTGTGGTTGTTGGAGAAACACAAAAGGAAACACAGCCTGTTTTTAACGAGTTGGCTAAGAAAAATAACTGTAAAATTACCTATGCAGATTGTGTAGTTAAAGAAAATTATAAATCAGATTTAATAGGAAGCTATCAGGCAAAAAATATAAAAACAGTTATACAAGCAATTTATGAGCTTAATAAAAAAGGCTTTATAATTTCAAAAAATCACATAAAGGAAGGTTTGTTAAATGTAGTAGGTAATACAGGCTTGTTGGGGCGTTGGCAAATACTTAACCAGAAACCCAAAGTAGTATGCGATACAGGACATAACCGAGAAGGTTTAATACATGTAATGAATCAGCTTAAAAATGAAAATTTTGAAACATTACATATTGTTTTTGGAGTAGTAAACGATAAAGATTTAAGTTTGATAGTGGATATTTTACCTAAAAAGGCAAAATATTATTTTAGTAAACCAGATATTCCTAGGGGTATGCCAGAAAATAAATTAAAGAAAGAATTGGCAAAGTTTAATATAGAAGGAATGGCTTATAAATCTGTTAATGAGGCTTATAAAACAGCTATTAATAATGCAAAAAACGAAGATTTTGTTTTTATTGGCGGTAGTACATTTGTAGTGGCAGAAATAATTTGAAAATTTTTTAAAAAAAGTTTTTGCAGTTTTAAAAACTAGGTTATATTTGCAATCCAATTACGAGGGCGCGTAGCTCAGTTGGTTCAGAGCACTTGGTTTACACCCAAGGGGTCAGGGGTTCGAATCCCTTCGCGCCCACAAAAACCCAAGATTTTTCTTGGGTTTTTTTATACCCTAAAACCAATATATTTTCAGGGCTTATTTTTTTGATAATTTTTCTTATTTTTAAAAAAATCTCTCATTTATGATTAATGGCAAAATTAAGGAGGCTTATGCTAGGATATTTAAATCTCATGATAACCCATCGTTAGAAAAGCATATTGAAAAAATTATTGAATTAGATGCTTATTTGCCATATAACTCTACTTTTTTTTGCATTACTAATACTCAAGATTTGTCTTTTGAGTATATAAGTAAAAATATGAATGCTTGTTTAGGCATAAGAGCTGATGAGCTTAAATTAAAAGGTATGCGTTACTTTTGGAGTAGAATACATCCTGACGATTTGCAAGTATGGCTTAATGCATTGAATGATTTAATGAATTTTACTTTAGCCGAAATATCTGTTGAAGATAGAAATAAAGCAAGCTATACTTGGAACTATAGGTTGAAAAATGGCAATGGTAATTATGTGAATATTATTCAGAATACAACGCCCCTAGAATTTGATAGTGAGAATAAACCTATTATAGGATTGGCTCATTATACAGTATTACCATCGGAAATTGAAATGCAGATATGCGCTTCGGCAAAGTTGTTGAACGTTAATAATGAGTATGAAACGATTTATTTTAATAATTTTTCTCAAAAATTACTTTCAGATGGTATTAGTAATAGAGAGCGGGATATTATAAGATTGTTGGTTTTAAATTATTCCAGTAGAAAAATAGCCGAAAGCCTTGGTATTACATCAAATACTGTAGATACGCACAGAAGAAATATTTTGAAGAAACTAAATATTTCTTCAACAGGAGAGCTAATAGGAATGTTAAAAATGAATAAAAACCTTATTTAATTGCCTCTAATACTCAATTTGAGTATTGTGTAGGTAAATTAAATTACGCATCTTTACAGTGCTATTAATTAGTTCTTAGGGAGAATTATATTAAATGAAGTGTCAGTTTGAAATTTTCAAACTGGCATTTTTATTTTAAATTCTTTTTAAAGTAATTCTAATACGCGTTCTAAGGCCATGCCTCTAGAGCCTTTTATAAGTATAGAACTTTTTTTATTAATTAAAGTAGTATTGTAGTTGTTTTTAAATGCTTCAAAAGAATTAAATTTTTTAATTTTTTCATCATTCAATTTTAACTCATTAAAGTTTTCGCCAATTAAAATAACTTGATTTATTTTTAAAGATGAGGCTAGGTTGGCAATGTTTTGGTGTTCAATTAAGGCTTCTTTTCCTAGTTCAAACATATCTCCAAGTATTGCTGTTTTATAGCCTGTTTGCTTCTCGAAATTTAAAAGAGCAGCTTGCATGCTTGTTGGGTTTGCGTTGTAAGCATCTAAAATTATTTTAGCATTGCCTTTTTTTATAATTTGCGAGCGGTTATTAGTTGGGGTGTAGTTTTCTATAGCTTGTTTTATAGCTGTATCGTTAACTTTAAAGTAGCTTCCAATGGTTATGGCTGCGGCAATATTATTAAAATTGTAATCGCCTATAAGTAGGCTTTTAATTTCGTTGTTTTTATAAGTGCAATTAACAAATGGTGTGGCGCTAACAAACTTAATTGTTACATTATTAGTGTTAAGGTTGCTGCCAAAAGTATATGTGTTTGCTTTAGTTGTTTTTTCTACTTGAATAGGGTCGTTGGTATTTACAAAAATATGTTTGTTGTTTTTAATTAAATAACTATACATTTCGCTTTTCCCTTTTATAACACCTCCTATACTACCAAAACCTTCTAAATGAGCTTTGCCAAAGTTTGTAATGTAGCCGTAGTCTGGTTTGGCTATTTTACATAGAAAATCTATTTCTTTTTGGTGGTTGGCTCCCATTTCAACAATACCAATTTGTGTTTTATTGGTCATAGATAATAATGTTAATGGTACACCAATGTGGTTGTTTAAGTTGCCTATAGTGGCAGTTGTTTTAAACTTTTTAGCTAATACAGCATTAATTAGTTCTTTGGTTGTTGTTTTTCCATTACTTCCTGTAAGTGCTATAATTGGTATGTTTAAATAACTTCTGTGGTAAGATGCTAATTCTTGAAGTGTTTTTAAAACATTATGTACTAATATGGTGTTGTTATTTGTGTTAAACTCTATTTCGTCAACTATGGCATATTTGGCGCCACTTTTTAGCGCATTTTCGGCATATGTGTTGCCATTAAAATTATCGCCTTTTAAGGCAAAAAATAGGTCTCCTTTTTTTATTTTTCTAGTATCAGTACAAACAGTATTGCATTCTAAAAATAAGGTGTGTAAATCTTCTATTAGCACAAAAGTGTTTTTTTAAAATTTGAAAATAAATGTAAATAAAAAAGTCCTAACATATGCTAGGACTTTTTTATTATTTTAAAACTAAAATTTAGTTTTTCTTTTTGTTTTTACCTTTGCTTTTAGATCCAACTCTAGACATTGCACATCTAAAACCAATGTAATCTGTAGCCATATCTTGCGGGAAATAACGTCTTTGAGCAGGGTCTAGCCAGTACTCTCTATCTTTCCAAGAACCTCCTTTGTATACTCTAACTTCATCGTTAATTAAAGATGTTCTTCTGTCCGATTTGTCATATTCTTTGATAATGTTTCCTAGTGAATCTCTAGTGATACTTGGTTTTGGGGCATTGTACATTCTGCTTGTGTTAGAACTTGTTTTTCCGTTTTCTTCAGCTTCATCATCAAATCCTTGATAATTACGAGACGATCGTCTGTCACCATCTCTAAAGTTTCTAACATCACTTTTATCAAAATTAGTTCTTTGGAATGTTTCGTTATCATCAACAGGAACTTGAAGTATTTCGCCAGGTAAATTTCTAGCTACAACTTTCCCGTTTGATAGGGTGTCGTAAACAATATTATCAGAAGTAACAACTTTAACTGTTCCGTCTTCGTTTAATGCGTTTTTGGTGTAAACATTTCCACGGTAGTAGTTAAAATCGTTAAACTCGTCGTCTACTATAGGTCTGTATACATCTGCAACCCATTCAGCAACGTTTCCTGCCATATCGTATAAACCAAAATCGTTTGGGGCATACGATTTAACTTCGTTTGTTATATCGGCGCCATCATCAGACCATCCTGCAATTCCGCCATAGTCACCTTTACCTTGTTTAAAATTAGCCAATTGGTCGCCACGAATTTTACGTTTTCCAGAACGTGTGTATTGTCCATCCCATGGGTATTTTTTTCGACCACGATATAAGTTGTAACTTCTTAATTCGCTTAATCCTAATGCTGCATATTCCCATTCTGTTTCTGTTGGTAATCTGTATTTAGGTGAAATAATACCTGTTTCGCGAGTTGCATAAATACCTGTTTCATTTCCATCTGCATCGGTTCTAACGTTTCTTTTCTTACGTCCGTCACCGCCCAAAATTTCTTCATTACCTCCATAAGTTAGAGTTGGAGCATTAATGTAAGTGTCTGTATTAAAGGTTTGTTCAGAGTCAACATCTGTAATTTTAGCACCACGTTTTATATATCCAGCTTTTTCTAAGTTATATTCGTTAACACGATCTGATCGCCAATTAGCAAACTCAACCGCTTGAATCCAGCTCACACCAACCACAGGATATTCTCCATAACCTGGGTGACGTAAATAGTTTTCGGTCATAACTTCATTAAACCCTAAGCGGTTTCTCCAAACTAATGTATCTGGTAATGCACCATGATAAATGGCTCTGAAATTTTCGTCAGATGGTGGGTAAACACGCTTAATCCAATCTAGGTATTCCATATACATAGCGTTTGTTACCTCGGTTTCGTCCATGTAAAAAGACTGTACGTGTTGTTGGTTAGGGCTATTATTCCAATCGTGCATAACATCATCTTGAACGCGTCCTTTTGTAAAGGTGCCACCTTCAACAAAAACCAATCCTGGTGATGTTTCTTGCTCTTTGAAGTCTGTATTGTACTGGAAACCACCGTCTCTGTCGTTAATGTTCCATCCAGTAGCTCTAGAGCTATTTTTTGAACTCGAAGATTTTTTGCAACTTGTAGAAGTTACTACTAGTGCTAAAACTAATAAAATCTTGAATGCTACTACTTTTTTCATATCCATACTTTTAAGTAAGCTAATAATAAATTTTGGTGCTGCAATATAAGAATTAAACCTAATAACACAAGTTGTTTTTTGCATTTAAACTAAAAAAAGAAGCATTTCGTCTTGTTTTTGTGCATTACAACGATGTTTTTAGTGTTTTAAACTACAGTTTTGTGTTGTATTAACGTGCAATATCATAATTTATTATTGTATTTTTGAAACAGTTTTTAAAATTGTTGTTTTTTTAATAATAACAATGCACTAACTACGTTATTTTACCAATGAAGAAGAAAATTTTATTTTTACTGCTGCTTATTTCGGCAGGTGTGTTTGCGCAACAAAGGCAATATAATATTGTTTGGGAAGGGTTTCAAAAATTGTCTGGTGATAGTTTTTCGTTTGAAGTGCCTACTTTTAATCAGGAACATTTTAATTATAGCTTAGAAAAGGGACTACTGTTTGTAGACCAATGGGAAACTAAGGTTAATGTTAATGAATCTTCAGTATCATTAAGCCATGTTGTTTACAAAACAATTTCAAGTGCAGAATTAAAAGATGTAGATATAAATACAATACCTAGAACGTTAGTTTTTAGTTTAAAAAATTCTACAGCAAGAAATAAAAAATATGCCTTTTTCGAGTTGTCTCCAATAATTAAAGATGCTAATGGGAATATCAAAAAAGTAACATCGTTTAAGTTAAATTACAAAAACGGTGCTAATTTAAGTAGGTCTTTGGCATTTGCTAAAAATAGTAGTTCTAAAATTATTTCTAACTCTATATTGAGTTCTGGCGAGTGGTATAGGTTTTATATAGATACTACTGGGGTATTTAAATTAACTAAAAGTTTTTTACAGCGTTTAGGTGTAGATGTTAAAAACGTAGATCCAAGAAACATAAAATTGTATGGGCACGGAGGGAGTATGATACCTTATTCTAACGCCGAATTTTACCCGTACGATGTTCCTGAAAATGCTATAAAATTTGTTGGCGAAACCGATGGGGTTTTTAATGATGACGATTATATTTTATTTTATGGTCAAGGACCAAAAGGATATAATGACGAAAGTAGAACACACATAAATTGCTATACAGATAAAACATATTATTATATAAATGTAAGTTCTGGTAATGGAAAAAGAATACAAGCGTTTAACCAACCAGTTGGAACTGTAGATATGGTTATTGATACATACGACGATTACCAATATCATGAAATAGATAACTATAATTTGGTGTCGTTAGGAAGGCGCTGGTTTGGCGAAAAATTTGATGTAGATAGTAAGAAAGAATTTAAGTTCGATTTTTCCGATTTAGTAACATCAAAACCGGTAAGTTTAATGGTTTTAGTGGCTACGGCAACTAAAAATGATAGCCGAATGCATGTTGGAGTTAATGGTTCTAGTGTAAAAACGATAAGTATTTCTGGGGTTTCAACACCTTCATTAGCAAACGGTGCATCGTTTTTTGGTGAGATAAATGTGAATTCGCCAACAATTTCTGTCGAGCTAGATTTTGATAATATGGGTAATCCAAGTACTATTGGGTATTTAGATTACATTGCCATTGAAGGTAGAAGGACTTTAAAATTTAACGGTAATCAATTTCTTTTCAAAAATAAAGATGTAGCATCGGTTTCAGGAGTCGCTCAATATAATATTGCTAATGCATCAAACTTAAGCGAAGTGTGGGATGTTACAGATATTTATAATGTTTTAAATTATGAAAATACAGATAGTAGCTCAACGCTAAGCTATACATCTCAATTAGGGACATTAAAATCTTATGTTGCTGTATCCGAATCAGATTATTTTTCAGCTAAAATAGATTCTAAAACTACAATAGCCAATCAAAATATTAAAGGAACTATTTTTCAAAATAATTTAGGCGAATTTCAAGATGTAGATTATATAATAGTAGCTCCTAACAATATGCTAAATCAAGCAGAACGTTTAGCTCAAATTAACAGAAATCAATACGCATTAAATGTAAAGGTTGTTGGTTTAGATGAAATATATAATGAGTTTAGTTCTGGAAATCAAGATATCGGAGCCATAAGAAATATGGTTAAATATGTATACGATAATGCAAGTACAGCAGAAAATAGAATAAAGTACTTATGCTTGTTTGGAGATGGCTCTTATGATTATAAGGATAGAATTGAAAAAAATACAAATATAGTTCCTTCTTGGTACTCGTATAATAGTTTTAGTTTAGCAACATCATTTGTTTCAGACGATTTTTATGGTATGATGGATGATAATGAAGGTACAATGGTGTCTAGCGATAAATTGGATATTGCAGTAGGAAGAATTTTAGCCGATACACCTCAACGAGGTAAAGAAATGGTTGATAAAATGGAATCTTACTACATTAAAGAGGCTTATGGAAGCTGGCGTAATAATTTTGTTGTTATATCTGATGATAATGATGATAAGCTGAAGGGAGATTTACAATCAACCACAAACGATATTGGAGATTTAGTAGCGCAAGAAAAACCATTTCTTAACGTTATTAAAATTCATGCCGATGCTTTCCAGCAAGAGTCTTCGGCAGGCGGAGATAGATATCCAGAAGTTACAAATGAAATAGTTAGTGCTATGGATAACGGTGCTCTGGTGGTTAATTACTTCGGGCATGGTGGAGAAGAAGGTTTGGCACAAGAGAGAATTTTGTTAAAACCAGATATTACAGAGTTGCGTAATTTTTGCAAACTTAATTGTTTTGTTACAGTAACCTGTGAGTTTACAAGGTTTGATAACCCTTTTAGAGAAACTGCTGGCGAGTTTACATTTTGGAATACAGAAACAGGAGCAGTTGGTTTAATTACAACAACACGACAAGTATTTGTTAATTTTGGAATTACTTTTAATGAAGAGTTAGGGCAATATTTATTCTCGTATAGCGATGACGATACATATGGAGATAACGAGTATCCTTCAATGGCAGAAGCCTTAAGGCTAGCAAAAAACGATCCTTTAATTTCAGGTAATAGCCAAAAGAATTTAGTGTTTTTTATAGGAGATCCAGCAATGAAACTAGCGTTTCCAAAACCTAATGTTAAGCTTACTAAAATTAACGATGTTCCAATAGCTACAGCTACAGATACGCTTAAAGCCCTAAGCTATGTTAAACTAGCAGGCGAAGTTACAGACGAGGCAGGTAATTTGTTAAATGATTATAATGGAACTTTATCTACAACAATTTACGATAAGAATATTAATAGAAAAACTCTGGCTAACGATGGTATAAGAGATTCAAGAGGTGTTATAATATTAGATTTTACAACCTTAGGCGAAATTATATTTAGAGGGCAAGCCTCAGTTAAAAATGGGCAATTTGAGTTTGATTTTGTTGTGCCAAAAGATGTCGGTATTCCAGTTGGCTATGGTAAGGTAAGTTTTTATTCAAAAAACGAAGCATCAACCCAAGACCAAGCAGGAGCAAATTTAAACACCGTAAAAATTGGAGGTTTAAATGAAGATGCTCCAGAAGATAATATTGGGCCTGTGGTAACGCTTTATATGAATGATGAAAATTTTGTTACAGGCGGAATAACCAATGAGTCGCCAACCCTATTGGCAAAAATGGAAGATGCCAACGGTATTAATACAGCAAGTGGTATTGGGCACGATATAGTTGCCATTTTAGATGGAGACGAAACAAACCCTGTTGTTTTAAACGATTACTATCAAACAGAAGTAGACGATTATACAAAAGGTACTGTAAGTTTTCCTTTTAGAGATTTAGAGCCTGGGCTACATACGTTAACTTTAAAAGTATGGGATGTATATAACAATTCATCAATAGCCGAAATACAATTTGTTGTTTACGATAAAGACCAAAGTTTGGTAATTAATAACGTACTTAATTATCCAAACCCCTTTGTTAATTACACAGAATTTTGGTTTAATCACAATAGTTCAGAGCCTTTAGACGTTTCAATACAAATATTTACGGTGTCTGGTAAGTTAGTTAGAACACTAAATGGGCAAACCTCTGGAGGAATAAAAGCAACAAGCTCGTTGTCTAGAGATATAATTTGGGATGGAAGAGACGATTTTGGAGATAAAATAGGCAAAGGTGTATATGTTTATAAATTAAAAGTACACTCAAACCTATTAAACAAAACGGTCGAAAAAATTGAGAAACTTGTAATACTGTAATAAAAATTTATATTTGTTAAATAAAATAGAATTCATGAAGAATCGAATATTGCTACTAATAGCATTGGCTTTTATATTTAAAAGCTACGCGCAAGAACCAACAATTTTTCCTAATCAAGATAGAAGAGTTATAACAACAGGTATTCCTTTTTTATTGATAGCGTCCGATGCTCGAGCAGCCGGAATGGGAGATATGGGAGTTGCAACCTCAGTTGATGCTTTTTCACAACAATGGAATTCATCAAAATATGCATTTTCCGAAAGTAAATCGGGTATTGGGGTAAGTTACACACCATATTTAAGCAAACTAGTAAACGATATCTTTTTAGGGAATTTTACTTACTATAATAGATTAGACGAACGTAGTGCATTTGCCGCAAGCTTAAGATACTTCTCTTTAGGCGAAATAGAATTTGTTGATGGCCCAGACGATACCCCTAGGCAGCAAAAACCAAACGAGTTTTCTCTTGATGCATCATACGCGCTTAAGTTAACCGATCAGTTTTCAATGTCTGTATTAATGCGTTATTTACGTTCAGATTTAAGAATTCAAGGCGTTGGAGGCGATATAAAACCAGCAAGTACATTTGGAGTAGATTTATCAGGATATTATCAAAGTGAAGAAGAGGCTTACTCAGATTTTAACGGTCGTTGGAGAGCCGGATTTGCAATTCAAAATATAGGGCCTAAATTTAAGTACGACGAAGGCGGAGAAGAAAATTTTCAACCAACAAATTTACGTTTAGGTACAGGTTTCGATTTTATATTTGATGATTACAATAAAATATCTGTAACCGCAGAAGTTGCTAAGTTACTAGTGCCAACACCACCAGTTTATGGTTATGTAGATGCAGATGACGACGGAACGCAAGATAACGATGGAAGCGAACCAACAATTATAGTAAGAGGTAAAGACCCAGATGTAAGTTTTCTTTCAGGAATGTTTCAATCTTTTGGCGATGCACCAGATGGTTTTAGCGAAGAGTTAAAAGAATTTACTTGGGCTTTAGGAGCAGAATACTTATATCAAGACTCTTTTGCTTTTAGAGCAGGTTATTTTAATGAAAGTGAAGATAAAGGCGCAAGAAAATTTTTAGCTTTAGGAGCAGGTTTTAAAGCTAATGTGGTAAATATAGATTTATCTTACCTTTTCTCGGCATCTAAAGTACAAAGCCCACTAGAAAACACATTACGCTTCTCTTTAACATTTAATTTTGGCTCAGGAACATATTTAGAATATTAAAAAAATATAAATTAAATTACAAACAAAAAACTATTGCTTTTTGGGCAATAGTTTTTTGTTTGCATGAATATCTTTAAATTGTTAAATATATTTGATTATGAAAGAGTTAAGAGTAGAATCTACATTGTATGTTTATGATAATTTATCTGAGCTTCCTGAAGATGTTGTATATCTAATGGAAAAAGCCGTTGAAGCTAGAAAAAAAGCCTATGCACCATATTCAAATTTTAATGTAGGCGCAGCCATACTTTTAGACAATAAAGAAATTGTTTTAGGAAACAACCAAGAAAATGCATCGTACCCATCGGGTTTATGTGCAGAACGAACAGCTATATATTATGCTGGCTCTCAATTTCCTAAAGCAAAAATAATACGAATGGCTATAACCGCAGGCTCAAAAAGGCAAAAAACAACAAAACCTATACCGCCTTGTGGTTCTTGTAGACAAGCCATTGCAGAATACGAGATAAAGCAAAATACACCAATAGAAATTTATTTTATGGGAGAAACTGGCCAAATTATAAAAGCAAATTCTTTGTCAAGTTTGTTGCCTTTAAGTTTCGATAAATCGGTATTATAAAATTATGATGTAAAATATTTAAGGTTTTGCCAAAAAAAGTAGCAAAAAATAAATTAATAGGGTATACATTTCATTTTTTAATTTTTTTTTTACTTTAGGCATATAGTGTTTTCGCAATACAACGCAAAGTGTTACTTTTGTATTCCGCTTTTTAATAAAAAATAGTACTCAAATAGGATTCAATGAAAAAAATCACAAAAGAGGTTTACCTTAATTGGTATGAAGAAATGTTATTCTGGAGAAAGTTTGAAGATAAACTAGCAGCAGTATACATTCAACAAAAAGTAAGAGGATTTCTTCATTTGTATAATGGTCAAGAAGCTGTTTTAGCTGGGGCTTTACATGCCATGGATTTGACTAAAGATAAAATGATTACAGCTTACCGTAACCACGTTCAACCCATTGGAATGGGAGTAGATCCAAAACGTGTTATGGCAGAATTATATGGTAAAGCAACAGGAACATCTCATGGTATGGGAGGTTCTATGCATATCTTTTCTAAAGAATTTAGATTTTATGGCGGTCATGGTATTGTTGGAGGGCAAATTCCTTTAGGAGCAGGTATAGCTTTTGGCGATAAATACCACGGAGTAGATGGTGTAACAATATGTTGTTTTGGTGATGGTGCAGCACGTCAAGGGTCGTTACACGAAACATTTAATTTAGCCATGCTCTGGAATTTACCTGTTGTATTTGTATGCGAAAATAATGGATATGCTATGGGTACTTCTGTTGAAAGAACAGCAAATCATTCAGATATATGGAAATTAGGTTTGGGGTACGATATGCCTTGCGGACCAGTTGATGGGATGAACCCTATAAAAGTAGCCGAAGCTTTTGATGAGGCTATTACAAGAGCACGTAAAGGAGGCGGTCCAACATTTTTAGAGTTAAAAACATATCGTTATAGAGGGCATTCAATGAGTGATGCGCAGCATTACAGAACCAAAGATGAGGTTGAAGAATACAAGAAAATAGACCCAATTACGCAAGTAAAAGATGTTATTCTTGAAAAGAAATATGCAACCGAAGATGAAATTGCTGTTATAGATAAACGTGTAAAATCACGTGTTGCCGAATGTGAGAAGTTTGCAGAAGAATCTCCATTCCCAGAAAAGCAGCAATTATACGATATGGTTTACGAACAAGAAGATTACCCATTCATTCAACACAAATTATAAGTTATGGCAATAGTTGTAAATATGCCGCGTTTAAGCGACACCATGGAAGAAGGAACCGTTGCTGCTTGGTTAAAAAAAGTAGGAGATAAAATAGAAGAAGGCGATATTTTAGCAGAGATTGAAACAGACAAAGCCACGATGGAATTTGAATCTTTCAATGAAGGTACTTTGCTTCATATAGGAGTTCAAGAAGGCGAAACTACTAAAGTAGACGAGCTTTTAGCTATAATTGGTGATGAGGGTGAAGATATTTCAAGTATTTTAAGCGGAGCCGAAAGTACTTCGGTAGAAGCAAAAGAAGAAACAACTGAAGCAGAAACAAGTACGGAAACAACAGAGGCTCCAGCCACAAACGCAACATTACCAGAAGGTGTTATAGTTGTAACTATGCCACGTTTAAGTGATACCATGGAAGAAGGAACTGTTGCTACTTGGTTAAAAAAAGTTGGAGATACTGTTGAAGAAGGCGATATATTAGCAGAAATCGAAACCGATAAAGCAACCATGGAATTTGAATCATTCCAATCGGGAACTTTATTAGAAATAGGATTGCAAGAAGGCGAATCTGCAAAGGTAGATGCATTATTAGCTATTATTGGTCCAGCAGGAACAGATGTGTCTGGTGTAGCAGCTAATTTTTCGGCGGTAGCACCAGAAAAACAAGAAACTCCAAAAGCAGAAGCAAAACAAGAAGCGCCTAAAACAACAGCAGCTATAGCACAAGCTCCAAAAAAGGCTAGTGCTCCTGCGCCAACTCCTGTTACAGAAAACGGGCGCGTTTATGTATCTCCTCTAGCTAAAAAGTTAGCAGAAGACAAAGGAATAAACTTAACAAAAATTCAAGGATCTGGAGAAAACGGACGTATAGTTAAGCGCGATATAGAAAACTACGAACCAGCAGCATCTGCAGCATCAGCAGGAAAATTTGTGCCAACTGGCCAAGAAGATTTTGATGATGTAGATAACTCGCAAATGCGTAAAGCAATTGCTAAGGCGTTAACAAACTCTAAGTTTACCGCACCGCATTACTATTTAAGTGTAGAGTTTGATATGGAAAACGCTATGGCATTCCGTACGCAATTTAACTCTATTCCAGATACTAAAATTTCGTATAACGATATTGTTGTTAAGGCTTGTGCTTTAGCATTAAAACAGCACCCACAAGTAAACTCACAATGGTTTGCAGATAAAATGCGATTAAATAACCACGTGCATATTGGTGTAGCCGTAGCCGTACCAGACGGTTTAGTTGTACCTGTAGTACGTTTTGCAAACGAGCAAACATTACCCCAAATTGGAGCTGCAGTTAGAGATTTAGCAGGAAAAGCCAGAAATAAAAAACTTACTCCAGACGAAATGCAAGGTAGTACATTTACCGTTTCTAATTTAGGTATGTTTGGTATAGATACATTTACATCTATCATTAATCAACCAAACTCAGCAATACTTTCTGTGGGAAATATTGTAGAAAAGCCAGTTGTTAAAAATGGTCAAATTGTTGTTGGTCATACCATGAAGCTGTCCTTAGCTTGCGATCACAGAACAGTTGATGGTGCAACTGGAGCTCAATTCCTTCAAACATTAAAAGGATATATTGAAAACCCTGTTACTATGCTAGTGTAAAAATATCTGCTTAGTCAGGAATCTTAATAATATAAAACCTGTTTCATATTAATTGAAATAGGTTTTTTTTATCTTTAGATTTTAATACAAGAACTCATGAAAAAAACACTCACACTTTTAGTTTTGGCTTTTATATTAAGTTGTAACTCACAAAAACAAATTATAACAACCCATCCAGATTCGGTTAAACCTGTTAATGAAAATACAGAAAATAATACTGCAACATCTAATAATAAAGCTGCTTATAGTTTTAAAAAAAATGCGCTATTAAAAGATGTAAAATCTAGCTTGGAATACTTAGCTTCTGATGAATTAGAAGGGAGGAATACGGGAAGTAAAGGTATAGAGAAAGCAGCTGTTTTTATAGAAACGTTTTTTAAAAGTAACAACGTAAAACCTTATTTTAAAACATATAGAGATAGTTTTAATATTAAAGAAATTATAGGCTATAACGTTGTTGGTTATGTTGAAGGTAACGACCCCAAATTAAAAAATGAATTTGTAATTCTTGGTGCGCATTACGATCATATAGGTACAGGAAAAGAAGTAAATGGCGATATTATAGCAAATGGAGCAAATGATGATGCTTCTGGAACAGTAGCTGTTTTAGAATGGGCTAAATATTTTTCTAAAACAAAAAGTAATAAACGTAGTGTGTTGTTTACGCTTTTTGCTGCCGAAGAAATGGGGTTAAAAGGGTCTGAACATTTAGCAGAAAGACTTAAAAAAAGTAACCTAGATATGTACACCATGATTAATTTTGAAATGATAGGTGTGCCAAGAGCCCAAAATGAAATTATGGCCTATATTACAGGTTTTGAAAAATCTAATATGGCAAAAAAATTAAATACTTACCGAGGCTCAGAAATTATAGGTTTCTTTCCTAAAGCAAAATCTTTTAATTTATTTATGCGCTCAGATAATTATCCGTTTTATGAGGCTTTTAAAGCTCCTGCTCATGCCATATCAACTTTCGATTTTACAAACTTCGATTTCTATCATCACGTAGATGACGAGGCCGATAAAATGGATTATAACCACATGACTAACTTTATAAATAAAATGATTCCAGCTTTAGAAGGCATGATAAATGCATCAACTAAAGAAATAAAAATGAATAATGAGTAAAAATATAATAATTACAGGAACAAGTCGTGGTATAGGTTTTGAGCTTGTACAAATATTAGCAAAATCAGGACACAATATTTTAGCGCTTTCGCGGAATGAAAAACCTATTCAGCATTTAAAACTCGATAATGTATCGTCTTTTTCTTTTGATTTAAATGAGGTTAATGCCTATAAAAAGGTTGAAGATTTTATAAATAGTAAGTGGAACCATGTCGATATTTTGATAAATAATGCAGGAGCTCTATTAAACAAACCATTTTTAGAAATAACAATGGCAGAATTTGAAAAAGTTTATAAAACAAATGTTTTTGGTGTGGCAGAGTTAACCCGTGTGGTTTTACCTTATATGAAAAAGAATAGCCATGTTGTAACCATAAGTTCAATGGGCGGTGTGCAAGGTAGTATGAAGTTTCCTGGTTTAGCTGCTTACAGCTCAAGCAAGGCTGCAGTTATAACCTTAACAGAGTTACTGGCAGAAGAGTATAAAGAATCTGGAGTGTCATTTAATGTTTTAGCATTAGGAGCCGTACAAACCGAAATGCTAGCAGAAGCTTTTCCAGGATATCAAGCCCCAACAACAGCATTAGAAATGGCCGAGTATATAAAAGACTTTGCGCTTAACGGAAATAAGTATTATAATGGTAAGCTGTTACAGGTTTCTAACTCTACGCCTTAGTTTATGAGTAAATATAAATGTGTTATTTTCGATTGCGACGGTGTTTTAATCGATAGCGAATCTATTGCCATAGGTGTTTTAGTAGATATGGCTAACCATTTAGGAGCTAATCTAGATTTTAAAGAATCTCTTAAAAATTTAAAAGGAAAATCTTTTAATCATTGTTGTACAATTATTTCAAATAGAATAAAAGCACCACTTCCAATCCATTTTGAAACCGATTATCGTATAAATACTTTTGAAGCTTTTAGGCAAAATATTAAACCCATTAAAGGCATTAAAAATGTACTTGAAAATTTAACTATGCCATTTTGTGTGGCATCA
Organism: Algibacter ulvanivorans; assembly: GCF_048381495.1. Lineage (NCBI taxonomy): Bacteria > Pseudomonadati > Bacteroidota > Flavobacteriia > Flavobacteriales > Flavobacteriaceae > Algibacter > Algibacter ulvanivorans. Next base: position 621,811 of record NZ_JBLWGD010000001.1, read on the forward strand.
AGTGGTCCAGAAAATAAAATTCGGCTTAATTTAGAACTTACAAAGTTATTACCTTTTTTTGAAGGAAATATTTTTAGCTGTTACGCCATACAGAAATGGAAGCCAGAACCCGATATTTTTCTTTGGGCAGCCCAAACTATGGGGTATAAACCTAATGAATGTTTAGTAATTGAAGATAGTCTTGCAGGTGTAAAAGCAGCAAAATCTGGCGGATTTGATGTTTTTGCCTATACCGAACACGATTATAACAATGAGTTAGCAATAGAAGCAAATACAACTTTTAATAGTATGGATAAGTTGTTGGGCTTGCTTGAATCTTAATGAGATAATAAAAATTGTTTTTTTTTCTTACAAATTATTAACTTGCTAAATGTGTAATTGATGAATTTCTTATTATTTTAGCAGTAATGCAAAAACAGCTTCAAGAATATTTACCTACAAATGCGTTAGCAGGAGTTTTAAAACTTTTAGAACACGATAACTTGTTTGTTAAAATTAAAAACGAAAGAAAAACACGGCATGGCGATTATAGACATTTACCAAGTGGGAAACATCAAATTACAATAAATTCGAATTTAAATATCTATCGGTTTTTAATTACATTAATACATGAAATTGCACATTTTGAAGCCTATAAAACTTATGGAATATTCATAAAACCACATGGTAAAGAATGGAAGCATACATTCCAATATTTAATGTTACCTTTTTTAAACCCCGAAGTTTTTCCAAAAGATATTTTGCCCTTACTAGCCAAACATTTTAAAAACCCAAAAGCCTCTAGCGATACAGATACGCAATTAGCTTTAGCTTTAAAACAATTTGATAAGCCCAACGATAAAACTTTTATTTTTGAAATACCTTTTGGTGAGTATTTTAAATTGTATAACGGAAAAGTATTTAAAATGGGACAAAAAAGAACTAAACGTTTCGAGTGTTTAGATATAAAAACAGGAAGAATTTATCTTTTTAATCCTAATGCAGAAGTAGAATTAATAAACCAAATTAACCATATAAAATGAATAAAAACTATTATGCCATATTAATGGCCGGAGGAGTAGGATCAAGATTTTGGCCAGTTAGCACACAAGATTTTCCAAAACAATTTCATGATATGCTTGGAACTGGTGATACCTTAATTCAAAAAACGTTTCATCGTTTGTCAGATTTAATTCCAAAAGAAAATATATTTATTTTAACCAACGAGCGTTATAACGATTTGGTTTTAGAGCAATTGCCAGAAGTAACCCAGCGCCAGGTTGTATTAGAACCAGCCATGCGAAATACAGCACCCTGCATATTGTACGCCTCGTTAAAAATACAAAAAGAAAACCCAGATGCTGTAATGATTGTGGCACCAAGCGACCATTGGATTGAAGATGAAAAAACGTTCTCTAAAAATGTACAAGAAGCTTTCCATTTTTGTTCAGAAAATAATGCTTTAATGACATTAGGTATACAACCAACATTTCCAAATACAGGTTATGGCTATATTGAGTTTGATAAATCTTCAACAGAAGTAATAAAAACTGTAAACCAATTTAGAGAAAAACCCGATTATAATACGGCAAAAAGTTTTATAGAACAAGGTAACTTTTTATGGAATGCGGGAATTTTTATGTGGAGCGCCAAAAGTGTTATAGAGGCTTTTAAAAATAACCAACCAGAATTATATAGTCTATTTGAAACAGGAATACCCGTATATAATACCAATGCCGAAAATGAATTTATAAAAGAAAACTACCCTAAGGCCGAAAATATATCTGTAGATTATGCCATTATGGAAAAGTCTAACCATGTAAAAGTAATTGCTGCCGAATTTGATTGGAACGATTTAGGTACATGGGGAAGTTTATACGATAAGTTAGATAAAGACGAGTCTAATAACGCAGTTGTAAATGCAAGAACCTTAACTAACGATGCTTCTGGGAATATGATTAGAACTAAAAACAATAAAATTGTTGTTGTTGATGGCATCAAAGATTACATTATTGTTGATAAAGAGGAAGTTTTGCTTATCTTTCCTAAGTTAAAAGAACAAGATATTAAGAAAACCCTCCAGCAAGTTAAAGACAAGTTTGGAGAGCAATATGGTTAATTATGAGCGAAGAGAGTAAATTTAATTTTTCAGAAGAAGAGGCTAATACAGAAGCTTTAAAAAAAGCGCAAAATGTCGAGAAATCTAAAGAAAATGTCAAAAAAGATGCTCAAGGCCTTCTGGCAAGTATAAAAAAGTTTTTAAAAGAACTTTTAGATTTTAGGGACGAGACCGATAGAGATGCCACCATTCAAGCTATAAAAGGCGATATTCCTTTTAAAGGTGCAACAGCATGGATTTTAGTGTGTTCTATATTTGTAGCTTCTATTGGGTTAAATGCTAACTCTACAGCAGTTGTTATTGGCGCCATGTTAATTTCGCCGCTAATGGGACCTATTTTAGGCGTAGGTTTGTCTATTGCTATTAACGATATAGATACACTTAAAAGATCGTTAATTAATCTAGCAACCATGATTGTTTTAAGTTTATTAACTGCGTTTTTGTTTTTTAAATTTTTTCCGCTTAGCGAAGATACTAACGAGCTTTTAGGGCGTGTAAAACCAGATATTAGAGATGTACTTATTGCATTTTTTGGTGGTTTAGCCCTAATTATTGCGCGAACAAAAAAAGGTACTATTGCTTCGGTAATTTTTGGTGTAGCAATTGCTACAGCATTAATGCCGCCACTTTGTACAGCTGGTTATGGTTTAGCAAAAGGTAACTTTATTTACTTTGGCGGTGCCATGTATCTGTTTACTATCAATACTATTTTTATAGCTTTAGCTACCTTTTTAGTGTTGAAACTTTTAAGGTTTCCTATGTTAAAGTATGCTAACTCTAAAAGAAGATTATTTATATCTAGAATGGCAACACTATTAGCTATTATAGTTATGATTCCTGCAGGTTTTACCTTTTGGGACGTTTTAAAAGAAAGTAATTTTAGAAAAGATGCAAGAGATTTTATTGAAAACGAATTAAACGAATTGCCGCATGCAGAGTATATAAAAAACAATACCATTTATAATTACACAGATAATGAAGGTAGTAAAATAGAGTTAAATACTTTCGGGTTAGATGAAATACCAGAATCTACAGTAGCGCTTTTACAAAGCAGAATGAGAAATTATAGTGCTTTGTATAATAGCGAGTTGGTAATTAACCAAAACCGTTCTAAGAATCTAGATAACTTTAAATATATGGAACAGCTTAGAACACGAGATTCTTTAGATTTATTATCTCAAACTCAAAAAATTGCCTATTTAGAAAATAAAGTGCAACAGCTTTCAAAACTTGAGAAAAATTATGTGGCTTTTGATGAGTTGGCAAAAGAAGTTAAAATTAATTACGAAACTATAGAGCAATTGTCTTATGCTAATGTTATAAATTCAAACTTTACAAAAATGGATACCATATCTGTTTTTTCGGTAAAATGGGTTGATTCTTTAGCTAAAGAAGATTTAAGAGTTAAGGATAAGCAAAAACTAGAAAAATGGCTTAAATTAAAGCTTAAATTAGATACTCTAGTTATTAAGCGTGTAAATTAAAATTTACATAAAAAGTAAAAGGTTTTGTTTTAACAAGTTGTGTTTAATTGAAAAAAATGAATGATTCGAAAAAAATTGAGCTAATAAAACTGCAATTATCAAAACTTGATAATGGAAATTTTGAATATAGGCAATGGTATACTAATACGACTAATATATTCAAAAAATCATTCGAAGATTCTGATGATAAAATTGCACAAGTCAGAGCGTGTATGAACAGTCCTGCATATATGTTTTCTGGAATTGATGTTGCTAAATTAAAAGAGGATTGGCGAAACCTTTTGACTGACTACATTGAGGAAATAGAACTCTTTGCCGAAATGGAAGAAGAACCTGTAGAAGAATTTAATGATGAATTCGTTCATAATGGTCGGTTAGCAGAAATCGGAAAATTAGAAAGCAAAGATTTTGACTTTATAAAATTGCATCAGCTCTGTAAAGAAATTGACTCTAATTACCGAAATAATAACTTTTTGAGCGTCGTTATGAATGGTCGAGCAATAATTGACCACGTATCACCAATCTTTGGATTTGACAATTTTAATCAAGTTGCTAATAATTACGCTGGTGGAGGAAAAAGTTTTAAAAAGAATATGGAAAGATTAAATACAACTATGCGAAATCTGGCTGATATGTATTTACACAGTCCAATTAGAAAAAAAGAAGCTCTTCCAAATGATGTTCAAGTAAATTTTAAGAGTGAACTCGATTTGTTATTATCCGAAATTATTAGAATTGTTAACGAAAACAACTAATCATACACAAATACGTTGGTAAACATTAGGAAAAACTAGTTTCTGAACTAGATAACTATTTTAAAATTTAAAGAAAATAACATTAAACTTAAGAAATAATCACTTTAAGAATATGAAAAAAAGCTTTATACTTTTTCTAATACCTGCCATCCTTTTATCATGTGGAAAACCAACAAAAGAGGATAATTATAAGAAACAGATTAAAACGTACTTCGAAGAATCAATGCACGACCCTGATAGTTATGAATTAGAGTCTTTTAGTTTGTTAAGTGACGAAACTACAATACCTGTAAAAATTCTATGGCCAGCCAAAAAGAAGCTAGTAAAAGAAAACTTGAGCAACGAGATTTATGAAAAAAAACTTGACAGCATAATAAAACTATATTCTGAAATTTACGAACAAGCTTTTATCAAAGTTAGAGGAAAAAATGCCTTTGGGGCTAAAACAATGAATAGGTATACTGCCAAATTTGAAAATGGGGTTTTGATTTCAGTAGAAGATTAAATCATTTAAAATTAAAAACAGAATGATATTTATTCATTCGATGGAATAAAAAAATAACATTTGCCAACAAACCATACACAAACACGTTGTTTTTAAGAGCCAGTAGGTTTTATTTAAACTTATTCGTTTTCTTCTAAGTACATTTTACGTACTTTTTTAAATAAGTTGGACGAGTAAACAAAATCGGTAACCACTTCGTTATCGGTTTTAAATATAGTTTTGTTAGAACCTTCCCAAGCCTTTAAGCCATTACGTAAGAAAACAATTTTTTCGCCAATTTCCATTACCGAGTTCATATCGTGCGAATTTATTACAGTTGTAATTTGATATTCGTCTGTTATTTCTTGAATTAAATTATCTATAACTATTGCTGTTTTGGGGTCTAGGCCAGAGTTTGGTTCATCACAAAATAAATATTTAGGATTATTTACAATAGCGCGTGCAATGGCAACACGTTTTTGCATACCTCCAGAAGCTTCGCTAGGCATTTTTTTATGCGCATTATCTAGATTAACACGTTTTAAAACAAAATCTACACGATCTTCCATTTCACTTTTACTTTGTTTAGTAAACATTTGCAACGGAAACATAACATTTTGCGCTATAGTCATAGAATCGAATAAGGCACTTCCTTGAAATACCATACCTATTTCGGCTCTAATATTACGTTTTTCGTCTTCAGAAAGCTGCGCAAACACTTTACCATCATAAGCAATAGAGCCAGCTTCATAATCAAACAAGCCTAATAAGCATTTTAAAAAAACAGTTTTACCCGAGCCACTTTGTCCAATTATTAAGTTGGTTTTTCCTTTTTCAAAAGTGGTGCTAATACCTTTTAAAACTTCAACTTCTCCAAACGATTTATGTAAATTATTAACTTCTATCATTAGCTTAATAACATTTGGGTTAAGAAATAGTTTAAAATAATAATAACAACGCTAGTCCAAACAAACGATGTTGTACTGGCTTTTCCAACTTCTAATGCGCCACCTTTCATATAAAACCCATGAAAAGAAGGAATTGTAGCTAAAATAAATGCGAAAACAAAAGTTTTAATAAAGGCATAAATTACATGAAAGGTTTCAAAATCGTTTTGAATACCAACAATATAATCTTCAAGGGTGCTAAAACCTCCATAAACGCAAGCAGCCATACCTCCTAATATACCTAAAAACATAGCAATAGAAATTATAAAAGGGTATAACAACATGGATATAAATTTAGGAAAAACTAAATAGTTTAATGCGTTTATTCCCATAACTTCTAAGGCATCTATTTGTTCTGTAACACGCATGGTGCCTATACTTGATGTGATAAACGAACCTACTTTTCCAGCCATAATAATAGACATAAATGTAGGTGCAAATTCTAAAATAATAGATTGTCTAGTAGCAAAACCAACTAAGTATTTTGGAATTAATGGGTTGTCAATGTTTAAGGCCGTTTGTATGGTTACAACACCTCCAACAAAAAAGGAGATAAATGCTACAATACCAAGAGAGCCAATTATTAAATCGTCAATATCTTTTAATATTAATTGTTTCATAACAGCCCATTTGGTAGGTTTACGAAACATCTCAACTATCATTAAAAAATACGCGCCTATATTGTGTAGGTAATTCATATACAAATTTGTAAATGCTAAAGTAAAAAAAACTTATCCAATTTAACCTAAATTTTAAATTATGATGTTTTTAAAAACGTATTTTTGAACTCGATTTAAATTTAAAATTAAGATGAAGTATTTTTTAGCTTTTTTATTTGTTTTTACATGTTCAGTATCAATTTCAGCACAAAATGAAAACCCTAAATTAGTAGTAGGAATTGTTGTAGATCAAATGCGTTACGATTATTTAACTCGTTTTTACGATAAATACGATGAAGGAGGCTTTAAGCGTATGATGCAAGAGGGGTTTAATTGCAAAAACAATCATTACAACTATGTGCCTACTTATACTGGACCTGGGCATGCATCAATTTATACAGGTACAACACCTAAATATCATGGTGTTATAAGTAATAATTGGTACGATAAGGAAACTCAAAAAATGGTGTATTGTGCAGAAGATAATTCGGTTAACGCAGTAGGGTCTAATACTGATAAAGAACGTATGTCTCCGCAACGTATGTTAACAACAACTTTTGCAGACGAAAATAGGTTGTTTACCCAGTTAAGAGGAAAAACTATAGGAATTTCTATAAAAGATAGAGGCGCTATTTTACCAGCTGGCCATACTGCAAATGCAGCTTATTGGTTTAGAGGAAAAGATGAAGGCAACTTTATAACAAGTACATACTATATGGATAAACTACCTAAATGGGTAAATGATTTTAATGCATCAAAAATAGCTAAGTCGTATTTAAAAGAGTGGAATACTTTATACGATATTTCAACTTATACAGAAAGTGGGGCAGATTTAAATACGTTTGAAGGCGGTTTTAAAGGGAAAGAAACTGCAACTTTTCCATACGATTTAAAACAATTATCAAAACAAAATGCTGGCTTCGATATTTTAAAAGCAACACCTTATGGTAATAGTATAGTTGCAGATTTTGCAATAGCAGCTGTAAAAGCCGAGCAACTTGGTAAAGATAATATTACCGATGTTTTAACTGTAAGCTTTTCTAGTACCGATTACGTGGGGCATAATTTTGGTGTTAATTCTAAAGAGGTAGAAGATACTTATATTCGTTTAGATAAAGATTTAAAGCGTTTTTTTGAAACCTTAGATGCCGAGGTTGGCGTAGGCGAGTATACCGTATTTTTAACATCAGACCACGGAGCTATAGATGTTCCTGCATATTTACAATCTTTAAAAATTCCAGCAGGGTATTTAGATAGAAATGAACGAAAAGAAAAATTTAATGCGTTTTTAACTAACACTTACGGGACTACAGATGTTGTAGAAAATATTAGCAATAATCAAATTTTTCTAAATAAGAATAAGCTAAAAGAACTTAATTTAGATCTAGACGATGTGCAAGAAACTATTGTAAATGAACAAATAAACTATGCCAATATTTCAAAAGCTTATACAGCCATTACCATGAGTTCTGTTAATTTTACAGAAGGTATAGAGGCTTTATTACAAAAAGGATACAATCAAAAACGGTCTGGCGATGTAATTTTATTAGACGATCCTGCTTATATATCTTACGGAAAAACAGGGTCTACACATGGTAGCGGCTTAAATTACGATACCCATGTGCCTTTACTATTTTTTGGAAAAGGCATAAAGCAAGGCTATACCTTTAAAAAAACTGAAATAACAGATATTGCGCCAACCATATCGGCACTTTTAGGAATTAGTTTCCCTAATTTTGCAATAGGGCAACCTTTAGATTTTGTATTAAATTAATGAGCAGAAAAACCTTAACATCTATAATAGTTTTAATTCTTGTTCTCTGTGTTTATGGTTACGAGTTTTTTTTAGATGAAGAAGAAAAGACTCAAATAATAACTAAAGGTCAAGCGACTAAAAGCAATACAAACGAGTATTTTTTGCCAACAAGTACAACAGGGCAAATTGTGCACCATGAAGGCTATTCGTTGTCTTATAGTGAAAATCATGAACAGGCCGAGTGGGTTGCTTACGAGTTAAAAAAATCACACCTATCAAGTACGCATTATAAACGGCCTTATTTTGAAATTGATAAGGCTGTAAAAACAGGTGCTGCAAGTTGGCGTAATTATAAAAATTCTGGTTTCGATAGAGGTCATCTTTGCCCTGCTGGAGATAGACGTTATACAAAAACTGCCCATGATGAAACTTTTTTAACCAGTAATATTAGCCCGCAAGAACACCAGTTTAATGCTGGAATTTGGAATACTTTAGAACAGAAAGTACGCTATTGGGCAAGAAAGTACGATGGCGTTTTTGTTATTACAGGCGGGGTTTTAAAAGGAAATTTAAACACTATTGGTACAGAGCAGGTATCGGTGCCAAAGCAGTTTTATAAAGTGCTTATTGATAATAATTCGGGCAACACTAAAATGATTGCGTTTTTAATGCCTCATGAAAATTCTAATAAACCATTATACGAATTTGTAGTATCTGTTGATGAGGTTGAAAACCTTACAGGAATAGATTTTTTTCCTGAGTTGGATGATGATACTGAAAATAGGTTGGAAGCTTCAAGTAGCTATAAAGGCTGGAGTTTTAAATAATTAATTAGTATTATAGTATCAATCTTAAAAGGGAGTGTTTCTTTATTTTAAGAATTTATTTAGCATACCATTCCACCTTAATTTTCTTATAAATATGCCTTCTTCAACAGACACTAAATAGTCTATTTTTTCTTTTTTTGCTTTAAAATATCCTGACATATAATCTTTAAATAAAGAAAGGCTTCTTTTTTTATAAGCTAGTTTAATTGCCGAAATAAGTGTAATTGTAAAGCCGTAACGCATTTTATACATGGCTTTGCCTTGCATGTATTTTGATGCTTTATTGTAACTAATTCCTGTGGGTTTTAGATGCTTTACGTGTAAAGATTTGTCTGTTAAAATTTGCCAATTGTAATATTTTGCAAGTAGCTCATCAACGGTATCCCATCCCATAGATGGTTTTAGTTTACCTATTTCTAGAAAACAGTCTTTTCTGTATGCTTTTAAAGCACCACGAATATGGTCTTTATTGGTTAGGTTTTCTAAAACCCATTTTTTGTTTTTTTCAATATAGCAAAAGCCAGAGGCCATACCTAGTTTTTTATTATTTTTAAAATGAAAGGCCAATTGCTCTAAATAGTTATCAGGAAAAATTAAATCGGCATCAAACTTACAAATAACATCATAGTTATTGTCTAAAATTTCGTAACCTTTATAGAAAGCATTTATAATTTTTGAGCCTGGTAAATGCTGGTTTGATGATTTTGAATTTATTAATGAAGCCCAAGTGTGCTTTTCTGCAAACGCATTAACGATATCTTGAGTTTTATCGGTAGAATTATCATTAACAACAACAACTTGTTTTGGTTTTAAGGTTTGCCTAGCCAAAGACTGAAGCGTAAGACTAATAGAATTAGCTTCGTTATGCGCAGGAATAATAATGTAAAAGTTCAATTTAATAAAGTTTAAAACGTAAAGTTAAACTCTTTCTGCATAAACTATATAATATCTAGGTGTAAACCATCTTAAAATAGGCCTAACACCTATTTTTTTAGTAGGGTTAGTCCATTTTTGTTTGTCTATAATTTTCCATCCAGTTTTTTCTAGCAACCAATCAAATTGCCAGTCTTCAAATTCGTGGTAGTGCCTGTCTAACATGTCGGTTTTACTTCGGTAAGCAGAAGAAAACCATAGTTTAAGTGGGACACTGGCTACTAATTTATTAGATTTAATAGATTTTAAAACAGTAAACGGTGATAGTAAATGTTCAAAAATTTCAAAAGCGGTTACAACATCTGCTTCCGATTTTTCAATGGTAGAGATGTCTATGTCTAAATCTTCACCTTTAGTGTTTTCAACATGATATCCATGATTTGTCATAATTTTAGAAAACGGATTTACAACGCCTAAGTCTAATATAGATTCCGATTTTTCGACATGGTTTTCTAAAAAATTAATAGTATGTTTAAAACGCTTATTAGGAAAGGTTTTTTCGTACATATAATGTGGTTTGCTTTTATATTTGCAAAGATGAAAATTATAATTAATTTTTACTATTGTTTGTAAATAATAGCATTAATATTCATACCAGCACCAACACTTGCAAAAATAATGACATCACCTTTGTTTATACTTTGGTTTGCCATTTCTCCATTTAAAATAATATCGTAAAGAGTAGGTACGGTTGCAACACTAGAGTTGCCTAATTTACCTATGCTCATGGGCATAATGTCTTCTGGCATTTCCATGTTATATAGCTGGTAAAATCGTTTAACTATAGCTTCATCCATTTTTTCGTTGGCCTGATGGATTAGTATCTTTTTTACTTCTGCAATATCAATACCGCTTTTGTCAAGACAAGATTTCATGGCTAGTGGTACGTTGGTTAGCGCAAATTCGTAAATTTTTCGGCCATACATTTTTATATAGCGTCTATTGTCGTTTATTTTTGGGTTATTGGTTTCGCCAAAATAAATGTAATGTGCTTCATCTAAAGAAAATGTAGCGGTATCATGGGCTAAAATTCCACCTTTTTTGTTTGTGTTTTCTACAATAACAGCTCCAGCGCCATCGCTATAAATCATTGAGTCTCTATCGTGGGGATCAATAATACGAGATAACGTTTCAGAGCCTATAACGAGACATTTTTTAGCAATGCCAGCTTTAATAAATGCATGGGCTTGAATAACACCTTCTACCCAGCCAGGGCATCCAAATAGTAAATCGTAACCAACACATTTAGGGTTTTTAATACGAAGTAAATGCTTTACTCTTGAAGCGATACTTGGTACGGTATCGCTTTGTATACTATCATGTCTTACATCTCCGTAATTATGGGCAACTATAATATAGTCTAAATCTTCTCTATTTATTTTGGCTTTTTCTATGGCTTTTTCGGCCGCAAAAGAAGCGATATCTGAAGTGTTTAAATGTTTTTTTGCATAGCGTCGTTCATCAATACCTGTAATGGCTTTAAACTTTTTTACAATAACCTTGCTAGGAGCTTTAATAGCCGAGCCATCGCTATTTAAAAATTCATGATTATGAAAGTTTTCGTTTTTTTCAACATTTGCAGGAATATAACTTCCTGTTCCAGTAATTTTAATATTCATAAAATGGAAATTTACTATTGTTGCTATGCACGCATACTAAATTACGCGTTTTAGGTTTAATAGCAATTTCCATTTTTTTATAAATTACGATGTTCAACAGATTATTTTAAGCTTCAGCATAGGCTTCAATAGGTGTGCAAGAGCATATTAGGTTTCTGTCTCCATAGGCATCATCAACACGTCTTACACTAGGCCAAAATTTATTATCTCTTACATAATCTAATGGGAATGCGGCTTCTTCACGAGAATAAGGCATATACCATTCATTAGCTGTAATCATTTCTAGGGTATGAGGTGCATTCTTTAATATGTTATTTTCATCGTCTTTAGTTACGCTGTCTATTTCTTTTTTAATGGCAATCATGGCATCGCAAAAACGATCTATTTCAGCTTTACTTTCGCTTTCTGTTGGTTCTATCATTAAGGTTCCAGCAACAGGGAATGATACTGTAGGCGCATGAAAACCATAATCCATTAAACGTTTTGCAATATCTGTAACTTCAATACCGTTGGCTTTAAATGGTCTGCAGTCTACAATCATTTCATGAGCAGCACGACCACGCTCGCCAGAATATAAAGTGTCAAAACTACCATGTAGGCGATGCTTTATATAATTAGCATTTAAAATAGCAATTTTGGTAGATTGTGTTAAGCCTTCTGCGCCAAGCATTTTTATGTAACCATAAGATATTAAGCATGCTAATGCAGAGCCAAAAGGTGCTGCCGATATTGCTGTAATGGCTTTGTCGCCTCCGGTTTTTACTAAAGGGTTTCCTGGTAAAAACGGTACAAGTTGTTTGGCTACGCAAATAGGGCCAACACCAGGACCACCTCCACCATGTGGTATAGCAAAGGTTTTGTGTAGGTTTAAGTGGCATACATCGGCGCCAATATTACCTGGGTTAGTTAAACCAACTTGGGCATTCATGTTTGCGCCATCCATATAAACTTGGCCTCCGTTATCGTGAATAATTTTAGTAATTTCTTTTATGGCAGACTCATAAACCCCATGAGTTGATGGGTATGTTACCATTAATGCCGATAAATTATTTTTGTGTAATTCGGCTTTTTCTCTTAAATCATCTACATCTATATTACCTTCGGCAGTAGATTTTGTTACGACAACCTTCATACCAGCCATAACTGCACTTGCAGGGTTTGTGCCGTGAGCAGACGATGGTATTAAACAAATGTTTCTATGGTTATCTCCACGAGATTCGTGGTATGCTTTTATAACCATTAATCCAGCAAACTCACCTTGAGCTCCAGAGTTTGGTTGTAGCGATGTAGCAGCAAACCCAGTAATTTCTGTTAATTGATCTTCTAATTCTTTTAATATAGTTAAGTAGCCTTTTGCTTGTTTTAATGGTGCGAAAGGGTGAATGTTACCCCACTTAAACCAGCTTAACGGAAGCATTTCTGATGCAGCATTTAATTTCATGGTGCAAGAGCCTAATGAAATCATAGAGTGATTTAAGGCTAAATCTTTGCGTTCTAAGCATTTTATATAACGCATTAATTCGGTTTCAGAATGGTAAGTATTAAATACAGGCTCAGTTAAAAAGTCTGATTGCCTTTGTATTGTTTCTGAAATATTATTGGCTTGCTCAATATTTGTAATTACAATCGTTTCTTTTTTTGCAGCCTGTGCAAAAATGGCAATTAGGTAATTAATGTCTCGAACAGAAGTTGTTTCGTTAATTGAAATAGTAACAGTTTCTGAATTTGGGTAGAAGAGATTTACCTTCTTGTCTGTCGCTATTTTTTTTATCTTTTTTGCTTTAGTTTTTATTTGAAGCGTATCGAAATACGATGTGTTTACTTGGCTGTAACCAAGTTTTTGTAAAGCAGTAGCAAGCGTTGCGGTTTTATTGTGTACTTTATTTGCTATAAATTTTAAACCTTTAGGGCCATGATAAACACCATACATACTAGCCATAACAGCTAATAATACTTGAGCTGTACAAATGTTTGATGTGGCCTTGTCGCGTTTAATATGTTGCTCTCTAGTTTGTAAAGCCATACGTAAGGCGCGGTTACCGTTGGCATCTTTTGTTACGCCAATAATTCTACCTGGGATATCGCGTTTGTAAGCTTGCTTTGTTGCAAAATAAGCAGCGTGAGGGCCTCCATAACCCATAGGGATTCCAAAGCGTTGTGTTGTTCCTACAACTACATCTGCACCAAATTTACCTGGAGCTTCTAGTTTAACTAAGCTTAAAATATCTGCAGCAATAGCAACTTTTATTCGGTTGTTATTGGCTTGAGATATAAATGATTTTATATCTGTAATTTGCCCGTCTTTGCCTGGGTATTGTAAAATGGCTCCGAAAAAGTCTTCAGAAAAATCAAAATGTTCTTCATTACCCACTACCAATTCAATTCCTATAGGATTGGCTCTGGTTTGTAATAACGATAAGGTTTGAGGTAGTATGTTTTCTGAAACAAAAAACTTATTTATGCCTGCTTTTTTTTGGTCGCGCTCGCGTACTGCAAATAATAAACTCATAGCTTCGGCTGCAGCTGTACTTTCATCCAGTAACGAGGCATTGGCAATTTCCATTCCAGTAAGGTCAATTACCATGGTTTGAAAATTTAATAATGCTTCTAATCTGCCTTGTGCTATTTCTGCTTGATAAGGCGTGTAAGCTGTATACCATCCTGGATTTTCAAGAATGTTTCTTTGTATTACAGCAGGAAGAATAGTAGGGTGATATCCTAAACCAATATATGTTTTATAAGCTTTATTTTTTTTTGATAAATCATGAATATGTAATAAATACTCGTGTTCTGTCATAGGTTCATCCAGATTTAAACCATTTTTTAAACGAATATCGTCCGGAATGGTTTCGTAAATTAACTGGTCTAACGAGTCTAATCCTAAGGTGTTTAACATTAATTTTTGGTCGTTTTCTCTAGGACCAATATGACGCAAAGCGAAAGCATTTGTATTCATTAATCAGAAATTTATTATATAATTCGCAAAAATACGTAATATTTAATGTGTTTTAATGAGTAAAATAGAAAGTTTTTAACTATTGCTAAACGTTATCAACACTTTAGTTATTTTTGTTTTATGGTGTTTTTTAAACAGTTTTTTAATTTCTATATTAATAGTAGTATTCATGTGGGTTTGTCTGTGTTCTCGTTAACATGGATTACTTTGCTTATGTTGGGTTTGGAGTATAACGAACCTGTATTATATTTTGTGTTTTATGCTTCGGTTACAGGATATAATTTTGTTAAGTATTATGGTTTGGCAAAGTTTAGGCATAGGCAGTTGGCAAATTGGTTAAAGCTAATTCAAATCGTTTCATTAATTTGTTTTTTGTTAATGTGTTATTATGCTATTGGGTTAAATTTTAGTACTTATGTTTTTATTTCTTTTTTTGCAATTTTAACTGTTTTGTATGCTATGCCTTTTAAGGCTAGCCGCAGAAAATCGTTAAGAGATGTTAGTGGTTTAAAAGTATATGTAATTGCTTTGGTCTGGGCTGGTGTAACTGTTTTTGTGCCAGTAATTGATGCGGGTTATAGTGTTAATACAGATATTGTTTTGCTTGGCTTACAAAGGTTTGTGTTTGTGTTGGTGTTAATGATTCCGTTTGAAATAAGGGACTTAAAATTTGATAATAAAAAACTATCTACCATTCCGCAAAAGTTAGGAGTGAAAAATGCTAAAATATTAGGTGTGTTTCTGTTAGTTTTCTATTTTTTAATAGAATTTTTTAAAGATGAAACTACAGCTAATATTATAAGCGTGCAGCTGTTAATGTTAGTAATTACAGGTGCGTTAGTGGTGTTTAGTAGAGTTGAACAACAAAAATATTATAGTTCGTTTTGGGTAGAAAGTTTGCCAATTGTATGGCTGGTTTTATTGTTGTTTTTTAATTAGAAACTTCTTTTAGGGCTTTGTTGAATTCTTTTTTCATTGAATCTTTACAGTCTTGGTCTAAACACTCAACTTCAGCTTTTTCTAAAGCTTTGGTAAGCTTTTTGTTTCGTTTGTAATAGGCTTTTGTGTACTTACACCAAGATAACCGAATGGTTAACTCAATCCTTTCCCAAATAGTAGATTCATCATATTGTGATTTATCACATATGTGTTGTGCTTCTTCGCAGCTTATAAATAAAAACCTCTTTTTCATTATTAAAACCAATTTTTTTCAAGACAATCGGCCATAGCTGTTCTTGCTCTATGGATGATTACCCAAAGGTTAGACGCCGTTATATCTAATTCATTACAAATTACTTCAGTTTCATAACCTAAAATAGTTTTCATTTTAAAAACATCTGCTTGTTTTACTGGTAACTTTCCTAAACAGTCATGAATGGCATCACTCAATTCACTATTTTGTAAACTATCTTCAGCAGTTTTATCAAATGGATCTGCTACACGTTCTTCAAGCCAATCACCTTCATTTTCATTATCATTATAATTAATTCTTACTTCGGCTTTGCCTTTGTTTGAATTAATTTTTCTGTAGTGATCAATAATTTTTCGCTTTAAAATAGATATTAGCCAAGTACGTTCGCTGGCTTCTCCTTTAAAGTTTTTCATGGATTTTAAACCTGCTAAAAAAGTGTCTTGAACCAAATCTTGAGCTTTTTCTCGATCGCTTACACGGGTTATGGTGTAGTTAAAGAGATAATCGGAATAAAGATCGATCCAATTATTAGGATTAATTTGATGGTTAGGCATTAATGTAACAAGTTTTTTGAGTTCCAAAAATAAGCTAAAAAAATGAATTTATTAAATATGAATTGTTCTTGCTTTAATTATTGTAAAAGCTCTTTTATGCACAAAGATAAAGCCATTAATAAAGTTTGTTTTTTTGTAATATAATTTTATTAATGGCTTGTAATTAAATTAATCCGGCGCGTTTTAGTAAGGCTTCCGGCTTTGGTTCTTGACCTCTAAAGCGTTTGTAAAGGGTCATTGGGTTTTCGGTCCCGCCTTGGCTTAAAATGTTGTTCTTAAATTTGTTGGCTACATTTTTATTGAAAATGCCTTCTTCTTTAAAGTACTCAAAAGCATCAGCATCTAATACTTCTGCCCATTTATAACTGTAATAGCCTGATGAGTATCCGCCTTGAAAAATATGTGAGAAAGCTGTGCTCATACAGGTTTCTTTAGTTTCTGGGTATAGCGATGTGTTTTTGAAAACGAAGTTTTCAAAAGCTTTTACATCTTTTATGTTTGTTGGGTTTTGCCCATGCCAACTCATATCTAGTAATCCAAAGCTTAACTGGCGTAAGGTTTGCATACCTTCGTGAAATGTAGCCGATTCTTTTATTTTTTCAATTAAATCCATAGGGATAGTTTCGCCAGTTTCATAATGTGTTGCAAAAAGTTCTAGAGCTTCTTTTTCGAAACACCAATTTTCCATGATTTGGCTTGGTAATTCAACAAAGTCCCAAAATACACTTGTTCCAGATAAACTTGGGTAGGTGGTGTTTGCTAGTATGCCATGAAGGGCATGACCAAACTCATGAAATAAAGTGGTTACTTCGTTAAAAGTTAATAAAGATGGTTTTGTTTTTGTGGGTTTTGTAAAGTTGCAAACTATAGAAATGTGTGGTCTGCTATTTTCTCCATTTTTTATGTATTGCGGTTTGTATGATGTCATCCAGGCTCCATTGCGTTTACCAGCTCTAGGAAAGAAATCGGCATAAAAAACCGATACAAAATGACCTTTAGAGTCTGTTACTTTATAGGTTAAAACATCTTCATGGTATTTGTCTATGGTATTTATTTCTTCAAAATTTAAATCGAAAAGTTTATTGGCTATTTTAAAGGCGCCATTAATAACGTTTTCTAGTTTAAAGTAAGGTTTTAGTTTTTCGTCATCAAGGTTAAAAAGTTTTTGTTTTAGTTTTTCAGAATAATAAGAACCGTCCCATTTTTCTAATCTATCTATAGCGTGTAATTCTTTAGCGAATTTTTCTAGTTTTTTAAATTCGCGTTCGGCGGCCGGTTTTGCTTTTTCAAGTATTTCTTTAGAGAAATTAAGAACAGTTTCTGGTGTTTGTGCCATACGTTCTTCTAAAACAAAGTGTGCGTGCGTTTTGTAACCTAATAAGTTGGCACGTTCTTGTCTTAGTTTAGTAATCTCTAAAACGTTGTTTTGGTTATCTAGCTCGTCATTTTTAAAGGCTTTGCTGCCAGCGGCGAGCGTTAGTTTTTTTCTTAGTTCTCTATTATCTGCATAGGTTACAAAAGGGATGTAGCTTGGGTAGTCTAGTGTAAATAACCATCCTGTTTTGTTTTTAGATTCGGCTAGTTGTTTTGCTGCTTCTTTAGCACCTTCAGGAAGTCCAGATAAATCGTCTTCGTTTGTAATTAGCATTTTAAACTTATTAGTTTCTGCTAATACATTTTCGCCAAATTTTAATTTTAATTGACTTAGCTTTTTGTCTATGTCTCTTAGTTTGGTTTTGTCTTCTTCTGGTAAGTTGGCTCCGTTTCTTGAAAAACTTTTATACTTTTTATCAAGTAAAGTGGTTTGCTCGATATTTAGGTTTAATTTAGATTTAGATTCGTAAACCGATTTAACACGTTTAAATAGGTTTTCGTTTAAAGTAATATCGTTACTAAATTCTGATAATAAAGGGGAAACCTCTTGAGCAATTTTTTGTATTTCCTCATTGGTTTCGGCAGCATTTAAATTGAAAAATATATTAGAAATTCTATCTAGCTGTTCTCCCGAAAAATCTAAGGCAACAATAGTGTTATCGAAAGTTGGAGATTCTGGGTTGTTAACTATGGTGTTAATCTCTTCTTTTGCTATTTTAATAGCTTCTTTAAAAGTGGGTAAATAGTCTTTGTTTTGAATTATTCTGAAAGGAGGGGTGTTATATTTGGTTTTAAACGGTGTTTTTAGTTCTTTTTTTATCATTTTTCTAATAAATGTGTTAAAGTTAAAGGTTTACTATGTGCGCATAGTAAATTTACTATATTTTTGCAGCCGATAATACGAAGAGTGACTAACTCAAGAGAATTATTTGTTAATAGCTGAAAAGCCCTGAATTTATTCAGGGCTTTTTTCATTATAAATCTTTTGCAGATTCGTTTACTTTAACTTTTAATCCTTCTTTATAGGCTATAATTTTATCAAGAATACAAGTATCGTTTGAGCCTATAATTTGAGCTGCTAATATACCAGCATTTTTTGCTCCGTTTAAAGCTACAGTTGCTACAGGAACACCGCCTGGCATTTGTAGTATAGAAAGTACAGAATCCCAACCATCAATAGAATTGCTGCTTTTTACAGGAACTCCTATTACGGGTAGTGGAGACAGGGAGGCAATCATTCCTGGTAAGTGTGCGGCACCACCTGCTCCAGCTATTATAACGGCAAAACCTTTTGTATGCGCATGTTTCCCATAATCAAATAATTTTTCTGGTGTACGGTGCGCAGAAACAATATCTACTTCAACTTCAATATCAAAACCTTTTAAGATGTCTATGGCATCTTGCATAACAGGAAGGTCGCTTTTACTTCCCATAATTACTCCAACTTTACTCATAAAATGTGTTTTTTGTTTAGCTAAAACCATTCAAAATTTATTTTAAATGCGTTTAAATAAACATTATTCGCTTATTACTTTTATACTTTTTTTAACTTGTTCTGCAATACGTCTAGCTTCATTTAAATTTTCATTTACAATGGTAACATGCCCCATTTTTCTAAAAGGACGTGTTTGTTTTTTGCCATAAATATGAGGTGTAACACCTTCTAATTTCATAATGTTTTCAATATTTTGGTAAATAACATTTCCTGTATAGCCTTCGGCACCAACTAGATTTACCATAACACCACCTACTTTGCTATCTGTTCTTCCTAAAGGTAGGTTTAAAATGGCTCTTAGGTGTTGTTCGAATTGTGAGGTATAGCTAGCCTCTATGGTTTGGTGTCCAGAATTATGAGGTCTAGGGGCTACTTCGTTTACTAAAATATCGTCATTTTCTGTCTGAAACATTTCAACAGCTAATAAACCAACATGGTTAAATGCTTTTGATGTTTTTAATGCTATAGCTTCGGCTTTTTTTGCTACTTCATTAGAAATTCTAGCCGGACAAATTACGTACTCAACTTGGTTAGCTTCAGGATGAAATTCCATTTCTACAACAGGATAAGTTTTGGTTTCTCCGCTAGCATTTCTGGCAACAATAACAGCTAGTTCGTTTTTAAACGGTATTAAATCTTCGGCAATACATTCGCCTTTAGGTAAGCCATCTAAATCTTCAAGTTTTCTAACTACTTTTACGCCATTACCATCGTAACCAAATTGAGCGGCTTTCCATACAAATGGAAAATTTAAACCTCCGTTGTTTATGGTATCTTCAATTTCCGATAGGTAAGCAAAACGAGTAAAACTTGAAGTTGGTATGTTGTTATCTCTGTAAAATAATTTTTGTTTCGCTTTGTTTTGGATTTGTTGTAATGTTTTAGAACTTGGATAAACTTTAACACCTTCTTTCTCAAGAGCCTCAAGAGCATTAACATTAACGTTTTCAATTTCAATAGTTAAAATATCTACTTGTTTTCCAAAATTATAAACAGCATCAAAATCCATTAAGTCTCCTACATGAAACTCGTTACTAGCCATTCTAGAAGGTGCTTCAATACTCGAATCGAGAATTGAAGTGTAGATGTCAAACTTACGTGTATTGTAAAGTAGCATTTTACCTAATTGACCTCCACCAAGAATACCTAATTTAAAATTTGAAGAGAAATAATTCATTTTAATGTTTTTATAGCGCCTAAATTAATGATATGCAAAAATACACTTAAATCTTAAAATAGTTCTTAAATCGTAAATCAAAAAAAGGACTTATATTAAATGTATTGAGTATATTGATTATCTTTGCGTTTTTAAAATTCAATATCTTTGATAAAGTTACACGACAAATACTTTAAACCCTTTATTTCTGCTAAAGAAATTGATGATGCATTAGAACGTTTAGTAGCTGAAATAGCTAAAGATGTTGGAGACGAAATTCCTGTTTTTATTGGTATTTTAAACGGTTCGTTTATGTTAACAAGCGATTTTGTTAAAAAATACCCTAAACCCTGCGAGGTAACATTTATAAAATTAGCCTCTTATGAAGGTTTAAAATCTACAGACGATATTCAAAGATTAATAGGAATAACCCAAGACTTAACAAACAGAACAGTAATTATCTTAGAAGATATTATTGATACAGGAAAAACACTACACGAGGTACACAGGATTTTTAAAAACGAAAACGTAAAATCGTTAAAAATAGCAACGCTTTTTTACAAACCCGAAGCCTATAAAAAAGACTTTAAACTACATTATGTAGGTATAGAAATTCCTAATAAATTTATAGTAGGTTATGGGCTTGATTACGATGGGTTAGGAAGAGATTTACCAGAAGTATATCAATTAAAACAAACACAATATATGACCAACTTAGTATTATTTGGCCCTCCAGGCGCAGGTAAAGGAACACAAGCAGAATTTTTAAAAGAGAAGTATAAATTAGTACATATTTCTACAGGCGATGTGTTTAGATACAACATGAAAAATGATACAGCATTAGGAGCATTGGCTAAATCTTACATAGACAAAGGACAGCTAGTACCAGACCAAGTAACCATAGATATGTTAAATGC
Source organism: Algibacter ulvanivorans (assembly GCF_048381495.1). NCBI lineage: Bacteria > Pseudomonadati > Bacteroidota > Flavobacteriia > Flavobacteriales > Flavobacteriaceae > Algibacter > Algibacter ulvanivorans. The sequence continues at coordinate 643,017 of NZ_JBLWGD010000001.1, forward strand.
CGAGGTAGAAAAAAATGCAGATGCAAATGGGTTTATTTTTGATGGTTTTCCGCGAACAAACGCTCAAGCCGAAGCTTTAGATAAATTAATGGATGGTAAAGATTCTCAAATTAATGCCATGATAGCTTTAGAGGTAGATGATGAGGTTCTAGTAAAACGTTTACTAGAAAGAGGAAAAACTAGCGGCCGAAAAGATGATGCAGACGAGGCGGTAATAAGAAATAGAATACAAGTTTATTACAATGAAACAGCCATTTTAAAAGACTATTATGCAGCCCAAAACAAATATTTTGGAGTTGATGGTGTTGGGAGTATTGAAGATATTACAGAACGATTAAGTACTGTAATAGATAAACTATAAATTTTAGCGAAAGCAAAAATTTAACAATTAAAAACTATAACTTTAATTTAAAGTTATAGTTTTTGTATTTTTAATAATAACAAATTTTAGCATAAGCTAAAAAAGTATAAAAGCAAGAACAAGCAAGCTTATAAATTCTAACTTTAAATAAAATCATGACAGAAGGTAATTTTGTAGACTACGTAAAAATGTATGTGTCTTCCGGAAATGGAGGTAAAGGCTCTACACATTTACATCGCGAAAAATATATTGCAAAAGGAGGCCCAGATGGTGGAGATGGAGGTCGTGGTGGTCATGTTATTGTTCGAGGTAAAGCAAACTTATGGACCTTACTACACTTAAAATTTAAAAAGCATATTAGAGCTGGTCATGGCGAGCACGGAAGTAGCGGCCGTAGCTTTGGGGCAGATGGCCAAGATGTCTATATTGATGTGCCATTAGGAACCGTAATTCGAGATACAGAAACCAACAACATTCTTTTTGAAATTACCGAAGATGGCGAAGAGCAAATACTAGCCCAAGGCGGAAAAGGAGGCCTAGGAAACTGGCACTTTAAAAGCGCAACCAACCAAACGCCACGTTATGCACAACCAGGTATTCCTATGGAAGAAAAGTACGTAACCATGGAGCTAAAGGTACTAGCCGATGTTGGTTTAGTAGGTTTCCCAAATGCAGGAAAATCCACATTACTATCTGTAGTAACATCTGCAAAACCAAAAATAGCCGATTACGAGTTTACAACCCTAAAACCCAACTTAGGTATTGTAAAATATCGCGATTTTCAAACCTTTGTCATGGCAGATATTCCAGGAATTATAGAAGGCGCAGCCGAAGGCAAAGGATTAGGTCATTATTTTTTACGTCACATAGAACGTAATTCCATTCTATTATTCATGATACCGGCCGATGCCGATAATATTAGAAAACAATACGATGTTTTGCTAGACGAATTACGACGTTACAACCCAGAAATGCTAGATAAAGAGCGCATTATAGCCATAACAAAAAGCGATATGCTGGATGATGAGCTAAAAGCAGAAATGAAAGAAGAATTAGATAACGAGCTACCAATTCCGTATTTATTCATATCATCAGTTGCACAAAAAGGCATAACCGAACTTAAAGATAAACTCTGGAAAATGTTAAATAATTAAATAGTTTTGGGCGTTACCACAAGGGTCGGGCTTTCGCAAGTCGCTCTCTGCGAGGAGTTCCAACAATAGCTCAATCCCTAACGCGGTAACCAAACTAAAATTAAAATATGGAATAATATTTGATTATTTTTATAAAAAAATAAAGCAACATGAAATTCCTAAACATAACAATTCTAGCTATATTAATAGTATCGTGCGCGCCAATTCGAGTAAATTACGATTACGATAAAACAGCTAATTTTAATACCTATAAAACATACCAATACTACGGCAGTATGGAAACTGGTTTAAGCGAATTGGACACACAACGTTTATTAAACGCTATTGATGCCAAAATGAAAGCCAAAGGCTTTGCTATTTCAGAAAACCCAGATTTTTTTATCGATATTAAAACACAACAATATCAAGCCGCCCAAAGGCAAACCGTTGGTGTAGGCGTAGGTGGTACAGGACGAAATGTTGGAGGAGGCATTTCCATAGGTTTACCTATTGGTCAAGCTAATATAAACCGTCAAATAACTATCGATTTTGTAGACGAAAACAAAAAACAACTTTTCTGGCAAGCTGTTAGCGAATCTAGTTTTAACCCAAAAGCATCACCAGAAAAACGCGAAGCGCGATTGCAGGCTATTGTAGAAAAAGTATTTGGTAGTTACCCACCAGAAAAATAATTTAATTTTTTACTAGCCTTTTGCTAGCAATACGCATATTTCCAGAATAGAAGTTGGTAATATAAACGCCTTGACTTAAATGGCTAATATCTATTTGGGTGTTTTGGTAACCCGAAAGTGTTTCGGTTTTAACTAGTTTTCCATCAATGCTTATAATTTCAGCTTTAACTTTAGCATCAGAAGGACTTTTAACCTCCAAATTTAAAATGTTTTCTGTTGGGTTTGGATACATTGATATGTTATACGTGTTAACTTCAGTTTCAATATCATCAATACCTAATGTAGAGTAATTAATAGTCCAAGAAATGGTATGTATATTTAAGGTTTCATGATTATCTATTTTTAGCATTGCTGTATTATCTATTACAGAAACACTTAAAATATTTTCTCCTGTTTGTAAATCGGTATCAGAAATTGAAACATCGTCTACATCATTAGCAAAATTAACAGTATTGAGTGTCCAAGTGCTATTTAGTGTATTAGGGATGGGTTTAACTAAATTCAATTCGAAATTTAATGGTAAACTAGGGTTGTTTACCGTAGTATCAGTAGGTGTAAAAGAGTCAATAGGAGAAACAAGATCATATATTTTTTCAATCATACCTTCTTTACAAACAGAATTGAAAGATTTGTCTATAAATTCCATAATAGAATTTTCATGCGGTTTATACCAATTTGTATATTCATTTGTTTCACAACCATCACATGTATATTGGTACACGCCAACATTGTTTGTGGCAATCCAATTTTTCCACTTTACCAAGTTAGGGTTGGTTTCTTGAGTCATATTTATAGCTTCTCCGGCAAGTAAATCGCCAGGATAATATTCGTCTTTTAAATCGAATAAAGAATGTCCTAACTCGTGCATAATTATTTTAGAGGCCCAATAACCATTGTAAGCCATAGGGAATTTGCCGCCACTACCACCATATTTTGAGGAATTTACTAAAATTAATGCATTGTCGTAATTTGGAAAATTATCAGCTAAAACAGATAGTATTTTGGCTTCGGTGTTATTAGCGTTATTGCCATCTATTTCATAGTAAAGAAGGTAAGGATTGCCAAAAGCGTTATGGGTTGCATTAAAGTATGTATCTACAAATGTATTGGTTTCTGGGTCGTCTGCACCACTTTCGTTAGATGGTACTTTTACGGCATAGATATTAAAATAGTTTGCGTATTCTTTAAAAGGCGATTCATTAAACATTTCATTCGAAAAGTTTGTAGCATCTGTAATAAAATTAGCGAGTTCGCTAGCTTGATATCCTTCACTTAAAATGACTAAGTTTATACGTTTATCATCATCTCCAGAAACTTTTATAGGTTCAATATCAAACACCTGAGCAGATAAACTGTAGGTGTTAAAAATGAGAAGTATAGCCCCTAAAAAAGATTTCATACTAATTAATTTGGGTTTTTATGAGGGTGTTATTTGTAGCAAAGTTACTAATTGTTATGAATTTAGTGTCATTTTTAAGCTGTAACCTAATAGAGAACTGCGTTTTATCGAGTTTAATAACTTGGGTTTGGAATTTCCTCGACTCATTAACAAACTCAATGTTTTTTATTAAAGGGTTTTTTATTAGCAGTTGATTAATGATTTTAGATTTTGAATTTAGTTCTGAGAAAACCAAATCGCCTTCAACACCGTTTTCTAAACGCTCTAAATCATTACGTTTTAATTTACCTTCTACTATTTTTTTGTTGATAAAGGTAATAGTTGTTGTTCCATTTAAGTTTTTACTTATGTTATAATTAAGGAATATGATTTTTGGTGTATTCGCTATTGAATTATTAGTCGAGTTTTTATAACTTTTGCAAGACATAAATAAGAAAACGAGAATAAATGATAAAAGTAAATACTTTGTTTTAATCATATTATTTACTGTTTACTGAAATTCTAACACCTTCGCTATGGCTACTAAATTCTGGTGCATACATGCTTTGAATTGTGGTTATACCATTACTCATATTACCCGCATTGTTAACGCGTAAATCGTATTCAAACACATAAACTCCTTTTGGTAAATAATCAAAAAAGAAATTTGTTGATGCATCTTTCGTGCTTTCATAGTACCCTAAGCCGTCTTGCCATTTATAAGTTGATATTACATTTGTTGGCTCTAATCCAGAAGCTCGCATGTCTTTCATGTGGATAAATTCCATATTTCTGTCTGCGCGCAACTCAATTCTAACTCTTACTAAATCGCCAACTTTTAAATGAGTTTTAGAAGTGATTTCAGATATCTCTTCGCCAGTATCGGTATTCGTTTTAAGGAATAGTTTTTTCTTTAATTTAAGAGGGGTTTCGGCTGATGTAATTTTATCTAAATCTTCAAAATATTGCCAGTATAAACTTCCCCAAGCGATACCTTCACCTTTTTTAGAAATCTTAACTTCTCCCATTTTTGGTTTAATTTCAGAAGTATTCCATGATGTTTTGTAGTAACCTGTACCAGCTTCAGCTTTAACGGCTTCAAGTTTTGATGGTTTAATATTTTGTCCTCCTAAAATCACATTAACCATATCTGTAACACTTAACCAATCGCTGCCTTGAAGCAGTAAAGCGTAAACAGCATCGGTAGTTGCTTTTGTTGTTTTCCATCGGTTGGTTTGCTTGTTTTTAAGTAACCAAATTTTTAAATTATCGATAGTTTTGGTGTCTGCTTCAATTTCAGAAAAAACTTCTATTAGCAATGCCTGTGTTTCAATTGGTGCTTGATACCAGAACCATGAATTTGTGTTGGCTTTCCAATACATACCTAATTCTTCTGAAGTGATGCTTGTTTCTTTTAGTGATTTTAAAATCTTAGAAGCCGTTTTGTTATCATCATTTCTATGGGAAATTAAAGCCATCAAACCTTTTGAGTATAAGGAACGACTTAACCAATATTTTTCAATTTGCGATTGGTAATACGCCATAATAGTTTCAACTTCTTTCGATTTTTTAATCTCAGGAAAAAAGCTTCGCATGTATAAATAATGTAGTTGCGTATGGCTTAAATGATCTTTTTCTAAATCAATATCTTTATTATATTTTTTTAAGTTTTTATATTCTTTTACAAATTCATTGTCAAGATAATTCATGGCTTTTTTAATCATAGATGCTTCAATGTTACTATCAATAACATTGAGTTGTTTTAAATGCCCAAAACCAGTAATAATATGTTGTGTAATATATCTGTTTTCGTAACCACCGTTAAACCAAGCCCAAGCTCCAGAAGGCATTTGGTTGTTTTCTAACTTTTTAATGGCAGATTGTAGCTCATTATTCATTTTGTTTAAATCGAATAGTAAAGCAATGCGTTTTTTCTGCTCGGTTTCAGTTTGTGCATCGCGTAACCAAGGGGTTTCTTGAATTAAGATAGACTTTAATTCTTCATTCTTTTCTAAGTTAGAAAGTAAAGCATTTGTGTTTTTCCATTGATTAAAAACCTCTTGAATTCTAGGGTTTGAATTTGCAATATGGCTTGCTAATGCATTAGCATAGTATCTAGAGAAAGTTTGCTCGTTACAATCATAAGGGTATTCCATTAAATACGGTAATGCTTGTACAGCATACCAAGCTGGGTTGGATGTTATCTCTAAAGTTAACTTATGGTTTTTTAGTGTGGTTGAGGTGTTATTTACTAACTTATTTAAAGTAAATGTTTTGGTTTGGTTACTTTTTACCCACATTGGTAAAGTTTCTGTAACTAACTTACGATTACTTAAAACAGGTAATGCGTTTTGCTCGCCATCGCTAAAGGTTTCCGATTTTGCAAGTACTTTGTATTGTACTGCTTGTACATTATCTGGGATTGTTAAATTCCATGATACTTGAGTGTTGCCTTGGGCATTAACAGTAAAGGTTTTGGTGTTTTCTGAATTACCAAGATTTACATTAATATCTTTTCCGGAAACAGCATCAGTCAAAATTAATTTGGCTTGCCCAGAAAGTTGTTTTTCTGTAAGATTAGCAATTTTTGTGCTTATTGTAATATGGTCGCCTTCGCGTAAAAAACGTGGTGCATTTGGCGTAACCATCAATTCTTTTTGTGTAACTGTGGTTAAGGTTTTGGTTGCGTTTTCTAAAGTTTTAGTATGAGCAAGAAGTTGTAATTTCCATTGTGTTAAAGCTTCTGGAGTTGTAAAACTAAAACTTACATTTCCAGATTCGTCTGTTTGTAACTGCGGAAAGAAAAATGCTGTTTCTTGCAGGTTTTTACGAATTTGAATGTTGTTGAAGCTTGTATTCTCATCATTATCTTTTGTGTCTTTATCTGTTTCTGGAACAGCAGATCCAGTTATAATTACTTCATCTAAATTAGAACTGTCGTTTGTTTTCATAAATGCAACCGACTCTTCAACTTCCATTTCGTCTGATACGATTTGAACACCAGATACACGGCCGCTTAACGATTTAGAGATGCTAGCATTACCTCTTATTCTTATAGTATAGTTATGCCCAAAATGAAGCCCAAACCAATTTAGTTGGTCAAAGTGTTGTTGCGAGTAATTAAAACGAGTATAATTATTATAAACCTTAAAGTTTTGTGTACCAAAACTAGTATTAGCGCTTCTATTGCTATAGGCATAATAACTGGGTTGTTGTATTGGGTTGAAATTCCAGTTATGTGGTTTAAATTGATCTAAAGATGCATCGTACATGCTAGCCAATAACTCGCTACTTACTTTTTCGCCTTGAGGGCCTTTAATTTTAAACTGCCAAGTTTCGTTAGTTCCTGATTGTAATTTATCTCTAAAGGTTAGTGTTTCAATTTCTAAATTTGTTTTAGGATATGGCACCGAAATTATCTGCGAACCCGATTTAAAACTATTAAATGCTGCAAAACTATAATGCACAACAAAGCCACCTAAATCGTTTGTAGTTACAGGAATAGAAATTGATTTTTTATTCGCATTAAGCTTAATAACTTCTGTTTTAATAATTTTTTTATTCTTCTCTACAGAAACAGTTACTGTAACATTTTGTGCCGCAGAACCTATTGTAATTTTAGCAGTTTCTCCAGTTTTATAGTGTTGTTTATCTGTTGAAATTGTAAATAATTGATTGTCTGCAGGAACAGTATCATCTGTGCTAAAAAGAGTGGTTTTAATTTCGTCTTTAACCTTTTGTCCGAATTTATCTTTACTTTCTAAGGTAATAATGTATTGGCCAGGTTGCCATTTTTTAATTTTACCTAGTTGTACAGTTTTAGATTCTTTGGTGTTAAACGATTTTTCTAAAACCAGTTCACCTTTTTCCCAAAGACTTGAATTGTGTTCGTTTAAATATGCCTCATGTGGAAACAGGTTTTTAAATTCGTTTTCAGAAATATCTTTATAATCTGGTGCAGCCCATGGGCGTTGTCTTAAAACGCTATTTGGAGCTTCAAGTTTATATATTTTTATACTTCCTTTGGCAGGAACAAATTCGCCATTTAGATTTTTTGTATCAATAGTTATTTTGTGGTCTTTATTGGTTTTGTCTAAAACATCATCAATATATATATTAGCTGTTAAAGCATGGTAACCAACGTTTACAATACTAGTTGCACTTCGTGTTTCGCCATTTAAGTCGGTAACATCGGCTGTGATTTCATAATTAAAAATAGGTAAACTATTTTTATCAACGCTTTGGTCTGGAATGGCTTTAAAAGTAATTTCAAATTCGCCTTTGTTATTGGTGGTTGTTTTACCATGTGTTATTTCTTGAGGCTCGCTGTTAGCCCAAGGTCTGTACCAAAAATACCAATGCGGGTACTGTACTTTTCTGTGTACACGATAAACCACTTTGGCATTTGTAATATTACTTCCAGCATATGCAATCGCATGACCTTTTACGGTTACAGAATCATTTATTTTAAAGGTTTCGGTTACAGGATTGAATTTTGTTTCAAACTTTGGACGTTTATATTCTTCAACAGAAATGGATGTGTTGCTTCTAAAATATTTATTAGCACTAGAGTTAAATTCAATTCTGTAAAGCCCGTTTAAACTATTGTTTGGTAAAATAAACTCGCCAGAAACCGAACCAAATGCATTGGTTTTAAATTCTAATTTTCCAACCTCTTCGTTATTTGTGTTATATAAAACTGCAAATACTTTTTCGTTTTCTAAAACTTCCGATTTACCATCGTTAGTTTTCATTGCAATGGCTTTAAAATAAACAGTTTGCCCTGGCCTATAAATGCTTCTATCTGTAAATAAAAACGATTTATAAGTAACTTTTTCTTCGGGTGTATTATATGTTTGGTTAATGTAAAAGTTACCAAAGTATGCAACATCGTTGTCGTTTTCTACTTTTAAATTTACGTTCCTATACCAACTTTTATCTTTATCAATTTTAATTTCGCCCAAGCTATTTGTGGTATAGCTTTTAGTTATTGTTTTTCTGTTGTTTCTGGAATCATAGGACACTTCAACTTTAGTATTAGCAATTGGTGCTCCATGATTTCTATTAATAATTTGAAATATTTTTTGATTTAAAGCTTCGGTTTCTACCAAAGCCATGTTAGTAACCTGAAGATTTGAAAAAGCATAGGTTTCTGTTTTATTGTTAACAAAAGCAGCAATTAAATATCTGCCAGAATTTAATTTTGGCATTAAAACTTCTGTAGAATGTATTTGGAAATCGCCTTCGTTTCTTAGATTATTATTCCAAGTTTTAGTTACATCTAAGTTTTTTATAAAACTAAGTTGTTCTTCCTTTCGGTATATTTTAACAAAGGTTTTATATTGTTTTTCTGAAAATTTGTAAGCATTAAAAGTTACAGCTTCAAGGTTTTTATAGCGTATTAATAATCTAGCATATTTTTGAATTGGCAGAAAATCTTCGGTAGTAATTTGAAGCGAAGATTGTTTTATTTGAGATTTTAAAATAGTACATTTTTCTGCGCCTTTACTTTTAGGGAATTTAGAAATTACTTGTTGGCATAACTCTAAAGCGTCTTTAGCTTTCCAACGCTGTTCTTCGTTAGATTTAGGCTGATGCGACTGACTTTGCTGATAGTAAATTGAAGCCACTTCAAAGTCATACAAACCAGAAACTTCATGGGTTTTAAGTTGCTCGCTTTCTTTTTTTAAAGCATCCAATAAGATAGCTTGTTTATTACTAAATGTGGCATACTGATTTACAAAATTTAAACGTTCAATGTTTACATCTGCTAATGCAAACTGCGACTCGTTTTTTAAATGAAAACGAATTAGGTTTTTATAGATTTTTAAAGCTTGTAATTGCAACGAAGTAGAATCTTTTGATGCTATATTTAATTGAGAAAACGTTTCGGCGTTAGCTAAAAACTCTGGATTATCAATTTCAAATTTATAAGCAGGTTTTGTAATTTGAGTCTCGTTAGTTTTGTAAAATTGTAAGGCGTTATGGCTAAGGAAATCAAATAATGTTGGCCTATAGATTTTTGAACCTTTCTGCTTTTTTAATAAAGCGTTATATTGTTTCAGCGGTTCTTGTTGTAACATTAAACCGTTTTGTAGTGATGCTTGATAGTGGGTATGGATTTCGGTAAAAAGCGTTTCTAAATCCCAAGTTCTAAAATCGTTATTATCTACTTTTTTATTGGTTTTTGTACGGTTATAAAATTGCCATCTGTGTTGGTTAAAATATTGCCAATATAAATTAGCTAAAATGTTTTCTAGAATGTTTTTTGTTGGAAAAGCACTCAATTTAATTTTAGCTTTAAAATTATTAATAATACTTAACTGTGCATCCTCTTCTAAAACCAAGGCATATTTGCTTTTAAAAAGCATAGATTTTATAAGTTGCGGGGTGTTTTTATCTTTTACGGCATGGTTTTCAATAGTTTCAACAATTTTTAAAGCCGATTTAGGTAAACCATCAACTTCAAACTTCTCAACTTGAGTCCATAAATCTTCATAGTTTAGATTTTGAGCTTGAGAAAAGGTTGAAAAAAGTATTATCATAAATAAAAGTAGTAAGCGCATCGTGTATTTAATTTTGTCTCTAAGGTATATTCAAAATCCGTTCCAAAAACTATAAATTAGTAAAATTTGAAGTTGAACGAGTTAAGTTAAGCATTTTACTAGTAAAATAATTAAAACAGGTATTATAAAAATATGAAATCCTTAATATTATCTTAATCTAAAATAAAACAACTAACAGAAAGCTTATTTTTGTATTTACCGAGTGTATGCCATGAAAAACATTTTGCTACTTTTATTAATACCTTTTGTAAATTTTGCACAAGTAAATTTAGATACTGTGCAAGCTTTAATAGAGCAAAAAGCGTTTAAAAAAGCCGAAACCAGCCTTCATGAATTTTTAAAAACACAGCAAAATAATTTAAAAGCAATCGAGCTTTTAGGCGATGTGTATGGGCTCCAAAAAAGCTGGGATAAAGCTAAAGAGAATTACAAAATATTAGTACAAGCAAAGCCCAATACAGCCAACTATCATTATAAATACGGAGGTGTTTTAGGCATGAAAGCTCTAGAAAATAAGTTAAAAGCCATAGGCTTAATAAGCGATATAAAAAGCGCATTTATTACAGCAGCAAAATTAGATAAAAACCACATAGACGCCCGTTGGGCATTGGTAGAACTTTATATGCAACTACCAGGCATTTTTGGCGGTAGCAAAAGCAAGTCTTTAAAATATGCCCAAGAGTTAGAAAACCTGTCTAAAGTAGATGGATATTTAGCAAAAGGCTATATTTACGAGTACAATAAGCAACCCAAACAAGCCGAAATATATTATAAAATGGCCATACAAGAAGGCGGTTCGTTAACCTGTTATAATAAATTAACACAGTTTTACGAAAACCAAAAACACCCTAAAAAAGCAATACAAAATATAGAAACGGCACATAAAAAATTACACCGTAATGCCTTGCATTATCAAATAGGAAAAGTAGCTGCCGAGTATCGTGTAGAACTCGAAAAAGGAGAGCAATGTCTGCATGTTTACCTTAAAAACTACTCAGCTGCAGATGGCGTTCCAAAAGCCTGGGCGCATTACCGTTTGGCACAAATACACACCCACAAAAACAGCAAAGCAGACGCCTTAAAACACATTAATTTGGCATTAAAGCAACTTCCAAAAATTAAACCATTTAAATTGCAAAAAGAAAAAATTTTAAAGCTTTAGTGTATGGGCGTTACCACAAGGGTCGGGCTTTCACTACTCGCTGCCTCCTACCGTCGGCGAGCTCAAACACACCGTTCAATCCCTAACGCAAAAATTACGCAATCCATTTTAACCTTTTAAGTTATTTAATAATAATTTGGAATTCAAATATTCTAGCAAGATATTTGTTATATGAATGTACATTTTATAGCCATTGGCGGAGCAGCAATGCACAATTTAGCACTTGCATTACACAATAAAGGATACCAAGTAACAGGAAGCGACGATACTATTTTCGAACCCTCAAAATCTAGATTGCAGGCACAAGGATTATTACCAGAAACATTCGGGTGGTTTCCAGAAAAAATAACAGAAAACTTAAATGCTATTGTGTTAGGTATGCATGCCAAAGCAGATAATCCAGAGTTATTAAAAGCTCAAGAACTAGGGCTTAAAATATACAGTTATCCAGAGTTTTTATACGAACAATCTAAACATAAAACCCGCGTAGTAATAGGCGGTAGTCATGGAAAAACAACCATAACCTCTATGATTTTGCATGTCATGCATTACCATGAAAAAGAAGTAGATTATATGGTTGGCGCACAATTAGAAGGCTTCGATGTTATGGTAAAACTTACCGAGCATAACGATTTTATAGTACTAGAAGGCGACGAGTATTTAAGCTCGCCCATAGATAGACGGCCAAAATTTCATTTATATAAGCCCAATATAGCATTACTAAGTGGCATTGCTTGGGATCATATAAACGTGTTTCCAACCTACAAGAATTATGTAGAACAGTTTAGTGTTTTTGTAGATTCTATAGTTAGTGGCGGTAGTATAAACTATAACGAAGAAGACCTAGAACTAAAGCGTGTAGTCGATGCTAGCGAAAACACCATTAGAAAAATACCATACCAAACTCCAGAATACCAGGTACAAAACGGAGAAACACTTCTAGAAACATCAGAAGGCGAATTGCCAATAGAAATTTTTGGTAAACATAACCTAAATAATCTTGCAGGAGCCAAATGGATATGCCAGCATATGGGTATAGACGAAGACGATTTTTACGAAGCCATTTCAACCTTTAAAGGCGCCAGTAAGCGTTTAGAAAAAATAGCCGAAAGCAAAACAAGTGTAGCTTATAAAGACTTTGCACATTCGCCAAGTAAAGTAGCAGCAACAACAAAAGCAGTTAAAGAGCAATATAGTAACAAAACCTTAGTTGCTTGTTTAGAACTGCATACTTATAGTAGTTTAAACGCAGAGTTTTTAAAAGAATATAAAGGCGCACTTAATGCAGCCAATGTAGCTGTGGTATTTTATTCGCCACATGCTGTAGAAATTAAAAAGTTAGAAAAAGTAACCCAAGAGCAAATAGCAGAAGCCTTTCAACGCGACGATTTAATTATTTATACCAATCCAGACGATTTTAAAGATTTTCTGTTCTCACAAAACTTTAATAATAAAGCCTTGTTACTTATGAGTTCTGGTAATTATGGTGGGTTGGATTTTGATGCTGTGAAAAACTTAATTAAATAATAATTTCTTGTTGTTATAGCTAATCAATAGACCAATCTAATGCTGAGCTAATATCATTCATTCCAAAGTATATATAGACTGTACCATTTGGTTTTATTAATAAATGATTTATTTTGAAATTAGATTTATTAAAAAATAAGTTTTCTAATAAATTATATTCATCTGAATAAATATGATTTTTTTTATCAGTTATAATTCCAAAATCTTTTGTTGCTATTAAAAAAGATTGATAACGTTTGGAGTTTCTTTTTATCCATCTCCAATAATGCTTACGTTTAGTATCTTCAAATATTTTTTTATTATTCTTACTATATAAATGAATCATAGTCTTAATTTCTGGACTATAGTCTGAGCCTATAATTTTTGTTAGAAGCATTTTTACTTGTTGGAGCTTAACAGAATCAAGTGTTTTTACTTTTTTACGCAGATAAATATTCTGAATTATAATACTATCATTTTCGATTTTTTTAGTGTAAATTTTTTCTTTGTTAAGTGTTTCAAAATAAGATTTAGAAATTTTTTCATCTTCAAAATAGTAATAAACCTCTTTGTCTGAGTTTTGCCCAAAAATTGAATTAATAGAAATAAATATAAATATTATAAAGGCTTTATTCATTTGTTATAAACTACTTTTTGGGTTATTTAAAAGCCTAAAAATAATAAGTTTTCGGCTCTTAATTCGACTTATTAAGTTTCAAAACATTTCTCTAAAAAAGCTTCAATATTTTCTTTATTAGCTCTAATTAATTCTGTTCTAGCATTTTCTATATCTTCAGGTTTTTTGTCTTGCGAGAGTTTAAATTTTCCTTCCCAACTATCAATAGTTATTTCAAACATTTTAATATAATCTAGGTAATTGTTCATGCTTTTATTGTCTGGTTCTAAAACATACTTGTGTTTTGGCGATTCTAAAAACTCAGTCATCGTAATTAACGATTGCTTTAAAGCTGCTTTGCTTTCAATCGCTTTTACTTTGCCTTTTAAATGCACTTTAATATAATTCCAAGTTGGTAATTGTTTGGTGCTATATATACTTGGCGATATGTAGCATTGCGGACCGGAAAATATAACAGTAATATCATTATCGTTATTTAAAAGTTTGGCATGTGGGTTATAAATATCAATATGTCCTATAAGCTTCCCTTCTTTATTGTAAATTAAAGGTAAATGTGTAATTAAAGGTTCGTTATTTTTAACCGAAACAAGTGTTGCTAAAGGGTACGATTTAATAACTTCTATAAGATGGTCTATGTTGTTGTTTTGGTGGTGTTTAGGAGGGTATTTCAAAACTGTCTTGTTAATTTAATTGTACAATAAAATGTTAATATATTAGAATAAAAATATCTGAAATTTACAACAATAATAGTTTATTTAAAAAAATATTATTATGTGTAAATCCCTACATTATAAAATATTATTTCCGACAAAATGTTGTATATTTCCGACAAAATGTATATTTTTGATTCCCAAATGAAACCATAATGAAAGTTCAACAAAAAACTATAACAGAAAATAATTGGCAACACAGTATAGATTCTGTAACCATTAAGGCTAACTTATTTTTATTGTTTGTTTCACCTAAATTTAATTTAAAAAATGAAGTTTTAAATACAGTAAATAAAAAATATCCAGATTCTATAATTATTGGATGTTCCACAGCTGGCGAGATATCAGATGTTACTGTAAAAGACAATACCATTTCATTAACCGCAATTCAGTTAGAAACGACAACTTTAAAAAAGGTAGCTTTTCAAATTAAAGATATGAATTGTAGTTATAAAGCTGGTGAAGAAATAGCAAGTAAATTGGATGATAATGATTTAAAGCATGTTATTGTTTTAAGTGATGGTTTAAATGTTAATGGAGCCGATTTAGTATCTGGTTTAAAATCTAAAATACCAAGTGTTAGTATAACAGGCGGGTTGGCCGCCGATGGAGCAGATTTTAATAAAACATTTGTAATTAATAACAATAAAATAGTTGATAAAACTATTGTAGGTTTAGGTTTTTATGGAGAAAAATTAAAAGTAGGTTTTAGTTCTAAAGGCGGCTGGGATAGTTTTGGAATAGAAAGATTAGTAACAAAATCTGATAAAAATATACTTTATGAGCTAGATGGTTTGCCAGCATTAAAAATTTATAAATCATTTTTAGGTGAACATGCAAACGATTTGCCAAGCTCTGGCTTACTGTTTCCTTTAAGTATGAGAAATAGCGAAAATGCAACGCCGTTAGTAAGAACCATTTTAGCAATAAACGAAGAAGATCAAAGCTTAACCTTTGCAGGAAATATACCTCAAGACTCTTATGTAAGGCTAATGAAAGCAAATATAGACAGGTTAATTAGCGGAGCAGAAAACTCTGCAATTTCTGCAAATAAAGATTTAAAAAACTCGTCAGAGTTAGCATTACTTATTAGTTGTGTAGGTAGAAGATTAGTTTTAAAACAACTGGTAGAAGAGGAGGTAGAGGTAGTAAGAGATGTTATAGGAGAAAAACCATCTATAACTGGTTTTTACTCGTACGGGGAAATAGCACCATTTGGTGAGTTTTCACCTTGCGAGTTACATAACCAAACCATGACCATAACAACATTATCAGAATGTTAAACAATAACTTACATAGACTATTAAAGCGCCAGCTTAAAAAAGCAGATTTAGATACGCTTAACAACCCTAAGTTTACTGCATTTTTAAACTCAGTAAACGAAGCTTATAAAAGTTTTGATAAGGATATTTATCACATAGAAAATATTCTAGAACAAAGCTCTAAAGAGTTGTTTTTAGCAAATCAAGAATTAATAAGCGAAAGAGATTCTACAAAAATAAAACTAAAGAATATAGTTGATAATGTAGGCGGTGTTATTTTTGAGACAGATCTTGATGGTAATTTTACATTTTTAAATAATGCTTGGGAAAAATACTCTGGATACCCTGTTGAAAAAGCCATTGGTAAAAGTTTTATAAATTTTATAGCAGGCGAAAATATTATTGGACATGAAAATAGGTACAATTTATTTACAAAAAAGCAGAAACGAATAGAGTTTATTTTTAAACACAAAATAGACGGTAATTTAAAATGGTTTGAGCTAAAATCTAAACTAATAAATAATGAAGAAAACAAGCCTTTAGGGTATATTGGTATTATTACAGATGTAACAGATTTAAAAGAAACCGAACTAAAATTAAAAAAAGCGAGTGCATCAAAAGATGAGTTTTTATCAACAATGTCTCATGAGATAAGAACCCCATTAAACGCCGTTACTGGCTTAACAAATATTTTATTAATGGAAGATTATCTTCCAGAGCAGATAGAAAGTCTTAAAGGCTTAAAATATTCAGGAGAACATTTATTAGGCTTAATAAATGATTTGTTAGATTTTGATAAAATTAAATCGGGTAAATTAAAAGTTGTAGATAAAGACTTTAGCCTAAACTATTTTTTAGAAAACATTAAATCTCACTTTCAATTAAGAGCCGAAAGTAAAGGCATAATTTTTAAAGTTATTAAAGAAAATGATATTCCAGAAAATATTATTGGAGACAAACTAAAACTTACACAAATTGTAAAAAACCTACTTAGTAATGCTTTAAAATTTACCGAAAAAGGAAGCATAATTATTAGTGTAAAAAGTTTAGGTATAAGTAATAATAAAATTACACTAAGGTTTAAAGTAAAAGATACCGGAATAGGTATATCTCCTACAAGGCAAAAAACTATTTTTAAAAGCTTTATGCAGGCTAATCAAGATACATCTGTAAAATATGGTGGTACTGGACTTGGTTTGTCTATTAGCAAAAAACTATTAAAACTTCAAAATAGCGATTTAAAAGTAAAAAGCCAATTAGGAGAAGGTGCTACATTTTCGTTTAAAATAAAATATAAAGTAAGTAATAGGCTTAACTTGTACGAACCTAAAATGGTTAAAATGCAACCCAATTACAAACCTTTAAGCCTAAACGTTTTAGTAGCAGAAGACAATAAAATGAATGTGCTTATTTTAAAAAGATTTTTTGCCAAGTGGAACGTAAGCTTTAAAGTAGCACAAAATGGCGAAGAGGTTTTAGAGTATTTTAAAAGCACGAATTTTAATTTCGATTTGGTTTTAATGGATATACAAATGCCAATTTTAGATGGCTACCAAACCACAAAAGCTATTAGAAAACTTCCAGATACGTTAAAAGCTAATATTCCAATAATAGCATTAACAGCATTTGCCCAAACCGATATTAAAGAAAAAACAAAACGATACAACATGAATGGTTTTATGGGTAAACCATTTAATCCAGAAAAACTGTATACGTTACTTAATTTTTACTCAACCCAAAATATTAAAACACGAGTGGGGTAATAAAGATAAATTAAAAACAATTTTATTGTTTCTAAAATATTCTATATTTATCTTTAACCAATGCAAGAAAAACCAGCATCATTTTCAATAAAAAACTGGAGTCAAGATGATCAGCCACGAGAAAAGTTACTACATAAAGGCAAATCAACTTTAAGTGATGCAGAGTTAGTAGCTATTTTAATAGGTTCTGGAAACCGAGAAGAAAGCGCAGTCGATTTATGCAAACGCATATTAGCAAGTACTAATAACAATTTAAACGCATTAGGAAAACTATCCATTAAACAACTTATGAAATTTAAAGGCATTGGCGAAGCAAAAGCCATAAGTATTATTGCAGCCTTAGAATTAGGACGACGACGTAGAGGAGAAGAAGCACTCGAAAAAAAGAAAATTACCTCAAGCACTTCGGTTTTTGAGCTAATGCAACCTATAATTGGAGAATTACAACATGAAGAATTCTGGATTATATATTTAAACAACTCTAATAAAATACTACAAAAAAACCAATTAAGTAAAGGAGGAATTACAGGTACTTTGGTAGATGTAAGATTGGTACTTAAAAATGCCCTAGAAGTTGGCGCGGTAGGTTTAATATTGGTACATAACCATCCATCAGGAACATTAAAGCCTAGTCAGGCCGATAAGCAAATTACTCAAAAATTAAAAATAGCAGCCCAGAGTTTAGATATTAAAGTACTAGACCATGTTATAATAACAGAAAAATCATATTTTAGTTTTGCTGATGAAACCTTACTTTAATGCTCTTAGTTTATACTCATAAAATATCGCCCAGATTAAAATATGTTTTTAAGCATATTTGTGCTCGTATTTTAGATGTAAAAGTTGGTTTTACTACTAAAATAGAAGAATTTATTGCCCATGATAGCTTAAAAATGTCTTACACTAAGCAACAATTAGGTAGCGAATTTTTTATTAAAAGTCACGATATTTTATTTGAACAAGGACTTAATGATATAGACATTAATATTCATGATTGGGAAAACACCAAATGCTTTTTTTACTTAGGTGAAAAGAGTGCCCTACCGTTTGATATTTTTTCGGCGTCTTTTTATTTATTATCCAGATACGAAGAGTATTTACCACATGTAAAAGACGAATACGGACGTTTTACAGCTACCGAAAGCTTGGCTTATAAGGAAGGTTTTTTACACCAACCCGTGGTAGATATTTGGGCGTATAAATTTAAAAATGCTTTACAAAAACAGTTTCCCGAATTTGAGTTTCCTAAAAGAAACTATAAAATAAAACCAATAATAGATGTGCCAAGCGCTTACCATTACAAATTAAAAGGTATTATGCGAACCTTAGGAGGCACACTTAAAGATTTGGCGCGTTTTAGGCTTAAAAGTCTATATACAAGATTTGCTGTGCTTTTAGGGTTTAGACATGACCCTTATGATACTTTTAAGTATATAATAAACAGGCAAAAAACATCTGCATTTAAGTTTCTTTTCTTTTTTTTAATTGGCGATTATTCTACTTACGATAAGGGAATTAACCCTAATAAAAAGAAATTTGTTTCGCTTATTAAACATGTTGGAGATTATTGTAAAGTAGGCTTAAAAATATCCTATTTTGCACTAGAGGATGAGCAACTTTTAAAAAAGGAAAAACAAAGAATGGAAGATATTTTAAATACCAACCTACAAGCCTCTAGGCAATCGTTTTCTAAGCTTAATTTGCCTGAAACCTACAGGAATTTAATAGCCCTAGAAATTCAAGAAGATTATACCATGGGATATGTAAATCGCATAGGTTTTAGAGCAGGTTCTTGTACGCCTTTTCTATTTTACGATTTAGATTATGAAGTGCAAACACCACTAAAAATAGTACCTTATCAATTAATGGATTTTACACTATTAAAATATAAATCTTTACTTGATAAGAAGAAAGTTTTAAATGAAATAATTAATGAAATAAAACAAGTTGAAGGAGAGTTTGTTCCAGTTTTTCATAATTATACCTTTAGCGATTCAAGAAGATGGAAAGGTTTTAAAGATTTGTTTAATTTAATTTTAGATTCGCCAAATGAAGCTTAAAGGCATTACAGATGTGTTTTTTGATTTAGATCATACCCTTTGGGATTTTGAAAAAAACTCTGCATTAACATTCAAAAAAATATTCGAAATCAATGCAATAAAAACGAGTGTTGACGATTTTTTAATTCAATATATACCCATAAATTTAAAATACTGGAAGCTTTTTAGAGAAGAAAAAATAGAAAAAGAAATATTGCGTTTTGAAAGGTTAAATGAAGCATTTAAAGCCATTAACTACCAAGTTAATAACGCATTAATACATAAACTAGCTGACGATTATATTACACATTTAAGCACATTTAATCATGTATTTGAAAATACTTTTGAAATTTTAGATTATTTAAGCATAAATTATAATTTGCACATTATAACAAATGGTTTTGATGAGGTGCAATACAAAAAAATGAGCCATTCTAAAATTGACCATTATTTTAAAACAGTTACCAACTCTGAAATTGCTGGAGTAAAAAAGCCTAACCCCAAAATATTTAATTTTGCTTTAAATTTAGCTAATGCCCATGCAAATAATAGTGTAATGATAGGCGATAGTTACGAGGCAGATATTTTGGGAGCTAAAAATATGGGGATGGAAGTTGTGTTTTTCGATCAACACAACACAACTGTAAATACTAATATTAAAAAAATAAATAACTTAATACAATTAAAAAAGTATCTATAAGTTTTATAACATCAAGTATCTATTTAACATCCCAAATCGTATATTTACAAATAGAATAATAAATTTAAAAACATGAAAGTTAAGTTTCTTTATATAGCAATAACCTGTTTTATAACGACTTCTGTATTTGCGCAAACTAGTATTAATAATTATAAGTATGTAATTGTACCAGAAAAATTCGATTTTTTAAAAAATAAAGACCAGTATCAACTAAACTCTTTAGCCGAGTTTTTGTTTAATAAACACGGTTTTATAGCTGTTATGGAAGGAACAGAATATCCTGAAGATTTATTATCGAATAGGTGCTTGTCTTTAAAATCTAATGTATTAAAAGGGTCTGGCATGTTTAAAACGAAACTTACTGTAGAACTTAAAGATTGTAATGATAGAGTTATTTATACAACGGCAGAAGGGGAGAGTAGAGAGAAAGAATATAAAACGGCTTATAATTTAGCGTTACGCGATGCTTTTAAATCTATTGAAGCACTAAATTATAATTATAAACCAAATACAGATATAACTTCAATTGGTAATGGTCAGGCTCAGGTTAAACCAGAGGTTTCTGCCGAAATTGAACAATTAAAAAAAGAAATACAAGATTTAAAAAAAGAAAAAGAAACCGAGGTTACTATAAAAGAAACGCCTAAACCGGAGGTTACTACTACACAGCCAAAAGCTATCGAGAAAGCCATACCTACAGCTGCTACAGTAATTCAAGGCGATACTAATGTACTGTATGCTCAAGCTATAACTCATGGTTTTCAGTTAGTAGATAGTTCGCCTAAAGTGGTTTATAAAATAAAAAAGACAAACTTAAAGGACGTGTATCTTGTTGAAAGCAAAAACGCTATAATTTATAAAAAAGATAACGATTGGGTTATCGAGTATTATGCTAGTGGTATTTTACAGCAGGATGTTTTAAATATTAAGTTTTAAAGTTAAATAAAAACGTGTTTTGCGTTAGGGATTAAGGTGTTTGTTGGAGCTCTTTTTGTGTTGTTGCACCTATGCAACACAAAAAAGCGACCACCGAAAGCCCGACCCTTGTGGTAACGCCCAAGTTATTAAATAGCTAAGTTTAGTAGTTGTATTTATCTTTCCAACGTTGTTTTAAAAATTCGCGATGTGCGTTTTCTCTAGCATTGTTTCCGGGGTCGTATAGTTTTTCGTTTTTTATCTCGTCTGGTAAGAATTCTTGAGGTGCAAAATTATTTGCGTAGTTGTGGGCGTATTTATAGTTATTGCCATAACCTAGCTCTTTCATAAGTTTGGTTGGCGCATTTCTTATTTCTAAAGGCACACTTAAGTCGCCAGTTTGTTTTACCAATTGTTGGGCCTTACCAATGGCCATATACGCAGCGTTACTTTTTGGAGAACAGGCTAAATATGTAGCACATTGGCTTAAAATTATACGAGACTCTGGGTAGCCAATTGTACTTACCGCTTGAAAGGTGTTGTTTGCAATAACTAGCGCAGTTGGGTTTGCATTGCCAATATCTTCGCTAGCCGAAATAAGTAAACGCCGTGCTATAAATTTTACATCTTCGCCGCCTTCAATCATTCTTGCTAGCCAATAAACGGCACCGTTGGGGTCGCTACCTCGAATGGATTTTATAAAAGCCGAAATTATATCGTAATGCTGTTCGCCAGTTTTATCGTAACGTACCGTATTGTTCTGTATTTTTTCTAATACAATGGCGTCGGTAATTTCAATATCATCAGTATTAAAAGAGTTAACTAGAAGCTCAAAAACATTAAGTAGTTTTCTAGCATCGCCACCAGATAACCTTAAAAGTGCATGGGTTTCTTTTAAAACAATATTTTTTTTAGAAAGGTGTGAGTCTTTTTTAATGGCACGCTCTAAAAGTGTTTCTAAATCGGTTTTATCAAAAGCATTTAAAATATAAACTTGGCAACGCGATAATAAAGCCGAAATAACCTCGAAACTAGGGTTTTCTGTAGTTGCTCCAATAAGGGTAATCCAACCTTTTTCAACGGCCTGTAATAGCGAATCTTGTTGCGATTTGCTAAATCTATGTATCTCGTCAATAAATAAAATAGGGTTTTTAGTAGTAAATAAACCACCGCTTTGTTTGGCCTTATCTATAACGTCTCTAATATCTTTAACACCAGAATTTATAGCACTTAAGGTATAAAAAGGCCGGCCAGATTCAGTTGCAATTATATTGGCTAAAGTTGTTTTGCCCGTTCCAGGAGGTCCCCAAAAAATCATAGAAGGTATAAGGCCTTGTTTAATATGTTGGGTTAACGATCCGTCTTTGCCTACCAAATGAGATTGACTCACGTAGTCTTTTAACGTTTTTGGTCTTAATCGTTCTGCAAGTGGCTCGTTTACATTCATAAACACAAAATTAAATTAAAAAATTACATTTATCATTACTACTATGCCTTAAATGATAGCTATTATTTTGGCGTGCCCCGAAAAGGGTCGGGCTTTCACTACTCAATCTTTTTGCAAAAAAGCAAAAAGGATTTCAAACAAGCCGTTCAATCCCTCACGCAACCCATTAACTGCCAATTTAGCATTGCGTATAACATTGGATAACTATTTGCTATCTTTAAAATAATGAATAATAAAGAACATTTTAAATTTACAACAGGAGTACTTGCTTATCCTGTATGTTTTGTGCTAATAATCTGGTTAGTATTTTGGTTTGAAGTCCGTTTTGGCTACAATTTTAGTAAATATGGTGTTTATCCGCAAACGTTTAAAGGTTTACGAGGTGTTTTTTTAAGCCCATTTATTCATGGCGATATAAAACACATTTACCATAATACGGTACCGTTATTCGTGCTATCTACGGCCTTGTTTTATTTTTATAGGCACATAGCATGGAAAGTTTTATTTTTTGGTATTTTATTATCTGGTTTCTTTACTTGGTGTATAGGTAGGCCATCTTATCATATAGGAGCAAGCGGACTTATTTATGTTTTAGTAAGTTTTACCTTTTTTAAAGGGGTTTTTGCCAAACATTACAGATTAATTGCCTTATCGCTTCTTGTAATATTTTTATATGGTAGCATGATTTGGTATACATTGCCCATAGAAAAAGGCATTTCTTGGGAAGGGCACATGGCTGGTTTAATTACAGGGTTATTATTTGCTTTAGTTTTTAGAAAAGAAATAGCAAAACCCAAAAAATATGTTTGGGAACAGGAAAATTACAACGAAGATAACGACCCTTTTTTAAAGCATTTTGATGAGAACGGAAATTTTATTGAGTTTAATGAACCAGAAATAGAGGTAGAGCAACCCCAAATTAATTACCATTTTAAAAAGGAAAGTAATAAGAAAGAGTAATTAAAATAAATTGTTGTTACTTTAAACGCTGCCTTACAGCTTCATATAAAAACGCACCACAAGCCACCGATACATTTAAGGATTCAATATCGCCAAGTAAAGGCAGTTTGGCTTTCGCATTAACAACCTTTAAAGTAGAAGGGTTAATACCTCTGCCTTCAGAACCCATAATTATAGCGCATGGTTCTGTAAACGAAACATCGTATAAAGTATTATTTGTTTTTTCGGTTGCTGCAATAACTTTTATACCCGAAGCTTGCATATAAAACACAGCATCCTTAATATGGTCTACTTTACAAATAGGAATTTTAAATACCGCACCTGCACTAGTTTTAATAGTATCGCCATTTACAGGAGCGCCACCTTTTTTCTGAATAATTATACCATTTACACCTGTACATTCGGCAGTTCTAATAATGGCACCAAAATTTCTAACATCGCTTAGTTGGTCTAAAAGTAAGAATAATGGTGTTTTTCCAGATTCTAATACATTTAAAACTAAAGTTTCCATGTCATGAAATTCGATTGGCGAAATTTGAGCAACCGCACCTTGGTGGTTTTTTTTTGTTAATCTGTTAAGTTTTTCAACAGGAACGTAAGATTTGTTTATTGATTTTTTATTCAATAAAGACTCTAACTCAGCAAATAACTCACCTCTTTCACCTTTTTGTAAGAAAACTTTATCAATAGTTTCGCCCGCATTTATAGCTTCAATTATGGCTCTTATCCCGAATATTTGTGTTTGGTTTTCCATGCCTGTAAAGGTATAAAAAGCAATAGTAATTAAATTATAATTGGCTTAATTTATTAATTATATCTATTTACAAGTTATTATAAATATAAAAGCCATCTAAAATAATTTTAGATGGCTTTTTAGAATATTTAATGGTAAATTACTTTATCATTATTTTATGAGTTGTTTCTATGTTATCTTTAGAAAACTTCATTAAATATAATCCAGATTGTAAACCGGTTAAGTTTAATTTACTTTCAGTTTTAGATAAATTTAAATTACTAGAATATACTCTTTTCCCAGAAATACTATAAACACTTAGTTTAGCATTTTCAATATAATCTTTAGAAACTATATTTACATTTCCGTTAGATACCGTAGGGTATATTCTTAAATTAGAATTAGAGAATACATTATCGGCAGTACTTAAAGGAGCAGCAGTAAATGGTCCAGAGAAAACACCTCGACCATGAGTGGCAGCAAATACCATGTTATCATCTCTTAAATCTAAGTCTAATACCTTTACATTACTCATTCCGTTGTATGATGTGTTCCAAGTAGGGTTAGCATCAGAGAAATTGTTTGTGTACCAAACACCAAGTTCTGTTCCAATAATAACTTCTTCTAAATTTAAAGGATTTTGTAAAATGGTTTTAACAGGTAAATCTGGTAAGTTACCATCTTTAGCTTGCCAAGTAGCACCTTTATCATTAGAATACCAAACATTGTTTACACCATAATTGTGCATAGTTACAAAAATATCATTTTCAGTTTGTCCAAATTCTAAGTCAGAAACACTACCAACAAGTTTGTTACCATCTAAATTCGTCCAAGTTGGGCTAGCACTATCTGCATTTTCAACTAATAAAACATCGCCTAAAACAGTTCCTACAAGAAGTGTAGAAGATGTTGTAGTATGTGTTGACACTGTAAAAGCTGTTGGTGTGGTTGTTAACTCTGCACTTGTTAAGTCTGTTTTAGTTAAAGTACCAGCACTTTTAATACCTGCATATCTTTTTACAATATAGTTTCCTCCTGCAGAGTAATTTGTATACAAGATATCTAAGTTTGAATCTAGAGCACCTGGATTAATAAATGCACCATTACTTAAATCTTCACTATTAATTGTAACGTTAGCACCATCAAAGTTATGTAGTGTTATAGCATCATTATATACGTAATTAGAAATTACATATCTATCGGTACCATCTTGATCGAAAAATGTATAAGCACCATCACCACCAGCAATTTCTGTGGCATTAGAATCTCCAGCTGGATCACCATTTTCTGTTAATTGCGTACCGTTATCTTGTAAGCCGCCAGCAAAATGATCGCCAGAAGGGAAAGCAGTAGTTGGTCCTACAGCTACTGTATAATATTGTGCCGTATTATAACCTACATTTCTAGATTCTGTTGTTACTCCACCATCTGCAGAATAGTATACACCACCATCATTACCAAATATTACTTTATTAGCGTCATTATGCCCAAAAGCAGCTATATGCTGGTCTGAGTGTACTTCTTGAAACCCAAATCCACCATACCAATGTGATATTTGATTCCAAGCTGTAGCACCATTAGTGGTTTTAAATAAATCGATACCACCTGTAAAAACAACTTCATCATTTGCAGGACTTACATCTAATTGTAAGTCATAGAATGCTTGACCACGAGTAAAATCTGCAGCTGTAATTCCAGTATCCGCATCATTTGGTAATGCTTTAGTTTGTACTAAAAATGTTGGATGAAAGGCATTAGTTGTTCTTTCTATAACAACACCTCCAGTTGTAAGTTCAGAAAGAACATATAATTTACGAGGGTTAGCAGGATCTGAAGATATAGCTATTTGAGTTCTTC
Source organism: Algibacter ulvanivorans (assembly GCF_048381495.1). Lineage (NCBI taxonomy): Bacteria > Pseudomonadati > Bacteroidota > Flavobacteriia > Flavobacteriales > Flavobacteriaceae > Algibacter > Algibacter ulvanivorans. Next base: position 668,838 of record NZ_JBLWGD010000001.1, read on the forward strand.
CTCCATCAGTAACTTGGTAAGATGGATAAGTGCCATTAGCAACATCTAAAGGTTGATCGAAATTAATACCATCATTAGAGTTAAATATCATACCACCACCATCATTAAATAATTTACTTCTTGTAGTAGCTACCCAAACTCTACCATCAGTTCCAATTTCAATATCATTTGGACAATGTTTGTTGCCGTTTTCAGTTAATGGAAGTGCAATTTCAGTCCAGTTAGCACCAGCATCAGAAGATTTGTATAAGCCATAAGAAAGACCTCCAACTGTTGTAGCTGCATTTGAAGAACCATATAAAGCATCAGCAGCGGCTACAAAAACCTCTGAAGTGCCACCATTATCTCTAACTCTTATATCGTTTATATGTTGTATACCTGGCACTACGGTAGCTGTAAAGTTACCAGAAGCTGGGTTTAATGAAGCATTCACAGTTCCAGAGCCTAAAGCAGCTTCTAAAATATCACCATTTTCTTTAGTAATCATTACAGCAGGAATAGTAATTGTTGCATCTTCGCCTCCCATTGGGATAGGTTCTCCAGAAACATTGTTTAGCATAATAACACCAATAGCACCAGCATCTTGTGCATGTTTAACTTTTTGAACAAAAGAACAATCTCCTCTTCTAATAACTGCTATTTTACCAGTTGCATCTGCTCCAAAAGCATTACATCCTTCTGTAGGTTCTCCAGTTGAGTCATTTGCCAAAATAAGATCAGCTGTAATAACAGTTGTAATTTCAGACCCAAAATTATCTGTAGGGAAAGATTCGTAATTACCAGCAATACCAGCAGGACTGTTTACTGTTATATTTGAAGCCGAAACAAAATAACTAACTCCGGTATTTCCTCCAAAAATGTTAGACCATGTGTTACCGCCATCTGTAGATTTCCAAATACCATCTCCATTTACCGAACCATCAGTATGCCCAACGTAAGATTCTCCTGTACCAACATAAAAGATATTGGTATTGTTTGGGTCGTAAGTAATACAAGAAACAGCTAAGTTTTCTGGAATACCAACTCTTACCCATTCTGAATTTGGACTGCTAATATTTGTGTTTTTCCATAAACCACCAGCTACACCACCAGCAAAAACTGTATTGTCACCAGCGTCATTTGGATCGAACATGATAGCTCTAGTTCTTCCTCCAACATTGTTGGGTCCTCTGTCTATCCATAAATTATCGGCTTTATCACCTGGAGTACGAGAAGCAAATTTAGTATTTAGTAATTCTTTTTGAAGTTCAGCAACTTTATTAGGAGTAGGCCTACCAAGTTCCGGGTTCATGGTTAAAACCCATTGCTCTTCGTTATATTTATTAGGAGGAATTCCTAATTGTTTACGTTCTTTTTTTGAAAGCTTTAAAGTTTCAGTAAAAGGATGTTTTTTTAAATTTTGTTTATGTAGTTCTTTTGTTTTGCTTATATCAGTCAAGTTAGATTCTTCAGAATTTAAATTATAGACTAAATAAACTCCAAAAGCAACTACTAAAACAGAAAGAATAGTTTTTTTCATAGTTTTTAAAAATTAAAAACACCTCTGAAAATAAATAACAGAGGTGTTTTGTTTTAATAATAATATTTATTAGAATAAATATACCTCAAATTAGAAAGGAGCTACAGTATAGTTATATCCACTTTTTGTTACTGTTGCAATTGCAATAGTCCCTCCAGCAGAATCTGTTGTGTAGTCGCTAGTATTTGTTATAGTTCCACTATTGTCAAAGTTATCTTGACTGTAGTTTAGGTTTACAGCAACTGTTTCTCCTAATTCTAAACCACTTAAGTCGTTACCATATAAATCTACAACGATTATGTAGTCTCCATCTGGCATACCACTACCAAAAGATACATGTTCTGGACATGCTCCTGTAGCACCATCATAAATACCAGTATCTGCGAATGAAGCATCGTAAATTAAAATATCAAAATCCATTGCACATAAGTTATAAGTTGCAGTTACATTGTCTTCATCAATGGTAACTTCTCCATCCCAGTTTAACTCAATATCTAAGAAATCTGTTACATAATCATCTGAAATAGTAGCAGAGAAAGTGTATGGAGCAATGTCAAAATTAGCTCTAGACTTACCAGAAATTTCTAAAGTCTCAGTCCCTTCTATTTCACCTGTTTGTAAGATATCTACAGTCGCAGAGCTAGTTAAAGAACCGGCAGGAATAGTAATAGTATGAGCTTCAAAATCGCCTGCATCAGCAGAACCTCCAGATTGAACTAAATCTATTACAGCGTCAACAGGTTGCGCTTCTGCTAAGGTAGCTGTAATTTCGATTTGATAAGTACTTGCAACATCAGCATTAATTCCGCTTTCAGCAAATGTTGTAGGTGAAGATGATGATAAAGTTACTGTTGCTGGAGAATAGTTAAGTATTGAATCTCCTGTGTTATCATCAGAATCACAAGAAGTAAATGCTAAACAAGATAGAGCAAATACCCCAATTTTATTTATTATATTTTTCATAATTATAAAAGTCTATTTTTAATTAGTTTTTAAACATGGTATATGCACCTCCTTGAAGCCCTGTACCAGCAACACTTACTGAAGTCCATACTAAATTTCCATCGGCATCTACATAACCAGTTCCTGAAACAGGGTTACCTCCAGAGAATCTCCATTCGTTAATATCGAATGATATTACTCCACAAGTATCAGTAAATCTAACCCAGTAACCAGAAGTTGGCCATCCAAGCATTTGATCACTTTCATATTTACCAGGAGAAACCTCAGTAACGTTATAAATAGCTGGGCCACTTGTATAGTTTACAGTATAAGAACCAGCTAAATCTGATGCACAGTTAATTACTAAAGAGTAATCACCCATTGAAGAATTAAAGTAGTATACGCTACCATCTGTTTTATAAACTTTAGTTCTAAAGTTTAAAACGTCTCCAATTCTTAAAGCATTAGCAGCAACACCAGTACCAGCTAATAAATCATCAAGAGATGATACTTCAAGAGTATAAGGTAATGAAGTACTTTCTCCAAGAGAGATTTCTTCTCCACCGTTAAAAGACTTTACGATTTCAATTTTTTCTAATTGATTAATAGATCCAGCCGTTTTACTAACTGTCATGTTTAGGTAAGCATTAGTTACAGTTACTTCTGCATCTTCTAAATCAACTCCAGGAGCAGGGTTACCTAAAATAGAGCTATTAGATGTAGCAGAAACACTTACTAAAAGACCAGCTTCATCTTTAATCTCGGCTACGGTATCCGCATCCGTTTCGCAAGCAACAAACGCTAGCAAAGCCGCTGTTGCTAAAAATAATTTTCTTAAATTTTTCATCTTTTTCTTTTTTTTAATTTTGCCACCAAAGTGGTGTAGTTAAATTGTCCGTACCTTGAGCTGAAACAGCTGATGTATAATTTTCATTATTTAAAGACTGTTGCGATAGTGGATAGTTGTATCTAGAAGGAATACTAGATTCAACAGCATCAATAGCTAAAGGTAAAGCAGGGATACCAGTACGTCTCCATTCTGCCCAAGATTCAAGACCTTGCATATATAGAGCTACCCATATTTGTTCTCCAATTTGAGTTAAACCAGTAGCGCCACCAGCGTAAGAAATTGCTGGGAATCCACCAACTCCATTATTTGCTACAGAAGCTGCAACACCTTTGTTAAAGTAATCAGCAGCACTACCACCAATATAACCTTTTTCTGCAGCTTCAGCCATTAATAAGCTTAAGTGCGCATAAGTCATAAAGTAAAAAGGTTGTTCTGCTTCTAAATATTTTGTTCCTATTAAAGATACATTGTTAGAATCACCATAGAAAGAATCACCAATGGCTCTAATACCTGCTGGTTTACCAACATAGCCACCACCAGAACCATCTCCACCAACTTCTTGAGCGTATACAGGTAATCTAGGGTCATTTGAGTCTGACATATAGTTAACTAACTCTTCTCCCATACACCATTCTGTATCACGACCACCATCAACTAAAGCTTCGAAGAAAGGGTTTGCGTTTGGTGCAGCTGATAAGTAAACTAGTTTAGCTTCATCATCGTTACCTGCAAATAAGTTTCCTGAGTTTACTAATGCAGTTAACTCTCCAGAAGCATTATATCCACCTGAAGCAGCACGCATTAATACTTTGAATTTTAAAGATGCTGCATATTTCTTCCATAATGTCCAGTCTCCACCGTACATTAAATCTTGACTAGCATCAATAGAACCATTTCCGTTTAAAAGCCCAATTGCTTTGTCTAACATCTCTAATATTGCAGGGTATACTACAGTTTGGCTATCATCATAAACTGGAGTAATAATTCCGGCATCACCTTGTAAAGCTTCAGACATAGGAATGTTACCATATAAATCTGTTAGTATATGAAAAGCATTTGCTTTTAAAACTATTGCAACACCTTCTAAGTTGTTGTTACCTTGAGCATTTGCTAACTCTTCCATAATAGCAGCATCTTTAGCTACTACATTGTATAAGTTTTGCCAAACCCCATCAATAGTTGTTTGTCTAGGAATATAAAGTTCATTTGTGTTGTAAACTGGTTTTCCTAGGTGTTGTACCCAACAAGAACCTGTTTCACCACCGTTAAAAGCACTACCAACAGTATTACCAGTACCTCTAATAACACCAGCTAATAATAACTCTGCAGGAACTTCACTTGGATCGTTTGGATTTGAGTTGACTTCGTCAAATCCGCTATCGCAACCAGTAATCATGAATACTGGACTTAAAGCAATAAGTAATATTAAATATTTAAGTTTTTTCATTTTCTTTTTTTTTTAGAATTTAACATTTAAGCTAAAACCAAGACTTCTTGTTGGAGGAATCTGAGCATATTCAAGACCTTGTTGACCTGTAGAACTACTAAATGCAGATTCTGGATCGATGTGTGGTACTTTTTTGTAAAGAATAGCTAAATTTCTTGCAGTTAATCCAAGAGAAATTTGATCTACAGCTATGTTAGTAAATAATTTAGCAGGAAGTGTGTAAGTTAATGAAAGCTCTCTCCATTTAACAAAAGAAGCATCATAAACTGAAGACTCAGCAATGTTTTGTGAATACGTAGAGCTAAAGTGAGTTTGAGCAGGTACAACTACGTTGTTTTCAACATATCCGCCGTTTCCGTCAGACATAACACCAACTCCTATAATACCAGTTTCTCTTCCTTGCATTGTTTCTTCAAGAACACCTGCTAATTTACCCCAAGAGTTTGTTTGCGAGTAAATATCTCCACCTTTTTTAACATCGAATAAAGTTGTTAATCTAAGGTTTTTGTAAGACATGTTTATTCCTAAACCACCAGTCCAATCAGCATTAATGTTACCTAATACTTTGTTTGTAGGGTCTATTTGAGCAATACCATTTTCGTAAATAATATCACCATCATCTGTTCTAAGGAATGCAGGACCATATAATGCACCTACAGCTTCTCCTTCTTGTGCAATTACATCAACGTTCCATAAGCCTCCTAATACTACACGACCATTGTTTGTTGTTGGGTCATCATCAATGTTTTGAGCTTCACCTACGTTTTTAGCAAAGTTTATATTCATGCCTAAGTTGAAACCGTCATCATTTTTAATAATGTCCGCTCCAAGAGAAATTTCAATACCTTTATTTGTAATATCGGCAACGTTGTCCCAATATGCAGTATTACCTGAAGAAGGATCAATATCTTTAGCCATAATAACATCGGTAGTTTCCTTGTTGTAGTAAGTGAAATCTAAACGTACTCTACTTTTAAATAAACGTGCTTCAAACCCAACTTCTTTTTCTACAGTATCCTCATTTTTGATATCTGGATTCCATAAAGTACTTGGGAAAAATGCTACTGGAGTTGTTCCCCATGGCTCACCAGAAAATGCGAAACTTGGTTCTATACTGTATGGTGCTAAAGGACCAGCACTACCAGTTTTAGACCATCCACCTCTTACTTTTAAGTAAGATACGAAATCGTTAGACATATCGAAAATATCACTAACAATAGCACTACCTGTTACACTTGGGTAAAAGAAACTGTTGTTTTGTAATGGTAATACAGATGCCCAGTCATTTCTTCCTGTTACATCTAAGAATAAAAAGTCTTTATAAGAAACTCCCATAAAACCAAAAACACTATTTATTTTTCTGTCTTGGTGTTCTTGGAATAATCCAGGAGATACACCATCTCTTGTGTTTGAGATATTGTATAAATCTGGAATTTGTAATTCTGAAGCAACCATTTGTAATCTGTGGTAGTTGTTAACCATGTTGTTACCACCAATGTTAGCATTGAATTTAACATCTTCTCCGATGTTTGTGTTAAAGCTTAAAATAGCTTGAGAGTTTATCTCATATCTAGTACGTTGGAACTCTTCATAACGACCTCTTACGTCTTCATAAGTACCAAATGCACGTCTTTTTGTATCTAAAGAACTAAAGTAGTCAATACCTGTTTGTGCGCTAAAAGAAAGTTTATCGCTTATTTGGTAGCTAATAGAAAAGTTTCCTAATAACCTGTTTCTATCAAATGTATTCGTGTTAGTGTCTAAAGACCAGTAAGGGTTGTTGTTGTAAGCTAAGTTCCAGTTTATTGGAGTAGCTACATCTGCACCAGCTGCAAATCCTGTAGGTAAATTTTTGTAGTCTCTTAAAGCGTTCCAATCTACATTACGACCAGACCATACAATTTGACCTAACTGGTTGTTAGCATCTCCATAACCTACAGAAGGTAAGTTGTCACTTTCTGTTTTAATATAGTTGGCACTTAAACCTACAGTCCACTTATCAGATAAGTTTAGGTTTATTTTACCACTAAAGTTATATTTTTTTAAGTCAGTATTATAAAGAATACCTTTTTGGTCTGTTAAACCGACAGATATTCTACCATTATAATCTTCATTTCCTTTAGAAAATGAAAGGTTATTGTTAGTCGTTAAACCAGTTTCAAAAAAATCTTTAATATTATCTGGTTGAGAAACCCATGGTAAAGCTTCTCCATTTTCTGAATTCCATTGGATGAATTCTAAACCTACATCTAGAGCAGGACCCCAGCTTTCATCAACTCCACCGTCACCAGTTACACCATCTGTAAATTCGAAATATGTAGAACTTGGTCCTTGACCGTAAGAGTTTTGGTAGTCAGGTAATACATAAGCGTTTTCTATACTTACACTAGAAGAAAATTCGATACCTAATTTGTTGTTGTTTTTACCAGATTTAGTTGTTACAACAATTACACCGTTAGCACCACGCATACCATAAAGAGATGTTGCAGCACCACCTTTTAATACGTTTAGTGTTTCAATATCGTCTTGGTTTAAATCGGCTAAACCGTTTGGTGTACTATTACCACCACCATTACTTGAATCACCGTAAGAAGTGTTATCCATTACGACACCATCAACTACTACTAAAGGTTGAGCATCTCCACTAATAGAAGAAATACCTCTAATTACTATTCTACTTTCTGCACCAACGGCACCAGAAGCACTAGTAACACTAACCCCTGCAATTTTACCACTTAAAGAGTTTACAATGTTTGCGTCTCTTACCGTAGTAATATCTTCAGAAGAAACACTTTGAGTTGAGTAACCTAAAGCTTTTTCTTCTCTTTTAATACCAAGAGCTGTAACTACAACTTCTTCTAAAGCCTCTGCATCTTCTTGTAATGTTACGTTAATTGAATTGGCAGCACCTACTAAAACTTCTTTGGTAGTATAACCAACAAAACTAAATACAAGAGTACTCCCTTGAGATGCATTTATTGAGTAGTTACCATCGAAATCTGAAGATGTACCCGATGATGTACCTTTAACTAAGACTGTTGCTCCAGGTAAGGGTAAGCCAGATCCATCTGATACTATACCTGAAATTGTCTTTTCTTGTGCAAACGATAGCTGCACAACAAACGCTAGTAATAGCGTTAGAATTCCACTAAACTTTGTTTTCATTTTATAATTATTTGAATTAGTCAATGCCAAAAATCATAAAATAAAGTTAATAAAACAATAAATAATGGTTAAAATTTGACAAAAAGCTCGAATTTTTAAGAAAACAATAATTTGAAACTAGAAATTAGCAGTTAAACTGAGGTGTATTTTAGAATTGGATAGTTTAAATGGAGTATTCTCATTTTTACCATTTGCGTAATTAAATTTTAAAAGCCCAGCTTTTGTTAAAACGCCAAAACCAAATCCGTAGCTAAATAATTTTTCTTTGCTTTTTAGTATTTTGTTTTCAAAATAACCGGCATCAATTATACTGTGTATAAATATTGAGTTATTTAGCTTTAATCTGTATTCTGTATTTAATGTTGCAAATAATGTAGCAAAAAGACTGTTTTCTTCAAAACCTCTTATTGAGTTTATACCTCCAAATCGTAATAATTCATTTTCAAAATAAGAATCGGATATTAAATTGGATCCATTTCCTCTTATATAGAAGCTGTTTTTTGAGTTTAGTTTAAAAATATTAAAGACGTCGATGGTGTATTGCGATTGTTTTTCGTTGTTATTCGTTGTTTTTCTATTTCCAAATTCAGTTTCTATATATAGTCTTGTGTTGATGGGAAATAATAAATTATCTATTTCTGGTTTTATATAAAGGTAGGCTGTGTTGAAATATTTTGTTTTGTAATCTACAATAGGAAGTCTTGTTTCTTCTTTTAGTAAGTTGTTTGATTCGGTTGTTGTTAACCCTCCGTATATTTTGTTTTTAGAATTGATTTGATAATGTAATCTTGCGGATTGGTTTATAGTTGTGAATGATGAATCTTTTTTGAAAATTTTCAGAAACAAATCAACTCCAATTGGGCTGTTTAATAAATAAGGGATGGTGATATCTGCTTTAAAAGTTTTTTGACTGTTTTCATCACTTTTGTAAAGTAAACTAAAAGCCTCTCCAAAGTTTAAGTTGTTAATTAGGTTTAGGTTTAAATAACCATCAAATTCTAATGTGTTAGTTTCTTCATTAGTTCCAAAGCCTAAAAAGCCATCAAAAGTATTGCTTTTAGATTTTTTAAGATATAAGTATAAGGTTGTCGAGTCTTTGGTAAATAAAACTTCAGGAGGTTTAATTTCGTCTGCAAAACTTAAACTATTTAATGCGTTGGTTTTGTTTTTAATAGTGTTTATGTCGAAAATTTGTTTGGTTTTTATTTTTAAGAAATGTTTTATATAAGATTTAGGAAACTCACTATAGCCTTTAATTACTATATTGTCTATAGTTCTTTTTGTTTTTGTGAAATTGGTGGTTAAATTGGCTTTAAGGTTAATGGAGTCTTTAATCGATATGTTTGATAGTTTTAGTTTGGAAAAGGGAAACCCTTTTTTTGATATTTTGGTGTTAATTACTTTTAAGGCGTCTTTTATTTCAGAGAAACCTAAAATGAAATAATTGTTGAAAACTTGGTTTGAGACAGATTTTAATGATGCAGCGTCTATGTCAGACTGTTTGTAGTATATGTAAATAAAATTAAATTTCTTTTTTAAATTTATATGATACTGAAATGTGGTGGCGTCTACTTTTTTTATGTGTTTAACTTCGCTTTCAATATATCCTATATTATATAGGGTGTTTAGAATGTTCTTAATTTCAAATTCAACAGATGAAACATCAACATGTTCTTTCAGGTAACCCAAAGAGTCGATTACTGCTGTTTCATGTTTAGAATCGCCTTTGATTTTTAATTTAAATTTTTGACAGAAAGCTTCTGAAAAAAAAAAGACAGATATGAATAGTATTAAATAAAACTTTTTTTGCACGTTTTTTAACTGCTATTTTAACTGTAAAACTAACGGAAAAATACAAGCTTATTATATAGTTGATGCTATTATTTTTGAAAACTCTTAAAAATTAATGATTTAGGATTTGAATTCTAAAATTTAATTTCTACATTTGCACCCCTCTTAGAAGAGGATAATAAATTTATATTAATATATATGCCAACAATTTCGCAATTAGTAAGAAAAGGAAGAGCCAAAATAACCAAGAAGAGTAAATCGGCTGCTTTAGATTCTTGTCCGCAAAGACGTGGTGTGTGTACTCGTGTTTACACAACAACTCCAAAAAAACCTAACTCAGCAATGCGTAAGGTAGCAAGGGTTCGTTTAACAAACGGTAACGAGGTTAATGCATACATCGGTGGTGAAGGACATAATTTACAAGAGCACTCGATAGTATTGGTTAGAGGTGGAAGGGTAAAAGATTTACCAGGAGTTAGATATCACATTGTTCGTGGTGCTTTAGATACAGCAGGTGTATCGGGTAGAACGCAACGTAGATCTAAGTATGGTGCAAAACGCCCTAAAAAGTAATTAAAACTTTAAAAAGAAGACATGAGAAAAAGAGCAGCAAAAAAGAGACCGCTTTTACCAGACCCAAAATTTAACGATCAGTTAGTTACGCGTTTCGTTAATATGATGATGTGGGACGGTAAGAAGTCTGTCGCTTTTAAAGTATTCTATGATGCGATAGATATTGTAGAATCAAAGAAAACTGACGAAGAAAAAACAGCATTAGAAACTTGGAAAGACGCTTTATCAAATGTGATGCCTCACGTAGAAGTACGTAGTCGTCGTGTAGGTGGTGCAACATTCCAAATTCCAATGCAAATTCGTCCAGATAGAAAAGTTTCAACAGCAATGAAATGGCTAATTGGCTATGCTCGTAAAAGAAACGAAAAATCTATGGCATTGCGTTTAGCGTCAGAAATTTTAGCAGCAGCTAAAGAAGAAGGTGCGGCGGTTAAGAAAAGAGTAGATACTCACAAAATGGCAGAAGCTAACAAAGCATTCTCTCACTTTAGATTTTAATACGACATGGCAAGAGATTTAAAATACACAAGAAATATAGGTATTGCTGCACATATTGATGCAGGAAAAACCACTACAACAGAACGTATTCTTTATTACACAGGTGTTTCGCACAAAATTGGAGAGGTGCACGATGGTGCTGCTACAATGGATTGGATGGAGCAAGAGCAAGAGAGAGGTATTACAATTACTTCTGCAGCTACAACTTGTGAGTGGAAATTCCCAATTGAGAATGGAAACCCAACACCAGATACTAAAGGGTATCATTTTAATATTATTGATACTCCTGGTCACGTTGATTTTACTGTAGAGGTAAATCGTTCATTACGTGTTCTTGACGGATTAGTGTTCTTATTTAGTGCTGTTGATGGCGTTGAGCCTCAATCAGAAACTAACTGGAGACTAGCTGATAACTATAAAGTACCAAGAATTGGTTTTGTTAATAAAATGGATCGTCAAGGATCTAACTTTTTAGGTGTTTGTCAGCAAGTAAAAGATATGTTAAAATCTAATGCTGTGCCAATTGTATTAAATATTGGTGATGAAATAGATTTTAAAGGTATTATAGATTTAGTAAAGAATAGAGCTATCGTTTGGCATGACGAAACTCAAGGGGCAACTTTTGATGTTATTGAGATTCCAGAAGAGCTTAAAGCTGAAGCAAGAAAATATAGAGCTTTACTTATAGAGGAAGTAGCAACTTACGATGAAAATCTTTTAGAGAAATTCATGGAAGATGAAGATTCTATTACAGAAGAAGAAGTGCACGCTGCGCTTAGAGCTGCTGTAATGGATATGGCTATCATTCCAATGATTTGTGGTTCTGCTTTTAAAAATAAAGGTGTACAATTCTTATTAGATGCAGTATGTCGTTATTTGCCATCACCTACAGATAGAGATAATATTGTAGGTACTAACCCAACTACAGGAGAAGAAGAAGTACGTAAGCCAGATGCTAAAGAACCTTTCTCTGCATTAGCATTTAAAATTGCTACAGATCCTTTCGTGGGGCGTTTAGCATTCTTCCGTGCATATTCAGGGCGTTTAGATGCAGGTTCTTATATCTTGAATAATCGTTCAGGAAAAAAAGAACGTATTTCACGTATCTACCAAATGCACTCTAATAAGCAAAATGCTATCGATTTTATTGAAGCAGGAGATATTGGAGCGGCAGTAGGATTTAAAGATATTAAGACTGGTGATACTATGTCTGATGAAAAAAATCCTATTGTACTAGAGTCTATGGATTTCCCAGATCCAGTAATTGGTATTGCTGTAGAGCCTAAAACAAAGGCAGATGTAGATAAATTAGGTATGGCTTTAGCTAAATTATCTGAAGAGGATCCAACATTTACTGCAAGAACAGATGAAGCTTCAGGACAGACTATTATTTCTGGAATGGGTGAGCTTCACTTAGATATTATTGTAGACCGTCTTAAGCGTGAGTTTAAGGTTGAAGTAAATCAAGGTCAACCACAAGTAGAGTACAAAGAAGCTATTACGCAACGTGCAGAACACAGAGAGGTTTATAAGAAGCAATCTGGTGGACGTGGTAAATTCGCAGATATTGTATTTACTTTAGAACCAGCAGAAGAAGGAAAAGTAGGATTAGAATTCGTTTCAGAAATTAAAGGAGGTAATGTACCTAAAGAATTTATCCCTTCAATTGAAAAAGGATTCAAAATGGCTATGGTCAATGGTCCGTTAGCAGGTTACGAGGTAGATGCTATGAAGGTAACATTAACTGATGGTTCTTACCACGATGTAGATTCAGATCAATTATCATTCGAATTAGCTGCAAAATTAGGGTTTAAAAACTCTGCAAAAGCTGCTAAAGCAGTAATTATGGAGCCTATTATGAAGCTTGAAGTAATTACTCCTGAAGAGAATATGGGTGATATTGTAGGTGATTTAAATAGAAGAAGAGGGCAAGTGAGTGATATGGGTGATAGAGCAGGTGCAAAAACAGTAAAAGCAACTGTTCCATTATCAGAAATGTTTGGTTATGTAACGACATTAAGAACATTATCTTCTGGACGTGCAACATCAACAATGGAATTTTCACACTATGCTGAAACTCCTTCTAATATTTCAGAAGAAGTAATAAAAGCTGCTAAAGGCGTTGAATCGTAAATCTTAAGAAAATGAGTCAAAAAATCAGAATAAAATTAAAATCTTACGATCACAACTTAGTAGACAAGTCTGCTGATAAGATTGTAAAAACAGTAAAAAGTACTGGTGCTGTTGTAACTGGACCAATTCCATTACCAACTCACAAGAAAATTTTCACTGTATTACGTTCACCACACGTAAACAAGAAATCAAGAGAGCAATTTCAATTATCATCTTATAAAAGATTATTAGATATTTACTCTTCGTCATCAAAAACGATTGATGCCTTGATGAAACTTGAATTACCAAGTGGAGTAGAAGTAGAGATAAAAGTTTAGTTATAAACTTACATGTCCTGAGCTGCGTGCAAGGGAAAAACGGTAAAATACAATTCAAGGCTGAAACGTATTTTTCAGCCTTGAATTTTAATAACAAATAGTAACAAATTAAATAAATTATAAATATGTCTGGGTTAATTGGAAAGAAAATCGGTATGACCAGCATTTTTGATGAGAACGGGAAAAATATTCCTTGTACTGTAATCGAAGCTGGACCATGTATCGTTACCCAAGTCAGAACTGAAGAAGTTGACGGCTATTCTGCCGTTCAATTAGGTTTCGATGACGCGACAGAAAAAAGCGCTACAAAAGCAGACCTAGGTCATGCTAAAAAAGCGGGTACTTCTGTAAAACGCAAAGTTGTTGAATTTAAAGGTTTTGATGCGGAGTACAAATTAGGAGATGCAATTACTGTAGAACATTTCGCAGAAGGCGAATTTGTTGATGTATCAGGAACATCTAAAGGAAAAGGATTTCAAGGTGTAGTAAAACGTCATGGTTTTGGTGGTGTAGGTCAAGCTACTCACGGTCAACATAATCGTTTAAGAGCACCAGGGTCTATTGGAGCAGCATCTTACCCTGCAAGAGTTTTCAAAGGAATGAAAATGGCAGGAAGAATGGGTGGAGACACAGTTAAAGTTCAAAATTTAAGAGTTTTAAAAGTAGTTGCTGAAAAGAATCTACTTGTGATTAAAGGATGTGTTCCTGGTCACAAAAACGCTTATGTAATTATTAGAAAATAATGAAAGTAGCAGTTTTAGATATAAACGGAAAAGACACAGGTAGAAAGGCAGACCTTTCTAAAGATGTGTTTGCTATTGAGCCTAATAATCATGCAGTATATTTGGATGTTAAACAATATTTAGCAAACCAACGCCAAGGAACTCACAAATCTAAAGAAAGAGGAGAGATTTCTGGAAGTACACGTAAGATTAAAAAGCAAAAAGGAACTGGTACAGCAAGAGCAGGTAGTATTAAGTCTGGTGTGTTTAAAGGTGGTGGTCGTATGTTCGGTCCAAGACCTAGAAATTACAGCTTCAAACTTAATAAAAACTTAAAGCGTTTAGCGCGTAAATCTGCCCTAAGTATCAAAGCAGGAGAAAAGTCAATTACAGTTTTAGAAGACTTTAATTTTGATACTGTAAAAACTAAAAATTTTACAGCGGTATTAAAGGCTTTAGAGCTTGAAAACAAAAAAACACTCTTTGTGTTGGGTGAGTCAAATAATAACGTATATTTGTCATCGCGTAATTTAAAAAGCTCAGAAGTTGTAACTTCTTCAGAGTTAAGTACATACAAAATACTTAATGCAAATCAAGTAGTATTGTTAGAAGGAGCTTTAGCAGGAATTGAAACAAACTTAAGTAAATAAGAAACAGATGAGTATCTTAATTAAACCTATAATCACAGAAAAAGCGACTGCAGATAGCGAGTTAAGAAATTGCTATACTTTCGCAGTGAACACAAAGGCGAACAAGGTAGAAATCAAAAAAGCAGTTGAGGCTGCTTATGGAGTTTCTGTTGAAAAAGTTCGTACTATAAATGTCCGTCCAGATCGCAGTACCAAGTTTACAAAAACGGGTATTCAACATGGTAAAACAAATGCCGTTAAAAAGGCAATTGTACAACTGGCGGAAGGTGAAATGATTGATTTATACAGTAACATGTAATTAAAGACAAATGTCAGTAAGAAAATTAAAACCAATCACACCAGGACAGCGATTTAGAGTAGTAAATGGTTATGACGCCATTACTACTGATAAGCCGGAAAAAAGTTTACTTGTTCCGAATAAAAGGTCTGGTGGTAGAAACAGTCAAGGAAAAATGACTATGCGCTACATAGGTGGTGGTCATAAACGAAAGTATCGTATTATCGATTTTAAAAGAGACAAAGCAGGTATTCCTGGCGAAGTAGCTTCTATTCAGTACGATCCAAACAGAACAGCTTTTATCGCATTATTGAATTATCAAGATGGTGAAAAAAGATACATTATTGCACAAAATGGTTTGCAGGTTGGGCAAAATGTAGTATCTGGTAAAGAAGGTGTAGCTCCAGAAATAGGAAATGCAATGCCATTAAGTGAAATTCCATTAGGAACTATTATTTCGTGTATAGAGTTACGCCCTGGTCAAGGTGCTATTATGGCGCGTAGTGCAGGTGCTTTTGCTCAATTAATGGCAAGAGATGGTAAGTTTGCTACAGTTAAGTTACCATCAGGAGAAACACGTTTAATATTAGTTAATTGTATGGCTACTATTGGTGTTGTTTCTAATTCAGATCACCAATTATTAGTTGGTGGTAAAGCTGGTAGAACAAGATGGTTAGGTAGAAGACCACGTACTAGACCAGTAGTAATGAATCCAGTTGATCATCCAATGGGTGGTGGTGAAGGTAAATCTGCAGGTGGACACCCTCGTTCTAGAAACGGTATTCCAGCTAAAGGTTACAGAACCCGTTCTAAGACCAAAGCGAGTAATAAATATATTGTAGAACGTAGAAAGAAATAAGACATGGCAAGATCATTAAAAAAAGGACCTTACGTTCATTATAAATTAGAAAAGAAAGTAGCTGTTAATGTTGAAAACAACAAAAAAACAGTAATCAAAACTTGGTCTCGTGCTAGTATGATTACACCAGATTTTGTTGGGCAAACTATCGCAGTACACAATGGCCGTCAATTTGTACCAGTATATGTTACAGAAAATATGGTAGGTCATAAGTTAGGAGAATTTTCACCAACACGTTCATTCCGTGGACATGCCGGTGCTAAAAATAAAGGTAAAAAGTAGTAAGCTATGGGAAGTCGTAAAAAACAAATGGCAGACGCTATTAAGGAAGCAAAAAAGCATGTTGCTTTTGCTAAACTTAATAACTGTCCTACATCACCAAGAAAAATGCGCTTAGTAGCCGATTTAGTAAGAGGCGAAAAGGTAGAGAATGCACTTAATATTTTGAAGTTTAATCAAAAAGAAGCATCTGGTCGTTTAGAGAAGTTGTTATTATCAGCTATCGCTAACTGGCAATCTAAAAATGAAGATGCAGATGTTGAAACTGCAGAATTGATCGTAAAAGAGATTAAAGTGGATAGTGGATCTATGTTAAAAAGATTACGTCCAGCACCTCAAGGTCGTGCACACAGAATTAGAAAACGTTCAAACCACGTAACATTAGTGGTAGGAGCTAACAATAACACACAAGCTTAATAAGAGTATGGGACAAAAAACAAATCCAATCGGAAATCGCTTAGGAATTATCAGAGGATGGGAATCTAACTGGTACGGAGGAAACGATTATGGTGACAAACTTGCCGAAGACGATAAGATTAGAAAATACGTTCACGCGCGTTTATCTAAAGCTAGTGTTAGTAGAGTAATCATCGAAAGAACTTTAAAACTTGTAACCGTTACTATCACTACCGCTAGACCTGGTATTATTATCGGAAAAGGAGGGCAAGAGGTAGACAAGTTAAAAGAAGAACTTAAGAAAATTACTGGAAAAGAAGTTCAGATTAATATTTTTGAGATTAAAAGACCTGAACTAGATGCATTTTTAGTAGGATCTAGCATTGCCCGTCAAATTGAAAACAGAATTTCATATAGACGAGCAATTAAAATGGCTATTGCTGCTACTATGCGTATGAATGCTGAAGGAATTAAAATTCAAATTAGTGGTCGTTTAAATGGTGCTGAAATGGCACGTTCAGAGCACTATAAAGAAGGACGTATTCCTTTATCAACTTTTAGAGCCGATATTGACTATGCTTTAGTTGAGGCACACACTACTTATGGTAGATTGGGTGTTAAAGTATGGATCATGAAAGGTGAAGTATATGGTAAAAGAGAGCTTTCTCCGCTTGTTGGATTATCTAAGAAGCAAGGAAAAGGTGGAGCCGGAAGAGGAGGAAATAAAGGACCTCGTCGTAGAAAGTAATTTTTTATAAAGTAAAGAAAAATGTTACAGCCTAAAAGAACAAAATTTCGTAAACAGCAAAAAGGACGCATGAAAGGTCTTTCTAGTAGAGGACACCAACTTTCAAGCGGAACTTTTGGAATAAAAGCAATGGACGCTACGTTTATTACAGCTCGTCAAATTGAAGCAGCTCGTATTGCCGCTACACGTTACATGAAGAGAGAAGGTCAACTTTGGATTAAAATATTTCCAGACAAACCTATAACAAAAAAGCCTCTTGAAGTACGTATGGGTAAAGGTAAAGGTGCCGTAGAATTATGGGTAGCTGTATGTAGACCAGGACGTGTATTATTTGAAGTAGGAGGAGTGCCATTAGATGTTGCTAAAGAAGCATTGCGTCTAGCAGCACAAAAACTACCTGTAAAAACTAAGTTTATAATCGCTCGCGATTACGAAGCATAATAATTTAAGATGATGAAACAATCAGAAATTAAAGAATTATCTGTAGCCGAGTTACAAGAAAAACTTGGTGAGATAAAAAAGAGTTATTCAGACCTAAAATTGGCTCATGCAATATCTCCTTTAGAAAATCCAATTCAATTACGATCTATTAGAAGAACAGTAGCTAGAATTGCGACCGAATTAACTAAAAGAGAATTACAATAATTCTGCTGAAAGATGGAAACAAGAAATTTAAGAAAAGAACGTATAGGAGTTGTTACAAGTAACAAAATGCAGAAATCTATTGTGGTTTCTGAGGTGAAAAAAGTAAAACATCCTATGTATGGAAAATTCGTTTTAAAAACGAAAAAGTACGTAGCACACGACGAAAAAAATGACTGCAACGAAGGTGATACAGTAAGGATCATGGAAACAAGACCTTTAAGTAAATCTAAATGTTGGAGATTAGTAGAAATCCTAGAAAGAGCTAAATAATTATGTTACAGCAAGAATCAAGAATAAAAGTAGCAGACAATACTGGAGCAAAAGAAGTTTTAGTTATCCGTGTTTTAGGTGGTACTAAAAGAAGATATGCTTCTGTAGGAGACAAAATAGTTGTTTCTGTTAAAGATGCAACCCCTAATGGAAACATTAAGAAAAAAGCAGTTTCTACAGCAGTTGTTGTGCGTACCAAGAAGGAAGTAAGAAGACCAGACGGATCTTATATAAGATTTGATGATAATGCTTGTGTTTTATTAAACCCAACGGGTGAGATGAGAGGTACACGTGTTTTTGGTCCTGTTGCTAGAGAGCTTCGTGATAAACAATTCATGAAGATTGTATCATTAGCACCAGAAGTGCTTTAATACAAAATATAAGTAAGATGACAAAGCTTAAAATAAAAACTGGAGATACTGTAAAAGTAATTGCTGGCGACCATAAAGGATCTGAAGGTAAAGTACAAAAGGTATTAATAGAAAAGAACAAAGCGATTGTAGAGGGTGTAAACATGGTAAAGAAACATACTAAGCCAAGTGCGCAAAACCCTCAAGGAGGAATCGTAGAGAAAGAAGCAGCTATTCATATTTCAAACTTATCATTGTTAACTTCAAAAGGAGAAACAACACGAGTTGGTTATAGAATGGAAGGCGATAAAAAAGTAAGATTTTCAACAAAATCTAATGAAGTAATATAGTTATGGCATATTCACCAAGACTTAAAGAAGAGTATAAAAGCAAAATAATTGCAGCTCTTACAGACGAATTTGGATATAAAAATGTAATGCAGGTTCCTAAACTTTCCAAGATAGTAATATCTAAAGGAGTTGGAGCAGCAGTAGCAGACAAAAAGTTAATTGACTACGCAGTAGAAGAGTTAACAACTATATCTGGACAAAAAGCAATTTCTACATTATCTAAAAAAGATGTTGCTTCATTTAAATTACGTAAAGGTATGCCAATTGGCGCTAAAGTAACTTTACGTGGTGAAAGAATGTATGAATTTTTAGATCGTTTAGTAACATCTGCACTTCCACGTGTTAGAGATTTTAACGGTATTAAAGCTACAGGTTTTGACGGTAGAGGTAATTACAACTTAGGAATTACTGAACAAATAATATTCCCTGAAATAAACATTGATAAAGTGAACAAAATTTCAGGAATGGATATTACATTTGTAACAACTGCTGAAACTGACAAAGAAGCAAAATCATTATTAACTGAATTAGGATTACCTTTTCAAAAAAACTAAGACATGGCTAAAGAATCAATGAAAGCCCGTGAGGTGAAAAGAGCTAAAACAGTAGCTAAATATGCTGAAAAACGAAAAGCTTTAAAAGAAGCTGGAGATTACGAAGCATTACAAAAGCTACCTAAAAATGCATCTCCTATCCGTCAGCATAATAGATGTAAATTAACAGGAAGACCAAAAGGCTATATGAGAACCTTTGGAATTTCTCGTGTAACTTTTAGAGAAATGGCCAATCAAGGTCTTATCCCTGGAGTAAAAAAAGCAAGTTGGTAATATTATTTAAATAATCAGGTTTAAGGTTCGAAATAGTTCGAAAACCAAGACCACAAAATCAATTCATTATGTACTCAGATCCAATTGCGGATTATTTGACTAGAATTAGAAATGCTGTACGTGCCAATCACAGAGTGGTTGAGATACCAGCATCTAATTTAAAGAAGGACATCACTAAAATATTATTCGAACAAGGATATATTTTAAGTTATAAATTTGATGATTCTTCAGTACAAGGCACTATCAAAATAGCGCTTAAGTACAACAAAGAAACAAAAGAACCAGTAATTAAAAAACTTCAAAGAATTAGTACTCCAGGTTTACGTAAGTATGCAGGTGCTAATGATTTACCTAGAATCTTAAACGGTCTTGGTATTGCTATTGTTTCAACTTCTCATGGAGTTATGACAGGTAAACAAGCTAAAAGAGACAATGTAGGTGGCGAAGTTTTATGTTACGTATACTAATTTAAAGCCAGAAAGAAATGTCAAGAGTAGGAAATAATCCAGTAGCCATTCCAGAAGGTGTAACAGTAGACGTTAAAGATAACGTAGTAACTGTAAAAGGAAAATTAGGAGAATTAACGCAAAATTTCAACGCCGTTGAAATTAAGGTAGAAGAAGGAAATGTTTTAGTAACACGTTCGTCCGATTCTAAAGATCAAAAAGCTAAGCACGGCTTATATAGATCTTTAATGAATAATATGGTAGAAGGTGTATCTAAAGGATGGACTAAAGAATTAGAATTGGTAGGTGTAGGTTATAGAGCATCAAACCAAGGTCAAAAATTAGATTTAGCTTTAGGTTTTTCTCATAACATAGTTTTAGATATTGCTCCAGAAGTAAAAGTAGAAACTATCTCAGAAAAAGGAAAAAACCCAATTGTAAAACTAACATCATTCGATAAACAACTTGTTGGTCAAGTCGCTGCGAAGATCCGTGGATTTAGAAAACCTGAACCTTACAAAGGAAAAGGAGTTAAGTTTGTTGGTGAAGAAATAAGAAGAAAAGCAGGTAAATCAGCTTAATAATTAAGTTATGGCATTGACAAAGAACGAAAGAAGATTAAGAATTAAAAACAGAATCCGTAAGGTTGTTTCTGGTACAGGAGCAAGACCTAGATTAGCTGTTTATAGAAGTAATAAAGAAATTTATGCTCAAATAGTTGATGATGTTACTGGTACTACTATTAGTGCAGCATCTTCAAGAGATAAAGACATTAGTTCTGCGAAAGCAACTAAATCTGAAGTAGCAAAATTAGTAGGCAAAGCAATTGCCGAAAAAGCTTTAAAAGCAGGTATAGAAACTATTGCTTTTGATAGAGGAGGGTATTTATACCACGGTAGAATAAAATCACTAGCCGAAGGTGCTAGAGAAGCAGGACTTAAATTTTAAGAAATTATGTTTCAAAAATATAAAAGCGCAGAGTTAGTAAAACCAGGTGGATTAGATCTTAAAGATCGTTTAGTTGGTGTACAAAGAGTTACAAAAGTAACTAAAGGTGGTAGAGCATTTGGTTTCTCAGCAATCGTAGTGGTTGGAGACGAAGCTGGTGTTGTAGGACAAGGTTTAGGGAAATCTAAAGATGTAGCTAGTGCCATTGCAAAAGCTGTAGAAGATGCAAAGAAAAACCTAGTTAGAATTCCTATTATTAAAGGAACATTACCACACGAACAAAAAGGTAAATTTGGTGGAGCGAGAGTAAATATTATTCCTGCTGCTCCAGGTACCGGTGTAATTGCTGGTGGTGCTGTTAGAACAGTACTTGAGGCTGTTGGTGTACACGATGTATTATCAAAATCTCAAGGATCATCAAACCCTCATAACGTTGTAAAAGCTACTTTTGATGCTTTATTACAATTAAGA
Organism: Algibacter ulvanivorans; assembly: GCF_048381495.1. Lineage (NCBI taxonomy): Bacteria > Pseudomonadati > Bacteroidota > Flavobacteriia > Flavobacteriales > Flavobacteriaceae > Algibacter > Algibacter ulvanivorans. The sequence continues at coordinate 690,311 of NZ_JBLWGD010000001.1, forward strand.
GATGCAAATGCAATTGCAAGAGACAGAGGTATTTCACTTGAACAAGTTTTTAACGCTTAATACAGACAGAAATGGCAAAGATTAAAGTAAAGAAAGTTAAAAGCGCTATCAATCGTACGCAAAGACAAAAAAGAACTTTAGAAGCTCTAGGTCTTAAAAAGATTGGTCAAGTAAAAGAGCATGAGGCTACACCAAATATACTTGGTATGGTTGCTAAAGTTTCACATTTAGTTTCTGTTGAAGAAGCTTAAAAATATAAACTGAAAAATGGATTTAAGTAATTTAAAACCTGCAGAAGGTTCAGTAAAAAACCAAGGAAAGAGAGTAGGTAGAGGACAAGGTTCTGGAAAAGGTGGTACGGCAACACGTGGTCACAAAGGAGCTAAATCTCGTTCTGGTTATTCTAAGAAACTAGGATTTGAAGGAGGACAAATGCCACTTCAAAGACGTGTACCAAAATTTGGTTTTACTAATATTAACCGTGTTGAGTATCAGGGAATTAATTTGGATACTTTACAAGCATTGGTTGATGATAAGAAAATTAAAGATACTGTTGATTTCGAAACTTTATTTACTAATAATTTAATTGGAAAAAATGATCTAGTTAAAATTTTAGGAAGAGGCGAGTTAAAATCAAAATTAAAAGTATCTGCTCATAAGTTTACTGCTACAGCAAAAGCTGCTATTGAAGCTGCTGGAGGAGAAGCTGTAACTATATAAGACTTTTTAAAAGTATGAAATTTATAGAATCAATTAAGAATGTTTGGAAAATTGAAGAACTAAGAAACAGAATCATAGTTACTTTGAGTTTGTTATTAGTTTATCGTTTTGGTGCTCAAGTGGTATTACCAGGTATTGATGCAGCTCAATTAGGTGGTTTGGCAGAAAAAACAGACGGAGGTTTGTTAGGTTTGCTTAACGCTTTTACAGGAGGTGCTTTTGCTAATGCTTCGGTTTTCGCTTTAGGTATTATGCCTTACATTTCTGCTTCTATTGTTGTACAATTAATGGGTATTGCTATTCCTTACTTGCAAAAATTGCAAAAAGAAGGGGCTAGCGGTCAGAAAAAAATAAATCAGATTACACGCTGGTTAACAATAGCTATTTGTTTATTGCAAGCACCAGGCTATTTGGCAAGCTTACCAGCCTTAGGTATTCCAACAAGTGCTTTCTTGTTAGGTACAGGACCTTTATTTTATTTCTCATCAGTTACAATATTAGTAACAGGCTGTATTTTTGCAATGTGGTTAGGAGAAAAAATTACAGATAAAGGAATAGGTAATGGTATTTCATTATTAATTATGGTTGGTATTATTGCTACATTGCCACAATCGTTTTTACAAAACGCAGCTACCAGATTAGAAGGTGGTGGAAATGGAGGTTTAATGATGGTATTAATAGAGTTTGTAATTTGGTTTGTTATTATTTTAGCTTCTATCTTATTAGTAATGGGAGTTAGAAAAATAGCTGTACAATATGCAAGAAGAACAGCATCTGGCGGTTACGAAAAAAGTGCTATGGCAGGTTCTAGACAATACATCCCATTAAAACTTAATGCTTCAGGTGTAATGCCAATTATATTTGCTCAAGCTATTATGTTTGTTCCTAGTTTAATAGGTGGATCTTCTTTCTTGAAAGAAACATCTGTTGGGACATGGATGCAAACAAATTATTCTGATATGTTTGGGTTTTGGTACAATTTAACTTTTGCTTTATTAATTATAGTATTTACATACTTTTATACAGCAATTACTGTTCCTACTAATAAAATGGCAGACGATTTAAAGCGTAGCGGAGGTTTTATACCAGGTATACGCCCAGGATCTGAAACATCTGAATATTTAGATAAAATAATGTCACAAATTACCTTACCAGGTTCTATATTTTTAGCACTTATAGCTGTGTTCCCAGCATTTATTGTTAAACTTATGGGAGTTCAACAAGGATGGGCTTTATTTTTTGGAGGTACATCATTATTAATTATGGTTGGAGTTGCAATTGACACTATGCAACAAATAAATTCTTATTTGTTGAATAGACACTATGATGGTTTGATGAAAACAGGTAAAAATAGAAAAGCAGTAGCTTAATTTTATACTATGGCAAAACAAGCAGCAATAGAACAAGACGGAACAATAATAGAAGCATTATCCAATGCTATGTTTCGTGTTGAGTTAGAAAATGGTCACATTGTGACAGCACACATTTCTGGTAAAATGCGTATGCATTATATTAAATTATTACCGGGAGATAAAGTAAAATTAGAAATGAGTCCTTATGATTTAACAAAGGCTCGAATAACTTATAGATACTAATACGATGAAAGTAAGAGCATCAGTTAAAAAAAGAAGCGCAGATTGTAAAATTGTGCGTAGAAAAGGAAGACTTTACGTAATTAACAAAAAGAATCCTAGATTTAAACAAAGACAAGGGTAATTATGGCAAGAATTGCAGGTGTAGACATACCAAAAAACAAAAGAGGAGTAATCTCTTTAACCTATATCTATGGAATAGGTAGAAGTAGAGCGAAAGAAATTTTAGCAACAGCTAAAGTTGATGAAAGTACAAAAGTTCAAGACTGGACCGATGACCAAATAGCTGGTATTCGTGATGCAGTAGGTACTTTTACTATCGAAGGTGAATTACGTTCTGAAACACAATTAAACATTAAAAGATTAATGGATATTGGTTGTTACAGAGGTATTCGTCATAGATCTGGTCTTCCATTAAGAGGGCAACGTACAAAAAACAACTCTAGAACGAGAAAAGGTAGAAGAAAAACGGTTGCTAACAAGAAGAAAGCAACTAAATAATAATTAGTCTTTAGGCTTTAGACGTTGGAAGGAATCTGTTTGAAATTATAATAGTTTAGGATTCTAGCGACTATAACTAAAACTAAAAGCTAAAAATAAAATGGCAAAAACAAGCACAAAAAAACGTAAAGTTATTATTGATGCAGTTGGTGAAGCACACGTTACTGCCTCATTTAACAACATCATAATTTCACTTACCAACAAAAAAGGAGATGTAATTTCTTGGTCTTCAGCTGGTAAAATGGGATTTAGAGGTTCAAAGAAAAACACACCTTACGCAGCTCAATTAGCTGCTGAAGATGCAGCAGCAGTAGCATCGGAAGCTGGATTGAAAAAAGTAAAGGTATATGTAAAAGGACCTGGAAATGGTAGAGAATCTGCTATTCGTTCTATCCATAACGCAGGAATTGAAGTAACAGAAATTATAGATGTTACACCTTTACCACATAATGGATGTCGTCCTCCAAAAAGAAGAAGAGTTTAATCTCGTTTAAACACGCGATTTAAATAAAGCAAAGGCTAAAATTAATATCATCTGATTTTCAGATGATATTAATTTTTTGTGTAAATTTGCAAACTGAAAAATAATAACAAGTATTAACGAGAGATTATTGGTTGTCGAAGGATAAGATTAAGACCTTAATTCATAATCACTCTCAAAACAAATTTAAAATGGCAAGATATACTGGTCCTAAAACTAAAATAGCTCGTAAATTTGGCGAAGCTATATTCGGAGATGATAAATCATTCGAAAAAAGAAATTACCCTCCTGGGCAACACGGAAACAACAGAAGACGTGGTAAAAAATCTGAGTACGCAATACAACTTCAAGAAAAACAAAAAGCTAAGTATACTTACGGTATCTTAGAGCGTCAATTTAGAGGATTGTTTAAAAAAGCAAGAGCAGCGCAAGGTATTACTGGTGAGGTGCTTTTACAACTTTGCGAATCTAGATTAGATAACGTGGTATTTAGAATGGGAATTGCTCCTACTAGAAGTGGGGCAAGACAATTAGTTTCTCACAGACATATTACAGTTAATGGTGAGTTAGTAAATATACCATCATACCAATTAAAAGCTGGCGATGTTGTAGCTGTAAGAGAAAAATCTAAATCACTTGAAACTATAGAAAGATCTCTTTCTAACTCAAGCAACGTTTATGAGTGGATAACTTGGAATTCTGACACAAAACAAGGAACTTATGTTTCTGTTCCTGCTAGAATTCAAATTCCAGAAAATATAAACGAACAATTCATAGTAGAATTATACTCTAAATAATAATTAATCACATTGGTATTTAGCCAAAGGATTTATTTGTTTTCTTCACACTTATAAATCGCGCAACTAAATAACAATTAAAACGAAGACACAATATGGCAGTATTTAATTTTCAAAAACCAGATAAAGTAATCATGATTGATTCTACTGATTTCGAAGGTAAATTCGAATTCAGACCTTTAGAGCCTGGTTATGGACTAACAGTAGGAAATGCTTTAAGAAGAGTATTATTATCTTCTTTAGAAGGGTTTGCAATTACATCGGTTAGAATTGAAGGTGTAGATCATGAATTTTCAGCAATAGCTGGAGTTGTTGAAGATGTAACAGAAATCATCTTAAACTTAAAACAAGTACGTTTTAAAAGACAAATTGAAGATATTGATAACGAATCAATTTCAATATCAATTTCTGGCCAAGATAAAATTACAGCTGGAGATTTTCAAAAGTTCATTTCTGGATTTCAAGTGTTAAACACAGAGTTAGTAATCTGTAACCTAGATCCAAAAGTGAATTTTAATATGGAAATCACTATTGAAAAAGGTAGAGGGTATGTTCCTGCAGAAGAGAATAAAAAAGCTTCAGCACCAATAGGAACAATTTTTACTGATTCAATTTACACACCTATAAAAAACGTTAAGTATAGTATTGAAAACTATCGTGTTGAACAAAAAACTGATTATGAAAAATTAGTTTTCGAAATCATAACAGATGGATCAATTACACCACAAGACGCTTTAACTGAAGGTGCTAAAACTTTAATTCACCACTTCATGTTATTCTCTGATGAGCGTATCACTTTAGAAGCTGATGAAATTGCACAAACTGAAACTTATGATGAAGAATCTCTTCATATGAGACAGTTACTTAAAACAAAGTTAATTGATATGGATTTATCGGTTCGTGCTCTTAACTGTTTAAAAGCTGCAGAAGTTGATACTTTAGGAGATTTAGTATCATTTAACAAAAATGATTTAATGAAATTCAGAAACTTTGGTAAAAAGTCTTTAACAGAGCTTGAAGAGCTAGTAAATGTTAAAGGACTAAACTTCGGGATGGATTTAAGTAAATATAAATTAGATAAAGATTAATTAATCATATTTTGCTCCTCGAATTGCGAGTTTGGTAGCAAGATGATAAAACAAAGGTCATGAGACACGGAAAAAAAGTAAACCACTTAGGTAGACAAACAGCCCACAGAAAAGCAATGTTAGCTAATATGGCTTGTTCTTTAATAGAGCATAAACGTATTAATACAACTGTAGCTAAAGCAAAAGCATTAAAACAATTTGTAGAGCCAATGATTACAAAATCAAAGGTAGATACAACGCATAACAGACGTTTAGTTATGGCTAAACTAAGACAAAAAAATGCTGTAGCAGAATTGTTTAGAGATGTTGCTGCTAAAATAGGTGACAGACCAGGTGGTTACACAAGAATTATTAAACTTGGTAATCGTTTAGGTGATAATGCTGATATGGCAATGATAGAGTTAGTTGATTACAACGAAATCTACAATGCTGGTAAAGAGAAAAAGAAAACAACTAGAAGAAGTAGAAGAGGTGGTTCTAAACCTGCAGCTGCTCCAGTTGAAGCTCAAGCATCAAACGAAGAAGAGTAAAAAATAACATATTTTTAACACTTTATACAAAAAGCAAACTTTTTTAAGTTTGCTTTTTTTTTAAATTTACTCAAATCTAAAATTATGAGAAAATTACTATTTTTTTTAGTGTTATCATCAAGTTTAATTGCAGCCCAAGGTCCTCAAGGAAGAGCTGTGAATTTATCTTCTGGTTCAAATGGTTTAGGTGGCAATGGTTATGGAACAAACAATTTATTAAACTTTGTTAAAGGCGAGTGGACTAAAACATCATCAACAAAAAACACAATTAGCGGGACTAATTATTTGTTTAACACATGGTCCAATACAGCAGAGATATATGATTTAAGTGGCAAAGGCTATAAATTGCCTAATTGTAATTTTAATGTAGCATCAAATTCGGTAGAGGCTATGTTTGATGATGCAACAAATAAAACATTTGTATTTAATACCAAAGATTTAAGTAAGGTTAGAATAGGAAACAAGGTGTTTATTAAAAAAGAAACAAATAATCAAAATAATTATTTATTAGAAATAATAGAAGAAAGCTCCAACGTATCCTTATATAAAAAATATGAAACCGAAGTGGTTTTAGCTAGTGTAAACCCTATGACACAACAAAAAATGGGGAAAGATAAAATAGATATTAAACATAGTTATTTAGTAGAAACAAATGGTAAGTTAAAAGCGCTAAAAATTAAAAAATCTACGATACTAAAATTAATGTCTGATAAAAAAGATTATATAAAAACTTTTATTAAAGACAATAAGTTGTCTGTAGCAAAAGAAAATGATTTAAAACAAATTTTTAAATATTATAACTCAATTAAATAAATTAAATATGAAAAAAATATTTTTATTAGTAACTGCATTTACAACACTTTACACATTTTCGCAAAATAGCAAAATTATTGGTTCAGGAACTTCAGCTTCAAATATGTATGGTGGTGTACAGGTAACTGCAGGTTCTAATAATGGTGTCTGGATAAAGTCAAGCGCATCAAAATCAAAAGTAGAAGGATCATATTATTTATTTAATAATTGGGTTAACAACGCATCGTTTTATTTATTAGGAAACGAAGGTTATAAAGTACCTCAGGTTAACTTTAATGTTAGGTTTAATCGTTTTGAGGCTAATATGAGTAAAAATATGGCAGTAGATTCTATTTTTGCATTTAATTCTCAATCAATAAAAAAGGTTGTAATAGGTGATAAAGAATTTGTTAAAAAGCAAATTGAAGGTAAAGGATCTAATTATTTTTTAGAAATGATTCAAGAAGGCGATAAAGTATCTTTGTTAAAATCATATAATACGGTTATAAACCCAGGAACTATTAACCCGATGACACAAAAAAAGATGCAGGCAGATAAGATAGATATTCAGTCAAGTTATTATATTGATAGAGGAGGAAACTTAGAAGAAGTTAAGTTGAAAAAATCAACGGTATTAAAGCTAATGGCAGATAAAAAGCAAGAAATAAAAAGCTTTTTAAGTGATAATAAAATATCGTTTAAAGTGGATGCCGATATTAAGAAAATTTTTAATTATTACAATTCAATCATATAATGTTAATAAGCATTTAATATATAAAGGATAAACTATTTTAGTTTATCCTTTTTTTTTAGCAATTTTGCAAAACTTTTCGAAAGACATATGAAATATCAAAAAAGACAAAAAGCCATCATTCTTCTAGCAGATGGTACTATTTTTTACGGTAAAGCAGTAGGTAATAAACAAGGAACTTCATTTGGCGAAGTATGTTTTAATACAGGTATGACAGGGTATCAGGAAATTTTTACAGACCCTTCATACTATGGGCAGCTTATGGTAGCCACTAATGCGCATATTGGTAATTATGGTGTAAATGACAATGAAGTAGAATCTAATTCTATAAAAATTGCAGGGCTAATAGTTAAAAACTTTAGTTACGAATACTCTAGAGAAGCAGCAGACGGATCATTAGAAGATTTTCTTGATAAAAATAATCTTTTAGCAATTTCGGATGTAGATACCAGAGCCTTGGTAAGTTATATTCGCGATAATGGTGCTATGAATGCTGTTATATCAACAGATGTTGATAATATTGAAGGCCTTAAAAAGCAGTTGGCAGAAGTGCCAAATATGGAAGGTTTAGAGTTAGCTTCAAAAGTATCAACCAAAGAACCATATTATTTTGGTGATGAAAATGCAACTTATAAAGTAGCCGCATTAGATATTGGAATAAAAAAGAATATTTTACGAAACATAGCAAGTCGAGATGCTTATATAAAAGTATTCCCTTATAATGCTAAGTTTGAAGATTTAGAAGCTTTTAAACCAGATGGTTACTTTTTGTCAAACGGCCCAGGAGACCCAGAACCACTAGTAGAGGCGCAAGAAGTAGCAAAAGAAATTATAAAAAGAAACTTACCATTGTTTGGAATATGTTTAGGCCATCAAGTAATAGCAAGAGCCAATGGTATTTCAACATATAAAATGCATAATGGCCATAGAGGTATAAATCATCCAGTAAAAAACTTAATTACGGGAAAAGGAGAAATTACATCTCAAAACCATGGATTTGCTGTAAATAGGCAAGAAGCCGAAGCAAATTCAGATTTAGAAATTACACACGTACATTTAAATGATAATACTGTAGCTGGTTTAGCCATGAAAAATAAGAAGATATTTTCAGTACAATATCACCCAGAAGCTAGTCCAGGTCCACACGATTCATCATATCTTTTTGATCAATTCATAGAAAATTTAAAAAAATAAAGTCAAGTAAACACCTCGGTAAATAAAATTTTTATCGAGGTTTATTTTTACTAAAACGTTGTAGAAGTAATTTCGTTAATTTCTTTAAAAACATCTAAAAATAAATAAGATTTAAACGTAAATTTGAAGTAATTAAAAGATTAAAAACAAACCAATTATGAGTATAATAATTAATATCCACGCAAGACAAATTCTAGATTCTAGAGGAAATCCAACGGTTGAAGTAGATGTAGTAACAGAAAATAATATATTAGGTAGAGCTGCTGTACCGTCGGGAGCATCAACAGGAGAACATGAAGCTGTTGAATTACGTGATGGTGGAAATACTTATATGGGTAAGGCTGTTTTAAAAGCTGTTGAAAATGTAAACACAATTATAGCCGAAGAGTTGTTAGGTGTTTCGGTTTTTGAACAAAACCTTATTGATAAAATAATGATTGATTTAGATGGTACCCCAAATAAATCAAAATTAGGAGCTAATGCCATATTAGGTGTGTCTTTAGCGGTGGCAAAAGCAGCGGCTAATGAATTGAGTATGCCATTATACCGTTACGTAGGTGGCGTTTCGGCAAACACACTTCCTTTGCCAATGATGAATATTATAAATGGAGGTTCTCATAGCGACGCTCCAATTGCATTTCAAGAATTTATGATTATGCCTGTTAAAGCTAAAACCTTTACACATGCTATGCAAATGGGAACCGAAATATTTCACAATCTTAAAAAAGTACTACACGACAGAAACCTTAGTACAGCTGTAGGAGACGAAGGCGGTTTTGCACCAAACCTAGAAGGTGGTACAGAAGATGCTCTAGATACCATTGCTAAAGCTGTTGAAAATGCAGGTTATAAATTTGGCGACGAGGTAAAAATTGCTTTAGATTGTGCTTCGGCAGAATTTTTTGTAAATGGTAAATATGATTACAAAAAGTTTGAAGGCGATTCAGGAGTAGTTAGAACAAGTAAAGAACAAGCAGAATACCTAGCAGAATTAACGTCTAAATACCCTATCATATCTATTGAAGATGGTATGGATGAAAACGATTGGGAAGGATGGAGTTATTTAACCGAATTAATTGGAGATAAAGTACAATTAGTTGGAGACGATTTATTTGTAACTAATGTAGAGCGTCTGTCTAGAGGTATTGAAAACGGTATTGCCAACTCAATTTTAATTAAAGTAAACCAAATAGGAACTTTAACAGAAACTATTGCAGCTGTAAATATGGCTCATAATGCTGGTTATACATCAGTAATGTCGCATCGTTCAGGAGAAACAGAAGACAATACTATTGCAGATCTTGCCGTAGCATTAAATACGGGACAAATAAAAACAGGTTCAGCGTCACGTAGCGATCGTATGGCAAAATACAATCAATTATTACGTATTGAAGAAGAACTAGGAGAAGTTGCTTATTTCCCTCAAGAAAAGGCATTTAAAATAAAATAAATATTATTTTAATTTCTATAGCAAAAGCGATTATTTTTTAATAATCGCTTTTTTTATATACATCAATTTTAATTTTTCTTAAATCGACGAAATCGTTATAGATAATCTTAAAAAAATAAAGAGATATTTCGTAAATTAGCGACCCGCATAACTAAATAACACTATATAGAAAAAACATGTCAGATAAAGCTATTCTAGAGATAAACGGAGAAAAACATGAATTCCCACTAATTACAGGAACAGAAAATGAAGTTGCAATGGATATTAAAGCGCTAAGAAGCGTTACAAAAGGAGTTACTACTCTCGATCCAGGATATAAAAACACAGGTTCTTGCGAAAGCGCAATTACGTTTTTAGATGGCGAAAAAGGTATTTTAAGGTATAGAGGATATTCAATAGAAGAATTGGCAGAAAAGGCCGATTTTTTAGAAGTAGCTTATCTGTTAATTTTTGGAGAATTACCCACTACAGAACAATTTGAAAAATTTCATTCAGATATCAAGAAACACTCTGTAGTTGATGATGATGTAAAAAAGATTTTAGACGCATTCCCAAAAGCAGCTCACCCAATGGGAGTTTTATCTTCATTAACAAGTGCATTAACCGCATTTAATCCATCTAGTGTTAATGTAGATTCTGAAGAAGATATGTATAACTCTGTTGTACGTATTTTAGGTAAATTTCCAATTTTAGTAGCATGGACCATGCGTAAAAAGAAAGGTTTGCCATTATATTATGGAGATTCATCATTGAGTTACGTAGAAAATGTATTAAAAATGATGTTTAAACAACCTCATGAAGAATCATATACTCAAAACCCAATTTTAGTTAATGCTTTAGATAAGTTACTAATTTTACATGCAGATCACGAACAAAATTGTTCAACATCAACTGTTAGAATTGTAGGATCATCTCATGCAGGTTTATTTGCTTCGCTATCAGCAGGTATTTCTGCTCTTTGGGGGCCATTACATGGAGGAGCTAATCAAGCTGTACTAGAAATGTTGGAAGCCATTAAAGAAGATGGAGGCGATACAAAAAAATATATGGCCAAAGCCAAAGATAAGAGCGATCCTTTCCGTTTAATGGGCTTTGGGCATCGTGTTTATAAAAATTTCGACCCTAGAGCAAAAATTATAAAAGTAGCCGCAGATGAAGTACTAGGAGATTTAGGAGTAGAAGATCCTATTTTAGATATAGCCAAAGGGTTAGAGAAAGAAGCTTTAGAAGATAAATATTTTGTAGACAGAAAACTATACCCTAATGTAGATTTTTATTCAGGTATAATATACAGAGCCATGGGTATTCCAACCGATATGTTTACAGTAATGTTTGCTTTAGGTCGTTTGCCAGGATGGATAGCACAATGGCGAGAAATGCGTTTAAAGAAGGAACCAATTGGGCGCCCAAGACAATTATATATTGGCGAAAACGAAAGATTTTTTAAAGATATCTCTGAAAGATAAATAACAATTTATTTATGTTATTAATAAGCTTCATGAAACTTTCATGAAGCTTTTTCTTTTTTTAAGCATTATTTTAAGAATAATGTAAAAAGTCTTTAATTATTCTTAGTTTTGAAGTTTATAATATGATAATGTGCTTTAAATAGAAAGTATGATAAAATTAAAGGTTAATAACGAAATAAATAGATTGCAAGCAGTAATACTCGGAACAGCACAAAGCAATGGCCCAATACCCAAAATAGAAGATTGTTACGACCCAAAAAGTGTAGAGCATATACTAGCAGGAACTTACCCAACAGAGAACGATATGGTTAAGGAAATGGAAGCTGTAGCTAAAGTTTTTAAAAAGTATAATGTTAAAGTCTATAGACCTGAAATTATTAAAGATTGTAATCAAATATTTGCCAGAGATATAGCCTTTGTAATTGACGATATAATAATAAAAGCAAACATACTTCCAGACAGAGAAGACGAATTTCAAGCCATAGATTATATTTGGAATCAAATAGCAGAAGAAAAGCGTATAGTATTACCAGAAGATTGCCATGTAGAAGGCGGAGACGTTATGCCATGGAATGATTATATATTCATAGGTACATATTCTGGACAAGATTATCCAGATATAATAACAGCAAGAACAAATACCAATGCAGTAAAAGCAATAAAAGCATTGTTTCCTAATAAAAAAATAAAATCTTTCGAATTAAGAAAATCAAATACCAACCCTAAAGAAAATGCTTTACATTTAGATTGTTGCTTTAACCCTTTAGGAAAAGGAAAAGCTATAATACATAAAAATGGTTTTTTAATAGAAGATGATTATAATTGGTTGGTTAATTTCTTCGGAAAAGACAATGTTTTTGAAATTACTAAAGATGAAATGTACCAAATGTGCAGCAATGTATTTTCAATTTCAGACAATGTTATCATTTCAGAACAAAACTTCACAAGGCTTAATACTTGGCTGCGTGAACAAGGTTTTACTGTAGAAGAAGTACCTTATGCTGAAATTGGTAAGCAAGAAGGTTTATTAAGATGTACAACAATGCCATTAATTAGAGATTAAAAATAAAATGCAACAAACAACAAATACAATTTTAATGGTTCGTCCTGTAAATTTTAGGATGAATGAACAAACCGCAGTTAATAACTATTATCAAGAATCAATTGATGGTGTTTTGCCAGAAACTATTAACACAAAAGCACAACAAGAGTTTGATAATTATGTTACTAAATTAAAGGCTATTGGTGTTAATGTAGTTGTTGTTAATGACAGGATTGAAAAAGACACTCCCGATTCTATATTCCCTAATAATTGGGTGTCATTTCATGAAAATGGAGATGTAGGTTTATATCCTATGTTTGCAGAAAATAGACGTTTAGAACGTAGAGAAGATATACTAGAAACCTTAGAAGAACAAGGTTTTGTAATTAATAATATTGTTGATTATACTAGTGCTGAAGATGAACATGTATTTTTAGAAGGCACAGGAAGTATTATACTAGATCGTGTTAATCGAAAAGCATATTGCGCATTGTCGCCTCGTGCCGATGAAGATTTATTTATAGAGTTTTGTGAAGATTTTGAATATACACCAGTAGTATTTAATGCTTACCAAACAGTAAACGGAAAGCGTAAAGCTATATATCATACAAATGTTATGATGTGTATAGGCGAAACATTCGCAGTTATTTGTTTAAATAGTATTGACGATAAAAAAGAGCGCAAAAGTGTTATTAAACACCTTAAAGAAGATGGGAAAACCATTATAGATATAACAGAAGAGCAAGTAAATAGTTTTGCCGGTAATATGCTACAAGTAAAAGGCATCAATGATGAGCGATACTTAATTATGAGCCAAGCAGCATATAATATTCTAACAGAAGCTCAAATTAAAATTATTGAAAAACACACAAAAATATTATCTAGTACTTTAAACACGATAGAAACTTGTGGTGGCGGAAGCGCACGTTGTATGATGGCCGAAGTGTTTTTACCTAAAAAGTAAGTATTAAGTAAAATAACGTTAACAAATAGTAATTAAGATGATGGCCTAGATTTTGGTAACTGTACGTAAAATGTACTACCAACACCTTTAGTGCTTTCTACCCAAATTTTTCCATGGTTTAGTTCTACTAGCTCTTTGCAAATAGAAAGCCCTAAACCAGTTCCTTTTTCATTATCTGTTCCCATAGTAGTAAACGAACTACTATTAAATAATTTACTCATATTTTCTTTAGATATACCTATACCAGTATCTGCAATACTTATAATACAACTTCCATTGCTTATATGGTTTGAAATGGTAATGGTATCTCCATTATCACTAAACTTAAGGGCGTTTGCTAATAGGTTTTGGATAACTATTTCAAACATACTTCTATCTGCATAAGCAAAATCTCGTAACGAGTGGTCAACAAGTTCTATACCTTTATTTTCCATGCGTTGTTCTATTAGCTTAACCTTAGTTTCAAAAACCTCTTGAATATCAAACAAACTTGGTTTAGGTTCTAAAGATTGCATTTGAGATTTAGACCAATTTAACAGATTAAAAAGTAGTAAAGATGCATTATTAGCATTTTCGCTTAATTCTGGTATTAAATTATCAAACTCTTCTCTAGATAGAGAGCCGTCTTTTAATAAATCAATAAAACCATTAATGGAAGATAACGAGTCTTTTAAATCATGAGAAACAATCGAGAAAAGTTTGTCTTTAACATTATTTACGCTTTCAAGGTGTTTGGTTTGTTCTAAAAAGGTTTGGTTTTCTAGTTCAATCTTAATATTTTTTTCTTCAAGATTTTGCATGTATTTAATATTGCTATTTCGTTTTAAATAAACTAAAACTAACAGCGCAGAAACTACAATTAGGGCGGCAAGTAAACCATAAAGAATAAGCTTGTGCTTGTTTGAAATTTTGTTTGTTTCAGCCATATTATTACTAGGCGTAATTTGGTTTATAGCTTGATTTGTTTCTATTTGGTTTATAGCTAAATTTTGGTCTAATTCTAAAGTGTTTTTGGTTTGGTTATTTAGCTTTATACTGCTTTTTTTTAGGCTATTGTTTAATTCGTAATATTCGCGTTGCCAAATAAATGCTCTATCAAAACGTTTGTTTGTAGAGTCTAAAGCCCGCATTAGTTTATAATGCTTTAGCAGTTCTGTTTTATTGTTTAATGTTTTTGCAATTTCTCCAGCTTCTAAAAGTTGTTTTTCAGCTATTTTTAATCGGCCTTGTTGTAAGTTTAAATGGCCTAAATTATTTAAAGCTAGCAGTAAACCTGTTTTATCTTTACTACGAATATTAATGTTATAACCTTGTACTAAATATTTTGTAGCTCGGTCGTAATCATTAAATTTTAAATACTCGCCACCAAGTTTTGGAAATATTTTTCCACGAATAGAGTCGTTATTAGTTGCGGTATTTTCTAAAACTTTTTCGTAGTATTCAATGGCTTTTCTGTGTTCCTTTTTATTAGAGTATAATTCTGCTAGTTTACCGTGCGATTCATTAATGGCTTTAGTGTCTTTAAGTTTTAATTGGATGCTTAAAGCCTTCTCGTAATAGGTAATAGCCTTTTCAAATAAATTAATGTTGTAATAAGCTTTAGCTAAATTACTATAAGCTAAATTAAGCTCGCTAGTAAGATTTCTTTTTTCAAGCTCATGTATTGCTGCTAAAGAAAACTGTAACCCTTTGTTGTAATTACCTCGTTTTATTTCTATTAAGCCAATGCTGTTATTAACTTTAGCAATGCTTAAAGTGTCTTTTAGTGAGTTAAAAAGTGTTTTAGATTTTTCGTAACCGCTAATTGCATTAATATAATCGTTTTTTTGAGCATAAATTAAAGCTTTATAAAAAGTGATTTCTGCAATTGCTATTTTGTAGTTTATAGCATTAGAAAGTTTTTCGCTTTCTATAATATATTTAATAGCCCTTTCGTAATCATTATTATCATAAAGTGCTTTAATAAGCTTTAAGGAAGTGTCTATTTTAAGAGAATCTTGCTCCTGAAATGCTAATTCTAAAGCAAGACTATCTATATCATTAGTTTGCGAAAAACTAATAAACACAGATAACATAAATAATAAAGTTGTTATTCTCCTCATTTTAACATTTAAATCGCAACTAGTTATAAAGCAAGGTAAAAGGGGTCTTAGATTTTGAGGGAATATAAGATTGCTTTATTTAATTACAACTCTTTGTTAGGTTTATTTTTTATCCGATTAAATCGAATTAATAGCATTACCACACAAAAGTTGAAAAAAGGATAATTAAAATCTAATTTTTGGGTTTTAATACCAAAAAATTAGATAAAAGGATGTCGAGAAAAACCTCTAAAAATCGACGAATAGATAAACGGTAAAAATCATAGAAAAAGAGCACTTTTGTCGATGAAATACAGCACCATAAATTTATATTAAAAACAACTTGTTTAATGTAAGAAATTTTGTGTATTTGTGTGTGTAAAAGGATTATAGAAAAAAATAATATTTATAATTTCAAAATAAATTAAAGGTTAAACTTAGATTTAAAATTCTATCTTTGCAGCCTTAAAAAAATAGTAAAATGAGCCTTCAAGACACATTATCAAAATACGTAAAACAAGCTATAAAATCAGACTTTGATGTTTCTTTAGAAACTGTAGAATTTCAAGCGACTAGAAAAGAGTTTGCTGGAGATATTACTGTAGTTATTTTTCCTATGTTACGTTTTATAAAAGGTAATCCTGTAAAAATAGGAGAAACTATAGGGCGTTATTTGGTTGATAATGTAAACGCAGTAAAAGCGTACAATGTAGTGAAAGGCTTTTTAAATATTGAAATTGATGATAGTTATTACATTAATTTTTTTAATACTGTAAAGCATAATAATAAATACGGATTTGTTTTTCCAAAGGAAGGAGATAAAGCCATTATGGTAGAATATTCGTCTCCAAACACTAATAAACCGTTGCATTTAGGGCATATAAGAAATAATCTTTTAGGGTATAGTGTTGCCGAAATTTTAAAGGCTTCAGGAAAAAAGGTTTATAAAACTCAAATTATAAACGATCGAGGTATTCATATTTGTAAAAGCATGATAGCTTGGGAGAAATTTGGTAACGGAGAAACTCCACAATCAACAGGCTTAAAAGGTGATAAACTTGTTGGTAATTATTATGTGAAGTTTGATCAAGAATATAAAAAAGAAATCCAAAGTTTAATAGCAAGTGGGAGTTCTGAGGAGGAAGCCAAAAAGAATGCACCTCTATTATTAGAAGCCCAAAAAATGCTTTTAAAGTGGGAAGCAGGAGATAACGAAGTAGTTGCACTCTGGAAAAAAATGAATGGTTGGGTTTATGATGGTTTTGCCGAAACATATCAAAACTTAGGTGTAAATTTTGATACGTTATATTACGAAAGTAATACTTATTTATTAGGAAAAGAGTTTGTAGCAGAAGGTTTAAAATCGGGTGTATTTCATAAAGAAGAAGACGGCTCGGTTTGGTGCGATTTAACAGATAATGGGCTTGATAAAAAAATAGTACAACGTGCTGATGGTACTGCGGTTTATATGACCCAAGATATAGGAACTGCTATACAACGTATTAAAGATTTTCCAGATGTTGGAGGTATGGTTTATACTGTAGGTAATGAGCAAGATTATCACTTTCAAGTACTGTTTTTAATCTTAAAGAAATTAGGTTTCGAGTGGGCAAAAAACTTATATCATTTAAGTTATGGTATGGTAGACTTACCAAGCGGAAAAATGAAAAGTAGAGAAGGCACTGTTGTTGATGCAGATGATTTAATTGAGGATATGGCAGCCACAGCTGAAGAGATTTCAGAAGAACTTGGTAAATTGGATGGGTATTCAACGAGTGAAAAGAAAACGCTCTACAAAACCATTGGCTTAGGAGCTTTGAAATACTATATTTTAAAAGTAGACCCTAAAAAACGTATTTTGTTTGACCCCAAAGAGTCTATCGATTTTCAAGGCAATACTGGACCTTTTATTCAATACACCTACGCTAGAATTCAATCTATATTAAGAAAAGCTAATTTAGACGATTCTGTAGTTATAAGTGATGTTGAAACGTCGTTACACCCTAAAGAAAAAGAACTCATTAAGCAAATTCAATTATTTCCAGAGATAATTCAAAATGCTGCCGATAACCATAGCCCAGCCTTAATTGCTAATTACACTTACGATTTGGTTAAAGAGTTTAACTCGTTTTATCAAAACGTTTCAATTCTAGGAGCCGATAACGAAACAGAAAAGGTGTTTAGAGTACAACTATCAAATATGGTAGCTAATACAATTAAAAATAGTTTTGGTTTATTAGGTGTTGATGTTCCTGAACGTATGTAGAATTTTGGTGTTCGTTTAACGTGTTTGTATATGGTTTTTGCGTTTTTAACGCACTTAATTTAGCAAATCAAGCCAAATAGAAAATCAGTAAGGATTTTTGTAAGTAGGCTAGAACTAGCAATAAATTATATACGGTGTTGGCAACTGGCTTTTTATAAATCAAAATTTTATTTTTTAATAATTCTTTTATTAAGAGTTCCAAATTCCGAGTCAATTTTCATTATGTAAAACCCATTAGATAAATCAGTAATATCTATTGTATCAAATTTGTTTTCAATAGTTTTAATACTTTGTCCTAATGAATTAAATATTTCTATTTTTATAATAGGACTATTTTGGGATTTTAAATAAATTAAAGAACTCGTTGGGTTGGGGTAAATGTCAATTTGAGGTAATTCAAATTTTGTTGTGTTTAGTGGGAAATTTTTAAAAACTGCTCCTCCGAAAACAGGCGTGTAAATGTCTAAAACCATACCATTATCTACTGAATATATCGAATATCCAGCAGCCAATAGTATAAAGTTAAAGTATTCGTTTTCAAAATTATTATGGATTTCAACTCCGCAGTCATCAGTTGTGTTTGAAAATTGGTCTGTTTCTAAAACATTAGAAAATGGTAAATTGAAAGTTCCATTAAATGTGTTACAAGCTCCTATTCCATTAAAAGTTAAATCTTCCATAATAGTTAGGGAAGGCGTTATAGTAGGTTCAATTTCTGAAACTATATAAGGTCCTGGGCTTCCATCGCTAGCCATAACAGAATATAAATACCAAGTTTGAAATAAGTCGGGATTTGGTTCTTGTGCAAAACAGTTTATTGAACAAATAATTGAAATCGAAAGTAATAATTGTTTCATAGTTCTTATTTTTCAGCTTGTTGCCAATTGTCCGTTAATATAAAATCGTTAATGTTTTATATTAAACGTTAAACGAAGGTAGCTGAAATTATTTACAAAATCAACCATTAAAAAATGACTTTTGTATCACTTTTATCTTGGTCTTCTTGTTTTTTATCAATTTGTTCAGTTTTAAATTTGGGCATATTATCTTTTCGGTAAAAGATAATAGGTATAGGTAATACAGCAGCTAAGCCTAGCATTAATAATAAGGCAAAAAAGCCTAAGTTTTTTTTAAAGGACTTCATTATAAGGTAATGCGTTTAACACCAGAATCTTGATGTTAAATGGTTAAATATGTAGTGAAAATTGCTATTTAATAGCAAGTGAAAATGACTCTATGAAGTTATTTTTGGTAGCAAACGGTTTTAATTTGCACCATAAGATTTTGCTCTAAAACTAGGTGGTTTAAAAATTGTAATAATATTACCTTTTGAGATTTTAAGGCATTAGATACATTACTAAGTTTATTGTTTAAAAGAGCCTTAAAGTTGAATTTAATAAAATATTTTAAGCTAACTTTTAATGGTAATTTGGTTAAATAGTAATTTTTAGTAACAGTATTATAAATAGAATTGTTACTTGCAAGAATTTCGGTTTGTGGTTTTTCAATTCCCGTAGGTGCATTAACATGCCCAGAAAAAGAGCTAAGAGTAATAAGTAGAATAAGGCTACTTAAGTAAAGCTTTATTTTGTTAGTATTTAACATGTTACAAATATAAATATTTTTTAAAAATGCACTCTAAAGCTAATGTTTGGTGTAATTCCTAAAGAGATATTTTCAACGGGGTTAACGTTATTGTTTTCATCTAAAATGTAGTATTTATTAATTGTGTTTTTCTTATTTAAAAGATTCCAAATAGAAGCACCAATAGTAGCTTTTGCCGTATTAGAAAGATTAAACGCATAAGTTGCAGAGCAATCTACACGTAAATAATTGTTTAAACGAGTGCTATTTGGCGAAGCGTAAACTATTAAATGGTCCTCAGGATTAGTGTTGTTAGCAGGCTGGGTATGTGGTATTCCGGTATGCCAATTTAGCCCTGAAGCAAATTTTATGTTGTTATTAGTGTATGTTCCAGCAAAGGTAAAGGCATGGGTTATATCTGCGTTATTAGGAAACTTTTTGCCTTCATTTAAATGATTAAATATATAATTGTTTTTGCTATACGAATAAGATAGCCAACCACTAATAATTTTGTTAAATTGTTTGTTTATAAGTACATCTACGCCCTTAATGTTGTAACTTCCAGTACTATTAATAAACAGGTATTGGTTTTGAAAACCTTGACTTCTTGTTGTAATACCATCAACTTTTTTTATGTAGGTTTCTGCACTTATTAAGAGTTTATTTTTGTTAAAATGTAAACCTGCAGAAAATTGTTTGCTTTTTAAAACAGGAATTGGGTGAATAACTTGATTATCATTAATAATAACCTCTTTGTTGTTATTTGAAAGTACCCAACGTCGTTTTTCAATACCTAAAAAGTCGTTTTGTAAATCTATAATTTGTGTAGTTGTCTGGCTTTTAAATTCGCCTAAAACTTCAAACCTAAAATGGTTTAAAAAACGCTGAGAAAAACTTAATCTGGGTTCTGCGAAAAGCATATTAAATTTTTCAATAAAGTTTAAACGTCCGCCAATAGTAAGTTTAGTTTTAGCATTGTTAGAAAGAAACCCAGTTTCGGCATAAGCAGCATGACTTCTTATTACATTTTTAACAAAACTTCTAAAAACAGGATTATTTACATCTTCTAAATTACTAATGCCAACTTCTGTAAATTGATAGCCTGTGTTTATTTTAAATTGATTAGTTGCTTGATAGTTAACATTTAATTTTACAGAACCATCAAACACTTCATTTTCTTGAATTAAACGTTGGTTGTTTAAGACATCAAAATTTGTTGCATCCAAATCGTAGTTTGTAACATAAATTTGCGCTGTGGTTGATAGTTTCTCATTCCAGTCTCTGACGTAAGTAACTCCAAAAGCTAAATTTTGTTGAGACAATTTGCTGTTTAAAGCTTCATCAACGTCGTTTATTGTAGATTGTTCTTCGTAATTTAAACGATTGTTTACGTTTAAAAAATGAAAACGAAGCTTGTCTTTTTTTGAAATATCATATAAAAATTTTACGGCAATATCATAAAAATAGAAAGACTCATTTTGTGTTATAGAATTGTTGTTGCTTTTCCCTTTTGAGAAATCTGAATCTTGAAAAATACGCTTAAAATATTGATCGTAAGTCGAGGTGTTTATTAAATCTGTTATAGAGCGACGAGTAGATAATTGTAACTCTATTTTTTTTGATAAAGGCACTTTTATATAACCATCGGCATTAATTAAATTGAAACCTAATCCTGCTTTAAACTTATTATCAATATCATTTGGTAATCGCATATCTATAACGCTAGAAATACCATCGCCATATTTTGCGCTAGTACCATTTTTATAAACTTTAATCTGTTTGGTTGTATAGGGGTTAAACGCAGAAATTAACCCGAAAAAATGACCAGATTGATACATTTTTATGCCATCCCAAAGTAGTAGGTTTTGATCGTGAGTGCCACCACGTACATTTATATTCGATACGGTTTCGTCTGTACTTTGTATACCAGGTATAGCTTGTATGGTTTGTAAAACATCGGGTTCAATAAGGCCTGGTAATATGCCAAAAGCTTCAGGCCTAATAGTTATTGCTCCATCGTTTAATTTGGTAATACCTGTAGTTAAATAATTATTTACAATAACCTCGTTAAGGTTTTGTATTTTAAATTCATTTTGTGTTTTTTTCTTAGATCTTATAACAACAAAACGATTATCTAGTAATTCAAAATCTAATAATGTTTCGTTTTTAAGAAATTCTAAAAGTGCTTTTATCGATAAGTTTTTATTTGGAGTATTAGCTGTTTTGTCTTTAATAGTTTTATCAGTATAAGAAAAGCTAATGTTGTAGGTTACAGAAAGTGCTTTTAAAATGGAAACAAGCGGTTGCTTTTCTTTTTGAACGGTTTGCGCTTTTAAAGAAACAGCATTCAAAAAAAATACAGATAAAACAATAGAAAAAATAAAATTTCTATTCACCTTTTAATATAATCGTATTATTTGATTTGCTATACGTTGCATGTAAAGGCAATGTAATTGATTTTAGAGCCATATCTATATTATCATGAGCAAAACTACCTGTAAATAATTGCTCAGAATCTATGTTAAGCAAAGTTATGTTTACATGGTATTGTCTTTCAAACTCTGCAATAACAGTTTTGTAAGGTAAGCTTGTAAATGTACTTGCGTTATTTAACCACGAAGGCATGGTGCGGTTTTCTTTTTCTTTAGCAATTACTTTTCCATCAATAATTAAAAAACGGTTTCCCGGTTTTAATTTTGTTTCTTTAGCGTTGTAAGTAACACCAACTAATCCTTCGTAGCAAATAACCTCAAAATAATTGTCCCTTTGTTTTACATTAAATTGAGTACCGTAAACCATAACAGTTCCTAATGTTGTTTTTACTTTAAAAGCAGAGCCTTTAGCAACTTTAAAAAAAGCTTCGCCTTCAAGTTTTACTTCACGATCATGTTTCCAATCTTTTTTATTAAAAACTAAATACGATTTTGCGTTAAGCGAAACACTAGAGGCATCTGGTAACTCTATAGTTGTTTTTTGTGCAAACTCTGTAGTAATGGTTGTGTTTAAAGTAGTTGTATAATAATATAAACTAAAACATACTGCTAGTAAGGCAGCTACTTGTATAAGAGGTTTTAACCATTTAATAGGGGGTTGCTTTTTCGTTTTTATGGCCAATAATACGTTTTCAAGTTCTTTAGATGTATTGTAATTATCTGCCTTAAAAGCTTGTAAGTTAGAGTTTAACTTTACTAAATCATCATAGTCATCAAGGTTTTTAAAAGCCTTAAGTTCTTGTTCATTTAGGTTGTTATCTAACCATTTTGATATGAGTTCTTCTCTGTTCATGATTTCTATTCAACTATATAACAGTTAACTTTAATTTTTTCCTACCCTTTAAAAAGAAATTTTTAAGCTCAATTTAAAAAGTTACAACTCTTTAATTTCTTTTCTTAATTTAATTAAAGCACCATAAATTCTTTTTTCAACCGCTTTTGTAGAAATATCTAAAATTTCTGCAATTTCTTTAAAGCGTTTACCCTCAACCCTATTCATCATAAAAGCTTCACGTTGTGCATGGGTTAAATTAGAAAGGGCTTTTTGTAATTTATTATTATACTCGGCCTCTTGCATTAAAAATTCAGGGTTTTCGTTTGTAAAAGTTTTAGGCTTAGTTTGCTTATGCTTTAAAACTACTTTTTGGTGTGCAGCTTCATTTAACATTAAGTTGTTTGCGGTAGTAAACACAAAGCTTTTTGCCTTATTAGGCGCAATTTTAGAGCAGTTTTCCCATAACTTAATAAAAGCCTCTTGTACTTTATCTTTAGGGTTTAATAAATCGCCAAATTTATAGTATAAAAAGCTATGTAAATCTTTAGCGTGTTTATTGAAGATGGATGAAAATAAATGTTCTTCACAAATGTTTTCATGTAATTTTTTCTTCATAGCAATATTCGATTCTTGCTACTAAAATAGCCTTTTTTTAAAATTTAGTTTTTACTTTTTTTAAGTTTTTTAAAATATGAGGGTAGGAATTTTTAAAGTTATCTTGTTTTATAATCAAAAGCTATGTTTAACCCAAAATCAATGACCATGAAAATTAATATGAAAACAGTATTGCTAATACCTTTTTTTGCCCTTTTACTTTTTGTTTCTTGTCAAGACGAAGTAACCGAAATTACTCAACCAGAAGAAAAAGAAGCTTTAACAGCCGAATCTGAACTAACAAATTTAATGTTCTCTACCTCTATCATGGACGGTTCTGCAGATAACATTATAGACCATGCAAGTTGCACAGCTGTAAAATTACCAGTAACGGTCGAAATTAATGGTCTTCAAATTATTATAGATTCAGAAGAAGACTTTAAAGTAATCGAAGCCATTTTTAATGAATTTGATGATGATGAAGACGAACTAGATATTATTTTCCCAATAACCATAATTCTTTCAGACCACGAAGAAATTGTACTTAACAATCAAGACGAATTAGAAGCTTTAATTGAAGATTGTAAAGAAGAAAACGAAGAGGATGACGATATAGAATGCATCGATTTTCAATACCCAATATCATTTTCGGTTTTTAATACCGATTTTCAAATTATTGATGTTGTAACCATAGAAAACGACAGGCAATTATATCGGTTTTTAAAACGCGTAAAAAATGCCGAAGTTATAGCAAGTCTTAACTTTCCAATAACTTTAGAGTATGCAGACGGAACAACACTACAAGTTAACAATAATGAAGAACTTGCAAAAACAATTAAAGAAGCAAAAAACATTTGCGACGAAGATGATGATAACGATTATGGCGACGACGATTTTACAAAAGAACACTTAGACGAATACTTGCAAATTTGCCCATGGGTAGTTTACGAGTTTAAAAGAAACGATATAAATAAAACCGAAACCTATAAAGAATACGCATTAAATTTTAAAGAAGACGGCGTAGTTGTTATGCGAGCTAGAGGCGGCAATGTGTTAACAGGAACATGGAACACTCGAGTAACCGATAGAGGCGCGCTTTTAAAGTTAGAGTTCGATACCTTAGTAGATTTTAATCTAGAATGGGTAGTTTACGATATCGAGTACGGAAAAATAAAACTTTTCGAAGTAGGAGGTAACAGAGTTATTATGAAGAAAAACTGCGATGTTGTTATAGACATTACAAAAGAACGAATTAAAGACTATTTACAAGAATGTTTATGGCGAATAGCGCGTTTAAACATTGAGGGAGTCGATACCGAAAAAAATTACATAGGCACACCACTAAAATTTTACGACGATAATATTGTAAAAATAAGAATAAACGGCAATTTCATACAAGGCAGCTATCAAATAAGCGAAAAAGATGCAGGCTTTGCATTACAAATAGAATTAGAAGACCGACCAGAATTAAAACTTGTCTGGATAATAACCTTGCTACAAGAAAACTTAATAAAACTAGAAAACATAAACAACCAAATGGTTTTAATGAGACATTGCCCAGATGAAGATGACGATCTAGAATACATAGATAACGTACTAATTTCTGGCGAGTGGGAAGTCGCAGCCTACCATATCGATGGCGAAAATAAACCAGAAGAATTCTACATGTACACCCTAAACTTTATGGAAACCGGAAACATAAAAGTAACAGACCCTAACGACGGTATTTTTAATGGCTCTTGGTTAGCATACAGAAACGAAGGCTTACATTTAGGCTTGTTTTTTGGCGACAATGCACCCTTTAACGATTTAAACCACCGCTGGAAAATACTAGAAATAACAACAGAAAGAATCGAGCTAAAAGACCTAAGCGCAAGCGGAACAATAGAACGTATTCTAGTACTAGAAAAACGCATATAAACAAACATGTTTGGTAAAAAACGAAACTTATTTTCGGTTGGTTAAGTAACTTAACAAAGTTTCATTTTTAAGGCTGTCATTCCCCATTGGCAGCCTTTTTTTATAAATCATTATAGAGTTACCACAAGGGTCGGGCTTTCACTACTCGCTCCTCCCATGTCGGGAGCTCAAACAGGCCGTTCAATCCCTAACTCGGGTAAGTTTGCACAAACCAGTAATAAATCTGCCAAAAGCAAGTAAACTTGTTAAAGTTAAAGGCAAAATCAAGCCCGAAAAAACAAAATAATTAGTTATTTTTGCATCTTTAATTGCAATTATAAATAGCAAACTACAACACTAGAATGCTAGCAGAATACACAAAACACTATGTTTAATAATTTAAGCGATAAGTTAGATAAAGCCTTACACGTTTTAAAAGGGCACGGAAGCATCACCGAAGTAAATGTAGCCGAAACATTAAAAGAAGTTCGTCGAGCATTACTAGATGCCGATGTAAACTTTAAAATAGCCAAACAATTTACCAATAGCGTAAAAGAAAAAGCCCTTGGGCAAAACGTATTAACCACGTTACAACCAGGGCAATTAATGGTTAAAATTGTAAAAGACGAGTTAACCCAACTTATGGGTGGCGATGCCGAAGGCATTAACCTATCAGGAAAGCCAAGTATTATATTAATGTCTGGTTTGCAAGGTTCTGGTAAAACCACCTTCTCAGGTAAATTAGCTAACTACCTTAAAAACAAAAAAACAAAAAAACCATTATTAGTAGCCTGCGATGTATATCGTCCAGCCGCAATAGATCAATTACATGTTGTAGGAAAGCAAATAGGCGTTGAGGTTTTTAGCGATAAAGGCAATAACGATCCAGTAGCCATATCGCAAGCAGCCATAGCACATGCAAAAGCAAATGGGCATAATGTGGTTATTATAGATACCGCAGGTCGTTTAGCTGTCGATGAGGCCATGATGACCGAAATATCAAACATCCATAAAGCCATAAACCCACAAGAAACCCTATTTGTTGTAGATTCTATGACAGGGCAAGATGCTGTAAATACAGCAAAAGCCTTTAACGATGTATTAAATTTCGATGGGGTTATCCTTACCAAATTAGATGGAGATACGCGTGGAGGTGCAGCCATATCAATAAAATCGGTAGTAAATAAGCCTATTAAATTTATAGGAACCGGCGAGAAAATGGAAGCTATAGATGTGTTTTACCCATCACGTATGGCAGACCGTATTCTAGGCATGGGAGATGTTGTATCTTTAGTAGAAAGAGCACAAGAACAATTTGATGAGCAAGAAGCACGAAAGCTTCAAAAGAAAATAGCCAAAAACCAGTTTGGATTTGATGATTTCTTAAAACAAATTCAACAAATTAAAAAAATGGGAAACATGAAAGACCTTATGGGTATGATTCCTGGAGCTGGTAAAATGTTAAAAGATGTAGATATTGATGATGATGCTTTTAAAGGCATTGAAGCCATAATACACTCAATGACACCAAAAGAACGCACCAATCCATCTGTATTAAACGCCAGCAGAAAAAAGCGAGTTGCAAAAGGTTCAGGTACTTCGGTACAAGAAGTAAATCAACTTTTAAAACAATTTAACCAAATGAGCAAAATGATGAAGATGATGCAAGGCGGTGGCGGTAAAAAGATGATGCAGATGATGAAGAATATGCGCTAATCTAATACAAAGCTATAAACAATAAATTTGAGTTACTAAAGGCAAGCCCGATAGTTAACACCCTTCAAAACATGACAATATTAGACGGAAAGAAAGTAAGTAACGACATAAAAAATGAAATTGCAGAACATGTAACTTCTATGATTTCTAAAGGAGAAAAAGTACCGCATCTTGCTGCTATTTTAGTAGGTAACGATGGTGCCAGTATGACCTATGTTAATGCTAAAGTAAAAGCCTGCGAAAAAATAGGTTTTAACTCTACACTTATAGAATTACCAGACTATACTTCTGAAGAAGAGTTACTTGGAAAAATAAACGAACTAAATACTAATAACGATATTGATGGTTTTATTGTACAATTGCCACTACCAGATCAAATAGATGAGCAAAAAGTATTAATGGCAATCGATCCAGATAAAGATGTAGACGGGTTTCATCCTGTAAATGTAGGGCGAATGGCTTTAGATTTACCAACATTTTTGCCAGCAACACCTTATGGCATTATGGAGCTGTTAGAAAGATACCAAATAGAAACATCGGGAAAAAATGTAGTGGTTTTAGGAAGAAGCCATATTGTTGGCAGACCAATGAGTATTTTAATGAGCCAAAAACGCAAAGCTGGCGATGCTACAGTAACCGTAGTCCATAGCCGATCTAAAAACTTAGAAGAAATTACTAAAGATGCAGATATTATTGTAGCAGCTATTGGTATTTCAGAGTTTTTAACTGGCGATATGGTTAAAGAAAATGTTGTAATTATTGATGTTGGTATTACAAGAGTGCCAGATGCTACAAAAAAGAATGGTTACAGGCTTGCTGGCGATGTGCATTTTGAGAGTGTAAGCAAAAAAGCAAGTTACATTACACCCGTTCCTGGCGGCGTTGGCCCAATGACTATTGCCATGTTGCTTAAAAATACGTTGTTAGCTAGAGAAAGGCATAATTAACGTAAAAAAGTATTTAACTTTAATTAAATTGCATTATGAGTTTTTTAATTTTTAATGCAATTTTTTTGTTAACAAGAGTTACTATTGGTAGTTTTCAGCATATTTTTCCAATAGTAGTTTCACTTTTATTTTGTGTTTTATTTATCAATTACGCAAAACGTAAATTAAAAAAAAACAAACAACAAAAAGTACTTCATGTTTTTGCTTGTTTAGTAAGTCTTACAGTATTAGTATTCCATTTGCACAAAATTAGTATAGGTAATTATTTGGTTTCTACAGATTTGCCTTTGTATTTATGCAGCTTAATGGGCTTAATTATTCCTGTTTTTACCTACTACAGAAAGTTTTGGATGTACGAAATTTTACTTTTCTGGATAATAGGAGGCACCTTACAAGGAGTAATAACACCCGATATAGAATTTGGTTACCCAAGCTTCGATTATTTTAGATATTGGGTTGTGCATTTAGGGCTTTTAATCATTATTTTTTATGCCACTTTTGTATTTAAAATGCGACCTAAGCTTAAAAGTGTATTTAAGTCATGTTTTGCATTGCAGGTTTATGTTGTAGTTATTGTAATTATTAATATGCTTTTAAAAGCGAATTATTTTTACCTTAATAAAAAACCAGAATCGGCATCGGTATTGGATTATTTTGGCGATTGGCCGTGGTATATTATTGTGGTACAAATAATAATTATACCGCTATTTTTACTTATTTATTTACCATTTTATCTTACTAAAAAAAAGTTTAAATAGCGTTATTAAACCTTTCAATAGCTTGTAAAATTTGGTTTACGCGTTTTATTTTTAATTGTTTCATATACACATAACTATTATCTAATAACTGTTGTATGGTAGCGTTGTTAGCATATTCTTTTCTTAATTGGTATAGTCTTGTTGCGGTTATTAAATCGTCTTCAGAGTGTGCAGAACCGGTATATTCTTGTAACATGGTTAAATAAGTAAAGCCAAATTGTGTGGTTGGTTCAATGATGGTGCCTTCGCCAAAATCATTCCAAGTTACTATTTGTATAAAATCGGCACTTTCAAAACTCGAATTGTTTAACGATTCAATAAAAGTTAATCCGTCGTTATTTGGTAAAACCCATTCGTTAGCTCCATTACCCCAACCGCCTTCAGTATAAAAACTTTTAAAACCTGGGTATGTAGAGCCTATTGTTATTGAATTGCCATTGGCATAGGTGGCATAATAATAGTCTTGCGCAGCTAGGTGGTCTGGTGCTACCCATAAAAACTCGCCAGAAAAAAGGTTACCTAGGTTGTTACTAAGCCCCCATAACGAGATTAAGGTAGGTTGTTCTTCAGTAAAAACATTATAAATGGTATTCCAATCGTTTTCATTTGTTAGATGGTGGGGCCCGAAAATGGATATAAATTTTGAACCATTAAATTCTAAGTAATTAGAACTTTCAAAATATACATTTTTAATGTAGTTAAAATCTTCTTGTGCTCTTAAAACAGGATTGTTGTTGGTATTGTTGGTTTCCATAAAAGCCACTCTATCTTCGTACATAATCGAAAAATCTAAATCTATATTGGCTAGTTTAGGAATAAAAGTTTCAGTAGCGTTTTTTATTAGTCCATAATCATGGATGTTTCTGCTGCCATACCAATCAAATATTACACCATCAATGCCAGCTAATTTCATTAATAAAAAGTGGTATTCTTGTAAGTCGGGATCAGATGAGGAATAAGGCCCTATTAATGGGTTGTAGTAAGAAGCTATTTCATTTTGTCCGTTTTCATCTATAATATCTGGGTTTTTATTTGTCATGGTCCAATGTTGACCCCAATAACCATCGTAAGGTTTAGACTGAAACCAAGGCATATAGTGTACATATACTTTTTTGGGGTTAGATTTATTTATTGTCATACCTTGATTTGCTTTTGCTGTAAAGCCTTTAGGTTTATTGTTTATAAAATTAAGTTCCTCATTTAATATTTGTTGAAGTATAGAATCGTTATATACATGAGTATATTCTGGAATTTTATAGCTTTTGTTAATACTAGAATCTGTTAGTTCTATATTATTTTCGCATGAAATGCATAAAAATATAGCGCAAATAAAGTAGTAGGCATATTGCCTTTTTTTAAGAAAATAAAACATAAGTAGGTGGTTTGGTTATTACAAATGTATTAATAAATTTAAATAAAATAGATTAAAAGCTTAATTTTTCGATGAAATGTAATTTTTGTAAGAAAATAAATAAAACGTAATTTATTAATTTTATAGTGTAAATTAAGTTGTCGTTTTTTATATTAGTAAAATGTAATTAAAAATATTTTCTTCTAAAATCTAAAGGGGTAACGCCTGTTTTAGATTTAAAAAACTTTGAGAAATATGCATAGTCCGAGAATTCGAGCGTATATGCAATATTGGCTAAATTATCTTTAGAGTGTACAATTAACCGTTTTGCTTCTAGTATTAACCTTTCGGCAATTAATTGGCTTGTTGTTTTATTTAATGTTTTTTGTACCACTCTGTTAAGGTGTTTGGTAGTTATGTTTAATTTATGGGCATAAAATTTTGGTAGTTTTTCTTTATAGAAATGGGTGTTTATTAAATGCTCTAGGGTTTCAAGTATATTAGTGTAATTTGAAGTATAAAGTTTTTCTAAATTAATATTAGCTGTATAAGCTCTTGTTAATTCTATATAAATACTATTTAAGGAATTTACTATTTTAAGTTCTCTTAAAATATTGGATTGTAAATATTCTGTATAAACTTCTTGAAATTTAATACTTAATATATCAAATTGACTAGAATTTAATTCTAGTACTGGAGGGTTTTGGTACGAGTAAAAAAAAGGAAATGCCTGTAGAGTATGGCTTAAAAAATTAAGTTCATAAAACGCTTGCGAATGAAAAAATATAAATCCTTCGGGCTGGGTTTCGAATTTCCAAAAATGAGTTTGACCTGGTTTTAAAAAGAATACCTTGCCAGGACTTATTGTGTATTGATTAAAATCGATTTCGTGCGTACCTGTGCCTTTAGTAAAGAGCACACATAGATAGAAATTATGACTATGGGGTTTGTTTATTAAACTTTTGTTGCGTTGAATGTGGTTTGAAAAAGCGTTTATATACACGCCACTAAGGTGTGTTGACTCTTTAAATTGATTGATATTTAAAACGGGTATTTTCATAAAAGATGTCCTAAAAGTACAAAAAATAGTGTGTATATTATAAGAATATATATGCTTTAGGTTATAATTTTGCAGTATAATAAATTAGTATTATGAGTACATTTTTAGATGCTTTAAATTGTAAGTGTCCCAATTGTAAAAAAGGACATATGTTTAGTAATAAGGGGAATATTTTGCTGTTTAATATTCCTAAAATGCATAATACATGCCTTGTTTGTAATTATAAATTTGAGAGAGAAACAGGTTTCTTTTTTGGTGCTATGTTTGTAAGTTACGCGCTAGCAGCTGCACAAATGATAGCAAGTCTTATGGTGTTTTGGTATTTTATTGATTTATC
The DNA here is from genome assembly GCF_048381495.1 of Algibacter ulvanivorans. NCBI lineage: Bacteria > Pseudomonadati > Bacteroidota > Flavobacteriia > Flavobacteriales > Flavobacteriaceae > Algibacter > Algibacter ulvanivorans. Next base: position 721,542 of record NZ_JBLWGD010000001.1, read on the forward strand.
GCCTTTAAGAGTTTTTGCCATTATAGTTGTAATAGCATTTTTATTAAGCACTATTAATTTTAAACTGTCAAGATCTATTTGGATATATTTGTTTTATAAGAATGAAACGTGAAGTGGTTTTGTGTATGGTTTAATAGCGTCTAACATCAACTATTATTTATAGAGGAATTTTCGAGTAGACCAGAACCAAGCAATGAATTATATGAGTTGTTGTGAGTATTGTTTTTAGTTCGATAATTTCTTTAATTCTTTCTCTAATTTTTGATATCGTGCTTTTCCAAGTTCTGTTGCTCTTAAAATTGCTGTTCCGTCTTGATATAATTCATCTTTTTCGAAGTCTACTATTTCTCTTGCCTTGTTAGAGATGAATTCATATAAGTACTGTGAACCACTACTATAGTTTTTAAAAGAGTATTTTTTATTTAAATTAAAGAATAACCGTCTCATAGAGTAATCTTCTGTACTGTCGATAATGTCTTGAAAATTATGATTTGAATGTTCTGATTCTAAAATGATTCTAACTTCGTTTAATGTATCTTTATAATTTTCATTGTCATTAAGATAGTCTAGCTTCACTCCAATTTCGTGATTGTTAATTTGTGAGTATTCATAAAGGTTCATTGATGAAATTAATGCAATTTTATCGTTTATATATATTTTAGAATGCAAATTTCTAATTGAAAAAATATTTACATTTTTAAAAGATTTTAACCATTTTGATTCGTTGAAATTCAATTCTTTTTCACGATGTAAAAAATATACGTTTTCCACTCTCTTAAAAGCATCCGATAATCTAACTTTTAGTCTTTGATTTAATTTTAAGTATGGTGTAACTAAAATAAGATGTTTTTCAGCATTATTTAGAATTTGTTCTATCTCATATGATATTTCAGTAGTTCCAATTATTTTCAATTTTTAATTTTTTTTGGTTATATGTTCTAACTAACAATGAATTATACTCGTTTTAGTGAGTCGTTTTTAATCTTTTTTTATTGTAAATGTTGCAGTTAATCCAACACTAAAGTTTCGAGGTAGTTTTTCAACACCGAAAATAGCTCTTGAATGTTTGCCCTTTTCTTCTAATGCGTTTACAAACAAGTCTGAAGCTCCATTTACTACAATTGGCGAGTCGTCCCAGTCAATTCCTGATTGAAAATATGCATCAATATGATTAAGTCCGATAACGTTGTTAAATCCTATTTTATTTTCTATTTGGGCCAAAACATTCAAAGCACACAATTGCATTGCTTTGTAGCCTTGTTCTGTTGTAATTTCATTTCCTAAACGCCCTTGATAAAGGTATTTTTCATTTAAAATAGGAAATTGAATAGCAATATAAGCAATGTTATCTCGCACATTTACCGAAACGTAATTTCCACCTGGTGCTGAGATTTTAGGAAGTTTAAGACCGAGATTTTTTAAATTTTCTTTTGGGTTTAAATTTTTCACTTCTGTTAGTTTTCAGACAATTTATTGTTTTCTGGTGCTTTTCTGTGATTTAGCAACTTTAAATTATTGTTGTTAAACAAAAATTATAAGGTTTTGTTAGCTGTAGTTGTTTTCTTCTAATTGATTTAATATGCTTTCCCAACTATAAGAATTTCTTAAGTATTCAAATAATTCAGTTAACCATTCTGTTTGTTCAATTGTATTTAGATTCCATTTAAGAAGTCGTTTTGGGCGTATTTCCATTTTTAAAACATATCCATAAAAATTTAGTCTATAACTGTCATCTAATGGCAGACTTAATTTTTTTCTAATTAATGACGCAGTTTTACCAGTATTATGTGGTAGAGTTCCTGGTCCAATGCTTTCAATTGATATATTAGTTGAAATGTATTTGTTTTTAATTAGAATAGTCCTTTTGTTTTCATTACCCAATACACTATATTTTGTTTTGCTTGGTAAGACAAATTTTATTTCAGAATTGATTTTTTGAATTAAATGGTTTTCTGGATAAATACTGTGTAAAGTTTTTTCATCCATAATAGTTATATCATTGTCAGCATCATTTTTTCGAGAAGTAACGGATGAAGTCATATCAAAGAAAGGCTCACTTTCTTCATAGTCAACTTGCCAATGTTGTGAATATCTCTTGTTAATTAAATGAAGTAAAATAATCTCTGCAATTTCTATTTTGTTTTTATCAGATGTGAGTGGTAAGCTGTCTTTGTTATGTGCATAGAAAACAGTTGTTTCCATTGTGCCACGATTTACTAGTTCAGAAGTTCCTTCGTGATGAGTTACTAATCTATTCAATATAAACGGGTCTTCTGTAATGCTAAACACCATTTTGTCTTTTTTAATTTCAAGTGGTTTGAATAACTCAAAAAGAAATAGCCCAAAAGCTATAACGACTGGTACTAAAAGAGATTTAAAGCTTAATTCGATAACCTTTTCGTTTCCTTGATTTTCAAAAAGAAACCAAATGCATAAAGCGACAAGAATTGTTACCAATCCGATTATAATTATTAATTGCCAATTATTCATTTTCATTAGGTTATTTGTTCTAATTACTGCCAACAAGCGTATACCATTATTTTTTTTGTTTATTAGAAACAAATGCTTTAGTTGAATTTTCTAGTAATTTGGTTAAGTTGTTAAACTCTTCTTTGGTTAATTCTCGATACTCACCAATTGGGGTGTCTAACTTAATATTCATTATTCTAACACGTTTTAAGGTTTTTACTTCGTAGTTTAAATAATCGCACATACGGCGAATTTGCCTGTTTAAACCTTGGGTTAAAATAATTTTAAAAGTATAAGTGCTTAGCTTTTGTACTTTGCATTTATTTGTGGTTTTATTAAGCTCGGCTAACGGAATTCCTCCAGACATGCGCTCTATAAATGTTTGAGAAATGGGCTTGTCTACAGTTACTATATATTCTTTTTCATGATTATTGCTGGCACGCAAAATTTTATTTACAATATCACCATCATCAGTTAAAAGAATTAAACCTTCGCTTGGTTTATCTAATCTGCCAATAGGGAAAATACGTTTTGGGTAGTTTATAAAATCTATAATATTATCTTTTTCTACCGTAGTATCGGTTGTACAAACAATACCTACAGGTTTGTTAAATGCTAAATAAACAAATGCGGTTTTTGTATTTTTTATTTCTTCACCATCAACTGCAACAACATCATTTGGCGCAATTTTGGTACCCATTTCTGGTACTTTACCATTTATAGTAACTCTACCAGCGTTTATAAGCTTATCGGCTTCTCTTCGAGAGCAATATCCAACTTCGCTTAAAAATTTATTGATGCGTTTTAATATAATTTCTGCCATGCTTCAAAAATACAATAATCTTAAGCGTTTAAAAAGTTTAAAATGTGTTGATATACAGGTGCAGACTTAAGCCCGTGTCCAAAACCATTTGTGGTTATAAAACTAGAGTTGTTATAATTTTGTTTAAACATTAAGCCATCGTTGTAAGGAATAATTTTATCTTTTGTATCGTGAATTACAAGACCTTTGGCAGTAATGGTTTTAGAAAAGTTGGCTGGAGAAAAATATTCTGGTAATTGATTAAAGTGTTTTAATATGTAATTTTTTAATGCTTCTGAAACCCGTTTGTTATAGCCCATCATGTTTTCATAACGGTTAAAAACTCCAATAAAATTGGCGGGCGAACCTAATAAAACTAGTTTTTTAATAGATTTTAATTGGTATTTATGCTGAAAAAAAACAGTAGCCATTCCGCCAACCGAGTGCCCAATTATGGTGTGTACGTTAAATTTTTTTACAACAAGGTTTATACATTCAGAATATATTAAAGCATTAAATGTTTTTCCGCCAGATTTTCCGTGTGCCGGCGCATCAAGGGCTACAATATTGTAATTTTTATTTTTTAATTCTTCAATTAAATCTTTCCACCTATACGCATTGCTTTCCCAGCCGTGGGCTAGTAAAATGGTTTCTTTTTCGCCTTTCCAATAATAGGTTTGTATTAATGTGTTTTCAAACTTAATATAGTCTTGCGAGGCGGTTTTTAAATACTCTAATTCTGTTGTAGTTGTTTTGCCTTTACGCGGCGTAGAGAATAATTTAATAGCTAATTTAGCGGCGTATTTTGATGAAAAATAACTAATACAGTTTATAAAGAATCCTAAAATTTTTGGTAGGTATTTATTCATCTATATCTTCTCTGTTTACTAAATTTATAGAAAATGCAGGGGTACATATTGCTATGTATTCGCATACTTCTGTAAACGGATTTGAATATTGTACTCTTGTATTTTTTTCTATTTTAATAGATTGGCCAGCTTCTAAAACAATTTGTTCGCCTTCAATTATAAATTGTTTTTTGCCGCGTATTATAAATGTGTATTCATCAAATTCTGGTGTTTGAAAAGGCTCGCTCCAACCAGCTGGAGCTTTCATATGCGCAATACTTATTTTAGAATTGCCGTTTGTAGTGTTGCCAAAATGCTCTTTTATAATTTTTCCATCGGTTGTTGGAACAATAAATGGATTGTTTTGAATGGTGTATTTTTTTTGAGACATATTTAATTTTTATAGTAAAATATTAATGCTGGTCTTGAAGCGGTTTTTTCTTAATCATACCGCCTTTTAAATCTTTAACAACCCCCATAATAACAAAGGCATTTTTGTCAATTTTATCAATTTCGGTTTGAAACTTTGCAAGTTCTAAACGGGTTATAACAGTATAAATAATGTCTTTGTCGTAGCTATCTCCGCTTTTGCCATAACCGCCTTTTCCTGCGTAAATGGTGCAAGCTCTTCTAAGTTCTTGTGTAAGCATGATTCTTAATTCTTCATGCTTGTTTGATATTATGGTTACGCCTACATATTCTTCTACACCATCAACAACAAAATCTACAGTTTTTGCTGCTGCCAAATAAGTTAAAATAGCATATAGCGCAGTTTCTATAGATAATACATAGGCGCCAACAGAAAATATTAAAATGTTAATTAGTAGAAGCACATCTCCAATGGTTAGTGCTAGTTTTCTGCCTAAATATATGGCTAAAACTTCTGTGCCGTCAATAACACTGCCTCCTCTCATAGATAAACCAATGCCTAAGCCTAAAAAAAAGCCTCCAAATACTGCTATTAGTAATTTATCGTCGGTTATAGTTGGGTAATTAACGTAATGAACAACAATAGCTAAAAAAGTAATGGCAACTATACTTTTAATGGCAAATTTGTTTCCTATGGTTTTTGATGCTAAAATGATAAAGGGCAGGTTAACAATAATTAATAAAATACCCAGTTTAATTGAGGTTAGGTTTTCTAGAAGTAGAGAAATACCTGTTGCGCCCCCATCAATAAAGTTATTAGGAAGTAAAAAGCCTTTTAAACCAAAACCTGCAGAAAATACGCCTATAGTAATAAAAATAAACTCTCTTATAGCATGGGCTATTTCTACTTCATACTTTCTTACCAAGGGCACTATTTGTTTTTTAGATACTGGTGCATTGGCTTGCTTTTTTTCAAGCCTTTTACGTGCTATATCTATTAGTATTTTTGATAAGAAAGGATTCATTTATAGGCTTTTTATTAATGATTCCAGTTAATAAAAAAGTACTTTACTTTAGCGTTATCTGGAATGTGTGTTGCTTCAAACTTTAAATTCATATCAAACCTTAAGTTTGCAGGAAGCTCTTTTTTGTCGATAGTAAAGCTGGCATTAATTTTGTCTATGCCTACAACTACAGAGTTAATTAAATTACTAATTCTCGATATTTTATAATGATCTTTAATATCTTTAAAAGTGCTTATTGTTGTTATATTTTTATCGGTTTTGTATCGCTCGTCTATAATATGAATACTGCCTATTGTAGATGTAGAGTCTAAAGCATATTTTGGTGTAAGTGTTAATAGTTTTTTTCCGCCTTTTTCAAAAATATCTATATTGTTTATATTACCTGTAAACTCGTCGCCACTAATAAATTTAACTATAGAGTCGTTTGCGTAAATATTTTTTAAATCTTTAACTTGGGTAGAGTCTGTTAACAAACCTATATGCTGTTTACTAACCTCAAAAGGGTTTTGTGTATTGTTACAGCTAATAAATATTAGGGCTAAGGCTATTAAGCCTAAAAATGATTGGCGCATAAAAATGTATTTGTTATTAAATGTTAATTGTAAATTTATTTTTTCATGACTTTAGTTAAAATACCAAATACGCTTCTTATAAAAGTAGCGCTTGTAAGCACTTTAACAATAGGATTCATGGCAGTACTTTTACGTCTTGTACGTGTTGTTCTTTTTTTAGATTCGGCTTTTTGTAATGCTTCTTTTTCTTTTTTTGCTTTTTCTTTAGCTTCTTCAGCTTCAGCTCGTTTTATTTTTTCATTAAGCATTTCGTAAGCACTTTCCCTGTCAATGGTTTCGTTGTATTTTTTTACCATTTTAGATGTTGCGAGTAAATGGCTTAATTCTGTATCGGTTAAAACATCCATTCTGCTCATTGGAGCTCGCATCATTGTAGCCGCAAGTGGTGTTGGACGTCCTTTTTCATCTAGAGCAGATACTAAAGCTTCTCCAATACCTAAAGATGTTAAAACTTCTGTGGTGTTGTAATACTCTGAGTCTGGATAGTTTTGTGCGGTAAGTTTTATTGCCTTTCTGTCTTTTGCAGTAAAGGCTCTTAGTGCATGTTGAATTTTTAAACCTAATTGACCTAAAACAGCTTCGGGAACATCGGTAGGGTTTTGTGTTACAAAATATAAACCAACGCCTTTGCTTCGTATTAGTTTTACAATGCTTTCTATTTGATTTAATAGCGCTTTTGATGCTTCGTTAAAAATTAAATGTGCTTCATCTATAAATAGCACTAATTCTGGCCTGTCGCTATCTCCTTGTTCTGGAAATGTAGAGTATATCTCGGCTAGTAAGCTTAGCATAAATGTAGAAAACAGTTTTGGTCTGTCTTGAATATCTGTTAGTCTTAATATGTTTATATAACCTCTACCGTGTTCATCAACACGTAATAAATCGTCAACATCAAAAGAGGTTTCGCCAAAAAATAAATCGGCACCTTGTTGTTCAAGTTCAACTATTTTTCTTAAAATAGCTCCGGTTGAAGCTGTTGAAATTCTTCCGTAAGATTCTGTAAATTCTGCCTTGCCTTCTTGAGTAGCGTACTGTAATATTTTTTTAAAGTCTTTTAAATCTAGAAGGGGCAATTTATTATCGTCGCAATACTGAAAAATAACGGCTACTATGCCAGATTGAGTTTCGGTTAAATCTAAAATTCTAGAAAGTAAAACCGGACCAAACTCGCTAACTGTAGCTCTTAAACGTACTCCATCTTGTTCAGAAAGTGTTAAAATTTCTACAGGAAAAGGTTTGGCTTCAAAGGGTAAGCCAATTTTTTCGTGACGTTCGTCTATTTTTGGGTGGCCAGGACTTGGTTGCGCCAAACCACTTAAATCGCCTTTAATATCCATTAGTAAAACAGGAACCCCTTTATCACTTAAATTTTCGGCTAAAACTTGTAACGATTTTGTTTTTCCAGTACCCGTTGCGCCTGCAATTAATCCATGACGGTTCATGGTTTTTAATGGTATTTTTACATGTGCGCCAGTTACGGTTTCGCTATTTAACATAGCAGCACCAACAGGAATAAAATCGCCCTTAGTTTTGTTGCCTTCTGTAATATAATTGAAAAAAGTTTCCTTGTTACTCATGCGTTATAATTTTGCATAAAAATAAAGGAAATTAAAAGAAGAAAAAAATTAGACTAAGGCTAAAAATGATGATAAAAACTATCTGTAAGCTTCAAAAATAACAACGATGTCTTCGGTATGGTCTGTAACATCAATAGTAAAACCATTATTATTAAAACTAGCAATAGATGCAGCTGTTAACCCAAGGTTATTACCATTTTGGTTAGAGTATCTAATACCAATAGCTCTAGCGTTTGATGCATATCTAGATATATCGTTAATAGAATTGCCATTGCCACCAACATAAATAACTTGTTGTTGTATACCTCCGTTATAGTTCGTGGCAAACCCCATCATGGTGCCGTAGGCGTTTTGAAACGTATTATTATTGTTACCTACACCATTATCAGCATTAATATTATAACGTTCTACATTGGCATGGGCAGAAAATTTTATAGATGAAGGCATAAATGGTAATCCGCTAATGGTTTGGTTGCCAATACCCGAAATTATAAATGCACCCATGTAAACCGAAGAGTTCGTATTTAAGGGTGTCCAAATAGATGCTGTGGTAGTGCCAGAGTTGTACTCAATACGGTTAGTGGTTGTGTTAAAAACAATTAAACCGTTAGCAGGGTTTGTAATGGCGTTTATTTGTGTAGTCGATAATTTTGGAATTAATAAACCTTTGTCTGTAGACTCTATGTGTAATACAGACGAAGCATCTGGAGATGTTGTACCAATACCAACTTGTGCAAAACTAAAATTACTGTACACGAATACCATGAACAGTATTGAGAGGATTTTTTTCATTCTAGAGAGATAATTTTAGCAATTTACTTATGTAAAATCTATGTAAAGGTGAAAAAAAACTACTAAAGAACCAATTAATTTAGCCTAAAATATTTTTTTAAATTACTTTAAACACTAGTAGTACGCATTTTTTTGTAAGTAATTGCTTTAGGATAAAGATCTTTGTTTTTAAATAAAATAAGAAAAACTAAAATGTAGTTAACAATCCCTTTCTTTAAATATATGTACATTTGCACCCTAAATTATTATAGATGAAACAAGATGTCATGCAACTGGTAGAAAAAGGTGAAATGTTGCCTTTAATGGAGGAGTTTTATACTATTCAAGGCGAAGGGTTTTATAAAGGGACAGCTGCCTATTTTGTTCGTATTGGCGGTTGCGATGTAGGCTGCCATTGGTGCGATGTAAAGGAAAGTTGGAATGCAAATTTACACCCTCCAACCGAAACGTCTAAAATTGTTAAAAACGCAAAAACATATAGCGATACTATTGTGGTTACTGGAGGCGAGCCCTTAACTTGGGATATGACCGCCTTAACAACACAATTAAAAGATCAAGGTTTGCAGGTGCATATTGAAACCTCAGGAGCGTATAAATTAACAGGTGTTTGGGATTGGATTTGTTTATCGCCAAAAAAAATGAAGTTACCTACTCCAGAAATTTACCAAAAGGCAAACGAGTTAAAAATGATAATTTATAATAAAGACGATTTTCGTTTTGCAGAAGAACAGGCTGCTAAAGTAAATAAAGATTGTATTTTGTATTTGCAACCCGAGTGGAGTAAACGCGATAAAGTTGTACCCGAGATAGTAGATTATGTCATGAAAAACCCTAAATGGAAAGTGTCATTACAAACGCATAAATACTTAAATATACCGTAAAAGGTATAAATAAAACGATAAAAAAAGTTCCGATAGTTTTAAACATACTACCGGAACTTTTTTATATAAAATAGGGTTTAGTTTGTAAACGGAACAACAACCCTAGTAGTGCCCCACGCTAAATGCATATTGGCACCATTATCATTATTCTCAAAAGCTATAGAAAAGTTTTCAATCGAGCTTCCATTAGTTGTTACAGGAGCTTTTACTCTTACAACATCATTAGCTTCGTTATAGGAGTAAGCTCCCCAAACATTTACATCTTTGCTTAAAATAATAGTCCATTCTTTTTCACCAGGAATAGTAAATAACGAATATGTACCAGCAGGAATATTTTGCCCACTTATTTTCATATTCTTATAAATAGTAATATCGGCAGCTTCATTAGCGCCAGTTCTCCAAACCTTTCCGTTAGGAGCTAAATCACTTAAACTACGTCCTTTTAAATAAGGTCTGCTATACACAACTTTAATAATGGCAGGGCTTTTTCTGTCCATTTTGTAAAAAGAAGCATCAAGCGGGCTTTTGTCTACTTCTGCAAATTTTTGGGCATTAACACTTGTCGTTAAAAGCATAATAAAAGCAAAAGCAATTGTTGATAATAAGGTTCTTTTCTTCATAATTAAATTTTATTTTGTTTGGTTTAAAATTAAACCAAAACCATCTTAATTTTTTTATAAAACTGAGTTTATAATGTTAAAGTTTATAAAATAGCTTCAGCATTTTTTTAATCGAGTGTAATAAAACGTAATTAATTTAAAATGGATTACTTTTATAAAACATTAAAATTAAAAGATAATGAAACTGTTAAAATTTGGAAGAGACTTTAAACCCGACGAAAAAGTAATTCTTAGAGATTATTTGGCCATTGAGCGAACCCGACTAGCAAACGAGCGTACATTATTATCTTACATCAGGTCGTCATTATATTTACTAATTGGCAGTTTAGCTTTTTATCAATTAAAGGAGTTTCCTAATTTTAAATATTTAACCTTTGTATCATTAGCCTTTAGTGCCGTTTTTTTTGTAATAGGTGTGTTTAGGTTTAGGCTGTTAAAAAAAAGTTTAAAACAATTATATTACATGTCCGAGTCTACCGAAAAAAAAGTATAGAAATACATTAGGGCGTTACCACAAGGGTCGGGCTTTCACTACTCAATCTTTTTGCGAAAAGGCAAAAAGGATTTCAAACAAACCGTTCAATCCCTAACGCTAATTAATATTAAAAATAAGAAGTATTTACTGTAAATTTAATTGCCAAGAAACACTAAACTTATCAATTACCCAACCAAATTTTTTGCTAAAACCATAATTATTTAGCGGCATGGCAATTTCACCATTTTCAGCTAATTTAGAAAACAACCTATTAAGTTCGGCTTCGTTTTCGCATTCTATATAGTTAGAAACGGCAGGAGTAAAACCCCAATCATGTATAGCAGGGCTATCACTACACATAAACAGCTTACCGTTTAAGCTAAATGTACCATGCATAATTGTGCCTTCTTTTCCAGGCGCGCCTTTTTCCCAACGTTTTACATTAACAATTTTAGAATTATCGAACAGTTTTACGTAAAAATTCATGGCTTGTTCTGCATTTTCTTTCTGGAAAGTTAAAAAAGTAATAATTTTTTGGCTTGAAGTTTTTTTTAAGCTGTCGTTTTCTTTTTTAAGTTTTTCAAGCGTAATAAGGTTATTGGCGTCTTCTTTTTGCTTATTACAGCCTATTAATATAAAACTAAACATGAATATAAAAGGCAAAACTTTTTTCATTTTGAAGTTTTTTTTAAGTTGATATAAACTAAAATAAGCAATTTTAAACAAGTATAACAAAACGGTTAAACTAGTGTTTTATTTGGCAAAGTAAATATTTAAAGTTTAACAAATTTTTTAATAGTGCGGCCAGTATTACTATGAAAGCCTAAAATATAGGACCCTGTAGCCAAATTTTCAACATTAAACGTGTAAGTTTTAGAGCCTTTAGTAAGAATTGCATCTCTAGTTAGTTGTTTTAAAAAATTGCCATTAATATTATAAAGTTCAATTAAAATATTATCACCTATCTTGTAATTAATGGAGAACTCTAATAATTTATCGACTGGGTTTTTAGAAAAAGAAATATCAAGATCTTTCTTGTAAATTTCAGAATTGCTAGTGTTTAAAGTTTGCGTAGTGTATTTATAAATTGTAGCACCGGCAGCATATGCAAGAGAATTGTTTATAATAAAAATACGGTTTAAATTACCACCAACGTTTAAGTTTGTCCAGGTTTCACCACCATCATTAGTTTCATGAAAACCTGTGGTATGGCCGCCCATCCAACCTTTGGTTTCAGATACAAAACCTACAGCTTCAACACCACTTTCTGGAGCATTATAACTATCCCAAGAGTTGCCTCCATCTAAAGATTTTATTAGTTTTCCTGGGTTTGGGCTAGAAGCGTAAATGGCGCCAAATATCGCATTAGGGTTGTTATCTAAAATTTGAAGTTTCCAAACATATTCTCCTGGTATATTGGCTTGATATATGTTAGTCCAAGTTAGGCCACCGTCGGTTGTTTTTAAAACAATGGCTCCTGTATTATTTCGGCCAGCTGCAAAGCCATTTAACTCGTCTAAAAATTTTATTTCAACCAGCGCATTTGCGTAAGCAGCCATGTTTATATAGCTCCATGTGTTTCCGCTATCGGTAGACTTTATTATATGAGCTGGCTGAAAATAAGCACCACAACCGTAAATTGTAGAGTTGCCAACAGCATCAATACCACAAATAGCATTAGGGTTAGGTGTAATGTTTACTACCGACCAATTATTTCCACCATCAGTTGTTTTGTAAAATGCACCATTAAGAGTGCCTAAAAAGCCAATGTTTTCGTTTAAAAACTCAACATTTCTAAAATACTGGTTGTTGCCGGGTAAATCAGAATGGTTTAATTGTTCGGTCCAGTTTAAGCCGCCATCTTCAGTTTTGTATACAGCTCCATGTTGTCCGTTTGCTGCCCAGCCTAAATTGGTGTTTAAAAAAAACACATCGTCAAATCTGGTGCCATCGTAATTGGTAACAATATTAGGAGTTTCTTGCCAAGTCTGGGCAAATACGCTAAAGCTAAAAAGTAAAAATGCGTAGGTTAATTTCATGCGCTTTGTTATTAGTTTAATTTTTAATAAAATAAATACAACTTCCATTACAATATTAAAACATTGTAATAGAAGTTATATAATAACAAAACTACTGTTTATTTTTTTAGAATCCTTACATTCATCTCTTCTACCTTATTGTCAGATAGTTGAGATGGTGCTCCAAAGAGTAAATCTTCACTAGTTCCTGTTTTAGGGAAAGCCATAACTTCTCTAATAGATACTTTTTTCTCTAAAATCATCATCAATCTATCAACCCCCCAAGCAATACCGCCATGTGGTGGCGCACCATAATGGAAGGCTTTGTACATGGTGCCAACACTTTTAAGCATTTCTTTTTTGTTGTAGCCCATATTTTTGTATGTGGCTTCTAATATTTCAGGTTTATGGGCACGTACAGAACCGCCACCAATTTCGTAGCCATTTAGTATTAAATCGTATTGTTGCGCAATTATGCTTCCAATTTCTTCTTCTTTACCATTCATGTGTTTTTCTATATCATAAATGGCTGGCATCGAGAATGGGTTGTGCGTAAACGTCCAACGGTTTTCGTCTGTTTTTTCAAACATAGGAAAATCTACAACCCATGCTGGTCTTAACTCTTTAGGGTTTATTAAGCGTAGCATTTTTCCTAATTCTTGGCGTACAGCATCTAAAGCTTTGTTTGCCGTTGCATAATCTGCAGCAGAAAAGAATACAATGTCGCCAATTTGTGCGTTAGTTTTTTCTATAATTCTAGCAGCAATATCTTCACCTAAAAACTTAATAATAGGCGATTGTAAATCGTTTTCGTTTACAATAATATATGCTAATCCGCCAAGTCCATGGCTTTGTGCCAGCGTGGTTAATTTTTCAATTTGTCCTTTCGATAAGCGTTTTTTACCTTGTTCTTGGGCAGATACTTTTATACATTTTACTATGCCGCCAGCTTCAATAGGTTTACTAAATACTTGGAAAGTGGTATCTTTTACAATGTTTGTAATGTCTTGTAGTTTTAAACCAAAGCGCAAATCGGGTCTGTCGCAACCGTAGCTATCCATGGCTTCTTTATAGGTAATAACTTCAAACGGATGTAAAATCCATTTTTTGCCATAAATTTTTTCAACTATAGTGTTAAACATTGTTGTGTTTAAATCTATAATTTGTTGCATACTTGCGTATGCCATTTCAATATCTAGCTGTGTAAATTCTGGTTGGCGATCGCCACGAGAATCTTCATCCCTAAAGCAACGTGCAATTTGGAAATATTTTTCGTAACCACTAACCATAAGCATTTGTTTAAATTGCTGTGGTGCTTGTGGTAGTGTGTAAAACGAACCTGCTTGTTTTCTAGTTGGCACAATAAATTCGCGCGCGCCTTCATCTGTTCCAGCACTTAAAATTGGTGTTTCAATTTCAAGAAAATCTTGTTCGTCTAGAATATCGCGCATCATTTTAATTACCTTATGGCGATTTACAATGGCTCTACGTACATCGTCATTTCTATGATCTAGATATTTATATTGAAAACGTACAGTTTCGTTTGTTTTTGTGGCTCTTTTTATTTCAAAAGGAAGTGTTTTGGCAAGGTTTAGTATATCTAAATTGGTAGCTTCTAATTCTATTTTACCTGTTCTTGAAGCAGGATTATAGTCGTCTTCTTTACGTTTAACAATAGTTCCAGAAACGGTAATTACCGATTCGGGTTTAAGTTTTACTAACTCGTCTAGATTAGCAAACGATTCTCTACTTAATCGTACTTGAAACATTTGCGTGCTAGAATCGCGTAAATCTATAAATATTAATTCGCCATGATCTCTAACGCTAGATACCCAACCAGAAAGTGTTACGCTTTTAGAAATGCTATTGTCTGATATTTCTGAAATAACATGCGTTCTATATTCGTCTTTAATTATTATGGGTATTTCGGGTAAAATTTCTTCTGCTTTTGCTTCTTGTTTTTGGCTTTTTGTTATTGGTGCTTTGTCTTTGTTGTTTGTTGTCTGGCTAATTGTTGCTCCTGCAAGCGAAGCTAAAATTCTCTCACGAATTATTTTTCCAGAAGCGCCTTTTCCAATAATTGCAATTACTTTTCCAACAAGAATACCAGCTTTACCTTGGTTGCCTGCCTTAATATCGTTTGTAACGGCTTCGTTTTCTGAAATTACCTTGGCTATAGCGTCTTCAATTTTAGATTCTGAAATGGTATTAGCCTCAAAGTATGTTTTGTAGTCGAATTTAGAATTTTCTAATAACGATTTTATGGCATTTTGAACTAAAACAGAGGTTACTTTATCTGCTTTAAATAAACTGAATATGTCTATGAAATCTGAAATGTTTTCAATTTTATAGTAGTCTTCAGCTTTAATATTGTTAGTTAATGTTTTTGCAACAAAAGAAGGTTCTTTAATAACATTGTTAATAGTTACAAAGGTTTTGGATCGTAACGAATCGGCTGTAAAAAACTTTGCGTCTTGAGGTAAAACGCCTCCTTTAATTAAAATAGACTCTACGGCAAAAGGTAGAGTGCTTAAATCTACATTAATAGACTCTACAACGTCTTTTATAGAAACAAAGGGTAAATCGGGCTCTGATATAAAACGGTAATCGGCTTCAAATTCCTTTTTACGCATGGTTTTGGTTTGCTTAAGCTCGGCATCCCATAATACGGTTGTTTGGTCTGGTCTAAATTTTTTGTGCTCTAAAAAGTAGTTAAGTTGTTTTTCAACTTCTTCTTTTAAAGCATCAATCATAAACTTAAACGAGTTTAGGTTTTTTATTTCGGTACGTGGGTTTAAGTTATAATCGTGTTTTTTACGAAGCGAAACAGAAACATCCGATTTAAATTCGCCTTTTTCAAGATTAGCTTCAGAAATCCCTAGGTTTTGAACAATACGTTGTATGTATTGCGCATAGGTAGAGGCATCTTCAATATGGCGTATACAGGGTTCGGTTACAATTTCAATTAAAGGTACACCAGCTTTATTAAAATCGACTAACGATGTTTTTTTCTCGTGCATTAATTTTGCAGCATCTTCCTCGATATGTACTTGCGTTAAATTAACTGTAAACTGGCTTCCGTCGTTACGAAAACAAGATACAGAGCCATCTGGAATTACAGGGTTGTGAAACTGGGTAATTTGTATGTTTTTAGGGTTGTCTGGGTATTCGTAATGTTTTCTGTCCCAAGAAATGACTTCGTTTTCAAAAGTCGATTTTACGGCCTTTCCAAAATAAATAGCTTTGGTAATGGCCTCTTTATTAATGGCAGGTAAAACGCCCATTTGCCCTGTACAAACCGAACAGATGTTTTGATTGGGTTGTTCTATTTCTTGGTTTGCACAAGAACAGAATAATTTGGTTTTTGTATTTAACCGAACGTGGGTTTCTAAACCAATTACTAACTCTAATTCGTGCTTTTTAAGTTGCTCGTTTAATTGTTCTAAATCCATTATATCGTGTCTTTTAAGAAGTTAGCAAACTTCAAAACGAGTTCGTCATTATTTTTTGCTGCCGTAATTTGTAAGCCTGTTGTTGTGCCTTGTGGTATTGTTAATGTTGGTAATTGCCCTAAACTAAAACCAACGGTATAGGCATCGCTTAAATACATGGCATGTGGGTTTTTTAAACTATCACCAATTTTGGGTGGTGTACTTGGTGTAACAGGAGATATGATAATATCTACTTCGTTAAAATCGTTTTCAAAATTTTTAGAAAAGGAATCGCGTAGGGCTAAGCTTTTTAAATAAATTTCATCTGAAAAACCTTGAGATAATACTTGGTTTCCACCAACAATACGGCGTTTAGTTTCTTCAGAAAAGTTTTTAGAGCGTGTTACAGCGTAGGTTTCTTTTAAATTTTCAGATTCTATACGGTTACCGTAATTTGTACCATCTAATCTGGATAGGTTTGATGCTGTTTCGGCCATAGCTAACGTGTAGTATGTTGATACTAAGGTTTCAGACTCGAAGAAGTCTAGAGCTTTAACAGTAATGCCTTTTGCTTTTATTTTTTCAATGGTTGCTAAAAAATCTGTTTTTATGTTGGCATCAATCGCATTACTTTCAATAAAATTCTTAAAATAACCAACAGTTTTTATGGTTTCAGAATTTAAAATACTATCTGTAGTTATTTCCGCGGAAGCGTAAGAGGTTTGGTCTTTTGCATCTTTACCACTCATAACGTTTAATACAATGCGAATATCTTCTATCGATTTTGCTATAGGGCCAACACAATCTGTAGACGATGCGTATGCCATTAAGCCGTAACGCGAAATGCGGCCATAGGTTGGTTTTAAACCATAAACATTATTGTAACCAGCCGGTTGGCGTACAGAGCCTCCGGTATCGCCACCAATAGAAAAAACGGTGTAGTCTTTGGCAACATTAACAGCAGAGCCTCCGCTAGAACCACCACCAACTAAGTTTGGGTTTGTAGCGTTTTTTACAGCGCCAAAAATAGTGTTTTCGCTAGACGATCCGTGTCCAAAACTATCACAGTTTTCTTTTACTAATGGAATAGCGCCAGCATCTAATAGTTTTTGAATTGCGGTTGCTGTATAGGCCGATTTGTAGTTTTTAAGTAAATTTGAACTGGCTGTAGTATAAGTGCCTTGTACCATAAACACATCTTTAATACCAAAAGGAATACCTTCTAGTAAACCAATAGTTTCTCCGTTTGCTATTTTGGTGTCTACTTTAGCAGCAAGCTCTAAAGCTAAAGTATCTAATAAACTATTTACGGTGTTGTTTGTGTTTTGTTTTAATTGTTCTAATTTACCTTGAATTAAAGCGGTACAAGATATATCTTTGTTCATCAGTTGTTGATGAATACGGTGTATTTGAGAACTCATAATTATTCTTCTATAACTTTAGAAACTACTAAATAGCCATTTTTTTCTTTTGGGAAATTTTCGATAATGATTTGCTTTTCTGTTGCAGAGCTATCTATAACCACATCGTCTCTTAAATCATTTAAAGACACCGCATTATTATGATTGTTAAAAGCATTATTATTTGTAGTATTAGCGTTTTTAATAACTTCAAATAATTTGTTTACGGCCTCGCTAGGCTGTGCGCCTTTAATGCTCGACAATACGTCGACTGTCATAATTTTACTCATCTGTTCTTAAATTAATTTATAAAAAAAGCCCTCCGATATCGGAAGGCTTTATATATTTTATAACAATAACCTTCCGAACCCTAAATATTAGGATTGTTGAAATTAATATTATTGTTATTATTTGTCATTACGTTTTTTAATCGAGTTCAAATATAAATAGAATAAATAGACTAGGCACTATTTTTACAAATATCCTAAGTCGTATTGTCAAATTAATAATAAAGATATGGTAATTTGTAAGTTTCTTAGCTTAATAAGTAATAATGCTTATATATTTTTAATAACAAGTAGGTAAACCTACTTGTAAAATAAAGATGTAATTAGCCTTTTTTGTACTATTAGATAAAAAAACGATAGCTTGATAAGTCGCTTTTAAGACGTTTTATGTTTTTTGTATTTCAGAAATGATTTTTAAAATGTTAAAATTGATTTTAAGGTCGTTTTTAGGCGATTTAAGCCCTTTTTAAGTAATTAACAAATGTTGATAATTATCTGTTGAAGGCTATAAAAAGCTTTTAAAAGGCTATATAATTTTGTATATTTGTTTGTATTCAGAAGGATGCTAAAAAGCATCCTTTTTTGTGATGTAAAGAGTTATTAAAATAAAAGAAAAAAATATAAAATATGAGCGAACCTAAAGAAGAGTTTAATAAACACAATTATTCGGCAGATAGTATTCAGGCTTTAGAAGGTATGGAGCATGTGCGTATGCGTCCGTCGATGTATATTGGAGATGTAGGTGTACGTGGTTTACACCATTTAGTTTACGAGGTTGTAGATAACTCTATTGATGAGGCTTTGGCTGGGCATTGTAATAATATTACCGTAATTATAAACGAAGATAATTCGATAACAACCGAAGATGATGGTCGTGGTATTCCAGTAGATTTACATAAAAAAGAAGGTGTTTCTGCACTAGAAGTTGTAATGACTAAAATTGGTGCCGGCGGTAAGTTTGATAAAGATTCTTATAAGGTTTCTGGAGGTTTACACGGTGTAGGTGTAAGCTGTGTTAATGCATTATCGGTTCATTTAAAAGCAACAGTTTACAGAAACGGAAATATTTACGAGCAAGAGTACGAGCGCGGAAAAACATTGTATCCTGTAAAAACAGTAGGAGAAACCGAAAGACGAGGAACCACAGTTACTTTTAAACCAGACCCCACAATTTTTACACAAACTTTAGAGTATAGTTATGATACTTTAGCGAGTCGATTACGTGAATTGGCGTATTTAAATAAAGGCATAACAGTTCATTTAATAGATAAAAGAAATGTAAATGAAGATGGCGAGTTTGAAAAAGAAACGTTTCATTCTGAAAATGGATTATCTGAATTTATACAATATTTAGATGCTACTCGAGAGCCATTAATGAAAGATGTTATATCTTTTGAAGGAGAGAAAAATGGTGTGCCAGTTGAGGTTGCCATGATTTATAATACATCTTATGCAGAAAATTTACACTCTTATGTAAATAACATTAATACGCATGAAGGAGGGACGCATTTATCTGGTTTTCGTCGTGGTTTAACGCATACTCTAAAAAAATATGCCGACGAATCTGGTATGTTAGATAAGCTAAAGTTTGATATTTCTGGTGACGATTTTCGTGAAGGTTTAACAGCTATTGTGTCTGTAAAAGTACAAGAACCTCAATTTGAAGGGCAAACCAAAACAAAATTAGGAAACAGAGAGGTTTCGGCTTCTGTAAGTCAAGCGGTTTCTGAAATGCTTTCAGATTATTTAGAAGAACATCCAGACGATGCTAAAACCATTGTGCAAAAAGTAATATTGGCAGCACAAGCACGCCATGCAGCGCAAAAAGCTCGCGAAATGGTGCAGCGTAAAACGGTAATGAGCATTGGAGGTTTGCCAGGGAAATTAAGCGATTGCTCAGAGCAAGACCCAGAAAAATGCGAAGTATTTCTTGTCGAGGGAGATTCGGCAGGCGGAACTGCAAAGCAAGGGCGAGATAGAAACTTTCAAGCCATCCTTCCGTTAAGAGGAAAAATATTAAACGTTGAAAAAGCCATGACACACAAGGTTTTTGAAAACGAAGAAATTAAAAATATTTTTACAGCTCTTGGTGTTACTATAGGTACTGAAGAAGATAGTAAAGCATTAAATCTTTCAAAATTAAGATATCATAAAGTAGTTATTATGTGTGATGCCGATATTGATGGTAGCCACATTGCAACATTAATATTAACATTTTTCTTTAGATATATGAAAGAGTTAATAGAAAACGGCCATATTTATATTGCTACGCCGCCATTATATTTAGTAAAACGAGGGGCTAAAAAACAATACGCTTGGTCTGATGCCGAACGTGATGCTATTGTAGCCGAGTTTGGAGATGGTAGTAAAATACAACGATATAAAGGTCTTGGAGAGATGAATGCAGAACAACTATGGGATACGACTATGAATCCTGAGTTTAGAACTATGCGTTTAGTACAAATAGATAACGGTACAGAAGCCGATAGAATTTTCTCTATGTTAATGGGAGATGAGGTTCCGCCGCGTAGAGATTTTATTGAAAAGAACGCTATTTACGCAAATATTGATGCGTAATTAATGCTTAAATATTAAAAAAGCCGCTTATGTAAGCGGCTTTTTTGTTTATAGATTTTGGGGACTAATTCAATCTGATATGCTAAATGCCTAAGCCAACACGAACTCTTGGCGTATTTAATCTAACATTTGTATTTATAGAAGTGCTTCTTCTAGGGTATCTGTTATAATAATAGTTGTCGTATCTGTAATAATAATACGCCGCATGATTATAATAGGAATGTTCATGATGACAATGTGAGTTACAATGGTTGTAATGCTCGGCATAGGCATCTCTTTTTCCTTTCATGTAGGCTTTGTAGGCTTGTCGGTCTTTTTTCTTTAAATCTTTTTCGTAAGCTTTTTGTTCGTTCCAAAAGGCTTTGCTTTCTTTTTCGCTTTCTGCTTTAAATTGTTGTTCGTATTTAGCATCTTCTGCAGCACGCTTTTCGTAATACGATTTTTTATCAATTTTAGTTTCGCTTTTAACTTCCGTGTCTTGCGCATTTATAGTAAATGATAGGCCAATTGCTAAAATAAATATAGATGTTTTAATTGTTTTCATAACTGTAATTTTTAAGGTTATTAATTGCTCCTTTTTGAGAGCTTTCATATATAAGACACCTTAAAAGTATTTTACCCTACATTTTTTATTTAAAACAAAAAAAGCTAGCTTAAAAACTTAAGCTAACTTTTAGTGAGTTTGAAAATTAGGTGATTAAAAATCGAATCCTAGAGAGAATTGCCAAACTCTATTTTGTGGGTTTCCTTCGTCGTAAATATCACCTAAACCTAAATGATATCTTACGCCAAAGCTTAGGCCTGAATTGGTTTTAAGGCCGCCGCCAAAATTTACACCCCAATCAAAATTGCGAGGTTCAAATTCTTGCGAGGTGTCAAATACACCAAAACTACTATCAAATTCTTCTTTATGCGAAATGGCATAACCAACTTGCGGGCCAGTTTCTAAAAAAATGTTAGTCGAAGGATATGCTTTAAACATTACAGGTAAATTTATATAATCTAGTTTTTGTGTAAAAGTGCCGCTACTATCTTTTAATTCGTAACCTTGTTGCGAGTATAAAAACTCAATTTGTAAAGCGATAGCTTCATTTAAAAACGATTCGCCATAAAATCCAGCATGAAAGCTATGTCTTTGTCCAGTTTCTGTTTCGCCATCAAAACTAACGGCAGCCAAGTTGTAGCCAAATTTTATACCTGCTTTTGATGTGTTTTGGTCTTGGGCATTTAAATTAAAAAAGGCGCAAATAGTTATTGCTAAAATTGTAAGTTTAGTTTTCATAATAATTAAAAATTTGAAATTTAAAAAGTGTGTTTATTTGCCTCCGTTTGCCTGTAAATCGGCAATGCATTGCTTGTCTAATTGCGGCGCAGAGCTCATATTGGCCATGTTGGCTATTCCGGCGCTTGTTTCGGCTGCCCAATACATTAAGCAGTTTTCTTCGTTACAATGTTTTGGGTGTTCTTCATCTTCGTGTTGGTTTTGCATATCCGATCCTAAATTGGTTAAGCCTAGAATATGTCCAAATTCGTGAGTTATAACAGTAGTTTCTAGTAAATCTCTTTCAGGTTCGAAAGGGCTATTGCTTAAACCTTGAATAGTTTCTTGATATATAACAAACGAAGTATTCCAGTATGCTGTGCCTAGTACAACGCTAGAGTTGGAGTCGTTTTCAGATTTTCCATCAATAAACAAAGCCCAAACTGCAATTTTATTTGCTGTATTGTAGTTTTGCCGTTGTGTTCTTTCAATATCTGCAATGTCTTCTATAGTATAAGTGTTTTTTCCGGGCGATGGAATTTCGCGTTTTTCGACAGTTATGCCATTAGGTTTAAAGGTTCTGTTGTTTAAAAATGAAACAAAATTATTAATAGCGGTTTCTGAAGGTTTAAAGCCTTTAACATAAACCAACTCGATTACCATGCTTTTAAATTTGGTTTCTGATAGTAAATCGTTTGCCGAGCTACCTGTTGTTTGTCGGTTTAAGTTTTTATTAATAGTAGTGTTTTGGTTTTCTTGGTTTGTAACCGATTCGTCTTTAGAGCATCCAAAGGTGGTAGTTAATACGAGTATGGCTATTAAAAGTTTATGTTTCATTTTGTTTGTTTTTTTATTAAAAGCAGCTACCATTTGGGTAGGGTAGCTGCTTTACCATAACATACGTAACAAATACTTAGCTAGTTTTAAATTTTAGTTAATACTAATGTTACTGCTGCATTTGTTGAACTTTGTAGGCTAATTGTGTTTTCAGAATAACTTGATACTTTCCATGTATTATTTAACAATTCGAATGTTGCATTGTTAGAAAATGTTAGCGATATAAATACTTCAAGTTCTGATGCTACTTGGTAAGTGCCTTCAATGTTTTCTATAGTTGCGTTTACTGTGTTTTCGGCAATACAAGTTAAGTTGTTTGCAAAATTAATAGTATAGTCTGCATAATCATTAGCTTTGTTAACTCCAGCAGAGATAAAAGATTCTACTTTAAATTTGCTTTCAACTAAAATAGCTTCTAATTCTTCGGCATCTTCTTCAGCATCATTTATAGTTTCATCTGTACCTAAGCATTCGGTAATTCTTGCTTGTAAATCCATGTCGCTAGTAATTTCTACTACAGTATTTCCGCTTAAGGTTGCAGTAATTGGGTAGTTTACAGAAAATAATGCGTTATCATCAAAGTTATTCATGTATGCATATAATTGTTGTTCAGACTCAATAACAACACTACCAGTTTGTTCTACATTTAAATCGAAAGTTAAAATGGTAATAGGGAAATCGATATTTAAACAGTTAATGGCATTTTTAGCTTCGTTTTCTGCGGTTTCGCAGGCGTTAATAAGTGCATCGTATTCTGTTTGGTTTGTAACCTCTACTTCTGTGTAGTTACTAAGTTTTACAGATAAAGGGAACTGTAATTCAATAGTGTCATCATCATTTGTAAACTCTCCAAGTATATTTAACACTAAATTGTAATCGGCTTCGCTTATAATTGTAATTTCGGTGTTGTTAATTGTTGCTGTTACTGGTAATAAAATAGAAGAACAGGAAATGCCATCTAAAAAATCATCAAAACTACCATCGTGCATTGAAGAGCGCTCTAAATTATTTGCTGTAGGAGATGTGGCATTGTTTGTATTTTCTCTATTTCCGTTTTCGCTATCAATTTCATCTTGGCATGATGTAAGAGCTAAGATTGATGTAAATAAGATAGCGGTTAATAATTTTAAATTTTTCATGATTTTAATGTTTTGGGTGTGTTTAAATTTCTTTTTCATAGCGATTTTTTTCGCTTTCTGTATTTAAGACAATTTAGTTTTAATTTACCCTACCTTGGTTTTAAAAAAAAATAATAATTATAGCAAAGTAAGCTAAAAGTATATAATTAATTTAAAAAAACAGCTGCCTTATATAGGGCAGCTGTTTAAACCTAAACTGTAATTGCAAATACAAATTCTAGTTATATTTGGGCTAATACTAGAGTTGCGGCAGTATTTGTTGTGCTCTTTAGAGAGATTGAGCTTTGAGAATAGCTTGTTATTTCCCAAGAGTTATTTAATAACTCGAAAGAGGCATTCCCAGAAAAGTTTAGGTTTACATATACTTCAATTTGCGATGTTACATTATAGGTGCCTTCTATAGTATCAATTCCTGTTATGGCTGTATTTGTAGCTTCGCAAGTTAAATTTCCAGCATATTCAATGGTGTAATTGGCGTAATCTTCGGTTTTTTCAATATTGTCGTGTATAAAAGATTGTATTTTAAAAGCGCCTTCAACTAAAATAGTTTCTAAGGCTTTTGCGTTTTCTTTTGCACTTTCTTTATCATCTTCAATAGCTATACATTCTGAAATTTTAGTTTTTAAATCTAAATCGCTAGATATACTAATTACTGTTTCTCCGTTTACAGTAGCCGATATAGGATAGTTAACAGAGAATAATTGTGTGTTATCAAGATTACTTATATAAGTGTATAATGCTTCGTTAGATTCTAACACAATGCTCCCTGTTTTTTGAAAATTAATATTGTAAGTAGCTAGAGTAATAGGGTAGTCTATGGCTAAACAGTTAATGGCATTGGTTGCTGCGCTTTCGGCTTGAGAACATGCCGATAGTAATAAGTCGTATTCTGTTTGGTTTACAATTTCAACTTGTGTATAGTTGCTAATGTTTACTGAAATTGGAAAATGTAAAACAACTGTATCTTCGTCATTATTATATTCAGCTAAAATATCTAGTACCGTTTGGTAATCTGCTTCGCTTGTAAGGCTTACTTCGGTTCCGTTTACCGTAGCAGTTGCGGGTAGTATAATAGAAGCGCAGGAGTTGCCATCTAAAAAGTCGTCAAAACTTCCGTTATACATTGATGAACGTTCTAAGTTTTTAGCTGTTAAAGAATTTGATGAGTTTGCATCTGGGTTTTCTTCAACAACATTATCGTCGTTATCTTGACAAGATGTAAATCCAAATAGAGTTAGTAATAAAATTGCTGTAATAAATTTTAAATTTTTCATGATAATAGTTTTTTGGGTTTTAAATTTTTCTTTGTTAGCGCTTTTTTTCGCTTTCTGAGAGTAAGACAACCCAAAAAATATTTACCCTACTTTTGTAATTATATTTTTTATTTTTATTCTAAGAAATTTAACTTGAAAATGAGTAATAACAAGCCTAGTTTGTGTGAGGAAACCTACTTTAATAATTTTTATTTAGAGCATGTACAACACGCCAGTAATTTTGCATATTATAAATGTGGCAACAAGGATAATGCGCTAGATTTGGTTCAAGATGCATTTTCTAAAATTTGGGAAAACTGTTCTAAAATAGATTTAGCAAAAGCTAAATCGTATTTATTTACTACCGTAAATAATTTGTTTTTAAATAAAGTAAAACATAATAAAGTGGTTTTAGAGTATGCAAAAGCATCACCTTATGTAGATGAGACAAACGAAAACCCTGAGTATATATTAGAAGAAGAGGAATTTAAACACAAATTAGAAAAAACTATAGCCTTGCTTACCAATGCCCAGCGCGAAGTTTTTTTGCTTAATAGGATAGAGGGTAAAAAATATAGAGAAATAGCAGATTTGTTAGGGGTTTCTCAGAAAGCTGTTGAAAAAAGAATGTCTGGAGCATTAAAAACATTAAGAACTCATATAGAAAATATATAAGTTAAGGTAGGGTAGAATTAAATGTAAGTGTCTTACTTATAGAAAGGAAGCAAAATGAATAAAGAAAACGACATATTAAAATGGTTTAACGGAGAAATTTCGTCTGAAGCTATTAAAACAAAGTATCCAGATGAAGATTTTTCGGTATTAGAAAAAACAGGATTTTATGCTAAGCAATTGCGAGCCCCAAAAGTAGATGCAGAAAAAGCATTGGCAGATTTTAAGAGGCGCTTATTTAAAAAGAAAACTCCTAAAGTAATTCCATTAAACGTTAAATCGTTTATGAAGGTAGCAGCGGTTTTAGTTGTGTTGCTAACATCGTCTTATTTTTTGTTTTTTAACAATACAAAGTCTTTTGAAACTCAAATAGCACAAACCGAAACTTTTAAGTTGCCAGATGAATCTGAAGTTATCTTAAACGCGCAATCAAAATTATCATTCAGTAAAAAAGAATGGGAAACCAATAGAAACTTAAAATTACAAGGCGAAGCCTTTTTTAAAGTAACAAAAGGCGAAAAATTTACCGTAAATACAAAAGCGGGTTCTATACAGGTTTTGGGTACACAATTTAATGTAAAGGAGCGTTTAAATTATTTTGAAGTGCAATGTTACGAAGGCTCGGTAAGTGTAACCAGTAGCCAAGGGCAGGTCATTTTAAAGCCTGGAAATATCTTTAGAGTAGTAAATGGTGAAATAAAAAAGGTTAGAAACTTTAATGCAGAAACCCCATCATGGCTAGCTAAAGAATCTAGTTTTGATAATGTGCCGCTCTGGCAAGTTATTAATGAGTTGGAAGTGCAATATAATATAGTGATTAATGCTAAAAACATTGATGTTTCTAAGACTTTTTCTGGAAGTTTTACACATACAGATAAAAACATTGCCTTACAAGCAGTAACAATTCCATTAAGGTTAAGCTATAAAATAAACGGTAAAAAAGTTGAATTTTATAACTATGAATCAAAATAAGAAATATTTAATAACTCTAGTTTTAATTGTTTTTGGTTTTTCTAATGTACAGGCTCAAGAAAAGACAACCTTGTTAAATCTTATAGCGCATTTAGAAACGACATTTAATGTGAAGTTTTCTTATTCAGAAAACGATGTTAAAGACGTGGTTACTAATATGCCGCTTGATACAGATACGCTTACAAGTATAATAGATCATTTAAATGCAACAACAATTTTAAATTTTAAATTTTTAACAGAGCGTTATATTACAATTTCAACTTTAGAAAAAAGGGTAACAATATGCGGTATTTTAGTTTCAGAATCTGATAAAGAGCCGCTTTTTGGCGCTTCAATTTTAGTTGACAACACATCAAAAGGTAGTATTGCAAATGAAGATGGAAAGTTTCATTTAACTAATGTAGATATAAACCAACACGTTGTTGTTTCGTATTTAGGTTTTAAAACACAGTTAATTTCTGTTAAAGATCTTATGCCACTAAATGGCGATTGTAAAATTATTAAGTTGCTAGAAAAAAGCGAATTGTTAAATCAAATTCTAATAGAAAAGTATTTAACAACAGGACTGCAAAAATACATTGACGGAAGTACGGTTTTAAATACCAAAAAATTTGGAATACTTCCTGGGCTTACCGATCCAGATGTTTTACAGTCTATTCAGGCCTTGCCAGGGGTTGAAAGTATTAACGAAAGTATAGCAAATATAAATGTACGCGGTGGAACGAACGATCAAAATTTAATACTATGGGATAATATTAAAATGTATCATTCTGGTCATTTTTTCGGGCTTATCTCTGCGTATAACCCTTATTTAACCAATAAAGTTGTTGTAACTAAAAACGGAACCTCAAGTGCGTTTAGTGATGGTGTTTCAAGCACCATAAATATGTTTACCAAAAATAAAATTGACAATACATTTTCTGGTGGTTTTGGCGCTAATTTAATTCATGCCGATGCTTTTTTTGAAATACCAATAAATAAAAAATTAGCATTGCATGTGTCTGGCAGACGTTCGTTTACAGATGTTTTAAGTTCTCCAACGTATAATAAATATTTTGATAGAAGTTTTCAAGATAGCGAACTCACAACAAATAGCGATAATATAAGCGAAAGCAACAGAACGTCTGAGTTTTTCTTTTACGATTATACCGCTAAATTACTTTTTAATTTAAACAAACAACATAAGTTAAGAGCTAATATAATAGGTATATATAATAACTTAGATTATACAGAGAGTTTTACAAATAATACTAACGAAACCGAATCTAAAACTAGCAATTTAAAACAAGAAAACTTGGGAGTTGGAGTAAATTGGAACGGGCAATGGAACGATAAATTATCAACCAATATTAATGTTTTTTATTCAAAATATAATGTAGATGCGGTAGACTATAGAATAGAAACCAACCAGCAACTAATACAAGCTAATGAGGTTTTAGAAACCGGAATTAAACTAAAAACTAATATTAAAATTAATACTAATATTAATTTTTTAAGCGGTTATCAATTTAGTGAGATAGGTGTTTTAAATGGTACAGCGGTTAGCGCGCCAGCTTATAATAAAACTAAAAAAGATGTTTTGTTAAACCACGCTCTTTTTGGCGAATTAGAATTTAATAAAAACAACACCTATTTAAGGTTAGGCGGTAGAGCAAACTACTTCCAGAAGTTTAGTAAACTAATTATCGAGCCGCGTTTAAATTTTAGACAAAAGCTATCTTCTCAAATAGCATTAAAATTACAAGGCGAATTTAAAAATCAATCTGCTACACAAATAATAGACTTTCAAGATGACTTTTTAGGTGTTGAAAATAGGCGGTGGATTTTAGCAAATAATGGGTCTATACCAATTTCAGAAAGTAAACAAGGGTCTTTTGGTGTCGAGTTTAATCGTAAAAATTTATTGATAGATGTAGAGGGGTTTTATAAAATAGTTAATGGCATTACGGTTTCTAACCAAGGGTTTTATAATAATTTTCAATATTTAAATGCAACAGGAAGTTATAATGCTAAAGGCGTAGAGTTTTTAATAAACAAAACTACCAATATGTATAGTGCTTGGTTAAGCTATACTTATAGCGTAAATGATTATAAGTTTAAAACATTAATGCCGCCAGTATTTCCAAATAATGTAGATGTAAGACATTCGTTGTCTTTAGCGTTTAACTATCATGTGCTAGAAAATGTTAACGTATCAGTAGGAGGTGTATGGCGTTCTGGGCAACCTTATACAAAACCAGTTGAAGGCAATGAAACTGTTCAAGAGGGTAACAATACTTATGTGAATTACGATGCGCCAAATAGCGAGAATTTAGATGATTTTATGCGTTTTGATGCGTCACTTAATTATTCGTTTAATGTTTCACGAACTTTAAAATCATCATTAAAGTTTGGTGTTATTAACCTGTTAAACAGAAAAAATGTTATTAACACCTATTATCAAGTAAATCCTAATAATACTAACGTTGCTATTAAAATAGAAAATTACTCGTTAGGATTAACTCCAAACATCAGTTTAAGATGTGATTTTTAATATTAAATAATCGTTAAGATGCATTTTTTTTCGTTGAAATGTTATTTTATGTGATTTTTTTCTTATGTTTGTACAACCAAATTAAAATAATAAATGAAAAAGTTAACCTTATTTATGTTGCTTTCTTTAGTAACAATAACTTTAAAAGCTCAAAGTGATATTGATGCACTTCTTGCTGCAGGTGTTGAAGATGCAGAACGTTTTGCTAACGATTATTTAGCTCCAGGAACAGATGGACTTATGCATAGTATGAATGCCAATTGGTTTAATACTGCCGATGCCAAACCTTTAGGTGGTTTTGAAATATCTGTTATTGTAAACGCAGCCTCGGTAAAAGATGAGCATAAAATGTTTAATTTAAATGTAGCCGATTATAATAATATTTCATTTCCAGATAGTTCTCCTTCAAAATCGGTTGCAACGGTTTTAGGAGAAAACGATCCAGCTGTTTTTGTTGAGGTTGAATATGAAGACCCTATTTTTGGAAGTCAAACACAAACCATAGAATTACCATCTGGTATAGGCGACGGAAGTGGTAATTTGTTACCAACAGCTTTTTTACAAGCAGCATTAGGTTTAAGTAAAGGTATTGAAGTTAAAGCACGTTTTGTTCCGAAAATTGATACAGATGATGTGTCGTTAAGTATGTATGGAGCAGGTTTACAAGTAGAGTTTACCAAATGGCTACCGGCCGATAAACTTTTGCCAGTTGCAGTTTCTGGTTTAGTTGCTTACACACATTTAGATGGTTCTTATGACTTAACAGAATCTTCAGGAATAGATGGCGAAAACCAACATATTGAAAATAATACAAACACATGGCTATTTCAATTAATAGCTTCAACTAAATTACCAGTAATAAACTTTTATGGTGGTTTAGGATATATAAAAGGAACATCAGAATCAGATTTATTAGGAACATATCGAGTAACAAATGGCGTTATAACGTCCGATCCTATTGTCGATCCGTTTTCTGTGTCAAGCGAAGTAACCTCAGTAAGAGGTACTATTGGTACAAAATTAAAGTTAGGCTTTTTTAGGCTTAATGCAGAATATCACTTGTCCGAATTTAATGCCTTTTCGGTAGGTATTAACTTTGGATTTAGATAAACGAATATATAGAATATTAATTGTTTAGTTTTAGTTAGTTATATTTAATTTTTGTTTTAAAAAAGCACAAGATTTTATCTTGTGCTTTTTTTATTTACAGTATTTTAATTTGTAATTTAGCGCTAAATAAATTTTAAGCATTTTTATTTAGAATTTTATGACCATAATCATATAAATTAACATACTAAATGCTGAATTTTGAATTTACAGGCGTTAAATAAATTAAAATTAAATAATATTATGAAAGTTACCGTAGTTGGAGCAGGAGCAGTAGGTGCAAGTTGTGCTGAATACATTGCAATTAAAAATTTCGCATCAGAAGTTGTATTGTTAGACATTAAAGAAGGTTACGCAGAAGGAAAAGCCATGGATTTAATGCAATGCGCATCATTAAATGGATTTGATACTAAAATAACAGGTGTAACAAACGATTATAGTAAAACAGCAAATAGCGATATTTGTGTAATTACTTCTGGTATTCCGCGTAAACCAGGTATGACACGAGAAGAGTTAATTGGTATTAATGCCGGCATTGTAAAATCGGTATCTTCAAGTTTATTAGAGCACTCTCCAAATATGGTACTTATAGTTGTAAGTAATCCAATGGATACCATGACTTATTTAGCACATAAAACACTAGATATACCAAAAAACAGAATTATAGGAATGGGAGGCGCTTTAGATTCTGCACGTTTTAAGTACAGATTGGCAGAAGCAATGGAAGCACCAATTAGTGATATTGATGGTATGGTAATAGGAGGTCATAGCGATAAAGGTATGGTGCCATTAACAAGTCATGCAACAAGAAATAGTATTAAAGTTTCTGAGTTTTTAAGTGAAGAACGTTTAGAGCAAGTTGCTGCCGATACTAAAGTAGGAGGCGCAACACTAACTGGTTTATTAGGTACCTCTGCTTGGTATGCACCAGGAGCTGCGGTAAGCGGTTTAGTACAAGCCATTGCTTGTGATCAAAAGAAAATGTTCCCATGTTCTACTTATTTAGAAGGAGAATATGGTTTAAACGATATTTGTATAGGTGTACCAGTAATTTTAGGTAAAAATGGTATAGAGTCTATAGTAGATATTCCTTTAAGTGAAGCCGAAAAAGCTCATATGCAGGCTAGTGCAGAAGGTGTTACAAAAACAAATGGCTTATTAGAATTATAATTCAATTCTAATTTAAAACATATATTATTATATAAAGACTGTAGAAATACAGTCTTTATTTTTTTAATTATATTTGCCGCATGACTGCAAGATGGTGCATTAGTATATTAGTTTTTAGTCTTACCTTATTTGGTGCTATTTCTCAGCATCAAATGGTAACGCCTAATCAAGAAATTGTATTGCAATTTCAAGATGTAGGCTTAACATTAAAACAAACTGAAAGCACAGCGCATATTGTAAAACAGCAATTACACGCATTAGGAGCTAAAAATATTCAGGTACTTTCGTTTAAAAATGGAAGATTAAAAATCTCTTATTTTAGCAAAACCGATATTGCAAGTATTAAACAAACCTTTAGTAAAGAAAGCGAGGTTGCACTTCAAATTTCATCTGAATCAAAAAACAAAAAAACATCAAATTTTCCTTTTGAAGAAGCAGATGTTAGCTATAACCTTAATGTATACGAAATACAGCATGGACAAAATGGTTGGGATTTTGATGGAGCCATAAGCTTTAATACCGAACCTAAAACCGATAGGTTTATAGACCCTAATTACCTAGCAATAGAATGTATAGGGTTTAAATATCAAGAATGTATATATCAACTAGCTTATAAGATTAGAAAACAAGGTTCAATTTTATTAAGCGATCCACTTCACATAATACCCGAGGTTAGAGCTGGCCCCATTTGCTAAAAGAAACGGTAATTAGTGGTGTAAAGTTTTGTATAAGGCTTTGCAAAAACATAATAATATCTAGTTTCTTAAAATTTTAAATATTCATTATAGAATTCATTTTTAATTCATAATTCTATATCAAATTGTAACCCAAAAAATAAAATTGTCAAATTATATAGTAAATTCTATATTTGCTCGCCTAAAAATATTTTAGGTTAAAAACTTTGACGTAAAAAAAAAGAACAACAATGCAAAATAAAGGATTAGTAAAACTATTTGCTATTTTGTTTGGTTTGGTAAGTCTTTACCAATTATCATTCACATTCTCGGCAAATTCAGTTGAAAAAGAGGCGCAAGAAGCTGCGATTAGTAAAATTTCAGAATCTGAAGAAAACTACAGAGCACTAAGAAGCCAAGAAGAGGCAAACTATCTTCAAGAAAAAGCAACCGATACAGTTTATAATATTGGTATCGCTAAATTCACTTATAACGAAGTGAAACAAAAAGCCATGAACCTTGGTTTAGATTTAAAAGGAGGTATTAACGTTATTCTTCAAGTATCTGTAAAAGATATATTAAAAGGATTAGCAAATAATACCAACGACCCTGTTTTTAATAAAGCTTTAGAAGATGCTTCAGAAATTCAAAAAAACAGTCAAAATACGTATTTAGAAGATTTCTTTTTAGCTTTTGATGCTATTAAAGGCGATACAAAGTTAGCTTCTCCAGATATATTTTATACCAGAGAGTTAGATGGCGAGATTGACGGAAGCATGTCTGATGATGAGGTGAAAAGTATTATTGAAACCAAAATAGACGAATCTATTGTTTCTGCTTTTGAAGTATTACGTAAACGTATTGATGAGTTTGGTGTTACCTCACCTAACATTCAACGTTTAGGTAACTCTGGACGTATTTTAGTTGAATTGCCAGGTGTAAAAGATGTAGAGCGTGCAACAAGTTTATTACAAAGTACAGCACAATTAGAGTTTTGGGATGCTTATAAAGGTGAGCAATTTTACCAATTTATAGACCAAGCCAATGCTGTTTTAAAAGATATAGTAAAAGTAGATAATGATACCGAAGTAGAGCCTCAAGACGAAGAAGATGCTGAAAGTGATCAAATAGATGATTTATTAGGTGATGCAGAAACAGATTCTACAGCCGTAGCAGAAAACAACCCGTTAGGTAAATTAATTAGAGGATTAGGATACCAAGGAGGGCCAATTATTGCAAAGTTTGAAATTAAAGATAAAGAAACTGTTCTTGATTATTTAAATAGACCAGAAGTAAGAGCTTTACTTCCTGCAGAGCAACGTTATGCTAAATTTGTTTTTGGGAAACCAGAAAAAGGAAGTGAAGTTGTAGACCTGTATGCATTAAAAGGTAATAGAGAAAACGTACCACAATTAAGTGGAGCTGTTGTAACAGATGCTAGAAACCAATTTGGACCAACAGGAAAATCGGAAGTATCTATGCAAATGAATGCTAAAGGTGCTAAAATCTGGGAAGAAATGACAGGTAAAGCTTATACTCAAGGCAGCCAAATAGCAATTGTTTTAGATAATGTTGTGTATTCTGCTCCTGGTGTAACTACAGGACCAATTGCAGGAGGTAGTTCATCAATTTCTGGAGATTTTACATTAAACGAAGCTATAGATTTGGCAAACGTATTACGTGCAGGTAAATTACCAGCATCTGCAGATATTATTCAGAGTGAAGTAGTAGGGCCTTCTTTAGGAAAAGAAGCTATTGAAAGCGGAACAATGTCGTTCTTAATAGCATTAGCATTAGTATTACTTTGGATGATATTTTATTACGGTAAAGCAGGGGCGTTTTCAGATATCGCTATGTTACTAAACTTACTATTAATTTTTGGTATTTTATCTGGTTTAGGAGCTGTGTTAACATTACCAGGTATTGCGGGTATTGTATTAACAATTGGTATGTCGGTTGATGCTAATGTGCTTATTTTTGAGCGTATTAGAGAAGAGTTGGCAAAAGGTAAAGGACAGGTAGAAGCCATTAAAGATGGTTTTAGTAACGCTTTATCATCCATTTTAGATGCCAATGTTACTACAGGTTTAACAGCGCTAATTTTATTTGTTTTTGGTACAGGGCCAATTAAAG
This sequence comes from Algibacter ulvanivorans, assembly GCF_048381495.1. Classification (NCBI taxonomy): domain Bacteria; kingdom Pseudomonadati; phylum Bacteroidota; class Flavobacteriia; order Flavobacteriales; family Flavobacteriaceae; genus Algibacter; species Algibacter ulvanivorans. Next base: position 755,436 of record NZ_JBLWGD010000001.1, read on the forward strand.
GTTTTGCTACAACGTTATTAATTGGTATTGCAACCTCTTTATTTACAGCAATTTTTATAACAAGATTGTTAATAGACTGGTATACAAACCGTGGCGGAAAATTAGAATTCTCTACAGGAATTACTAAAAACCTATTTAGAAACATAAATATAGAGTTTTTACAAAAACGAAAAGTAGCTTATATTGTTTCTGGAGCTTTAATTATTATAAGTTTAGGGTCGTTATTTACTAACGGATTAAACCAAGGCGTAGATTTTGTTGGAGGTAGAACTTACCAAGTGCGTTTTGCTCAAGATATAAGCGCATCAGAAATTACAAACTTATTATCTCAGCCAAATGTTTTTGGAAGTGCAGATGCTAAAACATTTGGAGGCGCTAATCAATTAAAAATAACAACTAAGTATAAAGTAAATGAGTCTGGATCTCAAGTAGATGAAGAGATTAGAAAATCGCTTTACGAAGCTTTAGTGCCACATTTAGAAGGTATAACTTACGAGCAATTTATCGATTTAAATGATGAAAATAAGCAAGTAGGATTATTAGAATCTTATAAAGTAACACCAACTATTGCCGATGATATTAAGCAAGCATCGTTCTGGGCTATTTTAGGGTCGTTAATAGTAGTGTTCTTATATATCTTAATTCGTTTTAAGAAGTGGCAATACTCTTTAGGAGCTGTAGCAGCTGTTTTTCACGACGTATTAATAGTATTAGGTGTATTCTCATTAACTTATAAGTTTATGCCATTTAATATGGAAATAAACCAAGCATTTATTGCAGCAATGCTAACCGTAATTGGGTATTCGTTAAACGATACCGTAGTTGTATTCGATAGAATTCGTGAGTTTTTTAACGAGCATACTGGTTGGAAATTTGATAAAGTTGTAAATGCATCATTAAGCAGTACTTTAAGTAGAACGTTAAATACATCGTTAACTACTTTAGTAGTGTTGTTATCTATATTTATTTTTGGTGGTGATTCAATTAGAGGATTTATGTTCGCCTTAATTGTAGGTGTAATTGTGGGTACTTACTCATCTTTATTTATAGCAACACCAATTATGTACGATAGTGTAAAAAAAATAGAAGATAAGAAATAAGACTAACTCAAATATTTCTTGATAAGAAGCCTATTAACTTTTGTTGATAGGCTTTTTTTGTTTAAGCGTTTAGGATATGTAATTGTTAAAGATATAGATGTTTTTAAGTATCTATTTTAAGGTTTGTATTGTGCCAATTTTAGTATCAACATGCAAACAACTTCAAGCTTTAAAGACAATTAATTAAAGAATAGTTTTGATGCTTTTTAAGTAGGTAATTTATTTTGTTTAAAAATCTACGCGATCTCCAATATTAATTTTCCAAGTATCAACTAAACCAGCATTAATTTCTAATACATATTTAGCAGGAGCATTTGATGGTAGTGAAGATTCATCAAAAGGTTTTGCATTTTTCAGGAAACTAACAATGCTTTTATTAGCATTTATATATATAAGATCTAATGGAATTTTTGTGTTTTTCATGTAGAAGTAGCGTTCTTGCTCATCATTAAAAACAAAAAGCATACCTTGGGTGTTTTTCATAGAGTTTCTATACATTAAACCTGTTTCAATATCAAAATCGGTATCAGCAATTTCAATGTCTAATGTAATTTTTGTAGAATCTGCAACTTTATAAATACTAAGTTCGCCTTCTTTTGTAAAAGTAACTTCGGTTTGTTTTATTACCTTTTTATTTTCTTTACAGTTTGTAAAAAGTAGTATAGACGATAAGCCCGAAAGTAATATTAAACGATTTAGATACATACTATTTAACTGAAGATTTTGGTTTGTAAATAAACATAAAATACAAGCCAATTAAAATAAATGGAATACTTAACCATTGCCCTGTATTTAAACTTAACCAATTTATGTATTCTTCGCCTTGAGGTTCTTTAGTAAACTCAATAAAGAAACGAATAGTCCATAATAAAATTAAAAATAAACCAAATAAAAATCCTGGCTGGTCTTTTTTAGTAGTTTTAGAGTAGAAATACCATAAAATAAAAAACACAAAAATATAGCAAAACGACTCATAAAGTTGAGAAGGGTGTCTATAAGGAACAGCATCTAATAAATTTTGAAATTGAGCATTATCTGTTACAGCTGCATATGCTTTTTTAACATCTTTTATTCCTGTGCGTTGTACAATTTCGCTTTTGTAATATTGGTCTTGTATAAAACGAACGCCAAAGTTAGAGTCTGTTATTTTTCCAATAATTTCTGAGTTAATAAAGTTTCCAATTCTAATAAAAACAGCTCCAGATGCTACGGTTATTACAATGCGATCTAGTATCCATAGTAGCGATTTGTAGTTGTATTTTTTTCTGTATAAATACATGCCTATAATTACGCCAATAGCGGCTCCATGACTTGCTAAACCTTGAAAACCTGTAAACTCAAAACCGCCTTTAAATTTAAATGGTAAAAAGATGGAGAAAAAATCTTGTGATATTAATTCTGACTGATAAAATAAAACATGCCCAAGTCTTGCGCCTAGCATGGTAGCCAAAACGGTATAAATAAATAGAGGGTCTAAGTATTCTAACGATACTTTTTCTTTAGTAAAAATACGCTTCATGATGTACCATCCCAATATAAAGGCGGTTACCCACATTAAGCTATAAAAATGAATTTTGAAGTTTCCAACAATATCGATTCCTGTTATTGGGTTCCAATCAAATTTTAATGCGTACATAATTTTTGTTTTTCAGCGTAAATATAAAGGTTTATAGTAGCTTTAGTGTTAAAATTTATTTAAGAAGCTTTAAGATTTCAACTTCAAATATAATATTTGATTTTGCAGGTATACCTCTTGTTCCTGCTTCGCCATAGGCTAAATGGTAAGGGATAAATAAGGTGGCCTTATCGCCAACTTGTAATTGCCTTAAACCCTCTTTAAAACCAGCAATCATGTGGGCATCTGGCCCAATATTGGCCGTTAAGGGCTGGTATCTGTTAGCTGCTTTTCGTTTTTTATTTACAGCATCATGCTTTTTAGCAACTTCAAGGTTACTTGTTTCTAATAGTTTGCCGTTTTCAAAATATACGGTATAGTGGGTTAAAACGGTCGAGGTTTCTAATAATTTTTCGCCAGTTCCTTTTTTCGAAATATAATATTTTAAACCAGAATCTAGGCTGGTAGCTTTTGCTTTTTGCGTTTCAAATTTATCTTGTGTGGCTTTTAGTATTGCTGCTGCTTTTTCTTTTTTTTCTTTTTCAAGACGTTCTACTTCAATAAAATGATTCTCAAAAACAGTTGGAGCATCGAATTTTTTTGCAATTTTCCCTTTTCTAACAATGTTTAATTCTTCTATAACAACATCTTTTAATGGTTTGTTTTTACTGTTGGTTTTTACATTAGAAATTGAATCTTGAATGTTTAAGCCTATAACTAACTTTCCAAAAACATTGTATTTGTTGTCTAGATGAGGTTTAGGTACTTCTGTTATAAAAAATTGACTTCCGTTAGTGTTTGGGCCAGAATTTGCCATAGATAGAATACCAGGCTTGTCGTGTTTTAAATCAGGGTGAAACTCGTCATTAAATTTATATCCAGGGTTGCCTTGCCCTGTGCCTAAAGGGTCTCCGCCTTGAATCATAAACTTATCCATTACACGATGAAAAATTAAGCCATTATAAAATTTCTTTTTTTTGTAAAGCACTTTTACCATAGTGTTATTGCCTTCGGCTAATGAAACAAAATTTGCAACAGTTATAGGTGCTTTTTCTTGTTCTAGTTTAGCAACCATTGTGCCTTTATTAGTTATAAATTCGGCATATAAACCATCTTCAAGATCTGGGTATTGAGCTTTGCAAGACAATAAATTTATGGCAAGCACAAGTAATAATGCTCTTATAATATATTTAACTAACATATTAATTTATTATTGAGGTTTGTTTTGGGTAATAGAATTTACGGTAACTTCACAAATTAGTGGGGTATTGCTTCCTATTTTGTTTTCATCACCATAATAACCGTAAGCTTTTTGAGAAGGGAATATAAAGGTTACTGTCTCCCCAGGCTTCATGAGTTTTAAACCTTCTCGAAGGCCTGTAAAAAGCTCTTCTTTATCCATGGCATAGTTTTGTGTTTTTATTTCTTCGGTAGAATAAATAACATGACCGTTTAAGGATTTTATATTATAATTATAGTTTATAATATCTCCAAAAACTGGTGTTTTTAATGTGTCGATGGTTGATTTGTTGTTGTAATAATACCAAAAACCACTTTCTGAAGCTATGTAAGTATGGGCTTCAAGTTTCATTAAGTTTTCAATATACTTTTTTTCTTTAGCGTTAAGTTTTTTATTACGCTCTACAGAGGCATCAATAAACGAACCCGATTTAACTGTAACGGGCCGTCTGGCTTCGGGAGTTTTACAACCAAAAGCAAGTAAAATTATAGCTAAGGTAATAAGTTTATTCATTATTAAGGGCTTTATTGTAAGCAGGTAAGATACTAATAAATTTTTCAACCGTTTGCTCTAAGGTTAAGTAGCTTTTGCCTCCAGCAGCGTTGGTGTGGCCACCACCTTCAAAATGAGCTCTAGACATTTCGTTTACCGAGAAATTACCTTTAGAGCGTAAAGAGATTTTTATAATGCCTTCGTTTTTATCTTCAATAAATATAGCGGCAAGTACAATACCATTAAGAGATAAACCGTAGTTTACAACTCCTTCTGTGTCTCCTTTTTTGTAATTGTATTTTTGAAGCTCGTTTTGCGAGAGTGTAATATATGCGGTTTTGCTTTCTGGTATAACTTTTAAATTAGATAATGCACAGCCTAATAACTGTAGGCGTTCGTAACTATTTGTGTCGTAAACGTTATTGTGAATTTGGTTATTGTTAGCTCCTTTTTTAATAAGTTTTGCAACAATAGCGTGTGTATTACTGGTGGTAGATTTAAACCTAAAAGAGCCAGTATCTGTCATAATTCCAACATACAAGCATGTAGCTATGTTTTTATCTATTAAGTTTGTATCATCAAGCATATCGATAAAATTATAAACCATTTCGCAGGTAGAGCTCATATTTACATCGCTATACATAAATGTAGCATAATTATCTGGAGCTTGATGGTGGTCAATCATAATTTTTAAAGCTTTACTAGCTTCTAATATAGGCGCCATGTTTCCTGTTCTATGAAAAGCATTAAAATCTAGAGTAAATATAATATCGGCATCATTAATAAGTGAATTACAATTTTTAGTTTGCAAATCGTGTATTAATATAGAGTCGTTTCCTGGTATCCATTTTAAAAAAGAAGGATAATCGTTAGGCGCTATAACATGAACAGAGTGGTTGTCTTTAATTAAATAGTGGTATAAACCTAAAGTTGAGCCAATGGCATCTCCATCTGGATTTTTATGTGGTACAATTACAATCTTTTTTTTTGTTGATAAAAGTTGCTTTATGCTTGAAATGTCTTGTTTATTCATAGCTGACGAAGATACAATTTTTTAAAATTAGAATTATTGCAATTCAATATAAATAGATTACTTTTGCACAAAATTAAAATAAAATAATGGCAACAAATAGAACATTTACAATGCTTAAGCCAGATGCTGTTGAGAAAGGACACATTGGGGCAATATTAGAAAAAATTTCAGCTTCAGGGTTTAAAATTGTAGCAATGAAATTAACACAAATGACAACTGCAGATGCAGAAACGTTTTATGCAATACACAGCGAGCGTCCATTTTTTGGAGAATTAGTTGAGTACATGACGCGTGGTCCAATAGTAGCTGCAATTTTAGAAAAAGAAAATGCTGTAAATGATTTTAGAACCTTAATAGGTGCTACTAATCCAGAGGATGCAGCAGAAGGAACTATTAGAAAAATGTATGCAGATTCTATAAGCGAAAATGCGGTACACGGAAGCGATAGCGACGAAAACGCAGCTATCGAAGGTGCTTTTCATTTTTCAGGAAGAGAGCAATTTTAAGCAGCAAGCTTAACTTTAAATAAAAATCCTAAAACTTAGTTTTGGGATTTTTTTTGCTTTAAATTTAAATTAGCATAAAATATATAAGGTAAAGTTTATGCCATAAAAAAACCTATCAAAAAAAATGATAGGCTTTTTATTGTAATTGTGAAATAGTATATCGTTAGACTACTTTTACGTTTACGGCGTTTAATCCTTTTCTACCTTCTTGTAGATCGAATTCTACAACATCACCTTCACGAATTTCATCGATAAGTCCAGAAATGTGTACGAAATGTTCTTTGTTGTTGTCTTCTTCAATGATGAATCCAAAACCTTTAGAGTCATTGAAAAATTTTACGGTACCTTTACTCATTGTATTTGTATTATAAAAATTAAGTACCAAAGGTAATATAAATTATAATACATAAGTACTTTTTAATAAAAAAAATAAAGTATGTGGCAATGTGTAATTATCTTAAAACCAGTTTTTTAATAATTACTTTGCCAAGCTCTTCGTTAAGCATGTTAATTATTTTTTCTTTTCCGTAGCTTAATTCTTCTCGTAATACACTAGAACTCAGTTGTACGTAAAGTGTTTCGCGTTCTAAATTTATAGCTGTTGTGTAATTATTAACACCATTCCCCATAAGGTTAGCCCAAGCATCAGCCACGTTAACTTTGTTTAATCCTTTTTCAAGTTTGTTAGTTGTTACAAACTCTTTTAAAGCATCACTAATACTAAGGTTTTCGTTGCTACGTTTGGCCATGGTGTAATTAAACAGATTATAAAAATTAATTGAGTTTGTAAAAGTATTAAAAATATTTGGGCGTTACCCTAAAAGGGTCGGGCTTTTCATTCCCAATCTTTTTGTTCGTGCCTTACAAAAAGGATTTCCATTGCAATCCCTAACGCGAAATTTGCGTGCTGCATACCATAACTTGCTAAAGGTTCTGGCTATGTATAAAAGCATCAATTAACACTTAATTTTACAAGAACACATCAAGATAGAATCTGTAAGGGTTTTTAAAAGTAGTCTAGAACACGTATTTATTCATGCTATTTTTAGCATTAGTTACTACATTCATTATTTATAAAGTTATTTAAATTAGGGTTGTATAAGTTTTCATAAATAGCAAAGTCATTATTCAAAATAATTAGGTCTGTTAAACTACAAAAATCATAAAGTTGTGGGTTTTGATAGATTTCAATATGTCCGCCTATAGTAATCAAACTTGATAATTCATTTAAGTTTTGAATGTTAGTGTCTTCAATTTTTAGGTTTCCAGATATAGTTTCAATGTCTTGTAAACCATTTAAATTCTCCAAATAATTAAGATTAATATTCCATGCAATATCTTTTATATTGCCTATAATTAAACTCCCCTTAATTGTATTTATACCTAAAAGATTTGTGAGGTTCTTTATTTTTTCAGGATTTAACGAAAGTAAAGTCGAATCAAGATTTCCAATTATTAAATTACCGTTTATGGTATTGATATTATGATTTTCCAATAAGTCAATATATACTTGTGTGGTTAAAATTAAATCACCATCATAAGTGCCTGATGGCAGCATTACAAAATCAATTTCTTCAATTTCAGATGTGTTACCACTATCATCAATGGCTTTAATTCCTATTCTATATTTTGTTAATGGATTTAAGTTAGTAAAAGAATAACTGTTTTCATTTGTTTCTAGGCCATTAATAGAGTAGTTAGGGTAAACATCTAGTAGATAGTGGTTTGTTCCGGTATTAGGTGTCCATTCGGTTAAATAAACTTCATATGTAATAGGGCTGTTTTCTATGTCAGTAGACGCATTCCAATCAATATTTACATTTGGAAAACTAATATTATATGTTATATCATTTGGTGTGCTAGGAGGATTAATGTCTATAGGAGTGTTTATTTCAATGTTAGTAATAGTTTCTGTTTGATTATTAAAAGTTAAGCTTACATTTCCAGAAATTGCATTTTCAGGAACTTCAACCTTTAGGTAATTGTTATTTACTTCAGAGACTGTTGCATTTTGGTTTTCAGTAAAAGTTACAATGTAATTTTCAGATGTAGAAAATCCATTTCCATTAATTGTTATAATATCTCCAATACTAGCAGATTGTATATCGATCGAGATATTTGTTGGGAACAGACTTTGTGTTAATTCCTTATCGGCTTCCTCACTTGAACAAGAATAGATTAATATTATAACCGTTAGTAAACTTAAATATTTTTTCATGCTTTTGCTTTTCTAATTTAGGCGAATATTTCGCAAATATAAAATCGTTTAAAGCTTTATATCTTTTAATAGTGCTAAGCGAAAGTAGTCGATTTTTTTATAAAATAAAGCTGTATTGAGTTAAATGTTAGTAAAGTTCTAGTTAAAAAAAGTTCGTTATAACCTAAAAACCTCATAACTTTGATGCACTTGTTTTACAGCATTTTCAGTACGCTCGGCATGAGTGTCGCTAATAAAAAGCTGTCCGAAATTTTCGTCGTCAACCAGTTTAATAATTTGGGTTACACGTTGCTCGTCTAACTTATCAAAAATATCATCTAGCAATAAAATAGGGTTTACGCCACTTTGCGTTTTTATAAAATCGAATTGAGCTAATTTTAAAGCAATTAAAAATGATTTTTGTTGGCCTTGACTTCCAAATTTTTTAATGGGGTGCCCTTCAATATTAAAATGTAAATCATCTTTATGAATTCCAACACTTGTGTATTGTAAAGCTTTATCTTTATTAACAGCAGTTTTTAAAAGTGTATTTAAATTATCATCAAATAAATGGCTGCTGTAAATCAAATCAACAGTTTCATTACCATTACTAATGGCTTGGTAGCGCAATTTAAAAATAGGAATAAAGGCTTTTAAAAAAGCATCGCGTTTTTCAAAAATTTTGGTGCCGTAATCTGTGAGTTGGGTGTTGTAAACTTCTAAAGTGTCAATATTAAACGTGTGGTTAAGCGCAAAATATTTTAATAAAGCATTGCGCTGTGCTAAAACTTTGTTGTAATTTATTAAATAACTTAAATAGTTTTTGTCGCTTTGCGAAATTACCGAATCAATAAATTTGCGTCGGGTTGTACTGCCCTCAATAATTAAATCTCTATCTGCAGGCGATATAATTACTAAAGGTAAAAAGCCAATATGTTCGCTAAATTTTTCATACGCCTTACCATTACGTTTAATTACTTTTTTTTGGCCTCGCTTTAAACTTACAGCAATTTTTTCGATTTTTTCACCTTTGTTATAGTCGCCATTTATAACAAAAAAGTCTTCATTGTGCTTAATATTTTGGGTTGCAACCGGATTAAAATAGCTTTTTCCAAACGATAAATGATAAATAGCATCAAGCACATTGGTTTTTCCAATACCATTATTACCAACAATACAATTTATCTTACTGTTGAAGATGAATGACTTGCTGTCAAAGTTTTTATAATTTAATAACGAAAGCGATTTTAAAATCATACAAAAGTTAACTTTAAGAGCGTTTTGAGGTTAAACTCTTAAAAAGAAGTGCAAATTATTGAAAAATATCAAATAAATAGGCTTTTAGTTATGAAGAAAAATTATATTTTTGCGCGACAATAATTTTAGAAAGCATATAATGGCAACTTATAAGAAAAGAGGACATAAACCAAAAACAAAAGTAGAAAAGCAACAGAACATAGAAGAGGATTCTACAACGGCCGAGGTTTTTAATACACTTGACGAAACAGCTTCTAAAACAGAAGACTTTGTGGCAAAAAACCAAAAGTATATTTTCATAATAATTGGTCTTGTTGCAGTAGTAGTTTTAGGTTCTTTGGCGTATAAAGAATACATTGCAAAACCAAAGCAACAGGCAGCAATGAACGATATGTTTCAAGCACAAAAATATTTTGATCAAGCCGTTACAGGAGCAGCAAAAGACTCGCTTTATAATTTAGCATTAAATGGAGGAGAAGGTAAGTTTGGTATGTTAGATATTATAGAAGAATACAGCGGTACACCTTCTGCTAACTTAGCCAACTATTATGCAGGAACTGCTTATTTAAGATTAAAAGATTACAAAAATGCTGTCGAGTATTTAAGCGCGTTTAAAAGTAACGACGAAATTTTAGCGCCTTTAGCAAAAGGTAACATAGGCGATGCTTTTGTGCAATTAAACCAAAACGAAGATGCTTTAGGATATTACGAGCAAGCAGCAGAAATGCGTGATAACGAGTTTACAACACCAATGTACTTATTTAAAGCAGGAACCATTGCTTTAAATTTGGGTAAGGCAGATAAAGCCTTAGCATATTTTGAAAGAATAAAAAATGATTATGCTAACTCTACAGAGGCTTCAAAAGTAGATGTGTTTATTGGTAAAGCGCAAGTATTAGCTAATAAGTAATACAATTTACAATGGCAACCAAAAATAAAAACTTATCAGAATACGATAAAGCAACAATCCCAAACGCGAGTAAATATCGGTTTGGGATTGTTGTTTCAGAATGGAATAGTAATATTACCGAAGGGCTTTATAAAGGCGCTTTTGAAGCTCTTATCGATAATGGCGTGTTGCCCAATAATATTATAAGATGGGATGTTCCAGGAAGTTTTGAGCTAATTTATGGTTGCAAAAAAATGCAAGAACAAATGGTTAATGCTGTTATTGCAATTGGTAGCGTAATTCAAGGAGAAACTAAGCATTTCGATTTTGTATGCGAAGGCGTAACACAAGGTATTAAAGACTTAAATGTTATGCGCGAAACACCTGTTATTTTCTGTGTACTTACAGATAATAATATGCAACAAAGCATTGAGCGTTCTGGAGGTAAGCACGGTAATAAAGGCACAGAAGCGGCAATTGCAGCAATTAAAATGGCCGAACTTCGTAAAAATAGTTAGTGCCGTTTTTGGGTTTTAAAAAATCAAAAAAAATAAACCCCTAAAAAAATAAAGTACTTCGTAAAAAACAGAAAAGCTATTTTTGTTTATAGGTTTTTAAAAAGACTTTTCTTAACATTTTTTAGCAATTTAAACTGTCGTTTCTGCATACTTTTAAGTATTTTTGATTTGACGAGCCATGCTATATATTTTAATATAATGGCATAAAAACTAGATTTTGTTTAAACAACGCAAGCATAGAAAATTTAATTACCAGCCTAGGTTTTCAAACGAAAATCAAGCAAATTCTAGTTTAGAAAATAATACAAATACCAAAGATTTTGTTTCAAAATGGCGAAAACACTCAGGCACTAAAATAAAAACAAGAGGTGCTATGTCAATGAAGGTTTTAGTCTTTATTTTGGTATTATTATTGATTTGTATGTATTTGTTAGAAAAAAAATACATGTAAATTCGAATTTTAAAGCAAGAAATCATGGGAATTTTAAAAACGCGTAAAAACAAAAAGTTTAGTTATACACCTCGTTATTTTGATGATAAAGGTCAAGGCAACCCATTTGAAATTAAGCATAAATTTGATGAGTTTAGAAAAACAGTTGGCCCTAATAAAGGCATAAAAGGCAAGTTTAATGATGCTTTAGATGATTTTAAAAACAACCCAGACAATACAGTAAATAAGCGTGTTTTAATTATTGTTGCAATACTTATTTTAGTTTTCCTTTTTATTATTGATTTCGATTTATCTATTTTTTTACCTAAATAATTTATGGCAGACATTATACAGCTTTTACCCGACCATGTAGCAAACCAAATAGCTGCAGGAGAAGTTGTACAGCGCCCAGCCTCTGTAGTTAAAGAACTACTTGAAAATGCTATTGATGCAGGAGCAGATACAATAAAACTTATTATTAAAGATGCAGGAAAAACCCTTGTTCAAGTTATTGATAATGGCAAAGGAATGAGTAATACAGATGCGCGATTAAGTTTCGAGCGTCATGCAACATCTAAAATAAGAAATGCCGAAGATTTGTTTCAGTTACACACCAAAGGTTTTCGTGGAGAAGCCTTAGCGAGTATTGCAGCAATAGCCCATGTAGAATTAAAAACAAAGCAAGACACCGACGATGTTGGTAACTGTTTAGTTATAGAAGGGAGCAATGTAGTTTCTCAAGATGTTGTTGTAACCCCTACAGGAACATCGGTTTCAGTAAAAAACCTCTTTTTTAATATACCAGCTCGACGAAATTTTTTAAAATCTGACGCTGTTGAATTACGTCATGTAATTGATGAGTTTCATCGTGTAGCTTTAGCACACCCTAATATTAGTTTTGCTTTATACAATAATGGTAGCGAAAGTTTTAATTTGCCTATTAGTAATTATCGCCAAAGAATTGTTAACATTTTTGGAAATAAAACAAACGAAAAATTAGTTCCTGTTGAAGAAGATACCGAAGTACTTAAGATTTCAGGCTTTGTAGGGAAACCAGAATTCGCTAAGAAAACTAGAGGTGAACAATACTTTTTTGTAAACGATCGGTTTATTAAAAGTGCATATTTAAACCATGCTATTGCTTCTGCCTTTGAAGGGTTACTTAAAAGCGGAACTCACGCTAGCTATTTTTTAAATTTAAAAGTTAACCCGCAAACTATCGATATAAATATACATCCTACAAAAACGGAAATAAAGTTTGATGACGAACATACACTTTATGCTTTATTACGATCGGCAGTAAAGCATAGTTTAGGGCAATTTAATATAGCACCAGTATTAGATTTTGAGCGCGACCCTAATCTAGACACACCTTATAGTTATAAAAGTACAGCTTCAAATACACCAAAAGTAGAAGTTGATAGAAGTTTTAACCCATTTAAAACCGAAGCAGCATCTAAGCCGCAAGCCGTATCATATAAAAAAGAACCCGCATCAAGTTGGGAAAGCCTATATGTTGGTCTAGAATCTAAAAGTAACGACTCTAAACCAGATTTTACAGAAGTTACATTTGAAAGCGAAGAGCAAACGGCAACAATTTTTGAAGACGATACCCAAGTAGAAAAAGCACAAACAACATATCAACTCCATAATAAATATATAGTAAGCACTATAAAATCTGGTATGTTAGTTATCGATCAGCATCGTGCACATCAACGCGTTTTGTATGAAGATTTTCTTAAAAACTTAACGATTAAAGAAGCTGCAAGCCAACAGTTATTATTTCCATTGCAGTTACATTTTTCACCACAAGACATTGCTATAATAAACCAATTAAAAGACGATTTAGAACATACTGGTTTTGCATTTTCTAACGTTAAAGAAGAAGCGATAGATATAACAGGTGTGCCTGTTGGTGTACCTGAAAGCGAAGTATCTATTATTTTAGAGCAATTAATAAGCGATGTAGAAAACGAAGTGCCAGATAGCCATTTTAGTGCTACCGATTTATTGGCAAAATCTATGGCAAAAAGTTTAGCAATTAAAACAGGGCAATCACTCCAAAAAGATGAACAAGAACATTTGGTTAATAAGTTATTTGCTTGTAAAGAACCCAATGTGTCGCCTACTAATAAAACAACATTTATAACAATGAGTGTTGATGAGTTAGACAAAAAATTTATATAAATATGATGCGAATTTCAGAAACCGTTAAACATTTAATAATCATTAACGTGATTATGTTTATTGGTACTTTAAGCATAGGAAATGGTAATTTGTTTTACGAATGGTTTGCCATGTATTTTCCACAAAATAGCGCTTTTAAACCATGGCAAATAATTACACACATGTTTATGCATGGTGGTGCTATGCATATTCTGTTTAACATGTTTGCGCTTTGGATGTTTGGCTCGCCAGTAGAACAAGTTTTGGGGTCTAAGCGTTTTTTGTTTTTGTATGTTTCGGCTGGATTAGGAGCTGTTTTGCTTCAAATAGGGTTTTATTATTTTCAATATTTACCAAGTTACAATACTTTAATAGAGTCGGGGTTAACATCTCAAAATATTAAGCAAATGCTAACTACAAACGAGGTTCTGGCAGGTGTATCTCAATCTCAAGTTTCATTATTAAAAGATATTTATCCAGCTTTCAATGCTTCTATGGTTGGGGCTTCTGGATGTATTATGGGAGTTATGGCTGCTTTTGGTATGATGAATCCAAATGCAGAACTAATGATGATATTTTTGCCAATACCTATAAAAGCAAAATATTTTATTCCTGGAATTATTATTCTAGATTTAATTTCTGGTTTAACAGGTCAATCTTTCTTTAGTCCAAGTAATACGGCATATATGGCTCATGTTGGTGGGGCTCTAGCGGGGTTTTTAATTATGTGGTATTGGAAAAAAAATCAGTTTAACAGAAATCGTTGGTATTAATGAGTACTCTTAATCAAGATATAAAACAAAAACTTTCTAATCTTAATGTATTAGAAAAAATAATAGTTGTAAATGCTATTATTTTTTTATTGTCTTTAATTTTAAGGGTAGATTTTATATGGTTTGAGTTGCCTAGCGATTTTTCTAAGTTTTTACTCAAGCCTTGGTCTGTAATAACTTATGCTTTTTTGCATTATGATTTTTTGCATATATTATTTAATATGCTTTGGCTATATTTTTTAGGGCGTATGTTTATAAATTTATTTAACCCTAAAATGGCTTTAAATATTTATTTTCTTGGAGCTATTTCTGGAGGTTTAATGTTTATGCTTTTTTATACGTTATTCCCTAGTGTTTTTGGTGGTAACTCAAGATTGTTAGGTGCATCGGCAGCAGTTAGAGCGTTATTAATTTTTCTTTGTGCTTATATGCCAAATCAAGACATTCGTTTTTTTACGTTTAATTTAAAATTATGGTATGTTGGAGCCGCTATTGTGGTATTAGATGTTGTTGGAGTATTTTCTGGAATACAAAATCCTGCAGGAAATGCTGGAGGGAATTTGGCGCATTTAGGTGGTGCTTTATTAGGGTATGTTTATGCTAACCAACTTGTTAAAGGGCATGATATTGGTAAAGGCTTCGAGAAAATAATGGATCGTATAGTTACCTTTTTTAAATCATCGAGAAGAGGGCCATTAAAAACGGTACACAAAAATAAAAGTAAAAGTAAAGTAGGCGGGTATACAAAAGCCGATTTTAATGCTTTTAATAACCAAAAGAAGATAGATGTTATTTTAGATAAAATTAGTAAAAGTGGTTACGATAGTTTAACCTCTGAAGAAAAAGAGTTTCTATTTAGAGCAGGTAAGTAAAACGATGAAAGGTTTAAGTTTTATAAATAAAATTATTTATTTTATAAATGTTGTTTTTACAATATTGCTTTTGCTTTCTTTTATTTTACCTTTTTTACCTCCTAAAACCTTTTCTGTGCTTTCGGTAGTAAACTTAGGAGTATCCTTTTTAATAATAATTAATGTTTTATTTTTTTTGTATTGGCTGTTTCGATTAAAAAAGCAATTTATGCTATCTCTAATAGCCTTAGTAATTGGATATTTTTCATTTGGTTCTTTATATAAGTTTTCGTCTTCTACTAAAATTAACAGCCCGCATAATATTAAAGTTATGAACTATAATGTTAGGCTTTTTAATCTTTATGAATGGATACCAGAAAAAAATATTGAAACTAAAATTATAGACTTTATTAAAGCAGAGTCCCCAGATGTTTTAAGTATTCAAGAATACCATCCGCATAAAAATATCGATATGTCTTTTTATAAATATAAATTTGAAAAACTATCGGGTAAAAAAACTAAATACGGTCAAGCTATTTTTTCTAAATTTCCTATTATCAATTCTGGGTCTATAGAGTTTCCAGATACTGCTAATAATGCCATTTTTGCCGATGTTTTAAAAGGAAAAGATACCATACGGTTTTATAATATTCATTTAGAGTCTTTACATATCGATACTAAAGTTGAAAACTTAAAAAAAGAAGATTCAGAGCGTCTTTTTAAACGTATTGGTACATCGTTTAAAATGCAGCAGTTTCAAACAGAATTGTTTTTAATGCACAAAAAGCAATGTAACTATAAAATGGTTATTTGTGGCGACTTTAATAATACAGCTTTCTCTTATGTGTATAGACAAATTAAGGGTAATTTAAATGATACTTTTAAAGAAGCGGGGAATGGTTTTGGGCGTACTTACGATTTTCAATTTTTTCCTATTCGTATAGACTTTATTTTTGCCGATAAAGCTTTTAATATAAATGGGTTTAAAGCCTATAACCAACATTTCTCAGACCATTATCCTATTATGGCAACACTTAGCTTAGAAAAGTAAATTACATGAAAGCACAGTCAACACTATCTGCTATAATATGAATAACTAATCCTAGACCAACCAATCTAGATTTTTTAGGTATACATAAAAAAATATAAAATAAAATAGCAAAGCTAGAATGGAGCGGATGAAACCCAATACTACATCTATTTGGGTTGAAAATTGGAGTTGCTAATAAATGGTCTAAATCAATCAGAATTCCAGCAACCATAACTAAATAAGCATACTTCCAATTCGATTTAAAAAAGAGTAGAGCGATAACTAAAGGCAAAAGAAAATGACAACCGTAATGTGCAAGGTTTTGTAACATTATAACGATTTTATAGTTTGCGATTCTAAATAGTTTAGAGCGTTTGGGCCTTCGTTAAATAATAAATCTAAAATGCTTAAATTTTCTATAAAACCATGTTTACTATTAAATACCTGTGTATAGTTTTCAAAATTATAAATAGGTTCTTTTTTAGCGTGAACTAAATGTCTAAAATCTGTTTTGTCTTCAAATGATTTTTGATACACTTCAGTTTTAGATGTGTTTATTTCTAACTGTAAACATTCGCAAATAACTTCAAAACATTTCAAATTAAAATCTAAAAGGAAATTGGTTTTTTCGGTAAATAAATGCTTAATTTCATCTTCGTAATACTCAAAAAAAGGCGAAGTTCTGTATGCCGAAAGTAAAGATTTCCAATGTTGGCTTTGCCAATTATCTTCATTAAAAATTTTAACATCTTTATATTTTTGGCGGTTTTTTTGCGAATGAATAACAGGAATGTTTAATCCTAATTTACCATTTGCACCATAAATATATGTGCGATTTCTATAGGTTTGTTTTAAAAAGTTATCATCCATTTCAAAAACAACATTATTTGCATTTGCAATAGCTGTAAATGTGGCAATGTTTGGAAAATATGTTGGATGAATAATAATTTTCATTTATTATTTTAGCTTGGCTTTAAAAAATAATTGAGAAATTTATTCTTTTTCTTTTTTGTGTTTTCTCCATTTATTGAATCCCATCCAACCAAATAATAAAATTAAAAACGGAATTAAATAAGATGTTGCTTTTCCTTTACCACTAACAGTTGTAAAGAAACGTTCCCAGCGAGCATTAGGAAATCCGTCCCAACTCATCCATATAAAAACGGGTTTGCCTATAACGTGGTTAAATGGTACAAAACCCCAACGTCTGGCATCAATCGAGTTGTGGCGGTTGTCTCCCATCATCCAATAATAATCTTGTTTAAAAGTATATGTATTCGATACTTCTCCATTAATTAAAATTTGATTGCCTTTTACTTGCAACGTATTGCCTTCGTACTCTGTAATAACACGTTTATATAATGGTAAAACTTCTAAGTTAATGGCTATTGTTTTTCCGGCTTCTGGTATGTATAATGGCCCAAAATTATCAATATTCCAATTGTAATTTGGGTCTTGCGGAAAAATATTTGGATCTCTAACACCTTTTTCTTGAATATTAGGCGTAATACTTGCAACGTTAGGATGATTTTTAAATTTAGCTACAGCTTCATCAGAAATGGCAGAGAAATAGTATGTGTTTTGCGCATTCATAATTCCAAAGCCATCTGTAATATCGTAACGATCTTTAACAAATTTTGGGTTAAATTGATTTGTTTTTGGTTGCACTAAATAACTAAATTGTAAGTGTGCTCTATCTGGCAATTCATTTTTCTTTCCGTTAATATATACATAGCCATTTCTAACTTCAAGCGAATCACCGGCTACACCAACACAACGTTTTACTAAGTTTGTTTTTTTATCTATAGGTTTGTAATAGTTACGTTTTGGGTTAAAATCATTCATATCCAAAAGCGTATCTGCTGGCTGATTGAATACTACAATTTCATTTCTATCTATTTTTTCAAATCCTGGGAATCTTAAATAAGGCAGTTGTAATTTATTTTTCAAAGCGGTTTTACGTGCTTCAAAATTATCGTCGAATAAATACGATTTTTTATTTAAAATCGGAATGGTGTCATGAACCATTGGAGCTGCAACTGTTGTCATTGGTACTCTGGCTCCGTAATGAAATTTGCTTACAAAAAGAAAGTCTCCAACAAGTAGAGATTTTTCTAAAGAGGAGGAAGGTATTGTAAAAGGTTGCATAAAATAGGTATGCACAATGGTAGCAGCAACAATAGCAAAAAGTATAGAACTTACCCAATCTCCTGCAGCGGTTTTAGGCTGTAAACTTCTGTTTTCTATATATTCTACTTGTGCAACATAATTAAGATAATAGTTGTAAAAACCAAGAGTTATAACGGCTAAAATAGTATCGGTTAGTGTGTTTTTGCCAAAACTTCTGGCCGTTTCTACCCATACAACAGGGAACATGATAAGGTTAACAATAGGGAGAAACAATAAAATAATCCACCACCATGGGCGGTTTATTATTTTCATTAGTACAATGCCATTGTAAATAGGAATAAAGGCTTGCCATGCTTGTTTGCCTGCTTTAGTATAAAGTTTCCAAGTGCCTAAACCATGTATAATTTGAATGATTAAGATAAAAATAAACCATTGTGTCCAAGTCATAATCTTAAAATTTTAATTTTTTGTTAGTTGTAACTATTGGCTAGTTGTTACACATGTATTAAGTATTAACCTATATTTAACACGTCGTTCATTGTAAAGACGCCTGTTTTGCCTACAATCCACTCGGCAGCAATTACAGCGCCTAATGCAAATCCTTGTCTGGTATGCGCAATGTGTTCTATATTTATAGTATCTACTTCGCTTTTGTAAGTTACGGTGTGCGTTCCAGGAACATCTTCAATGCGTTTTGCTGCAATAGGAATTGTTTTGTCTGCTGTTTCCTCAAGTTTCCAGTTATTGTAACCTTCATGATGTTTAATAACATCGTTTGCCAATGAAATTGCGGTTCCGCTTGGTACATCAAGTTTTTGTGTATGGTGTATTTCTTCCATAGTTACGTTATACTGCTTTAAAGCACTCATCATTTTGGCAAGTGTTTTGTTAAGCTCAAAAAATATATTTACACCTAAGCTGTAATTAGAGGCATAAATAAATGCTCCTTTTTTTTCATTACATAAGGCAACAGCTTCGTTATATTTGTCTAACCAACCGGTAGTTCCTGAAATAACGGGAACATTATTGTTTATACAATTAGATATGTTGTTAAATGCTACATTTGGTATGCTAAAATCTATAGCAACATCGGCTTTTGTAATGTCGTAGTTGGTATCTTCTTTATCGATAGTTAATACGACATTATGTCCACGTTTAATAGCTATCTGCTCGATGGTTTTACCCATTTTTCCATATCCAAGTAATGCTATATTCATCTTTTTATTTGTTGTTTATTGCCTTATGGGCTTAAAATTTAAAGTTTAGAGTTAGTCCAAGGTTGCTTGAAGCATCAAACTCATTTAATTTATAGTGTGGTGCTAAAGTTAAGTTTTCGTCTACATTATATTGTAGTAGGTGTGCGTCAACATTAGCATCAATAATATTTAAAGCGTAAAGTCCAAGAGTTACTAAAAGCGATATTTCTTTATTTCTTCGATAAAATTTTTGAGCATCTTCAAGTTTTTCGGTAGTAACCCTAGGCGTTGCTAGTTGGTTGCCTTGGGCGTCTAAATAAAACTCATCGTTTGTAAAGCCAGCCAACCTACTTTTGTAAGCATCTCTGTATCTGTTGTATTCTTTGTTGTTGTTTATGTAGAAATAAATACCTGTACCTATAGCGCCATAAACAATTGGTATTTTCCAGTACTTTTTATTGTAAGCTTGTCCTAAGCCTGGTAAAATAGCCGAATAGAAAGCGGCTTTGGCAGGAGATAGCGGGTTTATAGGTTTACTTGGTTTTATTACAGAATCTATTACTACTTCTTTGGGTAGTTCTTCTTTTTCGTTCTTTTTTTTGTTTTGCGCAAAAGAAGAAAAACAAAGTAAGCAAGCTATTACTCCAGTTATTAGGATTTTATTTGGAATCACCTTGAACTAATTTTTTTATACGGTTAAAATCTTCTTCAGAATGAAAAGGTATCGTAATCTTTCCTTTTCCGTTTTTAGAGATTTTAACGTCAATTTTATGTCCAAAGTATTCAGAAAATGCAGTTATACCTTTTTTAACAAACTTTGGCATGTTGTCTTCTTCAGGTGTTTTTAATGTTTTTTCTGTATTTCCTGAAGTATTAAAATTGCGAACTAGGTTTTCTGTTTCTCTAACAGATAGTTTTTTAGATAGAATATTTTCGTAAATATCTAATTGTTCACTTTGGTCTTCAATGGTAATTAAGGCGCGCCCATGTCCCATAGAAATAAAACCGTCTCTCATGCCAGTTTGAATAATTGGGTCTAGCTTTAACAGTCTTAAATAATTAGCAATGGTAGAGCGTTTTTTCCCTACGCGTTCGCTCATTTGCTCTTGTGTTAAATTAATCTCATCAATTAAACGTTGGTATGATAGAGCAATTTCAATAGGATCTAAGTCTTGGCGTTGAATATTTTCTACCAATGCCATTTCTAACGATTCCTGGTCGTTTGCAATTCTTACATAAGCAGGAATGGTTTCTAAACTTAATAGTTTAGAGGCTCTAAAACGGCGCTCTCCAGAAACTAGTTGGTATTTGTTTAAGCCTAATTTCCTAACGGTAATGGGTTGTATAATACCTAGTTCTTTTATGGATGAAGCTAACTCGCGAAGCGATTCTTCACTAAAGTTTGTTCTTGGTTGAAACGGGTTAACTTCAATAAAATCTAAGTCTAACTCAACTATATTGCCAATAACTTTGTCGGCATTTTCGTCTTGTGCCGATTGTATGTCGTTACTTGGGTCTTTTAATAGGGCAGATAAGCCTCTACCTAAAGCCTGTTTTTTAGTTGCCTTAGCCATAATTAAGCGTTTTTATTAATGACTTCTTTTGCCAAACTTAAGTAATTGTTGGCACCTTTACTACTTGCATCGTAATTTATTATACTTTCACCATAACTTGGTGCTTCACTTAATCTTACATTTCTCTGAATAATGGTTTGAAATACCATATCGTTAAAATGCTTTTGCACTTCTTCTACAACTTGGTTAGATAGTCTAAGGCGTGAATCGTACATGGTTAATAATAATCCTTCTATATCTAATCCTGTGTTGTGTATTTTCTGAACACTTTTAATAGTGTTTAAAAGTTTACCTAAACCTTCTAGCGCGAAGTACTCGCATTGAATTGGTATAATTACAGCATGGGCAGCTGTTAGTGCGTTTAGTGTTAATAACCCTAGTGATGGAGCACAATCTATTATTATGTAATCGTATTCTTCTTGTATATCTTTTAATGCTTTTTTTAGCATATATTCTCGTTCATCTTTATCTACAAGCTCAATTTCTATAGCAACAAGATCGATATGAGCTGGTATAATATCTAGATTAGGAGTTTCGGTTTTAACTATAGCTTCTTTAGCCGAATTGGAATGTTCTAGAAGTTGATAGGTTCCAAGCTCTACAGATTCTACATCTATTCCTATTCCAGAAGTTGCGTTGGCTTGAGGGTCTGCATCTATAA
The DNA here is from genome assembly GCF_048381495.1 of Algibacter ulvanivorans. Lineage (NCBI taxonomy): Bacteria > Pseudomonadati > Bacteroidota > Flavobacteriia > Flavobacteriales > Flavobacteriaceae > Algibacter > Algibacter ulvanivorans. The sequence continues at coordinate 777,094 of NZ_JBLWGD010000001.1, forward strand.
GTAGTACTTTTTTCTCTAGAACACCTAGTGATGCTGCTAAGTTAATTGAGGTTGTTGTTTTACCAACACCTCCTTTTTGATTAGCAATTGCAATAATTTTGCCCATGTATGATTTGGTTTTATAGAGTGTAAAAATACGATTATTTATGAGTTTAAGAAATTGAAGTTGTTAACAAATGTGATTAATCTTTTAGGGATTAGGTTTTAAGTAAAATACGATGTTTTTCGTATTTATTTTTTTTAGCACGAGTATATTTTTGGCTATTATAAAATTTAAATAGATATGAAATTAAAAATGACTTTACTTTCCCTTTTTTGCATAGTTTGTGTAAATGCGCAAAAATGGGTTTCTACCTTACCACCAAATCCGGAACAGGTTTTTAAAAGTGCCGTTGTATATGGGTACATAGACGATTATATTTATGCTTCTGGTAATGATGGTGTGCAGTATTATACCATTTTATTTTTTCTTCTGATAAAGGGAAAATGGTATTATCAGGCCATTACAACAATGCTTTAAAAGTTACTTCTATAATAAATTTAAAAAAATTAGAAAAGGGAGTTTATATTTTACAAAGTAGTAAAGGTTTTACTAAAAAAATTGTTCTGTATTAATTTATGCGTTTAATTTTTTGGCAAAGCGTACATAAAAAATGTATGCTTTGCTATTTATTCTATTAAAATTTCTAAAATATTAATGGCAGCATCGCTAATTTTTGTTCCTGGACCAAAAACAGCCACAGCTCCAGCATCAAATAAATATTGGTAATCTTGTTTAGGAATTACACCACCAACAATTACCATTATATCATCACGGCCATAGTTTTTTAAAGCTTCTATAACTTGCGGGACTAAAGTTTTGTGTCCAGCGGCTAGAGAGGATACACCTAGAACATGAACATCGTTTTCTACGGCTTGTTTAGCGGCTTCTTGTGGGGTTTGAAAAAGTGGGCCAATATCTACATCAAAACCAACATCGGCATAGCCTGTAGCTACAACTTTTGCGCCTCGATCATGGCCATCTTGTCCCATTTTAGCAATCATAATTCGTGGGCGTCTGCCATCTTGTTCGGCAAATTTATCGGCTAATTCTTGAGCCTTTTTAAAGGATTTATCGTCTTTTATTTCTTTACTATACACGCCAGAAAATGATTTAATTTGAGCTTTATATCGTCCAAATGCAAGCTCTAAGGCATCGCTAATTTCACCTAAAGAGGCACGTTCGCGAGCTGCTACAATAGCTAAAGCTAATAAATTTTCTTTTGTTGTGCTTGCTGCTTCTGTTAATTTTGCTAGTGCAGCTTTTACTTTTTTAGGGTTTCTTGTGGCTTTAATATTGTTAAGGCGCTCTATTTGTGCGTTTCTAACCGTTTGATTGTCTACTTCTAGTGTAGAAATAGGCTCTTCCTCTTTAAGTCTATATTTGTTAACACCTACAATTATATCTTGTCCCGAATCTATTCGAGCTTGTTTTCTTGCAGCAGCTTCTTCTATTCTAATTTTAGGGATACCAGCTTCAATGGCTTTTGTCATGCCTCCTAGAGCTTCAACCTCTTCAATTAAACTCCATGCTTTTTGTGCTATATCGTGGGTTAATTTCTCTACATAATAACTGCCAGCCCAAGGGTCTACTGTTTTTGTAATTTGCGTTTCTTCTTGTAGAAATATTTGAGTATTTCTGGCTATTCTAGCCGAAAAATCGGTTGGTAAGGCAATAGCTTCGTCTAGAGCATTGGTGTGCAGACTTTGGGTGCCACCAAATGCTGCGGCGGCAGCTTCGATAGTAGTTCTGGCTACATTGTTAAATGGGTCTTGTTCTGTTAAACTCCAACCCGAAGTTTGACAATGTGTGCGTAATGTTAATGATTTTTGGTTTTTGGGGTTAAATTGTTTTACCAGTTTAGCCCAAAGCATTCTAGCGGCTCTCATTTTGGCAATTTCCATAAAATGATTCATGCCTATAGCCCAGAAAAAAGATAAACGAGGGGCAAAAGTATCGATATCCATGCCTGCTGCTAAGCCTTTTCTTATATATTCTAAACCATCGGCTAGGGTGTAGGCTAACTCAATATCGCAGGTTGCTCCAGCTTCTTGCATATGATATCCAGAAATACTTATGCTGTTAAATTTAGGCATGTTTTTACTGGTGTATTCAAAAATATCTGAAATAATTTTCATAGAAGGCGTAGGTGGGTAAATGTATGTGTTACGCACCATAAATTCTTTTAAAATATCGTTTTGAATAGTGCCAGCTAACTGTTCGGGCTTTACACCTTGTTCTTCGGCAGCAACAATATAGAATGCTAAAATGGGCAATACAGCGCCATTCATAGTCATAGAAACCGACATTTTATCTAATGGAATTTGGTTGAAAAGAATTTTCATATCCTCAACCGAATCTATGGCAACGCCTGCTTTGCCTACGTCGCCAACAACACGCTCGTGATCTGAATCGTAGCCTCTATGCGTTGCCAAATCGAAAGCAACGGATAGGCCTTTTTGTCCTGCTGCTAAATTTCGTCTGTAAAAAGCATTGCTTTCTTCAGCCGTAGAAAAGCCTGCATATTGCCTTATTGTCCAGGGTCTGCGAACGTACATGGTACTGTATGGGCCTCTTAAGTTTGGTGCAATACCAGCAGCAAAGTTTAAGTGTTCTATGCCTTCAATATCTTTTTTAGAATATGTAGATTTAATATCTATATCTTCAGCAGTTTTATAAGTAGGCGTGTTGGCTTGTTTACTTTTAAAGTCTGTGTTTAATTTGATATGTTGAAGGTTTTTTCTGTTCATGTGATTTTAATGATTATGTCCGGCATGAGGGTCTGCAGCTGGTTTTTCTATAGGAGGAAGTTTATTGAAATCTACACCTTGTTCTGGTTTCTCTAAATTTATTTTAGAGAAATCAATATCAAACATTTTAGCATAAAACAGATCTAGAGCAATGTATAAGGCTAAGCTTTTGTCGTTTACAGCATTTCTGTGTTTGTTAGCAATTGCGGGGCCAAATAATTTAGGAGACATGCTGTTTGTAGAAAGTAACGCATTTAATGTTGTTTTTACATTGTTATCGTTAATTGTGTTAGATATACATTGTAAAACTGTGCTTTTATAATTTAAATGGTTAGTATCCCATAGGTTTTTTTCGCGTTTTAGGGCGTTAAATACATTAACGGTGTGTTTAGAAACAATGTCTTCAGGTTTTAGTCTTCCGTAAACAGAATTTCTTATTATTTGAGAATAGGCTCTGTCTAGCCTTGGGTTTTTTTGGTTGGCTTTATTGTAATGTTTTGTTATATCATCTTCAAAACTATAAAGCGCTTCGTTTAATAATTTAGCGTTTGCACCTTCGCAGGTAAAGGCTATAGGTTTATCGGCATATTTATAGTTAGAAAAAGTATCTTCTTTTTTACAACTAAATAGAGTAACGGTTAGTAAAAATGCTATAAGTGTATTTTTAATTTTCATTTTGTAATCGGTTTTGTTCTGATTGTTCTGATAATCTGTGTTCTATTATAGGTTCTATTAGTGTTTTTCTAGGGTTGGTTTTAACAAATGGGTAACGTTCTAATTCGTTTTTCATTTTATCATTGGCATTTGGGTGTTTGTTGGTGCCAAGTAAAACTTTTTCTCCGCTATTAAACTGTTGCTGCTCTTTTAAAGCACTTTCTTTAATTTTTCTTTGAATGGTTCCTTGTTTTAACTGATTTAAAAAACCACCATTGTTTTCAATGTTTTTAAATAGTTCTAAAGCATTTTCTGAAAGTTGTTGAGTTAAGCTTTCAATATAATACGAGCCATCTGAAGGGTTGTTAACTTTATCGAAATAGCTTTCGTGCTTTAAAACTAAAAGTTGATTTCTGGCAATACGCTCTCCAAATTCATTGTTTTTATGGTATATGGAATCGTACGGTAAGTTGTTAATGGTATTAGCGCCACCTAAAATAGCACTCATACACTCTGTTGTGGTGCGTAACATGTTTGTATTATAATCATACAATGTTTTATTGCGTTTGGTAGGTGTTGCTATAATATGGCAATTGCTGTTTGCACTGTATTGTGTTGCAAGCGTATTCCAAAGTAATCTTAGTGCTTTTAATTTAGCAATTTCAAAAAAATAATTTGTCCCTACCGAAATATTAAAAATAGCATTTATAGATTGTAAATTATTGCCCGAGTTTTCTAGTGTATTTAAATACTCGTTAGCATGGGCTAACGCATAGGCTAATTGTTGCGTTATATTAGCTCCTGCATTTTGATAAAGCGATGTGTTTACACTAAAATAAGATGAGGTTTTTATAGCAGCCTCGAAGCGTAACATATCGTTTTTTAAACTTGAATACCAATTGCCTGTTTTTGCAAGTTGCCCAATTGTATCTGTTAGAGTTTTAGCATTAGGTATTTGTTTGTGTATTTTTTGAATGAATTTTTCTGAAAGAAACTGCGTTTCAAAATATAATTGAGTTGTGCTTATATTAATATTTTGGGTTAATTTTTCTATTGATGTATTTTCTGAAGGAATAATAAATTTAATACTTTCGGTACCTTTATTTATAGCTTCAAGGGCTTTTGTGTTAGATTTTTCAACATTTGAAACAAAAATGGTTTGGCAAATTTTCCATTGTGATGCTTTTGTGTTTGATGTGTTTGAGGTTTCAATAACATCATCAGAATTATAAAAAGGCTTAATATTAATCCCTTCATTAGATTTCCAAATAAGCGCATCGTTATAATTGGCGCCTTTTAAATCGAATTGAATTTTTTGTTTCCATTGTTGAGTGGAAACTGGGTTAAACTCATCAAACAAATTATTATTCATCTTTTTTTGTTTTTATGCTATCTTCATACTCAATAATGTAAATTTCTTCATTATCGCGTTTCATATAATATGCTTCTCTAGCAAATTTTTCTAAACCTTCTTCTGTGCTTAATTTTTTTATGTCTTTTTTGTCTTTTTCTATTTCCTTTTTATAGTAGTCTTTTTCGTTTTCTAAATCGTTAATTTCTGTGTTTAATTCATGATGAATAAGCCATGAATTAGCATCGAAAAACAACATCCAAACCCCAAATACAACAAGTATAAGAATAAAAATATTTTTAAAAGGTTTTAAGTATTTGTTGTTAAGAGTCATGTTATAGTTTTTCTGTTATAATAGTTTTAACTATATCTATGGCAACTGTATTGTGTTTGTTGTTAGGTATTATAATATCTGCATATTCTTTCATAGGTTCTATAAATTGGTTATGCATGGGTTTTAGTGTGTTTTGGTAACGTGTTAAAACCTCGTCTAAATCTCTACCTCTGTCTGATATGTCTCGTTTTAAACGTCTTATTAAGCGCTCGTCACTATCGGCATGAACAAAAATTTTAATGTCAAACATATGTCTAAGTTCAGGATTGGTAAGTATTAAAATACCTTCAACAATCATAACTTTTCTGGGGTGTGTTAAAATAGTATCGCCAGTTCTATTATGTTTTACAAAAGAGTAAACGGGTTGGTGAACGGGTTTGTTGTTTTTTAACTCTTTTAAGTGGCTTGCTAGTAAATCGAAATCTATGGATCTAGGGTGGTCAAAATTTATTTTAACACGCTCATCATAAGATAAATGTGTGGTGTCTTTATAATAAGAATCTTGAGATATTATGCCAACTTCGCCTTCAGGAAGTTCGTTAAGTATTTTGTTTACAACAGTAGTTTTTCCGCAACCTGTACCGCCTGCAATTCCTATAATTAGCATGTTTGTTAGTTTTGATTTTAATGAAACAAATTTATGATTTATTATTTGTAAAATTTTTAAAGAGAATAATATTTTTTAAAAGTGTAAAAAAGAGTTGAAAAATAATTTTTAATGTAAAAGAAAACTCTATATTTGCATCCTGTTACAAGATAACCAATTTTTCGGGGTGTAGCGTAGCCCGGTTATCGCGCCGCGTTTGGGACGCGGAGGTCGCAGGTTCGAATCCTGCCACCCCGACTTTTTAACAATTATTAAAAGCCTAAAATTATATAATTTTAGGCTTTTTGTTTTTATAATTGTTATGTAGTAGAAATTTAGTATTTCTTAAAATAAAAGGAAGTATTACGTAAATGTATTTGCTTTATAGTAATATAGTTTGGTGTAAAGCAAGGTTTTTTATATTAAACTACTAAGTCTACTTGCAGCTTGTTCGGCAGTTATATCTCTTTGAGGTGAACCAAACATTTCATAACCTACCATAAATTTTTTAACGGTTGCACTTCTCAATAAAGGCGGATAAAAACTCATGTGCCAATGCCAATGTTCATTTGGTTTTCCGTTAGTGGGCGATTGGTGAATACCGCTAGAATAAGGAAAAGGGCATTCAAATAATTTATCGTAAGCTTTTGTGATTTTTGAGATAGCATCAGCAAAAGCTAAGCTTTCTTTGTTGGTGAGTTCTGCAATGTTTTTTTTGTGTTTTTTAGGAATAATCATGGTTTCAAAAGGCCAAATAGCCCAAAAAGGAGTTATTACAGCAAAATAGTTGTTTTGATAAATAATACGCTCGTTAATTTCTAGTTCTTGATCTAGATAGGTTTTTAACAAGCTGGTTTTGTTTTTTTTATAATAGGCTTTTTGATTTTTGTCTTTTTTTAAGACCTCGTTAGGAAGTGTTGATTGACTCCATATTTGCCCATGCGGATGCGGATTACTACACCCCATTACTGCGCCTTTATTTTCAAAAATTTGCACATAATTAATCATTGGGTTAGAGCTTAAATTTATATACTCTTTTTGCCAAGTTTTAACAACTTTGTTTATGTTTTCAACATCCATATCTGCCAAACTTTTAGAGTGATCTGGGCTAAAACATATCACTTTACAAATACCTTGCTCGCTTTTGGCTTTAAGTAAGCCTTGGTTTACAGAAAAAGTGGGCGATGTGGCTTGTAAGGCTGCAAAATCGTTAGTAAAAACAAAAACATCTTTATAGTTAGGGTTTTCTTCTCCATTTATTCTTTTGTTTCCAGCGCATAAATAACAATTTGGATCATGGGTTGGTCTTGGTTCATTAAAAACTGTTTCGTTTTGTCCTTGCCATGGCCGTTTTGCTCTATGAGGCGATACTAAAACCCACTCTCCAGTAAGTATGTTAAATCTTTTATGTGAGTAATCTTGTAGATTAGTGTTCATTTTTGTTTTTATTCTATTATTTATTTAACTACTTGAGTGCCTTGAGACAGCTTTACATTATATACAGAGCAGTTTTTATTGAAAACTTTTTTAAATTTTTTTGAAACCTCTTTTTTGAAGTTCTTAAGTTTATCTTTTTCAACGATATTAATGGTGCAACCACCAAAACCTCCACCCATCATTCGTGATCCAATTACATGAGGGTTTTCTTTGGATAAATCAACTAAAAAATCTAATTCGGTACAACTTACTTTGTAATTTTTACTTAACCCTTCGTGCGATTGGTATAGTAAATTGCCTAATGTTTTTATATCATCATTTTTTATGGCTTCAGAAAATTGTTTTACGCGGTTGTTTTCATTAATAACATAAAGTGCTTTTTGGTAATCATCATCAGAAATATTATTCTTAATATTAATAAGATCTTCTTTTGATGCGTCTCTTAAAGCTTTTATATTTAATAGGTTTGATACTTTTTCGCAGACCTCACGTCTGTCGTTATAAGCGCTTTCAGATAAATCATGTTTTACATTACTGTTTATAAGCATTAATGCGTGGTTTTTTAAATCTATTTTATGAGGTATAGATTCTAAAGACCTACAGTCTAATAATAGCGCGCTATTTTTTATGCCAAACATACTAGCGTATTGGTCCATAATACCACATTTAACGCCTGCAAAATTGTGTTCTGCTTTTTGCGATATTAAAATCATATCGTTTTTCGATAGTTTTAAGTCAAACAAATTGTTAAGTGCAAAGACAAAACTATTTTCTAAAGCAGCGGACGATGATAAGCCAGCTCCACTAGGAATGTTACCAGCAAAAACTCCATTAAAGTTACCAATGTGTTTGCCTAATTTTTGTAATTCTGCAATAACGCCTAAAATATAATTTCTCCATCCTCCATTTTCAATAGGTGTTATATTTTTGATGTTGAAGGTGTAGGTTTCGTTCATGTTTAAAGCAAAAACTGTGGTAGTACTAGAATTGGTTTTGTTAATGGCTAAAGCAATGCCTTTGTTTATTGCAGCAGGAAAAACAAAGCCTTCATTGTAATCTGTATGTTCTCCAATGAGGTTAATTCTACCAGGCGAAAAAACCAATAAAGGCTTGGTTTTAAATTGGGTTTTAAAGCTACCTTTTACTTCTTTAATTAATTTTTTATTCATGAGTTCGTTTTAAGCAAAATAGATATAAACACCAATTACTATGATGCAGATAGCGATACTAGTTTGTTTGGTGTATTTCCAAGGTGTAATATCTACTTGTTGTGTGTATTCTTGTGTGTATTCTTCTTTTCGTGGTTTTAGCTTTCCTATCCACAGCATAATAACGACGTTAAGTATAAATAAAATAGCCATAACATCTAAGAAATGTGGGTATGCATTAGCTTCAATTAAAGATAAAGCAGACTCGCTAGTAACTCCTGTTGCTTTAGCATTTGTAATAGCTTTATTGATAAAATATGGTTGTAATATAAATTGACTAATAATATATAATAAACAGCCAGAAATTAAACCTATTTTGGCAGCAATAGCAGGTACACGTTTTGTTAAATATCCAACAACTATTATAGTTAAAATAGGAATACTGTAAATGCCATTAATTTCTTGTAGGTATGCAAATAAACTTCCTGCGTTTGCAATAAGTGGGGCAATAAACATTGAGGCAATGGCTAGTATAATACCAAAGCTTTTTCCATATTTTACAACCGTTTTTTCGTCTGCATTTTTGTTAATATGCTCTTTATAAACATCAATACCAAATAATGTTACAGAACTATTTAAAACACTATTAAATGAGCTTAAAATAGCTCCAAATAGCACAGCAGCAAAGAAACCCACCCAAGTACTAGGAAGTACTTTTTTTACTAACATTGGGTAGGCTGTATCTGCACTTTCTAAATTGCCTTGAAATATATGATATGCAATTAAACCAGGTAATACAACAATAATGGGGCCAAGAATTTTTATAAATGAAGCTAATAGCAAGCCTTTTTGTCCTTCTTTTAAATTTTTAGCACCAAGAGCTCTTTGAATGATTTGCTGGTTAGTACCCCAGTAAAATAATTGTACTAGCATCATGCCTGTAAATATGGTGTGAAATGGAACTGGGTCTGATGGTTTTCCAAGAGATTTAAATTTATCTGGATTTTCGGTAGTTAAAATTGAAAGACCATCTAAAAGATTTCCGTCTCCAATCATCATTAAACCAAAAATTGGGATTAATATCCCTCCGGCTAAAAGCCCAACAGCATTAATGGAATCTGAAACGGCAACAGCTTTTAGACCACCAAAAACGGCATAAATAGAACCTATAATACCAATACCCCAAACACAAATCCAGATAGATTGTGTATGTGTAACTCCAAGAAGTTCTGGGATATCGAACATGCCGCTAATAGCTAAAGAACCAGAATACAAAATTACTGGTAGTAAAACCACTACATAACCCGATAGGAATAAAACAGAGGTTAAGGTTTTTGTTGTTAAATCAAAACGTTTTTCTAAAAAACCAGGAACGGTGGTAAGACCTCCCTTTAAATATCTAGGCAATAAAAAAATGGCAGTAACTACCATAGCTATGGCAGCCAATGTTTCCCAGACCATAACAGATAATCCGCTTTGGTATGCTGAGCCGTTTAGTCCAACAATTTGTTCTGTAGATAAATTGGTAAGCAGTAGTGATCCTGCAATAACACCAGCGGTTAAACTTCGACCGCCTAAAAAATAGCCATCGGATGATGATTCTTCGGTACCACGTGTTTTTAAATAGGAAATAATAGCTACTATAGCTGTAAATCCAATAAATGTTAAGAATTGCATAGTTTGTAGTTTAGTTAGTTTATAGAGATTTTCTAAGAATTAGGTTGTTAGGGTTTTTAACTTGAGCAAATTCATTATTTATAATCATTTCTGCTAAGCGTTTTCCCATAAAATTAAAGTCTGTTGATATGGTTGTTATACCGCCTTCAACAATTTCTTTTAATAGTGTATCGTTGTATGAAATAATGCCAATGTGTTTAGCAAGCGTTAGTTGTTGTTCTTTTAGGCGTTTTATTATTCGTATTAAATTTTTGTCATCTAATACTATATATAACTCACCTTCTATGAGTTGTCTGTTTTTTAGAGTTTCAATAATTTCGTTTGCAATATTATTTTGAGAGCAAAATAAATTAAACCCTTCTATAAGACCTTTTGGTTGGCGATCATCATAAAGTAATATCGCTTTTTTGTATTTTTTTATGTGCTTATATGCTGTTTGTAAACCTTGGTGTATATTTTTTTTAAAATCTTGGTGTACAGAAGGATAATCTATTAACTCTTTATGTACTTGGTCTAGTATGTAAACTTTGTTTTTAGGAAGCCTACTAATTGTTTTGTTGGTGTTTTTTAGGTTTGCTGGCATAATCACATAAGCGCTATAGTCGCCAACATTATCGTTAATTAACTTATTAAAAACATCAATATTAAAATGATGAAAAAATATGTCAACTTGTGCATGTTCTCCCATACCACTTAAAAAGGAGTTATATAAATCTTCTTTAAAAGAGTTTAACTCATCAAACAGTAAAAAAATTTTCTGGTTAATATTAATTTCTTCACTAATTACATAGTAGCCTTTTCCAACAATAGATTGGATAATGCCTCGAGTTTTTAATTCGTTAAAAGCACTAAGTACAGTATCTCTAGATAGTGAATTTTGGTTTTTTATGCTGTTTAAAGACGGGAGTTTGTCTCCTTTTTTTAACGAGCCTTCAATTATAGCGTTTTCTATAACAGCTACAATTTGTTTGTATTTTGGAGTGCCGGATTTCTTTTTTATAGAAATAGTATTCATAAAGCAAATATATCTTTTTTTTTAACAAAAACAAACTGGTTGGTACTAGTTGGTTTTTTTATTTGTAAATTTAAAGTAGATATTAATTTTTATAGATGTTTGTTTTTTAAATGAATATAGTTTTGTTGTGGAAAATATTGGTTTATGTATGCTATATAAAAAAAAATTCATAAGTTTGTATACCAGAACAGAACAGAATGGATAAAGACACCTTGCTTTTAACAATAAACCATCAAGGCGATATACCAAAATATCAGCAGTTAGTTAATGCTATAAATGATGCTATTAGCGAAAACATATTAAAGCGAGGAGACGCATTACCCTCGGTAAATAAAATATGTAAAAGCAATGGGTTGTCTCGCGATACTGTATTTAAGGCATACACTATTTTAAAAGAAAACGGTGTAATCGAGTCGGTACCTAATAAAGGGTATTATGTAGCTAACGAAATAAAAAAAGTATTATTGGTGTTAGATACTTTTAAGGCTTATAAAGAGGTGTTGTACCATGCGTTTGTAAATAATTTGCCCGATAATATAATTACCGATGTGCAGTTTCATCATTATAATATTGATAACTTTAAAACCATTTTAAATAATAGCAAAGGAAAGTATTATAAGTATGTAGTTATGACATTTGATCATAACAATGTGTCTTCTGTATTGGCAGATATAGATAATGATAAGTTATTACTTGTAGATTGGGATATACACTCAAACTCAAAAAATAACTTTGTATTTCAAGATTTTGGCGAGGCTTTTTTAGAAGCTTTAAAAGGAGCTGTTACTAGTTTTAAAAAGTATAAAAAACTTGTTTTTCTATATCCAAATTTCACATATCACCCAAAAGAAACTATCGAGTATTTTAAAAAGTATTGCGAGTTATACCATTTTAAATACGAAATATTAACAGACCCTAAAAAATTTCGGTTAGAACAAAACGTAGCATACATAAGTACAAGCGATAGAATGTTGGGGCAGTTTTTAGAGCAATGTAGAGATAGAGGTTTTGAGCCAGGTGTAGATGTAGGTTTTCTTTCGTATAACGAAACACCTATGAAAAAATTTATATATAAAGGAATTTCGGTTATATCTACAGATTTTAAGGCATTAGGAATAAAAGCCGCTCAGTTTATAACTCAAGATAAACCAATTCAAACATATATACCAACAAAATTAATAAACAGAGAGTCATTATAATATGTATTACTTAGGATTAGACATAGGCAGTTCTTCTATAAAAGCCGCTTTAGTAGAAACTAAAACAGGAAAAAGTTTAGGTGTTGTACAAGAACCCAAAGAAGAAATGGGTATGTACGCTCAAAAAAACGGATGGGCAGAGCAAAACCCAAACCATTGGTGGGAACATATTTGTAAAGCTATAACCCGATTAAAAAAAGAATATAATGTAAGCAGAACTCAAATAAAAGGGATTGGTATTGCTTACCAAATGCACGGTCTTGTGGTGGTCGATAAGGCAGGAATTCCACTTCGTAAAAGTATTATTTGGTGCGATAGTAGAGCTGTGGAAATAGGACATAAAGCATTTGCCGAAATAGGAGCAGAAAAATGTGCAACAAACCTATTAAACTCACCAGCAAATTTTACAGCATCAAAATTAAAATGGGTAAAAGAAAATGAGCCAGAGGTATATAAACAAATACATAAGTTTATGTTGCCAGGCGATTTTATTGCCTATAAATTTTCAAACACTATAAACACTACAATTTCAGGGTTATCTGAAGGTGTTTTTTGGGATTTTAAAAACGATAATGTAGCAGATTTTTTATTAGAATATTATGGTATAGACAAAGCACTTGTACCAGATATCGTAGATACATTTGGAGTACAATCTGTAGTCGATGCAAAAGGCGAAACCGAAAGTGGTATTGCAGCAGGAACACCAATTTATTATAGAGCCGGCGACCAACCAAATAATGCCTTAGCATTAAATGTATTTAACCCAGGCGAAGTAGCAGCAACCGGAGGTACATCGGGTGTTGTATATGCAGTAACTAGCAATCTATCTGGTAAAGAAAGTACACGAGTAAATAATTTTGCACATGTAAATTATTCAAAATCAAACCCAAAAATAGGCAAACTATTAAATATTAATGGAGCCGGAATACAATACCGTTGGTTACTAAATAATTTAAATGTAAGTTCTTATGAAGATATGAACACGCTAGCATCGCAGATACCAATAGGGTCAGATGGTGTATGTATGCTGCCTTTTGGTAATGGTGCAGAGCGCATGTTAAATAATAAAGAAATAGGAACAAGATTAGTAAACTTAAACCTAAACAATCATAATAAAGCTCATGTGTGCAGAGCTGCGTTAGAGGGTATTGCATTTTCGTTTGTTTACGGTATGGAGATATTAAAATCCGATGGAATACAACCAAGCGTTATACGCGCAGGAAACGATAATTTATTCCGTTCAGAAATTTTTGCTAATACCGTAGCCACATTAATAGAGCAAGAAATAGAAATTTATAACACCACAGGAGCAATTGGAGCAGCAAGAGCAGCAAATCTTCATAAAGGCGATTATAAAGCCTTTGGAAAAGTTATTATGGATAACGATCATGTTATGACATTTATGCCATTTAAAGATAAGCAAGCCTATTTAAAAGCATATAATAACTGGAAAAAAGAATTACAACTCATTTTAAATAAACAAAATTAGGGCGTTACCACAAGGGTCGGGCTTTACGTTACAATCTTTTAGCTCGTGCCTCGCAAAAAGGATTTCCTCTGCAATCCCTAACGCAAAGCAGAACTAAAAACAAATTAACAACACATTAAATTAATACAATCAATTATGGCAACTACAGAGTATTTTAAAGGCATAAGCAACATTAAATTCGAAGGAAAAACTTCCGATAATCCTTTAGCATTCAAATACTACAATCCAGACCAAGTTGTAGCAGGAAAAACCATGAAAGAATGGTTTAAATTCTCAATAGCATACTGGCACACATTCTGTGGGCAAGGTTCAGATCCATTTGGGCCTGGCACACAAAATTTCGCATGGGATAAATCAGCAGATCCTATTCAAGCAGCAAAAGATAAAGCCGATGCAGCATTCGAGTTTATAAATAAAATGGGATTCGATTATTATTGTTTCCACGATTTCGATTTAATTCAAGAAGCACCAACATTTGCAGAATCAGAAAAACGTTTAGAAATAATTACCGATTATATAAAAACCAAACAAGCAGAAAGCGGTGTAAAATTACTTTGGGGAACAGCCAATTGTTTTTCTAACCCACGTTATATGAATGGTGCGTCAACAAACCCAGATTTTAATGTGGTTGCCAGAGCAGGAGGCCAAGTAAAATTAGCTTTAGATGCCACCATAAAATTAGGCGGTGAGAATTATGTATTTTGGGGAGGTCGTGAAGGTTACATGTCTTTATTAAACACAGATATGGGGCGCGAACTAGACCACATGGGGCAATTTTTAACCATGGCTAGAGATTATGCCAGAGCACAAGGATTTAAAGGTACTTTCTTTATCGAGCCAAAACCAATGGAACCAATGAAGCATCAGTACGATTTCGATTCGGCAACAGCCATAGGATTCTTGAAAGAATACGGTTTAGATAAAGATTTTAAAATGAATATTGAGGTAAACCATGCTACACTCGCGCAGCATACCATGCAACACGAATTAGCCGTTGCAGCAAAAGCAGGTATGCTAGGAAGTATAGATGCTAATAGAGGCGATTACCAAAATGGTTGGGATACAGACCAATTTCCAAACAACATTCAAGAAACAACCGAAGCTATGTTAGTATTCCTTCAAGCTGGTGGTTTACAAGGCGGAGGTGTTAATTTCGATGCTAAAATTAGACGAAATTCAACCGATATGGAAGATGTTTTTCTTGCTCATATTGGTGGAGCCGATACCTTTGCAAGAGCATTAATTACTGCAGACAAAATTATACAGTCTTCTTCTTATAGTGCATTAAGAGAGAAAAGATACAGCTCTTTCGATTCAGGAAAAGGAAAAGATTTTGAAACAGGTAAGTTAGAGCTAAAAGATTTATACAATATTGCTAAAGATGGTGGAGAACCAACATTAAAAAGTGGAAAGCAAGAGCTTTTCGAAAATATTATAAATCAATATATATAAGTAACTATGTAAAACTTAAAATACAAGTTTTCCTTAAATAAGAGACCTAATAAACTCTTAATAAAAAATGCCTTTCTTTTTTAGAAAGGCATTTTTGTTTTAAAGGTTTATTAAAATAAATTTTTTATTACTATTTATTATATATATATTTGGTACACCAAACTGGTATACCAATTTTACTGTTGCAGCTATTTTATTGAAAATAACTGAAATTAATGGTTTTAAAACTGAATTAACTAAACTATAAACGTCTATTATAATGAAAACTAAAGTGGTTAAATTAATAACACATTTGTCTTTAATAATATGTGTGGCTTTTTTTATTAGCTGTAAAAACAATAATAAAGTTGAAATTACAGAAATAGAACAAGTTACGTATCCTAGCGATGTTATTCCTTTTATGGAACAATGGAAAATCCTGTGTGGAGATGGCAAAAGTATTAACGAAATTGTAAAGGTTCAGCACAAAGATTTTTTTTATGTAGAAAACGAAAATAATATTAACTGGGTAGTATATAAAACCCCAAATTCGGGTATAACATCTAGAACATCTAGTAATACGAGAACAGAATTAGGGCAAAAAAAACATTGGATACCAGAAACAGGAGGAAAGCTAACAGGAACATTAAAAGTACAACACGTGTCAACTTCTGGCGATGCAAGGGTAGCTGCTTCATATTCAGTAGTTGTTGGGCAAATTCATAGCGACGAAGGTCATGAAAACGAACCTATCAAGATTTTTTATAAAAAATTCCCAGGCCATAAAAAAGGCTCGGTGTTTTGGAATTACGAAATAAATACCGCTGGAGATAATTCAAAAAGATGGGATTACTCAACCGCTGTTTGGGGTTACAATATGTCTGTAGTTGGCAAAACACCAAGTACATACCCGCCAGAACCTAAAAACGGGATAGCGTTAGGCGAAGAGTTTAGTTACGAAATTAACGTTTATAAAGGCATCATGTATGTTACGTTTACAAGTAAGGGGCATAAAACAAAAACATTTACAAAAAACTTATTACAGTCAGAATTCTCTAAAAAAGAAGATATTCCACAGCAAATATTAACACTATACACAGCAATTGGTCGTGATGGTGTAGAACGAGAAAATGCCTATGCCGGAGAAATTCAATATTTTAAACAAGGTGCTTATAATCAGACCAACGGGAAAAATCCTGAAGATAATATAGTATGGAGTACAGGGTCTAAAACGTATGGCGGCAATATAGCAAAGCAATATGCAAATGGTTGTTATGCAGAAGTTTGGTTTAAAGAAGCAACAGTTGGAGAAGGCACAATGCCAAATTAAAATGTAAAGTTATACAAAAGCATTTAGGTTTTGAATAAAGTAATATATATAATGGGAGTTTCGGGCAGCGGAAAGAGCACAATAGCACAATTGCTTTCTAGTCGTTTAAATATTCCTTTTTTTGATGGCGACAATTACCACCCACAATCTAATATAGATAAGATGAGTAGTGGGAAATCATTAAACGATCAAGATCGTTATGGTTGGTTGGTAACATTAAATCAATTAGCAAAAAAAAGACTCCAAGAAAGTAGTTGCGTTATTGTATGTTCTGCACTAAAAAAATCTTACAGAACTATTTTAAGTCAAGATGTACAAAATCAAGTAACATGGATACACCTTGCGGGAAGTTTTAACCAAATTTTCGACCGATTAAATAAAAGAGAAAACCATTTTATGTCTTCAAATTTGTTGCAATCGCAGTTCGATACTCTAGAATATCCAAACAATGCCATAGAGGTGAATATAAGCTTAAAACCTAATGAAATTGTAAACAAAATAATAAATGAAATAAAAATGAAATCAGAATTCGGATTATTTGGATTAGGTGTAATGGGTAAAAGCTTAAGTAGAAACTTGGCTCGAAAAGGATTTAAACTGTCTGTATTTAATCGAGAGGAAAAGGGAACAGAAGAAAATGTGGCTGTTAATTTTAAAAACAAATATGAAGAATTAGAATTAACTCAGCCTTTTTCAGATATTGAAGCTTTTGTTAATTCCTTGCAAACACCACGAAAAATAATGCTAATGGTAAATGCAGGTAGCATAACAGATTTGGTTATTGAAAATTTAATTCCTTTTTTATCTGAAGGCGATGTTTTAATTGATGGAGGAAACTCAAACTATTTAAAAACCAAAGAGCGCTATGATTACTTAAAATCTAAGAGTATTCATTTTATAGGTGTAGGTGTTTCTGGAGGAGAGCAAGGCGCATTATTAGGTCCATCAATTATGCCAGGAGGCAATAAAACCATATATAACTTAGTAAAACCATTTTTAGAAGCTATTTCAGCTAAAGATGCAAACAATTTACCTTGTTGTACTTACATAGGCGAAGAGGGTAGTGGGCATTTTGTAAAAATGGTACATAATGGTATAGAGTATGTAGAAATGCAATTATTGGCAGAAGTTTATACTATTTTAAAAACTATGGATAAAAATCCAGATGAAATTGCCAATATATTAGAAACATGGAAGCCTAAAGTAGATAGCTATTTGCTAGGCGTTACTATAGATATTTTAAGAAAAAAGGAAGATAACGATTGGTTAATTAATAAAATAGTTGATAAAGCAGGAAATAAAGGCACAGGAAACTGGACTACTGTTGCTACAGCACAATTAGGGGCTCCAAGTACTTTAATAGCTTCGGCATTATTTGCACGTTACACATCATTTTATAAAGAAGAGCGACTACAAGCAAATAAAAATTTTAAAATTATTCCAGCGGCATTAAACTTTCAAATTGAAGATGTTTTAAATGCATACCAGTTTGCAAGAATTATTAATCATTATCAAGGTATTAAACTAATTTCAGAAGCAGGAAAAGCTTACGAATGGCAATTAAATTTAAGTGAAATTGCTAGAATTTGGACTAATGGTTGTATTATAAAATCAGATTTAATGCAGCAATTAATACCCGTTTTAAAAACAGACGATAATATTTTAAAAAATGACGCCATAATTAATCAGGTTAAAGCATTAAAACCATCAATAAACAAAGTGGTTTCAGAATGTATACTTAAAGAGCTTCCGGTAACTAGTTTTAGCGAATCTGTTAATTTTTTAAATGCTTATTCAACGGCTAATTCTTCAGCAAATATAATTCAAGCCCAACGCGACTATTTTGGCGCACATACTTACCAACGTACAGATGATAACTCTGGTAAACATTATCATACCAACTGGAATTAACCAATCCTTAAAAAAAACTATAAATACCAACTAAACATAAAAAAATATGTCAGCATCAAAAACAAAGAAATCTTTATTTAAAAAAATAATAGCTCTAGTATTAAGTTTTGGTCCAGGTATTTTTGCTATTGGTTATACAATTGGTACAGGAAGTGTAACCTCAATGATAGTTGCAGGAAGTAAATTTAATATGCAATTATTATGGGTGTTGTTATTAAGTTGTTTATTCTCTGGAGTATTAATGTTTGTTTATGGTAATTACGGTCTTATTACAGGAGAAACAGCGCTTTACGGTTTTAAAAAACATTTAAAATACGGAAAAGCGCTTGCCATTTTAATTATTGTTGGTATTACATTTGGTCAATGGAATTCTTTAATGGGCATTTTAGGTATTTCGGCTAATATTATTTACGAAATATTAGCTGTTAATTTTAATGGTTTAGAAGGGTTAAAGTATGAAGTGGTATTGGTTACAGCTATCATAATAATAATTGTGTTTTATTTATTAATGTTGGTTGGTAAGTATACCTTTTTCGAAAAAATCCTAGTCATTTTTGTAACCTTAATGGGGCTTTCGTTTGTATTGTCGTTATGTTTGGTGCAACCATTGGCTATAGATGTTGTAACAGGGTTAATACCATCTATTCCAGATGTTTCAGATGGTAAAATGTTAGTGGCTGCATTTGTAGGTACAACCATGGCTGCGGCAACATTTTTATCACGTCCTTTATTTGTAAAAGGAAAGGGATGGACTATAAAAGATTTAGATAAACAAAAAAAAGATTCTATCACAGCAGCAATACTAATTTTTATAATAAGCGGCACTATAATGGCTGTAGCTGCTGGTGCGCTGTTTTATGATGGTAAAGTAGTTACTCAAGTATTAGATATGGCAAACACTTTAGAGCCTGTGGCAGGTAAGTGGGCTGTAACTATCTTCTTTTTTGGAGCTTTAAGTGCAGGCTTGTCTTCTATTTTTCCTTGTTTATTAATAGCTCCGTTACTGGTAGCCGATTATCAATCAGGAGAAATAGATACCAATTCTAAGCAATTTAGAGTTATAACATTTATAGCTTGTTTGGTAGCGTTAATTGGTCCGGCTTTTGGAGGTAATCCTATCGAAATTCAAATTTTATCTCAAGTTTTTAATGTCTTTATTTTGCCACTTGTAGTGTTAGGTATCATATTATTGGCCAATAATAAAAGCATTATGAAGGGTTATAAAATGAGCATTTGGGTAAATATAGGTTTATTCGCGGCTTTATTCTTCTCTTGTATTGTGTCTTATACAGGAGTAATAGGCATCATGACAAAATACTTTTAATAAAAACAATTTTAAATGAAAAATAAATTAAATTTTCACATCGTAGTCGGGTTATTTTTAATGTTAACTTATTCTTGTAAACAATTAGAAACAGATAGATTATTAGTTAAAAATATAGCAGCATTTAATAATGCTGTAAAAGAAGCAAAACCAGGAGATGTTATTACAATGGCTAATGGTGTTTGGGAAGATGTTGAATTGGTTTTTGAAGGTAAAGGAACACAAGAAAAACCAATTAAGCTTACTGTAGAAAATAAAGGAGAAGTAACTTTAGAAGGCAATTCGAACTTACAATTAGCGGGCGAGTATTTAATTGTAGAAGGTTTAGTGTTTAAAAACGGTTATACACCAACAAATGCAGTAATTTCTTTTAGGAAAAACAGAGAAGAAATAGCTAATAATAGCCGTTTAACCGAGTGTGTAATAGATAATTATAATAACCCCGAACGCCAAGTTCAAGATTATTGGGTTACTATTTACGGAAAAAATAATCGTATAGACCATAACCATATAGTAGGCAAAAAAAATTTAGGAGTTACCATGATTGTTGGTTTAGATACTAAATCGAGTAGAGAAAATAATCATAGCATAGATCACAATTATTTTGGTCCTAGGCCAACCTATGGAAATAATGGAGGCGAAACTTTAAGAATAGGTACAAGCCATCATGCTTTACAAAATTCTAATACATTAGTAGAATCTAATTATTTTGATAGAACTAACGGTGAGCATGAAATTATTTCAAATAAAGCCTGCCAAAATACTTTTAAATACAATACATTTTTCGAGTGCACAGGAACTTTAACTATGCGCCACGGAAACGAAACATTGGTAGACGGAAATGTTTTTATAGGAAACGGAAAACCCAGTACAGGAGGCGTACGTATTATTAACGAATCGCAAACGGTTATTAATAATTATCATGTAGGGTTAACAGGTTACCGTTTTCGAGGCGCTTTTGTAATGATGAATGGTGTGCCAAATTCACCACCAAATCGTTACGTTCCAGTAATTAATTCAAAATTAAGTAATAATACATTTGTTAATTGCGACCATATTCAACTATGTGCAGGAAGCGATTCTGAAAGAAGTCAGGCGCCTAAAACATCAGAGATATCAGGGAATATATTTTATAACGAAAACAAGAATAATACTTTTACTATCTATGATGATATTAGTGGGATAACTTTTAAAAATAACCTTTTGGGAGAAAATGGAGAAACGCCAATAAAAGAAGGTTTTAAAAATGCTAAAATTAGCTTAGTAAAAAACGAACAAGGATTTTTAATTCCTACTTCAGATAAAATTAAAAATAAAATTACAATTAGCCCTAAAATAGCAACCAAACAAAACACAGGTGTAAATTGGTATTCTAAAAAAGACAAGACAGTTGCTTTAAATTCGGGAAAAACAATTAAAGTAGCTTCAGGAATTAATACATTATACAACATTGTAAAAACATCAGAAGCAGGAGATATAATAGAGTTAGAAGAAGACGGAACATACTTGTTAACAAAAGCAGTAAAAATAAAGCATCCTCTTACTTTTAAAACCTCAGGAATAAAAAAAGCTACAATTTTGTTTGAGCGAATGATGGCTTTTGAAATTGAAAATGGAGGGAGTTTATCTTTAAACAATGTAAGTTTCGATGGCACAAAATCTCCAGATTATGCTGGGAATTCTGTAATAAGTACAAGTAAAAACTCAATGATTGAAAACTACAAGTTATTTATAGATAATTGCGAGTTTAAAGATATGGTCGTTAATCATTCGTTTGATGTAATACGTGTTTCTAAAGGAACATTTGCAGACACTATAAGTATTAAAAATTCAAAATTTAAAAATATCTCAGGGCATATTGCGGCTTTAGACAAAGAAACAGATGATATAGGCGCCTATAATGTTGAATATTTTATTATGCAAAACAACGTGGTTACAGACTTGCAAGGCGCGGCTTTACGTTTATATAGGGGTGGAAAAGACGAAAGTACATTTGGACCTTTCTTAGAAGTAAATTATAACGTTTTTAATAATGTAGGCTTTGGCAAAAAAAATAAATATAATTCTGCAATGTCGTTATATGGAGTTCAAGTTAACACTATTCAAAACAACAATTTTAACAATACAAAAGGTTTAAAAATGCATTTAGTAGTAGGAGAGCCAATAGTAAATATAGTTAATAATAACTATTATAAATCAGGACAAATAGAAGTTTCTGGCCATGAAAAGTATAATATTAAAAACCTTTATAATATTAAACCCGTTTTTAAAGAAGGAACATTCCAGCTTATAGAAAATTCGCCATTATTAGAAAAAGGTATAAAGACATTAAATTAAGCTTGCGTAAAGCCATAAGAATAAGATATTGGTGTATTAATACTGTTAATATGAATTTAGATATACTCTCAAAAAATGAAAATCAGGAAATAACCAGTTTAGTAAAAAAGTTAATTTCTGAAATAGGTAAACTTATAACTTATAAACATTTAGAACCTGGAGATAAATTACCAGCCGAACGTGTTTTAGCCGAAAAATTTAATGTAAGTAGAAGAAGTGTAAGAGTAGCCATTCTTAAGTTAGAATCTTACGGTATATTAAAATCAATTCCGCAAAGCGGAACTTTTGTAGCTAATATTGGAGCCGTTGCTATGAATGGGATGATTGATGATATTGTAAGTCTTGATTTGCCCAATTTTAAATCGTTAGTAGAAACCAGAATTTTATTAGAGCTAAAAGCTGTAAAATTAGCAGCTTTAAGGCGTACTGAAAAGGATTTAGAAAGAATAAAAGAAGCGTTAAATGCTCATGAAGAAAAACTTGTGTCTGGAGAAGACGCCGTACAAGAAGATTTACTTTTTCATTTAGCGATAGCAAAAGCAAGCGGAAATGTTACTATAAATCAAATAATGATTGCTATTACACCACAAATTATTGTCGATTTTAAAAAATACCATACCGAGTATGATGAATTAGATGAATTAAGAATAAAAGAACATTCTAAAATTTATGAAGCCATTAAACTTCAAGACCCTCAATTGGCTAAAAATAGAATGAAAACACACTTTAAATTGCTGTACGAATACTGTGGAGTTGATTAATTAAATATAAAAAATATAAAAAGGAAATAGATAAAATTAATATTTATTGCTCTTATCTGTTTAAAGAAAAATAATAAAGCGTTTAAATGATGAATAAAAACAAGATAACTGGAAAAAAAGTACTTATAACTGCAGGAGCTCAAGGTATTGGTGAGTCCATAACTAAACATTTTATAGATAGCGGCGCTCTGGTAGCAATTCACTACTTTTCTAGTGCAGATACCGCTAACCAATTGGTGGAATATGCAGCCAATAAAGGTCAAAAAGCAATTGCTATAAGTGGTGACTTAACAAATGAAGCTGATGCTAATACCATGATTAATAAAACCGTAGAAGCGTTGGGAGGTTTAGATATTCTAATAAACAATGCAGGTTCTTTAGTAGCACGTAAATTGCTTAGCGAAATGGAAACAGAATTTTGGCATAAAGTAATGGATATTAATTTAACCTCTATGATGTTTGTTACACGAGCTGCATCATCACATTTAGCAAAAAATAAAAATAGTAGTATTGTAAACTTGGCATCATTAGCTGGGCGTAAAGGCGGCCATCCAGGATCATTGGTGTACTCTACTAGTAAAGGTGCTATATTAACATTTACTAGAGCCTTATCTGCAGAGTTAGGCGGGCAAGGTACAAGGGTTAACGCAGTTGCTCCTGGTTTAATTTTAGGAACATCGTTTCATAATACGCATACTACAAAAGCATCAGCTCAAGCTACAATATCTGGTATTCCAATACAACGTGCAGGTAATGCAGACGATGTGGCAAGAGCCGTATTATATTTGGCTTCAGAATACGATGGCTTTATTACAGGCGCTACACTTGATATTAATGGCGGAGTTTACAATATGTAATGGTTTGTGTTTACAATAATGCTTGTTATTCTAGCCGAATATAGTTTTCAGAAAAAATAGGATGTCCTAAACTGTCAATTTCAGTTTGGCTAAATTTGTTTTCTTCAATAGTAACATTAAAAATAAACGCTGTCTTTTCTTTAATAACTTCGTTCATCGATTTAGAACCAAAATCTAAAACCTCAGTTAAAATGCCATTTTCTACTGTATAATTCCCATAACCAAACCAGTCAATAGAATCAGAAATACGTGTTCTGCTCCACATTACTTTTGTGTTCGAGTACATTTTTATTTGCTTATTGGTACTTGAAGATAAAATAGTGTCTGCAACCCCATCTTCTCCATAGTTTATAAAACTAACTAATTTCCATGCCCCTTTTAAAGTGTTGGTGTTTTGTTCTGTTTTTTGGGTCAGATTTATAGTTTCTTTAGATTTAGAAGGGTTGTTACAAGAAATAAAAAGAATAATACAGGTAATTAAGAATAAGTTTTTCATGGTGCTAATTATTAGGTGGTTACAGTACTAAAGTTACAAAAAAAACGGCAATTATATTTTAGCTTTATTAAGCTATAAAAAGTGTTGATAACTTATGTGTAAGGTTTTAAGCAAAAATTCTACTTTTGTACTAATAAAATTTAATAATAATTATGTCTGATACAATAGAAAAAGTTAAATGCTTAATTATAGGTTCTGGACCAGCAGGTTATACAGCAGCTATTTATGCAGCTAGAGCAAATATGAGTCCTGTACTATATCAAGGAACACAACCAGGAGGGCAGTTAACAACAACAAATGAGGTTGAAAACTTCCCTGGATACCCAGATGGTATAACTGGCCCAGAAATGATGATGCAATTACAGGCACAGGCACAACGTTTTGATACAGATGTACGCGATGGTTGGATTACAAAAGTAGATTTTTCTGGTGATATACATAAAGTATGGGTTAATGGAGAGAAAGAAATCCATGCCAATACAATTATTATTTCTACAGGAGCTTCAGCAAAATATTTGGGGTTAGATTCAGAACAGAAATACCTAAAGCTAGGCGGTGGAGTGTCTGCTTGTGCTGTATGCGATGGTTTCTTTTATCGTAATCAAGAAGTGGTTATTGTTGGAGCTGGCGATTCTGCTTGCGAAGAGGCTCATTATCTTTCTAAACTTTGTAAAAAAGTTACCATGTTGGTTCGTAGAGATGAGTTTAGAGCTTCTAAAATTATGGCGGCAAGAGTTCAAAATACAGAGAATATAGAAATTCTGTATAATACCGAAACAGAAGAAGTTTTAGGAGATGGCCAAGTTGTAACAGGTGTTCGTGTTTTTAATAATCAAACCAACGAAAAGCATGATATTCCAGCTACAGGATTTTTTGTAGCTATAGGGCATAAACCAAATACCGATATATTTAAAGATTATTTAAATTTAGATGAAACCGGTTATATTATAAATGTGCCAGGAAGTTCTAAAACCAATATAGATGGCGTATTTGTATCTGGTGATGCGGCAGATCATGTGTATCGACAAGCTGTTACAGCTGCAGGAACTGGGTGTATGGCTGCATTAGATGCCGAACGATATTTAGCTGCAAAAGATGCTACTTTTGAAGTATCAACTTCTACTTATAATTAAAATATTATTCTAAAATGTTAAAGGGTCAAAGTAATTTACTTTGACCCTTTTTTTTTTAATTATTAACCATTTCCTTCAAAATGCATTTGGGTGTAATTAATGCATAAAGCTTTAATACATAGGTGTATAGTTTTTGTTTAACTATTAAATAAAAAGCATACGCTAAAAGTTTATAGTCTATTCTATATATTTTTACTTAAAAATGTAGCTTTTTTATTACAAATTATTTTTTTTTATTACTTTAACCATAAATCTTAAAGATTTATTAGCTTTTTAACATAAAAATAGTATATATTTGGAAAACCAAACTGGAAAACCAATTTGGTGCACCAAATAAAAAATGATAAATGAAGTTTAATTTATTAATCAAGTTTGGTAAAAATATGTCAGTTCAATTATTTTAATACAAACTTTTAAAACCAATTTTATAAATGAATAGTAGTAATTAATATCATGGAAAATCAAAAGAATAATTTATGCTAAGGTTTAAATCCTATTGTGTTAAATCATTCGGTTAGATTATTTACAAAAACTTAAACTAAAATTTAAACTAAAATTAAACTAATGAAAAAAACAAAACATTTAAAAAAAACATTCCTAATAGTATTAGGGCTTTGTTTTGCGTTTACATTAAATGCACAGCAAAAAACTATTTCTGGAACTGTAACAGCCGAAATAGACGGTTATGGTTTACCAGGTGTTAATGTTATTGAAAAAGGAACAAGCAATGGCGCATCTACAGATTTTGATGGAAATTATTCTATTAGCGTAAGTGGAGACAATGCTATTTTAGTGTTTAGTTACATTGGTTATGTAACTAAAGAAATTACTGTTGGAGCCCAAAGTGTTATAGATGCTGCATTAGCAGAAGACTTAGCTGCTTTAGATGAGGTTGTAGTAGTAGGTTATGGTACACGTAAAAAATCGCATTTAACAGGAGCGGTTGCAAAAATAGGAGGTGATGATGTTGCTGCGGTACAAACAGCACGTGTAGATGATGCATTAGCGGGTAAATTACCAGGAGTTTTAATTCAAAATCAAGATGGTTCTCCAGGTGCAGCTCCAAAAATTCAAATTAGAGCGGCGTCTTCTATTTCTGGAGCATCAAACCCATTAATAGTTGTAGATGGTTTTCCAATTTCTGGAGGTATTGAAACTGTAAATCCTAACGATATTCAAAGTTTAGAGGTGTTAAAAGATGCTGCTTCGGCTGCTATTTATGGTTCTAGAGGTGCTAATGGTGTAGTTTTGGTAACAACAAAAAAAGGAAAATCTGGTAAAGTAAAGTTTAGTTATAATGCCTATACAAGTACTTCGAGTAAATACAGAAGCAATATCCTTAAATCTGGGCCAGAATGGGCGGCTCATGCAAGGTCAGAAATTGCTGCTGGTAACTGGACTAGTACAGTAGCTACACAAGATCCTGCTTTTTTAGAATATAGATTAAATGCTTACGAGAATTCACCTGGAGCAATTAGTCCAGAAGATTGGCTTTTCCAAAACGGTAGTGCTTCTAGCCACGATTTTAGTATGAGTGGTGGTAGTGAAGATGTAAACTTTTTTGCTTCAATTGGTTACCAAAATGCAGAAGGTGTTGTAATTACTCAAGGATTTGAAAGATTAAATGCCCGTTTAAATGTTGATGCTAAACTAGGAGATAAATTTAAAACAGGAGTTAGCTTTAATGGATTTACTTCTAAAAGAGATATTTTAGGTCATGACATGAGAGATTTACTAAGATCTTATGGTGTACACCCTATTTATCATACAGAAGAATCTATTGCATTTGTTCAAGCCTTAGATGCAGAAGCACAAGCATTAGGATTAGCAGCATTTGATAATGGCTATAGAGGTTCTGGCTATGAAGCAAGCAGTATTTACGATTTAGAGCCAGGTATGGCAGCACAAGATTGGCATTATGGTAGAGCTAATAATGGTATTGGTGGTTCTGGAGATGCAGGCCCAGCTGCTAAGCTTGATAATACAGATAGTTGGGAGAAAACATTTTTTGGAAATGTTAGCGGATATTTACAATACAGTATCTTAGAAGGTTTAAACATAAAAACGGTTTTAGGTGGCGATATGAGAGATACGCAAACCTATGCGCACAGATTGCTTGGATTCGATTCTAGAGCGCGTGATTCACAAACGTTTATGAATCAAGTAGATTTGAAAGTAACTTCAGTATTAAGCGAAACAACCTTAAGTTATGCTAAAGAAATAGGAAAGCATGATATATCGGCAGTTGCGGGTATCGAATTCCAAACGACTAAATTTGTAGGTACTGGTTTAGCAGGGGCTAATGTGCCAGATGAGGCAATTCTTAATTACAACTTATTTGATCCGGCAGATATTACTGTAACAGAAAGAGACGAAACAAGAGCGAGAGAAAGTGTATTTGGTAGAGTTAATTATGCTTATGATGATAAGTATTTAGTATCTGTATCTGTAAGACGCGACGGAGATTCTCGTTTTGGTGCTAATAAAAGATTTGAAACATTTCCAGCACTTTCGTTA
The DNA here is from genome assembly GCF_048381495.1 of Algibacter ulvanivorans. NCBI lineage: Bacteria > Pseudomonadati > Bacteroidota > Flavobacteriia > Flavobacteriales > Flavobacteriaceae > Algibacter > Algibacter ulvanivorans. The sequence continues at coordinate 804,871 of NZ_JBLWGD010000001.1, forward strand.
GGATGGAATTTACATAATGAATCTTTTTTAGCAGATAATGAAGTGTTAAGCCAATTAAAGTTAAGATTTAGTACAGGTTCTTTAGGTACAACGTCTTTCCTAGGGTCTTACGATTCATTAAGCCTTCTAGATCCTTCAGCAACAATATATGGTACAGGATTTTTAATTCCATCAAATTCATTAAACGAAGATTTAACTTGGCAAACTAATACAGAAACCAACTACGGTATCGATTTCGGGTTCTTAAATAACCGTTTTAGATTAGGTGTAGATTATTATACTTCAGATATCGAAGATATTTTAATTAATCAAGCGCAGTCTGAAGTTTTAGGAAACCCATCTTCAATACTTAACGTTGGTGATGTAAAGAGTTCTGGTTTAGAGTTTGAATTATCTGCAAGATTAATTAATAACGATGATTTTTCTTGGAATATGAATGCTAACTTATCTACTGTAGAAACCGAAATTACAGACTTAGGAGGTTTAGATGAATTACCACAGCAAATTTTTGGGCAAAGTGGTAGAGGTCCAGTATTTAGAAACTATGTTGGTGGTGGTATTGGCGAAATGTGGGGGTTAGAAACCATAGGAGATGTAGAAATGGAATATCTAGCAGATGGTACTAGACACCCTAATAGCCAAACAGGAGAGTCTTATGTTGTAGATCAAAACGGTGATGGTGTAATTGATAGAACTAGAACTGTTGAAGATGGAGGAGATTTAGTTAAAATAGGACAAAATACACCAGATTTTTATTGGGGTATGTCTCATAATTTAAGTTATAAAAACTTCGACATGTCACTACAATTTCAAGGTTCTCATGGAGCAGAGGTTTATAACATCGACCCACTTTATTACGGATCGCAATGGGGCGGACGTTTAGATTATGCGGCTTTAGATGCTAATAGTGATGGTATTGCAGACCATAATGGAGAATATTATGAAAGAAATAGAAACCAAACTGATGCCATGATTCAAGATGCATCTTATATAGCATTAAGAAACTTAACTATTGGTTATACACTTAATTCAGATTTAACAGAAAAAATAGGTTTAAGTTCTGTTAGAGCTTACGCTGCAGCAACTAACTTATTTTATATTATGGGGAGCGACTACACATCATATAATCCAGAAGGTGTAAACACTACAGATCCAACAGTTTACGGGGCTCAAGTAGGAGCAAGCCCAGTTGTTAGAAGTTTCACTATAGGTTTAAATGTTAATTTTTAAATAAAAAAAAATGAGAAAAATATATATATTATTGAGTTCGCTGTTTTTTATAACAGCATGTTCAACAGATTTAGATCAAGCACCGCCTAATTTTGCTAGTGCCGATTCATTAACCGATTTTGAAGGTGTGTTAAATGCAGCTTATTATTACCAATTAAGTAGTGTTACGCCACTAGCTGTTATGGCAGATTTTAGAGCAGATAACGCACTTATGGATGAAGCTCCATATACAGAATTTGATTTGTACACTAATAACTTAACCACTATGGAAGACCAATTTTTTGGTCCTCTTTATACCGCAATGTATAAATCAATTTTAAGTGCAAATAACGTTATTGAAAATTCTGATGATGATACCGAAGTAGCTGAAGCTAAATTCTTAAGAGCGTTATCTTATTTTAAATTAGTAAAGTCTTTTGGCGATGTTACTGTAAATTTATCTGCTTCGCCAAGTTTAACAGATACATCTATATTAGTTAGACAGCCAGCAGCCGATGTTTATAACAATGTTATTATTCCGGATTTAAATGATGCTATGGCAGTTTTAGGTACAGAAATAGTAGACGGAAGAGCATCAAAATACGCAGCTCAAAGTTTATTAGGTAAAGTGTACATGCAAATGGGCAATACTGCAGCTGCAGAGCCGCATTTAGCAGCTGTTGTTAACGGAGCTGCCGGCGCAGGTATTGCTTTGAAGGACAATTATGATGAAATTTTTGGAGCTGCTAATGAAGCTGGTAATTCTGAAATTATTTTTGCAACACAAATATCAAGTTCAATTGTTGATGAGTATACATTTGGTTCTGATTTTTGGAACTGGTTTGTTGGTGACGATTCTAAAGCAGATTTACCAGTAGACCCAGATTTAGTTGCTGCTTTTGATGCTAGCGATGCTAGTGGAGGAGGAACAGATTTAAGAAGAGCAGTAACCTTAAGCGCCGATGGTTTAACAGCAATTAAATTCCCTAAAGAAGGTGGTTTAGGCGGTGAACATGATTGGATTGAAATAAGGTTGGCAGATATTATTTTATTATATGCAGAAGCGTTAAATGAAAATAGTGCTCCAGCAACAACCGTTTTACCTTTATTAGATGATATTAGAACAAGAGCAGGTTTAAATAGCTTAACTGGTACAGCTACAACCCAAGCTGAAGTTAGACAGGCTATTGCAGACGAGAGAAGACTAGAATTAGCCTTTGAAGGACACAGATGGTTCGATTTGGTTAGAACTAATACGGTTGATGCAGAAATGGGAGTAACGGTAAATAGTAATTATCATGTGTTTCCTATTCCAATTTCTGAGGTTTTAGCAACTAAAGGTGTAATTACCCAAAATACAGGTTATTAATATTAGATAGTTAGTTATAGTTTGATTGAAAAAGCCTTACTAAATTTAATTTAGTAAGGCTTTTTAGTATATAATAATTAGGTTAATAAAGCTATTTATTTAACCTTCTTTTGTAGTTTGGCAGTATCAGAAAATGTATTGATAACAATTTTTGGATTTTGATATAAATAGATAGAACTCGAGCCAGAGGCATCAATGGTAATGTTTTCTAAAACCTCTAAATGTGCATCGCTACTTATATTGCAAACTACATTACAGGTGTTTATAGTGAAGTTTTTTCCGTTAAACTCGGTATTATTATCAAGCTCTATTTTTGCTGCTTTGCTAGATCCTTCAATATTAGCATCGGCACGCTGGTATAGTGTAGCAGCAAGCTGAGATGAGTTTATAAGAGCCTCGAGTTTGCTATATCCACTCATGGTTAGAGAGCAGTTTTCGGTTGTTAAATTTAATTTTACTTTAGATTTATCATCAGTATCAACATTAAAATTATTAGATTTAATGGTTAATCCAGCTTTAGATGATCCTCTTGTTTTTAAAGAACCATCATTAAGTTCTATGGTTGAAAGCGATAATATTTCTGCATCATCAGTAGTTACAATGTGTTTTAAAGCATCGTTATAAGTTACTTTTATTTTTAGTTTCTTTTTTGATGTAATTTTTATGGTTTTATTAAATGTAAGTACACTATCAATAACTTGAAACTCTAAAAATTCATGTAGATTCTCGTCGGTTTCAATTTGTACGTAAGGGTTTTTATCGTAAATAACTTCAATTTCAAAATCTTCATCAAGTGCAATGGTATGGAAGGTTTCAATATTGGTTTGTTGTATAGTAACATTTCTGTTGCCTTTAATTTTTTCGGTGTTTTGGGCATTACATACCGAAAACGAAAAAGTGCTAATAAAAAGCAGAGTGAGGAATTTATTCATTATGTAAACAGATTAATTGTTATGCTTTTAATACTTATTAGACTACTAAAAGTAAAAAAAGTCACTAACAAATATAAAACAAAAACCACTCCAAACTTTTATTATAAAAGCTTGGAGTGGTTAAAAAATAGTTGGTTGTTGTTTAAGGTTTATTTTTGCTTAATGCTTCCAGAGGCGCTATCGCTTTTATCAACTTTTTCGGGGTTGCCATAATATTTAATATCGCCGCCACTTGTAGCTTTAGCGGTTAGTGTTTTTGATGTGTTTACAGTAATATCTGCACCGCTAGTTGCTTTAACATCGCTAAATTTTGCCATTAAATCTGCGGCTTTAATATCGCTTCCGCTTGTGGCTTCGGCAACTAATTTATTGGTTTTTCCAGAAATTGTTAAGTCGCTACCACTAGTAGATTTACAATTTAATATTGTGGTATTTACATCAAGTTTCATATCGCTTCCGCTGGTAGATTTTAAATCTAGTTGTTCGGCTTCAATAGTGTTTGTAGAGTAAACATCGCTTCCGCTAGTAGATATTATACTAGAAATAGTTTTAAAGCTAACGTGTACTTTTTTCGATGTGGCTTTACCAATGTTTTCTTTAGTATGAATTCTTAAAACACCATCTTCAATTTCGGTTAAAATAAGGTCGTGTAAATTTTCATCGGCTTCAATACTAATGCTTGTGTTGTTGCTTTGTGTTAGGTAAACATCTAAACCTTCGGTAGCTTTAATACTTGAAAATGTTTCGGTAAGTGTTCGGTTTTCTGTAATTACGTTTCCGTTTCCTCTAGCGCCTGAGTTAATATTCATGTCGAAGTTACACGAAAAAAGCGTTAAGCTTAATACGGTTGCGATAATAAATTTAATTAATGTGGCCATGATTTTTGTTTTTTGATGATTATTTTGTTGCTCAAATATCTAAACTTTGGTTGTGTTCGATTAATTTAAATACCCGAGTTGTTATATTTTATAACTGAATTGTTAATTTTCGGCTTCTATAATTTCTACGCCGTCAGAGTTAATGTTTACTTTTATTTCGTGCGATTCTGCTTCAACACCATTTTCATTTATTTTTAAGCTACCATCTTCAGCATTTATTTCTACTCCATCGTCATTAATTTTTAGTTTAGAGGTATCAATATTTACATCAAAATCTTCGTCTGGGCAATCTAAGCATTCAGAATCTTCATTTAATATTTTAATAAAATGGTTGGTATAATCTCTAGAAACAATATTTCCATCGTAAGTTCTGTAGTGTAAATGGTTTTTAGTTGTATTGTTAAAATATGCTACAGAGTTTTCGGGTAAATAAAGTACAACATCAATTTGTTGGTCGCTAAATTTATTATTAGGGTGGGTTGTTAAATAAGAATCTAGTATTAATGTATTGTTTTTAATATCAAAATTGTAATTTATATTTTTAGCACGTTCAATAGCTTTTTCGTAATCTCTGCCGTCGGCTCTTTTTCTTATAGCTATTTTAGCTACAGAATCGGTTGTAGATTTTACAATTATATCTACATCAGATGAGTATAACACCTTGTCGCCATTATCATTATAAGCTAACTTAAATCTGTCGTGGCGGTAGCGGTCTGCGTTAAAGTTATCGTTACCCGCCATTTTAATATTTAAAGTATCATTAGCAGTAATGTGTAATTCTGTTTTTTCGGTATAGATTTCTTCAAAAGCATGTTCGCTAGCTTGTCTTATACCAATTACAACTAGAGCTATCATAGAGAATAGCCATAAGCCAAGTAAAGAGAATTTAGCAATATTGCCAATAGACTTTAAATTGTTAATTAAAATTTTTAATCCTAAATAAAACAAGAAAAAGAAAGGAATGCCAATAGCAAAAAATGAAAATAATGAGACTAACCAGATAGGGGTTTCACCAGTATTAGCAATCTCAACAAAGTCTAACCCAGGGATATGAATTATATCTGCAACACCTAATGAAAACAGACCAATAATTAGTCCTATTAAAGCAGAGGCACCAACAATAATAAGTAAAACCCCAATAAACTTGGCAAATATTTTAAAGAAAAACATAAAAATATCGCCAATAGTATCAAAAAAAGTTCTTGACGAAGATTTTATAGAGTTACTCGTTTTTTTTACATCTACACTTTTTGCGGCATTCGATACCGAGTCCGATACATTTTTAGCGACATCGCTTACTGTTTCTGTAACAGATTCGAATCCATCTTTAATTTTTTTTTCAATGTTACTAATATTAACAGGCTCGCCTGTCATCATTATTTTTTCGGCAGTAGTTTTAGCTTCAGGTACTAATACCCAAAGTAAAATATAAAGTAAAAATCCAGTTCCTGCACCAAAAATTAATAAAATCCATGCTAAACGAATCCAAATAGCATCAATACCAAAGTAGTGTGCCAATCCAGACGATACCCCGCCAATGTAAGAGTTATCTGTATCTCTAAATAATTTTCTAGATTTTGATGATTTAGCTTTGTAAGTAGGCTGAGGTTCGTCCTCAAAAATCTCGTCATCAACAAGATAATCTTCCGGTTGTCCCATAATAGAGATAACTTCATCTACTTCTTTAATACGTATAACTTGTTTGTCGTGTTGCACGCGCTCGGTAAAAAGTTCGGCAATACGAGCTTCAATATCTGCTATAATTTCAGATTGACCCTGAGAGTCTGTAAACGAACGTTTTATAGCCTCCAGATAGCGTTGCAATTTTAAGTATGCATCTTCATCAATATGAAAAAATATACCTGCTAAATTTATGTTGACTGTTTTATTCATTTTTTTGTTGTTTTTTGGCTTGTTACTATTGTTACTGCATTATGTAATTCACTCCAAGTAGTGTTTAATTCTTTTAAAAATAATTTACCGGTTTCGGTTAAACCGTAGTATTTTCTTGGCGGTCCGGAGGTAGATTCTTCCCATCTGTAATTTAAAAGACCAGCGTTTTTAAGTCGTGTTAATAACGGATAAATAGTACCTTCAACTACCAGCAATTTGGCGCCTTTTAAGGTGTCTAGAATTTCTGCTACATAAGCATCTTCGTCTTTCAAGACCGATAATATGCAGAATTCTAATACGCCTTTACGCATTTGTGCTTTAGTGTTTTCTATCTTCATATTCTTAAGCGTTTAAATGTTGTGAAACTGTTCATTTTTTGATTGATTTGATTGATGATTATTTTGATGAAATGTTATCTTCTTTTATGGCGTTACCACAAGGGTCGGGCTTTACGTTACAAGTCCTCGCACCTCCTACGTCGGGCTGTGGGCTATCCACTACAATCCCTAACGCGTGTAAACCAGCCAACTTTATACATATTTAATATTGTTTATTTTAAAAAATTAATAGTAAACGGGTACCTATAATCTTGCCCATCTCTAGCCTTTAAACTAGCATTAACTATTAAGGCTAACTCTATAATAAAACCAATAACGGCAAGCACCCCTAAAGCACCACCTATATATAGCAATGGCGAAGGTTTACCTATATTAATATGGAAACTCTCAAAACCATTAAAATCTATAAAGTCAATACCATTAAAAATTTTAAAAATAAAAAACGGAATAGTTATCGTACCTAAAATTATAGCATACAAAAACACACTTATCTGGAAATTAATAATTTGTTTACCGTGGTTGTCAACAAATTCACTTTTATCTTTATTAGCAAGCCATAATACAATAGGCCCAATAAAGTTTCCAAACGGAATAAAGAATCTGCTAAACGTAGATAAGTGAATAAATGTGGCAATGTTTTTTTGATGATTACTTAACATGATTTTTTTTTGATTGATTAAAGCATATAATAGTTTCTTATGCAAATATATGTCTAAAAACAGGTACTTTGTTACGCATAGTACTAAAAATTAACAAAAAATTAACATTTACAAATGTGTAATAATTTTATAACTTAGTGAAAAATTAAAATATATAAAATGACGTTAACACCAAGAAAACTAAATACTTATACAATGTTTAAGCTGCCATCGGCATATTTTTGTGGTATAAGAACAAAACATATTGATAATGAGAAGTGTATAGTAGGTGTTAAACATAAATGGATAAACCAAAACCCATTTAAATCTATGTTTTGGGCCGTGCAAGGTATGGCTGCAGAGTTTTCTACTGGTGCCTTAATGATTAGTAAAATTCAAGCCTCAGGTAAGCGAGTTTCTATGCTAGTAACATCAAACAATGCCACATTTACAAAAAAAGCGACAGGGAAAATAAAATTTACATGTAACGATGGTAAAGCCATAGATGAGGTTTTAAAAAAAGCTATCGAAACCGGAGAAGGCCAAACGCTATGGATGCAATCTATAGGTGTAAACGAGCAAGGCGTTGTAGTATCTACGTTTAACTTCGAGTGGAGTGTTAAAGTAAAAAGTTAGTTTACAGTCTTAGTATCTAATAATTTATGTTATACTTTCGGTCTTGATACCTTTACACGATAATTTTTTTAAACAGTCTAACTATTTGGAATTAGTTTTTTTCGAATTTGGAGTTTTTTAAATATATGTAACAAAATCTATAATAAAACAACATATAGGCAAGCAATCCATTTAACCTAAACCTTTTAAACATGACAGCACACGAGATAGATTATAGAATATACGGCGAAGAAATGCAATACGTTGAAATAGAATTAGACCCGCAAGAAGGCGTTGTAGCCGAGGCAGGCAGTTTTATGATGATGGACGATGGCATTAAAATGGAAACCATTTTTGGAGACGGATCCCAAAAAGACACTGGGTTTTTAGGTAAAATTCTTGGCGCAGGAAAACGTATTCTTACCGGCGAAAGTTTATTTATGACCGCTTTTTATAACGATCTTGTAGGTAAACGTAATGTATCATTCGCATCGCCCTATCCAGGTAAAATTATACCAATAGATTTAACACAGTTTGGTGGTAAATTCATTTGTCAAAAAGATGCTTTCTTATGTGCAGCAAAAGGCGTAAGTGTAGGTGTCGAATTTTCAAAAAAACTTGGAAGAGGCTTATTTGGTGGCGAAGGTTTTATTATGCAAAAACTAGAAGGCGATGGTATGGCGTTTGTGCATGCTGGCGGAACCATGGCAAAAAAAGAATTAGCAGCTGGAGAAACGCTTAGAGTAGATACAGGTTGTATTGTTGGTTTCGACCAATCTGTAAATTACGATATCGAATTTGTAGGAGGTATTAAAAATACTGTATTTGGTGGCGAAGGCTTATTTTTTGCAAAGCTCCAAGGACCAGGAACAGTATTTGTACAATCGCTTCCGTTTAGCAGATTAGCAGGACGTGTTTTAGCTAGCGCACCTAGAGGAGGCGGAAAAGATAAAGGCGAAGGTAGTATTCTTGGAGGATTAGGAGATTTACTAGATGGCGATAATAGGTTTTAACAGTAATAAAATTATATAAATAAAAAAGGTTGTGTTTTTTAACGCAGCCTTTTTTATTTTAGCTGTAAATTGACGTTAATTGTCAAAAATATTTTTCAGTTGAAAATAAAATGGCTCCCTTTTTTAGTACTTTTTATTAGTGTTATTAACGCTTCTGTAATAGCGCAAAATAAAGCAATAGAATCTTATGCAAAGTATATCGACTCTGCCAATAATCATATAGATAACCGGCCTAAATTAGCCAGTACATTTTTAGATTCAATTCCAAAACCTATAAACCAAAACATTACAGGTAAAATAGCAGATTATTACTATTTAAAAGCTGTAATTAGTAATCAACTCAATCAACAAGCAGAAGTTTATCATTATAATATTTTGGCACTTAAACATGCCGAAAAAGAAGAAAAGTATGATATAGCTGGTTCTGCTTCTTTAGAGTTGTTTTACAACCTGTATTTAGTTCGTAAAGATTCGGTGGCTTTCGATTACTTAAAAAAAGCCCAAAAGTTTTATAACCTAGAAAATGATCAAAACGGACTAACGGAAGTTATGCAAATGGGAGCTTTTGTCGAGTTCTACAATAATAATTACAAAAAAAGTAATGCCTTAATTGAATCAAAACTAGATCACTATAAATCTATAAAAAGTGATCAGTATTATTATATGTACGCGTTATATATGCTAATTACTAATTACATTCATTTAAATGATGAGTTAAACTACAGCGCTTACTTCAATAAATTTAAAAACTTAGAACATGATACTACTATATCGCCATATCTTTATAAAAAGCATAAGGTTACTTTGTATAATAGTATGGCAGAGCGATATCTAAACAATAAATTGCTGGTTTCGGGACAGTTATATCTTAATAAAGCTGGTACTATGCGAGCATATATGAACGATTCTGATATAGAAGATTTTTATAAAAACCATATTACTTACTTCAATATTTCTAATAATTTAAAGATGAAAAGTAATTATATCGATTCATTAAAAATTTTTCAACAAAACTTGATTCATGAAACTGTTGATGCCAGTTTTAATATTAATGAATCCTTAATTGAAACGGTTCAAAGTTTAGAAGAAGAAACAGATAAGAAATATGCTAACAGGAATTGGATCATAATTTTGGTTGTGTTGTTACTTGGTTTTGTAGCTTTTGTTTTGGCGCGATATAAACACATCAAAAACCTTTTAAACGATTTTTCTAAGCGAAAAGAAGAATATTCATTTCTTCAAAATAATCATGAAAGATTAAAAGTGAAACTTAAAGGAATGGAAGGTTATCTTTCAGATGTAAAAAAAGAAATAAAAAATATTTCAAGAATTAACGATAAAAATAATCAGCACTACCGTGTTAAGGAATTGTATAAAAATCTACATCATAATTCTGCAACATTACTGTCAAAAAGTGAAAATCATTTAGAGCTAATCTGCGACCTTAATGTCGAGTTTTTTAATGAGCTATCCAATAAGCATCCTAATTTAAATGCATCAGAAGTTATTACTTGTTACTACCTGTTTATGGGTTTTAAAAGTAAAGAAATAGCGGTTTTTTTAAATACTTCAACTCGAGCAATAGAAAGTAAAAGATATCGTATTTCAAACAAGTTAGATGTCAAATCGCTAGGTTTAAATCTAACAGATTATTTAACTAATTCCTTTCAGTTAGAGGTTGATAGTTAAAATAACGTTTTAAAAAAGCTTGTAACCCCTTGTGTTTATTATTACGTGTGGTAAGTGCGTAGTTTAATGTAGTTATTGTATTCCTAATCTTATTCATATTTGTGGAAACATTAATTTACTATAAATATGAAAAATTTCTATGTTCTTGGGTTAGCTTTATTTTTCTCAATTTCAGCGTTCGGGCAGGACGATAAGAGTTGGACAAAAATGGGAACAAGTAAAAAAGAAACGTTTTACGACGTAAAAACAAAGTTTAATAAATATTGGAAAAATAAAACGCCACAAAAAGGACAAGGCTATAAAATTTTTAAACGTTGGGAAAATCAAATAGAAGATAAAATTTACCCTTCAGGAGATATGTCTTTACCTGCTAATACATATCCTAATTTCATATCGTGGCAAAAAAAATATAATGATAATTTAGCTAAAAATGCAAATAGCCAAAAGAACGCCTTAATAGCAACTTCAAGTTGGGTTTCTTTAAACCAAAATGCTATTGCTTCAGGGTACGATTCTGGTTCAGGAAGAATAAACTTTGTAACCTTCGATCCTATTAATCCTTCAACAACAATGTATGTTGGCGCACCAGATGGTGGCTTATGGAAAACAACCAATGGCGGAACGTCTTGGACAACTAACACAGATTATTTGCCAATTATAGGTTGTTCAGGTTTAGTTATAGACCCTAACAATACACAAGCAATGTATTTAGCAACAGGAGATAGAGAGAGCGACCGAACAAGTATTGGTGTAATGAAATCTACAGATGGTGGTGCAAACTGGAATACAACAGGATTGGTTTGGACAGTTGGTACTAGTGGTGTTGCAGATAATTATAGAATTTCAAAAATTGTGATGGATCCAAATAATGCACAGGTTATGATGGTCTCTACCGATGGTGGCGTATTTAGAACTACCGATGGTTGGGCAAGCAGTACTTTAACAACACCTTTTGTAGAAGCGTTTAGCGATATTGAATTTAAACCAGGGAATTCTAATGTTGTTTATACTGCTAGTACAGATGGTTCTGCTGGTTATATTTATAAGTCTACTGATAATGGGGTAACTTGGGCTACAGCTACTGGAATTCCAACGTCAGATGTTCAAAGGATTGAATTAGCAGTTACTGCACATGATAATACTTATGTTTATGCTATTGTTGGGAATAATGATGGAGGTCTTAAAGGCGTTTATAAATCTACAGATAGTGGAGATACGTTTTCATTAGTTTATGAAACTACGGCAAGTACTCCTAATATTTTGCACTCTGATGCGAATCCACCTGCTTCCCCTACCGAAGGTTGGAACGGTGGTCAAGCATTTCATGATTTAGCTATTGTGGTTTCTCCTGTTGATAAAAATAAAATAACTATTGGTGGTATTAACCAATGGCAATCTACAAATGGCGGTACAAGTTGGACACGTATAACATCGTGGTTAGGTTTTAATCCAGACTATCCTGATAGTAATAGAGATCCAGAGCCATATATTCATGCAGATATTATATATATTGAATATATGCCAGGTGGAAACAATACAACCTTTTTTACGACTTGTGATGGTGGTATATCTAAAACTACAGATGATGGTGCTACTTGGACGGATATTACAGCAAATATAGCAGTGGGGCAACAAACTAGTATCTCAACATCTGCAACAAATCAAGATATTTTCTTTGCTGGATTGCAAGATATTGGTTCTTTAAAATATAATAATGGAAGTTGGACAGTATTAAGCGGAGGTGATGGAGAAGACGGATTTTTTGATAGAGTTGATGCTAACAGCGAATTTATAGTGTCATCTACCACAAATGGACAGTTTTTTTATACTACAGATGGTGGTGTTACTTCTAATGATATTCCGTGGGATTCTCATCCATACCATATGTTTCCTGATGGTTCGGAAACAGAATGGTTTAGTCCTATTCATCAAGATCCAAGTAATGCCGACCTTGTTTATTTAGGAGGAAGACCATTTTTATATAAATCATCAGATTTGTTTTCGGCAGCTTCAAGTGGTACTGCTTCTTTTGAAAAAACAGGAACTACAGCGCCAAGTCCTGGGGCAAAAAATATTTTAAGATTTGAAATTGCGCCTAGTAATAATTCAATTATCTATGTAATTAAAGAAAATATAATTTCTAAATCTACAAACGCTGGATCAACTTGGAGCGATATTTCATCAGGATTGCCAGTTAGCCTAGCTAAATTGAAGAATTTAGCAATTTCTAATACAGATGAAAATAAAGTATGGGTAGTGTTTTCTGGATATGCAGATGGTGAAAAAGTTTATAAAACTACAGATGGTGGTGCCAATTGGATAAATATGTCTAACGGGTTGCCAAATATTCCAATGAATACGGTGGTTTATAGAAATGATAGCGTGAACGATGAGATTTATGTTGGTGCAGATTTAGGAGTATATGCTATCGATAATCAGATAGCTTCTGCTGTTCCTTTTTTAACTGATTTGCCAAAATGTGCAGTTCAAGATTTGGAAATATTTTACACATCTTCAACTACAGGAAAACTTAGAGCAGCTACTTACGGAAGAGGTAGTTGGGAAACAGATTTAAGTAACTCTACACTTACAGCACATCATGTTTCTTTTACAGACACAAATGCGCCAATTTTATATCCAAACCCAGTATCAAATGGTATTTTAAATGTTAAACTATCAAATACTGATAGCGCAGAGTATTATGTGTACAATTTGATAGGAGAACAGGTGCTTAAAGGGGAGGTTAATACATCTAATGCTGTGATATCACTACAAGATAAATCTGCTGGAGCTTACATATTAAGAATGATTAGTAAAGATAAAATATATACCCAAAAAATTATAGTAAAGTAGTTAATGACTAGTATTGTATAGTGCATCTAAAAGCCTAAAATTAAAATTTTAGGCTTTTTGTTTTGTGTTAATTTTATGTAAAATTGTTTTTGTTGATTAATTTTTCACTAATTTAGACAGGAATTAAGCAAAAGCCTATTAAACAAATCTACTATTATCAAAACCCTTAAACCTTAACACAATCATGGCAAGAGCAATGCTAGAGTATACTAAAACTGTACTTAATAAAGTTAGTTTTGACGCTACGTTGTTTTGCAAAGAAGTACAAAAGGCACTACAAAGATTATTGCCTTACGAGATTGAAGAGCTTAAAATTTATATTCATTCTCTTGTACAGCAAAACCCGGAGCTAAACCAATGTTTAATCTATTTAAAACAATAACAAGAAGCGACTTAAAGGTCGCTTTTTTATTTTAACATAATTTGGTACACGTATTTAAAAAAAGCATTTAAAAGTTATTTATCTTTGCATTCTATATTTTTAAAAATTGAAAAAGCTATCCATTTTTATACTATTACTTGCCTTTACTATAAAGCCAATATATAATTTGTGTTTTTTAGCTTACTACCAATTAAACATAGAATATATAACCGAAGTATATTGCGTAAATAAAGAAAAAATTGAATTAGCCTGTAATGGTAAATGTCATTTAGCAAAGCAATTACAACTTGAAACTAAATCTCAAGAAAAGGATAATGCATTTAAAATAACTTCAGAAGTTTTCTCATTAGTTTTTTTCGAAAATCTTTCAAATTTTACGATTAATACGAATCTACCATTATTGGATAAAAGAGTTAAACACCTATATAATCAAAGTTATAGTTATAGTTTTAATTATAAGTGTTTTAGACCTCCAATGTGTTAAAATTTTTTCCAGATAAAGCTATTCAGCTTTAAAATTTAAAATATTTTACAACAATTTAAGCATACGCATAAATAAGCGACTTGTGCTTAAAACTTATACAAACAAATGAAATTCTTAAAATTTACATTTGCGCTTTTGTTATGCGCAATAATAGTGTCATGTAGTTCAGACGACGATAATACAAATAATTTAACAGGACAAACAGGTAACCTAGTTTTAAAATTCGATAACGGAGTAGAAGATCAAGACTTTATTTTTGGTACATCTTACAGTAAATCAAACAACGAGTCTTTTAAACTTGAAACCTTAAAATATATAATAAGTAATATTCGTTTAAAAGATACAGACGGTAATATATATATGTATCCCTCAGAAAAAAATGCCTTTATAGTTAATGAAGCAAAAGGAAATACGGCAGGCGAAATAAAGGTGACTTTAAGCGGTATAGATGCCGCAAATTATACCGAAATTACTTTTGGAATAGGTATAGACCAAGAGCGTTTTGCTTTAGGAGCAGAAGGACAAGGCAATTTTTTAACCGAAGCCGAAACAGAAGGTATGTTGTGGAGTTGGGCAACAGGTTATAAATTTATAAGGCTAGATGGTACATACTCTACAAGTACATTAACAGACGAAGGGTTAAACCTTCATATGGGAAGTGTAGGAACCTCTTTAGATAATTATAAAGAAACCACTTTAAGTTTACCAAATAATGTATTGGTAAGAGAAGATAAAACACCAGAGGTGCATATTAAAGCAGATATTATGAAGGTATTTAATGGTGTAACTTCTGTTAACTTTGTAGATGGTTACGATCAAGTTCATGTTGATGAGGTTGAAACTCCAATTATTGCAGCAAATGTAGCGTCTATGTTTTCTGTACACCACGTACATAACGAATAAATTTAATAAAGTCCATTGACAAGGAAAGCTTTTCAATGGACTTATTTTCTTATGAAAAAAATAATTTTAATTATTGTAACACTTGGTGTTGTTGGATGCTCTAAATCATCAGATATTAATACGTATGTTCCAGTACCGTTAGAGGTTGAGTTACCATTAAACTTCCCAGAAATAGTCTATAATTTGGATAATAACCAAGTTACCGAAGCTGGTTTCGAACTTGGTAAAAAACTATTTTACGAAGGTAAATTATCGGCTAATAATGCCATACCATGTGCCTTTTGCCATGAGCAAGCCTTTGCTTTTACGCACCATGAACATACAGTAAGCCATGGTTTAAATGGTGGTATAGGTAGAAGAAATGCGCAGCCTATTCAAAATTTAGCTTATCAATCAGAATTTATGTGGGATGGCGCAGCTACTCATTTAGATTTGCAACCTATTATACCACTAACAAGCGATGTAGAAATGGGAGAAACTCTAAGTAATGTAATTGCAAAATTAAAGGCAGATAATTATTATAAAAGCCAATTTGAAAAAGCATTTGAAAACGGCGAGATAAATAGTGAAAATATGCTAAAAGCTTTATCACAATTTATGATTATGATGGTGTCGTCAAACTCAAAATACGATAAATATGTAAGGCAAGAGGATAATGTAACCTTTAATCAAACCGAATTGGATGGGCTAAAAACTTTTAAAAATAAATGCGCTACATGCCATGCAACCGATTTGTTTACAGACCAAAGTTATAGGAATACAGGATTGCCCGTTAACCCTAAAATAGATGATGTTGGACGTTTTGCCATTTTTGAAAACCCCAACGATTTATATAAGTTTAAAGTACCAAGCCTAAGAAATGTAGAAGTTTCTAAACCTTATATGCACGACGGAAGATTTTCTTCTTTAAATGCGGTATTAAACTTTTATAGCTCTGGTGTGGTAGAAAATGGTGGCGATGTTGATGCTGTTTTAAAAAGAGAAGATGGTAGCCTGGGTATAACACTAACAGAATATGAAAAAGAAAGCCTTATCGCTTTTCTGAAAACACTAACAGATAATGAATTTTTAACAGATGAAAGATTTTCAGAATTTTAAACAATACATATTAATATTTACGTTATTGCTATCTGTATTCACAGTACATGCACATAATATAGACCCGCCATGCGAAACACATGTTTATAAACCATTAAGTCCAGCCTGCGATTTGTGTGGCTGCTCTACAAGTAGCGGTAGTTTTGGTTTTGGTACTTTAAGTAATGCTAATTTTATTGGTTTGCGTTACATTTATCAAAATTTCGAGTCTAAAGACGGTATTTTTAATAATTCGCCAAAAAGTGAAGAGACTTTTAATAATTACCAGCTTTGGGCACAATTGCCAGTAAATAATTCTTTTTATGTAAGCTTAAATGTACCTTATCAAGATTTAAGCAGAAAACGTGTAAACCAAAACACCGAGAACTTAAATGGTATTGGAGACGCTAGTGTAATAGGCTGGTATAAGCTAAAATTTTATAAAAAAGAAAGCGACTCGTTAACATATAGTACCGAGCGCGAACCGTCAGGTCATTCCATTCAATTTGGTTTGGGTGTAAAATTACCAACGGGCAAGTTTGAAGAAGCCTTAGCCAATAATGTAAACCCTGGTTTTCAAGTAGGAACAGGAAGTTTTGATGGCATTTTTTCTTTAGGTTATAATTATGGTACCAATAAGTTTGGAGTAAATACACTAGTAACTTACTATGTAAAGGGCGAAAATAAAAATGAGTATCAGTTTGGAAATCAGTTTAGTTATGCTACAAACTTTTTTACTATGTTTCCTAAACAAACTTATAATATCATGCCTTTTGTTGGGGTTTCTGGCGATATTTATAACAAAATAAAGCAATACGGAGAAACCTTAAAAGATACCCATGGCAATATTGTAAATGCAACCATAGGGTCTGAGCTGGCTACAGAAAAATTTATTTTTGGAGCACATTATACTTTACCCATTTCTCAAAATTTATTTGGTGGTAATGTAGAATCTAAAAACAGGTTTTCTTTGTATGTTAACTTTGCCTTATAATGGCATTAATAAGCCTTTTACTTTTTTGGTAAAGGGCTTATTATTTTAACATTTTGAAAAGCAATAGCGCCTCTAATAATACCAGAAATAACATCTTGTAGGGCTTCTATAATTTGCATTTTCAATTCGCTTTTATGGTAAATTATACTAACTTCTCGTGCAGGTGCAGGCTCGTTAAAATAATGTAAATGTTCTTTTTCTTTAATATCTAGGGTGTGTAAATAAGGTAGAAGCGTCATGCCTAAGCCTTCATCAGAAAGTTTAACTAAAGTTTCTATACTACCACTTTCTAGTTGAAATTTATCATCGGCATGGTTTTTAAATGCTTTACATAAATTAATAACGCCATCTCTAAAGCAATGTCCATCTTCTAGTAATAGCATGTCGGCTACATCTAAATCTGAAACTTCAATTTTTTTGTTGGTATGTAAGCGATGTCCTTTAGGAATGTAGCTTACAAAAGGCTCGAAATATAGTACGCGCTCTTTAATGTTTTCGTCTTCTAAAGGTGTTGCGGCTATTGCAGCATCTAAATGCCCATCTTTTATTCTGGTTATTATTTCTTCGGTAGTAAGCTCTTCTATTTTAAGTTTAACTTTTGGATGTTTTTTTATAAAACTTTTTAAAAACATAGGAAGTAAAGTTGGCATTACCGTAGGTATAATACCAAGTTTAAATTCGCCACCAATAAACCCTTTTTGTTGGTCTACAATATCTTGTATACGGTACGATTCGTTTACTATATTTCTAGCTTGGGTAACAATTTTTTTCCCTACTTCGGTAAGTTCTATTGGTTTTTTACTGCGGTCGAAAATTTGAACATCGAGTTGGTCTTCAAGTTTTTGAATTTGCATACTTAATGTTGGTTGCGTTACAAAACATTTTTCTGCAGCTTTGGTAAAGTTTTGGTTTTCGGCAACTGCCAAAACATAATATAATTGGGTAATAGTCATTGTTATCAATTTAGGCTATAAAAATATAAAAACTATCAATAAAATTTATAGAATTAAGCGTTAATTATAAAATAAATTTGTGGTACCAAATAAATATATAGATTATGATAACACTAAATAGTATTGGTTTAGATACCAACAAAACAAAAGATGTAGCAGCCGATTTAAATAATTTGTTAGCAAATTTTCAAATATATTACCAGAATTTACGCGGCATACATTGGAATATTAAAGGAAAACGTTTTTTCGATTTGCATGTTAAGTTTGAAGAGCTTTATACCGATGCTAACATAAAAGTAGATGAAATTGCAGAGCGTATATTAACTTTAGGAGAAACACCATTGCATACATTTAACGATTATTCTGCTAAAGCACAGGTACCAGTTGGCAAAAATGTATCTGAAGATGAGAAAGCAGTTAAATTAATTGTAGATTCTCTTACCGAATTATTAAAAATTGAAAGAGAAATTTTAGATAAATCTGGTGATGCTAATGATGAAGGTACAAATGCTTTAATGAGCGATTTTATTACCGAGCAAGAAAAAACGGTTTGGATGATGAAAGCTTGGTTAAGTTAAACCGTCTAAATTAAAGAATTAAGGTTAGTTTTTACGATTTACTACTGATTACTAGCTAATTAAAGCAATCATGAAAATGGTTGCTTTTTTTATGCTGTGTTGTAACGAACTGTTTAAACCAAATTAATTTTAGTTGATTTTGTAAAAAAAATCAGCTAAATTAGTTTGCTGTAGGATATGAAACATTAAAATAATTTTGTGGCTATAAGCTATTAATTAAAATTAACAATATGAAAAAAGCAAGTAGATTATTAAGCATCCTTATTTATTTTTTAGTTTTCAATATTGGAAATGCGCAAGGCCGACCTGAAACTAAGTTTGATACTCCTTATGGTAATAACCAAGAGATAGGAACTTATGTAACTATTAATGGAGCAAAAATATACTATGAAGAATACGGGAAAGGTAAACCTCTTTTACTAATACATGGTAATAGTGGCGATATAGCATCTATGGGTAATCAGATTGAATATTTCAA
The DNA here is from genome assembly GCF_048381495.1 of Algibacter ulvanivorans. NCBI lineage: Bacteria > Pseudomonadati > Bacteroidota > Flavobacteriia > Flavobacteriales > Flavobacteriaceae > Algibacter > Algibacter ulvanivorans. Next base: position 824,147 of record NZ_JBLWGD010000001.1, read on the forward strand.
GAAAAAATATCGTGTGATTGTAGCAGATGGTAGGGGACATGGTAAATCGGAGTTGAAAACAGATTCTTTAACTTATACCCAAATGGCAAAAGATTGGGAGGGACTTATAAACCATTTAAAATTAGATTCTATAAATGTAATAGGATGGAGTGATGGTGGAATTATTGGCTTAATGATGGGAATTTCTTCAAAACATAATTTCAATAAAATGGTTACAATGGGCGCAAATTTAAGACCAGATACTACTGCTGTTAATTCTTGGGCAATTACTGAAGTTTCAAAAATGATGGATTTTATTGAATATAAAATTCAAGTTAAGGACACAGCTAAACCTTGGAAACTGGGGAAACAAGTTGTTGGGTTATTGTTAAATCAACCGAATATTGAAACATCTGAATTATCGAAAATAAAAGCCAAAGTATTAATTATGGCTGGCGATAAGGATGTTATTAAAAATGAACATTCGGTTGAAATATTTGAAAATATTCCTAACGCTCACCTTTGCATTATGCCTGGGGAAACTCATTTTACACCTAGAGAGAATCCAGATTTATTCAATAAAATAGCTGACAATTTTTTGTCTAAACCTTTTATTAGACCAGATTCTAATTTTACTAAAGGAAAAAACTAACTGTAATTAAGAAAAATAAGTTATAAAAAGTATAGCAGAATTTAATATTATTTAAATGAAACACAGGTAAGGGTGTTTTATTGTTACGGTTTTAACACATAGTTTAATGTTGTTAAATTTTTGTTTTTATAACTAGCTTTATGAAAAATAGATAAGCGAACCTCTAAAAAAGGAAAGCCAACTTTAAATTAAATACATAGGTTAGCAAATAAACTTGCGTTAGGGATTGAACGGCGTGTTTGAGCTCCCCGACGTAGGAGGGAGCGAGTAGTGAAAGCCCGACCCTTGTGGTAACGCCATAATTAAAAAGTGTTTTTTATTGTTTTAAAGTAACCCTCGGGCTTTTATTTCTAGGTATTTGTTTATGGTATTTATGGTTAGTTGTTCGGGGGTTGTAAGAATTGAGTGAATACCGTATTTTTTTAATTCGTTTACTATAAGGCGTTTTTCGAATGCAAATTTTTCGGCTATTACTTTGTTGTATACTTGTTCTGTTGTTTGGGCTTTATTATGTATAAGCGTATTTAATTCTGTGTTTTTAAAGAATATAACAACCAGCATGTGGTTTTTTGCAATGGCTTTTAAGTAGGGGAGTTGGCGCTCTAAACCGTCTAGAGTTTCAAAATTGGTATACATTAAAATTAAGCTTCGGTGCGTTATATGTTTTTTTATATTGGTGTATAATCTGCTAAAATCGCTTTCAAAAAAATCTGTTTTAATATTGTAAAGCGCTTCTAGAATTAATTGCATTTGCGTGCTTCGTCGTTCTGCAATTACAACATTTTCTATGCGTTTTGAAAAAGACAACATGCCTGCTTTATCGTGCTTTTTTAAAACCACATTACTTATAACAAGTGAAGCATTAATGGCATAATCTAAAAGGCTTAAGCCATTAAAAGGCATTTTCATAATCCTGCCTTTATCGATAATGGAATATACGGGTTGCGATTTTTCGTCTTGAAATTGATTTACCATTAATTGGTTTTTCTTAGCTGTAGCTTTCCAATTTATGGTTCGTAAATCGTCTCCTAAAACATAATCTTTTATCTGCTCGAACTCCATGGTATGTCCTAAACGGCGTACTTTTTTTAGGCCGTATTCTAATGCATTTTTATTAATGTTTAGTAATTCGAATTTTTTAAGTTGCTTAAAACTTGGGTAAGTTGGTACCATATTGCCACTTTGAAAAGTGAATCTTTTAGCAACTATGTTTAAAACCGAAGATGCGTAAACATTTAAACTACCAAAATAATATTCGCCACGCTCGGTTGGTTTTAAATTGTATTGAATGGTTTTTTGTTTTCTGGTAAAAATTTTGTCTTTTATTTTAAAATCGCGTACTTGAAATTGTTCTGGTATTTCATCTATAACTTCAAGGTAAATAGTAAATGGATAATTGTTATTAATATGGATTGATACTTGATTTTTATCGCCATTAGAAAACTTATCGGGTAAAACCCGCGAAGCTTCAATTTTATTTTTTCCAATGAAAACAATTAGAAAATCTAATATAAAAAGCAGTATTAAAACTAAAATAGAGAGCTGGGCAATATTAAAAAGTATAGGAATAAAATAACTTAACGCAAATAATACAACAATGCCAATGCCTGCATAAAAAAAAAGGGGTTGTATGTAGAAGGGTTTAAAGCGTTTCAAATTTTGTTAAAGTTAAAGCTGAATATTTACCTAGGTATCTCAACAGTTTCAATAATTTGTTTTATAATTTGTTTACTTGAAACACCTTCCATTTCACGCTCTGGCGTTACAATTACTCTATGATGCAACACAGGAATTGCTGCACGCTTAATATCTTCTGGTGTTACAAAATCGCGACCACTCATGGCAGCAAATGCTTTACTCGATTTTAATATGGCTATGGATGCTCTTGGTGATGCGCCTAAATATAAAAATTGATTACTTCTGGTGGCCACAATAAGTTGTGCTATGTATTTTAGTAAATGCTCTTCTACCAAAACTTGCGATACTAAATTTTGGTATTCAGTAATTTGTTTTGCTGTTAAGAACGATGTGATTTTATCGGTTTTTACTTTGTCTTTCAGCTCGTGTTCTCTAGATAGAATTTCTATTTCTTCTTCTAGATTTGGGTAGTCGACATCTATTTTAAAAAGGAATCGGTCTAATTGAGCTTCTGGTAATCTGTATGTTCCTTCTTGTTCTACAGGGTTTTGGGTTGCTAAAACCATAAAAGGTGAATTTAGAAAAAACTTGTTGCCATCAATAGTAATTTGTTGTTCTTCCATAACTTCAAATAAGGCTGCTTGGGTTTTAGCTGGTGCTCTATTAATCTCGTCAATAAGAATCATGTTAGAGAAAATAGGGCCTTTTTTAAACTCAAATTCCGAATCTTTAAGGTTAAAAACCGATGTTCCTAAAATGTCGCTTGGCATTAAATCTGGGGTGAATTGAATTCTGCTAAAACCAACACTTAACGATTTTGCTAAAAGTTTGGCTGTTACTGTTTTTGCAACACCAGGAACACCTTCTATTAGCGAATGTCCTTTGGCTAAAAGCGAAGCAATTAGCATATCTACCATGTCTTTTTGTCCTACAATTACTTTACCAATTTCTTGTTTTATTTTATTAACACTTTCTTGAAGTTCAGATAAATCTAAGCGGTTTTTAAACTTTAAATCATCACCATTAGTTAACGCGCTATCATCAATTGATGATACTACGCTTTCTTGTTTTGGTAAAAAATCTTCGTGGGTTTTGTCTTCGTTCATAATTATTTTGAATAAAATGCTTCTATATATGTGTTAAGTTTAATGAGGTTTTCTTCAGTAAACTCCTTTTTTTGTCTCATTAAATTAATGTAATTCACAACTGGTTTTACATTGTCTTTTTTCTTGCCGGTTTTTGTGGCTAGCTTTTCTATAAAATTGTCGTCTAACACATTGGTGTTTAAATTTAAATCGCGACGTATTTTTTCTAAAAAGTACGTTATTTTTTTGTCAATGAGGTTTTTATGGTCTTTAGTATCAAAGTAGAGGTTCGATACGGTTTTAACAAAGGCTATTGTAGTGTTTTGTAAAGGTTTAATAATTGGTATTATGCGTTGGCGACGTTTGGCATTAAATATCATAAATAAAATACCAAAAACTATAGCGGTATACCATGCCCATTTAAAGGGTAATTGTTCTAGAAACCAACTTAGGTTCGATTCTTTTTCAACATTGCCATTATAACCTGTTTGTATTTTTGTATAAGAATCGAAATATACATCGTTATTTGGTAGATACGATAATGCACCTTCAATATATTTATATCGGTTGTCTTTTAAAATGTGGTAATTGGTAAAGGCTTTGGGTTCTAGATGAAGATAAATATTACCATGACCAAACGGAACTTTTAAAAAATTAATATGTTTATAGTCAATTTTAGAGTGCCCTAAAACGGTGTGTTTTAAAGTATCGAAATCAGAGAAATACTGGTCGCTCGTATTTTTATCAAGTTTTATGTTTTTAATATTAAGATGCTTTAATGATAAATATGAAATACTATCTTTTTCGTTTTTAATATAATCTACACTAATATTTAATGTGTCATGAATTTTTTGTGGAAAGTAATAATCTGAAATAAATAGTGTATTTCCAGCATCAACAAAACTTAATAATTCATCAATAGAATCGTCTTCTAAATAATCGGAATTTCCAATAATAATGTAACTACCCTTAGCAATATGCTCGCCAAAGCCATCTTTAGAGTTTGCATTTAAATAACTAGCAGGTTGGTGGTAAACGGTTCTTACCTTATAATTTTTAAATAGTTTAGGCAGTTCTTTGTAAAGCACGCTTACTCCGTAAGGTTTATTACTTTTTTCGTTAAAAGACTCTTCCCAGTCTATGGTTTTGGTGTGTTTAGTGCCAATAACAACAGCGGTTGTAATTACTAGAGCAACAAGAATTATAAGTACAGGGAAAATTTTCTTCATTATTTAACCTGTTTTAAAAAGCTAGAAAAATTATGTTTAGCCTTGTTGTACTTGTCGGTATTTAAAGGAAACTCGCCATACCAAATGTAATTGTATAGATAAGACGTATAGGCAAAATCTTTACTAAAGGGCTTGTTGCTTACCTCGTTTAAGTATTCATTATTGGTTTTATCATCTTCAAATTTTATATGTTTTTTTAAGCTTAGTGTTTTTAAAACAAGAAGGTAATAATACCTAATAGCAAGCCTATAATCATTATTGTTTTCGGCTTTTGTTATTAGGATATAAATATCTGTGTTTTCAATATTATTGGCTGTTATCTCGTGGTAATTGGCAATAGGTTTACTTTTATTGCGTGTAAATAAGTTAGAGCCTCCTTCGTTAATTAAAATGTAAACTAAAAAAACTACAGCTAAACCAATGGCTAAGTAAAATAACCATTTGTAGGGGCCAAAATTAATATTTAAATAGTCTTTGTTGTTTTGTTCTTTACTATAAACTTCGCCTTTTTTATAATCTTCATAATTACCAGAACCTTTAGGAGTGTTTGATGTTATTTTTTTACCCTCATAGTTAAACGTACTACTGTTATAGCGTTCTTTAAAATCATCGTCAAAAGCTCTGTTATATTTAGGGTTTTGTATTGTGCTTGTACCAAAAGATACCCGTACACAACAAAGTGTTAAGAATAAAAAAAAGAATATATGTAAACGATTTATTTTCAAATATACGACGGACTTAAAATAGAGGTTTTACTAATTTTTTTCAGGATTTTATGCGGGTAAATTAAATAATAATAGCTAATAATACTTAGCGTTATTAAAATAATACCAACCGATAGCCAATGCGGCATAACATTAGAATAGCGAGTAATAAAACCTTCTAAAAAGCCAGCAGCAAAAGTAAAAGGGAATGTGCTAATTAAAATTTTAATACCAGTTTTAGCCCCTATTTTAAACGATGTGTATCTAGAATGTGTTGCAGGAAACAAAATGCTAGCGCCTAAAATTAAACCGGCAGCACACTCAATAACAATAGCAAAAATTTCCATAGCGCCATGAATCCAGATACCGCGAACACTTTCCCATAACACCCCTTTTTCGTAAAAGAAATATTGAAAAGAACCTAGCATAATACAGTTTTTAAACATAATATAAAGTGTGCCAATACCCAGAAAAACACCTAAAACAAAAGCAATAATACCAACCTTTAAATTATTAATAGTTATGCCAATAAAGCTACCCCAATTACTCCCGCTTTTGTATACAGCAACAGGATTACCAGCTTCTATGTTTTCTAAAGACATGTTTACGTAGTTATCACCCAAAACCGAGCGTACAAATTCCCCATCGTTAGCTGCCGAGATAGCCCCAATAAATGTAAAAGCAGAAAAAATGATAAAAGCTATATAAATAAATTTTCGGTATTGGTAACAAATTAAAGGCACTTCGGTTTTCCAAAAAGAAATTATTCTATTGGTATCCGTACTTTTTGTTTTATATATTTTTTGGTAAGCATTAGCAGATAACTGGTTTAAATAAGCAATAACCTTACTTTTAGGGTAATAAGTTTGCGCATAAGCCAAGTCGTTTATAACATGTATATATTGCGAGGCAAGTTCATCAGGATTGTTAAAATCATTATTAACAATAGCTTTTTCAAAACTCAACCATTTTTCCTTATTTTGCTTAATAAATGCAACTTCCCTCATATATTTGATAAAATAAATTATAAAATGTCAGAGTTACAAATTAACACGACTCAAAATGTGAAAATAACATTTAAAGCCGCAGGCGCAGGCGAACGGTTGTTAGCATTTTTTATAGACACAGCCATAAAAATAGGCTACATGTTAGTTTTAAATCAGGCATTTGGCGCGTTCGATAACATGGATCAATGGTCGCAAATAGCCATAAACACCATGTTAAGTTTTCCAGTTATGTTTTACTCTTTAGTTTTAGAGTCGGTATTACAAGGGCAAACCTTAGGCAAGCGTATTTTAAAAATACGAGTAGTAAAAATAGATGGCTATCAAGCCTCGTTTTCAGACTATGTAGTGCGCTGGTTTTTCAGAATAGTCGATGTTTATATTCTCGGGCTAGGCTTTTTCATTATGTTATTTAATAAAAAATCGCAACGTTTGGGCGATATGGCAGCAGGAACCGCTGTAATAGGATTAAAAAACAAAGTAAACATAAGCCACACGATTCTAGAAAATTTAAAAGAAAACTACAAGCCCACCTATCCAAACGTTATAAAACTATCAGACAACGATGCCAGAATAATAAAAGAAACATTTAGTGTAGCAAAAACAACAAAAGACTACCAAACATTAATTAAATTGCGCCAAAAAATAATAGAAGTTGTAGGTATAAAACACGTAAAACAAAATAGCGATATAGCGTTTATAGATGTTATATTAAAAGACTATAATTTTTACACCCAAAATATGTAAGTTACACCCATTAATATGATATTTTAAAATTAAATTTTAGGGCGTTACCACAAGGGTCGGGCTTTCGGCAGTCGCTTTTTTGTGTTGCATAGGTGCAACAACACAAAAAGAGCTTCAACAAATGCCTCAATCCCTAACGCAAAGCACAAGAAAATTAACAGAATAACAAAACCATTATGTTTTATATCATAGATATTTTAGGAACCGTTGCATTTGCCATTTCGGGGGTATTAATAGCAATTAGTAAAAAAATGGATCCATTCGGAATTCTCATTATAGCCTTTGTAACCTCGGTTGGCGGAGGCACTTTACGCGATTTACTTATAGGAAATACACCTGTAGGTTGGATGAAAGATATCACATACGCATACGTAATATTAGGTTCGGCAATAGCAGCAATAATTTTTAAAAGTAAAATTAATTATTTAAGAACTTCGCTCTTTTTGTTCGATACCATAGGAATTGGCCTATATACATTAATAGGTATTGAAAAAGGGCTACAAGCAAACTTGCACCCCTTAATTTGTATAGCTTTAGGAACCATGACCGCTAGTTTTGGCGGAGTAATACGCGATATACTATGCAACGAAATTCCAGTTATTTTTAGAAAAGAAATTTACGCAACAGCCTGTATTTTAGGAGGTGTTACTTATTTTGTTTTGCGCGAATTTCCAATACAAAACGATTATGTTTTTATAATCGCAGGCATTGTTGTTATTCTAGTTAGGTTGCTAGCCGTAAAGTTTAAAATAGCATTGCCAACAATATATACAGAAAGTAAAACGTAGTTTATTAAATTAGTTAATCAATAATTTCAACATTTCTAATAAAAATATTTTTGTCTGGCCAGTCGCCATCATCCGTTTCAACAGCAGCAATTTTATCAACCACACTCATACCACGAATAACATGCCCAAAAATAGTGTAATCGCCATCTAAATAATGAGCACCACCTTTTTGGCAAACAATAAAAAACTCATAAGGCGAAGCCAGTTTGTGTGGATTTCTAATTTCGCTACTAGGCATAGAAATAACACCACGGTCGTGTTTGTAACCTCGTTTAGTATCGGGAGGTAGTAAATATTTTCCAATATACGATCGCTTTCTAGCCGTTTTAACATCATCACTATTTCCGGCTTGAATCATAAAATTATCAATCACCCTATAAAACTGCGTATCGTTAAAATACCCTTGTTTAGTAAGCCATATAAAATTCGATCTATGAAACTTAGTATCCTTATAAAGTAAAATATCAATCTCGCCAAAATCGGTTGTTATACGTACCTTATTCTCTTTGTGGTGTTTGTCGTACTCTAGAAAAAACTCCATAGCGCTTTTAGAGTTTAACTTCGGGAATTCGCGTTTAGGTTCTTCATTGGTAACCACCTTAACCTCCTTTTTAATAGGTTTTTCAACTTCTATTTTAGACGTATTTTTCTTTTTAGTTTGTTTATCTTCACAATTTAGAAGTAACACAAAAAAACAGAAAAATAATACGGCACGCATAGACTATGGAATTTGAAAAGTTTTTAAAATCAGTTTCAAAAATAAAAAATATACCACTACCAGCCGAAACATCGCACTTTAAAATGGTGCCACCATTTCGTCAAGAGCTATTAAAAAAGCAAGGCAATGCAATTAAACAAGCCAAGCAAGCAGGCGTTTTGGCATTATTTTATCCGAACAAAAATAATCAAACCACATTTATTTTAATATTAAGAAATACTTATAAAGGAGTACATTCTGCGCAAGTAGCTTTTCCAGGAGGTAAGTTAGAAACGCAAGACGCCTCATTACAAGACACCGCATTAAGAGAAACTTTTGAAGAGGTTGGAGTACCTATCGATACGGTACAAATTGTACAAAAAATATCGCAAGTTTATATCCCGCCAAGTAATTTTTACGTGCAACCTTTTATAGGAATTACTCCTAATACACCAAAATTTATTAAACAAGATAAAGAGGTAGAGGCGCTAATAGAGGTAGATTTAGAGCACTTTTTAGACCATAAATCGTTAATGTCAAAAAAAGTAAAAACATCTTATAGTGTTGAGGTAGAGGTGCCTGCGTTTAAATTAAACAATTATGTAGTTTGGGGGGCAACCGCCATGATGTTAAGCGAAATTAAAGACTTGCTAAAACAACTCTAGTTTTACTACATTTGTAACCTAACCAATTTTGACGCGTGATTTTATGGGATTGTTTAAAAAAAATCCATTTGGGCATATACTATTTTTAAAAAAATGGTTAATTAGAATTTTAGGGGTTATGACGCATAGGCGTTTTCGAGGGTTTAACGAATTGCAAATAGAAGGCTCAGAAATTATTAAAGATTTACCAGATAAAAATGTATTATTTATATCAAACCATCAAACCTATTTTGCCGATGTGGTATCTATGTTTCACGTATTTAACGCTAGTTTAAGTGGTCGAACAGATTCTATAAAAAATGTAGGTTACCTCTGGAATCCTAAATTAAACATTTATTATGTGGCAGCAAAAGAAACCATGAAAGCTGGTTTATTGCCTAAAATTTTAGCTTACGTAGGATCGGTAAGTATAGAACGCACATGGCGCTCTGAAGGTAAAGATGTAAAACGCCAAGTAAGAATGAGCGACATATCTAATATAGGCAAAGCTTTAGATGATGGTTGGGTAATTACCTTCCCGCAAGGAACAACAACACCATTTAAACCCATTAGAAAAGGCACAGCACATATTATTAAACGTTACAAACCCATTGTTGTTCCTATAGTTATAGACGGATTTAGGCGCTCTTTTGATAAAAAAGGATTAAGAATAAAAAAGAAAAATATACTTCAAACCTTCGAAATTAAAGCACCTTTAGAAATTGATTACGAAAACGAATCTACAGACGAGATTGTAAAAAAAATAGAATATGCCATAGAGCAACATCCTTCGTTTTTAAAAGTAATTTCACAAAAAGAGTTAGCTGCTCAAGAAGCGTTAAACAAAGAAAGAGAATGGTAAAAAAATAATTTATTTCTCATTTTCAATTTAATGTTTCTTTCATGTCAATTACAAAAACAAATAAATTACTATTTGAAAACTTAAAGACATATTTTGGTTACGATAGCTTTAGGTCTAACCAGCAAAGTATAGTCGAGACCGTTTTAAATAAAAAAGACTGTTTAGTAGTTATGCCAACAGGAGGCGGAAAATCTATATGTTTTCAGCTTCCGGCATTAATGTTTAAGGGTGTAACTATTGTTATTTCGCCATTAATTGCCTTAATGAAAGATCAAGTAGATGGCCTAAATGCTAATGGTATTTCGGCATCTTATTTTAATAGTAGCCAAACCCCAGAGCAGCAATCTATAATTATAGATCGTGTAGTAAAAGCCAACTTAAAATTACTTTATGTAGCTCCAGAAAGTTTATCAGGTATTCAAAATATATTAACAGAAACTTATGTTAGTTGTGTGGCTATAGACGAGGCACATTGTATATCTTCTTGGGGGCACGATTTTCGGCCATCCTATCAGCAATTAGGCTTTTTAAAAGCCACGTTGCCTAATACACCAATAATTGCGCTTACAGCTACAGCAGATAAAGCAACTAGAAACGATATTAAAAATCAACTTCGTATTGAAGATTCAGAGCAATTTATTTCATCTTTCGATAGGCAAAATATAGCTCTAGAAGTAAGACCAGCAAACAATAGAATTTCTCAAATAGTTAAATTTATAAAACAAAGACCCAACCAGTCTGGAATTATTTATTGTTTAAGTCGAAAAACAACCGAGAAATTGGCCGAAAAATTAAAAGCAAATAACATTCCAGCAAAAGCCTATCATGCAGGTTTAAATTTCGATAAACGTACTAAGGTTCAAGAGTCTTTTGTTTTCGATAAAACACAAATAGTTTGTGCAACTGTGGCTTTTGGAATGGGAATAGATAAGTCTAACGTGCGCTGGGTAATTCATTATAATATGCCTAAAAATATTGAAGGCTATTATCAAGAAATAGGCCGTGGAGGACGCGATGGGTTAAAAGCACATGCGCTACTATTTCATAGTTACGCCGATGTTATTCAATTGCGAAATTTTATAAACGGAACATCTAACGAAGAATTTCAAATTGCGAAATTAGACCGAATGAAGCAATTTGCAGAAGCAACCACCTGTAGGCGTAAAATACTTTTAAGCTATTTTGGCGAATTGTTAGCTAATAATTGTGGTAATTGCGATGTTTGTAACAATCCGCCTCAGTTTTTTGATGGAACTATTATTGCACAAAAAATCCTTTCTGCAATTTATCGATTAAAAGAAAAGGAAGCAATGGGAATGGTTATAGATGTGCTTAGAGGATCTCAAAATGCTACCGTTTTAGAAAAAAACTATCAAAACATTCTCACCTTTGGTGTAGGAAAAGAAATTTCTTGGAAACATTGGCAACATTTTATTATTCAGTTAATAAATCAAGGTTATTGCGAAATAGCATTTCATAAGCATAACGTCTTGCAGTTAACCGAATTCTCAAACCACGTGTTGTTTAACGGTGCAAAAGTAGCTTTAACAAAACCTGTTAATGTTCCAGATATAAAAACTGCAGCTAAAGAGAAAACAACAAAAATAAAAGAGGATAAAGTTAAGGCAAGAAAGCGTTTAACAGCCGATAGCTTGTTTGAACGTTTAAGGTTGTTACGCTATAAAATTTCTCAAGAAGAAAACATACCAGCGTATTTAGTGTTTAGTGATGCAACATTAAAAGAGATAGAGCGAGAACGTCCATTAAGCGAACCAGATTTTTTAAGTATAAGCGGTGTGGGGCAACGTAAATTAGAAGTGTATGGAGATGAGTTTATAGCAGAAATTAAACGCTTTATGGACGATAAATTACAGAAGCCTAAAAAGAAAAACACCACTCTAGTAACTTACCAGTTGTATAAACAAGGTAAATCTATAGAAGAAATATCTATGGCGCGTAAATTAGCAATAACAACCATATACTCGCATATAGCCAAATTATATAGTTCAGGAAAAGACATTAATATTTTCGATTTTATATCTAAAAGCGATGTACAGGCTGTTAAAAAAGCCAAAGCAAAACTAGATTCGCCAAAAGCATTGCGCCCTTATTTTGAGTATTTCAATGAAGATATGGACTATTTTAAAATACGATTAGCACTTAGTGTCGTTGAAAAAGATTAAGTCCCATTTTTTAGTTAATAACTCTTAATAATTCTCTTTTAAAATCGGCATCAAAAGTTATATTTTGCATCTCTATTTTAAGTTACATAAATGAAAGTTTGTATTGCCGAAAAACCAAGTGTTGCCCGCGAAATTGCTACTGTATTAGGAGCAAATACGAAGCGCGAGGGATATTTTGAAGGCAACGGGTATGCCGTAACTTACACGTTTGGGCATTTATGTACACTTAAGGAGCCTGTAGATTATAAGCCCTATTGGAAAAGCTGGGATTTAAATAATTTACCCATGCTACCAGAAAAGTTTGAGGTTAAAGTAGCATCAAACTCAGGAATAAAAAAACAATTTAATATAGTAAAAAGTTTATTTGATAAAGCCGATGTTGTTATAAACTGTGGCGATGCAGGGCAAGAAGGAGAACTTATACAGCGTTGGGTAATTAATGAAGCAAATTATAAAGGCAAAGTGCAGCGCCTCTGGATTTCTTCACTTACTACCGAGGCTATTAAAGAAGGATTTCAGAATTTAAAACCAGCATCAGATTACGATAATTTATATTATGCCGGATTTTCTAGATCTATAGGCGATTGGTTATTAGGTATAAATGCAACAAGGTTATATACCGTAAAACATGGTGGCTACAAGCAAGTGTTGTCGGTTGGGCGCGTACAAACCCCAACTTTAGCCATGGTTGTAAATAGGTTTAAAGACATAGAAAACTTTAAACCGCAACCTTATTGGGAATTGCAAACGCTATATAGAGAAACACTTTTTAGTTATGAAGATGGGCGTTTTCTTAAAAAGGAAGATGGCGAAGCTTTAGCGAGCAAAGTAAAAGAAAGCGATTTCGAAATTAAATCGATTACTAAAAAGAAAGGAAAAGAATACGCACCTAAATTATTCGATTTAACAGGCTTACAGGTGTATTGTAATACAAAATTTGGGTTTTCGGCAGACGAAACTTTAAAAATTGTACAAACCTTATACGAACGTAAAGTAGTTACTTACCCAAGAGTAGATACCACATTTTTACCTAACGATGTATACCCAAAAGTGCAGGGAATTCTCCAGAAATTAACAAATTATGCCGTACTAACACAGCCACTTTTAGGAAAAAAAATAAAAAAGTCTACACGCGTTTTTAACGATAAAAAAGTAACCGACCACCATGCCATAATACCAACCGGCATGCAAACCAATTTGCAATATAACCAGCAACAGGTTTATAATATTATTGTAAAACGATTTATAGCGGTGTTTTATGACGAGTGTATCGTATCGAATACCACAGTATTAGGGCACGCAGCAAAAGTTGTTTTTAAAACAACAGGAAAAGAAATTCTTGAAAAAGGATGGCGCGTTGTTTTTGAAAACCCCGAGAAAAAAGAAAAAGAATCGGGTATTTTACCAACTTTTGAAAAAGGAGAAAAAGGTCCGCACGAGCCTTCGTTTTTAGAAAAAGAAACCAAGCCACCAAACCAGTATACAGAAGCATCGTTATTGCGTGCCATGGAAACTGCCGGAAAACAGGTTGACGATGAAGAGTTACGAGATTTAATGAAGGAAAACGGTATTGGCAGACCATCTACACGAGCCAATATTATTGAAACACTTTTTAGAAGAAAGTATATAAAGCGAAATAAAAAACAAGTATTGCCTACAGTAACAGGAATACAATTGATTGATACCATTCAAAACGACTTATTAAAATCGGCAGAGTTAACAGGCTCGTGGGAAAAGCAATTAAAAGATATTGAAAAAGGCGAGTTTAGTGCTGGTGCTTTTATTAAAAACATGAAGCGTATGGTTGATGCTTTAGTGTACGAAGTACGAAGCGAAACCAAACGCGCCAATATATCGCATGCAGCTACAGTAAAAAAACGAGCAGCAAAAGTAGAAGCCAAAAAAAATGCTGGCATTACTGCAGAAACCTGCCCTAAGTGCAAACAAGGGCAAATTATAAAAGGAAAAACAGCGTATGGTTGCAGCCAATATAAATTGGGTTGTAATTTTGTTATGCCGTTTAGTTTTGCTGGTAAAAAAATATCAGAAAAGCAATTTATACGATTGCTTAAAAAAGGCTCTACAGTTAATTTAAAAGGGTTTAAAACCAATGCAGGTACAGTTGAAGGTTTGTTAAGATTTGATGAAAATTTTAAACTGAAATTAGAACCTAAGCAAAAGGTTGTAAAAACTAACCCCGATGAGTTAATTTGCCCTAAATGTAAAAAAGGAACTGTTATAAAAGGAAAAACAGCTTATGGGTGTACAGCTTATAAGTCGGGTTGCAATTTTAAAGTTACTTTTAATGAAGTTAGAACAAAAATGAACGGGCAAACGCCTACAAAAGAATTGGTTTATAGTATTTTAAATGGAAGCCTGTAAAACCAAACATAAGCATTTTAAAATATTTAAACCTTATGGGTATTTAAGTCAGTTTGCCAGTAACGACTCCAAGCAACAATCTAAAAAGTTTCTTGGCCGTTTGTATAATTTTCCAGAAGGTATTATGGCTATTGGTAGGTTAGACGAAGCATCAGAAGGGTTATTGTTACTTACTACAAATGGAAAAACGAGTGCGCTAATAAATAGCCAAAAAGTTGAAAAAGAATATTATGCGCAAGTAGATGGTAGTATTACCGAAAACGCTATAAAACAACTGCAAGACGGTGTTGGTATTACGGTTGATGGTTTAGCGTACAATACAAAACCTTGCAAGGCTTTTAGATTAAATACTATTCCAGATTTACCAAAACGTGCTAAAAAAATACGAGACGATAGGCATGGCCCAACCAGTTGGTTGTCTATTACTTTAACAGAAGGTAAGTTTAGGCAAGTAAGAAAAATGACTGCCGCTATTGGTTTTCCTACCTTACGGTTGGTGCGTGTTAGAGTAGGAGATTTTACAATTAATAACATGCAAGCTGGCGATGTTGTTGAGGTTTTTAAACTTGAAGTTTAAAACGGTATATTCTTAAATTCCAATTCTAGCCGATTAGTTTTTTGCCATTAAGGGCAAACGTAATTTAGAAAAGTATTTAATTTTGTAAAAAAAACAAACTAATTTCGTTTATCTCTATATGTAAGAAATTGAAATGATTTTATGTTTGTAAATCTTTTGTACACAAGCATCTTAAATGCCAACAGAGCAGCTAAGCACATTTCATTTTGCTTGTGCTTCAGAAAACAAAAAAGCTTGCCTTTTCCCATCGCTGATTGAAAATAAAAACTAAAAGTTGATATAAAAATCGCAATTTATTTTTACATTTGCTAAAAATGGGTCAAATGACAAGTTTCGGAAATTATATCAAGACAGAAAGGGAAAAACGAGAATGGACTCAAACCGAACTCGGAACAAAAATAGGAATCAATACAAGTGCGATTTGTAGAATTGAAAATGGAAGTCAAAAATTCAGCAAATCGAAATTGAACAAACTCGCTGAATTATTCCAAACTGATTTACAAATAGTTACTGACTTATATTTTGCTGACAAATTTGTCAAAGAAGCATTAAAGTATAAATGCTCTGAATCAATTTTTTCAGTAGCAGAAGATACCGCTAACTACTACAGAAACGTCAATGTAAAACAAGGAAAATTAGAATTATGAAAAAACCATTAACATACATCAGCCTTTTTAGTAGTGCTGGAGTTGGATGCTATGGCTTCAAACTTAATGGTTTTGAATGTATTGCTACTAACGAGCTGCTTACTAAAAGACTTAAAATACAATCTTTCAACAATAAATGTAAATACGATAGTGGATACATTGATGGAGATATTACCAAACAAGAAGTTAAACAAAAACTTCTTAATGAATTAAAGTATTGGCAAGAGAAACATAAAATTAAAACACCAGATGTTTTAATAGCAACACCACCTTGTCAAGGTATGTCTGTTGCTAATCACAAAAAAAATGACGAAATATCAAGAAATTCTTTAGTTGTTGAATCAATAAAATTAACAAATAAGATTCTACCAAAGTATTTCGTTTTTGAGAATGTTCGAGCATTTTTAAATACTACATGTACAGACATTGATGGAGTTATAAAACCAATAAAAGAAGCAATTAAATATAATCTTGGAGGCAATTATAATATTTTATACAAAATTGTAAATTTCAAAGAATATGGTTCTAATTCAAGTAGAACAAGAACATTAGTTATTGGAGTAAGAAAAGATATTCCAAACATAACACCCTATGATATATTTCCGAAAAAGCAAAAATCAAAAACTTTACGACAGCTAATTGGAGATTTACCATCATTAACAGAAATGGGAGAAATTTCAAATGACATTTTTCATTCTTATCGAGAATTTGACCAAAGAATGCTTCCTTGGATTGAAAATTTAGAAGAGGGTCAATCAGCATTTGAAAATTCCGAGCCTGAAAGAATTCCTCACAGAATTATTAACGGAGAAGTTGTTTATAATAAGAGTAAAAATGGAGATAAATATGCTCGTTGGTATTGGGATAAAGAAGGTCCTTGTGTTCATACAAGAAATGACATTTTAGCAAGTCAAAATACGGTTCATCCATCAGATAATAGAGTTTTTTCAATAAGGGAATTAATGAGAATGTTATCTATTCCAGAGTCTTTTGAATGGTCGCATTTTAAGATTGGTAAACTTAATGAGTTTGCAGAATTAGAGAAAAAAGCTTTTTTAAAAAAGGAAGAACTTAATATAAGACATTGTTTTTGTTTGGGCGTTTCCCTAACGGGTCGGGCTTTCCGTTCCAATCTTTTGCTCGTTCCTCACAATAGGATTTCCTCTACAATCCTTAACGCATACAGACAAGTAGCTTAAATATGGAAGAAGAGGAATTAAACAAAGAAGATAGACAATCAGAAATAATGAATCTAATCGGTTACGGATTAGCGAAATTTGATTTGGCTTTCACAAATGAGTTTGGATTTAATACAAAAACATCCTTTAACAAATATATTGTTCAATTAGGTTTAGCTAAAACTGAAAAAGCTGTATCTAATCGTCAAGATAGTTTTGACCCTTATTTTGATAATGGCAGAAAAGGATGGTGGCAAAGAAATCAACGAGAGCATATAAAACTTTTTATTGATAGTTTATTTGGTACTGAAGATGCCAAATCATTTGCAAATATTGTTAAATTGTTTATTAAGAATACAGATAAGAAATTGATTTTGCCTACTCAAGAAGTGCAACCAATTGTTAAATCTAAATTCAAGCAACTTCAAGAAACAGGAAATGAAGCTGAATTCTTTTTTATGAGCAATTATAAGTCAATCTCGACTTTTGAAAATGGATTGTTAGAAGATGCTAGACTATGGGGAGATGGTTACGATTTTCAAATTCAGTTAACTGAAAAATTTGTTTTAGCCGAAGTTAAAGGTGTTAGAAATAAAAATGGAGCAATTAGAATCACTCAAAATGAGTTTGATAAAGCAGAAGAATACAAAGATGATTATTACCTTATCGTAGTGAGTAATCTTTCAAAAACACCAAAATTGAATGTAATTGATAATCCACTAAAAAACTTAAAATTCAATCGTAAAGAATTGAGTTCGGTTCAAATAAACTATCATACTAAACATTTAAATTGGTAAATTATGAAAGGCAAAACTATGTACGGTGTTGAGCATTGTTACTATAACAATGGTCGTTCAACATATGAAATTTTTGAGAGCAAAAAACAAGCTGAAAATTTTTGTAATAATGCTTCAAATTGGAAAGAGGATAATTTTCCTCTCTTTGTTTTTAAAGCAAATTTTAATCAAGATTTGATTTTCAAAGAAGAAAATGGGAGTTGGAATTATGATGATTTTGGTAATACAATTCTTGGCAATTATAAAGTCATTCAAATGATAAATAAAGAAATTTACGAAGAACTATATCGTTCTTAAAAAAAATCTTTATTCAATAGAAAGTTACGCCAGATGTTATATCTGTTGTTTCTGAATGTGTGTTAGAGTTTTTAGGAGATGATACAGAAAAAGAATTTACAAAGAATGATATTTGGCATTCAGATTATGCAAGTGAAATAATCCCAAGTACTTTTAACAAACCAGCTTTAAATGAGCCTAAAGCTAAAAAAGAATATAATAAATTCTTTAATCAACCTTTGAGAGCTTTAGCTTACGGAAAAGTATTAGAGTTAGAAAAAAGAGGAACAACAAATTATTTTAAAGTTCTAAGAATAGATATTCTAAATTTCATAGCTTCGAGAGAAAGAAATGCAATCATCTATTTAAATAAATATTTGCAAAAGATTATTGCAGATAGTAGTTTAACACCTGCATTTGATGACTTCTTTGAAAAACAAAATAAGAATTCATTAAACAATTTAAGACATACATTACATACGTTTTTGATTGACAATACGGGTATAAATCGACCTGATGAACCACCAAGAATTTATAATAAAATAATCAACATTCTAGCTTTTAACAAAAAAGTAAAAGGAACAATAAAAGGTTCTATTTCAAAAATAATATTGCCTATTGAGGAAATTAGATATAACCGTGTTAATTGGAGAGATGTAGGAAAAGATAAATCGATAACTAGACAAGAGTTTTCAAAATTACTAGAAAAAGAAAGTGACTTAACTGGGTTCTACAAGTATAGTGTACAGAAAGCAAAAAAATTTGTTAGAAAACTACATCAATTTAGTGAAATACATAGGTTTGAACAATATCCTGGTTTACAAGCTCACCATATTTTTATGGAGAGTGAGTTTCCACAGATTGCAGATTCACCTGAAAACATAATTGTTTTAACACCAAATCAACATTTTTATCGAGCGCATCCAAACAATAAAACATCTGTAATTGATAAAAAATATCAGACAATTTGTTTAATATCGAAATTAGACTCGATTGAGATTAATAATCGTGCTGGTCAAATTGATTATTCGCTTGAAGAATTTGTGAACGTACTGAACGTTGGATTTGAGACTGATTATTTTAATATTGGAATGGATTATGAAGAGATTAAACATCAAATTATGAATCACATATAAATCAAGGTTCATGCGAATTAAATAATATATAACGTAAAACCAAGCTGAAAAGTAAAAAGCACTATACATAACAATGTGTATGAAAAATAGCGATTTTTGGTACTTAAACGAAAATAAATAAACATAAAAAAGGTTTGTATTTGCTAAATTAGTTATTGAAACCCACAACTATTCATACACAAAACACAGCAAGTAAATCTTCAAAAAAAAGAATGAGATAGTTTAAAAAGGAAATCTAGCAAGTAAACCCGCGTTAGGGATTGCAGCGGCATCCTTTTTTGCCATTAAAAGCAAAAAAGATATAGCGTAAAGCCCGACCCTTGTGGTAACGCCCAAATATTTAAACTTCTAATTTTTTAAGTTCTTTATAATTTCTGTTTAGTCGTTTTAATAGAATACCATAAATTAACCAATAGAAAAGCAGAAGTACACCAATGGCTAACGCTAAAATTAAAATGGTTACCATAATTATTACGGCGTAAAATTTAAATACCTCGCCGTTGGCAGATGCTGTTGCCAATTCGCTTGTAAAATTTGGGTTGTGGTTAAAAGCATAAAATGCACCTATGCAAGCGCCAATAACTAATGATGCTAGGTTGAAAGCTACATAATATTTAACAGTACGGCGTGTTTTTATAATGCTTTCCATTAGGGTTTTAGAGTTGTCTGTAACAGAAATACGCTTGTAGTTTTTATAAAATAAAACAAAAAAATACATTAAAACGCTATATGTAATAATTGTAATTGGTATTAGTATATGGTCTATATCTAACTCGTCCATTTTACCAGAATATGCGCTTCCTTTTAATAGAAAGGATAAACCAATCCAAAAGGCAAACTCTAGAAGGCTTATAATGAATATCCACTTTACAATGGATGACGATTTTTTTAAAATCATCTTATAAATTTCGTCGTAAGACAGTTTAGGGTACTTGCTTTCGCCTTTATTCCAGTCTTTTTTTAATAAATCTAATTCATCCATAATGTTACGGATTTAATATGGTTTTAAGCTTGGTTTTTATCCTGTTCATTTTCACGCGGGCATTTACTTCGCTTATACCTAATGTTTCGCTAATTTCTCTATAGTCTTTGTCTTCTAAATACAAGAAAACTAATGCTTTTTCAATGTCGTTTAGTTGGTGTACGGCTTTGTAAAGCACTTTTAGTTGTTGTTCTTCGGTGTCGTCATACTCTTCTGCTTTTATTTTAAATTCTACACCGGCATAATCTTGTGTGTTTATTGTGCGTTTCGATTTTCGGTAAAGTGTTATTGCCGTATTTAATCCAACACGATACATCCAGGTACTGAATTTTGCATCGCCACGAAATTTGGGGTATGCTTTCCAGAGTTGAATGGTAATTTCTTGAAATAAATCATTATGGGCATCATAATTATTGGTGTACAAACGGCAAACTTTGTGCACTATATTTTGATGCTTTTCTAATAATTCTACAAAACTATGTTCTAGTTCTTTATTCAATGGTATGGTTTAGTTACTATAGTATGTAGTTAATTTTTTTAAAATGTTACATAGATATGAAAATAAATTTAAAAATAGGGTATTTTCAATTCGTCATGTAAAATTTACAGTTCGGTAACTAAGAGTTTTTAAAATTAAAATGGTGCAGCATTTTTGTTCTGTTAATACGAATTTAATAAAAACAATCAATCAAAAATCGAACAGTAAAATTTAGTTAATCATGAAAAAAATAGTTTTCATTCTTATCGCTTTAATTAGTGTTAAAGTATCTGCACAAACCGTAATTAGCGGGAAAGTTTTAAATTTAAAAAATGAACCTATAGAGGGCGCAAATATTTATTTAGAAGGAACTTATGATGGTAGCACATCTGGTACTGATGGTACATTTTTATTTGATACTACAGAAACAGGAACACAAACCTTAGTGGTCTCGTTTATGTCTTACGAAACTTATACAATGGTAGGCGATGTGTCGTTTATGAATGCTGTAACGGTAAAACTTCGAGACGATGTAAGTACTCTAGATGCTGTTGTGCTTTCGGCAGGAACATTTTCGGCGGGCGATAATAGTAAAGTAAGTGTATTAAAACCGCTAGATGTAGTAACTACAGCAAGTGCACTAGGCGATTTTGTTGGTGCTTTGCAAACATTGCCAGGAACCACAACCGTGGCCGAAGATGGTAGGCTGTTTGTACGTGGTGGTGGTGCCGACGAAACTCAAATTTTTATTGATGGTATTCGTGTATTTACCCCATATACGCCTACAACTAATAATGCGCCTACAAGAGGCCGTTATTCGCCTTTTTTGTTTGATGGTATAACCTTTTCTACAGGTGGCTATTCTGCCGAGTTTGGGCAGGCTTTGTCTAGTGTATTGCTTTTAAATACTATTGATGAGCCAGACCAAGAGAAAACCGATATTGGTATTATGAGTGTTGGAGCAACGCTAGGAAATACTCAAAAATGGAATAAAAGTTCGTTAAGTGTTAATGCTTCGTATATTAATTTAGAACCTTATAATGCTATTTTTAAAAATAGAAACGATTGGATAAAACCTTTTGAAACCCTATCTGGTGAAGCTGTTTTTAGAAAGAAAACCAACTCGGGTTTATTTAAATTGTATGGTGCTTTTGATGCATCTAGTTTCGAATTGATTCAAGAAGATATTAACCAGCCTGATGGCGCATATTTTAAATTAAATAACAATAACTTTTATTTAAATGGCTCGTATCAAGGCGTAATAAACGATACATGGTCTGTTTTTGGAGGCTTAAGTTATACACATGCTAATAATAATTTAAATATTGTTGAAAGCGATATTGATAACACCGAAAACTCCATTCATACTAAGGTAAAGTTTAAAAATAGAATTAGTAACAGACTGAAACTGTATTTTGGAGCAGAATATTTTGCTACCAATTTTGATGAAACTTACCAAGACCAAACTATTAATAAAACAAACTACGGTTATAGCAACAATATAGCCGCCGCTTTTGCCGAAGCCGATATTTTTATTTCGAAAAATTTAGCCTTTAAAGCAGGGTTGCGAGGTGAGTACAGCGAGCTGTTTAAAGATTTTAATGTAGCCCCAAGATTATCTTTAGCCTATAAAACAAATAATAAAAGTCAAGTATCTTTAGCCTATGGAAATTTTTACCAAAACCCAACAAGTAATATTTTAAAGTTTAATAAGGCTTTAAAAGCCGAAAACACATCGCATTACATACTAAATTATCAATATAATGCAGATAGGAAGATATTTCGAGCAGAAGCTTATTATAAAAAATATAATAACTTGGTAAAATACAATACAGAATTTGCAAGTTTTGATAGTGATTATAATAACAATGGTAATGGTTTTGCAAAAGGTGTAGATTTATTTTGGCGAGATAGTAAAAGCATTAAAAATTTCGATTATTGGTTAAGTTATTCATTTTTAGACACCAAACGAAATTATCAAAATTACACCGCTAAAGCCCAGCCTAATTTTGCAAACACACATAATTTATCTGTAGTGGGTAAATATTGGATAGATAAGTGGCGCAGTCAAGTAGGTGTAAGTTATGCCTATGCTTCGGGCAGAACGTATACAAACCCTAATACAACAGGTTTTTTAAATGAAAAAACAAAAGCTTTTAATAGCTTAAGCTTAAATTGGGCATATTTAATTAGCCCGCAAAAAATACTGTATGCTTCTGTAAATAATGTATTAGGTTTTAAAAATATTAATGGCTACCAATATGCAAATGCCCCAGATGTAAACGGAACGTTTAACAGACGTGCTTTGCAACCAGCAACCGATCAGTTCTTTTTTATTGGTTTCTTTTGGACCATTAGCGACGATAAAAAAAGTAACCAACTTGATAATTTATAATACGTTTGCATAATATTCTATTAATTAATAGTTAGTAAAAAGCACAGTTTAATTAAACTGTGCTTTTTGTTTTGTGTATTATAAAATGATTTTTAGAGGTTTTATCAATATTAAAATTCTAAATCGGCCACTAAATCAAAATCATCATGAATGGCTTTGTCTTTAAGTCCATCAAAGAAACTAGCAGAGCCATATTTTACACCAAATTTAGTTCGGTCTATTTTTAAAGCGGCATTCGCTTTATTACCATTAACAGAAATATTTAATGTTATAGATTCTGTTTTGCCTTTAATAGTTATATTTCCTGTAACTTGATAAGCATTTTTTTTAGAAGCCTTTACTTTTGTAAAAACTAAAGTTGCTGTCGGGAAATTTTCAACACCAAAAAAATCGTCAGATTTTAGGTGTCCTTCTAGTTTGCCTTTATACTCGCCTTCTAAGTCTGTACAAGCCATACTTGTCATGTCTATTACAAATTTACCGCCTGTTAATTTGTTGTTATTAAAAATTAAGTGTCCAGACTTAATATTTATAATACCTTCATGAGAACCGGTTACTTTATAACCTTTCCAAACAACTTTACTGCTTTCGGTTTTTATTTCTTTTTTTTCTTCTTTAGTGTTTGTAAAAGATAGTGTTAAAATAGATACAATAGCAACAACCACTATGTTTTTAATTGAATTTTTCATTTTTATTAATTTAAAATTTGTTTTGCAAAATTCTAAAACAATATAGCTAATTAAAATAAAGAAGATTAAGAAATGATGTTAATCTAGTTTAATATTTATTGCGTTTTAGCAATTTGGTTTTTAATTTTACTTAGAAATTCTTTAGTAATACCAAGGTAAGAAGCAATCATGTATTGGGGCACGCGTTGGTCTATTTTAGGGTAGGTTTCTTTAAAAATAATGTAGCGTTCTTTAGCAGAAAGGCTAAAGTTTCTAATAATTCGTTTTTGTGATGCTACAAAAGCACGTTCAACAATTTTTCTAAATAGTCGTTCTAGTTTTGGGATTTTAGCATATAATTCCTCAAAGTTATCAAAAGTAAATTGAATAAGCTCTGTGGGTTCTAAAAACTGCACATTAAAATCGGCAGGAGATTGAGTTATAAAACTCCCCAAATCTGAGGCCCACCAATTTTCAATAGAAAACATAATAATATGCTCCATACCATTATTATCCATATAAAATGTTTTTGTACACCCCGAAATAATAAAATTAGCACTTCTGCATACATCGCCTTGTTGTACTATATATTGGTCTTTTAAGTATTTTCTATATGTAATTTTAGATAGTAAAAAGGCTTCCTCTTTAGCAGTTAACTTTATGTAATTATTTATATAATCTAAAAAAGGTTTGCTATGCATAAACTAGGTTTAACTGAAATCTGAAAAAAATAAATAGTGTATAACGAAATTATACTTTTTTAATCATTAAATCAAGCTACGCAAACTTACATTAAAGCATGCCATTTTGGTGTTTGTAATGTGTTGTAAATTGATAGGCAGATTTTTTATTGTGATATGACAAATGTCATAGTAGTTTTTATCATGATATGATAATTTTGAGTAATGAAATTAAGATGATTAATTCAATCAATTAAAACTAAATGTCATGGAAGCAAAAAAAAATCCAAACCTAGAAATAGGACGAAATAGCAGCATTTATTTTGCTATTGGGCTAAATATAATGCTGTTTTTATCTTGGCAAGCTTTAGAATACAGAACTTACGAAAAAAACGATATAACCATTGATTTTGTTGAAATGGAGAGTGAGTTTGAAGAAGAAATTCCAATAGTAAACACAAATACACCGCCGCCACCGCCACCACCAGCTGCCGTGGTTCAGGAGTCTATACAAATAGTAGATGATGTAGAAGAGGTTGAAGAAACCGTTATTGAAAGTACCGAAATAGGGCAGGATGATGCCGTTGAAGAGCGCATTATTGATGTTACAGAGGTAGAGGTTGAAGAGATCGAGGAGGATGTTCAAGTCGCTTTTGCTGTAATTGAAGATGTGCCTGTATTTCCGGGTTGCGAGGGGCTTTCAAAACAAGCAACTAAAGATTGTTTTCAGAAAAAAATGCAAGAACATGTTGCTGCTAATTTTAATTACCCCCAAACAGCCTTAGATTTAAGAATTCAAGGACGAGTATCAGTAGTATTTATTATAGATAAAACAGGGCATATTACAGGAATAAGATCTAGAGGTCCAGATAAAATTTTGCAAAACGAAGCCGAACGTATTATTCGTATTTTGCCTAAAATGAAACCAGGCTTACAACGCGGGAAACCTGTAAAAGTAGCTTACGCTGTGCCTATTTTTTTCAAATATCAAGAAGGCTAATTAGTAAAATTAAAATTATGTGTGGGGAAAAGGTAGTCTAAATTTTTTTTAGGCTGCCTTTTTGTTTAATTCCAATGTTTTACCGCATCGTTGTGTAAAATTACTTTCCTAAAATCTTTTGGTTTTTTATGGTTCATTAACTTTATGCCACCACTTTGTTTAATAAGTTTTTCAAAATTATTTTCGCTGGCATTATATAAAGCTTTGTTTTTGTAAGTTGTTATTAATATAAAGCTATAAGGTGTTTTTGGGGTAGATTTAGTTTCTAAAAGGTTATAACTTTCTATATATCCTTGTTTTATGGCCTTAATGCGTAATTGTTCCCAATTGTTTTGGTAATAAAATAAGGCTTCAGTTTTGTTGTTGTTTAAAACTTCAACATAATCTATCATAGACAGGTTGCTGGTTTGGCTATAACTAAAAAACGATATTAATAAAACAAATAAGAGCAAAGTGTTTTTCATGAGTATTTATTTAAAATAAGTTTCAATTTAAACAATTGATACTTTAAAATATAAGGGTTTAACATTTCAGCAACAAAAAATAACAGTTCGGTAAATTGGTTTTTAAAAACCTTTATTACTGTTAGATATTTGTTTCATCAATAAAAAACAAACACTTATGAAACATTTTATTTTAATTGCAACATTATTAATTTCTAGTTTGGTAACCGCTCAAACTAATTATGAAAAAGGGATGCAAAAAGCTTTTGATTTATGGACAAAAAATGAACCTGTAGAAGCTGCAAATTTATTTGAACGTATTGCAAAAGCAGAACCCGATAATTGGCTGCCACCTTATTATGCGGCGCAAATTAATATTCTTTATAGTTTTGGGTTGAAAGATGAAGAAAAGCTGTCTGCTCAATTAAGTAAAGCACAAGACTTAATAAACGATGCTACAGCCATTTCAAAAGAAAACCCAGAGATAATGGTTTTGCAAGCGTTATTACATACGGCTTGGGTGGCTTTTGATGGTGCTACTTATGGCATGACATTGTCTGGTAAAGTTGTAGAAATTTATACAAAGGCAGGCATGTTAGATCCAGAAAATCCAAGAGTTGTTTACTGTAAAGCCGAATGGGATATTGGCGGAGCAACATATTTTGGGCAAGATACTACGCCGTTTTGTAAAGAACTTGACCGCGCCTTAGAACTTTTTGCTAACTTTAAACCAGAAACACCTTTTTACCCTAATTGGGGTGCAGACCGAGCAAAAATGCTTGCTGAGTCTTGTGGAAAGTAAAATTAAATAGAACTTATAATTATTATGACTAAATCGACTAAAAATATTATTATAACCTTTATAATAGGCTGCATAGTTTTTGTAATTGGCAATTTATTATCTGGAGGTTTCGATTTTAAAAATGTAAACGATTTTTTAGTCGATTTTGGTTTTTATCAATTGTATGCTTTTGTGCTGGGGTATTCCAATATGTTTTTTTTCGATTATATGGAAACCAGACCATGGAAAAAGAAAAGCAGTATTAAACGTATTGTTATAGGTATACTAGGCGCAACTCTTATAACCTTAATTGGGTTGTTTGTGTTAAGAGCTTCAACTTATATAGTTTATGGCGGAACATTTAGTCAATTTATAGAAAATGAAAAATTTAAGCATTATCAATTTGGCTTATTGGTTACATTAGTAATAGTTGTTATTTTCCATTTTGTATACTTTTATAATAGGTATCAACAAAATAGGATTAAAGAACAAAAGGTAATTGCTGGTACGGCAAGTGCTAAGTTTGATGCTTTAAAAAATCAATTAGATCCGCATTTTCTTTTTAATAGTTTAAATGTTTTAACAAGTTTAATAGAAGAAAATCCGGTTAGCGCTCAGAAATTTACAACATCACTATCTAAAGTGTACAGATATGTTTTAGAGCAAAAAAATAAAGAATTGGTTACTGTAAATGAAGAGTTGCAATTTGCAAAAACATATATGTCTTTACTTAAAATGCGGTTTGAAGACAGTATTGTTTTTTCCATGCCTGAGCAAGCCATAAATCCAGAGGCCAAGGTCGTGCCATTATCATTACAGTTACTTTTAGAAAATGCTGTAAAGCATAATATGGTAACCTCTAGTAAACCTCTTACTATTAAAATTTATGAAAACCAAGGCAACTTAGTTGTAGAAAACAATTTGCAACCCAAACAAATAGTAAAAAAGAGTAGCGGCGTTGGGTTAAGTAATATAAAACAACGTTATGGTTTATTAACCAATAAAAAAGTAAATATAAACAAAGAAGCAAACCGTTTTGCTGTAGCAATACCTATGCTTACTAAAAAAATATCAGTCATGAGAACAGAACAAACCACATCAAAATTAGACGACAGTTATGTGCGAGCACTAAATTATGTAGACGAGCTTAAAGGCTTTTATTATAGCTTAATATCTTACTGTTTAGTTATTCCTTTTTTAATTTTAATTAATTATAAAACCTCATGGGATTTTCAATGGTTTTGGTTTCCTATGTTTGGTTGGGGTATTGGGTTAACTATACAAGCTTTTAAGGTATTTGTAAACGATGGCCCTTTAGGAAGAAGTTGGGAAAAACGCAAAATGGAAGAGTTTATGAATGATGATAAAAACAACTGGGATTAAAAACAAAGATTATGGAAAAATTACCAGATTTAGAAACCGAAAAAAAATACGAAAGAGCACGAAAGCGTATAGCCAAAATAAAAGGGTTTTATCAACATTTACTTGCTTATTGCTTGTTTACTCCTTTTACAATTTTTATAAATTATAAAACTTATTGGGATTATAAATGGTTTTGGTTTTCGGTAATAGGATGGGGCATAGGCTTAGCAATTCATGGCTTTGTGGTTTTTATGCATAAAGGTAAGCTAGGTAGCCAATGGGAAGCGCGTAAAATAGAAGAATTAATGCGTAAAGACGAACACAAATGGAATTAACTTTTAAAATTATGGAAACAAATAAAATAGAATTATATAATACAAAAGAGCATGAAAAAGAACAAGCTTATGCTCGAGCAAAAAAACGAGTAAACGAGCTAAAAGCCTTTTATTGGCATGCCTTTTGGTATATTGCAGTTAATGTTTTTTTAATTAGCATAATTGTTTTAAACGGTGGTAGTTTATGGCATTTTGGAACGCTTTCTACGGCCATTTTTTGGGGTATTGGTTTAGGATTTCATGCGTTAAGCGTTTTTGGTAAAAACTTAGTATTTAGCAAGTCTTGGGAAGAAAGGAAAATTAAAGAATACATGGATAAAGATAAAAAACAATGGAAGTAATTATTATTGAAGACGAAAAACCATCGGCAAGGCGTTTACAGCGTATGCTTAAAAATTTAGATTTAAATGCCGAAACCATGTTGCATTCTGTTGAAGAATCTATACAATGGTTCCAAGATAACAAGCATCCCGATTTAATATTTCTTGATATTCAGTTAAGTGATGGTTTGTCTTTCGAGATTTTCGAAGCTATCGAAATAAAATCGGCCATTATATTCACAACAGCTTATGATGAGTATGCGCTTAAGGCTTTTAAGTTAAATAGTATTGATTATTTACTAAAACCTATTGACGACGACGATTTGGCTATTGCTGTAGAAAAATATAAAGCACGAGCGCCGCAAAAGCAGGCAGTAACACTCGATTTTAACGATATAAAAAAGCTGTTAGTAAACCCATTAGATAGAGCGTATAAAAAACGATTTTCGGTAAAAGTAGGGCAACATTTAAAACTTATAAATATAGACGAAATAGAGTGTTTTTTTAGCGAAAATAAGGGCACATACTTACATACAACCGAAGGTAGAAACTATCTTTTAGATACAACCTTAGAGCATTTAGAAAACGAGTTAGAACCTCAAACTTTTTTCCGTATTAATCGCAAGTTTTTTGTAAACATTAATGCTATAAAGGATATGGTAAGTTATACCAATTCGCGTTTACAAATAAAGTTGAATTCTTATAACGAACAAGATGTTATTGTAGCTAGAGAACGTGTAAAAGATTTTAAAGGCTGGTTGGAATAATAGGCTATAATTAAATTTAATACAGAGTTTAAATAGCTAATTTTAATTCCATATTTTGTTCGATTTGGTTAAGATAATAGGAGATTTATCGGTTATTAATATGGTTTGTTCGTGTTGGGTAATATAACCTCCTTTGTTTCCTACTAAAGTCCAGCCATCGCTTAATTCTAAAGCAACTGTAGATTTTGTAGCGATAAAAGTTTCAATAGCTACTGTAGTGTTTTTTTTAAACCTTTCTTTATTGGTTTTAACACGGTAATTTAAAATGTTTTCTGGGGCTTCATGTAAACTTCTTCCAACACCATGACCTGCTAAGTTTTTAATAACCTTATAGCCGTATTTTTTTGCTTCTGTTTCTATTAAATATCCAATATCAGATATTTTTACACCACCTTTTATATTGTAAATAGCTTTACGTAAAATGTTTTTGGAAGCATCAACAAGAGGTTGATGGTTGTAAATGTCTTTACCAAGTACAAAAGAGCCTCCATTGTCAGACCAAAACCCATCAAGTTCTGCAGAAACATCAATGTTTATTAAATCTCCTTCTTTAAGTATTGTTTGTTTTGAAGGAATGCCGTGAGCAGCTACTTTGTTTAAACTAATACATGTATAACCAGGAAAACCATACGTTTCATACGGGGCAGATTTAGCACCATAACTTTTTAAAATTTCGCCACCGTATTCATCTAATTCTTTTGTAGACATACCAACTTTTGCATATGCTCTCATTAATTTTAGTGTAGTTGCAACAACCTCACTAACTTTTTTCATTCCTTCTAATTCAGATGCTTTTGTTATTGACATTCGGATGTGTTTTATGCGAATATATTATTTCTTTAATAAATACCTTTTTATGTTTTATAAAATTAAGAGTTGTAATGCTATTTTTTAGCAAGTCTTCTCATAACTACCCATTGTTTAAGCATATCTCTAGAGTCTTGTGCTGGGTAGCCTAAAACTGTAGCTCCGGCTTTAACATCGCCAACTACTCCAGAACCAGCGCCAACAGTAGCTCCAGAGTGAATGGTTGTGTGGTCTTTTATAGAGGCAGAGCCACCAATAACAACACCATCACCTAAAGTTACAGAGCCAGCAAGACCACTATGCCCTGCCATAATGCAAGAGCGCCCCATAACGCTATTATGTGCTATTTGTACTAGGTTGTCTATTTTGCAGCCATCACCAACTATGGTACTGCTAAATTTGGCTCTATCAACACAAGAGTTTGCACCAATTTCAACATAATGCCCTATAATAACATTTCCTATTTGAGGTATTTTTGTTAACCCATTACCATCGTCGCTAGGTCTGTAACCAAACCCATCGGCTCCAATACTAACATTGGTATGGAATATACAGTAGCTGCCAATAATACAGCGTTCTCTAATAACGGTGCCAGACCAAGCTATGGTACTGTTACCTATTATAGTTTCGTCAAAAATACAAACATTTGGGTATAGCGTTACATTATTTCCAAGTTCAACATTTTTACCTATATAGCAATTGGCCCCAATTTTGCAGCCACTACCAATTTTAGCAGTTTTGTGTATTACTGCTGTTGGATGAATATCGGTTTCAAAAACAGGAGCAGGCGGATTAAATAACTCTAAAACTTTTGCCATAGCCAAATCTGCATTTTTTACTTTAATTATAGCTCGGTTTTCACCAGGTTCTATGTCTAAGTTGTCATTTACTAATACCGCGCTTGCCTTAGACTCTGGCCAGTATTTAAGATATTTGCTACTTCCTATAAAAGTAATGTGGTTTGGTGTAGCGTTTTGTAGTTGTTCTGGGCCTTCAATGCATTGCGTAGTGTTGCCAATTAATTCACCTTTTAAAAGGTTATTAATTTGCTTAATAGTGTAAGATATCATGTAAATGGTTTAGTTAGTGTAATTGTAAAGCTAATAGAAAAAAAATAAAAATTAGTGTTTTTTACTCATCAATTCTATTTTCATCAAATGCAGAAGGTAGTAATTTAGGAATAAATTTTACAACTAAGGGTAATAATAATGCACCGCCAGGAAGTAAAAAAATAGCGAGACTGGGTATAGATTTAAAAATATCTAGAAGTTGTTCTTGTACTTTTTTCTGTTCGTCTTTATTTAAATCTCTAACGGTAGATTGTGTAAGTAAAACCATAAGCTCCTTACTGTCTTTTAACTCTTGGTATAAACGTTTGCTGTTCCTGCTAATAAGTTTATTAACCATTTTACTAGAGTTATTGTAAAAACTCTGTACAACGTTTTTAGAGCTTAAAAGGGCTATGTTGTTTTTATTAACGGTATAAAATTTATTGACAACTTTTATAGATTTGTGAGTTTTTGTAATACTTAAATTTAAATCGTTACCAAGCTTTTCTAAAAAATGTTGTTCTTCAATATCAATCATTTGGTCGCTCCAAGTGGCCATGCAAGCAATGTCTAGTATATAATATTTTTCAAGTTTAGTTTGTACGTTTTTAATCGCTTTATTATAGCCTAGAGGTGTGTTGTTTTGGTAGCGTAAGGACGATTCGAAAAGTTTAATTAAACTATCATCGTATTTACTTTTTATTTCTTTAGCGTTTAATACGTCTAGAGAAATTGATGTAATTGATGCTTCAATTTTTTTTAAATACTTTATAACTAATATATTTTTGTTTTCTATAAAAGTTTTATAAGCTAAAACATCTACAAATAAAAGTGCATTTATAATAAAGTAATTAAAGTTTTTGGTAAGTACATTAGCATCAATTTGAATACGTTTATGTATTATTTTTTCTAATTGCTCTTCAGATTTATTGCCGCCTAATAAACCTTGAAGAAATGATGTTTTAATAGAATCGATACTTTTGTAAAAGTTAATAACGCTTTCAATAAAAGGTACTTCGCATTTGGCATTACTATGGGTATAAAAAAGAGCTAAGCATAAATTTGTTTTACATAATTCTTCTTCTGTCAAGTCTTTTTTTAAAACAACTTGATTTACAACATCTAAATTGCTGCCATAAATAAAACCGCAAGACCTTAAAGATTCATAAAAAATATCTTCATTGTATTTTAAAAAGCGATCATTTTTGGCAATCTCTTTAAGTAGCTTTTTTATCCAACCAGAAGATGAAGGGTTCATAACTTAAATTTCATAATAGAATGTAAAATTAAACTTTTAACTGAATAAACAAGTTCTTTTTTCTTTAACATAATTTTAACAAAACCGCTATTTCTTTTTTTTCGTAGGTATGGCAGAGAGTGAAATTAACAATAACAAAAATCTCAAAAACATGAAGAATTTAAAAAGAACATTAGGAATTGGAGTAATAGCGGTAGCTAGTTACTTTATTATTGCTGCAGATCATATTGATGCACCAGCAGTACAAGGCGGTAATAGTGATATTACAGACTTTTATGCCTTTCAAGGTGAAGATACAGATAATTTAGTTTTTGTAGCAAATTTACAAGGCTTGTTAAGCCCAATGAATACTGGATCTGCTACGTTTAACGAAAATGTATTAGTAGAGTTTAATATAGATACCAATCAAGATAATATTGAAGATTTGGTAATTCAAGCCATTCCTAGAAATGGAAAAATGTATTTCTTTGGTCCAGTTGCACCATCTCAAACAGGTTTAAATAGTACCATTCAAACCAGTTCTACAGTTGGAGGTGTTGTAGATATAACTGCTTATGGCGAAGCTGCAAATATAGCAACGGTAGGTGGCATGACCTTTTTTGCAGGCCCTAGAGACGACCCATTTTTTATGGACTTTACAAGATTTACTCAAATTTTAACACCAGGTGATGACGATGGCGATGGCGAAGAGGAAACAGGTTTTTTACCAGAAGGATCGGCAACCGATACTTTTGCAGGCACCAACGTTATGTCTATTGTTGTAGAAGTGCCAAAAGCTATGATTGGTGGCTCGGGTAAAATTAATACTTGGGTAGAGTCTAAAAGAAAATAATTGAAATTAACCTTATTTAAACTATATAATTATGAAAAATATAAAAATATTAACCTTGGTGTTAACCGCTTCGCTAATGGCATTTAACTGTACAGATAATGATGATAACGATAATGTTGCCATGTTAGGCCCAGACTTTTCAGGAACATACATGCAAGAAGACCAAATGGGTAGACCTGCAGTAAATACCGTATTTAATGCAAGTGCAGATAAAGATGCATTTAATGTAACAGAACCATCTGCCCAAAACGCAGCATTTCAAAGTAAATTTGAAGCTAATTTATTAGGTTTAAGTCCAGCTTATGCAGATGGCGGATTAAATGCACTTGGGCAAGATGCAGCAGCATTTACAGGGCTTTTAGCTACCGATGTTTTAAACGTATCTCTAGATGGCAAAACCACTTTTTATGATGGTGAACCTGCAAACACACTTTCGGGTAGAGCTTTAGCCGATGATGTTATTACCGTAGAATTATTGTTAATTTTTGGTGGCGAAGATTTTTCTGAAAACCCAGGATTGTCTAATGATAATGTGAGTGCAAATGATAAAGACTTTTTAATATCATTTCCTTATTTAGCTTCCCCTCATTAGAAGTTAAATATGACTTCTGAAATATGATGTAAATCGTATTTCAGAAGTTTTTAAAATCAAACAAACATAAAAACATTACACACATGAAACATCACACACATATCGTATTTATCTTTTCTTTATTGCTTATAGTAAGTTGTAATAAAAAGGATAAGCAAATAACAAATACAGCAGATTATTCTAAATATATAGCACAAGTAGATAACGAGATGTTGCAAGTTGTTAAAGAGGATTTTAAATTCTGGGAAAAAAAGCTAGAAAAAGATCCAATACAATTTCCTTATTTAGCTAAAGCTGCAGCATCTCAATCTCAAATTTTTAACAAAACAGGAAATATTAAAGCTTTAATTAAAGCCGAAACTTTGTTAATTAAATCTAATAAGGCTACACAATATAATAACGCTGGTTATTTAAGGGCTTTGGCTAGAAATTATGTGTCTCAGCATAGATTTAAAGAAGCACTAAAACTTTTAAAAAAAGCAGAAACCAATGGCGAAGGTTTAAAAGGAACACAAAAAATGTTGTTTGATGTACATTTAGAATTAGGACATTTTAATGAAGCTAAACAATATTTAGAAAAAATAAGAAGAAAATCAGATTTCGATTATTTAATCCGATTATCAAAATGGGCAGATCATAAAGGTAATTTAGAAGCAGCCATAAAGTATATGGAGCAAGCAAAAAATATTGCCGAAGCATCAAACGTACCAGCAACAAAACAATGGGTGTATACTAATTTAGCAGACTATTATGGTCATGCAGGAAAAATTAAAGCTTCTTATAATCATTATTTAAAAGCTTTAAAGTTAGATCCAAACAATGCTTATGCCAAAAAAGGCATTGCATGGATTGTATATTCTTACGAGAAAAACCCAGATCAAGCCCTTTATATTTTAAATGAAATAAATAAAACATACAATGCCCCAGACTACCATCTTTTAAAAGCAGAAATAGCAGAGTTTAAAGGCGATTTAGATTTAAAAGATAAAGAGTTAGAATTATATTTTAAGGCTGTTAAAAATGCTAAATATGGTGTTATGTATAATGCATACAATGCTTTACTGTATGCAGAAAATAAAAAACAAACAGCAAATGCACTAAAGCTTGCAAATGTTGAAATTGAAAACAGACCAACACCACAGTCTTACGATTTGTTAGCGTGGACTCATTTTAATCATGGCGATGTAAAAGAAGCATTAAAAATTATAGAAAAGCATGTGGTTGGAAAAACCTCAGAGCCAGATGTGTTGTTTCGTATAGCACAAATATATAAAGCAAATGGTAAAACAAATCAAGCTAAACAGTTAAAAGAAGAATTACTTGAAAGTGTTTTTGAGCTTGGACCACTTATGGAAGCTGAAATAAAGAATATATAAAATGTTTGGTTTGTTTTTAGAAAACCTTATTGAAGTTTTGATATTTTGAGGGTTTTTGTTTGATTGGAAGTGCTTGGTTACAGAAATGTAATGGAGCACTTTTTTTATTCAATAAATACAGATTCTAAGGCTTCTGCAAATGCATCCATTTTTACTCCAGATTTATTGGTTAAAACAGCTATAACTAAACCTTCTTTTGGGTAAATTAATAGTACCGTAGAGGCACCAACACCACCACCTGTGTGGTAATACTTGTAAGTGTTGTTTTTGGTAAAATTAACAGAAAAACCAATGCCATAACCAGTAGATTTTCCAGATTTTAATTTTTGTGGAGTTAGTATTTTAGACAATGCTTTTTTAGATACTGTTTTAGGCAAGATGATTTCTTCTCCAAATTTAATTAAGTCTTCAGAGGTTGATAAAAAGCCTCCGCCAGCTACCTTATACTCATTGGCTACAGGCGTAGAAAGTTTACGTTTTGCTCTGTAGAAATGAGTTGTATTTGGGTTGTTTAATTTAGAATCATCTAACATTGTGTTAGTCATACCCAAAGGGTTAAAAACTGTATTTTTAACTAAATTATTAAAATCTGTTTGGGCTGCTTTTTGCATTATTTCGCTAAGTAAAACATAGCCAAAGGTGTTATAAGAAAATTGAGTTGATGGTTTAAATAACAGCGAGTCGTTTTTAAATAAATTTAAACCTTCGGTTATCGACATTTTTTTGTTTAAAGTAAACTCATTGCCTTTGTAATGCCTTATGCCAGCTAGATGCCCGCCTAATTCTTTAATATTAAAATCGTAAGTGTTCTTGGGGTAATTTGGTAGGTAATTATAAATACTATTATTTAAGTTAATAGTGTTATTATCTACAAGTTTAGCAAGAGTTAAAGCTGTAATAGATTTTGAAATACTTGCAATTCTAAAAAGTGTTTTATTGGGTTCTACTTTGGTTCTTGGTTTTCTTTTAGCATAACCAAAACCTTCAGACCAAATAAGTTGTCCTTTTTTAGAAACAGAAATAGACATTCCAGGAATACCTTGTTGTCTTAAAAACTTTTTAGCTTTTTTTCTTGCGGTTTTTATTTTATAATCTGTTGTGTTGGTATTAAGGTTAAACCCAACAGAAGTTAAAAAAAGTATAAGCGAGGTTAATAATGTTTTCACAGATATAATAAATATTTTTTTCTAGTATTTTTAAAATTTTCTAATTCAGTTTTCCAAGAGGCTTTAATCTCGTTTTCGGTTAAACCAGCTTCAATTTGTTGTTGTAGTTTATGGGTTCCTGCATGTTTTGTAAAATTATCGGTGTTAAAAAACAACGATTTGTCAGTTGCGTTTTGGTAGGCTTCAATAATCCATTTAAGTGTCATACCATTATTTAAAACGTCATCTTTTAAATCTTTACCATAACAAATGGAATTTTTATGTTTTGGGTGTTTAGCACCAAAGTTAGCTATAGGCGTATAGTTAAATTTATACACTTCTTTATTTAAAAAGGGTGCGCCAAATCTTTGAAATTGAAACTCTGTTCCACGCCCAGCATTTACATTAGTGCCTTCAAATAAACCAAGACTAGGGTATAGTTTTATAGATTGGTCGTTAGGTAAATTGGGAGACGGCCTTATAGCCAAACTATAAGGCGTATTATGGGTGTAATTCTTAATAGTAATAATATTTATATTGGCCGTTACCCCATTTTTTAGCCATTTTTCGCCATTAATCATTTTTGCATATTCTCCAATAGTCATACCATGCACTAAAGGAATAGTATGCATACCTAAAAAACTTCTATTTTCAATTTCTAAAGTAGGTCCATCAATATAATGCCCATTTGGGTTAGGTCTATCAAATATTAAAACAGGTATATTTTGTTCTGCACAAGCTTCCATAATATAATGTAGAGTCGAAATATAGGTGTAAAACCTAACACCTACATCTTGTATATCGAATATAACAATATCTAAATCAGTAAGTTGCTCTTTAGATGGTTTTTTGTTTTTTCCATAAAGAGATACAATTGGTAAATTGGTTTTAGTGTCTATACCATCTTTAACCAGTTCGCCAGCATCAACTTTACCTCTAAAACCATGCTCTGGCGAGAATACTTTTTTAACATTAACGTTTAGCGATATTAACGAGTCTACCAAATGCGTATAACTAGTATTAGTCTTAAAAATAACAGACGTTTGGTTAGCAATAATGCCAACACGTTTCCCTTTTAAAATGGGTAAATAAGCAAGGGTTTGGTTAGCTCCAACCACAACCATGCTGTCGGTTTTAACAAGCTTTACAATTTCACTTTCGCTATTCATGGTATTTTTTGCTTTAGAAGCACAAGAAATCATGACTAAAACAAATAATAAAACTGTATTTTTGAAAATATTAAATCTCATAGAGTATCTTTTGAATTACGAGTTTTTTATAGCTAAACGCATTATTGGTAGTAAAGCGTATAAAAGTAGCATATCGGCACCAATAATAAAAATTGGTATTGCGGCAATTGCTATAGGTATTATAGTTATGATGGTAACAGTAGCTATAAGTTTAGGCTTGCAGCAAAAAATACGCGATAAAGTTGCAGCGTTTAATGGGCATGTAACCATTACAAATTACGATAGTAATAACTCTCAAGAAAGTGTACACCCAATATCTATACATCAAGATTTTTATCCAGATTTTAAAGCTGTAAAAGGTATAAAGCATGTGCAAGGAGTAGCATCAAAATTTGGAGTTATTCGTACCGAAACCGATTTTGAAGGCTTGTTTTTAAAAGGTGTAGGCGCAGATTATAATTGGAGCTATTTTAAAAATTTTCTTGTAGAAGGCCAATTACCCGATTACACAAAAAAAAGAAACGAAAATGTTTTAATCTCTAAATACCTAGCAAACCGATTAAAATTTAAAGTAGGCGATAAGTTCCAGATGGTTTTTGCTAAAAACGACCCCGAAAAACTCCCCAACATTATAACATATACCATTTCCGGAATTTTTAACTCGGGCTTTCAAGACTTAGATGCCCAATACCTTATAGGCGATATTCGTCATTTACAACGCATTAATCGTTGGGAAAAAGATCAAATAGGCCATTTCGAGGTTTTTATAAATAATTATAACGAACTACAAGAAAAAGGCACACAAATACACCAAAATATATCATCGTTACTAGATTCGCAAACCATAACAGACAGGTATGCTTCCATATTCGAATGGATTAAAATTTTCGATAAAAACACCTACGGCATTATAGGTATTATGATATTAATAGCAGGGTTTAATATGGTAACCGCATTACTAGTTTTAATTCTAGAACGTACCAATATGGTAGGTGTTTTAAAAACACTAGGAAGCAGTAATTGGAGCATCAGAAAACTATTTTTATACAACGCCTCTTACCTTATTCTATTAGGCCTGTTTTGGGGAAATGTATTAGGTTTAGCACTCCTATTTGCACAAAAATATTTTAAATTTTTCCAGTTAAACCCAAGTGTTTATTATGTAACAGAAGCCCCAGTATATATAAGTTTAGGGTATATATTAGCATTAAACATAGGCACGTTAATACTCTGTTTACTTATGCTGCTATTGCCATCGTACATTATTACAAAAATAGCGCCAGTAAAGGCAATACGTTTTAATTAGTATTTTTTTTGGGCGTTACCACAAGGGTCGGGCTTTCACTACTCGCTGCCTTCTAAGGTCGGCGAGCTCAAACACACCGTTCAATCCCTAACGCACATAATAACTAACTTTTAACATTTATCAACGGGCTTTTTAGTACTTTTGAAACATTATAAAAAACTATGGATTACGCAAAAAACATACTAGAAACAATAGGCAATACGCCATTGGTTAAGCTTAATAAACTAACACAAGATTTACCGTGTTTAGTGCTTTCAAAATATGAAACCTTTAACCCAGGAAATTCTACAAAAGACAGAATGGCTTTAAAAATGATAGAAGATGCCGAAGCCAACGGAAACCTAAAACCCGGAGGTACCATTATAGAAGGAACATCTGGAAATACCGGAATGGGCTTAGCCTTGGCAGCCATTGTAAAAGGTTATAAAATGATTTGTGTAATAAGCGATAAGCAAAGTAAAGAGAAAATGGATATTCTTCGTGCTGTAGGCAGTAAAGTTGTAGTTTGCCCAACTAATGTAGAGCCCGAAGACCCAAAATCGTATTATTCAACCTCAAAAAGATTAGCCGAAGAA
The DNA here is from genome assembly GCF_048381495.1 of Algibacter ulvanivorans. Lineage (NCBI taxonomy): Bacteria > Pseudomonadati > Bacteroidota > Flavobacteriia > Flavobacteriales > Flavobacteriaceae > Algibacter > Algibacter ulvanivorans. Next base: position 863,693 of record NZ_JBLWGD010000001.1, read on the forward strand.
ACGCCAAATTCGTGGTATGTAAACCAATACGATAACCCTAGTAACGCTCTAGCACATTACGAAAGTACAGGCCCAGAAATATGGAAACAAACCCAAGGAAAAGTAACACATTTTGTAGTTGGAGTAGGTACAGGCGGAACCATTTCTGGTGTAGGTAAATATTTAAAAGAGCAAAACCCAAACGTTAAAATTTGGGGTATAGACACCTACGGGTCGGTATTTAAAAAATATCACGAAACAGGTATTTTTGATGAAAACGAAATATACCCATACATAACAGAAGGTATAGGAGAAGATATATTACCAAAAAATGTAGACTTTAGTGTTATTGATGGTTTTACAAAAGTAACCGATAAAGATGCTGCTATCTACACGCAAAAATTAGCCAAAGAAGAAGGCATGTTTCTTGGTAATTCGGCAGGAGCAGCAATAAAAGGATTGTTACAATTAAAAAAACATTTTACGAAAGACGATGTGGTAGTCGTACTTTTTCACGATCATGGAAGTCGTTATGTAGGTAAAATGTTTAATGACGAGTGGATGCGAGAACGTGGTTTTATAGAAGACAATATAACTTCGGCAGCAGATTTGGTTGCAAGCCACTCAGAAAAAGGATTGGTTACAGTAAAAACAGAAGAGCTCGTATCTCATGCCATAGAACGCATGAAGGCACATAAAATATCGCAAATTCCAGTAGAAGATTCAACAGGTTTTGTAGGTGCTATTGATGAGGCCGATTTGTTAAGAAAATATATTGAAAACAAAGACATATCCAACTTGCCCATTAAAGACGTTATGCATAAACCATTCCCGATAGTAGAAAAGCATGTGCCAATAGAAGATATTTCAAAATTATTTAATAAAGAAAATAATGCAGTTCTTGTTAAGCTAGAAAATGGTAAATATCAAATTATTACAAAGTACGATATTATTAGTGCGCTGTAAATAGCTATTAGTTATTTAATGCATAATTTAAATGTGTTGTTTATGGCTTAAAATTGGTAAAGCAGTATTTTATTTTTACATAAGTTCATCATTATTATAAGCTAAATTAATTCTTTACAAAAATCTACTGTTATTACTAGTTGGCTATAATCTGACCAAAAAATCGCAAATGGGAATATTTGACTTTTTCAAAAAGAATAAAGAAGAGACTGAAAACAGGAAAGCAGAAATCCGAATTTTAGAAAAACCTGATTTTACACAAATTGACATTGAAAAATTGGAGGATTATTATGATTGGACGTTGAATTATGGAAAGCGGAAATTGAACTTGGATTTAAACTTTGAAACCGAGTCGACAAATCAAGCTGAATTAAATCAAATTATAGAATTCGTAAAAAAGATACCTGAATTTGATAACCAAAATTGGAATTACATAAAATCGGACTTTGAGCAAGACGTTAGTATGACATCAGACTATCTGAATTTTTATCTTGACGAACTTGATGAAAGTGAATTAAGTGGAATTATTGACTTGAAAAATCGAAAAAAATCGAGGAATAGTCTTTTAATGGAACAACTGAACTTAATAAGAGTTGGAATTTATCCACAAGCTTCTTATTTCGCAACATTTGACTATTCGATTGACATTGACGGAGAACCTTGCAATCAGCTTTTAGTTTTGAATATTAACCAAGATGGAACTTTAGACTATATAACGTGGGAAAGTTGAGAAGACTACAGCTAACAATGTATAACCGCAATTACGGCGGATTCGACTACGTCAGAATCCACTCGGAATTGCTAACGTCTGTGCTAAACCGAAAAATTTACGTACTTTAATCCGTAACTGACGGTTATACGAAACCGTTGTGTTTAATTATAACCCGTCCTGAATAAAGGTTACATAATTTTAAACATTATGTATAAAATGTACTTGCTATTAGCTAGATTGATTGTAAAAGCAACGTAATTACTCATAGCTGAAATGGCTATATATCTTTGATTGTAGATAGTAAAGCTAAATTAACCAGCACTAACAACACCCAAAGTGTATAATTGATTCATTGTTGGTGTTGGGCTTCCGCCAGCAGGCTCTAAAGTAATACCAAAAGCTTCACTTTTATTTGGGTTTTGTATTTCGAATATTTTATTAGTATCGGTGCTAAAACTATCAATAGTTCCTAAACTGGTTGGTGTTAAAGGTGTTAATGTTAACGACCAAACTTGGTATACTTTGCCTTCTGGTGGGGTTGGTAATCCTTGAGCATCTAAAAAAATACGGTCGGAGTTTTTGTCCCAATACACTTTGGCGTAAGTATTAGTAAAATTGCCTTGACCAGCCAATGGTACTTTAGTAATATTATCATCACGTAAAACACTTATTAAAACGTTAGCTTCATCTAAACTGTTTTTAGAGTTTGCTATTTGTGTTTCTAATAAATCTTGTTGTGTTTTAGAAATTTGAATTTCAGATTGCAATTCGTTGTTTTGGTTTGTAGTCCATAACAAGCCAGCCGCTAATATAATTGATGCTGCCCAACCCGTATAAGTTATCCAATTGTATTTAGGTTTAGCTATAGAAACAACTTTAGTATCATTATTATTAAAGCCTAATACATGTTTAATGCGTTGTAATATATGATTGTTGTCTCTTTGCGATGTAGAAGCTGTTAGTTTTACTATGGCAGCTTCAATTTCTAAAACTTCTTGTAAAATTTCAGGATGTTTTTGCATAAGCGTGTAAACCTCTTCATTTTCTTTTTCAGAGAGTGTTCCTGCTACGTATAGCTCTAATATTCCAGATTCTATGTATGTCTTTATATCCATGTTAATTTAATACCATGTTTCTAAGTTCTTGAATACAATTTCTATTTCTTGTTTTTATTGTGCCTATGGGCATATCAAGAGTTTCAGATGCTTCACTTTGCGTATATCCTTTAAAGTATAATAATTCAATAACTTCTTTACATTTTTCGGCAAGTTTACCAACAAATTTTTTAATACCAATGGCATCGGTTTTATTGTCTAAATTTTCATTGCCTTCAATAATATCTACGAAGAAATCTGAGTTGAGGTTTTGTTTCGTATTTTTAAATGCTTTTGATCGTGTTTTATCAATAGCAGCGTTTCTAGAAATATTTAAAATCCAAGTAAAAAATCTACCTTTTTTAGCGGAGTAGCTATCTGCTTTATGCCAAGCTTTAATAAAAACATCTTGCATAACTTCTTCAGCAATATCATGGTCTCTTACAATATTGTAAATAACACCATGCATGCTATCGCTATACATATTGTATAGGGTTTCAAACGCTTTTTCGTCTTTATTCTGAAAATTTTTTACAAGAGTTTCTAGTTGCATTTATTAATGCTTTTCTTTTTATAGATTTTTGGTGAAGTTAACTTTTTATTTTTTTGAAAACAAAAAATACTAAGTATCAAGACAAGGTTTCTAAATGCTTAACTAGGTTTTTAATCATGGTTACGCCTTTATTTAGTTGGTCTTTTGCAATAAATTCGTTGGCTCTATGGGCTTGTTTTATAGATCCTGGTCCGCAAATAATACTTTCGAAGCCCGCATTGGAAAAATGGCCAGCTTCTGATGCGTAAGAAACAGTACTCCATTTATAGTTTCCTGTTATTTTACCTATTAGTTTTACGGCTTCAGATGTTTCGTTGGTATTTAAGGCTGGAACTATAGGGTGGTTTTCAACCACATCAATTTTAAAGTTAGGAAAAATAGAGCGTTGTAGTGTTTCTCTGTTTGTACAGTAGTTTAATAAATCTTGGTGTAGTTGGTTGGCGTTATCTTGAGGTAAACAACGAATGTCTATAGATAGAGTAGCTTTGTTTGCAATGATGTTGGCGGCAATACCACCATTTAAGGTGCCAACATGCAATGAGGTGTGTGGTGGTGTAAAGCGTTTGTCTTTACTAGTTTGTATCAGGTTGTTCATTTTCTCTTCTGCCCAAAGTACTATTTTTGCTGCTTCGTGTATGGCACTTACTTCTTGTTTTATACGGCTGCTGTGGCCTTGCGAAGCGTTTATAGTAATATCTAATATATGAATGCTTTTTTGCCCAATAATAGGTTGTAGCATTGAGGGTTCTCCTATTATGGCAAATTTTGGTGTTTCAGAATATGTTTTTTTTATATTCTTAATAAGAGCTTCGGCGGCTAAACAACCAATTTCTTCATCATAAGTAAAAGCAAAATAAATGGGTTTTTGTAGTGTAGTTTTTGTCATTTGCGGCAAAACCGATAGGCAACAGGCCAGAAAACCTTTCATGTCGCAACTACCTCTTGCGTATAAATTTCCGTCGTTTTTATCAACCAATTTAAACGGATTGGTAGCCCAAGGTTGTTCGTTTACGGGAACCACATCGGTATGGCCAGAAAGAATAACACCGCCATTATTTGCAGGCCCTATTCTACAATGTAAAGATGCTTTGGTATGAGTTTCATTAGGAACTAACGTCGTGGCAATACCAAAGCTTTCTATGTAATTTTTAATCCAATTAATAATTTCTAAATTACTATCGCCACCTAAAACAGGAAATGATACTAATTTTTCAAGAATTTGTTGGGCGGTCATCAAAGGATTTTAGTTTTTTCTTAAATAAGTACTTACTTCTATAGCAACATCCTCCCAAGTTTTACTAACACCATCTGGACCTTTGTGCAAATCAAAACATACTTTGTTTAAAGCTTCTAGGGCGTTAAGGGCATCCCAGTCTTTTAAATTCATAACACCATTTAATGTAACACGTCTTTCTTCTGTAATTTTAACATCTAAAGGTAAGTTGTTAGTAACCCCATTCATTGTTAAAGTTGCTATATAGTTGTTGTTAGTAACTTTAATAGTACCTTTAATAAATTCTGTATCTAGCATAGAACCAAAAAACGATTCTTTAATTTTGGCATCTCTTGTGTTAGTAGCATCATTAGTAAATAAACTACTTATTGGGATAGAGAATTTTAAATTGTTTAAGGCTTCTTGAGCTGTAGAACCAGACTTAGCATCAAATTTTATTAATTTAAATATGCCTCCAACCCCTTTCTTTTCTGTTGTTTTATAGGCAGTCCATGTAATAGATGTTGCTTCGGGTTTAACTACAAATTTTTTTGTTGTAACTACTTTTTCTTCTGTAGCTTTAGTGTCTTTTTTATTGTTTTTGCAAGCAACAATTAAGGTTAATGCTAATACTAAAAAGCTAATTTTTTTCATTTCGATTATCGTTTTTTGAAGTGTTTTTTTGGGTTTAAAATACTCTTGAAAGGTAATGAATATTAATAAAACTACAAGCATGGATATGATATATGTCATATTTTAAAATAAACTATTGGTATAATTTTGACTTATAATTATCAGGTATGTTAAAATCATTAGTAAATAAGTATAATATTGCTGGTCCGCGTTATACCAGTTACCCAACAGTTCCGTATTGGAATAACGAGACCTTTTCTTTAAAAAACTGGAAAACTTCTTTAATACAATCTTTTAAGGAAAGTAATGCTAACGAGGGGATAAGCCTTTACATTCATTTACCATTTTGCGAAAGTTTATGTACGTTTTGCGGATGTAATAAGCGCATAACAAAACAACATAGCGTAGAGTCTCCTTATATAAAAGCCGTTTTAAAAGAGTGGCAATTGTATTTAGAGTTGTTTAATGAAAAACCAATTATAAAGGAGTTGCATTTAGGTGGAGGTACACCAACTTTTTTTAGTCCAGAAAACTTAAAGCATTTAATACTCGAAATATTAAGAAGCTCTGAATTAGCAGATAATTACGAATTTAGTTTCGAGGGGCACCCAAATAATACAACACGAGAACATTTACAAGCTTTGTTTGATGTTGGTTTTAGGCGTGTAAGCTACGGTGTGCAAGATTATAATGAAACTGTACAAAAAGCAATACATAGAATTCAACCATTTGAAAATGTAGAACGTGCTACCAAATTGGCTAGAGAAATTGGGTATACATCTGTTGGCCACGATATTATTTTTGGTTTACCATTTCAAACCTTAAAGCATGTAGAAGATACTATTTTAAAAACAAAGGCATTATTGCCAGACAGATTAGCATTTTATAGTTATGCTCATGTACCATGGATTAAAGGAAACGGGCAACGAGGGTTTAATGATGATGATTTACCTACAGCAGCATTAAAACGAAACCAATACGAATTGGGTAAAGCATTATTAGCCAAAGTGGGCTATAAAGAAATAGGAATGGATCATTTTGCATTAACCACAGATGCGCTTTATAAATCTATGGGAAATGGAAAATTACATCGCAATTTTATGGGGTATACGGCTTCTAAAACTCAATCTATGATTGGTTTAGGAGTATCATCAATTAGTGATAGTTGGTATGGTTTTGCCCAAAATGTAAAAGGCATAGAAAGTTATTATAACCTGTTAAAAGATGATATTATACCGGTTTATAGGGGGCATATTTTAAATGAAGAAGATCTTGTAATACGTAAGCATATACTTAATTTAATGTGTCAATTTAAAACAACTTGGACAAAAAATAGCCTTTATTTTAACGATTTACCAGATGTTTTAATACGCTTAAAAGAAATGGAAAAAGATAAGTTGCTCCAAATCTATTCTAACTCCATTGAAGTAACAAAAAAAGGACAGCCATTTATTAGAAATATATGTATGGCTTTTGATGTGTTATTGCAAAGAAAAAAACCTAACACACAGTTGTTTTCTATGACTGTTTAAAAATTTAATTATGAAAAAAATTATTATACCTATCGATTTTTCTGAGCATTCTGAATATGCTTTAAAAACAGCAGCTAAAATGGCAAAACAATATAATGCCGAATTATTAGCATTGCATATGTTAGAAATGTCTGATATTATGCTGTCTGCTTCAAACGGGTTACAAAACCAAAAAACAGCTTATTTTCTTCAATTAGCACAACAACGATTTGAAGATTTTTTAAAGAAAGATTACCTGAAAAATGTAAAAGTAACCCCTATAATTAAACATTTTAAAGTATTTAGCGAAGTTAATGATGTTGCTTTTAAGCATGATGCCGATTTAATTGTAATGGGTTCGCATGGTACAAGCGGATTTAAAGAGTTTTTTATAGGTTCTAATACAGAGCGTGTTGTACGTAATGCAAACATTCCTGTATTAGTAGTAAAAAATAATGTTAACGATATTAATTTTAATGTTGTTGCCTTTGCTTGCGATTTTGCAGAAGATACCATTAAACCATACTTAAATGCAGTAAAAATGTTTAATAAGGCTAATACTAAAATGTATTTGGTACATGTTAATTTGCCTAACGATAGGTTTAAAAGCTCTTTAGAAATAGAAAAGAAAGTGGTTAACTTTTTTACAAAAGCCGAAAAAAAACTGGATAAAATGAAGGATGTGCATTACGTATCTGATTATACGGTTGAGGAAGGACTTTTAAATTGTGCTAATAAAATAGGAGCCGATTTAATTGTTGTGCCTACTCATGGCAGAAAAGGATTAGCGCATTTTTTTGAAGGTAGTATTGGCGAAGATGTTGCAAACCATTCTACATTACCTGTTATGACCTTTAAGATTTAGATGATGATGCTTTTTTTTGTATTCTAAATTTAAAATTTAGTTAAACGTAATTTCAGAAAGAGCTAAAACATTAAATAAATTAGCTTTTGTTTTAAAAAAGCTATTTTCAATATCAATAGCTTTAAGCTTGGCATCAATTAATTTAGATTCTCTAGAGTTTACTAAAAAGAGAGAGCTTTCACCCAAAAAGAATTTACGTTCTTCGGCTTTTAGTAATTTAGAATAATCATTTACAATAGTTTTAGTATACAAATTTTGTAAAGTGTAAGAGTCTAATTCTTGATGAATCGCATTTATTTTGTTTTTAAGACGTATTCGTGTGTTTTTAATATCAAATTCTGTGTCTTGTAGCTTTATTTTAGCTAGTTTTAAATCGCCACGCTGCTTTCGTAAAAATAGCGGAAAACTTACATTTAAGCCACTTTTATAAGCAGATGTACTAAACGATCTGGCCACCTCTGGTGTTTGCGATAAAAAGTTATATTGTAAATCTATTTGTGGTAATAAATTATTTTGCTTTAAACGTTTTTCAATAGTCAAGCTTTTAAATTTATAGTTTAGCGATTGTAATTTTGGGTGGCTTTCTATTTTAAAACTCTCAATATCTAAATCGGATGTGTTTAAAGTTGAGTTTATGGTTTTAATTGTATTAATGTCTGGAATAATTCCTTCTTTAATTTCAATTGGTGTATTATTATTCAACCACAGGTAATTTGATAATTCTAAAGATGATTTTATAAATTTTACTCGAGATTTTTCTAAATTTAGTTTTCTATTATTTAAAGCTATTCTTGCTTCTAGAGTATCGATAGCTGGTTTATCTCCAGTCTCGAAACTTTTTTTAATACCGTTAAAGCGTATTTCTACATTGGCTAAAAATGCCTCGTAAACACGTTTTTCATTATAAGATTTTAACCAATTAAAATAACTAACAGTAGCTTGATATAGAATGTTGTTAATTAATAGTTTTCTGTCTGATTGAGCTTGTTTTATATATAAACGAGACTGTTTTAATATAGCCATGCGTTTATTAGTTAATAAGCCTCTAGCTACAGGTATAGAAATGCCAGCGCTATATAATCCATCTGTGGGAACAGAAGATTCTGGATTTAAGTAATTGCCTGTGTTTTCTTCAAAGTTTCCTTTTAATTCTATACCAAACCAAGTTGGTATTTTAAACGAGGCATTTAGTTTGTTGTAATATTCTGTGTTTTTAAATTTTTTTCTATCGTAATCAATTTCCAATTTAGGATCAAAAGCACCACGCGCTTTCATTAGTTTTGCTTCACTTTCGTTAATTACTAAATGGGCTTGTTTTACTATAGGGTGAAAAGATTTTACATAGCCTAAATACTCAGAAAGTGTTATGACTGAGGTCGAATCCTGAGCTGATAGTAAGCTGCTAAAAACGATTAGGATATATAATATTGGGGTTTTCATTTTATTCTTTTTTTTGGTTGTTTTTAGCGCTTTTAGGCTGATAATAATTTGGCGGAAAACTGTTTATTTGACGCCATAACTCAAACCAAATTGCAACGTCTTCTAGCAATGCAATAGTTTTTGCGCCAGATCCTACACGAATAGCTTCTGGCCATTTGTAATCTGTTTCGTCTGGAGCTAAAAGAACTCTGTATTTTCCGTTATCACTTATAAAGCGTTCAATAGCCATTACTTTTGCTCCGTAAGTTCCGTAAGAAGCGTTTGGCCAACCACTAAAAACAATAGCAGGCCAGCCATCAAATTGTACACGTACTTTTTCTCCTATATGTAATAATGGTAAATCTATAGGTCTTACATAGGTTTCTACAGCAAGATCTATGTGAGCAGGCATTATTCCAACCAACTCTTCGCCTTCTTTAAAAGTAACTCCAATACCTCCTTTTAAAACCTTATTTATATAACCGTCTTGTGGGGCAGTTATATATAATAAATTGTTACGTCGTTTATAATTTGTTGATGCATTTTCTAGTTTTAAAACTTGAGCTTCGGTATCAAAACCACTAGATTGTGCCGTATACATATCGCTTTCGGCCTTAGAAATTTTATCGGCATACGAGGCATTGGTTCTAGACAATTCTAAACGAGCATTAATAACCTCGTTTTTACTTGCTAAAAATTTGTTTTCTTGCGATATATATTTAGCTTGAGATTCCTGTAGCTTAAGCCGTTTTTCTTCAACATCTTTAACAGCTTTTAAACCTTCTTTTTGCAATGTTTCTATTCGGTTAAATTGAGTTTCTGCTATTTTTAAATTGGTTTTTGAAGCTGCTAGGTCTATACTATCACTTTTTACTTTTAATTTAGATTGTAATAGTTTGTTTTTGCTTTGTTCTAGCTTTAATTGCTGCTCATTTTTTAAAGCAGAAATTTGCCTCTTTAATGCTTTTACTTTTTCTTGATAAGCCGCTACCGATTGTGTTTTAGACTTAATTTGGTTGTTGGTACGCTCAACCAACCTATCATCAAAATAATCACTTTTTATTTCAGATATTCTTAAAATAGTATCGCCTAGCTTAACTTTATCGCCTTCTTGAACATACCAAGCTTCAATACGTCCAGGTATTTGCGATTGTATATGTTGCGGGCGTTGGTTAGGTTTTAAAGTGGTTACTATACCTTGCGCAGTTATATTTTGTGTCCATGGTAAGAAAAGTACAATTACAAGTATTATGGCAGCAATAAGTAAAAATCTATTAAAGTATTTGTAATACTTGATATTCATGATTTTTTTACCAGATTTATACGTTGCTAAATCTACATTTTTGTTTAGTTGATTGTTTGATATATTTAGCATAGCTTAAACGGTTTTAGATTTAACTTTTCCCTTTTTTAGTGTAATTATTTCGTTACATCTATCCATCCATACAGAACTAAAACTTACTACAATAAGTGCCCAAGGTCTATCTTTATGTGATAAATAATCTACGATAGCTTTTGTTTCTTGTCTGTTAAATCTATCAAGAGCGTCTTCAAGTATAAGGACTTTAGGTTTTTTTAAAATGGCACGTGCTAAAACTATTTTTTTAGATAAAGAATACGACATTTGTTTGCCTCCAGGGTATAGTATTGTATTTAATCCCTCGGGTTGTTCTCTTAAATAGGATTTAAGTCCTACGATGTCTAGTATTTTATAAATTTCTTCATCAGAAATATTAGGGTTCGAAAATGTTAAATTCTCTCTAATTGATGCTTCAAAAGGGCTTTCATCAGATAAGGATAAGCCTAATTGAGAACGATAAAAATTTAAGTGCAAACTACTAATAGACATGTTGTTAACGTAAATATGTCCACCTGTAGGTTCTATAACACCCGCAATTAATCGTAATAATGTCGATTTTCCAGAGCCACTTTCGCCTTTAATTAAAATTCTGCTTTGCGAATCTATTCTTAACGAAATATCTTTTAAAATGTGTTTGTCTCTATTGTTAATTTCGAAAGCAACATGTTCTAATTCAATTTCTAAACCTTTATTAAAATGTGGGGTTTCTCCTGTTTGACTTTCTAAATCTTTATCTACTATTTGTCCAATTTTTTCTAAAGATGTTAACGTATCATAAAAAGCTTCTAAACCTAGAATTAATTTTTCAACCGATGCAATTACTAATAATATAATAATTTCTGCAGCAACAAACTGCCCAATATTCATTTCTTGATTTAAAACTAAAGCGCCTCCTATTAATAATAAACTAGCGGTTACAATAACTTTAAAACTTATCATTTGTATGTATTGTAGCATTAAAACTTTAAAATGACTTTCTCTTGCTTTTAAATAATTATTTACTAGATCATCATTTTTATTAATGCCTAAACTTGTACTTCCAGATAGTTTAAAACTAATTAAAGAGCGTGCTATTTCTTGAATCCAATGCACTACTTGGTATTTTTTTTTAGATTCGTTTAAGCTTGTTATTAGTCCTTTACGAGCTGTGAATTTAAAAACAATAAAAATTAGCCCTAAAAGTAAAAGCCCGAATATGATAAAAAACGGATGATAAAATGATAGCAAAATAAGAGCAAATAATATTTGTAAAATGGCCGCAGGTACATCAATTAATATTTTTGATAAACTTTTTTGAATGGTTAGTGTATCGAAAAATCTATTTGCTAACTCTGGAGGGTAAAAGTTATGTAGTTCCGACATTTTAATTTTTGGAAAACGATACGAAAATTCAAATGAAGCTCTTGTAAAAATACGTTGTTGTATAGTTTCAATAATGCGTAATTGCATAAGGTGTAATGCGCCAGAAAAAGCAACACCAATGGTTACAATTATAACTAAAATAACCCACGAGGTAGATATTTGTGCACCTTGTATTAAATTAATAATGGCTTGAATACCAAGTGGTAACGAAAGTGCTACTAAACCAGCAAATATGGCATAATAAAAAATTTGAAGAATGTCTCTTTTTTCTAATTGGAGTAACCCTAGTAAGCGCTGCCAAGGCGTTTTTTGTATGTTTTTCATTGTTATACTTTAAGCGTGTTAAGTACTACGTTTTTTATAAAGTCGGTTGGGGTAATATTATTATTACAATCTGTAATGGATATAAAATGGTCTTTTAAATAATGTTGATGCAAACTAGCTTCTAATATAGTACTTGCTAAGCTAGATGAGTATTTGTAGCTTGGATTTATTATCTTAATAATATCTCGTAAGCGGTAAACAATACGTTTGTATATAATAAAATAACCATCTTTGTTTTCTTGATCTACCTCTTTAGTAAGAAAAGATTTAGAGTTTTCATTTATTATAATTTTATTTAAAATTACCTCATTGATATGTGAGTAATTAGAGTCTTCCTTTACTGTTCTTGTTACAATTTCTATGGCTTTTTCAATTTTAGCTTCAGGTTGTAAATTGTGAGTTTCAAAAACTAACTGGTACTCAATCCAAGCCCAATACCAAGAAGATAAGTAAAGCAAGAGTTTATGTTTACTTTCAAAATACCTATAAATAGAACTCTCGTTAGAACCAATTGTACTTCCTAATTTTTTAAAAGTGAAAGATTCAAACCCAATTTCATCAATTAAAACGATACTGTGTTCTATTATTTTTTTTCCTAGACTTGATGATTCAGGATCTTTTAAATATATTTTTTCTGGTACAGTAATTTTTATATTAGAAAACAATTTATCCATTACTAATAAGTTTATTTGCAAAAATAATAGTATTACTATTAATAATGAATATAAAGCTATTGATTTTGTCAATACAAATAATCAATAAATATTATAGTTTAGAATTTATAAAAGGTAATTAATGATTTTAATGACAATCTAATCCGTTAGAAACCAGATTGTAAACTGGAGCAGGAGAGAGGTAGGGTATACCTAAGCCTAAACCTCGAATAATAAATAAAGCTCCTATAATAATAACAAAAACAGGAATAATGTTTTGAATGTGTTGCCTTGCTTTACCCTTTAATACGTGGCTAAAATAAATGGCAGTAGTCATTAACGGTATTGTGCCTAAACCAAAAACAACCATATACAGAACACCGTTTGTGGCATTTCCGCCAGCCATAGCAGCAAACAAAGCCATATAAACTAAGCCACAAGGTAAAAAACCATTTAAAAAGCCAATAGTTAAAAAAGTATCCATGGTTTTCCTTTTAAACGCAGTACCTAAAGCCAATTTTACTTTATAGATAATTTTATAAACAGGTTTAGAAAAGTTGTATTTGTTAAATGTTTTTTGAGGAGTAATAACTATCAAAATCATTAAAACCCCAATAATTATAGATAGCTGTTGTTGAAAACCAAAAATAGACAAACCCTTGCCAATAAGTCCAAACACTAACCCTATTAGACTGTAAGCAAAAAGTCTGCCTATATGATAAATTGTAATTTGATATGTTTTTTTAACAGCATTTGTACGGTCTACAGGCAGCATAAAAGCAATAGGCCCACACATGCCTATGCAATGAAAACTACCCAATAAGCCTAATATAAACGCCGAAAAAAGCATGTTAATAATTTATAGATTCTTTAAATAAATAAGATTTTCCGTTATATTGCCAATCTATTTTTATGTTCCAACGACCATCTACCAAACGATTGTCAGGTATGAGCAAATTTGAGTTAGACAACGAGATAGCAGTCTCAAAGTCTAGTTGTTTGTTAGATGGTCTGTATAGGAACAATTTTCCCTTAATGTTTTTGTAATCAAGTGTTTCAGGGAATTTAATTAGTAACCCGTTAGTTGTTTTTTTATAGCTAATATTTTCAATTAAAGTTTTAGTGTTTTTTAGCTTATTAATATCATTTTGGTATTGTAATTCATCAGCATAATAATTATCGCTAACCAAATCATGATCGTATTTGTTATTTACATTCATCGTTATAATAAAATACATGATAAACGAAATAAACCCAATAAATGCCATTACTATCCCAGTTCCCCAATTAAATTTCATAACTCCTAATGTTTTATTTTTAATTTTTTTTATGGCATTACCCTGCGGGTCGGGCTTTTTGCTATATCTTTTGCGAAAAAGCAAAAGGATGCCGCTTCAATCCCTAATGCACTAATTTGCCAAAGCTATTTTTACTCTTTTTAGCTTCTGTTTTTATTTGTAACTACGAGGGCCTAAAAAATTAGCCGTAGTGGTTTCAATTAACTTATTATCTTTATAAACACCAATTTTAATTTTATTTCTATCGCCAGATAAAGCTGCATTATTAATTTCAATAAATAAGGTGCCTTCTGCAATACCTTGGCTTGGTACAATAAAATTATCGCTTGTCGATACGAGTTTTAAAGTTCCTTTATGGGACATTAATTTAAAACTTACGTTTTCAATATCTGTAGTTGTTTTATTTACCAATTTATATGTAAATACATTGCTAATAATGTTGTTTTCTTTATGTTCGTATAGTTGCCCTGGTAATCGTAAAACGTTAGCCTCAACATCGTTTCGTAAAAATAGCATGCCAATAAGTAGCCCTGTTAAAATTGAAAGTACAGCAATGTAACCTTTAATTCTAGGGGTTAATTTAAAAGGTGCTTTTTTTTCTATATTTTCTTCGCTAGCATACCGTATTAAGCCTTTAGGTAAATTAATGCTTTCCATAATATGGTCGCACTCATCAATACACGCCGTACAGTTTACACATTCTAACTGTGTGCCATTTCTTATATCTATACCAGTTGGGCAAACGTGTACACATTGCATACAGTCTATACAGTCGCCATGGCCTAAAGCATCTCGATTTTCGTTTTTTCTAAATTTTTTTCTACCATTTTCTGCCTCACCACGTTTATGGTCGTAAGCCACCACTATAGATTTTGTATCTAATAATACACCTTGTAACCTGCCGTAAGGGCAAGCTATTATACAAACTTGTTCTCTAAACCAAGCAAAAACAAAGTAAAAAACAGCTGTGAATATGAGTAACGAAATTAAAGTACTCATGTTTTTGGTAGGCCCTTGTAATATGTAATCTATTAATTTATCGCTACCAATTAAATACGCTAAAAAAACATTGGCAATAATAAACGAGATAATAAGAAATATGGTGAATTTAAGTCCTTTTTTTCTAATTTTTTCGGCATTCCAGTTTTGTTTTGCTAGTTTGCGTTGTTTGTTTCTGTCGCCTTCTATCCAATACTCAATACGCCTAAAAACCATTTCCATAAAAATGGTTTGTGGGCAAATCCATCCGCAAAATATTCTACCAAACGAAACCGTAAAAAGCGCGATAAAAATAACGCCAATTAGCATAGAAATTACAAATAAATGAAAATCTTGTGGCCAAAACGGAAACCCAAAAATATTAAAGCGGCGTTCTATTACATTAAACATTAAAAACTGATTACCGTTTATTTTAATAAAAGGCGATAGTAATAAAAAGGCTAATAAAAAATAACTTACATACTTTCGGTATTCATAGAATTTGCCGTTAGGTTTTTTAGGAAACACCCATGCACGTTTACCATCTTTAGTAACAGTACTAATCGAGTCTCGAAATGTTTCGTTTTCTGGAGTTTCCATTTTGCTTTTGTTTTCTACAAGGTTTCTGGAACCTTGTAGGTATTTGTTATTAGTTTTTTATAGACCTACAAGGTTTTAAAAACCTCGCAGGTCATGAAAAATAGTTTAGTTGATAAAGTGCTATTAATCAGTTTTACAATTAGTTTGCAGTAGGAGTATCTTCAGTTTCACTAACCCAAATGTCACCTTCTGCAGGTTTCGGTTTAGCTGGTGTTGTACCTTGAAAACTCAATACATAACTGGCAACTTGAGCCATTTCAGAAGGTTTAAGTTGTGCTTTCCAAGCAATCATCCCTTTTCCAGAGCGCCCACCTTCAGATATGGTTTTAAATACATTTTTAACGCCACCGCCTAATATCCAATGCTTATCGGTTAAATTAGGGCCAATACCGCCGCCGCCATCGGCCATATGGCAGGCTACACAATTGGTTTCAAAAATAGTTTTACCTGCACTTAAATCGGCAGTATCTGTTAATAGCGTTACTGTATTAAAATCTACTAAATCTTTAGCGGTTTTCTTGTATTCTTCTAAAGCTATTCTAGCCTCGGCAAGTTCTGTTTCTAACTCATCAATTTGATTGGCTCCATCAAAAACATGATATTTTAATAGATAAATGGCAGCAAATATTATTGAAATATAAAAAGAATATACCCACCACGGTGGTAAGTTATTATCTAGCTCTTTAATACCATCGTAACTGTGGTCTAGAATAATTTCGCCTTCTTGCTCAATAGGTTTAGAACCCAAAAGTTTTTTATAGGTTTCTTTTATCCATGTTAGTTTTACCGATTTTTCTTTCTCGGCTATAAAGCGTGCTTTTGCTTCTTTATCTAATTTTTGAAGCATTACATTTTCTAGTGCACCAACTATAGCTTCAATAGCAATAAGTATTAATAATACAAGAAGTAAAAAAAGTAATACGGTAGGATATTCAATAAAAGCTGGTTTTTCTCCAGAATCTATAAAGAATTCTACAGCACCAAAAATAATAAAGAAAGCTACAGGAACACGAACCCAGGATGGTATTAAATTTCGCATGATATATTGTCGTTTTGGTTGTCTAATGGTATGTTGCTTACGTTTTTTATGTACTCTTTTTTTGCAGTAATAACCCACCAAAATAGAAATACAAAAAAGGTAAAGAATATAAGTAGAGATATCATAGGATATATTTCTATTCCTGTAATGCTCTCCATATGGTTTTTTACAAATTTTAGCATGGTTGTTGTTTTTAAAGTTATTATTGGTTAGTGTTTTGCTAATCAATAACGGTATAGTAATTAGTTAGTTTAGTTGTTGCTCTGGTTTAACATGTATATCTGTGCCTAGTCTTTGTAAATAGGCAATAAGGGCAACAATTTCTCTATTTTTCATTTCTATAAATTCTTCGCCATTATCAATAGCATATTGTTTATCGGCTTTATAGGTTTTAGCAAAATCTGGGTCGGCATGTAGGTTTTCCTCAATTTTAGCACCTTGATCTAGCATACTTTGTTGAGCGTTGGCTATATCGTTTTCGGTATATGGAACGCCTAAGGTTATCATGGCCTCCATTTTAGCTTCGGTCATCGATTTATCTAACTTGCTGCTTTTACCTGTAATTAACCAAGGGTATCGTGGCATGATGGAGCCCGACGAGGTGCTTTGCGGATCGTACATGTGGTTAAAGTGCCAATTATCTGAATATTTTTCGCCAATTCTATGTAAATCGGGTCCGGTTCGTTTGCTTCCCCAAAGGAACGGATGATCGTAAACAAACTCTCCAGCTTTAGAGTATTCTCCATAACGTTCTACTTCACTTCTAAACGGACGAATCATTTGCGAGTGGCAACCCACACAGCCTTCGCGTATGTATATATCGCGTCCTTCTAGCTCAAGTGGTGTATAAGGTTGCACACTTGCAATAGTTGGAATGTTAGATTTTACCATAATAGTTGGTACAATTTGAATAATACCGCCTATTAAAATAGCTACAGTAGCTAATATGGTTAGTTGTATTGGGCGTCTTTCTAGCCAAGTATGCCAACCTTCGTTTGCAGTACGTTTTTTTGTTACACGTTCTAGTGCTGGAGCTTCGGCTAATTCATCTTGAACTTTACTACCGTTTTTAACAGTAATAATAATGTTGTAAACGAGTATAAACATTCCAAGAATGTAAAGCGATCCGCCAATGGCACGCATCCAATACATAGGCATGATTTCTGTAACGGTTTCTAAAAAGTTACCATAAACTAATGTGCCATCAGGATTAAATTGTTTCCACATGCTGGCTTGGGTAAACCCAGCAACATACATAGGTAAAGCATATATAATAATACCTAAAGTGCCTAGCCAAAAGTGAAGATTAGCTAAACCTAAAGAGTATAGTTTTGTTTTGTATAATCGTGGTATTAAGTAGTAAATAATACCAAAAGCCATAAACCCATTCCAGGCTAAAGCGCCAACGTGTACGTGTGCAATAATCCAATCGGTAAAGTGAGCAATGGCATTTACGTTTTTAAGCGATAGCATTGGGCCTTCAAACGTAGCCATTCCGTAGCCAGTAATAGCAACAACCATAAATTTTAAAACAGGGTCTGTACGTACTTTATCCCAAGCGCCTCTTAATGTTAAAAGCCCGTTTATCATTCCGCCCCAAGAAGGCATTAATAACATAACAGAAAAAGCAACACCTAAATTTTGAGCCCATTCTGGTAAGGCTGTGTATAATAAGTGGTGTGGTCCTGCCCAGATGTAAATAAATATTAACGACCAGAAATGCACAATAGATAATCTATAAGAGTAAACAGGCCTATTGGCAGCTTTAGGTACAAAATAATACATTAAGCCTAAAAATGGCGTGGTTAAAAAGAAAGCTACTGCATTGTGGCCATACCACCATTGCACTAAAGCGTCTTGAACGCCAGCGTAAACCGAGTAACTTTTCATACCGCTAACAGGTAATTCTAAACTATTAAAAATATGAAGTACAGCAACCGTAACAAACGTGGCAATGTAAAACCAAATGGCTACATATAAGTGGCGTTGTCTGCGTTTTAATATGGTCCAAATCATATTTACCCCAAAAACAACCCAAATAAGAGCTATGGCAATATCGATAGGCCATTCTAATTCGGCATATTCTTTCGATGTGGAATAGCCAAGAGGTAGCGAAATAGCTGCGGCAACAATAATAAGTTGCCAACCCCAAAAGTTAATATTGCTTAACAAGTCGCTAGCCATTCGGGTTTTTAATAAGCGTTGTAGCGAATAATAAATACCAGCAAACATGGCATTACCCACAAAAGCAAATATTACAGCATTGGTATGTAATGGCCTTAATCGACCAAAACTAAGCCACGAAATGCCATCGGTTAAGTTTGGGAATAAAAATAAAAAAGCTAGTAGCAAACCTACTGCCATACCTACAACACCAAAAACTATAGTGGCGTAAATAAATTTAGTAACGATTTTATTATCGTAATGAAACTGTTGCATTTTCATAGTTCTAATTTGTTATTCTTCTTTGGTTAGTATCGTTTTTTCTGGTTTCTCTTTAATTAATTCGTCATCAAATAATATGCGTACAGATGGCGTATAGCCATCATCAAATTGTCCGCTTTTTACCGCCATTATAAAAGCTACAAAAAAGCCAATGGCTACTATAATGCTTATAGTTAATAAAATATATATAACACTCATACCTACTTGAAGTTATGGTTCAAAAGTACCTTTAAGCTTATTTTTAAAATATGATATTTATCATGTTTCATTATTTTGTTAGTTTTTGTTTGAGTGGTATTATAAGTGGCGAGCTTTTATTTAACTCTATTTTATATTAAGGTGTTTATTAACATAAATGTTTTGTTACAAGTTTTGGTAGTTTAATGTTGGGTTTTTTAAGCCATTTTTAACGTCGTTATCTGCAAAATTCAGTTTTGTTATCACTTTAATTTTTGTCCTAAAACATTTGTGCAAATTGTAGTAAATATTACAATACTAATAGAGCTTAGAGGCATTAAAATGGCTGCGATTACAGGAGCTAATTGCCCAGTAACTGCAAAATAAAGCCCAATACTGTTGTAAATAAAAGACAGTAAGAAGCTCCATTTTATAATTTTAATGGCCCATTTAGAAGCTTTAATAAAACTATTAAGCTTATTAAATTTTGTAGCATCTAAAATGGCATCGCAAGCAGGCGAAAACACATTTACATTTTCTGAAATGGCTATGCCAACATTACTTTGTGCCAAGGCACCAGCATCGTTTAAGCCATCGCCAACCATTAAAACCTTTGCGCCAGAGTTTTGGTGGTGCTTTATGTACTCTAATTTATCTTCAGGTTTTTGGTTGAAAAATAGTTTGGTTTTAGCTGGTAATAGTTTGGTTAAGTTCTCTTTTTCGCCAGGATTATCGCCAGAGAGAATAACCAAATCATAATCTTTTTTTAGCTTATTAAAAAGTTTAGAAAGTCCTTTTCTATACTTGTTATAAAAAGTAAATTTACCTTTGTAAGTATTATTGGTACTTACATGAACAGCCGTATTTAATGTTGGTGTTTCGGTAGTTAAGCCAACAAAAGCCGCAGATCCAATTTTTATAGAATTTTGGTTGTGTTTAGCAGTAATACCTTTACCAATATGCTCTTTGTAAGCATCTAAAGTTACAATATTGTTTTTGGCTAAAAGTGTGTATAAAGACCGGCTTAATGGATGGTTAGAGTTACGTAAGGTGCTTGTTAATAAAGCCTCTTCATCATTAGTAAATTTGTAACCATTATAAGTAATAGCGGTTTCTTTATTGGCTGTAATAGTGCCAGTTTTATCGAAAATAATGGTGTTAATGGTAGCTAATTGCTCAATTACCGAGGCATTTTTGGCATAAAACCTTTGTTTTCCAAAAATGCGAAGCATATTGCCAAATGTAAAAGGCGCGGCTAAAGCAATGGCGCATGGGCAGGCAATAATTAAAACTGCAGTAAAAACGTTTAAAGCCTTAGCAGAATCTACAAATAACCAATATCCAGTTGTAATTAAAGCAATGCTTAAAATAATAAAAGTAAATTTTTTACTTATGGCATTTGTTAAGTTTGTAAAGCTGTCTTCTTTATTTTTATTAAATACATCGTTACTCCAAAGCTGAGTTAAATAACTCTGTTTTACAGTTTTTAAAACATCAACTTCAATACTGCCATTTAATTGTTTTCCGCCAGCAAAAAGTTTGTCGCCAGATTGTTTAGAAACCGTTTCAGATTCGCCAGTAACAAAGCTATAATCAATACGTGCTTCACCTTTAATTAAAATACAATCAACAGGAATAAGTTCTTCATTTCTAATTAAAAGACGATCTCCTTTTTTAATATCATATACTTGGATGGATGATTCTTTGTTATGAGCTTCAATTTTGGTTATTCCAATTGGGAAGTAAGATTTGTAATCACGCTCAAAAGACAAAAAGTTATAGGTTTTTTGCTGAAAAAATTTACCAAGTAATAAAAAGAAAACTAAACCAGCCAAACTATCAAAAAAGCCAGTACCTATATCAAGCACAATTTCTGCGGTACTTCTTAAAAATAACACCGAAACACCCAAGGCTATAGGAACATCGATATTTAAAAGTTTTGTTTTTAAACCTTTATAGGCAGAAGAAAAATAATCTTGCGAACAGTAAAAAACAACAGGCAACGAGAAAGCAAACATAAGCCACCTAAATACATGTTTATATTGTTCTAACCAAAACTCGGTAGACTGAAAGTATTCTGGAAAAGATAAAAACATGATGTTGCCAAAGGCAAAACCTGCTACACCTAATTTGTAAATTAGGCTGCGGTCAACATTTTTTTTACCAACCGAATAATCGTCCAAACTAATAAAAGGTTCGTAGCCAATACTGTTTAATAGTATTACAAGGTTTTTTAAAGAAATGTTTTCAGATTGGTAATTTATGCGTACTGTTTTTTTTCCAAAATTTACTATTGAAGCATTTATAGAAGCATGTAGTTTGTTTAAATTTTCAAGTATCCAAATACAAGAGCTGCAATGAATATGAGGAATATAAAGTGTTACTATTTGTGTGTTTTTATCATTAAAATCTAATAAACTTTCAACAATTTTAATGTTGTCTAGAAAGTTATATTTACCTTCAACCTCTTTAGGCGTTGCACCTGGAGCGTGTTGTAAATCGTAATAACACGTTAAATTGTTTGCAGAAAATATGTCGTATACCGTTTTGCAACCGTTGCAACAAAACGATTTGTTATCATATTTTATTTCAGAAATTGTAGAATCTAATCCACAATGGAAACATGTTTTATGTTCCATAATATTTGCTCATTTATACCTGTTGCAAAAGTCTAAAATGAACCCAGTATTAAATATGATATTAGTCATGTTTTGTATATTTTTACATCTTACAGAGAAAAATATACTTGAGTTTAAATTTAAGATATTCATAATAAAAAAAGATGTTTCAGAACGATAAAGATGTGTTTAATGTGCTTTTTGAGGCCGTATCAGAAGGCGTTATTGTTGTAGATAAAAACCAGAAAATTGTATCAACAAATAAATCTGCAGAGCAAATGTTTGGTTATACAAAACAAGAATTGCTTCATGCACACCTTCATGTTTTAATACCACAACAATACCACGGTAATCACGGTGCCCATTTTGATGGCTTTATGAAACATAGAGAAAGCCGACCAATGGGGCGCGGTAGAGATTTATATGGAGCTCATAAAAACGGACATGCTTTTCCTGTAGAAGCAGGGTTAAACCCGTTAGAAATTAACGGAGAAACCTTTATAATGGCTTTGGTTATAGATATTTCTATTCGAAAAAAACAAGAGGCAGAGCTACAGGAACTTAATAACGAGCTAGAAAAAAAAGTAAAATCGCGCACCCAAGAGTTAAGTACAATTGTAAAAGAGTTACAGATTGTTAACAATGAGCGCGATATTGAGATTAAAAAAAGAATTGAAGCTCAAAATAAAATTAGTAATGCTCTTAAAAAAGAAAAAGAACTTAATGAGCTAAAAACTAAGTTTTTATCTTTGGTGTCGCACGAATTTAAAACACCTTTAAGTGGTATATTAACTTCGGCTATGTTGTTAGGAAAGTACAAATTAGCCGAGCAACAAGAAAGAAGAAATAAACATATAAAAACCATTACCGATAAAGTTCATTATTTAAACAATATTTTAAACGATTTTTTATCTATTGAAAAATTAGAAACAGGAAAGATAAATTATAAATACAGCAGCTTTAAATTAAGCAAGGTTATAGATGAGGTTATTTATAACGCGAATATGCTTTTAAAGGAAGGTCAAAAAATAAATTACCCTGAGAATATTGACGAGTTTTCACTTTATCAAGATGAAAAAATTGTTGAATTAGCCCTTTCTAATTTAGTACATAACGCTATTAAATATTCGCCAGAAAACACAATTATAAATATTAAAATCACACAAAATAATAACGACACTACCTTTGTAATATCTGATAATGGAATAGGGATTCCTAAATCCGATCAAAAACAAATATTTAACCGTTATTTTAGAGCAGAAAATGCCTTGTTAACTCAAGGCACAGGTATAGGACTAAACATTGTTAAAAGCCATTTGGAAAATTTAGGTGGAACCATAAGTTTTTCTAGTGAAGAAAATAAAGGAAGTACATTTATAATTACATTAAAAAATAAAGCTGAATAATGAAAAGAATATTATTAATTGAAGACGATACTATTTTAAGAGAAAACACAGCCGAATTATTAGAACTATCCAATTATAATGTAACAACAGCTCCTAACGGTAAAGCAGGTTTAGAAACTGCGTTAAACACTATTCCAGATATTATTGTATGCGACATCATGATGCCCGAACTAGATGGTTATGGCGTTTTAGAGGGCTTAGCTAAACATGAAAACACAAGGTATATCCCATTTATTTTTCTATCTGCAAAAACAGAACGTAAAGATGTTAGAAAAGGAATGGATTTAGGAGCCGACGATTATATTACCAAACCGTTTGATGAAAATGAGTTAATAAGCGCTATAGAAAGTAGATTAGCCAAAGCTGCTATTTTAAAAGATATTAGAGAAAAAGCAGAAGACCATATCGAGGCAGAAGACGATATTAGAACCTTAAACGATCTTAAAAATTTTTTTGATGATAATGGCGAAACTATTACGTTTAATAAAGGTGCAGATATTTATGTAGAAGGAGACCACTCCAATACCATTTATTTAATTGAAAAAGGTTTAGTAAAATGCCATAAACTAGACGAACAAGGAAAAGATTTAACAACAGCATTGCATAAAGAAGACGATTTATTTGGTTACACATCGTTTACACAAAATACAACTTACAAAGAAACCGCCACAGCCATTCAAGATACCACTTTATTAGGTATTTCTAAAAATGAACTTAAAAGTGTGCTAAATAGTAACCATAACGTAACCCTAGAACTTATACAATTATTAAATGAAGATTTGGTTGGGGTAAAAGACCAATTACTCCAAATGGCTTATAGTTCGGTTAGAAAACGCACAGCAACTACTATTTTAAAATTCGCTGAAAAATTAAATAGAAAACCAGAGCAATTTATTAGAATTTCAAGAAACGATTTGGCTAGTGTTGCTGGTATAGCAACCGAAAGTTTAATACGTACATTATCTCGTTTTAAAGACTTAGGGATTATAGAAATTGAAGGCCGAAATATTAAAATTCTAGATATCGAGCAGCTTCAAAACATAGAATAGGCTTTTTAAAATATACCTTAAATATGATTTTGGTCATATTTCAGTACATATCATACTTATAAATTTGTGGTTTAGTCACTTACTATAAATATGAAAAATATTTTAATACCTACAGATTTCTCTGATAATGCATGGAATGCTATAGCGTATGCTGTAAAATTTTTTGCTAAATCGTCTTGTAGGTTTTACTTGTTACATGTAAATACTCCAAATAAAAATAGAGTTGCCCTAATCGATAAAAATGCGTCAATAAAATTAAACAAAACTCTAAATAAAATAAAAACCGATTTGCCTAAAAGTAATAGGCATAGATTTTTTACAATTTTAGATAACAATTACCTAATAAAATCTATTAGAGATCAAGTAGAAGAAAAACAAATAGATTTTATTGTAATGGGAACCAAAGGCGCATCAGATATTAAACAAATACCTTTAGGTAGCAATACGGGCAATGTTATTACAAAAGTGCCATGTTCGACACTTGTAGTGCCAGAAAACGCAAAATATTCCGAGCTAAAAGAAATAGCATTTCCTACAGATTTTTTAACGTTATACACGCCAAATACATTAAGCAATATTGCAAACATAGTTGCAGAAAATAAAGCATCAGTTAGAGTATTACACATTAAAAATTCGAAAGCGGTTTTAAATGAAGAACAACAAGAAAACAAAGCTTTTTTAGATGACTATTTGGGGTATAATGAGCATAGTTTTCATTTTTTAACAAATACCCAAATTGAAAACCAAGTTCAGCGTTTTGTAGAAAATAAGCATGTTAATTTAATAACCATGTTAGCTAAAAACTTAAACTATTTTCAAAAAATATTATTCCATCCTACCATACCAGAAATTAAATATTATACAGATATTCCATTTCTAGTGTTGCATTAAATACTAAAAGTGTTGCTAATTTAAAATAACCACGTTAAAATTATGAGTAAGTGCGAACAATGTATTATTAAACAATTTAATTCGTTAAAATCTTTAACTAAAAGTGAATTGGTTCGTATATCGGCATGTAAAACATCAAAAGTTATAAAAAAAGGTGAAGTTATTTTTGAAGAGGGCGAAACCTTAAATGGTGTGTATTGTGTAAAAGATGGTATTTGTAAACTCTCTAAGTTAAGTGAAAACGGAAAAGACCAAATTGTAAAAATGGTTGTAAAAGGGCAATTGTTGGGTCAGCGCTCGCTAATTAGTAATGAGAGCTCAAACTTACAAGCGGTTGCTTTAAATGATATGGAAGTTTGCTTTATTCCTAAAAATGAAATTATTGCCGATCTTAAAAAAAATCCTAAATTTTCTTTTGATGTGTTACAAGATATGGCTCACGATTTAAAAGAAGCCGACGATATTATTGTTAATATGGCGCAAAAATCTGTAAAACAACGTTTGGCAGAAACTTTAATTTATATTCATGATAATTTTGGTGAAAACCCAGATGGTACTTTAAGTGTATTATTATCTCGCGAAGATTATGCAAGTATTGTTGGTACAGCAACAGAATCTGCAATACGTGTACTTTCTCAGTTTAAAAAGGAAGGTTTAATTTCTACCGTTGGTAAATTTATAAAAATAGAAAACATATATGGTTTAAAACGTGTAGAGTAAAACTCTGCTTAAATAAATATTTAAACAGAGTATCTCTAACGTTTTTTTAATGTACTTGTTTGTAGGTATTTGTTGGTTTAAATGGACTTAGTTTCAAACTTTCCATTTCATTTTTATAGGTGCTCCACGTTTTATTAAAAAAAGTGTTGGTTTTATTAACACCATCGTTTAATGCGTTTTCGGCATGTTTAATTAGCGTTTTTTCGGTTGAGGTCAACCCGTTTTGTCTAGTCCTAACATAGCTATTTGCTAAACTTAAACGGGTGCTTACTGTAGGTAGTGGATTTCTAATAATACCTTGTCGTTTATCTTCTTTACCTAAAAATAAATTAATTACAGTATCTATTTCTTTTACTATATTTTTAGAAGCTTCAATTTGAGTTTTATATTTTTCTTTATTTAAAGTTTCTAAATCAGATTTATATTTTTTAGCAATGCTTTTACTTTCTGCTAATTGCTTAACCATATCGGCCATGAGTTGATACATAGATTCTATATGCTTTGAGGCATCATATAATTCATTAATAGTTTCTGAAGATTTATTTAATCGAGGATCGTTCTCAACTGTAATGAATTGTTCTGAAACTTGATCGCCAAAATATAATTTTATTTTATATGTTCCAGCTTTTACACGAACACCACTAGGTTCGTTTTTCGGTTTATTAATAGTTCTAGATGCTCTGTCGGCTCCCTTTTCTGTTAAATTCCAACTCCATTTGTGTATTCCAGTTTGTTTAGGTGCTTTTTGTTTTAATGTTCTAATTAAGCGCTCTCCATCATAAATTTTCATAGTTATAGAGTCCCATTTTATAGTATTATTTTTAACAGAGGAATCTGGCGTGTTTTTAGTTTTTGTTAAATCTTCGTTGTTTTTACTTTCATCATCCTTTAGGCTTTTTTCTTTTTCATTAATAGTTATATAATATGGTATTTGAGCACCGTATTTTCTGTTTTCGCCATGATATATAGCATCGGCACCAAAACGGCTTCCTGTTGGTTGTTGGTAGGCTGCCAAGTAAGCTGTTGAAGGTTTAAAAAGTTCTAACTTATTGTTTAATACTGCTTTGTTTTTAGCAATGGCTCGTAATGGACGAATATTGTCTAAAACCCAAGCTGCGCGACCAAAGGTTCCAATAATTAAATCGTGTTCTCGAGGGTGAATTACTAAGTCTTTTACAGAAACCGTTGGGAATCCTTCAGTCCATTTTGTCCAAGTGTTTCCTGCGTTAATAGATATGTAAAGTCCATCATCAGTTCCTAGAAATAGTAAGTTAGGGTTTTCAATATCTTCAACTATCGATAGCGTATAGCTTTCAACATCATTTTCGTTAACAATACGCTCCCAAGTTTTACCATAGTTTTTTGTTCTGTAAGCATAAGGTGTATAATTAAAGCGTCTGTAATCATTAGCAATTAAAAGTGCTTCGCCTTTGTTTTTGTTTGATGCTTTTATTTGCGGAATCCAACTGCCTTCTGGCAAGCCCTTTATATTTTTTGATACATCTGTCCAGTTGTTTCCGCCATCTTTAGTAATGTGTACTTTGCCGTCATCTGTACTAACCCATAACACATTTTTTTCTACGCTAGAGGGCTCAATAACTAAAATAGTACAATGGTTTTCGGCTCCTGTAGCATCAATAGTTAAGCCACCGCTTTCGCTTTGTTTTAATTTTTCAGGGTTATTGGTTGTTAAATCTTCAGAAATGATAGTCCATGTTAAACCTTTATCAGTAGATTTATGTACAAATTGGCTTCCAAAGTAAATGGTGTTATTGTTAAAAGGGTCAATATTTATTGCCGAATTCCAATTAAACCTAAGTTTTACATCTGGGTTTGGGTGTGTAGGTTTTACACTAAAATTATTACCCGTTTCAGAATCGTAATAACTTACATAACCTTGCTGGCTCATAGACCAACCAAAGCGTGCGTTGTTTTTATCTGGAACCACATCAAAACCATCACCAAAACTAATTTCTTGCCAATAAGAATTTCTAATGCCTTGAGAGCGCCAAACGTAAGCAGGACCTTTCCAAGAACCATTATCTTGCATGCCGCCATATACATTGTAAGGAGTTTCGTTGTCTACATTTATATGGTAAAACTGTGCCACAGGTAGGTTGCCAATAAAACGCCAAGTTTTGCCGCCATCTTTAGTTATGTTTAAGCCGCCATCGTTACCATCAATCATAAAATTTCCGTTGTTAGGATGTATCCACCATGCATGATGGTCTGGATGTACGCCATTATTTGCACCATAGGCAGGCATAAGTTGAGAAAAGTTTTTTCCGCCATCTTCACTAACATTAACATAAGTAAAAACGCTATATACACGGTTTTCGTTTTGCGGATCTACATAAATTTCAGAATAATAAAAAGGACGGTTTCCAATATCACTTTTATCATTTATTTTTTTCCATTTAAAACCTCCATCTTCACTTTTATATAGTGCATTTTTTTTAGCTTCAACTAAAGCATAAATTGTATTGGGTTTGTTTGCAGCAATAGCAACACCAATACGCCCTAGATCTCCTTTTGGGAAACCATCGTCTTCACTAACTTTTTTCCATGTATGCCCTCCATCATGTGTAATATGTAACCCCGAACCTGCACCGCCAGAATTAAAAAACCAAGGTTCGCGTTTATGTTCCCACATGGCAGCAATTAGCTTGTTTGGGTTTGTTGGGTCCATTATTAAATCGGCAGCACCAGTTTTATTATTAGCAAATAGTATATTTTTCCAAGTTTTGCCACCATTTATTGTTTTAAATACGCCACGTTCAGAGTGTTCTCCCCATGGCGAGCCTATAGCAGCAACATAAACTATATTTGGGTTTGTAGGGTCTATAATAACACGATGGATATGTCGTGTTTTTTCTAAGCCCATAAGCGTCCAGTTTTTACCGCCATCTAAAGAGCGGTATATACCATAACCACCATTTAAACTATTTCTAGGGTTGCCCTCTCCAGTTCCTGCCCAAATTACACTAGGGTTAGATTGCTGAATGGCTACTGCACCTATAGATGCCGTAACTTCTTTATCGAAAACGGGTTCCCATTTTATACCGCCCGATGTAGATTTCCAAAGACCGCCAGAGGCTGTGCCAACATACATAACATCTGGGTTGTTATGTACAACATCAATTGCCGTAACTCTACCAGACATGCCTCCTGGTCCTATATTTCTAGGGTGCATGTTTTTTAAAATATCCATAGATAAGTTTTGGCCAAATGTTGTTATTGTGGCTAGAAGAAAAAGAAGATAAAATGATTTTGTCATGGGTTGTTAATTTTGGCTTGAAAAATAAAAAAAACTTATTGTAGTATTATTTAAATAGTTGTTAATATTTATTAGTGAATTACTAAAGAATTGTTTTTTTTATGATGATTTAGATGGAATATGAATTTCTTGTTATAAAGTTTAAGAAAACTTTTGCGTTTTTTTGAAGATAAATAATTTGAAATTTTAAAAGAAATAATGATTAAGGGAACATTGAGTTTTTACAATACCTACCAAGTATCTCTATTTTTAATATTGTTTGCACATAGCTCTATTATTTTTTCTATGCGTTTTGCTTTTGTGTGTTCTCGTTTTGCTTGATTTAACCAATATAAGTATCCTTTTCTGTAGGAAGGTGCAAAGTTTTTAAAGTTTTTATAAGCTACAGGGTTGTTATTAAAAGCGGTTTTTAAGTCTGCCGGAATAATGCCTTTTTCAACTTGATCTAATGCAGACCAGCTGCCATTTTGTTTTCCTATTTTAATAATATTTAGCCCAGCTTCATGCATTAATCCTTTTTCGGTTAATGTTTTTATATATTTTTTATTTAGAGCGCTCCACACACTTTTTGGGTTTCTTTTGCAAAAGTATTGACGCCGTTTACCGTTACCTAAACTTTTTACTGTAGAATCTATCCAACCATAACATAGTGCTACTTTTACAGCTTCTTCCCATCGCATGGAGGCTTCTTTATTTTCAACTTTATAAAAAATTAAATAAACTCCATTGTTATTATCATGGTTATTGTGTAACCAAGTTCGCCATTCTTTAGGTGTTTTAAAATAGAGTTCTGGGGTTTCCAAACGGTTATATTTTATTTGATTCTACATAAAAATCTTTATCTATTTCGAAACTTTCAATTTTAGAATCTAAATTTATGTTATTCCATTCGGCTTTAGGGAATAACCATTTTTCTTGGTTGTTAATTTTAATTTGAATGGGCATATCAAAACCGTTAACAATGTTTGTCCATCTATATTTTAAGGTTTTGTTTTTTATAGAGTACTCTAATGTTGGAATTTTTATGGTTCTTAAATATTGATTAAAAAACTCAGTTAAATCAATACCGGTTTCTTTAGAAATAAAGTTTTCAATTTGTTGCGTGGTTACAGTTTTATGGTAAAATTCAACGTTCATTTTGCGCAGTATTTTTCGCCATTTTTCATCATCTTCAATAAGTTGTCTTAGTGTATGTAACATATTGGCGCCTTTGTAATACATGTCTCCAGAGCCTTCTTCGTTAACATTATAATGCCCAATTATTGGTTTGTCGTTTTTTATGTTAGAACGAGTTCCTATAACATATTCGGCTGATGCTTCTTTACCAAAATGATAATCTAAATATAAGTTTTCGGAATAGGCTGTAAAGCTTTCATGAATCCACATATCGGCAATGTCTTTATTTGTTATGTTATTGGCGAACCATTCGTGTCCGGCTTCATGTATAATAATAAAATCGAATTTTAAACCCCAGCCAGAACCAGATAAGTCGTTACCTAAATATCCGTTTTGGTAGCCGTTACCATAGGTTACGGAGCT
Organism: Algibacter ulvanivorans; assembly: GCF_048381495.1. NCBI lineage: Bacteria > Pseudomonadati > Bacteroidota > Flavobacteriia > Flavobacteriales > Flavobacteriaceae > Algibacter > Algibacter ulvanivorans. The sequence continues at coordinate 894,374 of NZ_JBLWGD010000001.1, forward strand.
TTGATGTTCCATACCTAAATAGGGGGCTTCTACAAGTTTAAAACTATCTCTATAAAATGGATATTGACCAAACCAATGCTCGAAAGCTTTTAGCATCATAGGTACTTGTTTAAATTGTTCTTTAGCTTTTTCTAGGTTATAGCTTAATACATAATAATCTAAATCTAAATTTCCTGCCATACCATCATAAACTTCAGAGAAGTTAACATAATCGCCAATATTTATGTTTACACCATAATTGTTTATTGGGTTTTTTACTACCCAATGAAAAGTTTTTGTATCTCCAATACGTTCAACAAGTCTAAGTCTACCATTGGATACGTTTGTTAGCTTACTAGGTACATTTACGCTAATTTTCATACTATCAACTTCATCATACATATGGTCTTTACACGGCCACCAGACACTAGCGCCTAAACCTTGACAAGATGAAGCTATAAAATGATTTCCGTTTTTGTCTTTTTTCCAAGAAATTCCACCATCCCAAGGCGCACGTACAGCTTCTTTTGGGTGCCCTTCATAATATACTTCTAAATTATTTATTTCATTAACATTTTGGTTGTCTAATAGTGAAATGAAATGCGCATTACCATCATGTTTTATATTTAGTGTTTTGCCATTTTGTACGGCTTTTAACAATTGCATTGGTGGTTGTAAATCAATTTGAAGTACAGAATCTTGCTTTAATACTTTGTACTGAATAGTGTTTTTTCCAGAGATAAACTTTTTTTCTGGATCGACTTTTATATCTAAATGGTAATAGGTTAAATCCCACCATTCGCGTTCTGGTGTAATACTGCCTCGTAAAGTATCCTGCCTTGTAAAAGTATTTTTTTGAGTTAACAGGCTTTGTGCGCTTAAAGCGTTGAATGATAATGATAAAGTGAAAAATACTAGTGCTCGTAGCGTTTGTTTAAACATGCTGTAAAATTTTGTTTTAAAAATAGTCAAAAAAAAACGCCTCGAAAATTAATTCGAAGCGTTTTTTAAAAAATTGAATTAGTCACTCTTCAATATTGTCCTGTTTTAATTAAAAACAGTACTTGTTTTCTGCTTTAACTTTTTCAGCTATTTCTATACGTAAATCTACAATATCTGGATAGTTAGTGTATTTTGTAAAACGCTTTAGCCCCATAAGTAACATGCGTTGCTCATCGCCTTCGGCAAATGAAATTATACTTTCTTTTCCTTTTTCTTCTACAATATCTACTGCATGATATAAATATAATTTTGCCATAGCAATTTGTGCAGATTGCTCTTTTTCGCTAGTACGTTTTACGTTTTTCTCTGTTCTTAATATAGCAGACTCTGCCATATATATTTCAATTAAAATATCTGCGGCTGCAATTAACAGTTGTTGATGGTCTTCTAATTTAGGACCGTATTTTTGAACAGCACCACCGGCTACCATTAAGAAGGTTTTCTTTAGTTTCTTAATCATTTCTTTTTCTTCAGAAAATAATTCAGAATAGTCTGGTGTTTCAAACGAAGGAATACCCATTAACTCTTCCTGTACTTTTTGTGCAGGCCCTAATAAATCAACATGACCTTTCATAGCTTTTTTTACAAGCATACCAACGGCTAACATTCTGTTAATTTCGTTTGTTCCTTCATATATTCTAGCTATACGTGCATCTCTCCAAGCTGCTTCCATTGGTGTTTCTTCAGAGAATCCCATGCCACCAAAAATCTGAATACCTTCATCGGCAGCATTTTGTACATCTTCTGAAACGGCCACTTTAAGAATAGAACATTCTATGGCGTATTCTTCTACACCTTTAAGTTCTGCTTCTTGATGAGAGTTTCCAGCAGCTTCGCGTAAAGCAATTCTATCTTCAATATTTTTAGCGGCTCTATATGTTGCAGATTCGCCAGCATAAGCACTAGTTGCCATTTCTGCTAATTTTGTTTTAATAGCACCAAAATCTGCAATTGGTGTTTTAAATTGTTTACGTTCGTTGGCATAATTTACTGCTGTGCTTAAAATTCTTCTTTGAGAATCTAAACAAGCTGCAGCTAATTTAATACGCCCAACGTTTAATGCATTCATGGCTATTTTAAAACCTTCGCCACGACCAGCTAGCATATTTTCTGCTGGTACTACGGTATCGTTAAAAAATACTTGACGTGTTGATGATGCACGAATACCTAATTTGTGTTCTTCTTCGCCTAAAACAATACCGTTTGGATTTGCTGCATCGTACTCTACTATAAAACCTGTTATATTTTTATCGTCTTCAATACGAGCAAAAACAATCATTAAACTACAGAATCCTGCATTTGAGATCCACATTTTTTGACCGTTAATTTTATAGGTTTTGCCATCTGCAGATAGTTCGGCTGTTGTTTTTCCAGAATTAGCATCAGATCCTGCTCCTGGTTCGGTTAAACAATAAGCACCAAACCACTCGCCAGAAGCTAATTTAGGTACATATTTTTGTTTTTGTTCTTCTGTTCCGTAAAGTGTAATTGGCATGGTACCAATTCCTGTATGCGCGCCAAATGCCGTGCTAAAAGATCCTGTTCCAGAAGAAATATAATCGCAAGTTAATACGGTTGATACAAACCCCATTCCCATTCCGCCATAAGCTTCAGGAACAGCAACGCTTAAAAAGCCCATATCTCCTGCTTTACGCATAACGTCTTCTGTTAAAGCGTAATCTTTAGCTTCAAAACGTGTTTTGTGAGGTATAATTTCTCTATCATTAAATTCCATTACAGAATCTTTCATCATGTTTTGTTCTTCAGAAAAATCTTCTGGAGTAAACACATCTTCACAATTTGTTTCTTTTACTAAGAATTGACCTCCGCGAAGGATATCTTTTTCTGTTGCTTCCATTTTTATTGTATTGTATTAAGTTTTTTAGTTTAAAAATTCGAATATTCCACAAGCACCTTGACCCGTACCAACACACATGGTTACAGCACCATATTTGCCTTTCATGTCTTGCTTACGCATTTCATCAAAAAGTTGTACAGATAGTTTTGCTCCTGTGCATCCTAATGGATGTCCAAGTGCTATGGCACCCCCGTTTACGTTAATGATATCTGGGTTTAAGTTTAATTCTCGAATTACTGCTATAGATTGTGAGGCAAAGGCTTCATTTAATTCAATAAGCGATAAATCGTCTTGTTTTAAACCTGCTTGTTTTAATGCTTTTGGAATGGCTTTTACTGGGCCTATTCCCATAATGCGAGGTTCTACACCAGCTGCTGCATAGTTAACCATTCTGGCAACGGGCTCTAAACCTAGTTCTTTTACCATGTCTTCACTCATTACCATTACAAATGCTGCTCCGTCACTCATTTGTGAAGAATTTCCGGCAGTTACGCTTCCGCCTGCTGCAAAAACAGCTCTTAGTTTAGCTAAGGCTTCTTTGTTAGTTCCTTTACGTGGCCCTTCATCTTTAGTTACAGTATAAGACTTAGTTGCTTTTTTTCCGTTGGAATCGATATAGGTTTGTTCTACTTCAATTGGAACAATTTGATCTTGAAAACGATTTTCGGCTTGTGCTTTTAATGCTTTCATGTGCGAGTTGTAAGCAAATTCATCTTGATCTTCTCTAGATACTTTAAATTGTTTTGCTACAGCTTCGGCAGTATTACCCATGCCCCAATAATAATCTTCATGCCCAGCTTTTACAATGGCATCATAATTTAATTCGGGTTTAAAACCAGTCATTGGAACACTACTCATACTTTCTGCACCTCCAGCTATAATACAATCTGCCATACCAGCTTGAATTTTTGCTGTAGCCATTCCTATGGTTTCTACACCAGATGAGCAAAATCGATTTACAGTAACTCCAGGAACATCAATAACATTTAACCCCATTAGAGAGATTAAACGGGCCATGTTTAATCCTTGAGAACCTTCTGGCATAGCATTGCCAACTATAACATCGTCAATACGTTTTGGGTCTAGATTTGGCAATTCCTTCATCATATATTTGATGGTTTCGGCAGCCAATTCATCGGTTCTTTTAAAACGGAACACGCCTTTTGGTGCTTTACCAACTGCGGTTCTGTATGCTTTTACTATATATGCTGTTTTCATATTTTATGCTTTTGGCTAGTAGCTTTTGGCTATTAGCGTCTAAAAATTATACATTATAACTACCCCTAGCTAAAAGCTAAAGGTTAATTGCTTAGTAATTTTTAATTACGTAACGGTTTTCCTTTGGTTAACATGTGTTGAATTCTTTCTAACGTTTTACGTTCTGTACAAAGCGAAAGGAAAGCTTCTCGTTCTAAATCCAATAAATATTGTTCGCTTACTAAAGTAGGCTCAGATAAATCGCCACCAGCCATAACATAAGCTAGTTTGTTTGCAATTTTCATGTCGTGTTCGCTTATATAATTAGAGTCTTTCATAGAGTCGGTTCCTACTAAAAACATACCTAAAGCTTGTTTACCAAGTACTTTTACATCGGTACGTTTTACGGGTTGTGTGTAGCCAATGTCTGCCATTAATTTGGCGTGTTGTTTTGCAACTGCTATTTGGCGATCTTTATTAACTACAACGATATCTTTACCTTTTTGTAGGACTCCTAAATCAAAGGCTTCGTAAGCAGATGTTGATACTTTTGCCATTCCTATTGTTAAGAAATATTCTTGCAATGTATTTAGTTGTACATCTCCTTTTCTAAAAGTGTCTGATGCTCTTAAAGCCATTTCTTTAGATCCTGCACCACCAGGAATTACGCCAACACCAAACTCTACTAATCCCATATATGTTTCGGCTGCGGCTACAACTTTATCGGCATGCATTGATAGTTCGCAAGCGCCACCTAAAGACATACCGTGTGGTGCCGATATTGTTGGAATAGAGGAATAGCGCATACGCATCATGGTGTCTTGGAAGTATTTAATGGCTCCGTTAAGCTCGTCATATTCTTGTTCTGCAGCCATCATGAAAATCATTCCGATATTTGCACCAACAGAGAAGTTTGCACCTTGGTTACCTACTACTAATCCGGCAAAATCTTTTTCGGCTATATCGATGGCTTTATTTAATCCTGCAAGTACATCGCCGCCAATAGTATTCATCTTAGATTGGAATTCTACATTAAGTATGCCATCGCCTAAATCTTCAACAACAACACCAGAGTTTTTAAATACTTCGTTAGATTTTCTAATGTTGTCTAATATGATAAAGCTGTCTTGACCTGGTATTTTTTCTTGAGATTTTTTAGGAATATCGTAAGCGTATGATGCTCCATTTTTTACTGTATAAAATGATGAGCTTCCAGATGCCAACATATCGTTTACCCAAGCATTTGGTTGTAAGCCTTCTGCTTTCATGATTTCTATTCCGGCTTCAACACCAATGGCATCCCATATTTGAAAAGGACCGTGTTCCCAACCAAAGCCAGCTTTCATGGCATCATCAATTTTATATAAATCGTCTGTTATTTCAGGAATTCTATTTGATACGTAAGCAAATAATGCAGCAAAACTTTTTCTGTAAAACTCTCCTGCTTTATCTTTTCCTTTTACTAGTACTTTAAAGCGATCTACTACTTTATCAATAGATTTTGTTAATTCTAAAGTGGCAAACTTTGCACGTTTTGATGGACGATATTCTAATGTATTTAAGTCTAACGATAAAATTTCTTTTTTACCATCAGCCGAAACGTGTTTTTTGTAAAAACCTTGACCTGTTTTGCTACCTAACCATTTATTCTCCATCATTGTATTAATGAAGTTAGGTAATTTAAAAAGCTCTAAACGTTCGTCATTAGGGCAGTTTTCTCTTATTCCATTTGCTACATGAACTAGTGTGTCTAGTCCTACAACATCTACAGTTCTAAAAGTTGCAGATTTTGGGCGTCCAATTACGGGGCCAGATAGTTTGTCTACTTCTTCTATTGTTAAATCTAAATCTTTAACAGTATGGAATAAGCTTTGAATACTAAAAATACCAATTCTGTTTCCTATAAAGGCAGGTGTATCTTTTGCTATTACAGAGGTTTTGCCTAAGAATTGTTCTCCATATCCGTTTAAAAACTCTAAAACCGATTGGTCTGTTTTTGGACCAGGAATAATTTCAAATAATTTTAAATAACGAGCAGGGTTAAAAAAGTGAGTACCACAGAAATGTTTTTGAAAATCATCTGAACGGCCTTCGCTCATAAATTTAATAGGAATACCCGAAGTGTTACTTGTAATTAAGGTGCCAGGGGTTCTATATTTTTCTAGTTTTTCGAAAACTTGCTGTTTAATATCTAAACGCTCTACAACAACTTCCATAATCCAATCGACATCTTTTACTTTTGCAATATCGTCTTCAAGGTTTCCGGTTGTAATTCGTTTTGCAAAGCTTTGATGATAAATAGGAGAGGGCTTAGATTTTAAAGATGCTGTTAAGGCTTCATTTACTAGTCTATTTCTAACTGCTTTGTCTTGTAAAGTTAAGCCTTTGGCTTTTTCTTTGTCATTTAATTCTCTAGGCACAATGTCTAACAATAAAACATCAACACCTATGTTGGCGAAATGGCAAGCAATACCGCTTCCCATAATTCCTGAGCCAATAATGGCTATTTTTTTAATTCTACGTTTGCTCATTTTTTAACTATCCGTTTGATTGTATATTTTTTTATTACAAACCATATCATTAATAACTTCGGCTACTTCGTAAAAGTGTTTTAATTTTTCTTTCGAAATATTACTTTTAATAGCTTCATTAAATAACAATACTTTTTCTTTTGAGTATTCTCTTTTTTCTAAACCAAAATTGGTAAGACTTATTATTACACCACGACCGTCATTAGGGTTTGGCCTTCTGGTTATTAGCCCTTTTTTTTCCATGGTTTTTAATATTCTGGATAAACTAGTAGCTTCCATACCCATTTTTGGACCTAATGCAGTTGATGGGGTGCCTTTTTCTCGGTCTATACTTAGTAGAGTAAAACCAGTTGCCATAGTGCTTCCAAATTTTAAAGCTTCTTCGTTATACATTTTTTGAACCGCTAACCAAGTGGTTCTTAATATGTAATCTATGGTTTTGTCTTTCATATATTTTTGTTGATGAGTTCAAATATATGAAAAATTTATTATGCATGCATAATAAATTTTAAAAAAAATAGCTTATTTGTATTGTTTATATTTTTTTAGGAATGAGTTTTAAGATGGCCTATAAATTTTTTCAATTAATTCTGAATACATGTTTTTAATTATGGCTCTTTTCATTTTCATGGTTGGTGTAAGGTGACCAGAATCTATAGACCAAATGTCTGGGGTTAATTCAAAACGTTTAATTTGTTCCCATTTTCCAAACTTTTTATTACAGGCATCAACTTCTTTTTGAATTCTAGCTTGAATGATTTCTGAATTGCAAATGTCTTCGTATGAGTTTTCTATAGATAGTTTTTTTCGTTCTATCCATTCTTGAATAAATTCGAAATTAGGCTGAATTAATGCGGCTGGCATTTTTTCGCCTTCGCCAATAACCATTATTTGTTCTATGAAGCGAGATTGCTTAAGTTCGTTTTCTAGAAGCGTTGGGATTATATATTTTCCTCCAGAGGTTTTAAACATTTCTTTTTTACGGCCAGTAATTTTTAAGAAACCATCGGCATCAATTTCTCCTTTATCGCCTGTATGAAAATAATTGCCAGTCATTACACTTTCTGTTTTTTCTGGGTCTTTATAATAGCCTAGCATTACGTTTGGTCCTTTTATTAATATTTCTCCATCATCTGCAATTTTAACTTCTACATTGTTAATTGGAATACCAACACATCCTACTTTAAACATGTTATCTGCATATTTACCTACAGATACAACAGGAGATGTTTCTGTTAACCCGTAACCTTCCATAACTTGCATACCAGCTGCCGAAAAAATTCGTGTTAGGCGAGGTTGTAGTGCTGCGCTACCAGATACCATAGTATGCAGCTCGCCACCTAGTGCTTCTCTCCATTTACTAAAAATAAGTTTGTTGGCTATACTAAGTTTTAACTCATACCATGCCCCATTTTTTTTATAAGGTTCCCATATTTCTCCTAAACTTACTGCCCAATAGAATAAGGCTTTTTTTATGCCTGTTAATTCTTCGGCTTTAGCCATAATTTTATCATAGACTTTTTCTAGTAACCTAGGCACAACACTCATCATGTTAGGTTTAATTTCTTTAGCATTATCTCCAATTTTATCTATGGCTTCTGCATAATATATAGAGTTGCCAGCATATTGATAAACGTATATTAATACACGCTCAAAAACATGGCATATAGGTAAAAAGCTTAAAACTTTTGTTGTTGTACCTTCTTTAAAAGGCACTCTTGGAGAGCTGTCTAGCGCATTACTAGTTATATTCCAATGAGATAGCATTACGCCTTTTGGTTTTCCTGTGGTTCCTGAAGTGTATATAATGGTTGCTAAATCTGATGGTTTAACATCGTTTTTTCTAGCTTCAACTTCGTCTTGGTTTAGTGTGTCTTTGCCAAGTTCTAATAATTCAGAATAGTGCTTGCAGCCATCAATTTTGTTAAATGAGTAGACTTCTTTAATAGAAGTATTCTTTTTTACTTTATTTACTTTCTCTAAAACTTCTTCGTCTGAAACAAAGCAATAAATAGACTCGCTATGATTTAAAACATACTCATAATCTTCGGCACTTATTGTTGGGTATATTGGAATGTTTTGTGCACCAGTTTGTAGTATGCCAATATCCATAATATTCCATTCGGTTCTATTTGTGGTAGAAATTAAAGCAATTTTATCGTTTTTATTTACACCAAGTTTTAATAATGCTCTACTTATTGCATTTGCTTTATCAATATATTCTTGCGTAGATGTTTTTATCCACTCGCCATTATACTTTGTTACTAAAGCTGCATTGTTAGGGTTGTTTTTTAACTGGTGGTAAGGAAAATCGAATAGTCTAGTTACTTCTGTCATTTTTACTTTTTCATTAGTAGGATGCAAAGTATGAAATATAATCAGAATTTCAAATAATATAAAAAAAGGAGCTAAACTTTATGGATAGCTCCTTTTTATTATTAGATTTTTGTAAAATATTTAATTTCAATAGGTTTAACGTTTGTAATAAACATTTATCCTATGCTTTTAAATCTATTATTTTTTTATCAATTTTTTTACAGCTGTTCTATTATTTGTGTAATCTTCAATTTTTACTACGTAAATACCAGAACTTAAGGATTTTGTTGAAAATGCATTGTTTTTAGTTTCTAAAACAGCTTTTCCTAGTGAATTATAAATGGTGATTGTTGACACATTAGAGTTAACGTAAACCATATTAGAGGTTGGGTTAGGGTACATTTTAAAATCTTTTTCTAGACTTAAATTGGTGTTGCTTAATGTGCTTGTTATTGGAAATGTATAGGTTTCTGTATTGCTTCTTGTCCAGTTAGAAATATCTAAAATAGCTGCTTGTAGTGCGCTTTTTTCTAAAGTCATGTCGCCAGAGTAATAGCCGTTATCGTAGTGGATTGCTCCGTATTCAACCTCGTAGCCTGTTGCAGGGTCTTCTGAAGCAGAAGAGGTGAATTGGCATGTGGTTAGTGTGGCATCCCAAGCACCGTCGTCGTAATGTATGGAAGCAAGCATGTTAGCAGATGTAACTTGGTTGCTACCATTAATTGTGCCTTGAAACGCATGTACAGCTTCTCCGCCACTTGAAAGACTCATAGCATAATTTTGACCTTGTGGGTTAACTACAACAGCTACTGTGCCTATATTGCTTGTGGCACCACTTACACCATCAATTCTTACTCGAATTACTAATTGACTTCCAGCAGTAACAGTACTGGTTGCGGTCCATTTTACCATGCCATCGCTAACGGCTCCGTTATTTCCTGTATCAGAAGGGCAACCATTATTTGCGTTTTGTTGAAAGTAAGGTGCCGAGTTTCCTGTGTAGCCCATATCGGTAAAGTAGATTTCTGTACCTACTGTTACAGGTTCTAAAAATAAAATATTAAACTCATCGGCTGTTGGTGATCCAGCAGGATCGGCGTTAAGCCCCACAAACATAATATCTCCAGGGTTTAATGTGGTTTGTGCAAATGTAAATGCTGTATAACAGCATAAAAGTGTAAGTAGAATTTTTTTCATAATTAAAAAGGGTTAAATTTTTTCAAATGTAAGAAAAAAATGCGAAAAAATCCGCATTTAATCTGTGTTAAATGCGGATTTGTCGATGTTTTTAAGGTTGTGTAAATATTTTAATTTTTATAAAGTAAAATATTTATTATTTGTTTTCAATCCAAAGTCTAGCATTTATAAAGGCTTCAAGCCAAGGCGATACTTCGTCTTTTCGTCCTTCTGGGTAATTTGCCCAATTCCATTGGAAAGTAGAACGCTCTATATGTGGCATGGTTACTAAATGGCGTCCTGTTTTATCACACATCATGGCTGTGTTAAAATCTGATCCATTTGGATTGTGCGGATAGTTTTCATAGCCATATTTTGCAACAATATGATATTTGTCTTCTGTATATGGTAAATTAAATTTTCCTTCGCCATGCGAAATCCAAACACCTAATGTCGATCCTGCAAGTGTAGAAAGCATAACAGAATTGTTTTCTTGTATTTTTACTGAAGTAAATGCGCTTTCGTGTTTTTGCGAGTTGTTGTGAAGCATTTTACCATGAACTTCGTGGTCTGGATTAATCTCTTCTAACTCCATGAATAATTGACAACCATTACAAATACCTACAGATAAAGTATCTTCTCTTTTAAAGAAATTTTTAATGGCTTTATTGGCTTTATCATTATATTTAATAGCGCCTGCCCAACCTTTTGCAGAGCCTAAAACATCTGAATTAGAAAAACCGCCAACAGCACCTAGAAACTGAATGTCTTCAAGGGTTTCTCTGCCTGTTATTAAATCTGTCATATGAACGTCTTTTACATCGAAACCAGCTAAATACATGGCATTTGCCATTTCGCGTTCAGAGTTACTTCCTTTTTCTCGAAGTATAGCAGCTTTTGGTCTTGTTCCTGTATTTTTAGCGAGTTTTCCTGTAAAATGTTTAGGGAAAATGTATTGTAAAGGTTGGTTTTTATAATTATTAAAACGAGTTTTTGCTAAGCCATTGGCTGTTTGTTTTTCGTCTAATAAATATGATGTTTTATACCAAATATCACGTAAACGCGAAACTGTCATGGTAAAAACTTCTGCATGGTTTATAAGGCTTAATGTGTCGCTTATAGTTACTTTACCTATGTTGAAAAATTCTATATTAGCTTCAGATAAAACGTGTTCTATAGAGTTGTTTTTAGCTTGAATTACAATTCCTGAGTTTTCGGCAAATAATAATTTTAATGAATCTTTTTCGTTTAAAGCTGTAACATCTAGTTCTGCTCCTAAATTATTATCGGCAAAACACATTTCTAAAAGGGTTGTAATTAATCCGCCAGAAGCCACATCGTGTCCAGCAATAATTTGTTCGTTTTTTATTAAATTTTGAATGGTGTTAAATACGGTTTTAACATAGGCAGCGTCTTTTACATTAGGGGTTTCTTTACCAATTTTATTTAGTACTTGAGCAAAAGAGCTTCCTCCTAATTTAAAATTATCTTGCGATATGTTTAAGTAATATATATCACCACCGTTTTTATTAAACACAGGCTCTACAACTTTTGAAATATCGTTGCAGTTGGCTGCCGCCGAAATAATTACTGTGCCTGGAGAAATAACATCTTCATTAGGATATTTTTGTTTCATAGAAAGAGAATCCTTTCCTGTAGGTACATTAATTCCTAAATCTATTGAAAATTCCGAAATGGCTTGAACGGCTTCGTATAAACGCGCATCTTCACCTTCGTTTTTACATGGCCACATCCAGTTAGCAGATAGAGAAACCGATTTTAATCCATCTTTTAAAGGTGCCCAGATAATATTGGTTAACGATTCTGTAATAGAGTTTCTGCTTCCAGCAATTGGGTTTATTAATCCTGAGATAGGAGAGTGGCCAATAGAAGTTGCTATGCCTTCTTTGCCTTTAAAATCTAGCGCCATAACACCAACGTTGTTTAGTGGTATATGCAAAGGGCCAACACATTGTTGTTTTGCTACTTTACCACCAACGCATCGGTCTACTTTATTTGTTAGCCAATCTTTACAAGCTACTGCTTCTAGTTGAAGTACTTGGTCTAAATACTTATAGAAATCGTCAGAGTTGTAAGTAACATTGCTATAGTTTCTTTTTACAGTTTTATCGGTCATTACAGTTTTTGGCGAGCTACCAAACATATCTGCCATGGCTAAATCCATAGGTTTATTGCCTTTGGTTTTAGATTGGAAAGTAAATCGGTTGTCGCCAGTAACATTGCCTACTGTGTACATTGGCGAGCGTTCGCGTTCTGCAATTTTATTAAGTGTTTTAATGTGCTTTTCTGCAATTACTAAGCCCATGCGTTCTTGCGATTCGTTACCAATAATCTCTTTGTCAGAAAGTGTTGGGTCGCCTACAGGAAGCGCATCTAAATCTATTTTTCCGCCAGTATCTTCAACCAATTCTGATAAACAGTTTAGGTGTCCACCTGCACCATGATCATGAATGGAAACAATGAAGTTCTCATCACTTTCAACCATGCCACGAACAGCATTAGCAGCTCGTTTTTGCATTTCGGGGTTAGAGCGTTGTACGGCATTTAGTTCTATGCCAGAAGCAAAGGCACCAGTATCGGCCGATGAAACTGCTGCACCTCCCATACCAATACGGTAGTTTTCGCCTCCTAGAATTACAATTTTATCGCCAGTTTTCGGTGTGTCTTTTATGGCTTGGTTTTGTTTGCCATAACCAATACCACCGGCTTGCATAATTACTTTATCGAAACCAAGTTTTCTGGCATCTTCTTCGTGCTCGAAAGTTAAAACAGAACCACAAATTAAGGGTTGCCCAAATTTGTTACCAAAGTCTGAAGCGCCGTTTGATGCTTTAATTAAAATATCCATTGGTGTTTGGTATAGCCAATCGCGTTCTGCAACACCATTTTCCCAAGGGCGGTTTTCTTCTAATCTAGAATAAGACGTCATGTATACGGCTGTACCTGCTAATGGTAAAGAGCCTTTTCCTCCAGCAAGTCGGTCTCTAATTTCGCCACCAGAACCTGTTGCAGCACCGTTAAATGGCTCTACAGTTGTTGGGAAATTGTGTGTTTCTGCTTTAAGCGAGATTACAGAATCAAAATCTTCAGTCGTGTAATAGTCTGGAATATCGGCACGTTTTGGAGCAAACTGTTCTACTTTAGGGCCTTTTATAAATGCCACATTGTCTTTATATGCCGATACAATATCGTTAGGGTTTTGTTTCGATGTTTCTTTAATTAATTTGAAAAGTGATGTTGGTTTTTCTTCTCCATCAATTACAAAAGTTCCATTAAAAATTTTATGGCGACAATGTTCTGAATTAACTTGAGAGAATCCAAACACTTCAGAGTCGGTTAATGGTCTGCCTATTTTTTTTGAAACACCTTCTAAATAATCAACTTCTTCATCACTTAAAGAAAGGCCTTCTTGCTTGTTGTAAGCGGCAATATCTTTAATGTTTAAAATAGGTTCTGGCTGAATATTTATAGTGAATGATTCTTGATTTAGCCCATTAAATTTTTCAGAAATCATGGGGTCGAAACTGCTATAATCTTCACTTACAGTTTTAAACTCTTCAATCCGGATAATGTTAGAAATTCCCATGTTTTGGGTTATTTCTACCGCATTGGTACTCCAAGGCGTAATCATGGCGGCACGAGGTCCAATAAAAAAAGCATCTAGCGATGCTTGTTCAATTTTAGGCTGGTTGCCAAAAAGCCATGTTAATTTAGAAATAGTTTCAGTTGATAATTCTTTTGTTGTTTGAACAGCAAATACTTTGCTGGTTACGTTTCCAAAGAAATGAATCATTGTATCTAGATTTGTTAGTTTAATGAAAGTGCAAATTTACTTTTTTTAAGTGTAAATTCATCTAAATATGTTATCGAAAATTTTGAGTTATTCAAGAGTTTTAAACATAAAAAAAAGCGACTTCTTGAAGTCGCTTTTGGTTTTTATATTGGTTTATTGTTTTTTCTTTTCTAATAAAGCCATGTAAAACCCATCGAAACCAGAAACGTGTGCTAATACTTTTTTGTCTTTTATTAAAGTGAAGTTTGCACCGGCTTCAGACTTTAAAAAGGTTTCTACTTGGTTTTGATTTTCTGATGGTAATACAGAGCATGTTGCGTATACTAATTTGCCGCCATTTTTCACCATTTTAGAGTATTGCTGTAATACTTCTTGTTGGGTAATTCTAATACGGTTTAAAAATTCGGGTTCTAGTTTCCATTTAGCATCTGGGTTTCTGCGTAAAACGCCTAAGCCAGAACACGGCGCATCAATTAATACACGGTCTGCTTTGTTGTGTAGCTTTTTTATGGGCTTTGTTGAGTCTATAACTTTTAAATCGACATTATGTACGCCATTACGACGCGCTCTTACTTTTAGTTTTTTTAGTTTGCTTTCGTAAATGTCCATGGCAACAATTTGCCCTTTGTTTTGCATTAATGAGGCAATATGTAAGGTTTTACCACCTGCGCCTGCACAAGTATCTACAACTTTCATGCCTGGAGCTACATCTAGAAAATCGGCTACTAATTGCGATGATGCATCTTGAACTTCAAATAATCCGTTTTTAAAAGCATCAGTAACAAATACGTTGGCGCGTTCTGTAAGTTTTAATGCAGAGTTGTAACCTTTAATAAACTCGGTTTCAATACCAACATCGGCTAAAATGTTTTGTAGGTTTTCTTTAGTTGTTTTAAGTGTGTTTGTTCTTAAAATAACATCGGCTTGTTGGTTTTGCATGGCTATCTCTTTGGTCCATTTGCTTTCTCCTAGTTCGGCTAAACCAACTTCATCAATCCAGTCGGGAATAGATTCTCTTAGCTTTCTAATTTGCGAAAGTTCATCAAACCTACCTTTAATTCTTCTTAAAGGGGTGTTTTCAAAATATTTCCAATCTGGTAGTTTTATGCCTTTTAGTGTAGCCCAAACAGCAAACATACGCCACAAGTTATCACGGTTATAAGGTGCTTTAACTTCTGCTATTTCTGCATAAAGGCGTTTCCAACGTACTATATCGTATGTGGTTTCTGCAACAAAACCACGATCGCGAGATCCCCAGCGTTTATCTCGTTTTAGTAATTGTTGTATTACTTTATCGGCATATTTGTCTTCGTTAAATATTAAGGTTAAGCCGTCTATAACTGCAAAGCAGAGGTTTCTGTGTAATCGCATGATGTTTTTATTGAAGGTGCAAAGGTACGTTTTATATGTTTAATTGTTAATTTGTTTATGCGTTTATAAATGTATTTTTTGTTAATGATTTTTGTACGGAATACCTTAGCTTTTTAATAAAAGTTAGATTGTTTATTTGTAAAGCTTTTCTATTTTTATGAAAAATTAAAATATATGAAACTCTTTAAGTTATTATTTTTATCTGTTGTGTTGTTGTGTTCTTGTGGAAAAAAAGAAGTTTTAAAAAAAAGACAAATTGATGAAGTTGAAATAAAAACAATACTACAAGATTCTTTATTGAATGTAAGAGCTTTAGAAATTGTGAGGTCTGAATTTGATATTCCAGTATATTTAACTTCAAATGGTAAATTTGGAATGTTGTTACCAAAAGCAGCCTTTAAACATATAGATTCTTTAAAAGATAAAACGGTTTATAATCATATAGTAAATTTATCGACAGATCCTCTTAAATTGAATTTTAGAGCTATGGCTATTAGAAAGGATAAAGGTTTTGGAATTACCATTGGTAATCCTGCTTTGATATATAGTTTAGATGCCGATTTTGAAAAAAATAAGATTGTTTATCAAGAGCATCATCCTAAGGTGTTTTATGATGCTATGGAATTCTGGAATGACGAGGAGGGCATTGCTATTGGAGATACAACCGACAAGTGTTTAAGTGTATTAATTACCCGCGATGGCGGAAATACTTGGGCTAAATTATCTTGCGATGAATTGCCTGTTGGTATAGAAAACGAAGGTGCGTTTGCGGCTAGCGATACTAATATTGCAATAGTTGGAGAAAGTACATGGGTAGCTACAAATACGGGGCGCGTATACTTTTCGCCAGATAAAGGAAATACTTGGCAGGTTTTTGATACACCAATTGTAAAAGATAAAGAAACCGAAGGCATCTATTCGATTGATTTTTACGATGCTTTAAATGGCTTTGCTATAGGTGGCGATTATACTAAGCCCGAATTAAACTCGGCTAATAAAATACGAACTCAAGATGGTGGCAAAACTTGGCAACTAGTAGCGCAAAATAAAAATCCTGGATACCGAAGTTGTGTGCAATATATTCCGGGTAAAAAGGGTGAAGAGCTTGTTGCTGTTGGTTTTAAAGGTATTGATTTTTCTAATGATTCGGGTGAAACATGGAAGCATTTATCTGACGAGGGATATTATACGATACGTTTTTTAAACGATTCTGTTGCTTATGCTGCTGGTGCAGGAAAGGTTTCTAGGCTTACTTTTAAATAATAAAAAAAAGAGAAAAATTAATTTTTCTCTTTTTTTCGCTTTTTATATTCGTCAAACATTTTTCGTTTAAAATCCTCTTCCGCAACTTTAAATAAGATTATTTTTTTGGGAGATAAGATTTTTAATAAATTTTTAGAAAAACGTATTCTTAATTCATGCATATTTGTTTCGGCATTATTTAGTTTTTGTAATAATTCTTTTGCCTTTTCATTGTTTAAGTTGTCTAGGTTGCTTTTTATTTCTTTTCTAATGTTTTTTATTTCATTATGCCTAATGGAATAATAGGCTTTTTCGTATGCATTATAAACTGGCCAAAACTCTTGGGCTTCTTTGGCTGTTAAGTCTAATTTTTCTGTTAGAAATGATACTTTTAAAGATTTTATTTGTTCTCTGTTTTTATGTTGTGCTGTTAGGTTAAATGATATTAACAGCAGTATTATAGGGAGTAATGTTTTCATTTTTAAGTTTTTTTATTCTATTAATAATGCTTCAATGTCGGCATTGTCAATTAGGTATTCTTTTATATTGTCTTCATTTAAATTATAATCTACAATATTATCTTCTTCAATTATTTCGTTGTTAAATAAGGAAGCTAATTCGTATGAGCTTAAGTTTTCGTTTTCTATGTAGCTTTCAACAGTTTCAATGTCTAAACCATCAAAAGAGTGTTTGTTGTTAAAAATAGATAAATTAAATAATAATAATATAGCTGCAGCAATGCTAGATAAATAAATAATATTTTTTTTGTTGATTAACGGAATTACTTTAGCGTTGTTTTTATTTATAGTATTGTTTAAAATGTTTTGGTTAAGCGATTCAAAATAATTGTCTGGTACTTTAAATCCAGAATCTTTAATTTCATCTAATGGGGTTTTAGTGTTTAGTTTATCAAATATTTTATTATCAAACGATTCAAAATAATTTTTAGGGCTTTTAAAACCTGATGAATTAATATGATGTAATTTTTTGTTTTTCATTTTTTTTACTGTTACTTATTTGACTTAAATGAAACCGAAAGGTTTAATTTTGAGTTAAATAGGCTTCAATTTTTTTTACTGCAATATGGTATGATGCTTTTAAAGCGCCTTCGCTAGTTTCTAGTATTTCTGATATGTCTTTGTATTTTAAATCTTCAAAATATTTCATGTTAAATACTAATTGTTGTTTTTCTGGTAATGTTGCTATGGCTTGTTGCAACTTTAATTGAATTTCATCGCCTTCAAAATAAACATCAGAAGTTAAATTGTTTATGGTTAGTTTTTGTACTTCTTCATTACTTATTTGTAGACGTTTTGCTTTTTTGTTTATATAGGTTATAGATTCGTTTGTTGCTATTCTATACATCCATGAAAATAATTTACTATCGCCTTTAAAGTTATCTATATTTTTAAAAATTTTTATAAATGTATTTTGTAGTACATCATCTGTATCGTCGTGAGATTTTACAATGTTGCGTATATGCCAATATAAGCGTTCTTTATAAAGGTTTAGTAACACTTTAAAAGCTTGGTTTTTATGGGTTTTAGATTTTAGCTGTTCTAAGAGCTGTTCTTCATTAATCACTAACAATTGTTTTCTCTTTAGACTATTAAATATACTAAAAGTTTAATGGTTTTTTTGTTGTTTTTATCTGTTTTTTAAGAGGTTGATTTTTAGAGAGTTATTTGTTTTGTTATCGATGAAATGTAATTTAATTACGATTAAGTGTATTTTTTCTTGTAGGATAAAGTTTTATGTTTTATGTTTGTAACAGAAACCTACTTATGTTGTTAGTCGTCCCCATGTCTAACAAAAACTAAAAAAAAAGGATAGAAGTCCCCAAATTCTATCCTTTTTTGTATTTCAATGTATATGTTATTTAGTATTTATTCAAAGCTTTGCATATCTACTAGTTTTTTATAAACGCCTTTTTTTGCAATAAGGTGGTCGTGTTGTCCTTGTTCAACAATTTCTCCTTTATTTAGAACAACAATATTGTTTGCATTTTGAATTGTTGAAAGCCTATGTGCTATAACTATTGATGTTCTGTTTTTCATCATGTTATTTAAAGCTTCTTGAACCACACGTTCGCTTTCGGTGTCTAAGGCAGATGTTGCTTCGTCTAAAATTAAAATTGGTGGGCTTTTTAGCACGGCTCTGGCAATGCTTAGTCGTTGTTTTTGGCCTCCTGAGAGTTTATTGCCTGCGTCTCCAATATTTGTATTTATACCTTCAGGTAAATCTTTTACAAATTCCCAAGCATTTGCAATTTTTAAGGCTTCTATAATTTCTTGATTTGTTGCTTCTGGTTTACCTAATTTTAAATTATTTGCTATGCTTTCATTAAATAAAATAGCATCTTGGGTAACAATACCGAGTTGTTGCCTTAGCGAGGTTGTGGTTAAATCATTAATATTAGTGCCATCAATTAATATATTTCCTTTGCTAACGTGGTAAAAGCGTGTTATTAAATTGGCAATTGTAGATTTTCCGCTACCAGATTGACCAACTAATGCTACTGTTTGCCCTTTAGGAATGGTTAACGAGAAATCTTTTAAAACATACTCGTCTTCGTATTTGAATGATATGTTGTTGAAGTCTATTTTGTTATTAAAATTTGTTAATTGTATAGCGTTTGGTTTATCTTTTATAGGGTTTGGCGAGTCTATAATTTCTTGAATACGTTCTGCAGCAGCTCCTCCTTTTTTAATATTATATATGCCTCGCGTTATAGCTTTTGCAGGCGTAAGAATATTATAGGCTAGGCCCAAATAAACTAAAAATGTGCTACCTTCTAAGTCTGTATTTGAATGGCCTGTTAATATTAAATTACCGCCGTACCATAGAATGCCGGAAATCATGAAAATACCTAGGATTTCGCTTGTTGGTGATGCTAAATTTTGACGGTTTAATAGTTTATTTGAAAAATTATAAAACCTATCGGTTGATGCTTGAAACCTTTTATAAAATATTTCTTCTGCATTAAACCCTTTAATTATGCGTAAGCCTGTTAATGTTTCTTCTAAAGTAGATAGAAAAACACCTTGTTCTTTTTGTACCCGTCCAGATTTTCGTTTTAAACTTTTTCCTATTCTTGAAATTATAAATCCCATTATTGGAATAAAAATAAATACAAATAATGTTAATTGCGTGCTTATGTACAGCATTGCAACTATAGTAAAAAGTATGGTTAGGGGTTCTCTTACCATGAGTTCTAGAACAGGTAAAAAAGAGTATTGAAGGTCGTTAACATCGCCTGTAACACGAGCTATAATATCTCCTTTTTTTTGTTCTGAAAAGAAGGATAATGGGAGTTCTACCGTTTTTTTGTATACTTGATCGCGTATGTCTTTAATAACTCCATTTCGTAAAAAAACTAAAAAATAATTGGCTAGATAGCCAGCTATGTTTTTAAGAATAAACATAGATATAATTAAACCTATTACAAATACCAATGCTTTTGCTTTATCTCCGCCAGTAAAAATATCCATTTGATAGATGAGGTAGTTTTCAGCAAAATCGTCAATATTATTAAGTCCGGTATATTCAGGTATAGAATTTGGTACTTTTTTTTCTTTGTCGAAAATAACATCAAGCATAGGCTTTAATGCAATAAAAGAAAGTGTACCAAATAAAGCATAAAACACGTTAGAAATAACGTGTCCTATAGCATAATTCTTATAAGGTTTAGCGTACCTTAATATATTTGTAAAGTGGCTCATTAAATGAGATTCATGTCTTTTAAAATGGTTTCGGCTTTAGAGTCTAAAGTAGTTTCTGTGGTTTTAAAGTTTTCAATAGAATCTAATTTAGAATTTACACTCACATAAAATTTTATTTTAGGCTCTGTTCCACTTGGTCTTAAAGCTACTTGGCTTCCGTCTTCAGTATAGTAAATAATAACGTTAGATTTTGGTATGTCTAGCGCGGTGTTTTTACCTGTAAGCATATCTTTTGAGGTTGCAGAATCGTAATCTTCAATTTTTACAACTTTAGATCCATTAACTATTTTAAGAGGGTTTTCTCGAGCATCTGTCATCATTTGTTTAATTTCTTCAGCACCTTCAATACCTTTTTTAGTTAATGCAATTAATTTTTCTTTATAGCATCCATGTTCTACATAAAGTTTAACAAGTTCGTTGTAAAACGAGCTGCCGTTAGATTTGGCTATTGCTGCAATTTCGCAAGCTAATAACGTAGAGGTAACAGCATCTTTATCTCTTACAAAATCGCCTACCATAAAACCAAAACTTTCTTCGCCGCCACCAATAAAGTTAAGCTCTGGATAGTCTTTTATTAGTTTTGCAATCCATTTAAAACCGGTTAAAACAATTTTGTTTTCAACTTGGTAGGCCTCGGCAAGTTTTGTAAGCATAGGTGTAGATACTATAGTGGTTGCTATAAATTCTTTTCCTTTTATTTTATCTTCAGATTTCCATTTTTTTAATAAGAAATCTACCATCATTACCATGGTTTGGTTACCGTTTAGTAATTGTAGGTTTCCTTCAGAATTTCTTACTGCAACACCTAATCTATCACAATCCGGATCGGTGCCAATAACAATATCTGCGTTTTCTTTTTCGGCAAGCTCTAAAGCCATTTTTAGAGCTGCAGGTTCTTCGGGGTTAGGCGATTTAACTGTTGGAAAACCGCCATCTGGTACTTCTTGTTCTTTTACAATTGAAACGTTTTTGTATCCGGCACGTTTTAAAGTTTCAGGTACAGCAGTTATTGATGTTCCGTGTAGCGATGTGAAAACAATTTTTAAGTTGTTTTTAGCTTGTTGGGTTGCTCCAACACTTCCGTTTTTAACAGATGCATTAATAAAGGTATCATCAACTTCTTTTCCAATGTAGTGTATTAGATTGTTGTTGGCTTCAAATTTTATGTTAGAGTACTCGATGTTGTTAATTAGGCTAATTACCTCACCGTCATGAGGTGGTACTAACTGCCCGCCATCTTGCCAATATACTTTATAACCATTATATTCTGGTGGGTTATGCGATGCCGTTAAAACTATACCGCAATGGCAATTTAAATGTTTAACAGCAAACGATAACTCTGGAGTAGCTCGTAAATCTTCAAATAAATACACTTCAATACCATTAGCCGAAAATACATCGGCAACAACTTTTGCTAGTGTTTTACTATTATGTCTACAATCAAAAGCAATTACAGCTTTAGGTGTTTCATTTGGAAATTGTTTATGCAAATAGTTGCTTAGGCCTTGTGTGCTTTTTCCTAGTGTGTATTTGTTTATACGATTTGTGCCAACGCCCATGATACCTCTCATTCCGCCAGTTCCAAACTCTAAATCTTTATAAAAACTTTCTTGAATGTCTTTAGGGTTATTAGCAATACTGTTTTTAATAGTGGTTTGCGTATCTTCATCAAAAGTAGGTGTTAGCCATGAGTTAATTCGGTCTAAAATCTTCGGATCAATGTGTATCATATTGTCAGTTTTATAGAAACAAAAATAAGAAATTCATTACTTGTTAAAGCTTGTATTTAGGTTAATTTTAAAGAAGTTAACTATAAATTAGATTCTTCTTTAATTTGGTATCTTTTTTTATCTGTTTTATTACGTAAAATGAGTTCTCCTAAGAATCCTGCAACAAAAAATTGTGTTCCAATAATCATTGTAGAAAGAGCTATGTAAAATTGTGGTCTTTGGGTTATTAGTCTTCCTGTAGGGTTTAAAAATAATTTATCTATGCCTAAGTAAGCAGCAAAGGTGAAGCCTATGGCAAACATAATAAACCCTAAAGCGCCAAATAAATGCATAGGACTTTTGGCAAAACGCGATAGAAACCAAATGGTAATTAAATCTAAAAAGCCGTGTATAAATCTATTCATGCCAAATTTTGTTTCTCCGTATTTTCGCGCTTGGTGTTGCACAACTTTTTCTCCAATTTTGCTAAAGCCGGCATTTTTAGATAAAACAGGAATGTAACGATGCATTTCTCCATTAACATCAATGTTTTTAACAACATCTTTTTTGTAAGCTTTAAGGCCACAGTTAAAATCATTTAGTTTAACACCAGATGTTTTTCTGGCAGCCCAATTAAATAGTTTCGATGGAATGTTTTTGCTAATAACAGAGTCGTAACGTTTTTTTTTCCAACCAGATACCAAATCGTAACCGTTTTTGGTAATCATATTGTAAAGTTCAGGGATTTCATCTGGGCTATCTTGCAAGTCGGCATCCATGGTAATTACTACTTGACCTTGAGCTTTATCGAACCCAGCGTGTAAGGCTTGCGATTTTCCAAAATTTCTTAAAAAGCGTATGCCTTTTACAGATTTATTTTTACTTGAAAGATGCGAGATTATTTGCCATGAATTATCAGTACTACCATCATCAATAAATATAATTTCATAAGAAAAATGATTGGATTGCATAACGCTTGCAATCCAATCATATAATTCGGTTAAAGATTCGTCTTCGTTTAGTAGTGGTATAACTACAGATATATGCATTTAGAATAATTTCAAAATAATATTCAAAAATACAGAAATTATGCTTGTTCTGGGTTATTTTTTTTCATTACTGCAGCTACAATTAGCCCAACAACACTAAACCCTATTAATTGAAAAACTAAAGATTGTAAGGCATTACCAATAGCAAACATGTTACCTTGAGCTTCCATTTTTTCCATAGTTTCATCAATAACTTCTACAGGAACATTGTAAGCTTCTAAGCGTTCTAACTGCGAATTAATTACTTTTTCTTGTAGTTCTGCGGCAGCTTCAGGATCAATAACATTAAAAATAATAATGCTAACAACGGCACTAATTATTAAGCCTATTAAAATGGTAATAAAGTAAGAGGTAAACGCATTTTTAAAACTTAAAAAGCCACCATTAGCTTGCTTTGACTTAACAACCGAAATGATGCCAAAAACAATAATCATAGCTAATAAGCATAAGCCAAACCATATTTTTGTATATAAATCTAGGTTAACAGCGTAAGCCATTACGGTTATTAAAGCTAAAGTTATACCTAAATAAAGACCGTAATTTGTAGCAATAGATTTTAAAGATTTTTCCATAATATTTTAATTAATTTGTTAGTTGTACAGTTAGTAACCAAAGATAGTAAAACGTTACATTTGAAAACAAAATAAAAAATAATAAAAAGTATTGTAGGTTTGTAAAAAATACTTAAATTTGCACTCCAAAATTGAAAGTAATAAAAAGCATATAGCGATGAGAAAAGGTATACATCCAGAAAATTATAGAATAGTAGCATTTAAAGATATGTCTAATGACGATGTGTTTTTAACAAAATCTACTGCAGTTACTAACGAAACTCTTGAAGTTGATGGTGTAGAATACCCATTAGTGAAAATGGAGATTTCAAGAACATCTCATCCATACTATACTGGTAAATCTAAATTAGTAGATACTGCTGGTCGTATAGATAAGTTTAAAAACAAATATGCTAAATTTAAAAAATAAATTTAGCCAAAAAAAGATATTAAAAAAAGCCTTTCTATGTAGAAAGGCTTTTTTATTTTTACAAGAATCAAAATGTTAATTTAAGTTTCTGACTATAAAACAGTTGGGATTTATAAACCTTTAACTTTAATAATGAATTATATTCTTTTTGATGGACCATCGCGTAACAATTTGTTACCATTTACCTTTACAAGACCAGTAGCAGATATTCGAATAGGAATTTTAACCATAAGAGAAAAATGGGAAGCCTATTTAAAAACGACTACAACAACAGTTACAGAAGATTATTTATCAGATAAATACCCAATGGTGGAAATGGAAGAAAACATTATGATTAATGCTTCTTTTCTTCCTAATATAGCATTGGTTGAACTTATAAGCGATTTAAAAGCAAATCAAGCCATTTTTAAAGGTGAAGATGTTATTGCGTTTTATGCAACCGAAGAGCAAGATGATATAGATTTTGAAAAATATCAGGCCATAGAATTTTCTGAAGACATTATTAAAATAGAAAATACTTGGGATATTTTTTCTAAAAATGATCAAGCTATAAAGCACGATTTTGCACTTATAACCAAAGATAAAATCTCGCAAGCTATACCAAAAAGTAATAACACAATAGCGCCAGAAAACATATTTATAGAAGCAGGTGCTAAATTAGAGTATACAACATTAAACGCTAGTACAGGCCCAATATATATAGGTAAAGATGCAGAAATTATGGAAGGCTCTGTAATAAGAGGACCTTTAGCTCTTTGCAATAATGCAGTAGTTAAACTAGGCGCTAAAATATACGGGCCAACTACTATTGGACCCTACAGTAAAGTATGTGGCGAGGTAAGCAACTCTGTTATTTTTGGTTACTCCAGTAAAGGGCACGATGGCTATTTAGGAGATTCTGTATTGGGTGAATGGTGTAATATTGGTGCAGGTTCCAATAATTCAAACTTAAAAAATAACTACGCTCAAGTAAGGTTGTGGGATTACAAAACCGAAGGATTTGCAAAAACAGGATTACAATTCTGTGGTCTTATGATGGGCGATCATAGTAAATGCGGTATAAGTACAATGTTTAACACCGGTACAGTAATAGGAGTAAACGCTAATATTTTTGGTAGCGGATTTCCACGAAACTTTATACCAAGTTTTAGTTGGGGAGGTAGTAATGGCTTTACAACATACCTAACCAAAAAAGCATTCGAAGTAGCCCCAATAGTAATGGCAAGACGTAATGTTGAGTTTACAGATCAAGATAAAGCCATTTTAGAACATGTATTTGAAGAAACAAAAAAATATAGAAGAGATTAAAATTTGGGCGTTACCACAAGGGTCGGGCTTTACGTTGCAAGTCCTCGGTCGTTCCTCCCTGTGGGCTTTTCACTACAATCCCTAACGCACTTGTTTGCTATTGGTAATGCATTACAAGCTTTCTTTTTATTTTCTATTACATGTTTTTAAAAAATAAATGGCAAAAACTAGAAATTGTATTGAAGGATGTAATTGACTATATTGGAAAAAACACAAAAGAGATTTAAATCTTTTTAACAAACCTTAAATCAAGTAAATTAATAGGGTTTGTACCTAAACCAGTTACATTTTTTTGCGTAAAACGCACTACCTCATCATAAAATAGTGGTACCATAATAGCATTTTTCATAGCCAAAGAATCTATAGAGGTATAAAGGCACTTACGTTTTTCAATGTTTGTAATGGAAAAAGATTTATTGTATAAACTATCAACAGTTTTGTTTTTAAAATGAAAATAATTAGAGCCATCAGGAGCAAAATTTTTACTATAAAAAATAGATAAATAATTTTCGGCATCTAAATAATCTGCCACCCACGAGCTTCTAAACATATCTACCTTTCCGTTAGATCTGGCGGCTCTTAAGGTAGCTTCAGGCATTACATCAACAATTATATTAAGTCCAACTTTTTCAAGTTCACGCTGTATAAATTCGCAAAAGCTTAAATAGTTGCTCGATGTTACCAATGTTATTTTTGGGTTTGTAATTCCGCTTTCAATTTTAAATTGTTCAATCAATTGTTTTGCTTTTTCAGGCTTATATGTATAGCCAATAGATTTATGGTGCCCAGGAAGCCCAATTGGAATAAAACCACCATTTGCAGGGTTGCCAATTCCATTTCGCAAATAAATCATCATTTTTTTTCTATCAAAACCATAATTTATAGCCTGCCTTATTAAAACCGATTGCGTTTCTGGAGTTTTAGAGTCTAGGTAAAACCCTAAATACTCGGTGTTTAAATATGGGCCTCTAAGCATATTTACGGTTTTGGTGTATTTATCTCTAAGTTTACCATTAGCCGTAAGTAATTCATCTTTATACGATGCATCTAGTCCAGATAAATAATCAATATTACCTTGCGCAAATTGTAAAAACTCACTTTGTTTATCTGGTAAAAAAGTTAGCGCTACAGCTTCTAAATACGGTAGTTGGTTTCCTTGGTTATCGGTTTCAAAATAGTTTTCGTTTTTTCTTAAAACAAGTTTAATATTTTCTTCCCAACGTTTAAATTTAAATGGCCCTGTTCCTATAGGGTTTGCTCTAAAATCAGAGCCGTAATATGCTGCAATTTCTTTTGGTATTACAGAGCAGTACTTCATACTTAATAATCCAATAAATGCAGGAAAAGGCTGCGTTAAATTAATTTCGAAAACCGTATCGTTTATCGCTCTAAAATTATCAACATGATTTAAAACCCAACTTCCTGGAGCAGCAATTTTATCATCTCTTAAACGGTTTAGGCTATAAGTAAAATCGTTTGCAACAACAGTTCTGGTAGAGTCTTTGCCAAATAATTTGTGTTTATGAAAGTATACGTCGTTTCGTAAATTAAAAGTGTATGTTTTTCCGTTATTCGAAATTTCCCAATGTTTAGCAATTGATGGTAGTATATTTAAATCTTTATCCAATTGAACCAAACCATTAAATAATTGATTACAAACCGAGTTGTCTTGTAATGTTCTTGAAAAAGCAGGATCTAAGGTGTTAATATTAGCAAATTCATTATACCTAAAAACAAGATGGTCTTTATTGGTATTTAAATTGTTATTACAAGATAAAAGCGAAAAAATAATACAATATACTGATAAGTAGATGGTTATTTGTGTAGTAGGCGATTTTATCATGTAACTTATTAGTTGTAAATTTGCAATCTTTTAGTCAAAGAAGGTAAATATAATGAGTTTTCTGGCTACACGGAAATGAAAATACAATGAATAAAAAAGTCGCATTTTATACGTTAGGCTGTAAGCTTAATTTTTCTGAAACCTCTACCATCGCAAGACATTTTAACGATGAAGGTTTTGATAGGGTAGATTTTTCTGAAAAAGCAGATATATACGTAATAAATACTTGTTCGGTTACCGAGAATGCAGACAAACGTTTTAAAACTATAGTAAAGCAAGCCCAAAAAGCAAATCCTAAAGCCTTTGTAGCAGCAGTAGGTTGTTATGCACAATTAAAACCACAAGAATTGGCAGATGTAAATGGTGTAGATTTGGTGCTTGGAGCTACAGAAAAATTTAAAATAACCGATTATTTAAACGATCTTTCTAAAAACGATTTTGGCGAAGTACACTCATGCGAAATTGAAGATGCCGATTTTTATGTTGGTAGCTACTCGATAGGAGATAGAACCCGAGCCTTTTTAAAAGTACAAGATGGTTGCGACTATAAATGTACGTATTGTACAATTCCTTTAGCACGCGGTATTTCAAGAAGCGATACCATGGCTAATGTTTTAAAAAATGCTATAGCCATTTCTAAGCAAAACATAAAAGAAATTGTACTTACAGGTGTAAATATTGGCGATTATGGTAAGGGGGAGTTTGGTAATAAAAAGCACGAACATACTTTTTTAGACTTAGTGTCACAGTTAGATAAAGTAGAAGGCATAGAAAGATTAAGAATTTCTTCTATAGAGCCTAATTTACTTAAAAATGAAACGATCGATTTGGTTTCAAAATCTAGGGCTTTTGTGCCTCATTTTCACATTCCGTTGCAATCTGGAAGTAACGATATTTTAAAAAAAATGAAACGCCGTTACATGCGCGAATTATATGTAGATCGTGTAAGCAAAATAAAAGAAGTTATGCCACATGCTTGTATTGGTGTTGATGTTATTGTAGGATTTCCTGGTGAAACAGACGAACATTTTTTGGAAACCTATAACTTTTTAACTCATTTAGATATTTCGTATTTGCATGTGTTTACTTATTCTGAGCGCGATAATACAGAAGCCGCAGCCATGGATGGTGTCGTGTCTAAAAACGTTAGAAGCAAACGAAGTAAAATGCTACGTGGTTTGTCTGTTAAAAAACGTAGAGCTTTTTACGAAAACCAAATAGGAACAACAAGAACCGTGCTTTTTGAAAGTGAAAATAAAGAAGGGTATATTCATGGATTTACAGAAAACTATGTGAAAGTAAAATCGCCATGGAATCCAGAGCTTGTTAATACGCTGCATCAAGTAGAACTAACACAAATAGATGATGATGGATTAGTAAGATTCGAGTTTAAAAAAGTGTTTTCAAGCTAAAAAAGCATATTTTTTTTACTAATAAACCTTGAATTTTAGCCATTTGCCTTATTTATTGTGTGTTAACCACTTTTCGTATTTATTTTTATAGGTGATTAATTATGCCCCTGTTATGAATAAATTGTTTTTTAAATTTTGTATGTTATGTGTATTAGCTTTTTTTGCTAGTTGTACTTCAGACGATACATCTCATTCAGATAACGCTTCAATTATAGGCGTATGGAAGCTATCTGCTTGGAATGTAGATGAAGGATTCGATATTAATAATGATGGCATAGCAAATACAAATCTTTTAAACGAAATAGATTGTTCTCGAAACGAAACCCTTTTTTTTGATGATAAAGGAGTCGTGTCTTTAAATACTACTTTTAGTCCAGACATAAGTATTGCTTTGTTAAATCAAGAATCGCCTAAATATCACTTTAATGTAGAATGCGATACAGAAGGAATAATA
This sequence comes from Algibacter ulvanivorans, assembly GCF_048381495.1. Lineage (NCBI taxonomy): Bacteria > Pseudomonadati > Bacteroidota > Flavobacteriia > Flavobacteriales > Flavobacteriaceae > Algibacter > Algibacter ulvanivorans. The sequence continues at coordinate 923,338 of NZ_JBLWGD010000001.1, forward strand.
AGTTTAGCAGCTTCTTATTCTGTAAATGATTCTGTTGTTTTAATTGGAGAAAGTGAAGCTACAATTAAAGACGGTAAAATATCGTTGGTTTTTAAAGATAAAATTAAAATTTATAATCAAGGTTTTTCTCAAGTTATTGATGCTAAAGATTTAACTTTAGTTTATGTTAAACAATAACCAAAATAAAGTATACAAAAAAACCGAAACTAAATAGTCTCGGTTTTTATATATCTAAAAAGTAGTTAGAGATGTTATATTCTAACACCAACAGGTAGCATGCGTTTATACTTTCTGTTGCTTCTTACAAATTTAGCAATTTCAGGAGATGTAGGCATAACACTTAGGTTACGCGATTCAATTTCTTCAAAAACAAGAGCTAAAAATTCTTTCTTAAAACTATCGTCAGTAACACCTTCAGGAATTATTAGTTTGGTTAAAAATATCTTTCTTTCTTGTAAAGAGTATTCAATTATTGCTAAATCATTATCAACTTTAATTTCAAATTGACGTAGAAAATCGTTGTCAATTAGTTCTGCAGCTTCAACCATGTTATTTTTGTTTTAAATCTAAGGAAATTAAAAATAGTGAACACTATTTCAATAACTTTGTGCAAAAGTACAAAAAATAATTGTTAGATTAAAGTTAATTTATGGTTAATGCCTTATGAGTCAAGAGATAATACATGTTTATTTTATGCCAGGTATGGCAGCTAGCCCAAAAATTTTCGAATACATTAAGTTGCCAGAAAATCAATTTAAAATACATTTATTAGAATGGATGATACCGTTAGATAATGAAAAACTAAGCGATTATGCATTAAGGCTTTCTAAAAGTATAAAGCATAGCAATATTGTTTTATTGGGTGTGTCGTTTGGCGGTGTTTTGGTTCAAGAAATAAGTAAACATATTAAGGTAAGAAAACTTATTATAGTTTCTAGTGTTAAATCTATGTACGAATTACCAAAAAAAATGCTTTTGGCTAAAACAACAAAAGCTTATTTGTTGGTGCCAACACAGTTAGCAAGTAAGGTAGATGTTTTAGAAAAATATGCTTTTGGCGAAACCATTACCAAACGATTAGAGCTTTATAAAAAATACTTATCAGTTAATAATAGTAAATATTTAAGCTGGGCTATTAAAGAAATGGTTTGCTGGAATCAACTAGCTTATCGGTCAGATATAATACATATACATGGCGATAAAGATGCTGTTTTTCCTATTAAGAATATAAAAAAATGTATTGTTATTAAAAACGGAACGCATATTGCAATTATCAATAAGTATAAATGGTTTAACGAAAATTTACCTAAGCTAATTTTAGGTAACTAAACTATTATTTTTTAATTTTATAAAAAACGTATTACTATGAAAATTATACAGAAAGGATTGGCATTTGTTGGGTTATTAAGTTTATGTACCTTATTTATATATGCGCTCCAAGACGCACCTACAGATGAAAATTTCGAAACTAAATTAATAAACGATTATAATGTTTATGCGCTTCAAGTTCCAGATGATTTAAATTTTGCAGGCGAAGCAGTGCCGCTTAAAAACCCAGATATTTTAGAACGTATGGATAGAGAATTACTAGTTAATACGTATTGGCAATCCAATGGGTTATTAATGTTTAAGCGTTCAAAAAAATATTTTCCTGTAATAGAACCCATTTTGGCTAAACATGGTGTTCCAGACGATTTTAAATACTTAGCTGTAATAGAAAGCGGTTTAACCAATGCTGTTTCTCCAGCAGGAGCAAGAGGTGTTTGGCAAATAATGCCAGCAACAGGGAGAGAAAACGGATTGGAAGTAAATAAAAATGTTGATGAGCGTTATCATTTAGAAAAAGCAACGGAAGTGGCTTGTAAATATTTATTAGAAGCCAAAGCGAAATTGGGTTCTTGGACTTTGGCCGCCGCCGCATACAATGCAGGAAACGCAGGAGTTTCTAGAAGATTAAGAGAACAGGGTGTAACTAATTATTACGATTTGCTTTTAGGAGAAGAAACCGGACGTTATTTGTTTAGAATTATAGCTTTAAAAGAAATACTTTCAAACCCTAAAAAATATGGTTTCAATTTTAGAGAAAAAGATTTATATGCAAATATCCCAACTTATAGAGTTGAAGTAGATACAGCAGTAACAGATTTTACACAGTTTGCACAACGTTTTGGTATAAACTATAAGCTATTAAAGCTTCATAACCCTTGGTTAAGAGAACCGCATCTTAATAATAAATCTAGAAAGCAATATTATGTTGAAATACCTAAAGAAGGGTATTATTCGGTAAATTAACTATTAATTTACCTTCCGCGTCTTTTTTGAGATCTAACAGAAGCACCAGCCCCATAGTGTTGTGTTGGGCCAACAGCTTGTTTCATGTTTTGCTTCATCATTTTAATTTGGTCGGTCAACATGCCTTGTTTGTCAAGCTTTTGTGCTTCACTAAGTAATTTTTGCGCTTCCTGTTTTCTTCTTTTAGAAAAAGCAATACCAGCTAAGTTTAATTTAGCCATAGCTAAATCATGATCCATAGATAAGCCTAAAGAAATCGCTTTCTTAAAATATTTTTCAGCTTCATTCATGTTATCTTGCGATACCATAATGCCATGTAAATAATTATAATATCCTTGTTGTTTGGTTACTAAAGCAGATTCAGGGTTTTTAATTTTGTTTAACCATTTTTTTGCACCATCAAAATCTTGTTTTCTTAACCTTAAAAAGGCTAAAAGAATAAATTCATTTTTAAAATAAAGAAATATAAAAATTAAAGATAAAAATAAAAGGGCAATACCATTGCCAATATAGCCTTCTGTAAATTGATAAATAGCAAAAGCAATAATTCCAGCTGCTATAATTAGTTTTATAATTTTATTGTACATATTTTAAATTTCAATTAAAAAAATAAGGTTTTCTACTTAAATAAACCGTTTTAACTTTAGTTAAGATTGCAAAGAAACTAAAATTTTATTGAAATGTAAATACAGATATTTAACAAAATAATTGATAAGTCTAAATATATAGAGGTCTAACAAACGTTTTTTAAACTTTAAAAATATTTTAAATTTTTTTTAAAAAATGATTTGCAAAATCATAAAGGCTTTGTATATTTGCCCTCGGTTTTAACGAAGCCATTTATTTTAAAATTACAATTCAGATTTAAAGATATAAGATAATGAGTAAAAGAACATTTCAGCCTTCTAAAAGAAAGAGAAGAAACAAACACGGTTTCAGAGAAAGAATGGCTTCTGCTAACGGTAGAAAGGTATTAGCACGTAGAAGAGCTAAAGGAAGAAAAAAATTATCTGTGTCAACTGAAACTAGACATAAGAAATAATGATTAACAATTGTTGATAACTAAAAGGTATTACTTAACGGTAATGCCTTTTTTTATATCTACTGATTACTATTTTTGCAACACATTAAAACACAACATAATAAAGAGTAAAAATGCCGAAAAATCCAAAACTAAAATCGATATTAATTATTGGCTCAGGACCTATAGTAATTGGGCAAGCATGTGAATTTGATTATTCTGGATCGCAATCCTTAAGATCGCTTAGGGAGGACGGTATAGAAACCATACTAATAAACTCCAATCCTGCAACAATTATGACCGATCCATCTATGGCCGATCATGTATACTTGTTGCCGCTTACAACTAAATCGATAATTAAAATCTTAAAAGAACATCCTCAAATTGATGCAGTTTTACCAACAATGGGAGGCCAAACGGCATTAAATTTATGTATCGAAGCAGATGAAAAAGGTATATGGAAAGATTTTGATGTAGAATTAATAGGTGTTGATATAAACGCCATAAATATTACAGAGGATAGAGAGCAGTTTAGAGAGCTAATGGGAAAAATAGGTGTTGGTATGGCGCCACAAGCTACAGCAACATCATTCTTAAAAGGAAAAGAAATAGCCCAAAAATTTGGTTTTCCACTATGTATTAGGTCTTCGTTTACATTAGGTGGAGCCGGAGCAGCCATTGTTTATGAAGAAGAAGATTTTGATAGATTATTACGTCACGGATTAGAGGTTTCTCCAATTCATGAAGTCATGATAGATAAAGCCATGATGGGATGGAAAGAGTATGAGCTAGAGCTACTTCGTGATAAAAACGATAACGTAGTTATTATCTGCTCTATTGAAAATATGGACCCAATGGGTATTCATACAGGCGATTCTATTACTGTTGCGCCAGCCATGACATTAAGCGATTCTACATACCAAAAAATGCGCGATATGGCTATTAAAATGATGCGTAGTATTGGAGATTTTGAGGGTGGATGTAACGTACAGTTTGCAGTATCGCCAGACGAAAAAGAAGAAATTATAGCTATAGAAATTAACCCTCGTGTATCGCGTTCTTCAGCATTAGCAAGTAAAGCAACTGGATATCCTATTGCAAAAATAGCAACAAAATTAGCTATTGGTTATACTTTAGATGAATTAGATAACCAGATCACAAAATCTACTTCGGCATTATTCGAGCCTACTTTAGATTACGTAATTGTAAAAATACCACGTTGGAATTTCGATAAGTTTGAAGGTTCAGACAGAACATTAGGTCTGCAAATGAAAGCAGTAGGAGAGGTTATGGGTATTGGGCGTTCGTTTCAGGAAGCGTTGCACAAAGCCACACAATCATTAGAAATTAAAAGAAATGGTTTAGGAGCAGACGGTAAAGGTTATAAAGATTATAACCAAATTATAGATAAACTAACGCATGCTTCTTGGGATAGAGTATTTGTAATCTATGATGCAATTGCTATGGGCATTCCTCTAAGCCAGATTTACGATATCACAAAAATAGATATGTGGTATTTAAAGCAATACGAAGAATTATTCCAGTTAGAGAAAGAAATATCTAATTATACTATTGATACATTAGATAGAGACTTATTACTTGAAGCTAAACAAAAAGGGTATGGCGATAGGCAAATAGCCCATATGCTAGGTTGCTTAGAAAGCCAGGTATATAATAAGCGCGACGAGTTTAATATTCAGCGTGTATTTAAACTTGTAGATACTTGCGCTGCCGAGTTTAAAGCACAAACGCCATACTACTATTCAACCTTTGAAAGCGATATGGAAACCGCAGACGGTAACCGTTATGCCGATAACGAAAGTGTTGTAAGCGATAAAAAGAAAATTGTTGTACTTGGTTCTGGACCAAATAGAATTGGTCAAGGAATTGAGTTTGATTATTGCTGTGTTCATGGTGTATTAGCTGCGGCCGAATGTGGTTACGAAACCATTATGATAAACTGTAACCCAGAAACGGTTTCAACCGATTTTGATACAGCCGATAAGTTATATTTCGAGCCTGTATTTTGGGAACATATCTACGATATTATTCGCCATGAAAACCCCGAAGGAGTTATTGTGCAATTAGGTGGCCAAACGGCATTAAAATTAGCAGAAAAACTAACTAAATATGGTATGAAGATTATAGGAACTAGCTTTGAATCTCTTGATTTAGCTGAAGATAGAGGTAGTTTTTCTAGATTATTAAAAGAACATAATATTCCTTATCCAAGATTTGGAGTAGCCGAAAATGCCGATGAAGCTTTAGCATTAGCTGATGAATTAGATTTCCCTATTTTAGTAAGACCTTCTTATGTTTTAGGTGGGCAAGGCATGAAAATAGTAATTAATAAAGAAGAATTGGTTGAGCATGTTGTAGATTTATTACGCAAAATACCAAATAATAAACTATTACTAGATCACTACTTAGACGGTGCTATTGAAGCAGAAGCCGATGCTATTTGTGATGCCGATGGCAATGTATACATTATAGGTATAATGGAACATATTGAGCCATGTGGAGTACACTCAGGAGATTCTAATGCCACCTTACCAGCATTTAACTTAGGTAATTTGGTTATGCAACAAATTATAGATCATACAAATACTATAGCAAAAGCTTTAAACACAGTAGGCTTAATTAACATACAGTTTGCTATTAAAGACGATACGGTTTATATTATTGAAGCTAATCCTAGAGCCTCTAGAACGGTGCCTTTTATTGCAAAAGCTTATAAAGAACCTTATGTAAATTATGCTACAAAGGTAATGTTAGGCGAAAAGAAAGTAACAGATTTTAATTTTAATCCGCAATTAGAAGGCTATGCAATTAAGCAACCTGTATTCTCGTTTAATAAGTTTCCTAATGTAGATAAACGATTAGGCCCAGAAATGAAAAGTACTGGTGAAAGCATTTTATTTATTGATGATTTAAAAGATGATGCATTTTACGATTTATATTCAAGACGCAAAATGTATTTAAGTAAATAATAATTATATCTTTAAATAAAAAATCCCGCTATTAGCGGGATTTTTTATTTAGTATAAAGTAAAAATGCTAAGACTCAAATAATTCAATAGAAGCATTTTGTGTTTTAAGTAGTTCAATATGTTCTTCAATTTTAAATTCAGACGAGTTAAACCTTGAAGACCTTGTTCTTGTTTGTTCTTGTCTAGCAATACTTCTTGCAAAGCGCCTTACACTTTGTACGCTATCTAGAATTAAACCAGGAACTGGCGCACTTTTACCATCTTTCCCTATAGCAACCATAGTAAAATATGATGAGTTACAATGTTTAACTTTACCGGTTTGTACGTTTTCAGATTCTACTCGAAGCCCAATTACCATAGAGGTTCTTCCTGTATAATTAACAGAGGCTTTAAGTGTAACCAGCTCGCCAACTTCAATAGGATTTAAAAAATCGACTTTGTTAACAGAAGCGGTAACACAATAGTTTCTAGAGTGTTTTGATGCGCAAGCAAATGCTATTTGATCCATTAAGTTTAGTATATGGCCTCCGTGTATTTTTCCACTAAAATTAGAGTGAGAAGGCAACATGAGTTCTGTAATCGATACTTGAGAATCTTTGGCATGTTTAAACATGAATCTTGATTTAAAAAAAATTAATATTAACCTCTAAAATAGCAATATATTTTCTGTTAGCTTAAGTGCTAACTTTATTTTTGTTGACTTCTAAAATATTTTAATTAAAAAAGTAGTTTTAATAATTATTTAAGTTTGAATTGTTAAAAAAGCAAACAAGTAAGTCGTGTAACGGTGCATTATATTTAAATTTATATGTCATTTTCGGCACGTTTAACAATAGCTTCTGGAAGCGATTTTTTTGCTTTAGCTCCCATTTTTTTTAGTTTTTCAACACTTGTAATTAGGTTTCCTCTACCTTCAAATAGCTTATTCATTGCCGAGTTGTAATCTACTTTCGAGGCGTCAATTTTTTTGCCAACACCAATTAAATCTTTCATTAAGCCTTCAAATTTGTCATATAAATTCCCTGCTTGCTTAGCAATTTCAATAGCGTTGCGTTGTTGTTTTTCGTTATTCCACATACTATCAATAGTACGTAGTGTAGCTAAAAGAGTTGATGGTGTAACGATAACAATATTTTTTTCAAAAGCTTTGTTGTAAATCGTATTGTCTTCATTTACAACAACAGCAAAGGCAGGTTCTATAGGGATAAATAACAATACAAAATCGGGTGATTCTATATCGTATAAATCTTGATAGTTTTTTTCAGATAGTTGGTCTACATGCCTTCTTATAGAGTTAACATGGGCTTTTAAAAATTTAGGTTTATCATCATCGTCAGCATTTACTAATCGTTCGTAATCTGTTAACGATACTTTACTATCAATTATCATTTTCTTACCATCGGGCAAATTTAAAACTACATCTGGCAATACTCTAGAGCCATCATCTTTAGTAAAGCTTTGTTGTACAAAATACTCTCTGTCTTTTTCTAAGCCAGATTTTTCTAAAACACGTTCTAAAACCAATTCGCCCCAATTACCTTGCATTTTACTATCACCTTTTAAAGCTCTAGTTAAATTGGTGGCTTCTTTTGTCATTTGTTGGTTTAAGTCTTTTAAACCTTTAAGTTGTTCTTCTAACGAAGAGTGCATTTTAACACTTCGCATTTGAGTGTCTTCTACTTTTTTCTCGAAAGTTTGTATTTTTTCTTGAAGCGGATTTAATATGCTTTTTATGTTTTCTTTATTTTGCTCGGTAAACTTATTCGATTTTTCTTCTAGAATTTTATTTGCTAAAAGCTCAAAATCTTTACGTAATTGTTCTTGTCGCTCTTCAAGTTCTTTATCTTTTTTTAGGCTTAGTTGTTGAAGGTTTTGGTATTCTGAGTTTTTTCTTGCTAGTTCTGTATTTAAAAAATCTTTTTCTCTTCTAATGTCTTCGCGTTCGTTTTCGGTTTTTAATATGCTTTGGCGTAGCTCTTCAATTTGGTTATTAAAATTTTCTTGTTGTTTTTCTTTTTCGGTTTGATGTGAAGATTTTAACTCGTCTATTTGAAGCTGAAGGTTAGTATTACGCTCTTCAAGTGTACTTTGTTCGCTTTTACTTTTAAGTTTTGTGAAAACCATGCCTAAATAACCGCCAATGGCTGCTGAAAATAAAATGGAAATGATAAGAATAAGACTGTCGTTCATGTATAAAAAGGTATATAGCCAAAGATAAATTTTTAGTTTTAATTTTGGTTACAGATTAAAGAAGTTTTGTTATTGTATTAAAATGTTTACTTTTTTACCCTAAAGCTTCCTATACTTTTATCAAAAGCAATTAAATCTTTAGGAAATAAAGTTTCAAATATTCCATTTTTAATCAAGTTAATAGGGGTGTTAGAAACCACTTTGTTATTAGTCATAACAATTAAATTGTCGCATAATTGAATAGCTAAATCTATTTCGTGCGATGAAAATAAAATGGTTTTATTGGTTTCTTTAGCCAATTTTTTAAGCAGTTTTAAAATATAGGCTTTGTGGTACATGTCTAGATGTGTGGTTGGCTCATCTAAAATAATTAGTGATGTATCTTGTGCTAAGGCTCTAGCAATCATTACTTTTTGTAATTGCCCATCGCTAAGCTCAAAACATTTTTTGTTTTTTAATTTAGTAATATTGGTTTGCTCTAAAGCTAAATTAACAGCATTAACATCTTGTTTATATAAGTTGCCAAGCCAGTTGGTATAAGGTTGTCTGCCTAATGCTACCAACTCGAAAACCGAAAGGTTTTTTGAGGCTACTTGTTCTGTTAAAACTAAGCTCAGCACTTTAGCTAAATCTATGGGGTTGTATTCTAAAATGTTTTTATTGTTAATTTTAATTGTACCACTTAAAGGCTTTTGTACATGGGTTAATGTGCGTAAAAGTGTCGATTTTCCTATGCCATTTGCACCAATTAAACCAACTAATTCACCTTTTTTTAATTCGATATTTATATTTGAAGCAATATAGGTTTTAGTTTTTTTTGAAGTATAACCAATAGATAAGTTGTTGGTTTTAATAATAATATGTTTGCTAGGATTTTCCATATTAAAATACCATTTTTTGTTTTCTAACCAATAGCCAAATAACAACAGGTGCACCAATTAAAGCAGTAATGGCATTAATTGGTAAAGTGTAATCGCTATTTGGTAATTGAGCAATGCTATCGCAAATAAGCATAACAATTGCACCAAGTAAAAAAACTGCAGGGATTAAAGTTTTATGGTTTGATATGTTAAAAACCTGCCTCGTTATATGCGGTATGGCTAATCCAATAAAAGCAATAGGGCCTGTAAAAGCTGTAATTGTCCCGGCAAGTAAGCTAGTTGAAATAATAATTAATAATCGGCTTTGTTTTATGTTAAGTCCTAGGCTTTTGGCATAGTTTTCTCCTAAAAGCAAGGTGTTTAATGCTTTTATTGATGCTATAGCCAAAATAATTCCTATGCTGTAAATAGCTATTAAAATACCAAGGTCTTTCCATGATAAATTACCAAGACTACCAAAGCCCCAAAATACATATTGTTGTAATTGCTCTGCAGAACCAAAAAAGGAGAGTACACTAACAATGGCTGCTGTTAAACTAGCAAACATAAGTCCAATTATTAATATAGCCATGGTGTCTCTTACTTTAATAGATACCATTAAAACAGCAAATAAAACTAAAAAGCTGCCTAAACTTGCAGCTAATACTATGCCCCATTTAGATATTGCGAGCGTAGAAAGTATACCGCCAAATATACCCGAGCCTAAAATAACTAATGCAACACCTAAGCTAGCACCAGAACTTATGCCTAATACAAAAGGGCCAGCTAATGGGTTTCTAAATAAGGTTTGCATGAGTAAGCCAGAAATACCTAAGCCAGAGCCTACAATAACTGCGGTAAGTGCTTTTGGTAACCTGTAATTAATTATTATATACTGCCAGGTTTCTTTTTCGGTAGGGTTACCAATAATACTGTTAATAATAGCTTTTAAAGGAATAGATACAGAACCTAAACTAATATTTACTAAAAAGCAAGCTATTAAAATAGCAATTAATAGCAAGAATGTAATTTTATATGTATTGTTTTTATTCGACAATTATTCTAAAGGTTTAAAAAAGTAGGGGGTGTAATTGTTTAATAATTCTGGATGACAAATTTTTATAATATCCTTTAAAACTAAATCGGGCCTTGTCATGCCTAATTCGTAATACAAAACACCACCGGTGGCTCCTGTTGTATTTGTAAAAGAGTATATGTTTTTATTTTTATAAGCATCAAAAAGCGTATGGTTTTCGTTATTATTTTTTAAAGCTTTTAAACTGTTGTAGTTTGATGGACTAAGCCAAATATCTGCTTTTTTTGCTTTAACAAAAACCGATTCGAAATTTAATTTTAAACTCCCAACTCCTTTAGTATTTTGCCATAAGTAATTTACGTTGGCATCTTTTAAAAACTGAGCTTCTGTGCTTGTACCATTTGGTAAATACCATACATCGCTATGCATGGCACCACTTAAAACACTTGGCTTGCTTTTTATGTTTTTTGCTAATTGTTTAGCTTCTAAATAGTTTTTTTCTATAGAGTTAAAAATAGAATCGGCTATTTTTTCTTTATTATATAGCGCACCAAAAAATTTAATCCATTCGGCTTTTGCTAGCGGCGAGCTTTCAACCCAATCGCCATTAAACATAACAGGAATACCAGATTTTTTTATAGTTTCTAAAGAACGATTGTTGCCATCAATGCCAAAGCCTATAACTAAGTTAGGATTTAAATCTAAAAGTACTTCGGTATTTAAGCCTTCATTTTTACCAATTTCTCTAACGCTTCCGTTATCAATTAAGGATCTTATTTTTTTAGAAGAAATATAATCTGTTCCGGGAAAAGCTACAAGAGTTTCTGCTACGCCTAAAAGCTCTAAAGCAGGAATGTGTGTTGTAGATGTAACAACTATTTTTTTTATAGGACTAGTAATTATACCATCAAATTCATCTTTTAAAAATGAGGTTTTTGCTACATTTTTTTGATTAATTAATACGTAACGGTATTTTTTTTCGGCTTTAGGCCATGGTTTTATAATTTCTATAATTTTGTAGTTGTTATGTTGTATAACATTAAAACCTTTGGCATATTTTAGTGCTAAGCTTCTAGTTGTATTATTTTCTTTTAATTGTTTTGCGGATTCATTTTTACACGAAAAACTTAGGAGTGTAATAATTATAAAAATGTATTTTTTCATAATTTAAAATTTAATTCGTTTTCAAAAGTAGTATTATTTAATGTTTTTAATGAAAGATTAAACAAAATGTTTACTTTTGCACCGAAATTTGGTTTTATTCGGTTTTAATCGAATAAATTAAAAGGGAATCTGGTTAAATTCCAGAACTGTTCCCGCAACTGTAAGCTATAAAGCTTCATGTTAAACTTCAAAGTCACTAAAGGTTCATCTTTGGGAAGGCAAACATGAAGACGCAAGTCAGGAGACCTGCCATTTTCATCATCTAAAAACAACTCTCGGGTAAAGAGTTTATAAGATTATGAGATATAACTATATAACATGCTACTGTTTATTGTTTTGCTTTTGCCATTTTGCACAAGCTCAGTTAGACTCTATCCAAAAGTTAGACGAAGTTATTGTAAGCGATAGTAAATTAAAAAAATATATTTCTGGAGTTAAAATAGAAATATTAAAAGATTCTATTATTAACAAAAATGGAACGTCGTTAACCAATTTATTAGCTTTTAACTCTAACTTATATTTTAAAGAAAACGGGTATGGCATGGTTTCATCGCCATCGTTTCGTGGTACTAGTGCCTCACAAACGGCTGTGGTTTGGAATGGAATTAATATTAATTCGCAATTAAATGGGCAAACCGATTTTAATACTATAAATACATTAAATTATAGTTCTATTGCAGTAAGAAGCGGCGGCGGAAGCGTACAATATGGTACAGGAGCCATTGGTGGTAGTATTCATTTAAACAATCGTTTAAATTTTACAAATCATTTCGAAACAGATATTATAACTGGTTACGGCAGCTTTAATTCTAAAAAAATAGGGCTAAAAACCTCTTGGGGTAATAAACTATGGACCGGTAATATTGGTGTAGCTTATGTAGACTCAGACAACAATTACAAGTATTTAGGAACCAATATGGTTAATGAAAATGGAGCATTTAATAACTTAAACTTAAATGTTAATTTAGGTGTATTTATTTCAAATAAAGATGTTTTAAAACTTTATAACCAAAGCTATGCCGGAAATCGTAATTTTTCGGGCACATTAGTTGGGCCTTCTAGAAGTAAATATGAAGACGAAAATTATAGAACCATGTTAGAATGGTCTAGAATTTCAGGAAAGTTTACCTCTAAGCTAAAAGTGGTTCATTTGCATGAATTATTTAAATATTTTGAAAATAAAGATAAAGAGGCTTTTAGTTTAGGTAAAGTAAATACATTATTAATAAACCATAATTTTAATATTCATTTTAATAATAAACTACAATTAAAAACCATTTTAGAATATTCTAATGCTAAAGGAAAAGGCGATAGTTTTAATGAGCCGGTAAGAAACATATTTTCTACTACTGTGTTGCTTAATCATAAACCTAATAACTTATTAAGTTATGGCATTAATCTAAGACAAGATTTTATAACAGGACATGAGAGACCCTTTGTATTTTCTGTTAATGCAGATTTAGATTTATTTGAACATTATAAAATTCAAATAAACGGCTCTAAAAACTACCGTATACCCACTTTTAACGATTTATATTGGGAACCAGGAGGTAATTTAAACTTAGTACCAGAATCATCTTATCAAATAGATTTAGGGCAACAGTTTAATTACAATAACTTTAATATTAAATTAAATGGTTATTACATTAATACAAAAGACATGATTCAATGGCTACCAGATACTACCGGCACGTGGTCGCCAATAAATGTTGGAGAAGTTGCTAGTTACGGTGCCGAGTTAGAAGTAAAATCGCATTACAACATTAACAAGCATCAATTTAATTTCTCTGGGCATTATTCTTATACCATTTCAGAAAATTTAGAAACTAAAAAACAACTTATTTATGTGCCATATCATAAAGGAAATTTAAATATAGCATATCATTATAAAGAGGCTACAGTATATTATCAGCATGTATTTACCGGAGAAGTTTTTACCACAGAAGATAACATTAAAGGAAGATCTACATCTTTAAAAAGTTTTGATGTAGGAAATATAGGGTGTAATTATACGCTTTTTAAAAACACAAAAAATAAATTAGAAACAGGAATTGTAATAAAAAACATTTTTAATGAGATTTATGAAAATGTAGCTTTTAGACCAATGCCAAACAGAAATTTTAATATTCAACTTAATTATAAATTTTAATAAATAGAAAATGAAGAGAATTATTTTATCAATTTTATCCGTGTTTATTTTATCTTGTTCTAGCGATGATGACGGTGGTGTACAGTTGCCTTTAGGCGATTACGATAACGGTATTTTAGTTAGTGGAGAAGGCGGACCATCGTCTGTGTCTTATATCTCTGATGATTACTTAACCGTAGAAAACGAAATTTACTATAACGTAAATAACGAAAACTTAGGCGTATATTTACAATCTATAGGTTTTAACGACAATTTAGCGTATATAATTACAGATAATGCTAATACGATTACTATAGTAAATAGGTACACATTTTTAAAAGAAGCTGAAATTACAACAGGTTTATTAACACCAAGGTTTATTACTTTTTTAAATGGAAAAGGATATGTAACAAACTGGGGCGATGGTACCGATGCAACTGATGATTTTATAGCTGAAATAGATTTAAACACAAATACAGTTACAGATACTTTTTCTGTAGATGAAGGTCCAGAACGTATTTTAGCAAAAGGTGATAATTTATATGTATCACATAAAGGTGGTTATAATATTAATAATATAATTTCTGTAATTGATACTGCCGATAATAGTATTGAAACCATTACTGTTAATGATGCACCAGATGAAATGGCTTTAGATTCTAACGGAAACTTAGTTGTTTTATGTAGTGGTGATAATAGAACTTGGATGAGCGATTTTGTTGAAACAGCTGGTTCTATAACAAGAATTAACACAAGTAATGATACGGTTATATCTACAAATGAGTTTCCATTAGGGTCTCATCCAGGGTTAATGGCACATGATAATGGTGCTGCCTATTATGTTTTAAGTAATAAAGTTTATAAGCTAGACGATAACGATACCACATTACCAACAGCATCTGTTCTAGATTTAACAGCAGGGTACGCTTATGGTCTTTCTGTAAATAACGATAAGTTATACGTAACCGATGCAAGTTTTACTGGCCAAAGCGAATTATTAATTTATAGCTTAGATACCGCTACACTTATAAAATCTTTTGATGTAGCCTTAGGAGCATCAAAAATTTATTTTAACTAAAAAAATAAAGAGTTTTTGTTAGCAGAAAACATTTTTTAATAAATGTTGCACGCTATTACAGAATATTTAAATAACAAAATAAGAAAACAGTTGCGCATTGTAACTGTTTTTTTTACACTCAATTTTAAAAAAAAATGAAACAAAATTACTTTTTTAAAGCAGTTTTACTGCTAATTAATTTAACCATAAATGCACAATCTTATGCGCCACCAGCAGGCGAAGATGGTACAACAGCTATTCATAGAGATGACAATGTTTTTATATCGTGGGCAACAGGTGCAACTATAGTTCGTGGTCCTCAAGATATAACCAACCCTACTGGGCCTTATGCCAATGTAGGCGTTGCAGAAAATGCCATTGGTAAATCTAATGGGCAAATAGTTAGTCTTGGTGATGGTGGAATAGCAACTTTAACTTTTAGCGAACCAATTACGAATAACGACGGATTTGATTTTGCTGTTTTTGAAAACGGTTTTAGTAATACTTTTCTAGAGTTAGGTTTTGTTGAGGTAAGCTCTAACGGAACAGATTTTTTTAGATTTCCGTCGCATAGTCAAACGCAAACCAGTACACAAGTAGGTGGTTTTGGTAGTATTGATGCAACTTATATTAATAATTTTGCAGGAAAATATAGAGCAAATTATGGAACACCTTTTAATCTAGAAGATATTACCGATAATGCATTATTAAATAAAAATGCCATTACGCATGTTAGAATTATTGATGTTATTGGTACAATTAACCCAGAGTACGCAACTTACGATAGTTATGGGAATATAGTTAACGATCCTTATGCTACACCTTTTGGCTCTTCTGGATTCGATTTAGATGCCGTTGGTGTTATAAATGATATGACATTGAGTATAAAATACAATGTAAATAAAAATGCTTTAAAGCTATATCCAAATCCAGCAATATCAACATTTCAAATACCAGATATTGGTGTTTTAGAAATTTATACAATTTCTGGGCAATTAATTTTAAGAAAGCACTTAAAATTTAAACAAACTCCTGTACAAATAAATCAGTTACATGCTGGAGTTTACATGGTTAAGTTAATTAATGCTAAAGGCGTGTTTAGCCAAAAGCTAATAAAAAAATAAGCTTAATTTAATGGCGTTTAATAAACCGATTACCCATAAATTATTGTGGTTAATAGGTTTTGTTATTCAGGAATTAAATCGCAATACCAAACGCCATATTTTTCTGCATCGTTTATACAAACAGAATCGTTATTGGTTTTTGGCGTATCGTACTCACGATAAATTTTTTCACCAATAGAAAATGAGATGGGATTATTAAATATAGGGCCATCAAAACAAAAGGTATGAAACTCGCCATTTTCACCGCAAGGATCTACACCATCAGGTAAGTTGTTTATAAAGTTTTTATCTATAACAGTTCCAACAAAATCTTCATTAAAATATTTAGAATTTGCACAAACTATAATGGTTTTAAAACCTAAATTTAAAAACTCGTTTAAAAGTGCTTTTGAGTCTTGTTTCCAAAGCGGAAATATAGCTTTTATGTTTTGTTGCGCAAGTTGTTGTTCTCTATAAGTTCGTAAATCTTCAAGAAAAATATCTCCAAATACTGTATGTGTGAAACCTTCTTTTTTTAATCTAGAAATAGTTTCTGTCATTTTTTGTTCATAGAGTTCCATGCTTGGCATTTCAGGAAGTTCTATTAAACTTGCAGGAATATTAATAGCGTTGGTTTGAGCTATTAATAGTTCTTTTCTTAAGCCGTGCATAGATACACGATTATAATGACTATTTATAGTAGTTATTAATTCTTTTACCGTGTAGCGCTGATCTTGTAATATATGGTATAAGGCTAAGGCCGAATCTTTTCCAGAACTCCAGTTAAAATAGGTTTTTAACTTATTCAATTGTTAAGTTTTTAAGTAAATTTGTTGGTATTTGTTTGTTGGAATACATGCCTAAGCCCGAAGGAATGTTTTCTTTACTGAAATGCGTAAACTTAATTTTGCTTGTTTTTTGCGATATAAAACGACCAGAATTTGTAATATTAGCAATTGCTGCTGCAAGTAGTGGTTCGTCTTGGTTGCCAAGTACCCCCATATTGTTTATATCTTCGGGTAGTAAAATATTAGGTTCTAAACCATTAAAATAATCGGTTTTTCCATTTACATTAAGCGATTTGTATATTAAAGGGAGCATGGCGTAGGTGTGCCCAGGGTTAGCGCCTTGCCTTCTATAATTAGGAGAATCGTAAATAATAGTCGAAGCTTGATATTTACCTCGTGTTGCTGTGCCAATTTGCACAACGTCTATATACGGTATTAGTGAATTTATAACTAACTCGCTAGCAGAAGCGCTGTAGTATGAGGTTAAAATATAAACCTTAGGCAATTGTAAACTATTTATTGATGCACCATCGTAGTTATCTATAAATCTATTTATAAGCGATTCTGGGTTTTGGTCTTCTAAGGCAGATTGAAACTCAGAGTTCCATTGTTCGGTACTAAAAACATCTCCAGTAAATTGTCCTGTTATTAGGCTAGACAATAAAATAGCTGTACTTACAGAACCCCCAGAATTATAACGTAAATCTAAAACTAACTCGTCTATACTAGAGCTTTTAAATGTGTTAAAAATACGGTTTAATTCGCCATCAAAAGGACTTGTAAAGCCATTATACATTAAATAACCTATTTTTTTGCTTTCTATATCTAAAATAGTATTTTTAAATATGGGATTTTCTGAGTATTGAGATTTGTTTAAGGTAACAGTTTCTGTGGTTTCATCAATAAAATCGTCTGTAGTATCATTAGGTGTAGCGTTGTCGTTATAGCTACCAAAACTTATGGTGTAGCTACTTGGGTTTGTAAGTTGTAAACGGTTAGTATTTGTGAGTTGTACGCCATCAACAGCATAAAAAATATCACCTCGTTTAACACCTTGGCTTTCTGCACTTGTATTAGGTAATACATGTGTTACTATACCGTACCTGTTTGTGCTCGAAGAGGGCATTTCGAACTCTAAAAACTCCATACCGTTACTTATTGATACGCCATCTAGAGCTTGCTCTAGGGCAATATAATTACTAAAAAGCCTACTAAACCTATCTACAGTTTCAGGTTGGTATCTAAGATTTTCAAATAAACTTGAAGGCGAAGAAAAGCTGTTTAAATAATTGACGTACTCGGTATTGTTTGAAAAACGATTGTTTGCTAAATCCGGCACATCATCTTTATATAGATAATATATATTTAAGCCTTTCCAGATAAAATCGTTTATATCTCTGCCTGTTACAGAAATATCGTCATTATCTTCAAAACAACTAGTAAAAAATAAGGCGGCAAAAATTAGTATTAGGGCATATAGGTTTTTCATGTATTGCAATTTTGTATAAGTAGTCTGTAAAACCCTAAAATTACTTACATTATTGTGTATTTCCTATTCTTCATTAAAAATATAACTATATGTTAGCAGTTTTGCTGTATTTAGACAGGTATCTCGCATAATGAAAATGGATTGCAACAGAACATTTATAGTCATAAATTAAAATAAAAACGAAAGAATAAAAGCCTTATTTTTTTAGGGTTACGCTCAATTTTTAATTGTTTTTTTATTTGTATTGTAACAAAACAAATACATGCTCGTCGTAATATTAAATAGCCGTAACTAAGCTGTTTTTTTAAACCAAACCAAAATGACTCAAAAGGAGTTTTTAAATATTGTAATGCCTTTTAAAGATAAAGTATTTCGTTTAGCGAAACGATTATTGGTATCTACAGAGGAAGCCGAAGATGCAACGCAAGAAGTGTTACTTAAGCTGTGGAATAATAAGCTAAAAATGGCTGAGTATAAAAATGTTGAAGCGTTTTCGATGACTATGACAAAAAATTATTGTTTTGATAAATTAAAATCGAAACAAGCACAAAATTTAAAAATTGTACATAGTAATTATGAAGAAAAGAATACACCTTTACAAAAACAGGTTGAATTAAATGATAGTGTAAGTTGGGTAGCAAAAATTATAGAAGAGTTACCAGAGCAACAAAAAATGATAATTCAGTTAAGAGATATAGAAGATTATGATTTTGATGAGATAGCTAAAATGCTAGACATGAATAATACAGCAGTAAGAGTAGCCTTATCAAGAGCCAGAAAAACAATAAGAGAAAAATTAACAAATACACATAGTTATGGTGTTAAATAATATAGAAAAGTTACTAGAAAAGTACGAAAACGGAGAAACATCGCTTAAAGAAGAGCAGCAGTTAAAAAACTATTTTTCGCAAGAAACTGTAGCGCCACATTTAGAGATTTATAAGCCCATGTTCGCATATTTTTTGGTAAACAAGCAAGAGCAATTTACTAAAGACGTTCCATTAAAAACGAAAATAAATTTTAAATACAAATGGATTTCTGTCGCAGCAGTAGCGGTGCTTATGCTAGGGTTTTATTTTGGTACTTCAATAGGTCAAACAGACTTAGGTACTTATAACGATCCAGAATTGGCTTTTAATGAGTTTTCGAAATCTATGGAAATGATTTCTTCTAAATTCAACAAAGGCGCATCAACAGTTAGCTATCTTGGTGAAGTAAATAAAGGTACTTCAACTTTAGGATATCTTAACGAAGTAGAAAATACTACAAGTATAATTTTTAAAAAGAAATAATTAAAGTACCGAGTTTGTTTTCGGTGTAAAAAGAACTAAATAATGAAATTAATTAAATTAAAAACAAGAACGATGAAAAATAAATTAATAATATTAGTAATAGCCATTATGTTAATGCCTTTTACTGGAATGGCGCAAAAAGATGTATTTGAAAAATATAGTGATAATGCAGATGTTACTTACGTATCCATTAAACCCAAAATGTTTCAAATGATAGCCAAAATGGGTATTAATGTAGACGATGCCGAGGCTAAAGCTTATATGGATATGGTGCAAAGTATTACTAGTTTTAAAACTATTGTAACAGATAATAAGGTAATTTCTGCCGATTTATCAAAATGGGTAAAATCGCGCTCTGGAGGTTTAGAAGAATTAATGGAGGTTAAAGACGATGGTAGCGAGGTAAAGTTTTATGTTAAAGAAGGTAAAGATGCAGACCATGTAAAAGAACTTTTAATTTTTGTAAATGGCATTGATAAAATGATGGACGATAAAATTGAAATTAATGGTAAAGAGCGTAAAATTGAAACCGTTGTAGTATCGTTAACTGGAGATATAGATCTTAATCAAATATCAAAACTTACAGATAAAATGAATATTCCAGGAGGGCAGCATTTAGAAAAAAACAAATAAAAACAAAACATCAATCATGCAACGAACAATCAAATTTCTAGCATTTGCATTTTTTACCACAGTTATATTAGCAAGCTGTGGTAATAATGCTAGTTTGCAACATTATTATGTAGATAACCAAGAATCTAAAAATTTTATTTCGCAAGATTTGCCATTATCAATGGTCGAGATTGATAAATCTAATTTTACAGACGAGCAAAACGAGGCCTATAACTCGGTTAATAAATTAAACTTTTTAGGATATAAGGCTAACAAGAATGATATCGAGGCTTATAATACCGAAATTGCAAAAGTAAAAACTATTTTAAGCGATAGTAAGTATAACGATTTAATGGAGTTTAGCGATAAAGGCAATAAAATATACGTTAAGTATATAGGTAACGATGATGAAGCAGATGAGGTAGTTGTTTTTGGTAGTGCTAAAGAAATGGGGTTTGGTATCGTTAGAATATTGGGCGATGATATGAATCCTGAAAAAATGGTTACTTTAATTAATGCCATGCAAAAAGCTAATATTGAAGAAGACCAAATAGAAAATATTATGAATTTTTTTAAATAATTTATAGTAATTATGTTAATGTAAAAAGCTTCCTAAATAGGAAGCTTTTTTTATTTGTTTAAAAAAGAAAAAGAATTTTATTCTTGATTGTCTTTTTTTGAATTAGATTTTGAATAAAAAATATTAATTACAATAGTAAAAAATATAATAGTTAAAATTGTTAGTATAACAAAATTGTCTAGAATATCAAGTATCCCAAAAACAAAAATACTAACAGCCATAACCCCTGTAAGCACTAAAGAACTTTTGTTATCTAACAACATAGGTTTAAAATTATATACCAGTATAGTTACTAGGTGTAATACGTTTTAATTCGTCTTTTATTGTGTTTGAAACTTCTAAGGTATCAATAAAATTTGAAATAGAATCTTGATTTATTTTAGTGTTCGTTCTAGTTAAACCTTTTAAAGCCTCATACGGGTTTGGATAGCCTTCGCGACGTAAAATGGTTTGGATAGCTTCGGCAACAACAGCCCAATTGTTCTCTAAATCTTCGGCAAATTTACTTTCGTTTAAAAGTAATTTGTTTAAGCCTTTTAAAGTCGATTTAAAACCAATAAGTGTATGCCCAAAAGGTACACCAACGTTTCTTAAAACGGTACTATCTGTTAAATCGCGTTGTAATCTAGAAACAGGTAGTTTAGCCGAAAGGTGCTCGAAAATAGCATTGGCTATACCTAAGTTACCTTCAGAGTTTTCAAAATCTATAGGGTTTACTTTATGCGGCATGGCAGAGCTACCAACTTCGCCTGCTTTAATTTTTTGTTTAAAATAATCCATAGACACGTAAGTCCAGATATCTCTATCTAAATCTAGAATAATGGTATTAATACGTTTTAGAGTATCAAACAAAGCTGCCATGTGGTCGTAATGCTCAATTTGCGTAGTCGGGAACGAGTGTTGTAAGCCTAATTTTTCTTGTACAAATTGGCTACCAAATGCTTTCCAATCAATATCTGGATAAGCAACATGGTGCGCATTAAAATTACCCGTTGCACCACCAAATTTGGCAGCACTTGGTATATCGTTTAATAAATTAAATTGCTCTTCTAGACGAACCACAAAAACTTCAATTTCTTTACCTAAGCGTGTTGGCGATGCTGGTTGCCCATGTGTTCTAGCTAACATAGATACATTTGCCCAGTCTTTAGACAAGTCTTTTAATTTTTCTAGAACTATTAAATATTCAGGTACATAAACTTGGTTCATAGCTTCTTTAATACTTAAAGGAATAGCCGTATTGTTTATGTCTTGAGAGGTTAAACCAAAATGTATAAATTCTTTGTATTGCGATAGGTCTAAGGCGTCAAATTTTTCTTTTATAAAATATTCAACAGCTTTTACATCATGGTTGGTAACGCTTTCAATTTTTTTAATGGCAAGCGCATCATCAGCCGAAAAATCTTTGTAAATGGCTCTTAAACTATCAAAAACAGAGGTGTTAATAGATTCTAGTTGAGGTAAAGGAATTTCGCAAAGCGCAATAAAATATTCTATTTCAACTAAAACACGGTATTTAATTAAGGCTTCTTCAGAAAAATATGGAGCCAATTCACTTACTTTACTTCTGTAACGTCCATCTATAGGCGATATGGCGTTTAATGCTGATAATGACATAATTTATGTTTGGTTTTTTGAAGTTGCAAAGATAGAATTTTTACACCGAAGACCGAATATTGAGGATAGAAGTTTTTATGATTTATGTTTCTTTATTTTTTTTAAAATTTGCCTTGCTCTTGCTTTAAAAGCTGCACTTTGTTTGGTGAAATCTTCTTCTAAAATACGGGCTAGTTCTGGGTATACCCAATCGTATTCTTTTCCAAATAAAAAAAGTGTGGTCATACTGTATGCTTTTGGTGCTACTTTTTCATCATTAATCATGTAATCAAAACAGTTTTCTATAATCCGTTCTTTGTGAGTTGTTGTTAATACATGCTTAATTTTGTTGTCTATTTTAGAGGTGTATGCCTTTGCTAAAAACTCACAAATTTTAGCAACAGGCCTAACTGCAGAGTCTAAATGTACTTTATGCATGTTTTTTGTAAACACCTCTAAATAAGGTATTATAGTTTCTATATTGTGGTTACACATAAATTCGAAAACCCAAGCGGCCCTTGGCGATATTTTGTCATTAACCATAAAAAGAATATCTAGTAACTTAGGAATTAATTCTGGGTTGTTTTGCATTAAATGCGCATAATACAAACGTTTTTCTCGCGAGTGGTTAACGTAATTTAATTCGTTGTAAAGTTGTTCTGTAGTCAAAAGGATTTCTTATTTTTATACAATAAAAGTATTAAAATGAAGATTATAAAAAAAGTTATAATTTTATTGCTTATTGTATTTGTAATAGCACAATGTTTTGGTCCAGATAAAAATGAAGGGCATTTAACATCAATTGAAGCTTTTATGGCAGAGACTAACCCGCCCGAAGATGTAAAAGTTATTTTAAAAGAGGCATGTATAGATTGCCATAGTAATGTAACCAAATACCCTTGGTATTCTAAAATTACGCCTATTAATTATTGGCTGGACGACCATATTAAGCATGGTAAAAAACATTTTAATTTATCTAATTGGGACGGTAACTCAACCAAAAGGAAAGATCATAAATTTGAAGAGCTTATAGAAATGGTTGAAGCCAAAGAAATGCCTTTAAATTCGTATACTTGGATGCATAGTGAAGCAAAACTTACCGATAAACAAATAAAAGCTGTTATAGATTGGGCTAAAATGGTACGATTAAAATATGCTCTTGAACCTAAGCCAGAATAATCATTTAATAACTACAACATATTATAATGCTTAAGCAGTTGTTAATTATAGGCTTTGTTTGGCCAGAGCCTAAAAGTTCTGCTGCTGGTTGTAGAATGATGCAGCTTATTGCGTTTTTTCAACAACAAAATTATCAAATAACATTTGCAAGCCCTTGTGCTAAAAGTGATAATGCCTTTAATTTAAAAAGCATAGGTGTTTATCAAGCGTCTATAGAGCTAAATAGCACTTCATTTGATAGTTACGTGAAAGAGTTAAACCCCGATGTTGTATTGTTTGATAGGTTTATGATGGAAGAACAATTTGGTTGGCGTGTGTCTGAACAATGCCCCAATGCGCTTAAAATTCTAGATACAGAAGATTTGCATTGCTTGCGTAAAGGACGCCACCAAGCATTTAAAGCCGAAAAACCATTTGATGATTCATATTTATTTAGCGATATAGCAAAACGAGAAATAGCAAGTATTTATAGAAGTGATTTGAGCTTGATTATTTCTGAAGCAGAAATGGATATTTTAAAAAATAAGTTTAAAATAGACCAGGCATTATTGGTGTACTTGCCGTTTATGTTAGATTCTATTACAGAAGAACAAATAAATAAACACTCTAAATTTGAAAATAGGAACCATTTTATAACCATCGGAAATTTTTTGCACGAACCCAATTATAATGCTGTTTTATATTTAAAAAATACAATTTGGCCCTTAATAAGAAAACAATTACCAAAAGCCGAATTGCATGTGTATGGGGCTTATGCGTCTCAAAAAGTAAACCAGTTAAACAATACAAAACAAGGGTTTTTAATTAAAGGCTTTGCAAACCATGTAAGCCAGGTTATGCAAGACGCTAAAGTATGTTTGGCACCTATTAGGTTTGGTGCTGGTTTAAAAGGAAAGTTAATAGATGCCATGATTAATGGAACACCTTGTGTTTTAACAAGCATTGGTGCAGAAGGTATGTTTGGCGCTTTAAAGCCCAATGGCTTTATTGAAGACCATCCTGAAATATTTGCTAATAAAGCTGTAGAGTTGTACAAAAATGAAACATTATGGTATAGTTTTAAGGATAACGGATTTGAAATTATAAATAAACGTTTTAATAAAGAAGAGCATCAAAACAATTTTTTAAAATCTATTCTTAATACACAAGCTAACCTTAAAGCACACCGCCAAAATAACTTTACGGGATTAATATTACAGCATCATATTATGCAAAGCACGAAGTTTATGAGTAAATGGATTGAGGCTAAGAATAAAAATTAAATTGTTTTTAGTAATTCTATTGCTTTTTTAACGCCAGTTGTTGCATTTTCGGCAATTACGGTTAAATGCGCTTTACTATCCATATTGGGTTTCGGGTCAATAAAAAATATTGGTGTGTTTTCTGGAACATAATGCATTAAGCTGGCTGCTGGGTAAACTTGCATGGAAGTACCAATTATAATTAAAATATCTGCGGTTTCGCAAACGTTAACGGCTGTTTCAATCATCGGGACATCTTCGCCAAACCAAACAATATGAGGTCTTAATTGGTGCCCCATTTCGCATAAATCGCCTAAAACTAAATCGGTTTTCCATTCTTTAATATTGTTGGCATTATTGGTGCTTCTAACTTTTAATAATTCGCCATGTAAATGAATTATATTAGTGCTGCCAGCGCGTTCATGTAAATCGTCAACATTTTGAGTAATGATAGTAACTTTATAGTTTTGTTCTAATTCTGCTAAGTGAAAATGAGCTTTATTAGGTTTTACTTCAAATAACTGTTTTCTACGTTGGTTATAAAAGTTTAAAACCAATTCTGGGTTTGTAGCAAAGCCTTGAGGTGTAGCAACTTCCATAACATCGTGCCCTTCCCATAATCCATTAGCATCTCTAAAGGTTTTTATGCCACTCTCGGCACTTATTCCAGCTCCAGTAAGTACAACTATGTGTTTCATTTAATTTTAAAAAAAGGGTGTTTGTTCAAATATACTAAGTATGTATTATTTAGCATAGAGATAAAAAACTTTCTTAATTTTGAAGTATGATAGATTTAAAACTCTTAGAACATTTAGAAACTTACCTTACCGAACATAGAAAAAACCGTTTTGCTAAAGTTTTGTCTCAACGCACAAAGCATTTTACGGTTGCTACTGAAGATGTTTACCAGCTCCATAATACTAGTGCAGTTATACGAAGTTGCGATGTTTTTGGTATTCAAGAGGTTAATATTGTAGAAGAGCGAAACTCTAAACGCATTGATAGGGAAATTGCAATGGGGGCTCAAAAATGGGTAGATTTAAATAGGTACCAAAGTGTAAAAACTTGTATAAAAGATTTAAAGCGTAAAGGGTATCAAATTGTAGCAACAACGCCACATACAAACGATTGCGAGTTGTATGATTTTGATGTAGCAAAAAAATCTTGTTTTTTCTTTGGTAGAGAAACCGAAGGCTTATCTCAAGAGGTTTTAAATGAAGCAGATTGTTTTTTAAAAATACCCATGGTTGGTTTTACAGAGAGTTTAAACATATCGGTTTCTGCGGCTATAATTTTACAACATGTTACATCTAAGCTTAAAAAAACAGATGTGAGTTGGCAATTAACGAAACAAGAAGTAATTGATAAACGTTTAGATTGGTGTAAAAAAACAATTAAAAGCTACGATGAGATTATTGAACGTTTTTATGAAAGTGAGTAGCTAACCGCGTTAGGGATTGCAATGTAAAGCCCACAGCCCGACAACGGAGGTGCGAGGACTTGCAATGTAAAGCCCGACCCTTGTGGTAACGCCCTAATAATTATTTTAAATTTTTCTGCTTCGGCCTCTGCTTAGTAGTTTGTATTCTTCGTAGCATTCGCTTATGGCATCTAGTATTTGTAAGTCGTTTGCAGTTTGTATAAAGCCTTTAGAGTAGTTGCATTGGCTTACAATTTCATCTAAATCTACGCGTTCTACTTGTAATAAAACGGTAAGCATTTCTCTATCAAAACGAGAGGCTAATAGGTTTCTAATCTCATCGTCTTGTTTCATTTTTTTTAGCTTTCTAAGCTCGTTTGGTTTTTTGCCAAACATGCGGTGTAAGAAGTCTGCAGGATTAAAAATAGAGCCAATAACTTTGGTTAGCCCCGATTTTTTACTGGCTTCGTAACCAGAACCTTGAAGCCCCGATATGCTATATCTGTAATTGGTGTTAATATCTGGTACTTGCTTAATGTCTACTTCTAAATAGCCTGTAAGTTTTAGTTGGTTTACAACAACTTCTTCTAGTGCTAATGCTAATTCGGTTAATTCTATTTTAGAGCTTCCAAATTTTAGCCAGTCGTTAGTAACACGAACTTTAATAGATTTAAAACCTAAATACGAAAAGTGTAGCGTATCGTTAGCTTTTGCAGAAATACTAAACTCGCCTTTTTTATTAGTAGTTGTACCTATAACTTGGTTTAGGTTAACGATGTTTACACTTTCTAGAACAGAAGCATCGGCCGAGTTTATTACAACCCCTAAAACCTTATCTGCTTCTTGGGCTATAGATATAGCAGAAGTTATAAGTAAGGTAAAAAGTAAAATGTAATGCTTCATAAGTTAAATTTCCATACCAAAAGTAATAAACAAAACGGCATTAATTGCCGTTATGTTTTATTTTGACTTAAAATTAACAAAAAAGTTTAAGCTTATCGTCTAGAACGTCTAGGCCTAGAGTTGCCAAAATCGTTATTTTCTGAACGTCTTGGTTTAGATTTTCCTTCGTTTCTGCGTCTGTCACTTCTGTTACCAGAAGCGCCTTTTTTGTCGTCACGTCTTCCGCCACGTCTGTCGTCGCGTCGTTTTCCGCCATCGCGTTTTTTGCCACGTCTATCTCCGCGTCTGCCACCACCACGATTTTCAGATACTTCTACGTTTACAAAACGGCCTTCGTGTTTAAAGTCGGTAAAGTGTGCTAAAACTTTCTCTTTTAATTCGTTTTCGGTGTTAAAAAACGAGAAACTGTCTTTAGTTTCAACTTTAAAAATATCATCTCTACCTAGATTTAGCTGTTCTTTTAAAAAGTCTTTAAGCTTCATCCAGTCAAAACCATCTTTTCCTCCAACATTAATAAAGTATCGTGTAGAGTTTCCGCCACCTTTACGGCCTTCACTACTATCAAACGAACCTTCGTCAATGTTTAAGTTTTTTGCTTTTTGGTAGTAATTATAGAAACGTGTAAACTCAACGGAGAAGAATTTTTTAATTAGTTCATCTTTATCAGTATCTGCAAAAAGTTCATTTATGTTATCTAAATGCTTATCAATTTCGTGGTTTATTTCGGTGTTATGAATTTTATTGGCAAGCGACATTAATTGTACTTCGCAAATGCTGGCACCATCAGGAATATCTTTTTTATCAAATTGGCGTTTAATAATGCGTTCAATGCTTTTTATTTTACGCACTTCGCTTTTTGAAACAATAACCATAGAAACGCCTGTTTTACCTGCACGACCGGTTCTACCAGAGCGGTGCGTGTAGGTTTCAATTTCATCTGGTAATTGGTAGTTTATTACGTGTGTAACATCATCAACATCAATACCACGAGCTGCAACATCGGTAGCAACAAGCATTTGTATTTGTTTGTTTCTAAACGATTTCATGACTATATCACGTTGGTTTTGACTTAAATCGCCATGTAATGCGCCAGCGCTATACCCATCTTCAATTAATTTTTCGGCAACTTTTTGCGTGTCGCGTTTTGTTCTACAAAAAATAACCGAAAATATATCTGGGTTTGCATCCGATAGGCGTTTTAAGGCTTGGTAACGGTCTCTTGCATTTACTAAATAATATTCATGCGATACATTAGTTGTGCTTTCGTTTTTATTACCAACGGTAATTTCTTGTGGGCTATCCATAAAGTTTTTAGCAATTCTTGCTACTTCTCTTGGCATAGTTGCAGAAAATAACCACGTGTTTTTATCTGCTGGTGTATGCGATAAAATATCGGTAATATCTTCTTTAAAGCCCATGTTTAACATCTCATCAGCCTCATCTAAAACCGAGTATTGTATTTTAGAAATATCAACCAATTTACGGTTAATCATATCTTTCATACGCCCAGGTGTAGCTACTATAATTTGAGCACCACGTTTAATTTCGCGAGCTTGGTCTGTAATGCTAGAGCCACCGTAAACGGCAACTACATTTAAACCTTTACAGTATTTACCATACAATTTCATTTCGTTGGTAATTTGTAAACAAAGCTCTCTGGTTGGCGATAAAATTAAACCTTGTGTGGTTCTGCTTGCCACATCAATTTTTTCTAACATCGGGAAACCAAAGGCAGCAGTTTTACCAGTTCCGGTTTGTGCTAGTGCTACCAAATCGGTTTCAGAGTTTAATAAAATTGGGATTGCTTTTTCTTGAACTTCACTAGGTTTTACAAAACCTAAATCTGTAATAGCTTGTAATAGGTCGTTATTAAGACCTAAATCTTGGAATGTGCTCATTCTTGTTTTATGTATGCGATTTAATTATGTAGTGTTACATAAAGAAGCGAATCGACATACTTAACCTAAACTTCCTGTAACACATCCTCACTCTGAGGAATTTAAACTCTTTTATTTTTCGAGTTTCAAGCGGCAAAGATACATTTTTATTTTTAACTAAATTTTTAATTCTTTTTTGGGCGTTTTAACACGCTTTACGCTGTATCTTTTTTTCGTGCCTCAAAAAAGGATGCCGCTTCAATCGTTAACGCAAATAACAAACTGTTTTTTGTTTTTTATTTAATAAGTGTAATCATTTTATTTAAAATAGGGTTTCTGTTATCTTTATTCCAAACCAATGACAATGTAGTGCGTTGCGAAATTTTATTTAGCTCTATAAATTTTATATTCTGGTTGTTTGCTGTTTGTAACGATTTTGGAACAATAGAAATACCAAAGTTGTTTTCAATTAGTTTATAAATAGAACTGGCATGAATAGTGTTATGCGCAATGGTTGGATTAAAACCGTGAGCATCAAAAATTTGCATTACTTTTTCAAAATACGAAGCACTATATTTAGGATCAAACAAGATAAACGATTCGTTTTTAAACTGTTTTAAACTTTTAAATGTGTTTTGGTTTATAGTATGGTTTGCAGGAAGTGCTAAACAAAAGGGTTCTTTTAAAACAGGTAATATGTAAAGCGATCGTGGTACTCTATCTAATCTTACAAAACCCAAATCAATATCGCCAGAAATTAAGCTGTCTATTTGGTCTTGATTATCCATCTCTTTTAAGCCAAAATGTATATTGGGCGTTTCTTTATTTAGTTTAATTAATAATTCTGGAATAATTTTTTGCATGGCAGACCCAACATATCCAAATTTTAAATAACCCTCAATACCGTTGTTTAATAATTTTGCATGATTAAAAATAGCGTCTAAATTTTTTAAACTTCTAGTTAATTCATCTTTAAGGTATTGCCCTGCTTGAGTTAATTCTACCTTTCTGTTGTGGCGCTCAAACAGTATAATGCCTAAATCGTCTTCCATTTGTTTAATTTGCCTGCTTAAACCTGGTTGCGAAATAAATAATCTTTCGGCAGCTCGCCTAAAATGTAACTCTTCGGCAACAGCAATAAAATATTTATAATGTCTTAGTTCTAATTGATTACTCATAGTTATCAATAGGTGTGTTAAATGGTCTTTTAAAGCATTAAAAATAATAATAACTTTGATGGTATAAAAACAAAATCGAAAATGATTTTTAAATACGGTATAGATAACTTAACGGTTAACAAAGTAATAAATATAGCACGTGGTAATTTAAAAACTATAATTACTACTGAAGCTAGACAAAATATTATTAATTGTAGGCAAAAAGTAAATGCCATGGCAAATGGTAATAAAGCTGTGTATGGTATAAATACTGGTTTTGGCCCATTATGCGATGTGCAAATTACACCCCAAGAAACAAGTAAGTTACAAACAAACCTATTAATTACTCATGCCGTAGGTGTAGGGCAACCTATTAATAGTGAGCTTTCTAAAATAATGATGATTTGTAAAGTACATGCTCTATGTCAAGGTTATTCTGGTGTTAGTTTAGAACTTATAGAGCGTATTTTATATTTTATTGATCATAATTTGTTGCCCGTCGTGCCAGAACAAGGTTCAGTAGGTGCATCTGGAGATTTAGCACCATTATCACATTTGTTTTTGCCATTAATTGGCGAAGGTGAATTTTGGGAAAATGGAACAATAAAAACTGCTAAACAGGTATTGCAAGCGCATAGTTTAACGCCATTAACCTTAAAAGCTAAAGAAGGTTTGGGTTTAATAAATGGTACACAATTTATTCTAGCACACACCATAGTTGGTTTAAAAAAAATGGAATATTTACTTGATTTGGCAGATGTTTCTGGCGCTATGAGTATTGAAGGCTATCAAGGAAGTTTTTCTCCTTTTAAAGACGAGTTGCATAGAATTAGACCTTTTAAAGGCACTATAGAAGTGGCAGAGCGTATGTTTATGTTATTGTATAAATCGCAAAATGTAAATTCGCATGAAAATTGCGGGCGTGTACAAGACCCTTACTCCATGCGATGCATTCCGCAGGTACATGGGGCTTCCAGGAATGCCTATTATCATTTAAAAGAATTGGCAGAAATAGAAATGAACTCCGTAACAGATAATCCTATTGTATTAAGTGATACAGAGGCTATTTCTGGAGGTAATTTTCATGGACAACCTTTGGCTATGGCTCTAGATTATGGATCAATAGCCGCAGCAGAATTAGGAAATATAGCAGACCGAAGATGTTACTTATTACTAGAGGGTAAGTTTGGGTTACCAAGATTACTAACCGCAAGCGGAGGCTTAAATTCCGGTTTTATGATACCGCAATATACAACTGCAGCGTTGGTTACAGAAAATAAATCGTTGTGTTTTCCGCCTTCGGCCGATAGTGTTCCAACATCACTCGGACAAGAAGATCATGTTTCTATGGGAAGTATTTCTGGTAGAAAATTTAATCAAATATTAGAAAATTTAGAAAAAATTTTGGCTATAGAGTTAATGTATGCCGCACAAGCCTTAGAGTTTAGAAGGCCAAATACGTTTTCTGATATTATTGAAGAAAATTTCAAAATTATAAGAAGTAAAGTCGATAAACTGGAAGACGATAGAGTTTTAAAAGATGATATTAATGCTATGATTAAATTGGTTAAAAATCAAGCTTTCAACTTAAGATAAAAAAAATGACGTTTAAAGAACAGATATTACAAGGTATACCTTCTGCTTTGCCAGAAAAAAAAGCATACCCTAAACATATAAATAGGGCACCTAAAAGAAAAGATATTTTAAGTGAAAAAGAAAAGCAATTAGCAATAAGAAATGCATTAAGATATTTTCCCAAAGAGTGGCATGAAGAATTAGCCGTCGAGTTTGCTCAAGAATTAAAAACTTTGGGTAGAGTGTATATGTATAGATTTAAACCAGAGTATAAAATATATGCAAGAGCAATTGCCGAATATCCATCAAAATCCTCTCAGGCTGCAGCTATTATGTTAATGATTCAGAATAATCTCGATCCAGCTGTAGCTCAACACCCAGAAGAATTAATAACTTACGGCGGTAATGGAGCTGTGTTTCAAAATTGGGCTCAATACTTGGTAGTTATGCAATATTTGGCCACCATGACAGATAAACAAACGTTACATATTTACTCTGGGCATCCTATGGGTTTATTTCCATCATCTAAAAACGCACCAAGAGTTGTTGTTACTAATGGTATGATGGTGCCTAATTATTCGTCGCCAGACCATTGGGAAAGGTTTAATGCATTAGGTGTAACACAATATGGGCAAATGACGGCGGGTTCGTTTATGTATATTGGCCCACAAGGCATTGTTCATGGAACAACAATTACTGTAATGAATGCGTTTAGAAAAATACTGCCTAAAAATGAAAATTCTAAAGGAAAAATATTTCTAACAGCAGGGTTGGGAGGTATGAGTGGTGCACAACCTAAAGCAGGAAATATAGCTGGATGTATAACCGTTTGTGCAGAAGTAAACCCAAAAGCAGCTAAAAAGAGGTATGAACAAGGTTGGGTAGACGTATTGATAGATGGTATTAACGATTTAGTTGTTAGAGTGCAACAAGCACAACAGAAAAATGAAGTGGTATCTATAGCCTATATAGGTAATGTAGTTGAAGTTTGGGAGCGTTTTGATGAAGAAAATATTTTTATTCATGTTGGCTCAGATCAAACATCACTACATATTCCCTGGACAGGAGGTTATTACCCTGTAGGAATATCGTATGAAGAGTCAAATAGACTAATTAGAGAAGCGCCAGAAGTTTTTAAAATAAAAGTTCAAGAGTCTTTAATTAGGCATGCTAATTCTATAAATAAACATACTAAAAAAGGCACATATTTTTTTGATTACGGTAATGCGTTTCTTTTAGAAGCATCAAGGGCAGGTGCAGACGTAATGACAAAAAATGGTATCGATTTTAAATACCCGTCTTATGTTCAAGATATTTTAGGTCCCATGTGTTTCGATTATGGTTTTGGTCCGTTTCGTTGGGTATGTACTTCTGGAAAACTGGAAGATTTAGATCGTACAGATAAAATTGCAGCTAATGTTTTGCAAGAAATTATGGAACAGGCTCCAGAAGAAATAAAATTGCAAATGCAAGACAATATAACTTGGATTAAAAATGCAAAACAAAATAAAATGGTTGTAGGTTCTCAAGCTCGTATTTTATATGCCGATGCCGAGGGGCGGGCAAAAATAGCAGAAGCTTTTAATAAAGCTATTGCATCAGGTAAAATTGGACCAGTTGTTTTAGGAAGAGACCATCATGATGTTAGCGGAACAGATTCGCCTTACCGAGAAACTTCTAATATTTACGATGGTAGTAAATTTACAGCCGATATGGCTATTCATAACGTTATAGGCGATAGTTTTAGAGGAGCTACTTGGGTTTCTGTGCATAATGGAGGTGGTGTTGGCTGGGGCGAAGTTATAAACGGAGGTTTTGGCTTACTACTAGACGGTAGCAAGAAAGCAGAAGAGCGTTTAAAAAATATGTTGTTTTACGATGTTAATAATGGCATAGCAAGACGAAGTTGGGCTAGAAATAAAGAAGCTATATTTGCTATTAAGCGAGAAATGAAAAGAACACCTAACTTAAAAGTAACAGTACCTAATTTAGTTGAAGACAGTTTATTAAACAATTTATTTTAATGGTAACTTTATTTAAAAATATAAAAGAACTTTTACAAGTAAGAATAGCTCCTGTTTCTTTTGTATCTGGTAAGGAAATGAATTTGCTTCCTTCTATAAAAAATGCATATTTGCTTGTTAAAGATGGCTTAATTTCAGATTTTGGTTCAATGCTTGATTGCCCAGAAGTAAATGGTAACGTTATTGATGCAACTGGAAAAATGATTTTACCCTCATGGTGCGATTCTCATACCCATATTGTTTATGCTGGTAACCGAGAAGCAGAATTTGTAGATAGAATTAATGGATTGTCTTATGAAGAAATAGCTAATCGAGGTGGCGGAATTTTAAATTCTGCTAAAAAACTTCAAGAAACTCCCGAAGATGTTTTATATAAGCAAAGTAAAACACGATTAGAAGAGGTTATGCAATTGGGTACAGGCGCTGTAGAAATTAAATCGGGGTATGGATTAACAAAAGAAGCCGAATTAAAAATGCTTCGCGTAATAAAAAAACTTAAAGCAAATTATCCAATAGAAATTAGATCTACCTTTTTAGGCGCGCATGCTGTTCCTGAAAGCTTTAAAGGGAATAAAGCTGGGTATTTAAAATTATTAATAGAAGAGGTTATTCCTGAGGTAGCAAAACAAAACTTAGCAGAGTATATTGATATTTTTTGTGAAACGGGGTATTTCTCGGCAGCAGATACCGAATTAATTTTAAAAGCAGGCGAAGTTTATGGGTTAACCCCTAAAATTCATGTCAACCAATTTACCGCTATTGGTGGTGTGCAAGTAGGAGTAAAATATAAGGCGCGTTCCGTAGACCATTTAGAAGAAATGCGAGATTTAGATATTGAAGCTTTAAAAAATACCAATACAATGCCTGTAGCTTTACCAGGATGCTCGTATTTTTTAAGTATACCGTATACTCCAGCAAGAAAAATGATTGATGCTGGATTGCCAATAGCATTAGCAACCGATTATAATCCAGGTTCGGCGCCATCTGGTAATATGAATTTTGTAGTGTCTGCAGCTTGTGTAAAAATGAAAATGACACCCGAAGAAGCTATAAATGCAGCTACCATAAATGGTGCTTATGCAATGGGTTTAGAAAGTAAATTAGGCTCAATAACAAAAGGCAAGCAAGCTAATTTAATTTTAACTAAACCACTAACGTCTTATGGTTTTATTCCATATGCGTTTGGTAATAATCAAATAGAACAGGTGTTTGTAAACGGTAAACCTGTTTAAGTATTATTTTCTTAAATTTTTAATACGTTGCAAAAGTGTAGGGTGCGAATAATGCATAAACACATAAGCTGGGTGTGGGGTTAAATTGCTCAGGCTATTTTTCGATAGTTTTTTAAGCGAGGTTATTAGTGGTTCGCCTTTATATGTATTTTTAGCATAATCATCTGCTTGGTATTCAAATTTTCTAGAAAACATATTCATAATTAAACCTGTAACCTCAGAAATAGGCGAGTAGAGTAATCCAAAAGCAATTAACCCAATATGAAAACTCGGAGTTTTAACTCCCAAAGCTCCCGATAATAGAGGGTTAGATATAAACAGCGATAAAATAAAAAGTGTTAAACCTGTTAATAGAATTGATGCAAATAAATTAAAAATAATGTGTTTCTTTTTGTAATGTCCAACTTCATGAGCTAAAACAGCAACAATTTCGTCGTCATTTAAATCATTAATTAAAGTATCGTAAAGTGTAACACGTTTTTCGCTTCCAAAGCCAGAAAAATAAGCATTTGCTTTTGTGCTTCTTTTAGAGCCATCAATTACAAAAATTTTATCCAATTTAAAACCTACTGTTTTGGCATAGGCCGAAATTTTATCGCGTAGTGTACCGGCTTCCAAAGGAGTTTGTTTATTAAAAAGTGGTACAATAAGTTTAGAGTAAAACATATTCATAAACAAAGTAAAAACAGCAACCAATGCCCATGCGTATAGCCAAAAATATTTTCCGGTGGCTTGGTAAAACCAAATAATTAAAGCTAAAATGCTACCACCAACAATAGCCATCATAAACCAACCTTTTATTTTATCTAAGAAAAATGTTTTTAGCGTTGTTTTGTTAAAACCAAATTTTTCTTCAATTACAAAAGTACTGTAATACGCAAAAGGTGTTGTTAAAATATCGCTACCAATCATAATAATACCAAAAAATATAAGGGCTGTAATTATGGGGTTTTCGCTATAACTTCTAGCTATGTTGTCTACAAATTGAAAGCCATTAAACCATAAAAAGCCTAAAGTTAGTAGTATAGAAAACGTTGAGGTTAGTAGTCCAAATTTATAATTTGTAGCTTTATAATTTTGCGATTTTTTATATTCGGCTTCGTTATAAACATCTTGTAAATCTTTTGGTAGCTTATCGTTAAAGTGTTTTGCATTTAAGGCGTCAAGAATTTTATCAACTATAAAATTGATAATAATTATACCGGTAATAATATAAAATAGGGTAGTAGCTGTCATTATGTTTATTTAAAATCACGTTGTCTTTTAGCTTCAAAAATAAGAATACCAGCAGCAACCGATACGTTCATAGAATCAATTTCGCCTTGCATGGGTATAATAATATTTTTAGTGGCATGTTTACGCCACTCATCGCTTAATCCAGTAGCTTCTGTGCCTACAACAATGGCTGTTGGTTGGGTGTAATCTTGCGTGTGGTATTGTACCGATTCTTGCAAAATAGCACTATAAATATTTATGTTTTTAGCTTTTAGAAATTCAATAATTTCGCTTGTAGTTCCGGTAGCAATTTGATTTGTAAATATACACCCTACGCTAGACCGAATAATATTAGGGTTATATAAATCTGTTTTTGGGTTAGCAATAATCACGGCATCAATATTAGCGGCATCAGCAGTTCTTAAAAGTGCTCCAATATTTCCGGGTTTCTCTGGTGCTTCGGCAATTAAAATTAAAGGGTTTTTATTTTTAAATTTTAAATTGTTTAATTGGTCTTTTTTAGAATTTGCAACAGCTAATAAACCTTCAGTTGTACCTCTGTAGGCTAATTTTTGATAGACTTCTTTAGAGATTTCAATAATATTAAGTGGCTGCGAGCCTAAATTGCTTAATTGCTCTGCCGAAAATAATTCAGGGTAAAATAAAACCGTTTCAAGCTTATATCCGCCTTTTATGGCGAGCGAAATTTCGCGAACACCTTCAATTAAAAAGGTACCTGTTTTTTTTCGTTCACGCGATTTGTCTTTTAACTGTGCAAGTTGTTTTATAAATGCGTTTTGTGGACTAAATATTTCTTTCATAAAAGTTATGCAAAAGTAATTGTTTTTATTGTAATGATTATCTGTTAACTTCGTCAAAGATTAAAATCATTTTAAAAATATTTATGAAAAAAATTATTCTTTTAGCTTTAGCAATTTTAATTTTTGCTTGTAAAAACAAAGCAAACCCTAACATTAATTATAAAGAAGAAACTTTAAATGTAACAACAAGTTTTTATCCAGAAAACATTTCGAAAGTATTTAAAGCGCATGGTGGTTTAGATAAGTGGAATACCATGAAAATGTTAGAGTTTACCATGCAAAAACCAGAAGGCATCGAGGTAACAACTACAAATTTAAAAAACAGAAAAGCATTGATAGATATGCCAAATCATACTATTGGTTATAATGGAGAAGATGTTTGGTTAAAAAATAAAACAGAAGATGAATATAAACTTTATGGCGGAAATCCAAGATTTTACTATAATCTTATGTTTTACTTTTATGCCATGCCATTTATTTTGGCAGACGATGGTATTGTTTACGAAGAAGCAAAGCCTTTAGTTTTTGAAGGTGTTACATACCCAGGGATTAGAATTTCTTATGAAAATGGTATAGGTGAATCATCGGACGATGAGTATGTTTTGTATTACAATCCAGAAACTTATAAAATGGAATGGTTAGGTTACACAGTAACTTTTTTCTCTAAAGAAAAAGGTAAAGAGCTTCATTTTAGACGTTATAATAACTGGCAAGAAATTAATGGTTTATTACTTCCAAAAACGATTGAGAGATATAAATATGAAAATAATTTGCCAACAACCGTACATAGCGAAAATGTATTTTCTAACGTTAAGCTTTCAACAGAAAAGCCAGAGGCAGACATTTTTGAAGCTCCAGCTGGAGCAACAATAGTTGAATAGAAAGATAATTTGATAAAAAAAAGAGCTTTGTAATTTTATAAAGCTCTTTTTTTTATTAATTGTTATACTTTTCAGAATATCGTTTCCAAAGTTTAGTTTGGTGTGTTTCAAGACTTAACAATCTGCCGTCTATAAAGGCATGTGTAATAATATTGGTACGCATATCTAAAGCATCGCCTTCACTAATAAATAGCGTAGCACTTTTTCCTTTAGTTAGGCTTCCGTAGTTGGCATTTATGCCTAGTATTTTGGCAGGGTTTAGTGTAATTAATTTTAAAGCTTCTTCTTTTGTTAATCCATTAGCTACAGTTGTGCCTGCATAAAATGGTAGGTTTCTAGAATTCATACGTTCCATTCTTCCTCCGGCAGCAACTTGCAAGGCAACGAGTACATTGTTATCTACTAAAATTTTCGCTGCTTTAAATGGTAAGTCATAATCATCATCATCATGCGATGGCCTAGAGTGTACACGTTGTAATAAAACAGGAATGTTATTTTGCGCTAATAAACGAGTTACTTTATAGGCTTCTTGCCCTCCAACAATTACCATATTTTTAATATGGTGTTGTTTAGATAGGTTAATGGCATCTGTAATGCCTTTTTCGTCGTTTACGTTTATATATAGCGTTTTAGTGCCTGTAAATATACCATGTAAAGCTTCAAAGGGTAGGTTGGTTGTTGGTTTATTTCCGTAGTTATAGGCTTTACTTTCTTTAAAATAGTTAGCTATTTCTAGTACTTGATCATTATATTTTTTGTTAGGTTTAAGCCCTGGGTCTTCGCCAAGCCACCAACGACCACTTGTAAAGCTATTTGGCCATGTTAAATGAATTCCGTCATTTGTTTTTATAGCAGCGTCTTCCCAGTTCCATGCATCAAATTGTACAATAGAAGAGGTGCCAGATATACGACCACCACGTGGAGTAATTTGCCCAATAAGTACACCGTTTGGACGCATAGATTCTACAATTTTTGATTCGGCATTATAAGCAATTAAGCTTCTTATATGCGGGTTCATTAGCCCTAATTCAGAATCATCATCTGTTGCTTTTACAGCATCAATTTCAACTAAGCCTAATGTCGTGTTTGGAATTATAAATCCGGGGTAAACATGTTTGCCATTTGCGTTTATAACATGCATGTCGTTTAAGTTTACTTTTGCAACGTTTAAGTTTGCTACGGTTTCTATTTTTCCTTTTTTAACTATAATTAAGCTTTCTTCAATAACGTTTCCGTTGCCAATATGTGCTGTTGCTCCTATAATAGCAAAATCTTTTGTTTGTTTATTGGCGGGTGTTTGCTGCGCATTTATTACGAATACACACAACATAAATACTGGTAATAATATTAATTTTAATGTTTTCATTGTTTAAATTTTTAATGTTGGTGTTCGTTATCCATGGTGTCGCAATGTAAATCTTCTTTAATTTTCTTTTTTATGGGTTGCGTTTTTAAGCCTTTGTTTTTTGCTTGCAACATCATATTAATAAGTGCACTTTTTTCTTCTTTTATATTTTTACGCTTTATTTTGTCTTGTTCTATATCAAAATAGGTAGCGCCTTCAATAATTGTTTTTTCGGCTTTTGCGTAAATTGATAAGGGGTTGTTGGACCATAAAACGACATCGGCATCTTTACCAACTTTAATACTTCCTACACGATCGTCTATATGTAATAGTTTTGCAGGATTAAGGGTTACAAATTTCCACGCGTCTTCTTCGCTAACACCGCCATACTTTATCGATTTTGCAGCTTCTTGATTTAGTCTGCGAGACATTTCGGCATCATCACTATTAATGGCTACGGTTACTCCCGCATTGTGCATAATGGCTGCATTGTACGGAATAGCATCGTTTACTTCGTATTTATAAGCCCACCAATCGCTAAAAGTAGAGCCTCCAACACCATGGTTTTTCATTTTATCGGCAACTTTGTATCCTTCAAGAATGTGTGTGAAAGTGTTAATGTTAAAATCGAATTTTTCGGCAACTTTCATTAGCATGTTAATTTCGCTTTGTACATAAGAATGACAAGAAATAAAGCGCTCTTTGTTTAATATTTCGGCGAGCACTTCAAGCTCTATATCTTTTCTATATGGTTTGCCACTTTGCTTTAATGTATGGTAAGCTTTTGCTCTAGTAAAGTAATCTATATAAACTTGTTCTACACCCATACGCGATTGTGGAAAACGAAGGTTTGTTCTATAACGGGTTTGTTTTACGTTTTCACCTAAAGCAAATTTTATAAATTTAGGGCTGTTTTTGTAAATTAAATGATTTGCCGTTTCACCCCATTTTAACTTTATAATTGCAGAACGCCCTCCAATTGGATTGGCAGAACCGTGTAGGATTTGTATAGAAGTAACGCCGCCAGCTAGATTTCTGTAAATATTAATGTCGGTTTCATCAATAACATCTTCAATAGATACTTCTGCGGAAGAATTTTGTCCGCCTTCATTAACCGAAAGTGCTGCAATATGCGAGTGCTCGTCTATAATACCAGACGTTAAGTGTTTGCCTAATGCATTTATAATTTTAGCGTTTTTAGCAGTTAAGTTTTTACCAATTTTGGCTATTTTTCCGTCTTTAATTAATACATCGGTATGTTTTAATATGCCTTCCTTTTCATTGGTCCAAACGGTAGCGTTTTTAAAAAGTATGGTTTCTGCTTGAGGTAATTCTTTAAAACCATAAGCATTGTTTGGAAATGTTATAGGGAAAACATTGTTTAATTCTTCATCTTTACCTTTATCGTCGTTTTTGGTATCTAATGGTTTTTTGTTAGTTATTGCTTTGGCGCTAAAAGGTACTTCATTCCCATTAAGTAAAATGGCTTTACCGTTTAAGTTTTTATTTTCATCAACACGAGCAACCACTCTAATAAAATTTTGTTTTGTAGAGTCGGCGGTTGTGAAGCTAATATTTACCCAATTGGCATGATAAGATATAGTCGAGCCTCGTAATTTTTCGTTAGAAGTAATTTTTGATTTAAGCTTGTTTGATTTTTTGCTAATATCCATAGAATAAGAATTACCAGAAAGTAAAAACTCGTAATTTCCAGTTATATCTTTAGTATTCATATTCTCGATTATTGTTTGGTGGCCTTGTACCCAATTTTCAAACAACGTGGTTTTTTTATCAAAAATATCGCCAGAAGTAATTAAAAAGTTAGCCAGACTACCATTTTTTAACGAGCCAATTATGTTTTGTTTGCCTAATATTTTAGCGGGG
This sequence comes from Algibacter ulvanivorans, assembly GCF_048381495.1. NCBI lineage: Bacteria > Pseudomonadati > Bacteroidota > Flavobacteriia > Flavobacteriales > Flavobacteriaceae > Algibacter > Algibacter ulvanivorans. Next base: position 964,290 of record NZ_JBLWGD010000001.1, read on the forward strand.
ATAGTGGTTAAGGCTTCTAAGGCTTTTTCTGTAGAAAGCCCATTTTTAATGGCTTTTTGAAGATTAGATTTAAAATCTTTTACCGATTTTAAATTATGTGTAGTTAAAGCAAAGTTTATATGGTTATCGGCAAGAATTTTTGGGTTAGATGGTTTTTGATTCCAAGCTCGCATATCTGCTAGAGATAAATTTGAAGTTAAAAAGGTGTTTTCAACATCATAAGCTTTAGGGAAATTTATAGGAATAATTAGAGACGCATTTGTAGCTTTAATGCTTTTAATACGTTCGTACTCGTCGCCGCCTCCAAGAATAACATATTGTATGCCATGCGCATCTCCAACTTTATCTGCTCTTAAAACATTTGCTCTGTTTCCAGCATCAAAAATTTGTACTAAATGTTTATTTTTATTTAGAGCTTCTATGGATAAGTCTTTGGTTTTAACTTGGCCTTTAACATACCAATCTGCATCTAAATATAATTGGCGTAGTAAAGCCATGCTCCCCATTATTGAGCTTGGGTAAGATTGCCTTGAAGTTACGCTTTTTGAAAGGGATAGATACTGAGCCGAATTTTCATCTAAAACTCTGGTTGCGTTACCATCGTGTTTATTTAAAGCAACAAGCATACCGCTACCTCTTACAATACCGTCTTGAATATGAGTATTTACAACACCAAAACCAGCTTTTAATAAATCTGAAGCTAGTTTAGAATCGTAATTAAAACTATTAATAGCTTTGTTTTCGGGCATTACATGGTCGTTCCAATAATATCCAGTTCTGCTTGCATCATATTGCGGATTATTAGAACTGCTTGTTTTTCGTTTTGGCTTTTCAATACCAAAGCTGGAATATATATCTATAAAAGAAGGGTAAATGCTTTTTCCAGAAACATTAAAAATTACTGCGTTTTCTGGAATGTTAACCGAGTTTCCAGAAGCTATAATTTTACCATCTTTAATTAGTAATGTGCCATTTTCAATAATTTGATTAGGCGTTACAAATATTTTAGCGTTTGTAAATGCTGTGTAATTGGTGTTTTTTGTTATAACGCCATCATTTTTAGGAAAATATTCTTGTGCTTCAGAAAATATGCCGCACAAAAGCATGAGGAATAAAAATTGCTTTTTAATCATTATTAGTGTTCGTTAAAAGTTATCTCGTTAAATATAGAAATTAAGAATTCAAAGAGATTAAATTAAGTTTTTTTTAACACTAAAGCGGGGTGTTGTTAGTTTCCAAATAATTTACAATAAGTGCAACTACATAATTATAACTTTGCATGCCTTTACTTTGGTTGTTGGCCTTTAAAAAGTTTCCGTAAAAAGATTTAAATAATGGTTCAATAGGGTTTTGGTGCGCTTCCCAAAACTCCCGAACCTCTTTGTAGTTTTTTAAAATACCTGTGTTAACAGTTTCTATAACAGATTCGTAAATCGCCTCATCGCGTCTGTAAATTTCATTTAAACAAAAGCGTAAAGCAAAAGTGTTTCCTGTATATTTAAAATAAATGTTATCATGGTTTATTGTGGCTAAAAACCCAATAAAATTAGCCTCGTTTTCGGCAGCATAACCTAATTGGTGTGCAATTTCATGTGCAGACGTTGTAGGGAATTTGTAACTAGGAATAAGTCCATCAACCTGCGCTTCGTTAGTTAATGGGTTTAAATAACCACTAAACCCCATATAGGTTAAAGGATAGCTGTAAACCGATTTTTTTAAACTTTTTGGAGTATACTCTAAATGCGGAAATTTATTTTTTAGCTTATCGTAACCAGCCGGAACCATTTTAAAAATGTCACTTTTGCGAAACGGAATATCAACTTTTACAGTATCATTTTTAGTAATTTCAAAATGTAATGTGTTCGATGCTTTAATAAGTTTTTTTGTAACGTTAACCAACTGCTCTGTTGTGTAATCATGCTCTAAATTTAAATTTTTATGTAGCGGTAGTCTATAATAATTTAATCCCCAAAATAAATGAAACGCGCCATAAATAATAGCGCCAGCCGCAAACACATCAATTAACCAGTTTTTGGTGTCTTTTCGCAACCGTTTACGGTTTTTGTAAACCCATTTAATTATTAAAATACCAGCAAAAGTATAAACCAAATCGCCAAACGAAAACGGCAACCAACCCAATAAAAATCTAGACATTTTAGAAATTAACGGGTACAATCCATTGCTATAATATAACTCTACAAATTCTGGGTAAAAACCAAGTAACTTAACTATTAAAAATTGCGGAACTATCGATAAAGCCACAATTATTTTATTCTTATTCAGCATCTTTCAAAAGTAATAAAAATTTGAACCCTATTGCAGTTCTATATCAATAAAGGTTTCTTCCTGCTTTCCGTTATATCTTTTTATCGTGCCTCAAAAAAGGATGCCACTTCAATCAGGAGTAGCAGCCAAATTCTGTGCCTTTTTACTACCTTTGCAAAATCTAAAAAGACATTATGAACTCAGAAATAAGACAACTACAACCACAAGCACTTTGGAATAAATTTGCCGATTTAAATGCCGTGCCACGACCATCAAAAAAAGAAGAACGTGTTATAGCTTTTATGAAAAAATTTGGAGAAAACCTTGGTTTAGAAACCATCGAAGACGAGGTAGGCAATGTTATTATTAAAAAGCCAGCAACCGCAGGTATGGAAAATAGAACAACCGTAGTTATGCAATCGCATTTAGATATGGTACATCAAAAAAATGGCGATACTGTTTTCGATTTTAATACTCAAGGCATAGACATGTTTATTGAAGGCGATTGGGTAAAAGCAAAGGGAACAACACTAGGAGCCGATAATGGTTTAGGCGTTGCAACCATAATGGCTATTTTAGAAAGTACAGACATACCACACCCAGCTATAGAAGCCTTATTTACTATAGATGAGGAAACCGGAATGACTGGAGCTATGGGGTTAAAAGGAGGGTTGCTTTCTGGCGGTATATTATTGAATTTAGATACCGAAGAAGATAATGAAATAGGTGTAGGTTGTGCAGGCGGAATCGATGTAACAGCAAAAAGAACTTACATTGAAGAAGATACACCAGAATTTAAAATAGGCTATAAAATTTCTGTAAAAGGATTACAAGGCGGACATTCAGGAATGCAAATTCACGAAGGTTTAGGAAATGCTAATAAAATTATGAACCGTATTTTGTTTGATGGTTTTGAGAATTTTGGATTGCGAATTTCTGAAATTGATGGCGGAAGTTTACGTAACGCAATTCCTAGAGAAAGTAATGCTATTGTGGCTATAGATGCCATTCATGAAGATGCCTTTTTGCTAGAAGTAGCATTATTGTCTACAACCATAAAAAAGGAATTAAAAACTATGGAGCCCGATTTAGATATTAGTGTTTCTAAAATCGATACACCAAACAAAATTATGGATTTAGGCGTGCAAGAAGGGTTAACCAGAGCCTTGTATGCAGCACTAAATGGTGTGTATAGAATGAGTGCCGATATTCCAGAGCTTGTAGAAACATCAAACAATATAGCAAGGGTAATTGTTAAAGATGGGCATATTAAAATAGGTTGCTTAACACGATCTTCTGTAGAGAGTTCTAAAATGGATTTGGCTAATACGCTACGTGCCACTTTCGAATTAACAGGTTGTGAAGTGGAACTTTCTGGTGATTACCCAGGGTGGACACCAAATATGGATTCGCCTATTTTAAAAGTTATGGAAAAGTTATACCAAGATTTAAATGGCGAAAAACCTCATGTAGCTGCTTGCCATGCCGGATTAGAGTGCGGTATTTTAGGGCAAAATTATCCAAATATGGATATGATTAGTTTTGGGCCAAATATTAAAGGAGCCCACTCACCAGACGAGAGAGCTCAAATATCTTCTGTTAAAAAATATTGGAATTTTGTTTTAGAGGTTTTAAAAGAAATCCCAAAACTCAACTAAACAAAATGCGTTTTAACGATAAAAATTGCTATTAATCGATTTTTTTATGTAAATTTGATTATGATATCATTAAAAATATAAAAAGTATTATTTGTGTGAAACATAAATTAAGCACCCAAACTGCCTCTAAAAAGAAACATTTAAAATAATACTTTTATATTTTTTTGATAGTTTTTTATCTATTAATCTAGTTGTTTTGAGTATACAATTTTGCCGTTAAAAATAGTCATTACTATTTCTGTGTTTAATATGTTGTCTTCATTTACAGTCATTAAATCTTGATTGTAAATTGTAAAGTCGGCTAGTTTGCCTTTAGTAATAGAGCCTTTTATATTTTCTTCAAAAGCACCAAAAGCAGCATCTAACGTATAAGATTTTAAAGCTTGCTCTCTTGTCATTTTTTGTTCGGGTTCGTAACCGTTTATTGGTGTTTTGTTAAGCGTTTTTCTGCTTACGCTTGCATAAAAACTAGCAATAGGGTTTATAGGCTCAACAGGTACATCGGTACCGTTAACAATTGGAATGCCTGTTTTTAGTAAGGCTTGCCACATGTAAGCGCCTTCTTTTATGCGTTTTTCTCCTAAGCGGTTAATGGCCCATGGTCTATCGGAAGATAGGTGTATGGCTTGCATGGCTGGGATAACTTGTAGTTGCGAGAATCTTGGAATATCGTCTGGATGTAAATGTTGGGCATGTTCAATTCTAAACCTGTGGTTTTTTGCTAGCTCTGGTAATGTGTTTAATGCATATTCGTATCTGTCAAGAATTTCTCTATTAGCACGGTCTCCAATAGCATGCGCACAAACTTGAAAGCCATGTTTTAAACCATTTAAAGCGGTTTCTTTTACAAAATTCATGGGTAGAGTTTCGTGGCCTAAATGTTCTGGTCTGTCGGCATAGGGTTTTAAAAGCCAAGCGCCTCTAGAGCCTAGTGCTCCATCGCAATTTAGTTTTACAGATCGTATGGTAAATAGGTGGTTAGGGTCTATCATTGGGCCTTGTTTGTACCAGCTATTAAGTAGTTCTTTATCCCAACCGGTTAACATGGCATAAATTCTTGTTTGCATTTTTCCCTTTTGCTTCATGCTTTTATAAAGTTCTATAGTTTCTTTTGGTATGCCAGCATCATGAAAACTTGTTATACCGTTTTTGTGGCATGCTTGCACGGCTAAATCAAAAGCTTTAATATCGGTTTCTTGAGTTTTTTCTGGAATATGCCGGCTAATTAATGATTGCGCACGTTCGTTAAAAATACCAGTAGGTCTACCAAATTCATCTAGAATAACTTCGCCGCCTTCTATTTTAAAATTTTTAATGCCTTCTTTGGCTAAAACCTGTAAGCCAGCAACTTCCATAGCTTTAGAGTTTGCAAAGCCAGCATGTCCACTAGCATGGCTTAGGTATACAGGGTTGTTAGGCGATACCTCACTAAGCCTATTGTGTGTTTGGAAACCTTTTACCATTTCTGTGGGTAGAGAATCCCATTTGCTTTGGTGCCAACCTCTGCCAATTATCCATTCGCCAGGTTCTGCTTTTTTTACGCGCTCTGCAACGGCATCAATAATATCTTGGTAGCTTGTTGTGTTTATTAAATTTAGGTTTAATTCGTTGTAACCTAAACCCATAAAATGTCCATGACCTTCTATTAAGCCCGGTGTCATGGTTTTGCCTTTTAAATTAATAAGTTTTGTTTGTTCATTTTTAAATGTTTCTGCTTCGGCAAGATTCCCAGCAAAAATAATGATGTTGTTTTTTATAGCAACAGCTTCGGCATTAGGAGTAATGGAATCTACGGTGTAAATAGTGCCTCCGTAAATAAGTGTTGTTGCGTATTCTTTTTTAGGATTTGAGCAATTAAAAAAGAAGAGTAGTGTAATTGAAATGGTTACTAAATGTAAATATCGAAATTTCATGGGTTTAAGTTTAGACCATTAAATTACAATTATTTAGTTAGCATTTAAGTTATTGTTTAGTTTTATTAACTTAGTTTGTGTTTGAATATTAAAAAAAGGCAACATGCTATATGTTGCCTTTCTTAATTAACAAATTAAAAATTATTTATCGAGTACAAGTTCTCTAGTTTCAACAACTATGGTTTCTTTGGTTTCAAATTGATTACTTGTATTTTTTTCTCCACCAGCTTTTAAAGCGTTTTCGCCTGCAAAATAAGTTTTGTGAGCATCGCCTAGGTCTGATCCTGCCATGCGTTGGTGTTTTACACAAGATACCCCTTTTCTTATTTCTTGCCTTTGTACACCTTTTACATAAGCAAGCATACCTTCGTTTCCGAAGTACCCTTCGGTTAAATCATTCATATGTAACGCTGTAGTATGATATGTTGGCAATGTGATTAGATGATGAAAAATACCAGCTTGTGTTGCGCCATCTTTTTGAAATGTTTTAATTTTTTGGTCGGCACGATAGCTTAATTCTGAGTTGTCGTACCTTGCATCCATTAAATTATTTCTGTCGTAAGCAGTCATGTTTTCTCCTTCTAGTAGCATATCATCGTAAGCTTGATTACGGAAATTTAAAGTCCAGTTAAAAGATGGCGAATTATTATAAACTAATTTTGCGTTGGGTACAACTTCTTTAACTCTGTTTACCATGTGTGCAATTTGTTTAATATTAGGTGTTGGGGTTTCTATCCATAATAAATCGGCACCATTTTGTAAACTAGTTATGCAGTCTAGCACCACACGGTCTATGTTAGAGCCTTCTTTAAATTTATATAACCCATTTGCTAATCGTACTGGTCGTACAAGCTTACCATCTCTTTTTAGAAGAACATCGTCTTCTTTCGCATTGTTAACATCAATTTCTTCTGCATCAATAAATGCTAGATATTTTGATGCTAAATCTCCTGGGTTTTTACTAACAGGTAGTTTTTGTGTTAATCCGGCACCTTCAGAGTCTGTTCTAGCTACTATTATACCATCATCTACACCTAATTCAAGAAAAGCATATCTAATAGCATTTAATTTAGCTATGAAATCTTCATGCGGAACGGTTACTTTTCCGTCTTGATGCCCACATTGTTTAGCGTCTGAAACTTGATTTTCTATTTGAATGGCACATGCGCCAGCTTCAATCATTTTTTTAGTAAGTAAATAAGTAGCTTCTTCATTACCAAAGCCCGCATCAATATCTGCAATAATAGGAACTATATGTGTTTCGAAATTATCGATTTGCTCTTGTACATCTTCGCCGTTTTCCAGTTTTTTAAATAAATCATTCAACTCAATAGCATCAGCTTGACGTAAAAAATCATAAATTTCGCTTATTAAAGCAGGAACTGCTGTTTTTTCATGCATAGATTGGTCTGGTAGTGGTCCAAACTCAGAGCGTAATGCGGCAACCATCCATCCAGATAGGTATAGGTATCTTTTATTTGTAGTTTTATGGTGTTTTTTTACAGCAATCATTTTTTGTTGAGCCACAAAACCGTGCCAGCAGCCTAGCGATTGTGTGTAGTTTGATGCGTTGGCATCGTATTCTGCCATATCTTTTCTCATTATGGTTGCAGTATATTTAGCAATATCTAAGCCCGTTTTAAAACGATTTTGAGTTACCATTTTAGCTGCATTTTCAGGGTTTATTGCATTCCAAGTATTGCCATATTTTGCTTTTAGATCTCTTACAGTTTGTAGAGCAGAACTGTAATTGCTTTGTGCTAAATTTTTCATAATTTTGTTTTTAATTGTTAAAATTTTTCAAGGTTTTGATAATTTAGTCTCGCAATCTATTGCAGTAGTTGCGAGACATTTTTTTTATATAAATTGATAAGCTGGAAGTGTTAAAAATTCTTCAAATTCATCAGCGGTTACTAGTTTTTTAAATAGATTTATAGCTAGCTTAAATTTGGTGTTTTCAATTTTATCTTGCCCAACTTCAGTAATAATTTTTTCAATTTCGTCATTAAAAATACTTTCAAAAAGTGTTTTTGTAAAGTTGCTGCCATCTTCAAGTTTAACTTCGTTTTTTAGCCATTGCCAGACTTGCGTTCTTGATATTTCGGCTGTTGCTGCATCTTCCATAAGGTTGTATAGGGCAACAGCACCATAACCACGTAGCCAAGCTTCGGTGTAAAGAATACCAACATTAATATTTTTTCTAACACCTTGTTCTGTTACTGTGCCTGTTGGTATTTCAACTAAATCTTGCTCTGTAATATTAACATCATCTCTGGTAACATGCATTTGGTTTGGTGTTGGCATGTGTTTGTTAAACTCATTCATGGCTACTTCTACTAAAGCTGGGTGTGCTACCCATGTGCCATCATGGCCATTTTTAACTTCACGTTCTTTATCTTTGCGTACTTTTTCTAGGGCAAGTATGTTGGCATACTCGTCGTTTTTTATTGGTATTTGTGCTGCCATTCCGCCAATAGCTAGAATGCCTCTTTTGTGGCAACGTTGTATTACAAGTTTAGAGTAAGCATCCATAAACGGGGTTGTCATGGTTACTTGATCTCTGTTAGGAACTACAAAATTATTGTGGTTTCTAAATTTTTTGATATATGAAAAAATATAATCCCAACGTCCACAGTTTAAGCCTACTATATGGTTTTTAAGTTCAAAAATTATTTCGTCTAATTGAAAACTAGCTGTTATAGTTTCAACCAAAACGGTAGCTTTAAAAGTGCCGTTTGGTATTTTTAAGTATTGTTGTGCAAACTCAAAAACTTTATTCCACCACCTTGCTTCTAAATAGTGTTCTAATTTAGGTAAGTAGAAATAAGGTGCTGTACCATTTTTTAGCATTGTTTTTGTATTATGAAATACATATAAACCGAAGTCTACTAAGCTTCCTGATGCCATTTCGTTATTAATAACAATGTGTCTTTCGTTTAAATGTAGGCCTCTTGGTCTTACAATTAATACAGCTGTGTTTTCTTTTAATTTATACGATTTGTTGCGTTTATTATCAATTAAAGATATGGTTTTGTTGTTGGCATCAATTAAATTTTGCTGTCCTTCAATTGTGTTTCTCCAGGTAGGAGAATTACTGTCTTCTAAATCTGCCATAAATGTTTTGGCTCCAGAATTTAAGGCATTGATTATCATTTTTCTGTCTACAGGCCCAGTTATTTCTACGCGTCTGTCTTGTAAATCGTGCGGAATGTTTCCAGCTTGCCAATTACTATTTCTAATCTCTTTAGTTTCGATTGGAAATTCTGGAAACTTACCGTTATCAAAAACTTTTTGTTGAGCTTTTCTGTTTTCTAACAGTTGCACTCTTTCAGAATTAAATTTTTCATGAAGGATAGAAATGAAATCTAATGCTTCGTTAGTTAAAATTTCTGGATAGTAATTATTAACCTCTTTTGAAAAGTTAATTTTCGATTGTTTTAAAAGTGTGGTTTCCATAATACTTATAATTTTATAAGGCAATATTAAAACAAAGTTTTGAAATAAACAAGCGAACGTTCGCAAAAAATTAATTTTCGCCAAAATTGAATGTTCGCAAAAAGTATTATATTTGCTTTATGGAAGAAGATTATATAAAATTGATTTTTGGTTTAAAGCTAAAGCAGATAAGGACAGACAAGAATTTATCGCTGTTTGGGTTGTCTAAATTATCTGGCTTATCTAAATCTTATTTAAACGAAATAGAAAACGGAAAAAAATATCCAAAAACAGATAAAATAGCAATATTGTCTGAAAAATTAGATGTGCCTTACGACCATATGGTCTCTTTAAAATTAGATAAAAATTTAGCTCCAATTGGCGAATTGCTTCAATCTAAAATTCTTAAAGAGATTCCGTTAAACCTTTTTGGTATAAAAGAAAGCGATTTAATAAACATTGTATCTAATGCGCCAGCAAAAGTAAATGCATTTATTAGTACGGTTATAGAAATAGCACAGAATTATAATTTTAGTAGAGAAAGTTTTTTTTTGGCATCTGTACGGTCTTTTCAAGAGGCAAATAATAATTATTTTGAAGATTTAGAAGATGGTGTTTTAAAATTCGCAAAAGCCTATCAGGTAAATTTAAATTTACCCATAACATCAAACGATTTGAAAGAAATTTTAGTTGAAGAGTATGGATATATAATTGAAGATAATGAACTTAATAAGTTTGAAGCTTTAGGTAATTTAAGGTCTGTATTTGTTCCAAAAACAAAAACACTTTTATTGTCTAATGCTATTGATGAGGCACAACGTACTTTTATTTATGCTAAAGAATTGGCTTATAATTTTTTAGATATTAAAGAGCGTTTATATACTTTTCCTTGGATAAAGTTTAAAACTTTTGATCAGGTATTAAATAATTTTTATGCCTCATATTTTGCTGGCGCTTTAATATTGCCTAGCGATAAGGTTAAAGTTCAATTAACTGAAATATTTGAAAAAGATATTTTTGATAAGAGTTTGTTTTTAAGAGCTATAGATTATTTTAATGCTTCTCCAGAGTCTTTTTATCAAAGGTTAACTAATATTTTGCCAAAGGAGTTTAATATTCAAAATTTATTTTTTCTTAGGTTTACACACGAAGCAAAAAGTAATAAGTTTTATTTGAAAAAGGAGTTGCATTTGTCGCACCATCACTCTCCTCATGCTAACGAAAATGATGAGCATTACTGTAGGCGTTGGGTGTCTTTAAAAATGTTGAAAGATATTAGTGAAAATGAAAATACGCACGAGTTTGATGTTCAGATTTCTAATTACGATGATGATGGTATGAAATATTTAGTGTTTTCGTCTGCAACTAAAGATCCTTTTAAGGCTAATTATTACAGGAGTATATCGGTAGGGTTGTTAATAAATAAACAATTGCAACGTAAGATAAACTTTTTAGCAGACCCTAAAATACAAACTCAAAGTGTTGGTGTTACCTGCGAAAGATGTACAGTTAAAGATTGCGACGTTAGGCAAAAACCAGCTGTGTATTTAGAGTTAGAGGAGAAGAATAAGAAAATAGAAATGATAGTTGAGGAATTAAATAACAAGTTTAATGTTTAACTTTTTTAGTAATATATACCTTAAGGTACGGGGTCGTGTCCGCTTTTGCCCCAAGGATGGCAGCTAAAAATTCGTTTTATAGCTAACCAACCACCTTTTAATAACCCGTATTTTTGTAAGGCTTCTTTGCTGTAGTGCGAGCATGTTGGCGTGTATCTGCAAGTAGCAGGTGTTAATGGCGAAATTAAAGTTTGGTAAAGTTTTATTAAAAACAGAAAAGGTGCTATTAGTAGTTTTTTTAGCATATAAGGTGTACTTTTAAGTTAATTAAAAAAACGAAACTATTAGCAATGGTTTTATTTGTAAATTAGAAAAACTAATTTGTTGAAAACGTTGTGCCGTCCTTACCGTCTTTTAGTTGAATGCCAACTTCTGCTAGTTCGTCACGTATTTTGTCAGATAAAGCAAAATCTTTATTTGCTCTAGCTTCTTGCCTTAATCTAATTAAAACATCTACAGCGCCAGAGAGTTTATCGGTTCCAGAATCTGCTTTTGCTGTGTTTTCTAACCCCAATACATCATAAACAAAGTTATTTATGGTGCTTTTTAAAAGGTTTAAATCGTTGGAAGTTAGTGTTTCTACGCCTTCTTTTATTTGGTTAATATATTTGGCGGCTTCAAATAAATGCGCAATTAAAATTGGTGAGTTAAAATCGTCATTCATAGCATCGTAACATTTCTGTTTCCATGCCTGTATGTTAATTGATGATGTTGCTGAAGTTTTTAAATCATTTAAAAGATTAACAGCGTCCATTAATCTATAAAATCCTTTTTCGCTAGCAAGTAAACCATCATCGGTTAAATCTAGTATGCTTCTGTATGATGATTGTGCGTTAAAAAATCGAATAACACTTGGGCTATATGCTTTACTGAAAAACTTGTTATTTCCAGATAGTAACTCGTCTGGATTTACTGTGTTTCCTGTGCTTTTAGACATGCGTTGCCCGTTAAGTTCTAACATGTTGGCATGCATCCAGTAATTTACAGGGCTAACACCAATTGCAGCTTCGTTTTGAGCAATTTCACACTCGTGATGCGGAAATTTTAAATCCATACCACCTCCGTGTATATCAAATTGTTCTCCTAGGTATTTGGTGCTCATGGCTGTACATTCTAGGTGCCAACCCGGAAAACCATCGCTCCAGGGCGAAGGCCAACGCATTATGTGTTGCGGTTCTGCTTTTTTCCAAAGCGCAAAATCTTGCGGGTTTTTTTTATCGCTTTGCCCGTCTAAGGTTCTTGTATTATGAATTAAATCTTCAAGTTTACGCTTGCTTAAAACTCCATATTCATTCGATTCGTCATATTTATGTACGTCAAAATAAACCGAGCCATTCACTACATAAGCAAATCCGTTTTTAATAATTTTATTAATTAATTCTATTTGTTCTATAATATGTCCGGTTGCAGTAGGCTCGATGCTTGGTGGTAAAAAATTGAAGGTTCTTAACACATTGTGAAAATCTACAGTATAGCGTTGAACCACTTCCATTGGTTCAATTTGTTCTAAACGCGCTTTTTTAGTTATTTTGTCTTCTCCAGCATCGGCATCATTTTCTAAATGTCCAGCATCGGTTATATTTCTAACATACCTAACTTTGTAGCCTAAATGCTTTAAATATCTAAAAATCATATCAAAAGACATAAAGGTTCTTACATTTCCTAAGTGCACATTACTGTATACTGTTGGGCCGCAAACATACATGCCAATATGGCCTTCGTTTATGGGTTTAAAAAGTTCTTTTTTTCCTGTAAGAGAATTATATATTTTAATTTGATTTGATTGATATAATTGCATTTTAGACGGATTGCTAAGTTGTTAATTTGGGATTAGATTATTAAAACGTTGTATCTAATTTAATGTAGTCAAGAAATTCGCGGCGAGTGGCCATATCTTTAAATTTACCACCAAATTCTGAGGTAACCGTGCTACTTTCAATATCTCGAATACCTCTAGAGTTTACGCAAAGGTGTTTGGCATCAATTACGCAAGCAACATCTTTAGTGCCTAAAACGTCTTGAAGTTCTCTAACAACTTGAATAGTTAAACGCTCTTGTACTTGAGGGCGCTTAGCAAAATAATCTACAATACGATTCATTTTAGATAAACCAACTACGGTTCCGTTTGAGATGTATGCTATATGTGCACGACCAACTATAGGTAATAAGTGGTGTTCGCAAGTTGAGTATACTGTTATGTTTTTTTCGACAAGCATTTCGCCATATTTGTATTTGTTGTCGAAGGTAGAAGCGCTTGGTTTCTTGTCGGGGTTTAGGCCTCCAAAAATTTCATTAACAAACATTTTTGCAACACGGTTTGGCGTGCCTTTCAAGCTATCGTCTGTTAAATCTAGACCAAGGGTTTCCATTATATGGCGTACATCGTCTTTTATGATGTCTATTTTTTCTTCATTGTTTAATTTAAAGGCATCATGTCGCATTGGTGTGTTTTCAGATGTACCAATATGCTCGTCTCCTAATGCATCAAAATCTTCTATATTACTATCAAAAGCCATGATTAATAAGTCATAAATTTAGTTTGCAAAGATAAGCATTTCACTTTTTGTTAGGCTTTTTGTTTGCAAATAATTAATAATCTGTTTTTAGTCTTTAAAACGGGGTAGAAATTACATGAAAAAAAAGCTTGAATTTTTAATTCAAGCTTTTAAATATTTGTACAAGCTTAAAACTAAATATTAAAACTTAATGATAGTGTTATGTTAGAGTTTTCTTTATTTATAGTTGCGGTATCAATTAAGCCAACGTTGTATAGTGGTGTTTGGTCTGTGCGTTCCCATTTGTCGTAAGTAACATCTAGTTTTGTGTTTCCAAAATTATAGCCAAGCCCTAACGAGAAACCAGTTAAATCTCCAACGGTTATGCCGTCTTGGTATGGGCTTTCTTCAAAACGGTAGCCGCCTCTAAAACTAAATTGCTCGTGCTTATATTCTGCACCAAAACGGTAAGTTGATGCATCTGTTAAAACATCGTTAATTCCGGCATTTACATTGGTATAATCAGATTCTGGGGTGAACTTAGTGTTGCCATAATTTTTTTTAGAATAATCAAAACTAATTAGGCCTTGTTTAGCAAAAACGTAGGCTAAACTTCCTGTAATTTTTGCTGGCGTTTGTAGTTTATACCTTGGGTAAATGTTAACGACATCGCTAATAAAAGATATGTCTGAGTCTGCTTGGTTAGAATTAATATATTGTGTGGTTTCTTCTTCTATGGTGTACCATGTTGGAGAATCGTAAGTTAGTCCAACTCTAAATTCTGATGATAGTTTCATGATTCCTCCTAGTTGAAAAGAAAAACCGTTTCCTGTAGTAGATAGGTTGTTGTCGAAATCAATAAAGCTTATATTGCCTCCATTGTCATTATCTTCTTGTAATGATGTGGTGCGTTGGTAATCTATAAAATGTGAATTTAAATTAATACCTATATATAAGTTGTCATTGTATTGGGCGGCTAGGTTAAATGATATTTTTCCATTATACCCTGTGCTTGCATACAGGTAGTCATGATCAAAAGTACCATCTACTAAATTAGAAAAATAGGTGGTGTTTTCGTCATCATCAGCATCTGGTTCTAGAACAAAAGCTTGATAGCCTAAAAAGGCTTGTTGGTGCCCAAAGCCAAATACGTTTCCTATATCGGCATAAGCATCTTCAATAAACTCGCCATCTAATAGAGAGATATCGCCTAATCTTACACCATTGGCGTAGTTTAAGAAGTAAAGATCGATAGATTGGTTGTTGGTGTTTGTGCCAACGGCATTCCAAACATCGTTATAATTGTTGGTTCTATCGTAAGCAATGCCTAATGTGAATTTTCTCCAAGGCGAATCGTTATTTCTGTTTGAAAACACAAAAGCGGCACCACCTTGATTAATGTCGAAGTTTGATGTGTTTGTGTTTGTTGTTCCATTAAAATAGTTTGTAGTGTTTTCTAAATCTACATTTGAGCCTGTAAAAGATGCATGGCTTCTGCTAAAAACAGCTGATCCTGCAGGGTTTGCACTTACGGCACTCATATCGCCACCTAAGGCGCCAAAAGCTCCACTTAATGCTCTGTAACGCGCTGTACCTTGAATTTCGCTTTGCGAAAACCTAACAGCATCACTTATATCTTGCGCGTAAATTGTAGACATAGATAGTAAACCTATGAATAGTAAATTTAACTTTTTCATATATATTTTTTTTCTTTTTATAAAATTTTAAGATTAACGTCTTCTTCCGCCACTAGAAGAAGATCTTGAACTACTTCCAGAACTTCGGCTGCTGCTAGATGATCTAGTTGCAGAGCTAGATCGAGATGAGCTTCTGCTAGGTGCATAGCTTCTGTTGTTGTTAGATGATGATCTTCTTGCAGAGCTTGAATTAGAGCTGCTTCTTGTTGGTTGTCTATAAACTGTGCTTGAGCTTCTTCTTGCTGTTGAGGATGAAGATCTGGCCGTAGAATTTGTAGATGGCGTTCTTGTTATTGTTGATCGTCTTGTAACACCAGAAGATGTACGCGTACCATTAGAATTGTAGGTTCTTCTATTTACTGTAGATGTGTTGTTTACACTCCCTCTTCTAGATGTGTTATATTTTGATGTTGCTCTACTTGAGTTAACAGAGCTACGTCTACTTAGGTTACTGTTAGTGCTTCTCGAGTTACTAGCGTAGCTATTGCGTCTACTATTATTATATGAAACTGCCCGTCTATTGTAGTGGTTTCTATTGTAAAAGTTTCTGTTGTAATAACCTCTATTATAGTAGCCTCTGTTATAGCCCCAGCCATTATAAAATGCAATTCCGCCGTAATAACCACCATAATAAGGAGGACACCAAAATGGATTGTAAATTCCGCCATAGCCCCAATTATTCCAGCCATTATAGTAACCGCCAAAGCCCCAGTTATTCCAACGGTTCCAGTTGTTCCACCCGTAACCATAGCCAAAGCCTGCATTCCAACCCCAATTGTTCCAGCCCCAATTGTTCCAGCCGTTATCTATATAGTTAATGGTTATATTGTTGCTGTCTTGCCCCCATCCGGCATAGCCTTGGTAGTTGTTTTGTATTGAGTCATTTTCGATGTAATTATCGCTTTCGTAAGCATCTATATCGGTAAAAATTTCATCACCAGCATAAATGTTTTCAGATTCTATAGATTTTGTTTTAAAATAGTTTTTATAGTAATTACTATTATTGTTATTAGGTGTTTTAACAACTGTTTCGTGGTATTGAGGCTGCGGTTCATCACCATATATCCCATCGCTATCCATACCAACATATTGGTAAGAGCCACAAGAAACTAAGCCAAATAGTAAACCAAGTAGGGCTACAAATGGCACTTTTTCTTTTAAGTAGTTGTTAAATTGCATATCTCTATAATTTTATTGTTGAACATAACAAAAATAGTTAGTTTTGCTAAACTATTTTTATATTTAAAGTAGTTACAATATTTATGCCAAAACACAGATATGAGCAAAAAACTTACTAGTAGAGCAGAAGATTATTCAAAATGGTATAACGAATTGGTTGTTAAAGCAGACTTGGCTGAGAATTCGGCGGTAAGAGGATGTATGGTAATCAAGCCTTATGGTTATGCAATTTGGGAGAAAATGCAAGCAGAATTAGATAGAATGTTTAAAGAAACGGGTCATCAAAACGCATATTTTCCGCTTTTTGTTCCCAAAAGTTTGTTTGAAGCCGAAGAAAAAAATGCCGAAGGTTTTGCTAAAGAGTGTGCTATTGTTACACATTATAGGTTGCAAAACGATCCAGATAAAGCTGGAAAATTACGCGTAGATCCTGAAGCTAAGTTAGAAGAAGAGCTTATAGTAAGGCCAACAAGCGAAGCTATAATATGGAATACTTATAGAGGATGGATACAATCGTATAGAGACTTACCTATTTTAGTAAACCAGTGGGCTAATGTGGTACGTTGGGAAATGCGTACACGTTTATTTTTGCGTACAGCCGAATTTTTATGGCAAGAAGGGCATACGGCACATGCAACAGAAACAGAAGCTATAGATGAAGCTAAACAAATGAATAATGTATATGCTACATTTGTTGAAAATTTTATGGCAATTCCGGTTGTACAAGGTTTAAAAACCGAAAGCGAACGTTTTGCAGGTGCAGTAGAAACTTTTTGTATTGAAGCATTAATGCAAGACGGAAAAGCTCTACAGGCAGGGACGTCACATTTTTTAGGTCAGAATTTTGCTAAGGCATTCGATGTAAAGTATGCTAATAAAGAAGGCAAACAAGATTATGTTTGGGCAACTTCTTGGGGTGTTTCTACACGATTAATGGGGGCGTTAATTATGACGCATAGCGATGATAAAGGTTTAGTGTTGCCTCCAAATTTAGCACCTAACCAAGTGGTTATTGTACCTATATATAAGAATGAAGAGCAGTTTAATGCTATTTCTGAAGTAGTAGATGGTATTATAAAGAGTCTTAGAAGTAAAAACATAAGTGTTACATTTGACAAAAGAGATACATTAAGGCCAGGTGCTAAATTTGCTCAGCATGAATTGCAAGGTGTACCTTTAAGAATAGCTATTGGAGCAAGAGATTTAGAAAACGGCACCGTAGAGTTAGCTAGGCGAGATAATTTAACCAAAGAAGTAGTAGCTTTAGATGGTTTAACAGGAAAGGTTGAAGCTTTATTAAAAGAAATTCAAGAAACCTTATTTAATAAAGCCTTAGATTTTAGAAACGAACATATTACCGAAGTAGATACCTTTGAAGATTTTAAAAATGTGTTAGAAAATAAAACAGGATTTATTTCGGCGCACTGGGACGGTACTAATGAAACTGAAGAAAAGATAAAAGCGTTAACTAAAGCAACAATTAGATGTATTCCTTTAGAAGGAAAAGTAGAAGCAGGTAAATGTGTTTATACAGGAAACCCGTCTAAACGTAGAGTATTATTTGCAAAAGCTTATTAAATGGGGCTTGAAAATGAGGTGGTTGTAAATTTTTTTAAAAAAATATTATTTACTTCTTGCAACATTTAAAAATAGTTGTATTTTTGCATCCGCAATGGAAACGTTGTAAGTTTTTTGAAAAGTATTGCAAGTTAAAAAAATAGTTTTTATATTTGCGCTCTCAAAATAAAATGGCCCGTTCGTCTATCGGCTAGGACGCCAGGTTTTCATCCTGGTAAGAGGGGTTCGATTCCCCTACGGGCTACAATTAAAATATTAAGAAAAGAACAAAAATGGCAAATCATAAGTCAGCATTAAAAAGAATTAGAAGCAACGAAGCTAAGCGCTTAACTAATAAGTATCAGCACAAAACAACTCGTAATGCAATTAAAAAATTGCGTGAGTTAACTGATAAGAAAGAAGCTGAGAAGTTGTTTCCTTCAGTAGTATCTATGCTAGATAAGTTAGCTAAGAAAAATGTAATTCATGCTAACAAAGCTGCTAACTTAAAATCTGGTTTAGCTAAGCATGTTGCTGCTCTTTAATAATATTTAAAGTTTAAAATATTTAAGCTTCTCAGAAATGAGAAGCTTTTTTTGTGATTTTTTTTAATAAGATTACACTTTAAAAATATAAATTTGCAATTATTACTTAACCATTTAATATAACTCTTTTGGAAAATAAAAAGGCAATAAAATTAATAGATAAAATTCTTAACAACCTTGATGAAACTGGAATTAATACAGATACATTGATTGATGATATTAAGGAATTAAGAACATATGCTTTAGAGGAGCAAATTCCTTTAGTTGTGAAAGTGCTAAGATTGACTTATGAACATATTGAAGAAACAGAGTCTTTTATGATTCCTGTGCTTGATGATGAGCCAATTGATGAAAGTGAAGATGTTGTTGTTAATGATGAGGTTGAGCCTATTGAAAGTCTTAAGTATGTTATTTCTCTTATGAAAAACTTAAACAATAAGGGTAATATTGCCGATTTAAAGGAGTATAGAGATCTTTTAAATAATTATTAGTTTTAATTATAAGAGATATGTAGTGGTAAACTACATATCTCTTATAAAATTTAAAGCCTTTGCGATATTTTTTGCCAAGGCTTTTTTTATTGCATTATATTTTAATTAATGTTGTGATGTTGCGTTAGGGATTGAAGCATTTGTTGAAGCTCCCCGACGGTAGGAGGGAGCGACTGCTGAAAGCCCGACCCTTGGGTAACGCCAAAATTTTAAATACAAAAAAGCCTTAACATAATTGCTAAGGCTTTTTCTAGTTTTGAGTTAGTTATATTTAGTTTGCCGTCTACACGGGAATGGTAAAATTAACCATTCATTGATATTAAAAATTCTTCGTTATTTTTAGTTTGTTTGAAACGATCGTTTATAAATTCCATAGCCTCGACAGGGTTCATGTCGGCAAGGTATTTACGCATTACCCACATACGTTGTACGGTTGCCTCGTCTAATAAAATATCGTCGCGGCGTGTGCTTGACGATGTAAGGTCTATGGCTGGGAAAATTCTACGGTTAGATATTTTTCTGTCTAACTGAAGTTCCATATTACCAGTTCCTTTAAACTCTTCGAAAATAACTTCGTCCATTTTAGAGCCTGTTTCTGTAAGCGCTGTTGCAATTATAGTTAATGAGCCACCATTTTCTATATTTCGAGCTGCACCAAAAAATCGTTTTGGTTTATGTAATGCATTAGCATCTACACCACCACTTAATATTTTTCCTGATGCTGGTTGTACCGAGTTGTAAGCTCTTGCTAAACGCGTAATAGAATCTAATAGGATGACTACATCGTGGCCACATTCTACTAAACGTTTTGCTTTTTCAAGAACGATATTTGCAATTTTTACATGTTCGTGAGCTTCTTTGTCAAAGGTAGAAGCGATAACTTCTCCTCGAACATTACGTTGCATATCGGTTACCTCTTCTGGGCGTTCGTCAATTAATAAAATCATTTGATAAACTTCAGGATGGTTTGCTGCTATGGCATTTGCAACATCCTTTAGTAGCATGGTTTTACCTGTTTTTGGCTGCGATACAATCATACCACGTTGGCCTTTACCAATAGGTGCAAATAAATCCATAATTCGCGTAGAAATTGTGCTTTGACGTTCTGCGATGTTGAATTTTTCTTGCGGAAATAATGGTGTTAAATGCTCGAAAGATACGCGATCTCTTACTACATTTGGGTTTTGTCCATTAATTTTTCTAACTTTTATTAAAGGGAAATATTTTTCGCCTTCTTTTGGTGGTCTTACATTACCTAATACGGTATCTCCAACTTTTAAGCCAAATAAGCGTATTTGCGATTGCGATACATAAATATCGTCTGGCGATGATAAATAATTGTAATCTGATGAACGTAAAAAACCATAGCCATCTTGCATGATATCTAAAACACCTTCGCTTTCTATAATGGCATCGAACTCGTAATCTGGCTCGCGGTAGCGGTTTCTATTGTCTTTGTTACCTCGATCAACATTACCATTTTTTTGGTTTTTATGCTGATTTTTGTTTTGGTTATTATTTCTTGGGTTTGGTTTTTTATTGTTGTCGTTTTGAGGCCTTGGGTTTGGTTTGTGTACAGGCTTTTTTTCTTCTTTGTTTTGTTGAGGTTCTGTTTTTGGAGCTGGTTTGGTTTCGGTTTTAGCTTCAGGTTTCTTGTCTGTAGCTTTGTCGTTACTTGGGGTTTGCTCGTTTTTAACAGGTTTTTTTACACGCTGTCTAGGTTTTCTAGCAGGTTTTTCGGTTGCCTTTGGTTCGGTATTAGTCTCTGGGACTACAGCTTTTATTGCTTTTGGGTCGGCAGCTTGTTGATCTAGTATTTGGTAAACTAAATCTAATTTTTTCATTGAACGGTACTTAGGGATATTCAGTTTTTTTGCAATCTCCTGTAAATCAGTAAGTTTTTTTTCTTTTAATTGTGAAATTTCAAACATTTATGTTTAATTGGATATTTTATTTGAATACTAACTTGAGTTATTCTGAAAATGATTTTTTTAAAACCTTGAAGAATTAACCGCTTGTATTTGCGGCTGTTGTGAATTATTACTGCAATAATACAACTTTATTTTATTTTTTTACATTTATTCTGCTATTTTTGCGTTCTAGTTATAAAAAAAGATGTTACAACGTATTCAATCTATATACCTTTTATTGGCTGCCGGCGTATCTGCGGGGTTAATTTTTGTATTCCATTTATGGATTACAGATAAAGGGATAAGCGTATTTGCAAAGGATGATTTGCTTTATTTAGGATTGTTTTTTGGCTCGGCTATATTATCGTTAATATCTATATTTATGTATAAAAATAGGAAGTCTCAATTTGTTATGGGGCGACTTAACATCATATTAAACTTTATTTTATTAGGATTTTTCGTGTATCAATCACTAAATATATCTGGAGAGACGGCGGTTTCTGAGAAAGGTATTGGGATGCTTCTCCCTATTGTTTCTATCGTGTTATTAGCATTAGCTAATAAGGCCATCAAAAAGGATGAAGAGCTTGTAAAATCTGTTGATAGGTTGCGTTAAAACCTTATATCTTAGTAGTATTAGTGCGTAAAAACCCAAAGTGTAAACTTTGGGTTTTTTATGTTTAAAATTTTATGTAAAAAAAGCCTAGATATAATCTAAGCTTCTATATTTTTAAAGCTAGAAACTATTTTATTTCTACTAACTCTAAATCGAAAGTTAAATCGTGTCCAGCTAATGGGTGATTGGCGTCAACAATAATATGGTCTTCTTTTACTTCAGCTATACGAAACTGTACTTCTCTACCATTTTCGTCTTTAGAGGCTAATCCCATGCCTACTTCTGGAGCCATATCTTGTGGTAATTGTTCTTTTTTAACGTCGTAAAATAATTCTTTTCTTACCTCACCATAAGCTTCGGCAACTGGAATATTAATGGTTTTCTTTTCGTTTACTTCCATAGAAATAATACCTTTCTCAAAACCAGGAATAAGCATACCTTGCCCTAAAGTTACCTCAAGTGGTTCGCGCTCTAAAGAACTATCAAAAACTTGCCCGTTTCCTAATTTTCCTGTGTAATGTACTCTTACTGTGTCGTTTTCTTTTACTTGACTCATAAATAATAATCTATACTGTTTTTATGGCGCAAAACTACAATTAATAAAGCGAAATTGTGTTCTTTTTTAAGTATTTAGGTTTTGGAGTTTATTCGTTTATTTTTTGCTAAATTCTATAACTTCTAAATTGTCAATTTTTTTGCCATCAATGGTAAAGCGTAACATTGTTCTAACCTTATGGAACCCATGTTTGCCAACCGCACCAGGATTCATGTGTATTAGGTTTAGTTTTTTGTCTGGCATAACTTTTAAAATATGAGAATGCCCACAAATAAATAATTTAGGAGGGTTTACTTTAATGGTTTGGCTAACGCGTAAATTGTATTTTGGAGGGTAGCCGCCAATGTGTGTAATCCAAACATCTACACCTTCGCACATAAAACGGTTGTGTTCAGGAAATTCTAGTCGTACTTGCGAGTCGTCAATATTACCATAAACAGCACGTAGTGGTTTTAAAGCTTTAATGGCATCTGTAACTTTTAAATCGCCTATGTCGCCTGCATGCCAAACTTCATCGGCTTGTTTAACATACTTTAAAATGTCATTATCGATATAGCTATGTGTATCAGATAAGAGTAATATTTTGGTCATGTATAAGTGTTATAAGTAACGTTGTAAAGTTATTTATATTTATTTAAAAATGTTATAAAGTTACATAAGAGTTGCATATTTGATAGTGTGTAAATAAATAACGAAATTGCTATACTTATTAATAAAGAAATAAATGATTTCTGCTATGTTAAAATTTAAAAGGTTTCTTAAAAACCTTGGTCCTGGATTATTATTTGCTAGTATGGCTATTGGCACATCGCATTTAGTATTATCTACAAAGGCTGGAGCTCAATATGGTTGGTTTATGGTTATTCCAATTATTTTGGCTAATGTTTTAAAATATCCTTTTTTCGAGTTTGGTATTAGGTATACAAATGCAACAGGAAAAAGTATTATAGAAGGATATAATAATAGAGGTAGG
Organism: Algibacter ulvanivorans; assembly: GCF_048381495.1. NCBI lineage: Bacteria > Pseudomonadati > Bacteroidota > Flavobacteriia > Flavobacteriales > Flavobacteriaceae > Algibacter > Algibacter ulvanivorans. The sequence goes on from NZ_JBLWGD010000001.1 coordinate 987,199, forward strand.
GGTTATTTGTGGCTATATGCTTTTATTACATTAATAACAAACATTGCAACACCAGCAGCATTATGTGCTGTAACGGCAGGGCTTTTTATAAATCTTTTTGAAATTAAAAGCCTGTCTCTTGCTAGCATTGCGGTTTGCTTGTTTACACTTAATAGTATTATTTTAATTGTAGGTAAGTATAAATTATTAGAGGTTACTTTAAAATTTTTAATACCAATTTTGTTTATAGCATTATTAGTAACTATCATGCTTGTAATTAAAGCAGGACCAATACCTCCAATAGTAAACTTTGAGCCTCCTAATTTTTTTGATGCGTTAGGTGTTTTATTTCTAATTACATTAATAGGCTGGATGCCTACAGCGGTTGAAGCTAGTAGCTGGTTAAGTTTATGGAGTGTTGAAAAATATAAAACGGATAAGAGTAAACCGCCTTTAAAGGAAGCTTTGCAGGAGTTTAATACGGGGTACATTTTAACAGCTTTACTTGCAATTTTCTTTTTAGTTATTGGTTGTATGACGCTTTATGGTTCTGGTACAGAGTTAAGTAGTAATGCAGTAACATTTGCAGATCAAGTTGTAAGTCTTTTTACTACACATATTGGTAATTGGGCTTATGTGTTTATTGCAGTATCTGCTTTTGCAACAATGTATAGCACTTGTTTAACCCAACATGATGCGGTTTCTAGAGTTGGTATAGATATTATTAGGTTATTACTTAGGAAACAAAATGCGTATTCTGAAAAAAAGCATTACGCTTTTGGTATAATAATTATAGCAATAGTTAGTATTGTTGTGTTGTATACTTTAAAAGCTAATATGGGATTAATTTTGGCTATAGCAACCGCTACATCGTTTGTTTTAGCTCCAATAGTAGGTTATATGAATTTAAAAAATGTAATGAGTAATGATGTTTTAATTGAAGATAAACCTAAAAAAGGATTACAGTTTCTTACTTATGTTGGAATATTTTTTCTGTCGTGTTTAGCTATTTACTATGGTTGGATTTTAATTGTTAACTAACGTGATAATTGACGTATGGAGCGTTAGGGATTGAAGCATTTGTTGAAGCTCCCCGACCTTAGGAGGGAGCGACTGCTGAAAGCCCGACCCTTGTGGTAACGCCCAAATTAAAACATAATTTAATATATAATTAAGATGCTTACTTTTTTAGAGAATTTAAATCTAGTTATCTTTGTGGTTTTATAAAACAAAGGTATTGCGATATTTTATAGAACTTTCTTATAATGGGAAAGCTTATCATGGGTGGCAAAATCAGCCAAATGCTATAACTGTTCAAGAGGTTGTAGAGTCGGGTTTAACAACTATTTTGGGAGAAACAATGGCTATTATGGGGGCAGGACGAACTGATGCTGGCGTTCATGCTACACAAATGTTTGCGCATTTTGATACCAATATTGTTTTTAATATACCAAATTTAATTTTTAAACTTAATTCTTTTTTACCTGTAGATATTGCAATTCGAGATATTTTTAAAGTAAAACCCGATGTGCATGCGCGGTTTCATGCTGTAAGCAGAGCTTATGTTTACCGTGTGGCTGTAAAAAAAAATGTATTTACTTTCGAGAGTAGTTATGCCGTAAAACAACCTTTGGATGTCGAGAAAATGAATAAGGCTTCGAAAATTTTATTAGACTATAAAGATTTTCAATGTTTTTCTAAGTCGCAAACCGATGTAAAGACGTATTATTGTGATATTATGAAGGCCGAATGGATTGTTGATGGAGACGAGCTAAAATTTGAAATTAAGGCTAATCGTTTTTTAAGAAATATGGTACGCGCCATTGTAGGAACCATGATTAATATTGGTTTAGGTAAAATTACGGTTGAAGCATTACACGATATTATAAAATCTAAAAATAGGAGTGAAGCTGGTTTTTCGGTTCCGGCTCATGGATTATATTTAACCGATATTGAATACCCAAACAATATAAAATTGTAAATGAGTAAAGCAAAAGAAAGCATATTTGATTTTAAACTTTTTAAGCGCCTCTTTGAGTATATAAAACCCTATAAAGGTGTGTTTTTTAGCCTTATTTTACTGGTGGTTTTATTGGCTGTTTTTAGTGCAGCAACACCATATATAACCAAATATGCTATTGATGATAGTATTACAAATAAAATTGAAAAAGATTTTTTGTATTACATAATTTTAATGTTTGCAGTTTTAATTTTGCAAACTGTTTTTCAGTTGTTGTTTATTTACTATGCAGCCTGGCTAGGACAAAACTTGGTTAAAGATGTACGTGTAAAATTGTTTGACCATTTACTGCGTTTTAAAATGAAGTATTACGATAACTCGTCGGTAGGTGTTTTAATAACACGTGCTGTAACAGATATGGAGCGTATTGCCGATATTTTTGGACAAGGTTTATTTATGATTTTTAAAGACCTATTAACTATGGCTGTAGTTTTTGGGGTAATGGTATTTCTTAATTTTAAATTAAGCTTAATTGTTTTTATTATGATGCCATTGCTGCTTTATGCTACACGTATATTTCAAAAATATATGAAAAAAGCTTTTGAAGAGGTAAGAACAGAGGTTTCTAACTTAAATAGTTTTGTGCAAGAGCGCCTAACGGGTATGAAAATTTTACAACTCTTTACGCGCGAAACTGTAGAGTATAATAACTTTAAAGCCATTAACGAACGCCATAAAAAAGGTTGGGTAAAAACAGTTTGGTATAATTCTATATTTTTTCCGTTGGCCGATTTATCGTCATCTATAACCATTGGTCTAGTGGCTTGGTATGGTGGTTTAAATGTAGTGTTGCAAAATAGTGCAGTATCGCAAGGCGATTTGGTTGCCTTTATCATGTTTGTACCTATGTTATTTAGACCTTTAAGGCAAATAGCCGATAAATTTAATACCTTACAAATGGGTATGGTTGCTGCAACACGTGTATTTAAAGTCATTGATACTACATCTCAAATTGATGATTTTGGTACTCAAGTTCCAGATTCGTTTAAAGGCCGTATTAAGTTTGATAATGTTTATTTTAGCTATGTAGAAGATGAAGCGGTTCTTAAAGGAATTTCCTTTAGTGTGAATGCAGGCGAAACCGTTGCTATAGTTGGTGCAACAGGAGCAGGAAAATCTACAATTATTAATTTGCTAAATCGTTTTTATGAAATTGGCGATGGTGTAATTTTAATTGACGATACAAATATTAAAGATGTAACTTTAGCATCATTAAGAGCTCAAATCGCTGTAGTTTTGCAAGATGTGTTTTTATTTGCAGATACTATTTTAAATAACATTACACTAGAGCATCCGGAAATAACCGAAGCGCAAGTACAAAAAGCCGCTAAAGATATAGGAATTCATGATTTTATAATGTCCTTACCTAATGGCTATCATTATAATGTAAAAGAACGTGGTATTATGTTGTCTTCTGGCCAGCGTCAATTAATTTCTTTTTTACGTGCTTATGTAACAAACCCAAGTATTTTGGTGCTAGATGAAGCAACATCATCTGTCGATTCGTATTCTGAGCAACTCATTCAAAATGCAACCGATAAAATTACTAAGGGTAGAACATCTATTGTTATAGCACACCGTTTGGCAACCATAAAGAAAGCCGATAAGATTATTGTTATGGATGCTGGTAAAATTGTAGAACAAGGCACACATAACGAGTTGCTTAAAAAGGAAAACGGATTTTATAGAAACTTATACGAAGTACAATTTTTACAAGAAGAAGTAGCGTAATAAAAAATTAAAAATAGCTTATTATTAAATAAATAACTGTTACTGCTGCAGAAAATATAGTTACCGCTAGTATTGATAATATAGAGTATGATAAGCCTCGAAAGAAACTTGAAATTACAGTAATACTATAAAGTCTTTTGTATAGATATACCATATAGAAAAGCATGGGTATAGATAAGTAAGTTGAAAGATTATTGTAATTTACGCCAAAAGGTAATGATACAATAACAATAAAAAACGATACGAAATAGAGTTGAGCAGAAGCATAAGAAACAATAACAAAATGTTCTGCAGTATTGTATTTTTTCGAATCTATAAATACAAACCTAGAAATTAAGGCATAAAGAGGTATAGAAATTATGGTTATTAAACCTTGGTAATCATAAATGTATTTCATTAAAGTTTCTAGACTAAACCTTCCATCTTGAGTTTCTTTTACTAACGAAATATTTAATAATTCTGGGTAGAATTGTTTTAATATAAAAAATTGTAACCCAATTAATGTTAATGTTAACCCAAGGTATGGTATGGCATTAACATATATTTTTCTAAAGCCATTTATATAACCATTTATTACTTTTTCGGGATTTGTAAATAAGGAGATAAAGGTGTTTATTAGTTTGTTATCTATACTTAAAAAATCGTTTATAAAGCTTAAAATAAAAGATTTTACAGTTAGTCTATTAAAAATTATTTTTTCACCGCAATAAGAACAGAATATGTTTTGTGGTGTTGCTGCTTTATTACAGTTCCTGCAAACCATTATGCTAAATCGGCTTTAATTATAGTGTTTAGCTCGCTAGAGTCTTCAAAAACAACAAATTCTCCATCTTTAAAGTAAGAAATATGTCCAGTTTCTTCGCTAACAACCAACGCTAAGGCATCGGTTTTTTCGGTTACACCAATAGCGGCTCTGTGTCGTAAACCAAAACGTTGCGGAATATTTTTCTCATTATTAACTGGCAAAATTACACGAGTTGCTTTTACAATATTATCGCTAACTATTATAGCGCCGTCATGTAGTGGGCTATTTTTAAAAAAAATACTTTCTATAATGGGTTGCGTAACTTTAATATTCATTTCGTCGCCCGATTGAGTTAAGAAATCTAAATTGTTGTTACGCTCAAAAACAATAAGTGCCCCAGTTTTAGACATACTCATTTTATTACAGGCAGAGATTATAGCGTCTACATCGGTTTCATCATTACTTTCTGTTTTTAAAAAGTTTATTTGTTGGAAAAATTTACGACGTCCGCCAATATTTGTCGATCCAACCATGAGTAAAAATTTCCTGATTTCTGGCTGAAAAACCACTATTAAAGCAATAATACCAACCTTCATAAAGCCACCAAATATACTGGTAAGCAGTTCCATGTTTAAAAAATCGGTAAGCATCCAAGCACCATAAATAATTATGATGCCTATAAAAATGTTTATAGCTACGGTACCTTTTATAAGCCTATAAACATAGTAAAGTAATAAGGCTACTAATATTACATCTATAACATCTACTGCAGTAAATTTTAAAAGGTCTTTAAAAATGTCCAATGGTGATGGGTTTTGGTAAATTTAAGAAAATAAGGTTAATTAGAAATAAATTCGTTTTCAGATATTGTTATGTATTTCCAATTTAATTTTGATAAATGAGATTTTACTGTAATATAATCTTGAAACGATATATTTGAGTTAAAGTTAATAAATACAGGTAATTCGAATTCAGAATTTAATTCTTTTAATTTTTTATTTAAGTTAGAAATGCCAAACGGAGCTTCAATTTGGCTATGGCCTTCTTCAATTAAGCTAAGGTGTATATCATTTAATGTATTTACATAAATAGTACCTATTAATTGTTGTTTTTTATTGTGTTTAAAATAATCTGGCTCATCTTCAATATGGTAACTTATATTTGTAAACTCCATAAAGCCTAAGTTGTTTATAAGAGTATCATTACAAGTAAAGTAATTTTTAGCGTTTTTGTTTTTGTGACTCGAATTTGCCTTTTTACTTTGTAAGTATTTTATATGTGGTATAGCCTGTTTTAAGGTTAGCCGCTTATCAACATTAATTAACCAATTTGTGGTGCTTATTAGGTTTTTCCTGTTTAATTCAACACTATCCGTTTGGGTTTCATCATAAAATAAATAAGCATGGGAGAGGTCTTTTATATCCGTAATTTCAGATTTGCTTACTTCTGGTAATTGTAATATTTTTTTATTTCTGCAAGAAAATATAAAAAGTATGGTAAAAGCTAAAATGAAGTATTTCATATTGTATTATCGATTTAAAGATTCAATTAACTTAATACACTCAACAGCTTCTTTTACATCATGCACTCTTAAAATAGAGGCGCCTTTTTGTAGAGCAACAGTATTTAAAACCGATGTGCCGTTTAGGGCCTCCTGTGCAGATGTGTTTAGTGTCTTGTAAATCATCGATTTTCTAGAAATACCAATAAGCATAGGGTTTTCTATAGTTTTAAATAATTCAAGTTTGTTTAATAATTCAAAATTTTGTTCTAAGTTTTTAGCAAATCCAAATCCTGGGTCAATAATCATATCGACAATGCCTAAAGCTTTGGCAGCAGCTATTCTTTCAGAAAAATAAAATAAAATATCTTTTACTAAATTACTGTAGTTTGTTTGTTGTTGCATGGTTTTTGGAGTACCTCGCATGTGCATCATAATATAAGGCACATGTAAGTTAGCAATGGTTTGTAACATATTTTTGTCTAGTAATCCGGCAGAAATATCGTTAATTAAACAAGCGCCAGCAGCTATACATTGTTTAGCAACTTGACTTCTAAAGGTATCAATAGAGAGTAAGGTTTCTGGAAACTCTTTTAAAACCAATTCAATAATTGGAATAATACGTTTTAACTCTTCCGATTCGTTAACATGGTCGGCATTTGGTCTAGAGCTATAAGCGCCAACATCAATAAAAGTAGCACCTTGTTTAAGCATAAGTTCTACGTGGTTTAAAACTTGGGCTTTATTTTTATAAGTGCCACCATCATAAAAAGAGTCTGGAGTTATATTTAAAATCCCCATAACTTTTGGCGACGATAAATTAATAAGTTTGCCTTTGCAATTAATTGTCATTTAAACAGTTTTGTATGGTGTTGGTATATGGTTTAAAACTTTAAACCATAAACCTTGAAGGTTTTAATTATTTATGCGAAATTTACGCAAAATACAATTTATAAATGCAAGATACTTCAAAACAATATGATGCAGTAATAGATACGTGCAAAAGTTTATTTATTAAGAAAATGAGTGATTATGGAAGTGCATGGCGAATATTGAGGTTGCCTTCATTAACCGATCAAATATTTATAAAAGCGCAACGTATTAGAGGGCTACAGGAAAACGAAGTTCAGAAGGTAGATGAAGGGCAGGAAAGCGAGTTTATAGGTATTATTAACTATTGTGTTATGGCACTTATACAGTTAGAAAAAGGAGTTGTACAGCAGCCAGACATGTCTACGGAAGAGGCTACAAAATTATACACAGAAAAAGTAGCAGTTACCAAGCAACTTATGGAAAACAAAAATCACGATTATGGCGAAGCGTGGCGCGATATGCGGGTAACTAGCTTAACCGATTTAATTTTGCAAAAGCTTTTAAGAGTGAAACAAATAGAAGATAATAAAGGAGAAACATTGGTTAGCGAAGGTATTGATGCCAATTATCAAGATATGATTAATTATGCCATTTTTGCTATGATTCTTTTAAACAAAAGTAAGTAAAGGTAATTATGAAAGCATTAGTAGCAATAAGCAGAGTTCTTGTAGGCGTATTATTTATTTTTTCGGGGTTTATAAAACTTAACGATCCACTCGGGTTTTCGTATAAATTACAAGAATACTTTAGTCCAGATGTATTAAATATTTCGTTTTTAGAGCCTTATGCTTTAATTATATCGGTGTTTGTTGTGGTTTTCGAGGTTGTTTTGGGTGTGTTTTTACTTATTGGTTACAAGCCTAAGTTTACGGTTTGGAGTTTGTTAGGAATGATTGTGTTTTTTACTTTTTTAACCTTTTATGCGGCCTATTTCGAAAAAGTAAAAGATTGCGGATGTTTTGGAGACTTTTTAAAACTAGACCCTTGGGAATCTTTTGGTAAAGATGTGGTGTTGTTAATTTTTATAGTCATTCTTTTTGTAGGAGTAAAGCATATAAAACCCGTATTCGGAAAGTTACAAACCACGGTTTTAGCATTGTTAGGTTTTATAGTTAGTTTATGGTTTGGTTATCATGTGTTAATGCATTTGCCATCTATAGATTTTAGAGCTTATGCTATAGGGAAAAATATAAAAGAAGGAATGCAAGTTCCAGAAAGCGCCCCAAAACCAATACAAGAATATAGCTGGAAGTTTAAGGTTAATGGCGAAGAAAAAATTATTAAAACCAATGGGGCTTACCCAGCAGTTAATGGCGATTTTGTTAGTGTAGAAACTAAAGTTATACAAGAAGGCTATACGCCACCAGTAGTCGATTTTTCTATAGAAAGTAACGACGAAGATTTAACAACACATTTTCTAGAACAAGAAAACTTAATAGTTGTAGTATCTTATAGTTTAGAAAGTATCGAACAAGCAGGCGCATTAAAGTTAAAAGCACTACAAGAACGCGCAAGAAAAAATAATTATCAAATTATAGGGTTAACAGCCTCTGGCGAAAGTACTAAACAACGCATAAACGAAGCTTATAATATTAATTTTAACTGGTATTTATGCGATGAGAAAGCCTTGAAAACAGTAGTACGATCTAACCCCGGTATTTTAGAATTAGACAAAGGTCTTGTACAACAAAAGGTGCATTGGAATGATATTAATGATTTAAAATTGCCTAAAGTTGAAAAAATACCCGAGCCAAATAAAGTTAAAGACACCATAGCGTATTTTGTAAATGGAGAAACTTCTACAAAACAAGATGTCGAAGCCATTAATCCAGAACGTATTGAAAGTGTTAGCGTTATTAAAGATTCTATTCAGATAAAAGAAATGAATATTAAAAACAACACTACATTTACAGGAATTATAGAGGTAAAACTTAAAGAAGAATAACTAATTCTATTAATAACTAACAACTGATAAGCTATTTACTAAATAAAATTTTTTATGCCCTACTCACATTACTTGGAGTAGTAACCGTTATATTCTTTTTGTTTAGTGTACTGCCTGGCGACCCAGCACAAATGATGATGGGGCAGAATGAAGATAGTGAACAGCTTGCTATTGTGAAAAAAAAATATGGCTTCGATAAGCCCATAAGTACACAATATTTCTATTACTTAAACGATTTATCACCTTTATCATTACACACAAATAACCCAGAAGATTATACGTTTTTAAACCCAGAAAAATATAGGGCAAAAAAACTGTTTACAATAGGAAATGTAACTACAGTAATAAAGCAACCCTATTTAAGAGAATCGTTTGCAAAGCAAGGTAAACGTGTTAGTCAAGTATTAACAGAAACTTTACCAAATACTTTTGTGCTAGCCGTATCTGCCATAATAATAGCTATACTATTGGGCATTTTATTAGGTGTTGTTTCTGCTTTGTATAAAGATAAATGGTTAGATAAAAGCATACAAATATTTAGCACCTTAGGTATGAGTATACCCTCGTTTTTTAGTGCTATTTTATTCGCTTGGTTTTTTGGTTATGTATTACACCAATATACCAATTTAGAAATGACGGGGAGCCTATACGAGCTAGACGATTTTGGAGAAGCCATGCACATTAAATGGAAAAACCTCATATTACCAGCAGTTGTGCTAGGTATTCGCCCGTTAGCAGTAGTTATACAACTTATGCGAAACTCTTTACTAGAAGTTTTTAATCAAGATTATATAAGAACAGCCAGAGCAAAAGGGTTAAGCGAATTTCAAATAATAAAAAAGCATGCTATAAAAAATGCATTAAACCCTGTGGTTACAGCAATTTCTGGTTGGTTTGCATCAATGCTAGCTGGTGCTGTATTTGTAGAGTATATATTTGGTTGGAACGGATTAGGAAAAGAAATTGTAAACGCCCTAAACACTCTAGATTTACCAATAATTATGGGTTCGGTATTAATTATAGCGGTCATGTTTATAATAATCAATATTTTTGTAGACTTAATCTATGTTTGGTTAGACCCTAAAGTAAAATTAAAGTAGCTTTTTTAGTAGGAGCTCTCTTCAAGCCAAAAACATACACATGAAAAAACAAATTTATACACTCGCATTATTTTTAATCTTATTAAGCTGCAATTCTCAAACCCCAACACAGTTTTCAGAAAAGGCATTAAACGATACTTTTTTAAATTTAGAAGACACATCTGTAACACTAAAAGAAATATTAAATACACATAAAGGAAAAACTATAGTTATCGATATTTGGGCCTCATGGTGTAGTGATTGCATAAAAGGTATGCCAAAAGTAAAAGCATTGCAAAAGCAATTTCCAGATGTAGCTTATGTGTTTTTATCTTTAGACAAAACAACAGACTCTTGGAAACGCGGTATAAAAAAGTATAATGTAAAAGGTAATCATTATTATTTGCCAAATGGAAAAGATTGCGATTTTGCAAATTTTGTAAATATTAGTTGGATTCCTAGATATATGGTAATAAATAAGGCTAACGAAATCGTTGTATTTAATGTTATTGAAGCTAATGATGATAAGTTGATAGAAGCATTAAAAAATTAGTTATTTTTGTTTAACAGCAAAAAATAAATAATTAAAATAAAACAACCTTTTAAGTTAAAATAAAGGTTTTCAAAACATTATGAGAAAACAAATTGTAGCCGGAAACTGGAAAATGAATAACGATTTATCACAAACCGAATCGTTAATTACGGCATTAAAAAAGCAAACCAAAAAAACCGATGCCGAAGTTATGATTGCCCCAACAGCAACCAATTTATGGCAAGCATATAACGCTCTAAAAGGCACTCAAATAGAAGTTGTTGCACAAAACATGCATTTTGCCGAAAGTGGCGCATACACCGGAGAAATTAGTGCAAGTATGTTAAAAAGCATAGGTGTAGAAACTGTAATTTTAGGACATAGCGAACGCCGCGAGTATTTTAACGAAACAGACGAGTTATTAGCAAAAAAAGTAGATGCCGCTTTAACAAAAGGTATGCGTGTTATTTTTTGCTTTGGAGAAGAACTTGCCGACAGAAAAGCAGGAAAAGAAGAAACCGTAGTTGGCAATCAAATAAAAAATGCACTATTTCACTTAGGTGCAGCCGCATTCCAAAACATAGTTTTAGCCTACGAGCCAGTATGGGCAATAGGTACAGGCGAAACCGCAAGCCCAGAACAAGCCCAAGATATGCATGCATTTATTAGAACCACTCTAGCAGAAAAGTACGGAAACGATATCGCAGACGAGGTATCTATACTTTACGGAGGCAGCGTAAAACCAGCAAACGCCGAAGAGATTTTCTCTAAACCAGATGTAGATGGAGGGTTAATAGGTGGTGCATCACTTAACGCAGAAGATTTTTTTGCCATAGTAAACGCATTTTAAAAAAATAAAAATAATAAGGGCGTTACCCCGAAAAAAAATCGGGGTCGCGCTTTCCATTACAAGTCCTCATTATCCCGATAAAAAATCGGTATAACTGCGGGCTTTTCATTTCAATCCCTAACGCGGGCATATCCGCCAAAAAAATAAACAAAAACCATGTCAAATATCATCTATATTGGTTATTACTTTAAAGTAAAACCCCAACAACCAGCCGTAGAAATTCTTATAGCAGAATTAGGATATGCAGGTTTTGAAAGCTTTGTAGAAAATGAAGACGGTGTTACAGCCTATATTCAAAAAGAAGAATGGCATGATGCTATTCTTAATGACATACAAATACTAAACTCAACCGAGTTTGATATTACATACACCTTTGAAGAGATAGAACAAACCAACTGGAATGCCGAGTGGGAAAAAAACTTTAATCCCATTGTAGTTGATAATGCTTGTGCTGTGCGTGCATCATTTCACGATAAATTCAATACAGAATACGATATAATTATAGAGCCAAAAATGAGTTTTGGTACCGGACATCATGAAACCACACACATGATGATTCAGCATATACTAAAAAACAATTTTACTAACAAGTCTGTTTTAGATATGGGTTGTGGTACCGGTGTATTAGCCATTTTAGCCGAGTTAAAAGGAGCAAAACCTATAGACGCAGTAGATTACGATAATTGGTGTTACCTAAACAGTTTAGAAAATGTAGAACGTAACCATTGTAAAAATATTACAGTAATTGAAGGCGATGCATCGGTTTTAAAAAATAAATACGACATTATAATAGCCAATATAAATCGTAATATCTTAATGCAAGATATGGCAACTTATGTATCCTGTTTAAATAAAAATGGCATGCTATTTTTAAGCGGTTTTTATAATGATGATATCCCAATGATTAAAAAAGAATGCGAAAAACATTTGTTAAAATTTGAAGAAAAATTAGAAAGAAACAATTGGGTTTCATTAAAATTTTTAAATTAGTACTGTATTTAATCCCCAAAGGTTATAAAAATTATGAGTGCAAAAGAAAAAACATCAGAAGAATTATTACTAGAAGAATCTGTATTAACGCAAAATGAGATAGTATTGTTTAATGATGATGTAAACACCTTTGATCATGTTATAGAAACTCTTATTTATGCTTGCGAGCATACAGCAGAACAAGCAGAGCAATGTGCAATTTTAGTACATTACAAAGGAAAATGTACAGTAAAAACAGGCGAGTATAAAGATTTAAAACCACGCTGTTCTATGCTTTTAGATGCTGGTTTAAGTGCAGAAATTATATAAAATAAAGAAGACGATAATTTAAAAAAACAGAGCTCTTAAATTTTAAAATTTAAGAGCTCTGTTTTTTACTTTAAGGCTAAAGCGTTGTAGGGCAAACAAAATTAGATGTAGGTAAATCACTTTTTTTAATAGCACCAAAACCGCCTGCAACATCAATTAAATTGTTAAAACCTCTAGCTTTTAAGATTGATGCAGCAATTACAGAACGATAACCACCTGCACAATGTATATAGTAAGTTTTGGTTTTATCAATAACATTCATGTTATCGTTTATAAAATCTAAAGCAAAATGCTGCACTTGATTTCCTAAAAGATGTTCAGATTTATATTCGCCATCTTTTCTAACATCTAACACATTAATATTCTTGTTTTTGTAATCGTTAGAAAACTCGTTAACAGTAATTGATTTTATGGTTTCAATATCTTTTCCAGCTTTTATCCAAGTTGCTATACCGCCTTTTAAATATCCTAAAGTATTATCGTAACCCACACGAGATAATCGTGTAACCGTTTCTTCTTCTCTTCCTTCAGGAGTTACTAAAAGTATAGGTTGTTTTAAGTCTGTAATTAATGCTCCAACCCAAGGAGCAAACCCGCCATTAATACCAATAAAGATGGAGTTAGGTATATGGGCTTTAACAAATTCTTCTTGTGTTCTAACATCAAGCACTAAGGCATCTTCGTTATTGGCTATGGCTTCAAACGCAATAGCAGTTAAAGGTGTGTCTCCTTGTTTTAAAACGGTTTCAAAGGCATTGTAGCCAGATTTGTTCATCATAGCATTTTTTGCAAAATACTGTGGTGGTGGTGCTATACCATCTAAAACTTCTTTTACAAATTCTGCTTTTGTCATGTTAGCTCTTAGGGCATAATTTGTTTTTTTCTGCTCGCCTAAAATGCCAACAGTTTCTTTGCTTAAGTTTTTTCCGCATGCCGAACCTGCACCATGAGCAGGATATACTATAACATCATCTGGAAGTGTCATTATTTTTTCCCTTAAAGAATCAAAAAGCATAGCGGCTAAATCTTCTTTAGTTAAATTAGATTTTATTGCTAAATCTGGCCTACCAACATCTCCTAAAAATAAAGTGTCTCCAGAGAAAATGGCATGTTTTTTTCCATTTTCATCTAAAAGCAGATATGTAGATGATTCTAAGGTGTGTCCAGGTGTATGTAACACTTTTATAATAACATTTCCTAGTTTAAATTCTTCATTGTCTTTAGCAGCATGAATATCATAATCGGTTTCTGCACCAGGACCAAAAATAATTTTAGCGCCTGTTTTTTTAGCTAAATCAACATGCCCAGAAACAAAATCTGCATGAAAATGTGTTTCAAATATATATTTAATTTTAGCATTTTCTTTATTTGCTTTATCTACATATTGTTGTGTTTCACGCAACGGATCTATAATGGCTACTTCTCCATTAGATTCTATATAATAAGCACCTTGTGCTAAACAACCTGTATAGATTTGTTCTATTCGCATACTTTTATTTTTATTTCTGTAAAAACCGAAAAGGGTTTTGGCTTTCTGTTTTAACGTACCAAAATTACAAAACCTTATTGTTTTAGTTTGTAACTAATATTACATTTAAAACTATTTTAACTCTTTGTAAAAAATGTATATGGCCATAATTATAACAAAGTAACCAAAGCTCTTTTTTAATTTTTTACTGCTTATAAATTTAGAAAGGTAAACACCTATAATAATACCTAATATAGAAATTAAGGTAAATGTTAATAGAAATACCCATTCGATACTTAATGTTTGAATATCGCCAATAAAACCAATAAGCGAATTTATTGTTACTATGATTAAGGATGTGCCTACAGCTTTTTTCATAGGGATTTTTGCCCAAATAACTAAAGCAGGTACATATAAAAAGCCTCCTCCGGCTCCAATAATGCCTGTTATAGTGCCAATAATTAACCCTTGAGAAAAGGTTTTGTAATATGGTTGTGTTTTTGCTGTTGGTTGTTCTTTTTTTCTATTTTTAATCATGGATATTGATGCAAAAATCATGATGATGGCAAAAAAAATCATGATTCCCATGTCTTTTGAAAGGGTAAAACTACCAAAGGCTAGTAAAGTGTCTGGAATACCAGGCACGAGATAGCGCCTAGATAAATAAACAGCAACAAACGAAGGAAAAGAAAAGGCAAGTCCTGTTTTAAAATCGACAAGTCCTTTTTTATGTTTTTGGTAGGTACCAACCATAGATGAGGTTCCAACTACAAAAAGAGAATAGGCTGTTGCAACTACGGGATTATATCCTAAAAGATAAACTAAAAGAGGTACCGTAAGTATAGAGCCTCCACCACCTATAAGCCCTAAAACTAAACCAACAATTAAGGCGCCAATGTAGCCTAAAATTTGGGTTGCATCCATTTAGTGTGGTAATTTGTTTTTTAATAGCCCGTAAATAAAAGTGCCTAGTATTGCGGCAGCTATAACAATAATCATGCTCCAAATACCTGTTCCTAATAATATATACATGGGGCCTGGACATGCGCCTATAAGTGCCCAGCCTAGTCCAAAAATAATGCCGCCAATTATGTACCTTATTACACCGTTGTCTTTTTTTGGAACAAAAATATTTGCGCCTTTTATGCTTTTTATATAGCCTCTTTTTGATACTTGTAAAAACAGAATGCCTGTGGTAATGGCTGTGCCTATTATACCATACATGTGGAAGGATTGAAATCTAAACATTTCGTAGATACGATACCACGAAACGGCTTCTGATTTTACTAAAACAATTCCAAAAAAGATACCTACAAATAGAAATTTTAAAGTTTTCATAAATTTTAAAAGATTAGTGGTAAAATAAAGTTAGCCATAATTAATCCGCCAATAAAGAAGCCAATAACGGCTATTAATGATGGTTTTTGTAAGCTGCTTAATCCTGTAATAGCATGCCCAGATGTGCATCCGCCAGCATAACGTGTTCCAAAACCAACTAATAGGCCGCCTATTACTAATATTAGTATGGCTTTTGGCGATTTTAAGGCGTTAATGCTGTACATTTCGTTTGGTACTAAGGTTGTTCCTGGGGTTTTAAAACCCATATTTTGTAGTTCTATTACGGTTGTTGGGTTTAAATTTGTGCCATTATTGTTTGATAGGTGATTTACTGCAATGTAGCCTCCTATTATGGCGCCTAGAACTACAGTTAAATTCCATAGTTGGTTTTTCCAGTTAAATTTAAAAAAGTCTGCAAATTTACCAGCTCCAGCTATAGAACACATGGTACGAAGGTTTGATGACATGCCAAAGGTTTTGCCAAAATAAAGTAGTAATGCCATGACTAAGGCTATTAACGGGCCAGATACGTACCATGGCCAAGGGTTTAAAATAAATTCCATGCTTTTTAATTTTGTTGCGAATTTATGTTTATACTTTTTAAGTTATTGTAATAAATGTTACTTAAATTGTATAGACTGTTTTTGGGTTTGACCAAATTTTGGCGGATATGCGCGCTAGGGATTGTATTGGAAAGCCCACAGCCCGACGTAGGAGGTGCGAGGACTTGAAGAGGAAAGCCCGACCCTTGGGTAGCGCCCAAGTTTTTTATAGAACTTCAATTTTATTTCTGCTAAGCTTTATTTTTTTTTCGTTTTCTAGTTGTTTTAGTAGTCTTGATATAACGACTCTAGAGGTGTGTAGGTCTTCGGCAATTTCTTGGTGTTTTATAATGATGGTTTTGGTGTTGTGGAGTTTGGTTTTATGGATAAGGTGTTTGTGTAGTCGTTTATCCATTTTCATAAAAGCTAGGTTGTCTATGGCTTCTAGCATTTCGTCGAAACGAGTTTGGTAGCTTTCTAAAATAAAGTTTCGCCAGCTTGAATTATTATGAAACCAGTTTTGCATGTATTGTACGGGTATCATGATAAGTGTTGAGTCTTTTTCGGCTACGGCTCTAATTTTGCTTTTTGTTGTGCCCATGCAACAGGTTAGCGACATGGTGCAGGTTTCGCCTGCTTCTAGAAAGTATATAAGGAGATCGTTACCGTTAGCATCTTCGCGAAGTATTTTTATGTTGCCGCTAAGTAATAATGGTATAAATTTTAAAGTTTGATTTGTGTCTATAATAATATCGTCTTTTTTAAACGAAGCTATTTTGCCTATCGTTTGAATTTCGTTAATAAGCGAATCGTCTAAAATATTTTTGAATTTTTCTTGAAGCAGGGGTGAAATCATACTCAAAAATAATGATTTTAAAAATTACTAGAAATTTTTGGTTAGGTTTTAATAAAAAATGTATATTTGCACCCACGAAAAAAGGCCTCGTGGCGCAACTGAATAGCGCACTTGATTACGGCTCAAGAGGTTATAGGTTTGAATCCTATCGAGGTCACTAGTAAAATCAAAGCTTCCAAGAGATTGGGAGCTTTTTTGTTTTTATCATTTGCACAATATTTGCATTGTTTTACAGAATTACTATTACTTAATTCTCATAAATTGAAATATTCCAAAATAAGCAAAAAGCGATAAGAGATTCTGTAAACCTTTGAACTTTTATATTTTTTAGATTTGAAAATGTGATTTTCGTTTCATAAAAATAGTTATGTTTATTTTCATCAGAAATTATTTTCTCTAAGTTATAATCTTTGCAATAAAATGAATCTAAAATTTTAATAAGAGATTTTTTCATCATTTCAGTTTCTGCTATTGATATATTACCTACAATTAATGTACAACTATAATTATTCATTTTTTATAAATTACGATTCTAATGGATTTTTATTTTTTATACATTCTCCATGCATCTCTTAACTGATCTGTGGTATTAGACGTGGTATAAGTTGGAGCCATATTGTTTCTATCAAAAGTCAACTGCGGATAAGTAACAAGAGAAACCCCATTTGAAATATTATACTCAAGAGTTTCCTGGTTTATATTTTCTGCTTCAATAATTTCTATTAAATCATCAATGAATGTATTTCTAATAGCATGGCACATTAATCTTAGATCGGATGAATCAACGTTTTTATTGAGAAATGATTCAAATGCTACAGCTAAATACTCGACTTTTAATAACGAGTCACTTTGCTCCAAAGTAGTAAATAATGCATCTCCAAATTTCACCCTTCTTTTTTCATCTTCACGCGATTCTTTAATAAGTAAATCTTTCTGATTTTTATCAATTTCGCCTATATTTTCAATGAATTTTTTAACTTTGTTCAAATAAGCCTTATCTCTTAAGCTTATAACACCTTTGATTATGTTTAGTGATGTTCCAATAACAGGTATTTCTTTTAAAACACTATTTTCAAGTAGTGAATCAAGTAATATTTCCCCACCATCACTTAAAATGTTTTTAATGCTCTCGTCCATTATTAGATGTTTTTGAAATCTTAAAGTTAAAGTAAAATTTTTTATACAGAGCCTAATTTTAATCCAAAGCAGCATGAAACCAGAAGCTACTATAAAATTAATTGAAAGCATGGAGGCTAACGCAAACCGTTTATTAAATGATATTGCGATTTTGAAAGCGGAGTTGTCTGGTGGTTCGGACAACTCTAATTTAAAACCTTCAGCTTTGTCAAATAAGCATAAAGAACAACTTATAGCAAACCGAAAAAAGAATAGGTTAAAAAAATAATTCTATAGGAATTAAATTAAGAAAGTCACATAAATCAAGCTAGAGTTCCACATCCGTGCTGTCATCATACGACTTAATATATTTTTATATTTCAGTATCTAAATTAGAATACTTATCTAATTGTCTACCACCTGCAAAAGGCCTAATTCCTATCACTTCAGTAAAATTAGGGTCAAAAAGAACCTCAACGAAAAACTTATCTATTGCATAACAAGTTAAATATTCGTCCTTAGTAATTAGCTTTCCTATAAATACTCCTTTGGCTTTGATGGTGTTAAGTTTAACACCCATATCTGCATAAAAAAAATCTTGTAATGTCATTTTGGGTTATATTATGTGATTCTCTGCAAAAGAAAAACAAGAATTTTCGGTTAATATAATATGATCTAACACATTACAATCAAATATACTAAGCGTTTTCTTTATTTTTTCTGTAGTTTGTTTATCAGTTATACTTGGTTTTAAATTACCAGATGGATGATTATGTATCAATATAACTCCTGTTGCAAGAGATTCAACTACGTATTTAGCAATAATTCTAGTATCTACAATTGTTCCAGTAATACCACCTTGACTAATTTTCACATATCCAATAGTGTTATTTGAATTATTTAAAAGTATCATAAAAAAAGATTCATAGATAGTTAGATCATCATGATAGAATTGTCTAGCAAATTTCTCAGCTATGGCACTACTAGTTATTTTTGTTTTATTAAAACTGCTCTTAGATCGTTTTAACTTTAATTCTGGAATTGTGGTTTTGTATGTTTTCATAATAATTATACTTATGGGTTTAATATTGTTCTGTAAATATAACGTATAAATATAATGTAAAACAAATTTTATTAAACTTTTTTGTATAATTATATTTTTGTTATTAAACTTTTATGTATAACTTTGATGTAAATAATTTAAAGTATGCTAAGAATTAAAAAAATACTAAAAGAACAAGGAAAAACCCAAATCGATTTAGCAAATGAATTATCGGTTTCTCCAATAGGACTTAATAAAATGATAAATGGAAATCCTACTTTAGAAACCTTGCAGAAAATTGCAAATGTTTTAAATGTTGAGGTTGTTGATCTATTTAATCATAAGAACAATGATAACGTAGAAACAATTTACGCACTACGAGAGGGAGTTTATGTTCCAGTCGGAGAACTAAAAAAGTAGTATGAATATTATAAAAAAAGGGGAGAAGCTTACTATTGATTTATTGCAAGCTGAATTATTAATGACCATTTTTAAACTCAAGACTGAAAGTATTTCATTTGAAAGTGTATTAGAGTTTGCAAATATTGCAGATGATTTAAATAAAAGCAACTTAGAATTTATTGAAGGTATTTCAAAGTTAAATCCTAAATATCATTACCCGGATATTAATTATTTTCTAACGGATGATCTTGATGAAATCAAGCTAAAAATTAATCAGAACATTGAGCACGTTGAAAAAATACGTGAACACATAAAAAAAATGAGGTAATAGAACGCATCTGTTACCTCGGGTATCTGGCATAACGTATTTAAACGGCTGCTAATGCAAATATAATTATTATTTCTTTGGATATTTTTTAGTAATGTTACCTTTTTTAACATAGAAATAATTAGGTGTTTCCCATGATTTTTCGGCTTCCTCTCGCTCTTTTTTATAGCCTTTGAATTCTTCTTTAAAATCCTGTCTTAATTTAGATATTTCTTCAATAATATTTTCATTTTTTAATGATGCCTCTTCTTTGGATTTTTCAGCCTTAACGGTTACATGGTTTACATGGCGTACCACTTGCATAGTGGTTTTTCCTGTGTTTGGAACGCTATATTTTTGTTTTAAATAGTGTTCTAAACTCATTCCACCTTGTGAATCGTTTATCATGGCATCCAGAACATCACTATATTTTCGTTGTTGTTGTTTATTGGCTACATACACTTTCTCACCATCTTCAAACTCTGCCACACGCTCGCCTGTTTTAGAGTTGTATAAACCAAAACCGCTTTCCTCGTGGGTTGGTCCATTTAAAGATAGAGCACCTTCTTTTAAACCACGTCTAAACTGTTGGCCTTTACCTATGGCTTGAAATGCTTTTACTTTTGCTATAGCAAATGCTCCAAACATGGCGGCAATTGCTGCAACCGCAATGGGTACACCGAAAGGACCACCTTGAGCAGTTGCAAAAGCAAAAATATTTGTAGCAGAAGTTATCATGTTACCCAATTGGCTAACGGTTTGTTGTATAAAATCAGCTTTTGCAAATTTAGCCTTTTGCTTTTGCGCTCTTTCAAGCTCTTCTTCTTCTTTAGCTTTTTGAGCTTTTAAGGCTTCTAATTCTTTTTGTCTAGCATCATAATTATTGGCATAACCATCTTCATACAATTGCTTTTCGCGTTCAGCTTCTTCTTCTACTTTATCAATACTCTCTTCGATATCATCAATTTTTCTTTTACGCTCTTCAATTTCTAAATTGTTTATTTCTTTTAATGATTCATAAACAGAAAATGCAGCTGAACCGAGGGCTTCCATGAACTCTCCATTTGCTCCAAAAACAGAACCTATTCCTTTAAATACAGTTTGAAAGCTAGTTTCCATATCTTTGAATGCATCGCTAATATTAGAACCAATATCAACTTTACTTATTTCGCTGATTTCATTACCAACTTCTTTAAGCGCTCCAACTGTTTTAAGTATTTCGGCTGCGGTTTCTTCACCAAAGGTTTCGGCTAATTTCTGCCCTGCTTCTTTTAATTCGTCTGGGTCAACACTTGTTTGTAAGGTGTTAATGAGTTCGTCAAAAAGCGATTTATCTCCAACCGTTTTAATACCATCTTGATAGGCTTTTATGGAAGCTTGTAAATAGTTTTCTTCTAGCACCAATAACTGTAACTGTTTTACTTTTTCGTTATCGATAATATCTTTGGCGTTGTTTTGATAAATTTCTAAAATACTATCTGCAATCTCCTTTTGCCTATCTACTTGATCCAGGTTGGTGTCAATATCGAAATCTTGAAGCTCTTGTTGTTCAGCTCCAACGGTTGTATTAATTTTAATTTCTAAATCATACTTTTCAAACTCATCATTGGTTTGATTGATTTGTTTTTGAAGTTCCTCGCGAATGCCTTTCCATTTATCCTCTATGTTTTTGCGCTCAATTACAGCAGATGCATCATAAGCACTTGCAACCGCTGTTAATGCCTTAAACTTCACCTTTTCACGTTCAGCATCATATTTAGCATCTATTTCAGAAAGACTTTTGTTAAGTTCTTCATAGGCCAAACCATTTTCAGTATTATAAAGCTTATTGAATTCTGCTCTAATTTTAGCTTTTTCAGTTTCACTTGCTTTTAAATTGGCAATACGCTGTTCAAAAGATTCCTTTTCATCTTCTAGCCTTTCGGTTAAAATTGTTTTTTCGCGCTCTCTATCATTGTCAATCAGCTCAATTTTTAACTGTTGCTGTGCTTTAATTAATTCATCAAGTAATGAAGAAACCTTTTTTGAAGTATTTCCTGAAGCATCACCAACAATATTAAACTGTTTGGCTAATGCAGCGAATCTATTTTCTAAATCTCCAGATGATTCTATTGTTGAATCAATAACACCGTTTTGCTCTCTAAGGTTTTTTAACCCTACTTGAATAGCTAATGAGTAATTTGATATTGATTTTTCAAACTCTTCTTGACTTGGTAAGCCAATAATTGCTAATATACTTTCTTCGGTTATTTTATTTTGAGTTGTAGTTTCAACTCCAAACAAACTGTAAAAACTATTGAAAGCATCATCTGAAAAATTTTGAATATCATCAAATACGCTTAAACTTGCTCCAGTTTCTAGTTTAAATATATCCTCTCTAAGTTTCTTAGTTTTTTCTAAAGCTATTTGATAGGTGGCCTCTGCCTGTGCTTTAAGGCTTAAATACTGCACATACTTATCTCCGTTACTGATTATTCTTTGCTCAAGTTCTTCATAATCTTTAGCAGAGCCTAAAGTATCTCCAAAAGATTCATTGAAATCATCAACGGCTTTTTGTTTTTGATTAAATGATAAACCACCGTCCTTAACTCTTTTGTTTAGTATGGTTAATTTAGATATCTGCTCACCATACAAGTCGTTAGCCTTCTCATTTACTTCTTTCATGCGCTCAGTTTCATCGCTGGTAATACCGATAAACTTTGCCACATCTTTCCAATGTGTAACCAATAATGCTACAGCTCCAACAATTAAACCAATACCTAAAAGCTTTGTAGCTGCTGCAAGTCTAGTTGTAGATTTTGCACTTGCATCTGTAGCAATAGCGTACTGTTTTTTAACGACCGCTAAAGCTTTACTAGCAATAGTATCTTTTTTAGCAACCTCCGCTTGAATAGCTTGTAATCCATTAAGTAAGGCTAATGCTCCATTAAGTTTTACAAGTGTTTTTTGTAAATCTTCTCCACCAGATCCAAATAATGCTTGTGCGCCTTCTGCAGCAGCAAAAACACCAACCACTCCATTAACGGCTCCAATAAGATTATCTAAACCAGCAGTAGATGATGATGCTCTGTTAAGTTCGGCATTGGTTTCTTTTAATGCAATACTATATTCTGTAGCTTTATCTTTAAGCTCTTCGTATCTGACGCTTCCTCGCTCGCCTTCAAGTTCTAGTTTTACAAGTTCGTCTTTTACTTTTCGTAAATCTGTAGCTAATGAAACATTTTCTTTTCTAACATCTTTTAATTGAAGTTTATAATCTTCAAGGGCTACCTTTTCTTCATTGAGCGCCTTTTTTGCAGCTTCTCGTTCTGAAATTAAATTAGCTTGTTGTTGTCCTGGGGCTGTACTAGAAATTCGTTTATCAGATTCTTTTACAAAATCCTCGGTGCTTTTTATATTTAGTTGAGTTTCGCGAATCTTATTATTAATATCATCTAATGAACCAACCACGCCCACAGAAGCTTGTTTCATCTTGTCATCAAAGAAATCGACTAAGACGTTTAACGTTCCAAAATCATCTTCAACATTGGCAAGTTTTGAAATGAGTGTATCGATATCATCAACCGAAAGGTTAAGATTTTCAATAGCGCTCATATCTTTTGATAGTGTTTTTATTAAACTATCAAATTCCTTTAACTCCTTAGAATCAAAAGCATCTTTATTTTTTGTTGCTAAAGTTTGAAATTTTTTATCGAGTTCGGTAATCGCTTTTCCCTCTGCAGCGACCTGACCGATTTGAGATTTAACCGCTTTGTTTAGTTTATTGTAATATTTAACAGTATTGTCGGTGTACTGTTGTGCAGTTTTATTGGTTAACTCAATATCTTGACGGTGCTGTTCCCAAAGTTGGGAATGGTCTTTAAATTGATTGTCTGCTTTACTTAAATCAAGAGCGACCTTGAATAATACCTCATCTGAAGCCATGGCGAAATAGTTTTAAATTAATAAAATGTTTGCCATATTGTTGAACCTGGTCCAGCTCCTGATAGAATGTAAATTTAATGAATGGTTTTACCAGTCATCATCTTTTGAGCCGTTGAGCATATCATTTAATAAATTAGATATCGAGTTTTCAATAGCTTCTTTGTATGGTAAAGCAGCAAGGTTTTTCCTTGGTTTACCGTTCTTTTTGAAAAAATGTAGAGGTGTTACTTCAAATCCTTTTTCACTAATCACTTCAGTTTTTGTTAAACCTAATAATCCAAATTCATGGTTTATTCCAAATTCCGATATGAATAAAACAGTTGTTTTTACTCTATTATCTTTAAATTCAATCTCAATTTCTGGTACAATTATCATTTCCTCGCACCATTCACCCATATTTTTCCAGCAATATTTTAATCTATCTTGAAATTGAAACTTTAGATATTTATTTTCAACTTCAGATATAACGCAATTACCTAATTGATTACAATTTTTAATAATATATTCCTTAGAAATTCTAAAAGTAGAATCTGCTTTTTTTTGGGTTTGAATGATCGTTGAGGTAAATCCGTCTGCGGTTATCTCGAATCTGTCCTGTGAATAAGACATTAGCGGTATAAGTAATATTAAAATATATTTCATGCTATTCTTGATTTTCATCTAGTTTTCGTTCTTTGATTACCATAGTAACTTTTGCCATACTTGAATCCATGCCTTTGGCGTTTAATTCGACTGGCTGAGTTCCTTTTCCGTCGATTTGCTCCATAATTAATTGTAAAGCTTTTATGCTGTCGGTTCCGCGTTGAGATAAAGCCCAGGAGTTTAGCTTCATAGCTAATTGCATTTCGGTTGGTAGTTTTAGCTTAACGTTCCCGTTTTTATAAACTCGAATCACGTTCTTTTTCGGTATAGTGATTTCCCCATTAGCTTGTAAAAGTTCTTGGAGTTGCTTTTTAATAGATGGTTTTCTGCCACCCTTAATAGTGTCCTCTGGTCTTTTATCAAAGCCATTCGTATTTGCTTTATTTCCAAAATTTTTAATCATTACGAGTGTTTTTTGAGTGGTTTAGTAAATTTACTCATTAAATTTATATTTTTGCATTGTCGGTAACGACATGAGCCAATTTATTGGCAGATGGGTAAGCGGATTTGTTCTTCTTACCCTTTTTTGTTTTGATCATAATTTGACGTCAATAAAATCTTTATGAGGAACTTAGAAAAAGAACTCAATGAATTCTTTTTATTTAAAATCCTTCATTTTGCTCCTTTGTTATTTTTTGATAATGACCTTTTTTTAGTCGCATTATAGTTCCCATTAATAAACCATATTCTAGTATTCGATCACCCGTCTGTATGCTATAGCCATTTTTAACTACTACTGATATTAGGTCTTTTCTAGTGAAATCCTTTTTTACTTTTTCAATAAATAAATCGTGTGATAACATGTTTTATGTTTTTTTTGTTGTGTGTATTCGTATTTTAGTTTCTCCGTGGTTGTTTTCCAGATTCGTAAGAATCAGGTGCTGGTGCTTGATTATGTCTCTCTTTAGCATCATTCGCATTTGAAACCCATTGAATCACGTAGCCTTTAAACCTGGGCATAAGTTCTAGAGCATCAAAATTTATTTTACCTTGAGCTACTTCAAGTTCCATTTTTGCGTTAAACGAATCAATCAGTTTTTTTGAATCTGGTATCTGGTTTTTATTTTGCATCCACAATACATCAAGTTCAGATTGTTTTTCTTTTTTCAAAATATCAATCGCGAGAAAAACCTTTTCACTTTCTTTTTTATTATCATTATCTTTTTCATTGTCACTATCATTGTCACTATCATTGTCACTATCGGGTTTTTTGGGTTTTACTGGGTTTGTATTTAACCCATTGGGTTTTTTTTCTTTAGACGGACGCCCTCCTTTTTTTCCATTTTCTCTGTTTCTTTCACATATTTTATTATACTTGTTATCATCACGCTCAAATTGATTTTTAAAAGGTATAAATATAGCTTTCATTAGACCTTTCAATTCATAATTCATACCGCTATGATATGCTCTAATTGCATCAAATAGTGCTGCTTTTTGTTCAGTTGTTAGTTCGTCCAAAACATCCAGACTATCCAAATGCAGTACAAATGATTTTTTATTTAATTCCATTTTGAAGTTTTTTATTTACGAATTTGTTAAACCAATTATAGAACTCTTCAAAAGTTCTAACGATAATATAAATACCTCCAGCTTGCTCAATTTTATCTTGATATGCTTTTTGTTCCTTACTTTGGTATCTGTCGCCTGTGGCTTTACATTTAATCTCAATCTTTATTGATTGGCCCTTAATCGTTGCAGATATATCCGAGGTTCCAATTTGCTCAGTTCCTTTTATCCAAGTAACACTTCCCACAGTACGCTGACGACCTATAATGTCTGTAACCGTTTTACGATTATCTAATTGTCTGCCCATGGAATTAACTCTCTCAGCTTGAAATCCATTTAAATTAATCCAATCTATGACGCATTTGGTTAAGCCGTTCGAAGTTTTATCTGTGTATTTAGGTTTAGGTATTGCGTATTTAGGAACAGATGGATGATTAGCTTTTAAATTATCCATAGCAAGCTCTACCAGTTTCTTTATGGCTATGTTATTCATCATCAAAAAGGTTTAACTGGTTAATTTTGGAGAGCCTAAAAAATTCATTTGGGTTTGTGCTTAAAACATGTGCAAAATTGCTCGTGTAAGGGCATACCATTTTATTAAAAGATTGTACTAAAAGGCCTTTTGTTTCTGCTTTTCGCTTATATCTGCATGCTCCTTCAACTGGGATATTTAAAGCTACACAAATAGCTTTTTTGGTAGTAGTTACATGTTTCAGTCCAATATTGAATAATTGCTCCTGGTTATATTTTTCTATAAGTTCTGGAAATTTTAATCCGGTACCTTTTTCTACCTTTTTCCTAATATAGTATAGCACTAATTTCTTATCTTCGTCTTGTCTATTATTGAAGCTGTTATTTGGTTTATTTTCCATTTGGCAGCTTTCTTTTGTTTGACAGATAATCTTCAGTTTCAGATTTTATTTCAGAATTAGATTTTATTTTACCTTGTGACAGGTAATCATCAATCTCAGTTCTTTTAAAGTACCATTTCTTTCCATCCTTATAACCTGGGATTTCTCCATTAGCAAGTTTTATGTATAATGTTGCTTTGGAAGGTTTCTGTGGCATGTAATCACAAAGCTGATCTAGATCTAACCAAATGCTGCACTCTGTTTTAATATCTGATGTGACTTTTGTGTCAAGTAATAAATTTTCAATATTTCTCAAGCGCTCGTCTATTGCTTCGAATGGATTATTCATTTTGAAGCTCCTCCCTAGCTTTTAATTTTTTATCGATATAATTTTTATCGAATAAAAAACCTTTTGAGTGATGTGGATTTAAAGGAGTTAGTTTTCCTTCTCTAATTAATCGTTGAATGTTTCTTTGTGTACAAGCAAATAATCTTGATACGTCTTTTGTGTTTAGAAGTTTTTGGGTTTGTGACATAACCGTAAAGTTTATGTGAAACAAATTATTTAACTCCGTAAAATTGTTGAGCGACGGTACTGCTCCAGTGTAGATGCTTTTCGAGTGTCTAAAACTCCAGACCGTTTTAAAAAGGAACAGACAAACCTCCTGTGTAGTTACACAAAAGTAAAGATTATTTTATTTTAGTGAAGCTAAACAGGAGAAATAATTATTAACATCTATTGTTAATAAGAGTTTAATGTTTGCTTTAAAAGTCCATTAACTGATTTGCAAATTCTTTTTTTGCATCATCTTCAAACCCAGCAAAATAATTTTTTGTAACGCTGAGGTCGCTATGGTTTAAAGCCTCACTTATAAATTCCATGCTTGCACCTTTACGCAATGAATTAGTCGCAAAGGAGTGTCTTGCCCAATAAGAAGATAAATCGCTTGGTAAGTTGTTTCTTTTGGCTACTCTTTTAATATGGTCGTTAATGTATCGAGTGAAGTTTTTAATCTTCTTGTATTGGATTGAGCTATCATCTTTTTGACTAACAATATTAAACACATATCCATTTTTACTTTTGTTACCATGTTCAGAAATAATGTTTTTTGTAAAGTCTGTTAAATAAATTGTTATGGTCGTTTTTTCAGCTGTTTTGTCAAAGGTTTTTGCTCTGTAATAAGTAAAGCTATCATCTTTAATATCGGAGTATTTTAGTAATGCAATATCTTTTAAATTCATTCCATTACAGGCGTAACTAAAAAACCAAAAATCTTTGGCTTGTCTTTCGTTGTTATTTTCAACCTCAGCTTCAAACAATGTTTTGAGCTGTATAGAGTTTAATGCCTTTTTTACTTTTTTAGTTCGTGGAATTTTGTATTGATTTTTACCAAAAGGATAAATGTCTTTGCTAATATCATTTGCTTCAATAGCATTGTTGAAAATAGCTCTTAGTGTTCTAATGTATATTGCTATTGTAGTATAGCTTTTACTTTTAGCAACCATGAATTTTTGATAATTATTTAGCCAATCAACCGTAATGGTATCAAATGTAAGTTTTTCAATAGGGAAGTTGTTTTTTTGCTTGCTATATTCAGCTAATGAGTTAAGTGTATATTTATAACTTTCAGCCGTTCCAATTTTATCGTTTTTAGTGTTTTTTTGAATCGCTAAATTGAAGTGATATTGTACATTGTTTTTGTCTGAAGATTTTCTGAATAATTTAGTTTCAAACTTTGCAAAATCAAAAACGGTCATTTCTTTTGCTTCATCATTAGCTCTGTTTTCAATTGCTTGAAGTTTTAATCGCATTTCGTTATTAGAACCTCTTAAATTTTTGTTCTCTGGATTTATCCAAATAGTTTCAAACTCTTTAGCTGTTAAGTCAATATCTATAGAATAGCGCTTTACTTTTTTATTGAACTTATTATAAACCCTTAATTTAATTGGATATTTTCCATTATCCTTTTGTCTCCTTTCGTCTAGTACGATAGAAATATTACAATTCATTGTCTATTGTTTAAATCTAAAAATAACCATTTGCACAGGTTTTCACAATATTTGCACAAAAAAGATATTAATAACATATCAAATAGATAATAATAAATAGTTAGTATCTTTGGGTTGAATGGAGGTTTTATTAGTGTTTGCCTAATATTTCGCTAATAAGTAAACAATATAATTCTTGATTACGGCTCAAGAGGTTATAGGTTTGAATCCTATCGAGGTCACTACAAAAATTAATAAAAGCAAGCTATATTTTTAGCTTGCTTTTATTTTTTTGTATAAAAATAAATGCTTTTTTTGTGTATTTCCTAAGTAATTAGAGGTTGTATTTAAAAAACAAGACTGAAAACAGAGCCTTGGCCTTCTATACTTTTTACTATAATTTTACCTTTATGTAGTAGCATTATTTGTTTACATAAACTTAGGCCTATACCGCTTCCGGTTGTTTTGCTTGTAAAGAATGGAACAAATATGTTTTCTAATATATCTTGCGGAATACCAGATCCGTTATCGAATACTTTTATTAAAATATTTCTATTTGGGTTTTGTGTTGCTGCAACTTTAATTTCTGCGTGGTTTTGGTTTTTACAGGCATCAACAGCGTTTAGTATAAGGTTTATTAATACTTGTTCTATTAAATGTGTATCGATATCTAATTCTAATTTAGGGCGCGCGGTTGTAAATTCTATATTTATATTTTTTGCTTTAATGGAGGGTTCCATTAGTAATTTAATGTTATTAAATAAGTCTGAAACTTTTACGCGTTGTAGGTTAAGGTGGGTTACTTTGCTTAAACTTCTATATGTTTTTGCAAATTTTAAAAGTCCTTCACTACGGTTTTTTATTGTTTTTATTCCAGAATTAAGGTCTTCTAATTCTAAATGAGATTCGTTTGGTTTTTTAATTGCAGCTTGTAAATTATTTTGAAGCGTATCTGCTAAAGATGAAATGGGTGCAATAGAGTTCATGATTTCGTGAGTCATTACACTTAATAGTTTTTTCCACGACTCAGATTCGTTTTTGTTTAAAGTATTATCAATGTCTTGTATAACAATTAATTTAAAGGCATCATCATCAACTTGAAAAATAGTGTCTGAAATTAAAATTTTTATACTTTCATTTTGTAATGCAATGGAGATAGAATTGGGTTCTCTGTGATAAGTTTCGAATATGGTATTAAATAGTTCGGGCTTTCTATTTTCTATAAATCTAATATTTTTAAATGATGGCACATCTAGAATGTCGCTGAAAGAATCATTACTCCAAAGAACATCGCCAGATTCTAAATTATAAGCTATTATACCTATGTCTACCATTTCTAAAATTTTTTGAAGGTAAACGTATTGTGCTTGGTTTTTGGTGTTAATTTCTTTTATGGTTCTATTAATTTCATTAAAACCTGTGTAAAGAAATCTAATATCTTTTGGGCCTCTATCTTCTGGAAACCATCTTGAGAAATCTCTATATTTTACAGCTTCAAAAAAATCGTTAATAGCCACAAAACGGCGTTTTATAAACGTATAGGTATTTATTATAATGTAAAAAGTAGCTATGCTTACAAGTACTGTATATGTGTCTTTGTTGTTGTTAATGCAATAAATTAAGCCAAGTATGGCACTTATAAGAATAAAAATTCTAATAAAAAGGTGAAATATGTATGCTTTATAGTTCATGCTTTTCTAATCTTCTGTATAAAGCAGCTCTTGTAATACCTAATTCTTTGGCAGATTTAGAAACATTTCCTTTGTTTTTTTCTAGAACAGTAAGAATGGCATTTTTTTCTAACTCGTCTAGATTTAAGCTAGATGTTGTATTGTTTGTTGTAGAGGTTGGACGCTCTATAGAAGAAAAAACTAAGTCTTCAGGTTTTAAAACGCTACCATCTGTCATAATAACAGCACGTTCTAAAACATATTGCAGCTCTCTTACGTTGCCTGGAAAATCATGATTTTTTAATTTTTTAATAAAGTCTGCATCAAATGAAAAAGGGCTTTTATTGTATTTTTCGGCGTAAATTGAAACAAAATGGTGTGCTAGTTCGGTTATGTCTTTGCCACGATTTCTTAGTGGAGGTACAATAATATCGACGGTATTAATTCTGTAAATTAAATCTTTTCTAAACTTTTTCTCGTCTGCCAGTATTTTTGGGTCTATGTTTGTAGCACAAATTAACCTTATATCTATTGGAATGGCATCGTTAGAGCCTAAAGGTGTAACTAGTCTGTTTTGTAAAACAGTTAATAGTCTTACTTGTTGGCTTAAACTAATATTACCAATTTCATCTAAAAAAAGAGTGCCACCATTAGCGGCTTCAAAGCGTCCTTTTCTGTCTTCTCTAGCATCAGTAAAAGCGCCTTTTTTGTAGCCAAATAATTCGCTTTCAAATAATGAGGTTGTTAGTGCGCCAACATCTACTTTT
Organism: Algibacter ulvanivorans; assembly: GCF_048381495.1. Classification (NCBI taxonomy): domain Bacteria; kingdom Pseudomonadati; phylum Bacteroidota; class Flavobacteriia; order Flavobacteriales; family Flavobacteriaceae; genus Algibacter; species Algibacter ulvanivorans. The sequence continues at coordinate 1,018,173 of NZ_JBLWGD010000001.1, forward strand.
ATAAAAGGTTTGTTTTTTCTGTTAGAATTATCATGAAGTGCTCTAGCAATTAGGTCTTTACCGGTTCCGTTTTCGCCAAGAACAAGTACATTAGCATCAGTAGGGGCAACTTTTTTTATTTTTAAAAACACATCATTCATAACATCGCTATTGCCTATAATTTGCGAGTTGTTAGTATTGAGCGTTTTATTTTGCGAACCTTTAGATTTTTTACTGTTTAGTATAGTGGTTATTGTGTCTATAATTTTTTGGTTCTTCCAAGGTTTCATTAAAAAATCTGAGGCTCCTTCTTTTAATCCTCTAATTGCTAAATCTATATCGGCATAGGCTGTCATTAAAATAACAGAGGTTTCTGGTTTTTGCTTTTTAATTTTATTTAACCAAAAAATACCTTCGTTACCTGTATTTACTAAGCCATTAAAATTCATGTCTAAAATTATGATATCATAATTAGCACGTTCAATTTGCGAGGTTATATTACTAGGATTTTTTTCGGTTACTACTTGTTTTACAAGAGGTTTAAGTAGTAAGCGTAACGCAGTAAGTACGTCGGCATCATCATCTATAACTAATATTGAAGCATTTTTTAAAACCATCAATACAATATTACAATAATATATTCAGCTTAAAAAGTTTCAATTTCTAAAATATTTATAGAATAAAAAAGTGTGCATTATCGAACAGAAAGTGTACCAAAATCGAACACTTTTATTTTAACTTAAATTTTTAATTAGCTGAAAATCAATATTTTGTGTTTATGGCATCATCTTCACTATATAAATAATGTAATTAAAAATATAAAAATGGACGTTCCTATTGAAAAGAAAAAATATTCAAGTAAAAAACTAGGCGTTATTGCGGGTGCTTTAGCAATTATAGTTTTAATAGTTTATGTTATTATACAAACCTCTGGCGGTTCTAAATTAAGTGTTGAAAAAGAGCGTGTAGCAATACATAAAGTGAATAAGGCTGTATTTCAAGAAAATATACCAGTAAATGGGATTGTTTTGCCAATAACAACTATATACTTAGATGCTTTGGAAGGCGGAAGGGTTGAAGAAAAATTTGTTGAAGATGGCGCTATTTTAAAACAAGGCGAACCCATATTAAGGTTATCTAATACAGATTTAGAGTTAAGCTTAGTAAACCAAGAAACATCGGTTTATAACTTACTTACACAAATGCAAATTTCGCAAAATGCTGCACGACAGAATACGATTAATAGGCAAAATCAATATACAGATGTTGAAAATAATTTGATTGAAGCCAAACGTATTTACGATTTAAACACAAGATTGTATGAAAAAGGCGCAATAGGTAAACAGGATTACGATTCGTCTAAAAATAATTACAATTACCAAGTAGAGCGCATGAAGCTTGCAAAACAAGTATTAACGGAAGATTCTATATCTTCTAAACTAGAACTTAGCCAAGCTAAAAGTTCGTATTCTAGAACCCAAAGTGCCCTAGAGCTTATGCGTAAAAAAGTAGGCGATTTAGTGGTTCGTGCTCCTATTGATGGCCAGTTAACATCGTTAGATGCAGAAATTGGGCAATCTATAAGTAAAGGTACTCGGTTAGGACAAGTAGATGTTACTAGCGGTTATAAAGTAAGAGTGGATATAGATGAACATTACATTTCTAGAATTTATAATGGACAAACCGGAACCGTAACATTAAATAATAAAACTTACACTTTAATAATTAAAAAGGTTTTTACACAGGTTACTAGTGGTCGTTTTCAGGTAGATATGCAGTTTAAAGGAGATGTGCCGGAAGGAATAAGAAGAGGGCAAAACTTACAAATTAGAGTAGCATTAAGTGCAGAAAAGGAAGCGTTATTAATAGCTAAAGGCGGTTTTTTTCAAAAAACAGGAGGTAATTGGATTTTTAAAGTTAGTGAAGATGGGAATACAGCCTATAAGGTTAATATTAGGTTAGGAAGCCAAAATACAGAGTATTATGAAGTTTTAGAAGGTTTAAATCCTGGCGATAAAGTTGTTACATCAAGTTACGATTCGTATGGAGAAACCGAAGAACTTATTTTAAAATAAAATAGATACCAACCAATAAAAAAATAAAACAATGATACAGATTACAGATTTAGAAAAATTTTATAAAACCGAAGAGGTGCAAACCATTGCTTTAAATAAATTATCTTTTAATGTTAAAGAAGGCGAGTTTGTTGCTATTATGGGGCCTTCTGGTTGTGGAAAATCTACATTATTAAACATTTTAGGATTGTTAGACGATCCAGATGGAGGGAGTTTTGTATTTAACGGCACAGAAGTAGCAGGTTATAATGAGCGCAAACGCTCTGAACTACGTAAGCATAATATAGGATTTGTATTTCAAAGCTTTAATCTTATAGACGAACTTACGGTTTTTGAAAACGTAGAGTTGCCATTAATTTATACAGGTGTAAAACCAGCACAACGTAAAAAACAAGTAGAAGCAGTTTTAGAGAAAATGCAAATTATGCACCGAAGAAACCATTTTCCGCAACAATTATCTGGAGGCCAACAACAACGTGTTGCTGTTGCTAGAGCTGTGGTTAATAACCCTAAATTAATTCTTGCCGATGAGCCTACAGGAAATTTAGATAGTACTAATGGTAATGAAGTTATGGATTTATTAATAGATCTTAATGAGGCAGGAACAACAATAATAATGGTAACACATAGCGAGCATGATGCCAAGTATAGCCACAGAATTATAAGAATGTTAGATGGACAAAAAGTAACAGAAAACATTTTAACATAATTAAGAATCATCAATCAATCAATCAATCAATCAGGCAGAGTCACTTCAGTATAAAACTAATCAATCAATAAAAAATACTGAAGTGGTACTGCTACATCAATCAAAAAAGCGAACATTAATATAAAAAACCATGCTTAAAAATTATTTCAAAATCGCGTTTAGAAATCTTCTTAAAAACAAGGTGTATTCATTTATAAATATATCTGGCTTAGCAGTAGGTATGGCAGCAACCATGATGATAGGTTTATGGATTGCAGATGAGTTAAGCTATAATAACCATTTTAAAAACAAAGAGACTATAGCCCAAATATATCAACATCAAACAAGTAATGGAGACATTAGTACAGGACCTGCTATACCAAGACCATTAGAGTTAGCTTTAAAAGAAAAACATAACGATAATTTTAAACATATTGTTATGGCATCGTGGGAGCAACCTAGATACTTAAAATTTGGAGATATTAATATTTATACTCCAGGTAATGCTATGCAAGAAGCTGCTCCAGAATTATTAAATCTTGAAATTATAGCTGGAGTTCGTAATGGCTTAAAAGAAAAAAATTCCATTATGCTTTCTGAGGATTCTGCAAAAAAGTTGTTTGGCGAAAATGCCGCAGTTGGTAAAATAATAAAAGTAAATAATGAGGACGATTTAATGGTAACGGCTGTTTATAAAAACATACCAGTAAATAATACGTTTAGAGACATGGAGTATATAATACCATGGAAGCATTACGTAACCACACAAGAATGGATAGAAAACGCTGAAACATCTTGGGGAAATAATTCGTTTCAAATGTTTGTTCAAATTAATAGTAATACGACTATGGAGCAGGTAACATCAAAAATAATTGATGTTAAAAAGAACGAAAGCCAAGAAACAGCAGAGTTTAACCCTCAAATATTCTTGTTTCCAATGAAGGACTGGTACCTTAGAAATGATTTTGAAAACGGCATTCAGTCTGGCGGACGTATAGAAAATGTATGGTTATTTGGAATTATTGGGGTGTTTATCCTCTTATTAGCCTGTATTAATTTTGTAAATTTAAGTACAGCTCGTTCAGAGAAAAGAGCTACCGAAGTAGGTATTAGAAAATCTATAGGCTCAAAACGTGGGCAATTAATATTTCAGTTTTTAAGTGAGTCTTTTATAATTGTTGTATTATCATTTGTGTTTGCTATTGGTATTGTTTTATTGTTTTTAAACGGGTTTAATAATTTAGCAAGTAAAGCAATTACTTTTCCGTGGGTAAGTATTCAATTTTGGTTAACAGCTTTTGTGTTTATAATAATAACTGCATTTTTAGCAGGCAGTTATCCAGCTTTATATTTATCGTCATTTAACCCAGTAACAGTATTAAAAGGCACATTTAAGGCAGGGCGTTTTTCGTCATTACCTCGTAAAATTTTAGTGGTAACTCAATTTACCGTCTCTATAGCATTAATTATAGGCACATTGGTTGTTATGAACCAAATACAATATAGTAAAGACAGACCAGTAGGGTATAATAAAGAAGGATTAATACAAATTCCAGTTATGAGTAGTGAGTTTTCTGGTAAAGCAGAGCTTATGCGAAATCAATTTATTGCCTCAGGTGGCGCTCTAGAAATGGCAACAACAAGCAGCCCAACTACAAGTGTTTGGTCTAATAGATCTGGGTATACTTGGGATGGCAAATCAGTTGGATTTCAAGAAGATTTGGCCTACACAAGTGTGTCTTACGAGTTTGTTGAAACTTTGGGTGCAAAAATTATTGAGGGGCGTGGTTTTTCAAGAGACTTTCCAACAGATTCATTAGGCGTAATTCTTAATAAAACAGCCGTTGAATATATGGGAATTAAAAACCCTATTGGGAAATTTATACGTGACTCCGATCCTGATGTTGAAAACCAAATGGAACCTTTAAAAATTATAGGTGTTATTGACGATATAATAATGCAATCGCCATATAGTCCTGTAAAGCAATCTATGTATGTGTTTGAGAGATTTGGTAATGCTAGTTTTTATAATTTAAGATTAAATCCAGAAAAAAGTACTGCCGAAAATTTAGACATTATAGAAAATGTATTTAAGCAAAATTTTCCTAATACACCTTTCGATTTTCAGTTTGTAGATGAAGAGTATGGGAAAAAATTTAGATCAGAAGAGCGTATAGCTAGTCTAGCAAGTGTATTTACGGGCTTAGCCATTTTTATTAGTTGCTTGGGGTTATTTGGGTTAGCATCGTTTGTGGCAGAACAGCGTACTAAAGAAATTGGTGTAAGAAAAGTGTTAGGAGCATCTATTAGTCAATTATGGTTATTACTTTCTAAAGATTTTATTACGCTTGTGGGTATAGCGCTTTTAGTGGCTTCGCCGTTGGCTTATTATATTATGGGACAATGGTTGCAAAAGTTTAGTTATCGTACCTCTGTAACATGGGATGTTATTGCAATAGCTTGTTTTGGAGCCTTAATTATTACACTTATAACAGTAAGTTTTCAAGCTATAAAAGCAGCGACATCTAACCCCGTAAAATCATTACGTACAGAGTAATAGTTATTAATAAACAATAAAGTAAACCGTAAATCTTAAAAATTATGCTTATAAATTATTTTAAAATAGCGTGGAGAAGCATAATGAAAAACAAAGCTTTTTCAATTATAAATGTAATAGGGCTAACCATTGGTTTAAGTGCTTCGTTTGTTATAGGTTTAATGATCTATTACGATTCTACTTTCGATACATTTCATAAAGATGGTAATCGTATTTATAGAGTAGTAACAGATTACAAAAGCCCAGAAGGCGTATTTTATAATGGAGGTGTAACTTTAGCATTAAAGGATGCCATTTCAAATAATTCTAATCTTGAAACCATAAGCGAGTTTTATGAAGAAAGACCAGCAAAAGTTGAAAACAAATCTAACGGTTTAGAGTTTAAATGGCCAGAATTTGTGATATACGCTGATGAGGCATACTTTAATATATTTAATTATAATTTTATAGCAGGCAATAAAACCAATGCATTGGCAAACCCAGGCAATGTGGTATTAACAAAAACAAGAGCAGCCAATTATTTTCCTAATTTATCGCCATCTCAAATTATTGGTAAAACATTAGTTTATAACGATTCTATTAATATAACAGTAACAGGAATTGTTGAGAATTTTAAGTCGCGTACAGATATTATTTTTCAAGAGTTTATTTCGCACCCTACTTTATTGCAAACAGATAGAAGAGAGGAAATTATCGAAAAAAAATGGGGAAGTACAAACTCTGCATCCCAGCTTTATGTTAAACTTAATAAAGCAGGAAATTTAAAAGCAGTACAAAAGCGTTTGGATGATTTGGCTACAGAGCACACATCTGAAAGTGATAAAGCATTTGGACAATCTAGAAATTTTTATCTACAACCCTTAAACGATATCCATTTTAATGAGAATTATGGCATTTACGATTGGTCCAAAGGTCAAGCCAGTAAATCGTTATTAGCAAGTTTGGCACTAGTAGCTTTGTTTTTACTGCTTTTAGGCTGTATTAATTTTATTAATTTAAACACAGCACAGGCAACACAACGAGCTAAAGAAATTGGTATTAGAAAAACATTAGGAAGTTCTAAGAAACAACTTATTACTCAATTTATGGGCGAAACTTTTTTGCTTGTTTTATGTTCGGCAATTTTATCTTTAATACTTTCAAAATGGCTAATTAATGTGTTTTCTGATTTTGTAGCAGAAGATTTAAACTTACAGCTACTTAAAAACCCTTTAGTTATATTAGGTATAGTATTGTTATTAATAATAGTTACATTTTTGTCTGGTTTTTATCCAGCGTTAGTACTTTCAAAATTTAATACGGTTTCGGTATTAAAAAATAATATTTCGGTTGGACAAAAAAAGGTAAAGCTTAGAAAATATCTAACGGTATTTCAGTTTACCATTGCTCAAGTTTTTATTATTGCCACTTTGTTAGTAAGTAAGCAAATTAACTTTTTACTTAGTAAAGATATGGGGTTTAAAACCGATGCTGTAGTATCTGTTTATAGCCCTCGAAATGAAAGAGAATTGTTTAAAAAACAATTATATGCCGAAAAATTAAGAGCCATTCCCGAAATTAAAAGTTTAAGTATTGGCGGCAACCCTCCAGCATCATTTTCTACAAGTACAACTAACGTTACCTATGTAAATGAAGGAGAAACAGTAAAAACAGAGTTACAATTTCTATATGGAGATGAAAAATATATCGATTTATTTGAGTTAAAATTATTAGCAGGAAGAACACTTCGTAACGATACTGTAAGAGAATTAGTTATTAACGAAACCTTTAGTAAAATATTAGGTTTTAAAACACCAAATGATGCTTTAGGAAAAACTATAGATCTTAACAATAGCAATGTGCCAATTGTAGGTGTTATGAAAGATTTTTACCAAAGATCTTTAAAAACAGGAATTAAGCCTATGGCGCTTCGTGGCGATTGGTTTCGCGATAGGTATAGCCAATTTCAAGCTGTTCACATAGCATTTCAAAATACAGCATCAACACATTTAAAGGAAACATTATTAAAAATAGAATTAGCTTATAAATCGGTTTATACTGAAAATGATGATTATAGGTTGGAGTTTATGGACCAAACTATTGCCAAGTTCTATAATCGCGAACAAAAAATATCAAAACTACTAAACTGGTCTACAGGTTTATCAATTTTAATAAGTTGCTTAGGTCTTTTAGGCTTAGTAATATACACTACAAATCGTCGTGTAAAAGAAATAGGGGTTCGTAAGGTTTTAGGAGCTTCGTTATTAGAAATAAATGCACTTTTATGTAAAGAGTTTTTAATTCTTGTAGCCATCGCATTTGTTATAGCGGCACCACTAGCATGGTTAGGTATTAATAATTGGTTACAAGATTTTGCATATAAAACAAGCCTTAGTTTTTGGGTGTTTCTTTTAAGCGGCTGTGCCATGATTTTATTTGCATTATTAGTTATAAGTATTAAAACGTTTCAAGCAGCAAACACTAATCCTGTAAATTCATTACGTTCAGAATAAAACACAAAAATGCAAGTGTTCGGTTTTGAACAAAGAGTGTATCATAATCGAACATATTTATTTTGATTAATTGGTCTAATCATTTGGTTTGTAGATTTTTAAGTGTTTGGCATCATCTTGTTAGTATTGTGTATAGAGAAAAACAAATATTTACTAAAATCAAAAAAAAATAAAAAATGATTTTAAATTATATAAAAATAGCATTCAGAACTTTATTAAAAAATAAAGGGTATAGTTTTTTAAATATTTTTGGTTTAGCCATAGGTATTACTTGCGCTAGTTTAATTTTTCTTTGGGTAGAAGACGAGTTAAGTTTTAATGCAAATTTTGAAAACCAAGAGCATATTTACTTTGTTTCTACACACCAACAGTATGAAGGCGAGTGGCGAACATTTGGTTCTACACCTGGCCCATTAGCTAATGCCCTAAAAACAGAAATACCAGGGGTTAATAAAGCATCTAGAACAAGGCAAGACGAGCTTTTGTTTACAGTTGGCGATAATGGTATTACTAAATCTGGCCGTTATGCCGATAAAGATTTTTTAGACATATTTAATCTTAAATTTATTGAAGGTCGTTTAAGCGAGGCTTTTACTAATCCAGAAGCTATTGTAATTACTCAAACAACTGCAGAGCAACTTTACGGAAAAAACACAAAAGTTGTTGGAAAAACATTAAAAGTTAATAATTCCGATAGTTACTTAATTACTGGAGTTATTGAAAATTTACCTAAAAACGTAACCTATTCTTTTGATTGGTTGGCACCGTTTGAAAGGTTAGCAAATGGTAGAGAGTGGATGCAAGAGTATGATAGCTTTTTTGCAGACACTTTTGTAACATTAACGCCAGAAGCTAATTTTAAAACCGTAGATGCGCAAGTACGTAAAATTTTAGAGAAAAAAACTGGCGAAAGCGACTCGAAAGCTTTTTTGCATGCTATGGAAAATTGGCACTTAAAAGACCGTTTTGAAAACGGAATTCAGGTTGGTGGTCGTATTACTTATGTACGTTTATTTACAATAATTGCCTTAATAATTTTGCTTATTGCATGCATAAATTTCATGAATTTGTCTACCGCCCGTAGCGAAAAAAGAGCTAACGAGGTTGGTGTACGAAAAGCAATGGGGTCTGGCCGATCTCGATTAATAATTCAATTTATATCCGAAGCTTTAATTCTTGCTTTTATAGCAACCTTAGTAAGTGTAATATTATTATTTATTTTATTGCCTCAGTTTAACTTACTTATCGATAAAAATTTAGTCTTAGGGTTAACCAAACCAATGCATGTAGTTAGTTTGGTATCAATATCTGTACTTTGCGGAGTATTCGCTGGGTTGTATCCTGCTTTTTATTTATCTGCATTTAAGCCCGTCGAGGTTTTAAAAGGCTTAAAAGTAACCCAAGGATCTGCAACATTTATTAGAAAAGGACTTGTAGTTGGCCAGTTTGCCGTTTCTATTGTTTTTATAATCTGTACCATATTGGTTTATCAACAAATACAGCATGTAAAAAACAGAGACTTAGGTTATAGCAAAGACCAACTGTTAACTATGGATGTTAACGGAACTATAATTGAAAAATTTTCGACAATTAAGCAAGACTTAATAAATACAGGAGCTATTATAAATGTAGGGTTATGTAATTCTGAAATTTTAAATGGAGGAAATAATGGCTCAGGATTAGAATGGGCGGGAGGAACCAATACTGAAGATATATTAATCTCATTTAGGTATGTTAATGCCGGATTTTTAGAAACAACGGGAATGAAACTTATAGAAGGACGTGGGTTTAGCGACAATATAGCTAAAGATAGCTCTAGTGTTTTAATAACCGAATCGTTTGCAAAATTAATGGGTAATGGTAGTGCTATAGGAAAACAAATAAGCCGTGGCGATACTTACACCGTTGTTGGTGTGGTTAAAGATTATTTGTATGGCGATATGTATGGCCAAAGCGATCCGGTTTTGTTTTTTAACTATTTAGGAGAATCAAGATATATGTATTTAAAAACGAACCCCAAAGTAGCCACTAATGTTATGTTAGCCAAAGTAGAAGCTGTAATGAAAAAGCACAACCCAGCTTTTCCTTTTAAATACACATTTGCAGACGATACTTTTAATGCTAAATTTAAAAGCGAACAATTAATAGGGAAACTTTCTCAGCTATTTGCCTTGTTAGCTATTCTTATTTCTTGTTTGGGACTTTTTGGTTTAGCAGCTTATACAGCCGAACAACGAAGTAAAGAAATTGGAGTGCGTAAAGTTTTAGGGGCTAGTGTTTCTGGAATTGTAAAATTATTATCAAAAGATTTTTTAAAACTTGTTGTTTTATCCATTTTAATAGCCATACCAGTAGCGTGGTTTGTTATGCATAGCTGGCTGCTAGATTATGCATACCGTATAGAAATAAATTGGTGGGTTTTTGTTATTGCAGGATTGGCAGCAATATTAATAGCATTGCTTACTGTAAGTTTTCAAGCAATAAAAGCAGCATTAGCAAACCCAGTAAATAGTTTAAAAGCCGAATAGTTAATTATTAAATATAAAAGCATGAAAAGTATAAAATTTATAGTGCTAGTTGTTGTAAGTCAATTTGTAATGGCTCAAAAAAAAGTAAATGTCGAAACTTATAATAAAGTTATTATAAGCCCACATATAGAAACCACTTTTGTACAAGGAAACCAAGAGTCTGTTACAATAATAAAAAATACGACAACCCATAATAAAGTAAACATAGAAGTTAATTCTGGTACATTACGTGTTTATTTAGATGGTGCTAAAGAAACTACCAAACATAAAAAAGTTGTTAAAAATGGTATTACAACTAAAGTCCCTATTTATAAAGGTAAAGTATTAACAATTCTTGTAACATATAAAAATTTAGACGAGCTTTCTTTAAGAGGAGAGCAGCAAACTATTTGCAAAAGTTTACTAGAAAACGAAATATTTAAACTTAAAATTTACGGCGAATCTAAGGTAGTTTTAAATGCTGTTAAAATAGAAAAGTTTAATGCAAATATTTATGGGGAAAGCGAGCTAATTATAAAAAAAGGATTAATAAACACCCAAAATATAACAGCTTATGGCGAAAGCGAAATTAACCTTTTAGAGGTCGAAAATAAGGTTTCTAAGTTAAAAGCTTATGGTGAAGCTCAATTTTATATTCAAGCTACTGATAAAATAAAATTTACGGCTTATGGCGAAGCTAAATTACAATATAAAGGTTCTGCTATAATAAGTAAAGGTATAAGTTTTGGTGATTCAGAAATTTCTCAAATAAATTAGTGGTTAATAAGAAATAAATTCATGATTAATAAAATATTAAAATTAAGCCAAGCCACTCGCGAGGTTAGCTCAGGAAGTAAAAAAATTAAGCTGTTAGATACCATAAATTTAACGGTTAATGAAGGCGAGTTTATATCATTAATGGGACCATCTGGCTCAGGAAAATCAACACTGTTAAATTGCATAGGTATGCTTGATAATTTTACAGATGGAGGTTATACTTTTTTAGGCGAAGCAGTACATAGCATGAAAGAGAGAAATAAATCTAAACTTTTTAAAGAGTATATAGGCTTTGTTTTTCAGTCGTATCATCTTATTGATGAGTTAACCGTTTACGAAAATATAGAAACACCATTGCTTTATAAAAATGTTAAACATTCAGAACGAAAGGCGTTGGTAGCAGACATGTTAGATCGTTTTAATATAGTAGGAAAAAAGGATTTGTTTCCTAACCAATTAAGCGGCGGCCAACAACAACTAGTTGGTATAGCAAGAGCTTTAATAGGTAAGCCTAAATTAATATTGGCAGATGAGCCTACAGGAAATTTAAACTCGAAACAAAGTGAAGAAATTATGCAAATATTTTCGCAGTTAAATAAAGAAGGCGTTACCATTATTCAAGCTACGCATTCTGAAAAAAATGCAGCTTACGGCTCTAGAGTTATAAATTTACTAGACGGTAAAATAGTTTCATAAAAATAAAATAATCATGATATATAAATTTATAATATATATAATAATTACACTATTAAGTGTTGTTGGTTATGCACAAAATACACTTAAAAAAAGTTACACATTAAACGAGTGTATTAATTTAGCTATAACACATAATTTAGATTTTAAATCGGCAAATTTATCGGCAAATTCTGCTAAAATAAATTATCAACAGTCTAAAGCAAATTTATTACCAAATATTAATGGTAATTTTAATTTAGGCGTGAATGATGGTAGAAGTATAGACCCTTTTACAAACGATTTTATAAACCAAGAATTAACATTTTCTAATCTAGGTTTAAGCTTAGATGCAACTATATTTAATGGTTTTAGGTTGTTAAATACCTTAAAGCAAAATCGTTTAAATAATAAAGCATCAAAATTAGAACAAGAAGCTGTTAAACAAAATTTAGTGTTAAATGTAACCTTAGCATATTTACAAGTTTTAAATGCAGAAGCTATTTTAAAATTAAACAAAGCTCGTTTAGTGGCTACAAATAAGCAGCTTAAAATTCAAGAAAATTTTTATAAGAATGAGTATGGTAATCCGGCAGATTATGCCGATATATTGGGACAAGTTGCCAACGATGAAACGAGTATTTTAGAAGCAACAACTGGCTTAAATAATGCAAAACTTAATTTAGCACGTCTATTAAATGTAGCTCCCGAATTTGGAGTTAATACAGAAGGTTTTATTTTAGATTTTAAAACTTACAATTTCTCGGCAAATGAAGTGTATAATGAAGCCATACAAAGTTTAGCTACATTTAAAGCTAGAACATTACGTATTGAGGCTGCAAAAAAGGGTGTTAGTGTAGCAAAAGCACAGTTTACACCAGAAATATCAATATTTGGAGGTGTAAACACCAATTACTCGAGTGCAGCAGAAACTTTTACTTCTACAGGATCTAGTTTTATAGAAAATGGCGATTTTGTAACTGTAAATGGCGATGATTTACCAGTAATGACTGCTAATGAAACTTTTTTGGCCAATAAAATTAGTTATAACGACCAGTTAGATAATAACTTAAATACTGTTATTGGTCTAGCTGTAAATGTTCCATTGTTTAACGGGTTTAGAGCAAAAAATAATGTTAAGTTAGAAAAAATTAAAGTTGAAGAATCTGTATTAGAATTGGAACGCACACACCAAGATGTTAAAAATGCTATTGCACAAGCACATTTTGATATGGAAACGATATTAAAGCGTCATGAAAGTTTAAAAAAACAGGTTAAAGCCTATCAAGAATCGTATCGTATAAACGAAATAAGATTTCAAAACGGAGTGTCTAATTTTTTAAATTTTATATCAAGTAAAAATAATTTAGATAATGCCGAGGTTAATTTAATTAATGCTAAATACGAGTATTTACTAAGAGTTAAAATTTTAGATTATTACCGAGGAAATAATATGTAGCAATTGCTGTAAAGCTTTGGTGGTATCTTATAAACTGTGTAAAGGTGTTTTTTACTCAATACATTTTAACTTATCTATAAAAAACTCTTTGTAATCTATAAAATTAATTTCTTTATACCCTTGGGTACCTCTAAGCACAATAGATTTTATTGGCGAACTTTTTAAAATTTCAATTTGTGTATTAGTTAATCTGGCTTTAAAAAGAAAAGTGTCGCCACATTCAATATCCCAAGAGTGGTAAAAGGCTATGGTTCGATTGTTTTCTAGAGTTACTTTTACACTAGATCTTTGGTTTGGTAAATATGAAGCACAACCTAAATCGCCTGTATAGTTAAAAAATACATTTTCTTTTCTGCTTTGTTTATATAGCTCTACAGTTAAGTTATTGCTTAAACTATAAGGTTCTGTTCTTATAGTAGTTATATTATAGAATCGGTCGTATTCGTTAATTTGATAATGGCATGAATCTCTAAACTTTTTTCTTTCTAGCAGAGCTTCTTTCTTTTTTTCTTCTTCAGCATTAACTGTCAAGGTTTTATTTTCTTGAGCTATAACTTTGTTTTTTCTTAAATCTTCAAGCGCTTTTCTTTCTTGTTCTATAATTTTCGCAATCGAATCGTTCTGTCTTTTTAATTCTTGCAGTTGTTTTGCTTCTTGTTCTCTTACTTTTACAATCGAATCATAGCGTTGTTTCTCTAGGAGTAGTTTTTGTTGTTCGGCTTTTAGCGCGTTATTCGTTCTATTTTTTGCTAAGGCTTCTTTATTTGCTTTTACAACAGAGTCATTTCTTTTTTTAAGCAATTCTAAAGCTTTCTCCTGAGCTAATGCTGCTAATTTAATAGAATCGTTAATACGTTTTTCTTCTAAAAGTCTATTTTGCTCTTTAACAGCCTGAGCCAAAGAGTCTTTTTTTCTTTGTGCAATACGTTGAGTTTTTAAAGCCTGTTCTGCTTTAGCAATCGAATCGTTTCGTTTTTTTAGTTCTAGTTTTTTTCTAGCTTCTTTTTTAGCATTGACAATAGAATCGTTAATGCGTTTTTCTTCTAAAAGTCTATTTTGCTCTTTAACAGCCCGAGCCAAGGAGTCTTTTTTTCTTTGTGCAATACGTTGAGTTTTTAAAGCCTGTTCTGCTTTAGCAATCGAATCGTTTCGTTTTTTTAGTTCTAATTTTTTTCTAGCTTCTTTTTTAGCATTGGCAATAGAATCGTTAATGCGTTTTTCTTCTAAAAGTCTATTTTGCTCTTTAACAGCCTGAGCCAAGGAGTCTTTTTTTCTTTGTGCAATACGTTGAATTTTTAAAGCCTGTTCTGCTTTAGCAATCGAATCGTTTCGTTTTTTTAGTTCTAGTTTTTTTCTAGCTTCTTTTTTAGCATTGGCAATAGAATCGTTAATGCGTTTTTCTTCTAAAAGTCTATTTTGTTCTTTAACGGCCTGTGCAATAGAGTCTTTTTTTGCTTGTTCAATACGTTGTAATCTTTGAGTTTCTTTAGCTTTAGCAATCGAGTCGTTTCGTTTTATTTCTAAAAGTTTTCTTTGTGCCTCGGCTTCAATTTTTGCTATAGAATCTAATCGCTTCTTTTCAATAAGGTCAAATTTTTCTTGTGCTTTTCTGGCAATTGCTTCAGCTTTTTCTTGTCTTAGTTTTCTGGCCTGAATTGCTTTTTCGCGTTGTTTTTCTTCATGATCAAAATAAAGATCCATCATTTGTTCATTAACAAATAAGTATTGATCGTTAACATAGCCAACTATATCTTTAAGTTTAACTTTATAAGTATAGTTGCCTAAATAGGCTGTTACAATACATTTTTGGTTTTCTTTAAATTCTGCTATAGGTTCAGATGTTTTTTTTTCTGTTGGATATAAATTTCCATCCTGAGAGAATTTTGCAGAAATATTAGCTTCTTGCGAAATTAGTTGTAAGGTGAAGCTTAAAAATATTAATAATGGATAAATATGTTTAACCATAGGTTTTAGATTTGAGGGGCTTTTGTATTTTAATGTTGTAAATGTAATATATGAAAAAATTAAATTACAAAAATTAAGCCGAAATGCTAATTTTACCTATTAACCTAATGCGTTTTTAGTTATAAACCATCTCCAGCCTATAATTGCCATTTGCAGTTTAGTGGCTTTAGATAAATCTAATCGTTTTTTTGAATAACTTGGTAAAATAACTTTGTTAACCTTAGCTAAAAATTTGAAAACTTGCTTTTTCACTTTAAAAATTTATTTGATTACAAAAATATAAAACTTATTCTAGACTAAGTTTTATATGTTTTTTTGTTTATAAAAGTGATAATATAAAAAGTATTATATCAATTATAAGTTTAGCAAGTGCAATCATATTTTTTTGGTTTTAAAAGTTAGTAAATGTGGTTAATTATCTTAATGTTTTTTGAAGATATGTATTTACTAATATGCTTACCAAATAGTTTTGTTTAAATCTGTGATTTTGAATGCTAATTTGTAAGTGTAATTATAAAATTGATTTCGATGTGTTTGTGACTTGTTTTAAATAAGTGTTATATTTATGCTTAAAAGGTTATTTTTGTTTTAATTTGTAATAATTATAGAGGGTTTTTCTTGTTGTTTTTATAACTCTAGGGGCTTTTTATGTTCTTTATTCGTTTTTTTGTGTTTTCTATCTGTTTTATTCTATTTGCTATAAAAAAAAGACACTTACTTAAAAGTGTCTTTCTTGTACTAGATTTATTTTTTCTTATTCGTTTTTGGTAGTTATTTCTACAACACCATCTTTAGCAGCTTCGCCATGTTTTTTAATTGCGGCTTCGCCTTTGTACACATTCATGCTTTTTATGTTATTTTTATTTAAGGTTTTAATGTCTTTTTTCGTTGCTATTTTACCGTTTATAAAATACAAAGGTTCTTTGTTGCTATCTGTTTTTATAATAAACTCGTTTTTGTTATCTCCGTTTTTGTTTGTTTTTATTTTAAAAACTTTTTCTGGAGCGTCCGATTTTATAATCGTAATGTCTTCGGTTGTGTATGTATCATCTTCATCATCAACTACAATTTCTATAATGCCATTTTCGTCATCACTTTTTATAACTTCAACAGTTTTAATTATTTTATGCTTCTTATCATTGTTTGTAGTAAAGTGTATGGAATCTCCGTTAACTTCATAAATGGTATTGTCTTCATCATCAGAAATAAATATGGCGCTTTTATTATTTAATGATTTTTTTATCTCATGTACTACTATATCGTCGTTTTTATCTTTTATTACATAAGTAATGTTATTGTTTTTTACGTTTGCATTTCCTATTGAAATGTTTTTACCACCCTTTTCAAAAGCTATTTTTATTGGGCTTATGGCTTCATCAGAATTTAAATTGAAGCTTGCATTAGAATTTTTAGCATGGGCTTCAATTTTAATGGATGTAATATTTCCATCGGCATTTCGTTTAATTCCTTTTATTTTTAAAGTTACTCCGTTTTGTTTTAATTTTTCTTTTAGGTTTTCAAATTCGGTATTGGTTGTTTTTTTTGTAATTATAAAAGCTTTAATATCTTTTTTGGCAATAGTATTTTTATTACCGGTTTTAGTGTTTGTGCTAGACTCTAAGCTAATGTTTGGTACTATGTTATTTATCGGGTTTGTTTTTTCTACATAAACTTTTTTGGTATTAAAGCTCATTAAAAATATAGCCAATACAGGTATGGCAAGGGCATATTTAATTAGATTAATTTTTTTTGATTTTGTTTTTTGTAACATAACGATTCGTTTTTTGATTAATGAATTATAAAAATTGTTGCTTAATGCCAATTGATGAGTTGGCACACTCGTTTTAAGTAAAGTGTATTGATAGGTTTTTTTGCAAACCATGCTGTTTAATGTATCGCGGTCTGCTAGAAACTCTAAGTTTTGTTTTAAGTTTTTGTTGTATAGCCACATAAACGGATTAAACCATAGCGCTATGCATGCTAATTGTGTTATTAAAATATCTATAGTATGATATTGTTTTGCGTGCGTTTTTTCGTGAGCAATTATTTGTTGTAGTTCTGCTTTGTTAAAATGTTTGGGGTTGTAAACAATCCATTTAAAAAATGAAAATGGCGAAATGTTTTTCTGTGTTTCAA
Organism: Algibacter ulvanivorans; assembly: GCF_048381495.1. NCBI lineage: Bacteria > Pseudomonadati > Bacteroidota > Flavobacteriia > Flavobacteriales > Flavobacteriaceae > Algibacter > Algibacter ulvanivorans. The sequence continues at coordinate 1,035,480 of NZ_JBLWGD010000001.1, forward strand.
TAAAAGTATATTTACCTCGTTTTATTTTTTTATTCTCAAATAATATAATACCTAATGATGCGAGTTGAAAGCAAAACTTAAAAACAAAAAATAAAACCCCTAAGCTATATATTAATAACAATATATCTTTAAGTTCTAAGTTTGAGTTATTTTGTGTTGTTATAGCATTTTTAAATGTTAAATTACTGGTGTTAATAGGTGTGTATTCTATATAAATAGGTATAACAATTACTGGAAGTATTACAGCTGCTAATATGCCAACTAATAAAAACCATCTGTTGTGAGAAAAAAAGGTGTCACGGTGTAATAGTAAATTGTATAGCCCATAAAAAATAATAATAATAGCGCTAGATTTAAGTAAGTATTCCATAACTATTCATTTTTTTCAATAAGTTTAATAATCTCTTTAAGCTCATCGACGCTTATTTTTTCTTCTTTTGCAAAAAACGAAACTACATTTTTGTAAGAGTTGTTAAAGTAGTTGTTTATGGCTAGATTCATAAACCCTTTTCTGTATTCTTCTTTTTTAATAATAGGGTAGTACTGGTGCGTTTTTCCGTACGCATTATATGCTACATAGCCTTTGTCTTCTAAATTTCTTATTATTGTGGAAAGTGTATTATAGTGAGGTTTATCGTTTTTTATTTGTGCAAGTACATCTTTTACAAAAGCTTTTTCAAGTTTCCATAAAATATGCATAATCTCTTCTTCTTTATTTGTTAGTTTTTCCATTTAATTGGTTCTTGTAGCTTTTAATGTCTTAAGGTTTTTTACCTAATACAAACGTATAACTATTTTTATAGTTACACAACTAAATAAATAGTTATTTAACTAAATTTTAAGTTTTCAAAAAAACTTTTCACTTTTAGTATTTCACTTTTTAGTTTCAATTATCTTCGCAAAAAAAATGTTTTATGAGTATTGTTTGGGTTATTTTAGGTTTCATTTTGTTAGTGATAGGAGGTGAGTTTTTGGTGCGTTCGTCTGTAGCCTTATCATTTAAGTTTAATATTTCTAAAATGGTAATAGGCATGACTGTGGTATCGTTTGCTACATCGGCACCCGAATTATTGGTAAGCTTACAAGCGGCACTATCAGGATCGCCAGCAATAGCCATTAATAATGTTGTGGGTTCTAATATTGCTAATATAGCTTTGGTATTAGGTGTTACGGCCATGGTTGGCGCAATTGCAGTTGATAAATCGTTTTATAAACTTAATTGGCCGGTTATGATGGTGTTTTCTATAGTTTTATATTTCTTTTTAAAGAATGATCATGTTTTAACGGCAATAGAAGGAGCGGTACTATTTATTGGTTTAGTAATATTTTTATTGGTGTTAATAAAGAATGCGAAGCAAGATGTTGAGGTTGAAGATGTTGATGATGCATTATCTACAGTCTCAAATTTTAAAATAGGACTTTGGTTATTAATAGGGGCAGCATCGTTATATTTTGGTAGCGAGTGGTTGGTTGATGGATCTAAAGAAATAGCACGGGCAGTTGGTGTTAGTGAAGCTGTAATAGGAGTGTCTTTAATTGCTATAGGGACTAGTGTACCAGAATTAGCCGCATCGGTTATTGCAGCGGCAAAGCAAGAAAAAGCCATTTCGTTAGGCAACTTAATAGGCTCTAACATATTTAATATAGCTTCGGTTTTGGGTTTAACAGCCTTGGTAAAGCCAATACCTGTAACCGAGCCGCAAATTTTATCGAGCGATATTTTTTGGATGCTTGGTTTCTCGGCTGTTTTAATACCTTTAGTTTTTCTTCCAAAGCGTTTGCAAATTAGTAGAATGAAAGGATTCTTTTTAGTAATTTGTTATGGTGTGTTTATGTTTTTGGTATTTGCAAAGGATAAGTTTTAATTTGTTGTTATTAGAAAAATACAATAAAAAAACGCTAACATTTTTTATGTTAGCGTTTTTATTTTATGAACAAACTGATACTAAAATAATTATATTTTAGCCGATTTAACAGTCTTAATAATTCTTCCTGCAATTTTATAAGGATCTCCGTTAGATGCTGGACGTCTATCCTCTAACCAGCCTTTCCAACCTTTTTCTACAGTAATAATAGGAATACGGATTGATGCACCTCTATCAGAAACACCATAAGAGAAATCTGTAATAGCAGCAGTTTCATGATCACCAGTTAAACGTTGGTCGTTAAACTCTCCGTAAACTTCAATATGTTCTTTAACAACTGGACGGAAAGCTTCGCAAATTGTTTCGTAAGTTTCCTTAGATCCGCAAGTTCTTAATGTTGTGTTAGAAAAGTTTGCGTGCATACCAGAACCATTCCAATCCATATCTTTACCTAATGGTTTTGGGTGGTACTCAATATAGTAACCATACTTTTCTGTTAAGCGGTCTAGTAAATATCTCGCTACCCATATTTCATCGCCTGCTTTTTTAGCACCTTTAGCAAATAATTGGAATTCCCATTGTCCAGAAGCAACTTCTTGGTTAATACCTTCAAAGTTTAATCCAGCATCAATACATAAATCTGCATGTTCTTCAACTAAATCTCTACCATGTGTGTTTTTTCCACCAACAGAGCAGTAGTACATACCTTGTGGCGCAGGGTATCCTCCAACTGGGAATCCTAATGGTAATTGCGTTTTAGTATCCATAATGAAGTACTCTTGCTCAAAACCAAACCAAAAATCATTATCATCATCATCAATAGTAGCTCTACCATTAGAAACGTGTGGTGTTCCGTCGGCATTTAATACTTCAGTCATAACTAAATATCCGTTAATTCTATCTGGATCTGGGTAAATAGCTACAGGTTTTAATAAACAGTCTGAAGATCCTCCTTCTGCTTGTCTTGTTGAAGATCCATCAAATGACCAATTTCCTAACTCTTCTAAAGTCCCTTTAAAGTTTTCATGTTCTTCTACCTTAGTCTTGCTTCTCAAGTTTTGAGTTGGGTAGTACCCATCTAACCAAAGATATTCTAATTTAATTTTTGCCATAATGAATATTTTATATAATTGAAATATTGATAATAATGTTACAAATATATATTTTTATATTTTTACTTTAAATTTATAGGGGGTGTTTTAGTAAATAAGCATGTTATTTTTATTTATACCCTAGTTTTTTAAGGTATATTTTAAAAAAAGATGATTTTTTTGTGAAAAAACTGAAAAAAGCATAAAAGAGGTGGTTAATTTTAAGGATATATTACAAAACCTCATTATTTTTGCCTTAATATTAATTATCAAATATTTCAAAATAAGATGTCTACATTAAGATTTCATGCCATAAAAGAATCGCTTAAATATAAACCTGTTTTAGTTGAAGAAAATCAGCGACGATCAGATTTATTTGGTAAAAATGTTTTTAATGAAAGCACCATGCGTCATTATTTAACCAAAGATGCCTTTGTAGGAGTAACAAATGCTATTCAATTTGGAAAAAAAATAGATAGAAGCATTGCAGATCAGGTAGCATCATCAATGAAAGATTGGGCCTTGTCAAAAGGCGTTACACATTATACGCATTGGTTTCAGCCATTAACAGGAACTACAGCCGAAAAGCATGATGCATTTTTTGAAACTGTTGAAGGAGGTTTGGCTATCGAAAAATTTGATGGAAATCAATTGGTACAACAAGAGCCAGATGCATCTAGTTTTCCAAATGGAGGCATCAGAAATACTTTCGAAGCTAGAGGATATACTGCCTGGGATCCTACCTCGCCAGCATTTATATACGGTACAACACTTTGTATACCAACTATATTTGTAGCGTATACTGGCGAAGCTTTAGATTATAAAACACCACTTTTAAGAGCGTTAAATGCGGTTGATAATGCTGCAACAGCAATTTGTAAATATTTTGATAAAAATGTAAAAAAAGTAACCTCTTCTCTTGGTTGGGAGCAAGAGTATTTTTTGGTTGATAAAATGATGGCTGCAAGTAGGCCAGATATAGCATTAACAGGACGAACACTATTGGGGCACTCGGCAGCAAAAGGCCAGCAGTTAGACGATCATTATTTTGGAGCCATTCCTAACAGAGCATTAAATTTTATGCGCGAATTAGAAACCGAATGTATGTTATTGGGTATCCCTGTAAAAACTAGGCATAATGAGGTTGCACCTAACCAATTTGAGTTAGCTCCAATTTATGAAGAAGCTAATTTAGCTGTAGATCATAACGCACTATTAATGGATGTTATGGGGCGTATTGCAGCAAAGCATAATTTTAAAGTATTGCTACATGAAAAACCATTTGCAGGCGTAAATGGTTCTGGAAAACACAACAACTGGTCGCTATCTACAGATACTGGTGTTAATTTATTATCACCAGGAAAAACACCAATGAGTAATCTGCAATTTTTAACCTTTTTTATAAATACAATAAAAGCGGTACATAAGCATGAAGCGTTATTAAGAGCCGCTATAGCATCAGCAAGTAACGATCACAGATTAGGAGCAAACGAGGCGCCTCCAGCAATTATATCGGTATTTATTGGCGAGCAGTTAACTAAGGTTTTAGAAGAGTTAGAAGGGGTAACAAAAGGAAAACTATCACCAAAAGAAAAAACCGAATTAAAACTAAATGTTGTAGGTAAAATACCCGATGTTTTATTAGATAATACCGATAGAAACAGAACATCTCCTTTTGCATTTACAGGAAATAAATTTGAATTTAGAGCCGTAGGTTCCTTAGCAAATTGTGGTAACCCAATGACGGTTTTAAACACCATAGTAGCCAAACAGTTAAAAGACTTTAAAGTAGAAGTTGATGCCTTAATAAATAAAAAAGACTTAAAGAAAGACGAAGCTGTTTTTAACGTACTAAGAGAATACATAAAAGAATCTCGAGCCATTCTATTTGAAGGTAATGGTTACGGAGCCGAATGGGAAAAAGAAGCAAAAAAACGTGGGTTAAGTAATAACAAAACAACACCAGAAGCATTAAAAGCCAGAGTGTCTAAAGACACCATTGCATTGTTTGAAGAAATGCATGTAATGAGTAAAATTGAAACCGAGGCACGTTACGAAATCGAGCTTGAAGCATACATTATGCATATTCAAATAGAAAGCCGTGTTTTGGGCGATATTGCACGTAATCATATCGTACCAACTGCCGTAAAGTACCAAAATATATTAGTAGAAAATGTACGCGGATTAAAAGAAATTTTCGAAGAAAAATACAATAGCGTATCTAAAGAGCAAATTAATTTAATTGAAGATATTTCAAATCATATAGAAGGCATAAATGCCAATGTAACTAAAATGATTGAGGCAAGAAAATTGGCCAACGAAATTAAAGATATTGAAAAAAAGGCGCTAGCATATTGTAATAAAGTAAAACCGCTATTTGATGATATTCGTTACCATTGCGATAAATTAGAATTGCTGGTGGACGACGAAATTTGGCCGCTAACCAAGTACAGAGAAATGTTGTTTACAAGATAGATTTTTACATGGGCGTTACCACAAGGGTCGGGCTTTACGCTATATCTTTTTGCTAAAAGTCTTGTGTTTATTTTTAAAGTTTAAATAATAACCTAATATCTAGTTTAAAAAAGGGTGTAGTTAAAAACTTTGCAAAAAGGATGCCGCTACAATCCCTAACGCAAGTGTTTGCTAGCTAAGTTTTAACAGTTAAATACTTTTATTTCTTTTAAAATTTAATAGAGCAAAAATAAGCCCAAATAACAAACAAAATTTGTAACGGAATTCGAAACCACAAATAAGCAAGACCATTACCATTAAACGTTTCTTTTTGGTAGTTTATATTATTTATAGAAGCATAAATATTTGCAGGTAGCATAAGTAAAAGGAAAATAATAAGTGCCCATCCAGATATAACTTTTAATTTAGGAGTTAAAAGACCTATAGCCAGTAAAATTTCAAAAATTCCTGTTAGGTAAACAACGTTTTCTTTAAAAGGTATAAACTTAGGTATCATCATAGTCATGCCTTTTGTGTATATAAAATGCCCAATAGCTGTAAATATAAGCATTATAGACATTGCAATTCTGGCAGATAACGCAAAGCTAAACTCCTTTTTTATAAATTTAATTACAAAAAGCGATAAAATAAACGTAGATAAAAGTATAATTAAAGGTTTCATATTTTTATAAAAATTAGTAAAATACAAAGGTTAAAAAACAATAAGCAAAAAAAATGAACCCAAGTTAATTAATGCGCTTTCTTATTCTACTTAAAGCCTGCGGCGTAATGCCAATATACGAAGCGATGTATTTTAAAGGTATTTGTTGTAATAATTTTGGCCTATTTAAGAATAGGTCTAAATACCGTTCTTCAGCCGTTTTATTTAGTAAAGAAATTTCTCTTTTAGATTTTATTAAAAACATCTTTTCGGCCATTTTTCTTCCAATAATATTTCCGTTTTGTGTGTTTTTATAAACATCTTGCAAATCGTTATTAGAAATTTTCCACAAGGTGGTTTCAGTTAACGTTTCAATTTGGTATTCAGAAGGACTTTGTGTTAAAAAAGAATCATAGGCAGTAACAAATTCATTTTCAAATAAAAAACCAAACGTTAAATCTGATGCTTCTCGAGGAATATAAAGTCTAACTATGCCTTTCGAAATAAATGATAAATAATTTTCAATCTTACCAACCTCTAGTATTGTAGTGTTTTTTTTAAGCTTTACTTTTTTTAGTTTAGAGGCAAATAATTCCCAGTCAGAATCGTTCATTGGAGAAATATTGTCAATAAACTTTCTAATATTGTTCATGTAATGGTGTTTTCTTATAATTTATTTAGTGTTAAAATGGTATTATACATTTTTTTAAAATTCTAAACATTCCCAAAGTCGTCATAATACGTATAATCTCCAATAATGATGTTTAGGGTTTTGACGATGTTTTTGTTATACCTTTTCATTAGTTATCTTTAACTTTTGTATTGTTGTTTGTAAATTTGTTTGTTGGTTTTGAGTGTTATTTCTTTACGTGTTAAGTAACTAATTTAGTAAATAAAATCGAATAGAATATTCTGCGGGATTATTAGTAAGTATATTAGAACTAGGTAACTAATTATAAAAATTTAAGGTTATTGTCAATTATTTTTACGGATGTTAATTGAAAGTGTAAAAGAGAGGGCAAAGATTAGTATACTTTATGAAGCTTAAGGCTTAAAAAAATACGGGTAACTTCCTCTCTTTTTTTTACTTAAATAAGGCTCGGTTCTGAGAGACGTTTTGGGGCAAAACTTCCCTTTACCTACTGGACGAATAAAAGTTGAGTGTCTTGATTTTATTTTTTTAGGTTAAATATTAGTTTTCTTCTATCAATTTCATAATCATTTTTCTTCCTTCTAAATCAAGTTCTTGTTTTATAAGTTTTCTGGTTAGTATATCAATATAATATGTCATTAAAGCATTATTATTTGAAATATCATCTGTAGTTTCAACTTTCCATACCTGTTTTAATTTTCCGTTATATTTTATAGCTATTTTTTCTGTACTTTTTATTGTTGCTGAAATTACACCAACACTTGATTTTGGATTATAGTCAAAAATTGAGATAGTTTTTGAGTAACCATTTTTTAGAGGAAGAAACCTTAATAGTTGTGGGTAAAAATTACTATCAAAAAAAGGCTTATTAGTGTATTCTAATATTTTAGTTTTGGTATTGGTTTGTTTATCTAAATAATACCCAGTTATTTTATCATCAAATTTTAAAACCATGTCTCTTTGTTGATTGCATGAAGAATGATAAATAGGCTTAAAATTTTTTGCATTAACTATAGTGCTATCTACCCATTTATTAGGTGATTGTTTCATAACTACAGTCGTTGTAATAATAACTCTGCTTTTATTTTTTTTAACATCTGTATAGATATCTCCGATTTTAATTTTGGTTGAATCCCTTACTATAAACCAAGACATTTTTGAAGTTTCAGGTTTAAGCAAATGTGTGTTAGCAGGATTATTTTGAGGACTTAATGATTGGTTTTGACTGTTTGTTTGTATAGAAAATCCAAGAGTGAATAGTAAAAGGTAAATTGTTTTTTTCATTTTATATAATTGATTTTTAACTCCAAACTCCAGTACTTGCAGTTTGTTTAGCAAAGGTTTTAAAATCTGTAGCTGGTTTTCCTAATACTTTAACAATGTCGTTAGATATTGTTTGGTTATCTGGGTTGCCTAATACTTCTTTAAATAAATAACCAAAAAGCCAAACATAAGCATCTGGTAACCCTGCTTTGTGCATACCATTCTTAAATTCTTCAATAGAAATAGGTGTAAATTGAATTGGCTTATTAATGGCTTTAGCAATAATTTCAACAACTTCTTTAAAAGTTCTTTTTTCAGGCCCCGTAACGGTTATGGTTTGTCCGTTATAAGAGTCATCTAGCAGTACTTTTGAGACTACATCTGCTATGTCATTTACATCTACAAATGGAATTTTAGCATCTGGCATTGGTAAAGCAACCGTGCCATTTAGTATAAACTCTAAAAATGCCCCTTCACTAAAGTTTTGATTAAACCAAGAGGCTCTAACTAGTGTGTAGTTTAATCCAGAGTTTGCTACAATATCCTCACAAGCCTCGGCTTCAGTTTCTCCTTTACCAGAAAGCAATACTACTTTTTTTAAACCAGCCTTTAAGGCTTTTTTAGTAAGTTTAGTAATTGCATCTCTAGAGCCTGGAACAGCTAAATCGGGGTAATATACAATATACGCTCTATCTATATCTTTTAAAGCCAAAGTATATGTTTCTGGGTTTTCCCAATCAAATACCGGGGTTGTCTTTCTACCAACAACTCTTACATTGTGTCCAGATTGTGTTAAATTTTCTGCTACTCGGCGACCGGTTTTTCCAGTTCCTCCAATAACTAAAATGTTTTCTGATTTCATGTTCTATAATTTTAAAGTTTTTTAATTACTATGTTTTTATTTGTTGTATATAAGCCCTATTAATAATAAAGCAAAGGATGCGAAAGAGGCTACGGTTCGTTGTATGTGCCAACGGTTCCAAGGGTGTTCAAATTTAGTTCTAAGTTCTTTGAGCTCGACTACCGAAAGGTTTTCTAAAGCCGTTTTATCTAGTAGCTCATTTAGCGGTACGTTTTTAAATATTGTAATAAGGCCAATCCCCAAGAAAAATAAAATTGCAGCCATAGTAAATGACCAGAATGTTGTTGGGTGTGCATTACGATGTAAATAGGTATTTATGAATAAGAGTATTACTGGTCCTAAGAATACAACAAGAAAACTAGGGTTGATGATGGCACGATTTATAGCCTGAAATGAATGTAAGAACTCAAAATCACTCAATCTACCAATACCCGGTGTTATGGCATTGGACCACGTAAAACACAAACCTGCCGTTAACCCAGTAAATAAGATGCTTAGCAGCAATACGATAATTTTAATGTTTATTTCCATTTTTATTGTTTTTTATTTTGGTTAATGCAGTAGTAAAGAATTTTTATTGTTGCGTTTTTTATTGGTTTATTACAATACAAAACTTACAATGATTGTTATTATTAGTTTTACTAAGAATATCATAGCGCTACTTTTTTTAGTCTATACGTGCCGTAGTTTAGTACGATTAAATAGAACATAACTATAATGATATAAAACATTGGATCGCTAAAAAAAACAGAATAACCACCTCCTGTAGGTATAATGAATACAGGTATTGTAATTATGATATCCAATAAAGTGACAATAAGAATAAAGGTTAGTGCTAATGCACTTGGTTTCATTTGTCCTTTTTGATAAAACAAATGCGTTCCTAAACAAGCACTTGGAATAATTGCTAATACAAGTGCTATGTTAGACTGTAGTTCTAAGTTTTCGATTATTGGAAAATTAAAAGAAAGCAAATAAATGCTAACCATTAAAACCCATACTAAAGTGCCGAAAACAAAACTAAATATTCTGTCGGTTGTCATAATCTTTGTTTTTAAATTATGACACAAATTTATAATCACTCCTAATCAGGTATTTATTCTAAAAGAAGTATGATTTGTTCGAAAAGTGCAAGAGTCCATTAATAAGATATTCAAGTTTTTAATTACTTGATTTCATAGAAGCTAATTTCTTTTAGTTTCTTATTACTTTAAATAAATATGCTTATTTAATTTGACTAGGTCGATAGCCAAATTTTTTTGCAAAAGCATTAGAAAAGGAACTTAGGCTTTCATAGCCAACTTGCCATGCGGCTTCTTGTACTGTGGCTTCTCTTTCGCGAATAAGTTTATGCGCCGAAGTAAGCCTTTCATTTTGAAGATATTTAAAGACGGGTACTCCAAAAATAGCTTTAAACTCTTTTTTAAGTCTGGTAGTATTAAAACCAATGGCCTTAGAAAGTTCAGAAAGAGAAGGTGGATTATCCAAATTTTCTAATAATATATCTTTTGCCTTATTTAATTGTTTTCTGTGTTGTGGTTTTGAAGCTTCCCCTTGTTTTATAGCAAGTTGGCCAAAAAAGTGAGATAATAAAGCAGTTATTTGACTTCTGAAGAACATCATTTTTGTCTTCCCAGAATAATTATTTAAGAAAAAAGCATCTAAAATATTTTCCATTTCTGGTGTCATATAGAAACTTGGTCCGTTTACATAACTATCTTTAGGGTTTACCAGTTCTTGTAATAAGTCAGAAAACAACTCTCCTTCTTGATTTGGTAACTGTTCTAGGTTTTTTAGTTTAGTAGCAACAACGATACATTTTAGATTCTTATTTGGGCTTACTATATGCTCAAACTCTACTTGTTCGTCAGCATAAAAAGAGAGAGAGAGCCCTTTAGTGTATTGAAAGTCTTTTTGATTTTGACCATATTTTACAGTTAAGTCTACATTTCCAGAACCATAAAAAGCAACACCTATTATGGGGTCATCAAAACGACACGAATCAACTTCTACTTTGGTAGAATTGGCTTCTTCTACCAAAATTATAAAGTCATTCATATGTATAAAATCACGTGTCATCGACAATCGTATATTAAAAAAAATAAAGTTAAAGAAAATATGTGAAATTTACTGTAAAGTCTATATTGTTATATGAGTCAACTTAAAATTCGGAGTTTTAATCACTATAATATTACTTTGAAGTTTTTATCTGTAACAAGTAGAGTCATACAAGCAATACAACAATATAATGATGTATAAAAGTATTCATAGTCATTATGCGCAAAATGAGTTGTCAATGCGCCAATTGCGAATGGCAATAACCATAAAGTTGATAGGTTTTTAGCTTTATGCATCCAAAACCCAATAACCAAACCAATGACTCCCAACAGTTCGCCATAACCAATAGATAAAGTCCATGTTTTTCCGAAACCAAAATTGCTCATGTTTTCCATCATACTTTCCTTTTGGAAAACTTTAAAAAGGCTTGCATAACCAAATGCATAGATTAAGTATCCGTATGCTATCCAATGTGAAACTTTTACTAAATTTTTCATAATGTTTAAGATTTAAAATTGTTTATAAAGTGCTTCGGTAATACACACCGAAAGATGTTTGTTTTATAGGGTTAGACCCATATAGGTCAAAGTCTAAACCAATGCCTAATTGATGCCCATTGAATGATAGTCCTGTACGTAATTGCTGAAAACTTCTTGAATGCGTTTTAAACTCGTCCCAAACCGTTAAGAATTGTCCATTTATCCAAAGAGATATCTTGTTGTTGATGGGGGTGTTGTATTGAAATTGAGCAGCAACTTCGGCATAACTAGCATTTTTTTGTTCAGAATGGGCTATGGTAGGAATAATAACAAATAGCAATTGTGAGCTTTTTAGGGTGAACTTTGCTGACAAACGCTCAGAATACCCAGAAAAACTATTGTAATATAAAGATGGTCCAATGGCAATATACTTATTAAGATTCCAAAATAAAGTTGGTTGCACACCTGCTTCATCAAAGACTTGGTTTTGTTCATCTCTAAATTTTTGAAAGAACGCTAGTGTGTTAATGCTGAGGGTTTTACTCTTATTAATGGTATAACTAGAGTATAATGTGAAATCTGTTTTATCAAAACCAGAAAACAGTTCTACTTGAGTAAATTGTGCTTGCAAATAGTTGGCAAACCCAATAGTTAATAACGAAGCTATGAGAATTGTTTTTTTCATGCCTCAAAATTCCAAAAGGAACACATGAAAAAAAATGAACTAGTTTAAGACTTTGGTGTTCTATTGACTTTTGAAATAATTTTACTCATAAACTCTGGCGTAATGCCAATATAAGCTGCTAAGTCTTTTTGGGTAATTCTATTGATAATATGTGGGTATTTCTTTTTGAATTCGATATATCTTTCTTCAGCGGTTAAAGAGATACCAAGGTTAGAACGCCTAATATAGCTTATGAGCGACCTTTGATATAATATGCGATAGAATTTTTCAAATTTGGGTATTTCTTGAAGCAGTAAATCGTAGTTAGCCCTAGAGATGCCTAGTAATTCTGAGTCTTCAGTAGCTTTAATAAAATAATGTGATGGTTGCTTGGTTATAAAACTTGCCATATCGCCTGTCCAATAATCTTCAACCGCAAACATAGAAATATGTGGTGCGCCATCTACATCTAAAGTATATACTTTTAAGCACCCCTTGGTAATGAAGTACTCATACTTTGTAATATCTCCTGCTTGCATTAAAAATGCCTTCTTCTGTACTTTTATTGCTGTAAGCAAAGACATATACTTTTGCTTTTCTAACTCGGTTAAATCGATAAACCTGGCTATGTTTTTGAGTATTAATATGTGTGATCTTTTATGATTCAATTAAGATATTATTTGAATTTATTATATACATCAGTTATTCAAGGTATTTTATTATGTTTTGTAATATTCTTAAATATAATTAGTCGCTAGTTTAAGTACTAAAGTTAGCAAATATAAAAGATAAAAAGCCTGAGAAGATTGGCAATTATTTTGCTAAGAAATCTGTTTATGAATTATATCCATTGTAGCCTGCTGGCTTTTTATTCAGAAAACACCTCTTTGTTGTTAGAAAATGATTTGAATTCTAATGGATTTCCACTAAAGTCAAAAACAAACATTGTCATTTGTTCTCCTACTTTTCCCTTGTATCTTGTTTGTGGTTTAACTACAAAATCAATCTTTTCAGATTCTAATTTCTCTTGAATTCTAATAAAAGTTTTTTTATCCAATAAACACCCGAAATGAGGTATTGGTACGCTTATTCCATCTACTTTTCCACAATAATCTAATTTAGGAAAATCATTACTTACGTGAGCAGATAGTTGATTGTCGAAAAAGTTAAAATCAATCCAAGATTCGGTTGATCTTCCTTCTTTACATTCTAAAATGTCTATATAGAATTTTCGGGTAGATTCAATGTCTTTTACTTTAAAAGCGAAGTGAAATGCACTCATAACATTAATTTTTTTGTTCGGTTTGTAGGTAACTTGTTTGAGCAACTAATTTAGTAAACAAAAATGAGTGTAATGAAATTACGTATGGATTTTTCAAGTAGGCGAGAACTAGCAATTAATTATACATGTTGTTGTGTGTAGTGTTTTTTATAATATTTTTCTCCATTTATAGTTTGCTTTAGTCAGAATCTCTTTAATGATAGCATTAAACTTTTTTAAAGCAATGTCATTCGTTTTAAAGCTTTGTCCGATAATGGATTCGTATTTTTCAATTCCGCTATCCGTGACGAATTCCAATTTAAATTGTCTTGGGTCTTGAAGATCAGAAAATCCGAGTAATTTATTTGGCTAGCTCTTGTCAAAATCGGCAATCAATTCGGTTATTGAATTATAAGAATTACAGTCAATGCTTTTCTTTGAAAGCATTTTGTTTGAGTTTTTAACAAAATCCACAAGCTCTTTTTTTTCAAGTCTAACGGAAGAAATATAGCAGTCCTTTGCGCTTTTTTGTCAATTCAATTTTCAGGTAAGCAAATTCGTTGTTATAAGGATGTTTATATTCTAAAGTAACTTTTTTTATCTCCTGTCCGAAAGAATTCAGAAAGCAGAAAAAGAGCAGAAAATTTAAAATTATATATCTCATTTTCTTGATTTGATACATTACACACAACGTTTAGTATATGAAAAGTAGGCGATTTCGAAGCACAAAACTTTCGGTTAAGCAAGAACTTTGATACGAGCTAAAACCGTTGATATTATTACTGTTTCGCCTATTTTTTATATACATTGTTGTACTGCGTTATTATTGGATTTGCTGGTATTTCCTTCTTCGTTTTTCAAAAGCGATTTCTCCACCTTCAAGGATTTGACAAATTTTTGAATTAATCAATTGATTCTCTAAACTGCCCGAAACATAATTTAATTCTCCGTCTAAATTTGAGGCAACAATTACTTGTTCCGCATCAGCGTTTACAACTAAATTTGCATTATGTGTTACAATAATTACTTGTCTATATTGTTTCAATTCCTTGAATAAGGATATTAAATTCTGCATTATAAACTCATTATCTAAATCATCCTCTGGCTGGTCAAATATGATTGGTTTAGAAAATGCTTCTGTTGCAAGCATCATTTTTAAATAGACCGTTCCTTTTTGACCAACTGAAATTTTATTTAAATCTTTTCCTTTGTATTTAAGAATTGGGAATACTTTTAAATACTGTTTACGTTCAGATTCTTTAAAGAATATATTTTTAAGGGTTTTACTATGAATGTTGTCGCTTTCATAAAAACCTTGATATTTGGTTTTTAGAAAGGCATAAAAGGAATCTAAATTGGTAATCTCAAACGCATTTTTTTGTGCCTCTATATTCCCTTTGATTCTCCATTTTGCACCATCTATGGAATGATAGATTAAGCTGTAAAATTTTTCAATGTCAAAATCTATTTTGACCTCTATTTCAAGGTCTGTTAGTAGATTTTTCATAATAGCTTTTTGAGAAGGATTTAATCTTTCTTTAGAATCTACATCTTTGAATTCATCCCAATTTTTTACCAATTCAGAAACTTGTGATTCATAGTCTGCCTTAATTTTATCAATAAGCGAATTATGTTCTGAGTCTGAAAAGAATATCTTCTTTTTAAGTTTCGTTAATTGTTCGCTTTTTGATTTAGAAACTGCAATCTTCTCGCGTATTTCTGATAGGTTTTTCTGAAATTTATCTATGTCGTTCAGTAATGTTGTTAAGTCACCTTTATAGTCTTTAAATTCTTCTTTTACAGCTGAAATAATAACAGAAATATTTTCAACCTCTTTTTGTAATTCAGCCTTCCAAGCAACTATTTCATCAAATTGTTTCTTTAAAGTATTTAATTCAATTAGTGAGATTTTCGAGGCCTCACCGTTAATCCTACTGATTTCTTGATTCAGTTCCTCAATTGAATTATTTAGGCTTATCTCTAATTCATTTAATTCTTTTAGTTTAGAGTTTAAATTGTTTCTGTTCCTAAGGTTTTCAGAGTATTTTTCTAATTTATCTTTATTTTCACTTGTTGTAATATTGCTTATAAAATCATTAATCGCTTTTTCTTGACTTTCTAAATACTCGATTGAATTGATTAGATTACCTTCTTCATCTTTTGCACCAAAAAACCGATTCAATTCGTGGAAATTTTGTAACGCATCTAATATTTGTTTATCAAGTTCCTTGTCAAATTCTGGTTCTTTTAGTTGCGCAAGTTTTCTTATAGAATTAGCAAGTTGAAATTGTTTGTCCTTTTTCTCTACTAAAGTTTTTAAACGCCCTTGATTTATATAAATAAACTCTACTGCTTTTTTGTCTTCGGTTAGGTCAAAATTTATTATGTCATCTTCTGACTGGTTGGATTTATGGTATGATAAATTTACTTCTCCATTTTTATTAAAAACTCCTTCCTTTGAATGTTCTTGACCTATGAAGCTACTGGCTACATAATCCGTAAGCATACTTTTACCTTCTCCACGACCACCAATTATAGTAACTAAGTTTTGATTTAATGGAATGCCTTCATTTTGTAAAAAGTTTAAATCATCTTCGTCTTGAAAGACACTCAAATTACTTTTAAACTTAATGTTAGAAATGTAAGGTTTGTCAAATTCAAGAATTGGATTTTTATCAGAAATTTTGATTCTTTCCTCTGGTTCATAAAGAATTTGTATTAATCCGTCAAAAGTTGGGTCAGCTTTAATCCAACAATACCTATTATCATCAGGATTGAATATTTTGTCGTTTGAATGAGCGTCACAGCCGTGAAAGCAAGGTTTTAACGACCCACATTTTCGTATTACTGTTTGTTCATCATCAGCACTTTTACCTATAAAATAATTTCTATCTCTTTCGTTTGACGAGAATATTGCATCTGAAAATTGGTATAAACTTTGGCGAGTAGCATCTAATTGTGATTCATTTTTATTAATGAAAAAATCTTCGTGTTTTACAATCCCTGTAACACCATCAGTACTCTTATTGGAAGCTATAATTATTGTGTTCTCTTTTAGTTTTCGGTCATTTTTAAATATTGAATCGAGTGAATCTAATGTAATTACAAATTGCTCGACACCTTTTTTATATGCTGTTTCTTCATCCAATGTTTGATTATTAGAATGGTCTTTCCCAAACCTTATCAGTTCTTGTTTGGTTGCCGAATAACTGCTGTTTGAATTTGTGAACTTGAGTTTTGCTAAAAATCTTGTTTCAATTTCAGAATCTATTTTATTATTAAAAATACAATGTAAGTTGATTGGTGTTGCAGAACCTGTCACAGGCAAAACTCTTAACTCAATATTTGGTAAAACAAGGTCAAATGATTTTGTTATTTTCTCGTCCGTTTGTAATTTTTTAAATTTGAAGTAGTTTTCAATACTGAAATAATCCGTTATTCCAAGTACAGAAATTTCTTTGTTAGAATCATTAATTGAAGTAACATAATTATCCCATTTCTCTTCAAGAGTTGCACCTGTAAACTGGTCGTTCTTTTTCGTTCCTGGTGTGTGGATATGTAAATCCCAAATTCTCCATTCAGAACCTTTAGGGTAATTATTACTCATATGTTCAATTTTTCTTTAATGCAGTACAACACGTTATATAATAACTTTTATTACATATATCCTGTAAATATGTTAGGGTGTAATAGGTGTTTGTTTGTTGTTATTCTGTAAATATAGTTAATTTTCTTACGTAATTAAAGCGTTTTTATATTGGTTTAAAACCCGTTAATAAAACATCTGTCATATTTTAATTAATGCCCATTAATTTTAAAATATTACTTTACTTTTGCAATACAATACAACATTATGAGTCAAGAAGTTTCTAAACGTTATGCGCAACGAGGTGTTTCGGCATCAAAAGAAGATGTACACAATGCTATTAAAAATATAGATAAAGGATTATTCCCAAAAGCATTTTGTAAAATAGTTCCAGATTATTTAACCAATAACGATGATTATTGTTTAATTATGCATGCCGATGGTGCAGGAACAAAATCGTCTTTAGCATATATGTACTGGAAAGAAACTGGCGATATTTCGGTATGGAAAGGTATTGCACAAGATGCCTTAATTATGAATATTGACGATTTACTTTGTGTTGGAGCTACAGATAATATTATGTTATCTTCAACCATAGGACGGAATAAAAACTTAATTCCGGGCGAAGTGCTTTCTGCAATTATTAACGGCACAGAAGAGTTGCTGCAAGATTTAAAATCTTTTGGAGTAACCATACATTCTACAGGTGGCGAAACGGCCGATGTTGGCGATTTGGTAAGAACCATAATTGTAGACTCTACAGTTACAGCCCGAATGAAACGTACCGATGTTATAGATAATGCAAACATTAAAGCTGGCGATGTTATAGTTGGTCTAGAAAGTTTTGGGCAAGCCACTTACGAAAAAGAGTATAATGGCGGCATGGGAAGCAATGGGTTAACGTCTGCGCGTCACGATGTGTTTAATAAATATTTAGCAGAAAAATATCCAGAAAGTTTCGATGCCTCGGTTCCAGAAGCTTTAGTGTATTCGGGCGGCGTTAAACTAACCGACAGTGTTAATAATTCTCCTATCGATGCTGGTAAGTTAGTACTGTCTCCAACACGAACCTACGCACCAATAATTAAAGAAATATTATCGAAATATAATAGCAATACTATACATGGTATGGTGCATTGTTCTGGCGGAGCGCAAACTAAAATTCTTCATTTTGTCGATCAGTTTCATATTGTAAAAGATAATATGTTTCCAATTCCGCCGCTTTTTAAATTAATACAAGAACAATCAAAAACAGATTGGAAAGAAATGTATCAGGTATTTAACTGTGGGCATAGAATGGAGCTTTATGTGTCTGCAGAAATAGCAGAAAATATTATCGAAATTTCTAAGTCATTTAATGTAAATGCTAAAATAATTGGTAGAGTAGAAGCATCAAAAGCCAAAAAACTTACAATAAAATCGGAGTTTGGAGAGTTTAATTATTAATTATTTTTTAATTTCATTAAAACGGAATAGTTTTTGATGTTAAAAATATTTTTAAATTAACCAAACAATTATGAAGTATTTACTGTTATTTTTAGTGTCCCTCTGCTTTCTATTTTCAAATGCTCAGCCCGATTCACTTTTCATAAAAGAAAAAAAAGAAAAATATAAAGGGCCACAATGGAAACAAAAAAATAAAGCCACAGTAGATATAAATCAAGTATCTTTTACCAATTGGAATTCTGGTGGTAGCACGTCTATATCTGGGTTATTAGGGTTGGTATCTTCATTTAATTATAGCGATAAATTTTTTAATTGGAAAAATAACGTATCTGTTCGTTATGGTATAAATAAACAAGAAGCAAGAGAAACTAGAAAAACAGACGATTTGTTCGAGCTTAACTCTAATGTAGGGTATAACCCAGATGGAGAGTCTAATTGGTTTTATTCGGCAAGATTAAATTTTAGAACCCAATTAACTAACGGATATAATTATCCAAATAAAAACGAACCCATTTCAAGATTATTAGCGCCTGGTTATTTGTTTTTTGGAGGCGGAATGGAATACGGTAAAAATATAGATAAGGTATCTTTTTACTTTTCGCCATTAACCTTAAAAGCAACTATTGTTTTAGATGAAGACCTCGCAAACGCAGGCTCTTTTGGGGTTACTCCAGCAGTTTTAGATGACGATGGAAATGTTATTATTCCTGGCGAACAATTTAGAAAAGAAGTAGGAGTTTTAGTTACCAATAGCTATGAAATGGAGCTAATTGAAAATATAAACCTAAAAAATCAAGTAAGTTTATATTCCGATTATGTGAATAATTTTGGTAACCTAGATTTAGATTGGAGAATCGATTTCGATTTTAAAGTAAACTCGTTTGTTAGAGCAACCTTAGGCTCGCATATAAGATACGATGATGATGTGAAAACTCAAGTGCCAACAGAAGTAGAAGGCGAGTTTGACGAAGCAGGAGCCAAAGTGCAATGGAAACAGTTTTTAGGTGTTGGCTTTGCTGTAGATTTTTAATCGTTTAAGTAAACTCTTTTAAAATTATTAAAAAAGGAATACTTAAAATCAAGTCAACAATAAATAATAAAGTAAATAATTTTATTGCAGGTACACCCAATTTTTTATAAAAAAGCAATTTGCGTTTTGCATGTGTTTCGTTAAAAACATGCCATAATAAAAACACTAATAATAGTTTAGAAGCCACAATAAGACTTACATTAAACTTCAAAAAAGAAAATACCATATTAATAATTAAAGACCAGATTATAAAAGGTCTATAAAACAATAATATGGATAACAGTTGTTGCATAAGTATCTAGAATAACGATAATTGTTTAAAAATATTTTCAATTAACCCACATTACTAAGGTGTGCAGCCTTTATAAATTCATAAATTATCGTATTTTTGATTTCCAATTAAAAAAGGCAGATGTTAGAGAAATTACAAATAGTAAAACAACGATTTGATGAGGTTAGCGATTTAATAATCCAACCCGATATTATTAGCGACCAAAAACGTTACGTAGCACTAAATAGAGAGTATAAAGACTTGCGAATTCTTATGGAAAAACGCGAGCAATATATAGAACTTACCAATAATTTGGCCGAGGCTGAAGAAATAATTGCAGATGGAAGTGATGCCGAAATGGTAGATATGGCTAAAATGCAATACGATGAAGCTAAAGAAGGTATTCCTGCGCTAGAAGAAGAAATAAAAGTACTATTAATACCAAAAGACCCAGAAGATTCTAAAAATGCAGTGGTAGAGTTACGTGCCGGAACTGGTGGAGATGAAGCTAGTATTTTTGCAGGAGATTTATTTAGAATGTATACCAAATATTGCGAAAGCAAAGGCTGGAGAGTTGATACTGTAGATTTTAGTGAAGGTACAAATGGAGGATTTAAAGAAATTCAGTTTGAAGTTTCTGGAGAAGATGTTTATGGTACGTTAAAGTTTGAAGCTGGTGTACACCGTGTACAACGTGTACCACAAACCGAAACGCAAGGCCGTGTACATACAAGTGCAGCAACAGTAATGGTGTTTCCAGAAGCCGAAGAGTTTGATGTAGAAATAAACCCCAAAGATGTAAGGATAGATTTTTTCTGTTCGTCTGGTCCAGGAGGGCAATCGGTAAACACCACATATTCTGCCGTAAGATTAACACACGAACCAACAGGTTTGGTGGCACAATGTCAAGACCAAAAATCGCAACATAAAAATAAAGAAAAAGCATTTAAAGTATTACGCTCGCGTTTATACGATTTAGAGCTTGCCAAAAAAATGGAAGAAGATGCTGCTTTACGTGGCACCATGGTAACAAGTGGAGATAGAAGTGCTAAAATTAGAACCTACAATTACCCTCAAGGGCGTGTAACCGATCATAGAATTGGATTAACACTTTACGATTTATCTAACATTGTAAATGGCGATATTCAAAAAATTATTGATGAATTACAATTAGCCGAAAATACTGAAAAGTTAAAGGCTAATAATGATGTAATTTAAAACTTACTGCGTGACTACACAACAACTTGTACAGGAAATTAAAAAAAAGAAATCCTTTCTTTGTATTGGATTGGATGTCGATTTAAATAAAATACCAAAGCATCTTTTAAACGAACCCGATCCTATTTTTGCTTTCAATAAAGCTATAATAGATGCTACACATCATTTATGTGTTGCCTATAAGCCAAATACAGCATTTTACGAGGCTTATGGCTTAAAAGGATGGCAAGCTTTAGAGAAAACAATAAACTATTTAAACGAAAACCATCCAGAAATATTTACTATAGCTGATGCTAAACGTGGCGATATTGGTAATACTAGTACCATGTATGCCAAGGCTTTTTTTGAAGATTTAGCTTTCGATTCGGTTACTGTTGCTCCA
This sequence comes from Algibacter ulvanivorans, assembly GCF_048381495.1. Lineage (NCBI taxonomy): Bacteria > Pseudomonadati > Bacteroidota > Flavobacteriia > Flavobacteriales > Flavobacteriaceae > Algibacter > Algibacter ulvanivorans. Next base: position 1,056,723 of record NZ_JBLWGD010000001.1, read on the forward strand.
TATATGGGGAAAGATTCTGTTGAGCCATTTTTAGCTTTTAAAGATAAGCACACTATAATGCTAGCCTTAACATCAAACCAAGGCGCATTCGATTTTCAAACTAAAGAAATTGATGGAAAAGAAGTGTATAAACAGGTATTAGAAACCTCAAAATCTTGGGATAATGCCGAAAACTTAATGTATGTAGTAGGCGCAACTAAAGCCGAGTATTTAGCAGATATTAGAACTATTATTCCTAACAGTTTTCTATTGGTTCCGGGCGTTGGCGCTCAAGGCGGAAATTTACAAGACGTTTGTAAATATGGTATGAATAATGATGTAGGGCTGTTAATTAATTCTTCAAGAGGTATTATTTATGCTTCTAATGAAAATGATTTTGCTAAAGCTGCAGCCCATAAAGCAGAAACACTTCAAAAAGAAATGGAAGCCATTTTAGGGTAATAACATCTATTAAAATGAAGATTTTTAAAGATCAGTTAGAAAGAACACTTCATTTTAATAAAACACCAAAACGCATAATTTCATTAGTGCCAAGTCAAACCGAGTTACTTTGCGATTTAGGTTTAGAGGCTAATTTAGTTGGTGTTACCAAGTTTTGTGTGCATCCGCACCATATTAAAACAAAGGTTATGGTAGTTGGTGGTACCAAACAAATTAACCTTGATAAAATAAAGGCTTTGCAACCCGATATTATTCTTTGTAACAAGGAAGAAAACACAAAAGAGATTGTTGAAGCTTGTCAATTAATTTGCTTGGTTCATGTTTCAGATATTTTTAATATAGAAGATAGTTTGGAGCTTATTTTACAATACGGAGCAATTTTTAATACAGAACCTTTAGCTAAAATTATTGTAAATAAAATTAAAAATGAAGCTGAGAAATTTAATGTCTTTATTAAGCATTATAACAGCTTAAATGCGATGTATTTTATCTGGAAAAATCCGTGGATGGTTGCAGGAAATAATACTTTTATTAATTATTTATTAGCGTTAAATAAGTTTAATAATGTGTTTTTAAATAAAGCACGTTATCCAGAAATTAACCTAAATAATACTGAAGAAAATAGGCGTGTAGAGGTTATATTCCTTTCATCAGAACCTTTTCCGTTTAAAGATTCTCATAAAAAGGAGTTGCAAGAAATATTTCCCAATGCAACTGTAATGTTGGTTGATGGCGAAATGTTTTCTTGGTATGGCTCTAGACTTACTAAAGCTTTTGCTTATTTTAAAAAGCTGCGTTTAAATCTTCAGAAAAATCTATCTTACTAGTATCGTCAACAAAGTTAGCAATACGCTTTTCTAATTCTTTCAAACTAATTACTTTACTTAAGTTTGGTTTTATTTTACCAACTCTACAAAATTGTGCGTTCATAACATTCTCTTTTTTATACTTAAAGTACGTATAATTAGCTCGTTTAGATGTAATTGAAACGTTAAAGAATTATTAAATAAAGTGTAATGTTTTGTTCTGTATTTTGGTATAAAAAAACCGAATAAAAATATTCGGTTTAACATATTTTGTATTTGGTTTTTAATCTTGAAGTGCAAATACTTTTTTTAGTAAATCTGTGGTTCTAGACGATAGTTTTGTTCTTATATCTTTTTCTTCAACAGCAATCATGGTATAAACACCTTTTAAAGCTTCGCCTGTTACATAATCTGTTAAATCTGGGTTTACATTGTTGGTAAAAGGAATACTGTTGTATTTATTAATTAAGTTGTTCCAAATTTTATCTGCACCAACTTTACTAAATGAGTTATTAATAACAGGATTAAATTTAGCATAAAGAGCATCTTTAGTTTTTAATGTTAAATATTGAGTGGCAGCATCATTATTTCCTAATAAAATATTTTTAGCATCATTAAAAGTAATCCCTTTTACAGCATCAATAAAAATGGGTGTTGCTTCTTTTACGGCATCTTCGGCAGCTCTATTAAGCACCTTTAAACCTTCGTCTGCTAATTTGTTTAAGCCTATATCTCTTAGGGCTTTATCAACTTTTCGTAGTTCTTCGGGCAATAATATTTTAACCAATTCATTTTTAAAAAAACCATCTTTTTGTGTAAGTTTAGTAACTTGTTTATCTATCCCGAAGTCTAGTGCTTGCCTTAAACCAGAAGCTATTTCTGTATTGCCAATGGTGCCACCTTGTGGTAGTTGGTTTACAACTTGTTGTAGCTCTGCACAAGCGGTTAAATTTAGTATTAAAAAAACAGCTAAAAATTTACGTATCATGATTTTGGGTTTTATATTTAAGCAAATATATATTTTGTTTGCAAAACAAATTGTTATTAAAGTTATATTTATTAAAATACTATTTTAGCACAATACTTGTTAAGTATTTGGCAATATAATTAAGCTTTTAAGTATCTATTAAAATGAAATTTCATAAAATTACGTTCTATTTATTATGGTTTTTAAGTTCGGTGTTTACATACGGACAAATAAATATTTCAGAATCCATTCAACCTTCGGCTATAGCTAAGCAAGACAGTAATAAGCTTTATTTTATAGATTTTTGGGCCACTTGGTGTGGACCATGTATTCATGTGTCAAAATACTTAGAGACTTTGCAGGAGCAGTATCCTAATAATTTTTATGTTCTTTCATTAACTAAAGAAAGCCCAGATTTAGTAAAGCGTTTTATGTTAAAGCATCCATCTAGATTGGCTGTTGCTATAGATTATGAAGGCGAAACGTTTAAAAAAAATAGCATAAGAAGTTTACCATACGGAATATTGTATAATGCTAATGGAGAAGAATTATGGAAAGGACATCCGGCAGATTTAAAAGGCTATCAAATTGGTGGTTTTTTGAATAAGAATCCCAAAAGTATTGGTGTTTCAGATATAATTAAGTTAAAAACTTATGAAAAAATTGAGGTGGTTGAAGCTCCCGAACAAGAGGAGGATTTTAAAATAATACCTCTTAATTTAATTGAAGATAATAGTAAACTAAGCATTGAAAAACATACATCTTATTTAGGAATTAAAGGGAATTTAAAAGCCATTTTGGCTTATACATTAAATGGTCATGAAAATCAAATTAACATCCCTGACGATTTAAATAAACCATACGAAATGCGCTTTAAATTAAATTCTCGTGCTTATTTTGATAAAACAAAAACGGTTTTAAAAAAATTAAGATTAAAACTTAATGATAAAGAAATAGAAGGGCAAGCACTAGTGTTTAATATTAAAGAACCCCGTTTTTGGGATGATAAACAAATTAATTGGGGACCAGATACGCCTAGATTTTTAATTGGCGATTCTGAAATACAAGCCGATAATGTGAGTTTAGAAGAAATAAAATACAAGCTTATAAATTTGTTGGACTTGCCAATAGTTATGCAGCACGAAAATATTGATGTAAAGCGTTTGCACGATTGGGATATACATTATAAGTATTTTGATTTAATGGTGTCTGGAATGTGGGATAGTTATGGTATTGATGTTGTTAAACAAAATGTAAAATATAAGCAGTATGTAATAACTAAAAGAGGCTTTTTTTAGAGGAGGGTTGTATGTTATTATTAAGAAGTTTTAATACATAAGTCTGTTTAATGTGCTAATAGAAAGTGCATTGTTAAAATAAAAAAGCCTGTGAAATTATTTCACAGGCTTTTAAATAATTATAAATGATTTATAGTAAAAATCGAATTAGTTTTGTAAAACTCTAAATTCGGTTCTTCTATTTTTTTGGTGTTGGTTTTCAGAACACTCAACGCCATTAGAACAACGGTTTACTAATCTAGTTTCACCAAATCCTCTAGCCGATAAACGACTTCTAGAAATCCCTTTAGATACTAAGTAGTTTACAACAGAATTTGCACGTTGTTGTGATAACGACATGTTAAAATCATCATTACCTCTAGAGTCTGTATGAGACATTAACTCAATATTTACAGGCTTGCTGTTTAATAAAGGTAATAAAGTTTCGTCTATAATTTTCTTTGAAGCAGGAGTAATACGCGCGCTACCTAATTCGTAAAAAATTGGTAAAACGTTAGCATCAAATAATCCGCAATCAACTTCTTCCCAAGTCGTAATTCCACCTTTTTTAGCTAAAACAGTTCTTGTAACAGTTTGCGATTTTGCAGGCACAGTTACGCTTCTTGTAGTAGCAGAAGTAGCTAATACTTGGCGCTTAATTGTAGCATACTCAGCTGGAATATCAATTTGATCCATACGCGCTGGAGTTTTAACTACTTTTTTAGTGTAAGTTCCAGAAACTTCCCTAACAGGTGTGTTTGTTACAGTAGCATCTTTAGCTAAAGTAGTAAAAGATACGTCTCTGTATTGTGCTGGATATCCAACAAAACAAGCCACCATACAATCTTCTTTGTTTGGAGAGTCACAAGCAGTTTCTTTGTATTCCCATCCAGAAGTAGCTGGGTAAGTTTCAAACGTTCTTGAGTTTGTGCCAAAAGTAGCAGGAATAATGTTTAAATCGCTTCTTCCTTCTTTTTTTGTGTAAGGAACTTCTACAGTTTCGTATACAGCAGGAACATATACTAATTTTTTAGATGCTTCTTTAATAAGTACACGTTCTTCAACAGTTTTGTATGTTGCAGGTACAATCTCTAATTTTGTGTAAGCAGGATAAACTTCTATTGTTTCTTGAACATCTTTAAACTCATCTTTAGTAATACACTTTACATAACATTTTCCTGGTTCTGGGCTTGACGGTAAGTTTTGAGCTTTAGCAAAACCTAGACCTAATAAAAAAGTTAGGCTTAAAAATAAATTTGTTTTCATAAAAATTAAAATTTAGTTAATGGTTAATATTTCCACATTTGTAAGACACACAAAAAATGGATTGGTCACAATATTAACAAATGTTAATGGTAAATTTTATTCTATGAACATTAAAAAACCTTAAAATAAAGGTTACGAGAAGATAACTGTTTTGTTATTAAATACCATTACTTTTCTGTCTGCATGTAGTTTAACGGCGTTTGCTAAAACAATTTTTTCTAAATCTCTACCTTTAGTAATTAAATCTGTAATAGCGTGTGCATGAGTTACTCTTGTTACATCTTGTTCTATAATAGGGCCAGCATCTAACTCTTCAGTAACATAATGGCTGGTGGCTCCAATAATTTTTACACCACGTTTATAAGCAGAATGATAAGGTTTTGCGCCAACAAAAGCAGGTAAAAACGAATGGTGAATATTAATAATTTTATTGGGGTATATATTAATAAGTTTGCTAGAAATTATTTGCATGTATCTAGCTAGTACTATAAAATCGATGTTATGTTTTTGTAAAAGTTCTAGCTGTTTATGTTCTGCTTCTGCTTTGGTGTCTTTTGTTACAGGAATATGGTAAAACGGAATTTTAAAACTATCGGCTATTGGTTTTAAATCTAAATGGTTGCTTATTATAAAAGGAATTTCTAAATTTAATTCTCCAGAGTTGTAACGTCCTAATAAGTCGTACAAACAATGGTCGTATTTAGAAATAAATAAAGCCATTTTTGGCTTTTTTTCTGAAGAATAAATTCGCCATTTCATTTCAAACTTATCAGCTAAATCATTTTTAAAAGCAGATTTAAAGTTAATTGTAGAAAAAGATTTTAAAGCAAACTCACTTTCTAAACGCATAAAAAAGATATTCTGCTCTCTATCTACATGTTGGTCTATATAAACAATATTGCCACCAGATTTAGCTATAAAGTTGGTAACAGAAGCAATTATATTGGGTCTATCTTTACAGTGTATTAAAATGGTAATTTTGTTCATAAAATGAATGTTATTTTGCGCTAAATTTAGCTTAAAATTGATACAAGCAATAGCTAAGATTTAAATTTTATATAATTTGCTGTAAATAGGGTAATTTTTTGAATATTTCGTAAATTGCGCTACTAAAATTCAATAATCTTTACGAATGAACCAACAGGCACCATACAAACCAAAGTATAAAGTTAGAATTGTAACCGCAGCATCTCTTTTCGATGGGCACGATGCTTCAATTAATATTATGCGTCGTATTATTCAGGCAACAGGTGTAGAAGTTATTCACTTAGGGCACGATAGAAGCGTAGAGGAGGTTGTAAATACGGCCATTCAAGAAGATGTAAATGCCATATGTTTAACCTCATACCAAGGGGGGCATAACGAATACTTCAAATATATGTTTGATCTTTTAAAAGAAAAAGGAGCCGAGCATATTAAAATTTTTGGCGGCGGTGGTGGTGTTATTTTGCCATCAGAGATAAAGGCATTAATGGCGCATGGAATTTCTAGAATTTATTCGCCAGATGATGGTAGAGAAATGGGATTGCAAGGCATGATTAACGATTTGGTTAAACAATCTGATTTTGCTATTGGAAATGAATTGAATGTTGATGTGAAATCACTTAAAAATAAAAACCCTAAAGAGATAGCACGAGTTATTTCGGCGGCCGAAAATTTTCCTGAAAAAGCAAAACAAACTTTAGATGATATTCATGCTAAAAATAAAACATCTAAAACTCCTGTATTAGGAATTACAGGAACAGGTGGCGCAGGAAAATCTAGTTTGGTTGATGAGCTGGTAAGGCGTTTTTTAATCGATTTTCCTGAGAAAACGGTTGGTATAATTTCGGTCGATCCTTCTAAAAGAAAAACAGGAGGTGCTTTATTAGGTGATAGAATTAGAATGAATTCTATAAACAATTCCAGAGTATACATGCGTAGTTTAGCAACTCGACAATCCAATTTAGCATTATCTAAACATGTTAACGAAGCTGTAGAGGTTTTAAAAGCAGCAGAGTACGATTTAATTATTCTTGAAACTTCTGGTATTGGGCAATCAGATACCGAGATTATAGAACACTCTAACGTGTCATTATATGTGATGACACCAGAATTTGGTGCAGCAACACAATTAGAAAAAATTGATATGCTAGATTTTGCCGATTTGGTGGCTATTAACAAGTTTGATAAAAGAGGCTCTCTTGATGCTTTACGCGATGTAAAAAAACAATACATGCGTAACAATAACCTTTGGGACATTCCGCAAGAAAAGTTGCCAGTTTATGGCACTATTGCATCGCAATTTAACGACCCAGGAATGAATACCTTGTATAAAGCGGTTATGGATACTTTGGTAGAAAAAGCAAATTCTACATTAAAATCGGCTTTCAATATTTCAAGCGAAATGAGTGAAAAGATTTTTGTAATCCCACCATCGCGAACACGTTATTTATCTGAAATTGCCGAAAATAATAGAACCTACGATAAAAAAGCTTTAGAACAAGTAGAAGTAGCTCAAAAACTTTATGGTATTTATAAAACTATTGAATCTGTTGCTCATGTTACACCAGAGTTAGATAAATCTGGAATTAACGACAATATTTTAAAGCAAGTAAAAACAGAAAATACAGATTTTACAAAATTGCTTATAGCAGAATTCGATAAAGTAAAACTAAATTTAAACCCTTATAATTGGGAAGTCATTATAGGGTGGAATGAAAAAGTGAATACGTATAAAAATCCTATATATTCATTTAAAGTTAGAGATAAAGAAATAAAAATTGAAACCCATACAGAATCGCTTTCGCATACTCAAATACCTAAAGTAGCGCTTCCAAAATACCAAGCATGGGGCGATATTTTAAAATGGTGTTTACAAGAAAATGTTCCTGGAGAGTTCCCATATACATCTGGTTTGTATCCGTTTAAAAGAACTGGCGAAGACCCCGCAAGAATGTTTGCAGGCGAGGGTGGACCAGAGCGAACAAATAAACGTTTTCATTACGTAAGTGCAGGGCTTCCTGCTAAGCGTTTATCTACAGCTTTCGATAGTGTTACACTATATGGAAACGACCCAGATTATAGACCAGATATTTACGGTAAAATTGGAAATGCAGGAGTTTCTATTTGCTGTTTAGATGATGCAAAAAAATTATATTCTGGTTTTAATTTAGCGCATGTATTAACATCGGTAAGTATGACCATTAATGGGCCAGCACCAATGTTACTTGGTTTTTTTATGAATGCCGCTATCGATCAGCAATGCGAAATTTATATAAAAGAAAATGGTTTAGAAAAAGAGGTAGAAACTAAAATAGCTAAGCTTTATAAAGATAAAGAACGCCCAAAATACAATGGTAATTTGCCAGAAGGTAATAACGGTTTGGGCTTATTACTTTTGGGTGTAACTGGCGATCAGGTTTTACCAGAAAATGTTTATGCCGAAATAAAAAAGAATACCATTGCTCAAGTAAGAGGAACTGTTCAAGCCGATATTTTAAAAGAAGATCAAGCTCAAAACACTTGTATTTTTTCTACCGAATTTGCTTTGCGATTAATGGGCGATGTTCAAGAATATTTTATTGAAAATAATGTACGTAATTTTTATTCGGTTTCTATATCTGGATATCATATAGCCGAGGCAGGAGCTAACCCAATAACACAATTAGCACTAACTTTATCTAATGGGTTTACTTATGTAGAGTATTATTTAAGTCGCGGTATGGACATTAATAAATTTGGGCCAAACCTGTCGTTTTTCTTCTCTAACGGAATCGATCCAGAATATGCCGTAATTGGGCGTGTAGCAAGAAAGATATGGGCAAAAGCCATGAAGCATAAATACGGGGCAAATGCCAGAGCCCAAATGCTTAAATACCATATTCAAACCTCAGGTAGAAGTTTGCATGCTCAAGAAATAGATTTTAACGACATTCGTACAACTTTACAAGCCTTATATGCTATTTACGACAACTGTAACTCGCTACATACAAATGCATACGACGAGGCTATTACTACACCAACCGAAGAGTCTGTACGTCGTGCTATGGCCATTCAGCTTATTATAAATAAAGAATTAGGGCTTGCTAAAAACGAAAATCCTATACAAGGCTCTTTTATAATAGAAGAGTTAACCGATTTAGTAGAAGAAGCTGTGTTGTTAGAATTTGATAGAATTACCGAGAGGGGCGGTGTTTTAGGAGCCATGGAAACCATGTATCAACGTTCTAAAATACAAGAAGAAAGTTTATATTACGAAACATTAAAGCATAACGGAAAGTTTCCAATTATAGGTGTAAATACATTTTTAAGTAGTAAAGGCTCTCCAACAGTTTTGCCGGCCGAAGTAATTAGAGCTACAGAAGAAGAAAAAGAAAATCAAATTAAAACTTTAAAAAACCTTCATAAAACCAACAATACTGAAGCGATGTTAAAAGCATTGCAAAACAAGGCTGTTAATAACGAAAATATTTTTGAAGCCTTAATGGATGTATGTAAAGTATGCTCACTAGGGCAAATTACTAGTGCTTTGTTTGAAGTAGGCGGACAGTATAGAAGAAACATGTAACCTTATTGTGCTAACCTATTTTTTAATTAAATAGGTTACGCAACCATTTTAAGATTTAATCATCTTTAAATAAAACTTATATCTTAAAAATGAAAAGTTACTTAATTATATTATCCATTCTATTAATGTTTGGGTGCTCGTCTGATGATAGTAAGCCAACTACAAATACTAGCCTTATTGGAAAATGGAAATTAATAGAGCAATACTTTGATCCGGGTGATGGTAGTGGAGATTTTCAAACTGTAGAAAGCCAGAGAATTATTGAGTTTTTTAATGATGAAACTGTTAAAATAAATGGCGATTTCTGTTTTATGTCTTCAGAAATAGGAGATGTAGAAACAGGTGTATTTACCGTTACAAGTGATGAGGTATCCGATACAACCTTTGATGGCGAAATAACTCCAGATACATGTGGCTCAGGTAATGTAAAAGTATTTTTTAACTTGCAAGCCAACGGAAGTTTAGTGCTTTGGTTTTCTTGTATAGAAGGTTGTGCTCAAAAATTTAAGAAAATTTAGTGGCAATTATAAAGTAAGCATCCATGTGCTTTGTAACTTCTTAAACTTTTTTAATTCACTTCGTAAAATTGGTAAAAAGTCTTTACCGTTACTGTTAGAGCGCTCTAATCTATAAGAGTTTTTATAAAGTTTGTTTGTAAGCTTTTTTAAAGACGCAATATGTCTATGCTTTCTATCAGAATAACGAGCCCTTTCTGCATTTAAAATTTCAGGAACTAACGAAACCGATTGCTGAATTATATCTCCAGAAAAGTAAATATTGTTGTCTTCAGAACCGTCTGGTTTTAAATGAGATAGGTCTTGGTTTAAGTATGTAGATATGCTTTGCGATAAGACAAAAATCTCTAATGCCTTCTTATAAACCGGTAAATCCGATAGATTTGGTGGGGTATTGTGTAACATAATCTTTTTCTAATAGCTTTTATACCAAAATTACTCACAAGAAATTATTTTTTACTTTAGATTTTAAGGTAAAAATGTATATTTGATTTAATTTTTAATTATTTTTAGTTAATTTTCTTTTAAATGAGTGTAGATTCAATAAATACAAAGATTTTAAAGTGTTTACAACAAAATGCAAGACTGTCTAATGCCGAAATTGGTAGACAAGTCGGCATAAGTTCGCCCGCAGTTTCAGAGCGTATAAAAAAAATGGAAGATCTTGGTATTATTGAAGGCTATAATACAATTGTATCGCCTTATGAATTGGGTTATCAATTTAAGGCTATAATAACTTTGCGTGCTTTTATGGGAAAATTAAAACCCTTTTTAGAAAAAGTAAAAACTTACGATGAGGTTATTAATTGCTACCGCATAACTGGCGATGAGAATATTGTAATGGAGGTGGTTTTAAAAAATCAAAAACACTTAGAGGCTTTTATAGATCAGCTTATTAGTTATGGCGAGTCTAAAACTCAAATTGTTTTGTCTAGAGTTGTAAAACAGAAAGAGGTAATTCCAATAAAATAATGCCATATTTTATAAAAATACCCGTTTCTGTTTTTTACTAAAAGCTTAATTATTTATTATCATTTTCTTTTAATTTTAAATGGCTTTTTAAAATAAGTAATAAAAGTATACAAAGCCCTCCAATTAGAGTAATCATATACCAAGTATTATCAAAACCCCATCCATCAACCATATGCATACCTGTTTTATGGCCAAATATATGAGCCATAGAAAAAGCTATAGAATATAACGCCATATATTCACCTTGATTGCCCTTTTTTGCACGGTCTAAAGCAAAAGCATTAGAAAAAGGGAAGGCAATCATTTCTCCAATAGTCATTAAAAACATACCAATAATTAATATGCCAGACCAGGCTGTTAAATTTAAAATAATAAAGCTTAATGTTGTTAATAAAGCGCCAACTAGCATAAGTTCTGTTTTAGAAAACTTACTGTTTTCCAGCCATTTAATTAAGGGCATTTCTAAAAGAAAAATTAAAAATCCGTTGGCACCTAAAAGTAAGCCTATATCAAGCTCAGATAATACATGTACTTCTCTATAGTATATTGGCATGGTAGAGAAATATTGTAAAAAGATAACACCAAATAAAAACATAGCAACTAAAAAAATAACAAAAGCCTTGTCTTTATATGCCGAATCTGGATTGTTTACAACAATATTGTCTAAAACCTTGGCCTTTTTAGGGTTTAAAACCATAAATAGTACAAGCGTTGCTAACATACAAGTAATACCATCTACCCAAAATAACCCTCCATAACCTAAAGTTGTAATAATAATACCGCCAACGGCTGGCCCGGCAGAAAACCCAAGGTTTATAGCTAACCTAATTAATGTAACACTACGTGTTTTATTTTCTGGTTTACTGTATGCACTTAAGGCCACAAACATTGCAGGGCGAAACATATCTGCTACAAGCATAACTAAAAATATGCCTAGGCATAGCCCGTAAAACGATGTTAAAAACTGTAACGCTATAAATAAAATACCCGTACCAACAAGGCTCCTAACCATAACTTTATAATAGCCAATAGTATCGGTTAGTTTTCCGCCAAGCCAAGACCCAGCTACAGAACCTAAGCCAAAACACATCATTATAGAACCTACATTGCTTAACGAAAATTTTAAATCTTCGGTTAAATACAATGATAAGAAAGGGATAACCATTGTGCCAGCTCTGTTTATTAACGTTATTAAAGCTAGCCACCAAACTTCTGTAGAAAGGCCTTTAAATGTGTTTAGGTAATTGTTAAATAATGTTTTCATGAGTTTAGGTTTGTTTATGCTACATGTTTTAATTAATTAGAATTTGCTTTAAAAATAAAAAGTCCGACGGTGAAGTCGGACTTTTTAATATTGTAATATGTTATATAAATATCACCACAATATATAATGAGCCCAACGCCTTGTTTTTACACAAGAGGTAAATTGCTTTTTATAAATAATGGTGGTATTACGCATTTTTAATTCTTTTAAAGTTCAAATCTAGTTAAAATAAATTTAACTTGTATTTTTACAATGATAAATTTTTAAAATGAAGAAAATAATTTTTGCATTAAGTATAGGTTTTATGCTGTTTTCTTGCGGCACTAACTTCCAGAGTTTTTATAATAACCATAAGGCCGATGTAGGAACAACATCTTTTCAAGTGCCTAATTTTATGAAGGCTGTTTTAAGTAATATATCGCCAGAGGTTAAAAATGCTGTTGGCAATATTACAGATTTTAAATATATAAAGTTTCAAAACATAAATGCCTTAAAACGTAATAACTTAATTACCGAAATGAATGCCGTTACTCATAGCGGTTATACCGATGTGTTTAGAAAAAACGAATTGGAGCACACACGAATTATTTCGGTTAAAGAGTTAGGGGCAATAGTAACTGATGCTATTATTTTTAATAGTACAGAAACAGAAACTACGGCGTATTATTTACAAGGACATTTTAATCCTGAAAAAATTAAATCGTTTGCCAATGAAGATGCTTTTAATACATTTTCAAATAATTTAATGCAATCGTACCAAACAAACCTTAATCCATCTTTTAATCCTAGTAATTAAAATGAAACATATTATACTAATAACTTTACTTTTTATAACGTTATTTGGCTGTGCTCAAAATAAGCGCCCAATACAAGGCGAAACAGAGTTTCAACGCGAAATTAATGCTAATTATAAAGATGCTAGTAAATCGCCCTTAAAAAACAAAGACAGGAGAAATTTTGAAGGTTTAGATTTTTTTAAGTTTGATTCTACTTATATTGTAAAGGCTAATTTTAAAAGAACACCAAACGAGAAAACTTTTAGAATGAAAACCACAACAGACCGACGCCCAATATATGTTAAGTACGGAGAGTTAACGTTTAGTTTAAAAGGCGAGCAGTTTAAACTTAGTATTTACCAAGACCAAGAATTAATTAAAGAGGAAGATTTTGAAGATTATTTGTTTTTGCCTTTTTTAGATGAAACTAACGGTTTAGAAAGTTATGGAGGTGGCCGTTACTTAGATGCTAAAATACCTAAAGGCAACACCATGGTTATAGATTTTAATAAAGCTTACAACCCTTATTGTGCTTATAACGATAAGTATTCTTGCCCAATAGTGCCAAGAAAAAATTACCTAAAAACTAGAGTAGAAGCTGGTGTTAAAGCTTTTAAGAAATGATGTGTTTTTGAAGAATTTTTTTTAACGCTTTTGTATACGATTTTAAGTACGTACTTTGTTGGCAAATGTTTTTTAAAGGTAATAATTGAAGAATAGTTCAACAAAAACACTAAGAATAATACTTGATAAGGCTGTTAAATTAGATAAACGTTTTAATTTAAATGTGTTTGCAAATGCGAACCATAGGCATAGTAGACCGCAAATTGATAAGATTATTGTTCCATACAAGGGCACTATGCTGTTAAAAAGGCCTATTTTATTAAAAAGAGGATCTAGCAAAGCCGTAAATCCAAAGAGAGCTAAAGCGAAATTCGTCTTTTTATGTTCTATAAATAGGTAATAGCTTGCTATTAAAAGTTCGATACTTATGGCTAAAGGGCCAAATTGGTTATAGTATTCTCTTTTAAAATATGCCTCAAACCCCTGAGGGAATTCAATCTTTAATATAAAGGCAATACTTAAAGTAACTCCAACAATTAAAAGTAATAATGAAATAATTTTTCTTTTTTTCATAAGTTCTTTCTAAATGGTTACAATGTTTAACAGATATACATCATTTTAGTGATTTAAAACCGACGATAAACGAAGTTAGCAGATTTTTTTTCCAAAATCAAGTATTTATTTAACTAAAAAAAGCCCTGTAAAAACAGCTAAAAAACCTATAATAAAGCTGGCAATGGTGTATATGGCAAAGCTAGTAAAATCGCCAGATTTTAAAAAGATATGGTTTTCGTAAGCAAAGGTAGAAAAGGTTGTAAAACCACCGCAAAACCCAGTAGCAAGTAATAAAGTGTGGCTTTGTGTAAGTGTGTTGTTTTTTGCTGCTAAACCTAGAATAATACCAATTAGAAGGCTGCCTAAAATATTAGCCACAAAAGTGCCGTAAGGTATTCCAGTTTGGGCATTGTTTAAATACTTACCAATAATATAACGTAGTATGCTACCCAAACCGCCGCCTAAAAAAACCAATATTAAATTTTTCATTTATTATTTAATTGGAATGTATATTTCGGTAATCCAATTTGCTGGGTTAGGAACGTTGCCTGGGTCGTTTGTATAAATTTCAAAAGGTTTTAAACTAGATTGTTCCATATTGTTATTAGCTAAATAGGCCATAGTGGCTTCCCAAGCTTCAGGAAGATTGGTGTAATTTCCTTTTAAAGTCGTTTTTAATACTTTGGTTTTTGGTGTATAACCACATAAAATTTCGCTGGTTCTGTCTACATTTATTTTATCTCTTACAGGTATTGCGTTACTCATTATAACGCTGCCATTTTCGGCATTCATTTCGTTATAAATAGTAAAAGGCATGCCATTGGTAATAATGTTATTTTGCGCCATGTAGCCCATGATTTCGCCAAATTGCTTGCCTATTATCTGGCTAATATTGGCACTTGTTGCAGCGGTTGTTTTGTACATGTAAAAACCACCACCATATTCTGTCTCACCATTAATTTTTATGGTATAGACTTTCATACTTTCTTGCACAATGCTGTCTAGTTTTTCTAGGCTTCGCTCATAATGCGGAGCAATTTGTTTTTCCATGCCTCCCATAAATGTGGCGAATGCTTTAAAGCCAAAAGGTAAATCTTTACCAGAAATGGTCCATGTTGTATTTGTTGTTCCGTCCTTGTTAGGCTTAAAATTCCAAGTTACTTGAGAGGGCGGAAAATCGGCAAATTGCATTTGTTGGGTTATGCTTTGGTTTGGTGTTGTAGCTAGGGTTTTCATGGTACCAATGCCATCTTGATCTTCCCAAGAATACGAACCACCAATACCTTGTGTTTGTTCTGGAAGCATAATTTTCATATCTGGGTTTGCTTCTGCCCAAGAATTCCAAGCTTCCCAGTTTTTAAAATCAATAACATTATTATAAACTACTGGTGCAGGTGCTTTTATAGTTCTGGTTCTGCTAACTTCAAACTCGTTTGGTTGCACAGCAATATATATTGCAAGGCCAATTATAGCAATAAGTAATAAAAATAAGATGTATTTGAGAGCTTTCATTCCTTTAATTTGAAAAATTATACAGAATCAAAGATAATGATTTTTAAATCTAAAAATGATTAGTTAAAAAAAGCCTTACAGAATATAGTAAGTAATAATTTTATAGAGACAAAAAATGATTTGTATTTAAAGTTAAATAATTGAAGTGTAAATAATGTAATAAAACTTTAAAATTAAGGCTCGGTTTTTTTATTTACGCTAAATACTAATAGGATTAAATTAACAACTATAAGAGCACTAATAATTAATATTAAATTCATTTTAGTATGGATTAGTTATTTAATAGATGCATAGTTTATAAAAAGGTTGCGTGTAAAATTGTTCTTATTTTTTATTTTGGACTTAAATTGTTAAGCATGGCGTATTCAATAAGTTTTCCTTTACCAACAAGTCCTAATTTTTTACGAATATTTTTTCGGTGTGTTTCTATAGTTGATACTTTTAAGCTTAAATTTTTAGCAATGTTTGCTGTGTTAAAACCTTTTCCTATGGCTTGTAAAATTTGTAATTCTCTTTTAGTTAAAGCGTTTATATTGTTTAATTTTTTTGAATCAATTTTATTAAATAACGCAATGTAAGAGTTAATATATGTTTTGTTTTTAGTTATAGATTTAGTAGCTTTTAGTATGGTTAAAATATCTTGGTCTGATAGTTTTTCGCCCTTTAACTTAATATCATTTATGGTATTTAATATATTTTTTAAAGCTGTCATATACGATTACTAATTATGTAGCAATTTAAATTTTTAATGTAAACTAAAAAATCCCCATAGATGGGGATTTTTTTACTTTTTTTATTTTAACACTTATTGGTATAAAGGTAATTTTAAACCTACGTAAACATCTGTTGTTTTTGATGTGTCTGTAAGTAAGTTGGTTAGTACAGAACCAGATCCAACCATTAAAGGCCCTATTCTAAAACCGCCACCCCAAGCAAAATCTCCGTATTGCCTAAAGCTAACAGGTGTGTATAAACTAAACCATTTGGTTTCTAAACGTGGCGATATAGTAACAGAGTTTATAATGTTGTTGCTATTAGCTGCATTTTTTTTAACTAACGATAGGTTGGTTTGTAAACTAACATATAATTTGTTTTTTATATGATAATCTGCAAGAAAGTGAAATGCAGTTGGTAGGTTTATTTTTTGCGCTATAGTTTCTTCTGTGCTCGTGTAATTGTTATCTAAAAAGTCTTCGGTGTCTTCATCAAAAGTAGAGGCATCAGCGGTTCCGTTTAGGTCGTACGTTGTTACCACACTTTCTTTATAATCTATAGATCCTATGTCTGTAATAGATACTCCAATTTTTAATTTGTATTTGTTGTGTTTTCTGGTCACAGAATCTAAATTAACATTTGGTCTATGTTCGTATGTAAAACCTATATCTGCGCCAAAACCAGCAGTTAAGTTTTTAAATTCAATATCATCATTATCAAAATCTTGACTTATGCCATATTTTAACTCTCCTGTAGTGGTTAAGGTTTCGTTTGTAGCGTTGTATTGCCCTGTAAAGCTCGGACTGTTTAAAAACACTCCACCTGCACCTTGTAAATATTTAATGGTTACACCACCTTTTAAAAAGTTTTTTTCTTTATCTAAAAGTACTCGTCCATATACTAAACCAATTTCGGCCCAAGCATGTATTGTACCCGATAAGTTTTTAGAGTTAAAATCGAAGTCTTCCCCAATATCAAAATTATCGGAAATGTTTTCGTAAAGTTCTCCGCTAATATTATTAATGTTAAAAAAGGCTCTAATTCTGCTTACTACACCAATACTGCTTTTAGAAGATAGGTTAAACATAAACGAAGGACCTAAAATATCTGCATTTAAAAAGAAGTTATTAGCATCAGAAGGGAATTTTTCGGCATCAGATTCAAAATCAAAACCACCATCAGATTTTATTACATCGCTTACATTAATTCCAAAATAATCGCTACCTCCAAAAACACTTGCAGACAATAAATTGAAATCTGATTTAAGTCTAGAGTCTACAACATTGGATGGGTTTGAGGTTAATCCATGCACTCCCGAATAATTATCTACAGCGTAACCTATATAGCTTTGGGCGATTACTTGTGTAGCACCAATTAAAAGTAATAGTAAAAATAGTTTATAATTTAAGTTTTTCATTTTATATGGTTTGGTTGTTAATAGCTTTCAAACATACAATAGAACTTTTTGTTAAAAAATCCCCAGTACTGGGGATTTTTTTTATTCTATTTTCTTATGATATTATGTTACTCGATTTTTTCAGAAAAGTAATCGGAATCATGTATAAGTCTACCTGTGTTATTTTCTATATAAACACTTTCAATATCTCCTTTGTCATCTAGCATCATTAAAGCAAATTGATAGTTTTTTATACCAGTTTCTGTTATTATACCAGAAATGGCAAAAGCTGTTTCGGCAGTATATGTGCCTATTTGTGTTGTGTTTTTTAAGTAAACAGAAAAATTATTGTCGTTTCCAGCTACAAAGGAACCGTAACCAACATCAACTTGAGAGCCACCACTTCCATTAAAATCAATGGTAAGTTCGTTATTGTCTTGATTTGAAAAGGTAGAGGTGTAATCGGCAAAGCTTTTTCCAATAGATTCGCCAGGAACGGTTGTGCCTTGTAAAATAAAAGGACTTGAAAAATAGGTGCCTTCAATGTTTGGAGGGTTTGCTCCTTCGTTAATAACAAAGCCTAAATTTTTTAACGAAGTTACTAACTCTGGAGAGAAGAAATCTTCAAGGGCTTTTGTTGATCCGTCAAATTTTTCAGGATCAGAATCGTCCGAACTATCATCTGTACTACAAGAAAATGCAAGCGTAAATAATAGACAGGTAAAAAAGATTTGTTTAAATTTTTTCATGGTTTTTGTTTTATTGTTAATAGCTAATCAAACCTAGATAAATATGATGCATAAAAAAATCCCCAATACTGGGGATTCTTAAGCTGTTGGTCGAAAAGTTTATCGATAAAGTGCGAATTTTTAATTTCTATTCTTTAATAATACGTTTTGTTATTATTTTTTCTTGGTTTTTAATTTGAAGTAAATACATACCAGCGTTTAAGTTGTTAATATCAATTACCGTTATTTCAGATTGCAATTTTAGGTTTAAAATTTGTTTTCCAGTTATATCCATTAATGTAGCGTGTTCTGCCTGCGTATTGTTTAATTTAATTTTTAGAACGTTTTTTACTGGATTTGGGTAGATTTTAATTTTATTAGTATCATTTTTATCGATGTTTAATGTACCAACATTAAGTGTAATAGGTTGTCTTTTTATAGTTAAGTCGGGTATGTCTGGATTTGTTATTTCGCAATGGTATATACCGCTATCGCTTATTTGTGCATTGTTAATTGTATAACTGCTTGCTGTAGCACCAGAAATAAGTATATTGTCTTTAAACCATTGGTAGGTATTAGCTGCATATATAGATTTTGATGTGTTTGATTTTGATGTTGAAGGCGTATCTGTTATAGTTAGAGTTATGCTGTTGCCTATAGAAGTGCTTACTTCTTCAGCTTCATCCATAGTATATTGTGGAGAATAATAGCTGAAATTGTTCCAACTATATTGTAAGTTTTTGTATGCTTCAAATTGTTGAATAAAGTCATTAGGATTAAAATAATTACTACTAATATTAAGCCAATTTAAATTTGGTAAGGTTGTAAAATCTGGTAAGGTGCCACTAAATTGATTAAAACTAATATCTAAAAATACTAGATTGTTAAAGGTTGTTAGAAATTCTGGCACATTACCAGATAGTTTATTGTTCCATAACCAAAAACCGCTTAGTTTTGTTAAATTAGAATAAGAATTGGGTATTTCTCCAGTAAAATTATTGTCTTCAAAGCTTAAAAGTCTAAGTTCTGTTAAGTTCCCAATGGACTCGGGTAAGGGACCACTTATGTTATTTCCTAGGTAAAAAGATAGCCACTCTAGACCTGTTAAATTTCCAATTTCGGTAGGTAAAGTACCTGTTAAGTTATTGTTTTGGAAGTTGAGTTCTGTAATCTTATTGCCATTAGTTGTTACACCATACCAAGTAGATATAGGTTCGTTTGATAACCAGTTGGTGTTGTTAGTCCAATTATCTCCGTTTGTACTATTGTAAATTGCAATTAAAGCATCTTTTTGAAGTTGAGAGATTTCACCTTTTATGTTAATGGTATTTCGTTCGATAATTAAATCTGGAATACTCGCGCTAGTAACTTTGCATGTATATAAATCCATGTCAGATTCTGTTAAAGTATTTATTGTATAATCTTTACTATTTGCATCTACAATTACATCATCAGTATTTGTGTAATAACTTTTTCTTTTCTTATACCATTGGTATTGTACATTGGTGCCTAGAACCTCTGTTATACTTAGTGAATAATTATTTCCAATTACACCATCAATAATAATAGCACTATCCTTAAGATTTTGATTTTGGTAGTTAAATTCTGCAATGCTTTTATTACTGGTATAATTTGTTTCTAAATCTAGAAAAGAAAAGTCATTATTAAATACAAGTAGCTTATTTATATTGTTTAATTGCCCAAAATCTGGAAGTTCTCCGTTTATGTTGTTTCTCGAAACATCTATTTCTTCTAAATGAGAAAGTGTTTCTAAACTTGTGGGTATTGTTCCTATTAGGTTATTACGACTTAAAGATAAGGTAGTTACTCTATTGTCTTTTATCTGTATACCGTACCAAGAACTTAATGGTTTTGTAGTATCCAACCAATTGGTGTTGTTATTCCAATTATCTCCGTTTGTACTATTGTATAAAGCCACAAGAGCATTGTAGTCTGGGCTGCTTGTTGGAACTTCGGAGATTTTAAAATAATTACTCCAAATTTCTAAACCAGGAACCAAAGTGCTGTTTACGTTATAATAGTAAAACCATTTGTAATCGTCTGTGTTATTAATTGTTATGTTTAATTCTGAAGAGTTTGTAAGAAAACCTCCGTCACTTCCATCGGCATTTACTCTATACCAATTATAAGTATTTTGGCTTCCGCTAGCATTTGTATTTAATGTTTGTGTACTTCCTATTTCTGCTGAAAATTCTGTATACTCTCCAATAGTTTTTTGAGGTGTGTAAATAAGTTGAGTTACATTGTTTTGGTAGCTGGTAAATTCATTTTCAAAGTCACCAAATTGAAAATAATTATTATCAAAAGTAAAAACAAATAGATTTTGATTTGTAAAATCTGGAAGTGTTCCGCTAAAATTGTTAGTGCTTAATCCTAAACGGGTTAAGTTAGGTAAACTTGTAAGTGCATTAGGTACATTACCAGATAATTGGTTGTTTGCAAGATCTAGCCAGTTTAATGCTTGTAGATTTGCTAATTGAATTGGAATGTTGCCAGATAAAAAATTATAAGCTAAGTCTAAAAATGTTAATTTAGTTAAATTGCCTAAATCTTCTGTAATAGTTCCTGTTATAGAGTTTGATCTAAAATTTAGCCTTTGTAATTCAGATAACCCATCTACGATATGAGAGACAACTCCTGTTAAATTATTGTTAGGTAATTCAATACCTGTAACCCTGCCATTGGTTTCTGTAATTCCATACCAACTAGAAAGCGGTTTTGTAGTATCTAACCAATTGGTGTTGTTAACCCAGTTTAGTCCATTTAGAGCATTATAAGTTGCAACAAGAGCATTATAATCTGGGTGTGTACTAACATTAATATTTCCACAGTCTGGAATTCCATCACTATTGTAATCGGCATATGTAGGGTCTTCCATTAGAGAAGATTCATAAAATTTAATTTTGTCTACAACCATATCTGTAGTAGATAAACCAAACTCTAAACGCAATCTGAATTTATTACTTGAATAATTACTAAAATCTGCATAAAAATTTGTTAATTCTATGTAAGACCATGATTCTGTAAAATTGTAATAATTATTAAAGTGCCTATAAACACCATTTTCGTCTATAAGCACCCATCGTAACGCATCGCCATCAACATTACCAATTCGTTTAACAGGAATTGTAAAATTGTAAGCAACACCTTCTTCTAAGGTAAAAGCTTCAGAGTATATTACATGATTTTCAAATACACCTGCATTTGGAGCTGTAATGTATAATGATTTATTACCATGTAAAACGTCATTAGGCTCTTCGTTTATTGAAAAAAAAGATTGATTTTGAGGGATTGTCCATCCAGTAAAATTAGACTCGAAACTTAAATTTCCTATTTTAGATGAAGCTTGAGAGATGCATGGGTCTATACAATCTACAACTCCGTCGCCATCAGAATCTACATTAGAACCCGAAGGACATTGCCCGTAAGTAGAAGGTATTTGAATTAAAATTAAAAAGCAGAAAAGAAGTAATAACTGTTTCATAACGAGAGGGTTTTAGAAAATTAATTAATAGCTTCTCAAACTTAATAAATGCATTAAAGCCAAAAAATCCCCAATATTGGGGATTTTTTGGCTTTTGGTCGAAAAAAATATCGGTAAACGGTTGGTTTATAGCTTATTGTTTAATTATGCGTTTGTTTAAGGTTTTATGTTTTGTATATAGCCTTAGTACATAAATGCCTTTTGGAAATTCTGAAATATCTATGCTTTTTTGGGGTGAATTAATTTTTGAAATTTGTTTGCCTGTAATATCAATAATCTCAATAGTCTCTATGATTTCTTTTGAAGATATATGTATTTTATTTGAAGCTGGAATAGGGTAAATGTTTAGGTTTAAATCTTTTTTAGTTGTAGGTACAGATAATGTGCTTTCATCTATTTTAAATAACCAATAGTCGGTATTTCCAACTGGTGCTTCTGTGTTGTCTCCAGAAAGATCGTTAACAGAAGCTACAATTACATAGTTACCGTCGCTAGTTGGTATTATTTGTTCTGGATATTCTGTGGAGTTGGTTCCAAAGGTTTTATCTGCAATTACATTGCCACTAGCATCAAGCTCTATTACCCAAATGTCGTTACTATTACTATCTTCTGTTTTATCGCCAGAAGTGTTGGATAGGCTTTCTGCGGCAAAGATAAAGCCGCCTCCTGCTTTTTCAAAGCCATACGGAACATACTCATCGTTAGAACCTCCAACAGAGTTTTGCCATTGTATAGCACCTGTATTGTCAATTTTTATAAACCATAAATCTGTGCCTCCATTTGTGTTTTCGGTTTTTTCTCCGCCAATTCCAGAGTCTGTATCGCCAGCTAGAAGGTAACCGCCGTCGCTAGTAGGAATTAAATCGGTAAGAATACTAGCTGAAGATGATGAGCCACCATAGTTTTTTTGCCAATCTATAGTATTGGTGTTACTTAATTTTACAACCCAATAATCTTCATTATTACTAGTATTTACTGTTTTATCTCCAGATATTCCAGACTCGGCAATAATACCAATAATATAACCGCCATCTGGGGTTAATTCTAACCCTATAGCTTCTTCATCGGCATCGCCGCCTAAAGTTTTATCCCAAATTAAAGTGCCGGTACTTGTGGTTTTTATAATCCAAGCATCGCTAAACCCTCTTGAGTTTTCAGATTTATCGCCAGATGTGTTAGATGCAGAATCGCCAGAAATTATTAAATCGTTTGTTGATGTTTCGCTTATTGTAATAGCATAATCATCGTCAGAGCCACCTATGGTTTTGTCCCAAAGCACGGTTCCGGTATTATCTATTTTAACAATCCAAAAATCGAAACCGCCTTTTGAGTTTTCAGATTTATCACCAGAAATATTAGAGTTGGATCCGCCTACTATAACAAAGTTGCCATCGGCAGTTTCAATGGCAGTTGCTGGGTAATCATTACCACTACCTCCAAGGGTTTTATCCCATTGTACAACACCAAGATTGTTTGTTTTAACAATCCAGAAATCGGCAGCGCCTTTTGAGTTTTCAGATTTATCGCCAGAAATATCAGATTCGGATAGACCAATAAGTAAAAAACCCCCATCAGAAGTATTTATAACATCTTCAATATCATCATAGGTATTTCCTCCAATAGTGTTTTGCCAAATTATTTGTGCTTCAATGTTGAAAGAAGTACATGCTAGTAATGTAATAAAAAGTAGTAGTTGTTTCATAATGAGAGTTTTTAAAGATTAATTAATAGCTTCTCAAATTTAGCAAATGTAGCAACGCAAAAAAATCCCCAGTATTGGGGATTTTTTTATAAGTGTAATTAAATTTTTATTTTAAATTGTTGATTTATAGTTTTTAATGAAGTTGGTTAATATTGTGTTTAGTTGTTTTGGTGTATCTGTTTGCGGGCTGTGTAATGCGTTTTTTATAAGTAAAGGGTTTTTGCCCCAAAGCATAGGGATATTTAGAGTTTTTATATAGTTTGTGTTTATAAGTGCATCATTTTCCCCTACAATTATTGCTATGGGAATGGTTGTTTTTTCTAAAATATCGACTTCGTTTAGCATATCTCCATTTTCAATAGAGGTGGCTAAATGTTCTCTAAATTTTGCATCGGTATTTTTAATATCTTTTTTTGCTATTGAAGAGTTTGTTGTTAGGCTGTTGGCAAAAAGACTTATTTCTTTATCTGTTAAATCTTTTTTAAAGAGTAAACTCATTAATGCGTTTGGTAAGTATGCATTAGCAATGTTTAGAGGTATGCTTACAGGCGATGCTGCTATAATGAAAGCACCAATACAATGCGATAATTTGGGTAGGGCTTGTATGGTAAAATGTCCTCCTAAAGAATGTCCTACAATAATATAGTTTTTAAGCTGTAATGTATTACAAAAAGTAGCCAAAGTATTTATAAATAAAGGTATAGAATAGTTATTAACAGAAGCAGATTTGCCATGCCCAGGCAAATCTAAAGCGATAAGTCTGTATGTGTTTAACTCAGTATTATTTAGTTGGTTGTTGTAGCTTTTTACGCTTTGCGAGTTACCATGCACAAAAACAATGGTAATTTTAGATTTACTCTCGTTATCTAGATAAGCTATTTTTATGTTGTTTATTATTTGCGACTTGTTTTTCATTTTAATTTATAAGTTATAGAACACCTATTTTAATACAAAACTCTATAAGCTCATTAGCATTATGGCAGTTACTTTTTTTTAGAATGTTTTTTCGGTGAGAATAAACTGTATGCTCGCTAATAAAAAGTTTTTCTGCTATGGATTTTGTGTTTATTTGGCTGGAAATTAGTTTGATAATTTCTTCTTCTCGAGGCGTAAAAAAGGTTGTGAACTCTTTATACACTTCTTGTTTAAAAGCTTCTTGTTCTATATGTGGGGCATTAAATTCCCATTGCACAGTATTTGAGTTATCAAAAAATGAAATGTCTGTTAATAAAGATAGATTGCTTTTCATTTTTCCATTTGTAGTAGCTTCAAAAAGAGATGATTGTCTTAATATTTTAGCGTATGTGTTATCTTTTTTTCTAAACCTGTAAGTTAAATTAAGCGAGCTGTTTTCTAAACTATAGCATGTGCTATTTGTAAGATGATTTACTACGGCTTGAGTTATCCTTTTAATTAAGTTTAAATCTTCAGGGTGTGCAATACTTAATATGTTTTCTAAGTTAAATTCTTCTTCAGAATAGCCTAATATTTTTTCTATATCACGTTGATACGAAATTTTTGCATCTTGCCAATCGATAACATATAAGCATTGCTTAGCATTAAGAGGGAAGTTTTCAATGTTTGAAAAATCGTTTTTATGAAAATCTAATGTTTTTAATTTTGAAGCAATTTCATTAATAAAATTAGAGTTGGTTTTAATCATAGTTTTTGAGAGAATCTTGTTGGCTATTAATATTTAATTAATGATTATTATTTTTTAAAAATGTTATTGTTTAAGTGAAAGGTAATAGAAATAAATGGGTTTACCCTATAATAATCGGTATTTAATTCGTTAAACGGAATTTCTTGATCTACAATTTGGTTTTTTAAATACTGACTGTTAAGTCTAAGTTGTTTGTGCATTGCTATTCCGCCCGTGATAATAAAATTTTGAGCAAATGCTTTTGAAATACCTGCAAAGGCGGTAACGTTTTCTAAGTCGATGCCAAAACCGCCAGAAGGTATCCAAGCTTTTTCGTTTTTTAAATTTAACACCGAAAACATCATAACAGGTATGGCTTTGTATTGTTCTTGGCTGCCACCTTTGCTTATTATAAATTTATCGCCATCCGCAATAGTTCTATAGGTATCTGCTTTTACTAGTTTAACGCCCGATATTCCAAACGATGTTATCCATTTGCGTGTTTTAATTGTGGTGTAAATTCTTTTTATTTTTTTGAATATTTTGTCTGGGTTTTCTTTTTCAATGACATAAATGGTAACTTCTACTTCTGTATTGCGCTCTAGTTTAAATGATTCATATTCTGGGGTGTATGAGCATATTTTTTTTTCTTTATTCTCTTGAGATACATCAATTTTTGGGTATTCTTTAAATGTTTTATTAATTGTAATATTCAATTTATATTTTTTACATTCAAAATCGCCTTTCATTTTTAAGGTGTAATCTCCTTCATTTAACGTTTTTGTAAGTTTTTCTACTTTGGTATTTAGGTTTAAATTTAAAGTAGTTTGACTGTAAGAGCTAATAGATAAAACTAAAAAAATAATAATTAATCCAGATTTTTTCATTTTGTTAAAATTTGTTTTTTATAGAATTAAAGGTTTAAAAAAAATAAACACAGAACCATACCCAATATTAGGTATCTGTTAAAACTTGTATTTTTTTTCTAAGGCATAGCGCATTAATTCTCCTTTTCCTTGCAAACCTAGTATACGAACCATGTTTTTTCTATGTGTATCTACAGTATGTATACCAATAAATAACAAATCGGCAATTTCTCTTGATGTTTTTCCTTGTCCAATAAGTTCGAGTATTTGAATTTGACGTTTGGTTAAAACTCCTTTTGCTTTGTTGTTATTTTTAGAACTTAAAGCATTGGTGTTTATGTTAGCATCAAAATATGTTTCGCCTCTTGCCACAGTTAAAATGGCAGTATGTACCTCTTTTAAAGTTGAGTTTTTTAATATATAGCCAGAGGCTCCTGCATCTAACATTTGCTGGATGGCTTCTATCTGCTCAAACATAGTAAAAGCTAGTATGTTAATGTTTGGGTGGTTTTTCTTGATTTGTTTTGTAGCTTCAATACCATTAATTTTAGGCATCCTTATGTCTGTTAAAACAACATCTGGTTGTTTTTTTTCGATAATTTTTAATAGCGCTTCACCATCGTTTGCCGTACCAACAATTGTAATATTATCTTCAAACTCTAAGTGTAACTTTATACCATCAATAAGCGATTGATGATCTTCTGCAATGGCTAATCGTATCATATTGGTATATCTATTATTATGGTTGTGCCTTTATTAGGTTCGGATTCTATGGTCATTTTTCCATTTAAATGCTCTACGCGTTTATCAATGCTACTTATACCCATGCCTTTATTTTTGGTGGTTACTTGGTTAGGGTTAAAACCTTTGCCGTTGTCTTCTATCATAATATTTAAAGTATCGTCATGATTTGTTAAATGGATAGTGCTTTCGGTAGCTTGGGCGTGTTTTATTACATTGGTTATAAGTTCTTGAATAATTCTAAAAATAGTTAGTTCTAAGCTATTTTCTAATCGGTTTTCTAATCCATGGTCAATTACATCGACTATAATTTTGTTTGATACAGAGATTTTGTCTGCCATATTTTGTACCGCTTTTAACAGGCCTTGTTTTGCAATTACACCAGAATTTTTGGTGTGTGCTATAGAGCGAATTTTTTGGTAAGCCTCGTCTAAGAGTATGTTGGTTTTATCGAATAACTCTGGGGTTTGTTTGTCTTTTAAAACATTAAAGTGAAGTTTAACAGTAGCCATTAGCCCGCCTAAATCGTCATGTAAGTCGTTAGCAATACGTTGACGCTCTTTTTCTTGGCCTTCTATCATGGCATCAATACTGGTTAATTCTTGTTCTTTTAGTACAGTTGCAAGTTTTTGTGTTTGTAAGGCTTTTTCTTGTTCGGCAAGTTTTTGTTTTTTTCTGGTATTTTTTTGAATTAGAAAAGCTGTTATGCTTCCAAAAAATATAATAAGTAAAGCACCAAAAAGTAAGTTTCTGTTTTGTTTGCGTTTAGATTCGCTTTCTAAATTATCGGCTCTAAGTTTTTCGTTATCGTATTGCTCTTTAATATTAGCGATTGATATTTTATGTTCATCAGCTTTAAGGCTATCTGATAGTTTTACATAATCCAAAAGGTATTTATATGCCTGTTTATGGTTTCCAATATCATTATTTAGATGTGCCAGGTTTTCTTTAATGTATATATTATTAGAAATAACATTAAAATCTAGAGGTAAACTGTCTGCCATCATATAGTAATTAATGGCTAAGTTATTGTTGTTAGCTTTTCTCCAAGCGCTACCAATATTTAAAAAATTAGAAAATTTTTCGTTATTGGTTTTTAAAAATTTAGACTGTTTTTTAAAATAGTAAATAGCCGAGTCTGGTAAATTTATTTCTTCGGTATAAGTGCTCCCTATATTGTTATAAAGTAAAGGAAGTAAAATACTATCGTTTTTATTAAAGTTGAATTTTAAAGCCGTTTTGTAGCTTGTTAAGGCTTTTTTTCCGTGGCTTCTTAATAAATAATAATTACCATTTAAAAAATGATATCTAATGATATAAGATTGCGAATTATATTTTATAGCATTTTTATATAGTAGGTCTAAATATTCTTTATTGTATGGGGTGTCGGTTTTGTAATTATAGGTTTGAGATAATTGTTCTAAACTTTTAAGTAACGTTAAAGTATCGTTTTCTTTTTCAGATAGTTTATAAGCATTATGATAAAAATAAAACCTTAACGAATCATTATCAATTCGTTTATAATAAAAGCCTTTTAAATAATTAAAACGACTAAGCTTTTTGTTTTCTAATAGTTTCGCGTTATTAAATTTATTTAAATAAGCGTTAACAGAATCGTTATTGTTAGTTTTTATGTAATAAATAAATGATAACCAGTTTTTTTGAAACTCGTTTTTAGTGAGCGCTATATTGTTTAGCAATTTCGTGTTAGAATAACTTTTTTTAGTATAAAAAAAAGTAGAATCGCTTTGTTGGGAGTAACAAAGCGATTTTATTAAAATAATTATAGAAATACAAAACTTTAATTTCACTTAAATATAGGTGTTTGTTATTTTTCATCAGTTAGTAAACTTCCATCTGTTCCAAGTACTAACGATGTTTTATGTTTTTCTGTAAATCCTCCTTTGCATTCAATAAAGCTTTCAACAGTTATTTCATCAGAATCTTGGGCTAAATGTACTTGATATTTAATAGTAGTAGTTTTTTCATTACACGCTATGTTTCCGCTTTTAATTCTTAAAGTAATTAGATTGTTCACTTGGCTAACAACTTTTACCATGTTTTTTTTAGTTCCTTTTAAAACTCTTAAATCTAAGTAAGCAATACCATTTTCAATTTTTGAATTTTCAATACCAACAGACTCTCCAGATTTATCAAGGCTTCTTTGGTCTATTCGTTGTATTTTCTTTTTCCTTTTTTTTAGTTTTGTTTTACACTTGTCTAATTGTGTTTCGCACTTTGTGCATTTATGCTCTTCATTACTGTTTTTATTACTTTTATTGTCTTTACAACTAAAAACAGTAATTAATAAGACTATTAAAATGAGTGCTGAGTAGTTTTTGGCTTTTCTCATCATATTAAAATAATTATTGGTTAGTAAACAAAACTCCATAAAAAAGGAGTGTAAAAACATACCCATTAACAGGTATATTTATCTATTAATTTAGATAAATCAACTTTTTAAAAAACTAAAATCTAGACAAAATGCAAATAAAACCGAAGTAAGGGTGTTATAAGTGCAGGAAAGTATGTTAAAATTTAACGTTTACAGCTAAAACTAAAAGTTTACTTAAAGAAAAACTTAATAGCCGAAATAAATAAAATAAAAGAGATAAAAGCAATTAAAACCCATATGCTTCCTTTGTAAAAACGTTTATGTAATTTTAAATCTTTACGGTAAGTATAGGTAATTACAATAGCAAAGACTATGAAGAATATAATTCCGAAAATGATTTGACCTTTACTAAACATATAATTACTTTTATGCAAATTTAAAGAAAACTTAAATGATTTCCTTAACCATAGAAATGAAAAATATAATATTATGAAAAATAAAATTGAAGCTGTAAAAGCATTTCATACTGCATTTAAAATAGGACATAGAGAAACGCCAAAAGCCAATTTAGGTATAGATAAAAATACATTGCGTTTTAACTTAATGAAAGAAGAAAACGAAGAGTATTTTGAAGCAGCAAACAATAACGACTTAGTAGAGGTTGCAGATGCTTTAGGAGACATGCTATACATTTTATGCGGTACCATTATAGAACATGGCATGCAGCATAAAATAGAAGAAGTTTTTGAAGAAATTCAACGAAGCAACATGAGTAAACTAGGGGAAGACGGTCAACCTATATACAGAGAAGATGGTAAAGTTTTAAAAGGACCTAACTATTTTAAGCCAAATATTCAATCTATATTAGAGAAATAAAAAAAAAGCAGCCAAATGGCTGCTTTTTTTATCAAATTATTTAACTGCATAACGCCATCCAAATGGGTCTTCAGCTTTATTTGTTTGTATATCGGTTATACGCTTTTTTAAGAAACTAGCGTAAGTTTTATCAAGTTTAGGTAATTCGTAATCTGCATCTTGGTAACCAAAACCATCAATAGGCGATATTACCGCAGCAGTACCGGCACCAAACATCTCTTTAAGCGAGCCATTTTTGGCAGCTTCAACAACCTCACTAACAGTTATTTTTCTAACTTCAACAGGAATACCTTCGGCTTCAGCTAATTCAATAATACTTTTACGCGTAATACCATCAAGAATTCTATCACTTGTAGGACCTGTAATTAAAGTATCATTAATACGAATAAAAATATTCATGGCACCAGCTTCCTCAATATATTCATGCGTATTATCATCAGTCCATATAACCTGTTGGTAGCCTTTTTCTATAGCCAATTGCGTTGGGTAAAATTGCCCAGCATAATTACCGCCAGCTTTAGCAAAACCAACACCACCATTAGCAGAGCGCGAGTATTTTTCTTCAATTAAAACTCTAACTTCTCCTGCAAAATAAGCACCAGAAGGCGCTGTGCAAATTATAAATTTGTACTCATTAGCAGGCGATGCATGAAAACCATTACCAGAAGCAAAAACAAAAGGTCTTATATATAAAGAACTTCCATCTTTTTTAGGAATCCAATCCTTATCAACCTCAAGCAAAGCCTTTAAGCCATCCATAAAATAATTCTCAGGAAGTTCGGGTATAGCCAAACGTTTAGACGAAATGTTTAAACGCTTAAAATTATCTAAAGGACGAAATAACCAGACATTTTCATCGGTATCTTTGTAAGCCTTCATGCCCTCGAAAACAGATTGCCCATAATGAAAAATTTTGGCAGACGGATCTAAAACAATAGGTTGGTAAGGCTTTACCTTAGGTGCTTGCCATTTACCATCTTTAAAATTACATTCCAACATGTGATCAGAAAAAACATGCCCAAATTTTAAATTGTCAAAATCTACGTCGTTGATTTTAGAAGTTTCAGTCTTTATAACCTCTATATCGTTGATAATAGTATTCATAAGTCTAGTTATTTGTAAGTACAAATTTAAAGAAAAACGTTTTTAAAAAAGCGCTATATTTACAGAAATCGTTTAAAATTGAAATATTTGTACCATGAAGTCAATAACCTTAGTAATTCTATGCGTTTTAATGTTAAATTCTTGTAAGAATAAAAGTCAAGAACCAACAAAAGCACCAGAAAAAGCAGAAAAAATAGCATACGCCACATTTGGAAAGCAAATTATAGCAACCGATGCCGTACAGGCAAGCTCTATGGCAGCACACTATAAAACCATGAAAGTTGGCGACAGTATAGACTCGAAAATGATAGCACAAGTAAATAGCGTATGCCAATCAAAAGGTTGCTGGATGCGATTAAACCTAGATACCCAAAACGAAGTTATGGTAAAATTTAAAGACTACGCATTTTTTGTGCCCAAAGACATAGCGGGTAAAAACGTAATAATAAATGGTAAAGCATTTGTACAAGAAGTATCTGTCGATGAGCAACGCCACTATGCTGAAGATGCAGGAAAATCTGCCGAAGAAATAGCCCAAATAACCAAACCAAAACGCACCTACTCATTCCAGGCCGATGGCGTACTAGTAGCTCAATAAAGCCAAAACACGCACAAAACAATTAAGGGCGTTACCACAAGGGTCGGGCTTTCACTACTCGCTGCCTCCTAAGGTCGGCGAGCTCAAACACACCGTTCAATCCCTAACGCGGGCAAGTTTGCAAAAACCAGTATAAAACCAATACAAAGTAAAAATACAAGAAAAGCCATTACATGAAACGCGACATTATTATAACAGCCGATGGCTCTACAACCATACAAATTCCCGAATGGAACGAACAATACCATTCCAAGCACGGCGCCATACAAGAAGCCTATCATGTATTTATAAAGCACGGTTTACAATATTATACCCAACTCCTACAAAACCAAAGCAAGCAACAAGAAATTAATATACTAGAAATAGGTTTTGGTACAGGCCTAAATGCATTTATAACCGTAATCGAAGCCCAAAAATTAAAACAAAAAATAAATTATAGCGGAGTAGAAGCCTACCCAATTTCAAAAGCAGAAATACAAGCTTTAAATTACTCAAAAACATTAAAGGTAGAGAAAGGCGATAAACTATTCCAAAAGCTTCATAACACAACATGGGAAATTGCACATAAAATAAATTCCAGTTTTATATTAACAAAGCAGCAACAATTTTTTTCAGAAATTAACCAAGTAAACACATATAACATTATATATTTTGATGCTTTTGGAGC
The DNA here is from genome assembly GCF_048381495.1 of Algibacter ulvanivorans. Taxonomy (NCBI): domain Bacteria; kingdom Pseudomonadati; phylum Bacteroidota; class Flavobacteriia; order Flavobacteriales; family Flavobacteriaceae; genus Algibacter; species Algibacter ulvanivorans. The sequence goes on from NZ_JBLWGD010000001.1 coordinate 1,089,061, forward strand.
CCGGGTACAACCCGAATTATGGACAGAAACTATATTTAAAATAATGTATAACGCTTTAAAGCCCAAAGGCATTTTAGTAACCTACTCAGCAAAAGGCAGCGTGCGCAGAGCCATGCAAACCGTAGGCTTTACTGTAGAGCGATTACCAGGACCTCCAGGAAAACGCGAAATGCTAAGAGCAACAAAGTAACGTTATAAAAATAAAAGTTTACTTTTTTAAATTTTATCTTAAAAACCGTTTGTTTTATTATGTTTTCTGTTAAACCTTACATAAAACCCTAGTAAAGGCAGTAAGCATTTTGTAACTTTAAATAAAAAAGAAAATGCGTGTTTTAATAACAGGAGCAACAGGGTTAGTAGGGCAAGAAATCGTTAAGCTCTGTCAAGAGTCAAACATAAAAGTTAACTACTTAACCACAAGTAAATCTAAGCTTATACAAGAAGAAAATTATAAAGGGTTTTATTGGAACCCAAAAACAAACGAAATAGACACAAATTGTTTTACAGGAGTAAATACTATAATTCATTTAGCAGGAGCAACCGTATCTAAACGATGGACCACTGGTTATAAACAAGAAATTATATCTAGCCGAAAAAACACAACAGCCTTGTTGGTTAATAGCTTAAAAGCTATAAACAATCATGATGTTAAGCAAGTTATTTCAGCAAGTGCTATTGGAGTTTATCCAGACTCGTTAACTAATTATTACGACCAATCTCATACCCAGATTAGTGCTTCATTTTTAGGGCAAGTAGTCGCAGCTTGGGAAGAAGCTGTAAACGCATTTTCTATACTTAACATTGCGGTATCAAAAATTAGAATAGGATTAGTATTGGCAAACAACGGAGGCGCACTAACAGAAATAGTAAAACCAGTAAAGTTTGGTTTTGGGGCCGCTTTTGGTAGCGGTAAGCAATGGCAATCTTGGATTCATATTCATGATTTGGCAAACATGTTTTTATACGTTTTAAAATATAAATTAAAAGGAGTTTACAACGGTGTTGCGCCAAATCCAGTAACAAATACCGAGTTAACCAAAACCGTTGCAAATGTGTTAAATAAACCTTTGTTTATGCCAAATATTCCAAAGTTTTTTATGAAATTAATTTTAGGCGATATGCATGCTTTATTATTTGAAAGCCAGCGAGTAAGCTCGAAAAAAATAGTAGATAAAGGCTTCTTTTTTAAGTATAATTATTTAGAACCCGCTTTAAATAGTTTATTAAAATAATCTGTTTTTTTTAATTAAGTATTAAATTAAAGAGCAGCTATTTAATGTATATAGTTAGTTATAAGCTTTAATATTTTATTCTGTAATTAATTTTGTAAGTACTTGTTTAAAAGTATCTATTGGTTGTGCTCCTGTAATGGCACTTTTTTTGTTAAAAACTATAGTAGGTACAGAGTTAACACCCATATTTTTCCATTGGTTTTGTATGCTTCTTACTTTATAGCGAGCATCTTCGTTGTCTAGTTTTGCTAATGCTTCATCGGCATTTAAGCCAACAGTTAAAAGAGCTTGTTTTAAAATGTTTCTATCCGAAACGTCTTTTCGTTCACTAAAAAAAGCTTTAGTTAACGTCATTTTTAATTCGGTTTGCTTGCCAAAATCTTTAGCATAATCTAGTAAAATGTGAGCGTCAAAGGTGTTTACCATGCGCATTTCATTAAAATAATCGAATTTAAAACCTAAGCTTTCGCCAATATCTGCCATGTGTTGTTGCGATGCTTTTTGTTGTTCTATGGTTGCTCCATATTTTTCAGAGATATGTTCGGTTACATTTTGCCCTGTCTTTGGCATATTTGGGTTTAACTCAAACGGTTGCCATTCTATATCTATTTGGTTTTTAAAGCCTAATTCTGCTATGGCTTTTTCTAAACGTTTATAGCCAATGGTACACCAAGGGCATACAACATCGGATACAATATCTATTTTTATTTTTTCTTTCATTTATAATATGTTTTTAAGGTGTTTTGCAATTAATAAACCTTCCGAAATATACGGAAGGTTTATAGCTATCAATCAATATATGGTTAATTAATATATTTTAAACCACATTCTCTTTAGACCATGCAAACTTTTTAAAAGGTTCATCCACAGATGTATTAGCAATATGGTTTACATAGTTACTAATTGTTTTTTGAGATAAGCCTAAAATAATATCTAGCACATGTTTTTCTTGATATCCAACGGCATAAAATGCATCTAAATCGTTTTGAGATACATGCCCACGGTTTTTAACAATAGTTAATGTCATGTTTCTTAATGCTTCTAGTTTTTTATTTTCTAATGGTGTTTCATTTCTTAAAGCATTAGTAATATTGTCGTTTACCTTCATCATTTTAGCTATTCCTGTATGAGCAGGAACACAGTAATGGCAAGCATGCTCTACGTTAATAGTTTGCCATACTACAGTAAGCTCTTCTTCGTTAAAGGCAGACTGTGTAAATAACTCATGTAATGTTTGGTAAGCTTCTAGTATTTGTGGAGAGCTTGCTAATACACCGTGTAAGCCAGGTATCATTCCGTATGCTTTTTGAGATTTTTCTAATAAATGTTTACTGCCTTCTGGAGCCGTTTCGTTGTTGTGCACTTTTAATGTTGTCATAATTTTCTTTTTTTATTAATGTTAATTATTTCTAAACAATCGTTTAGTTATTGTGTAAAAAAAATGTTTAAATGTTTTTAAACGTTAATTCAATATAATCTTCTATTTCTTTTTGTGTGTTTACTCGAGCAGCAGCTGCTAAACCATGTTTTGCTAAAAGTAAATAGTTAGCTTGTTTTAAAACGGTATCTTTATCTTTTGTTGTATCCATTTGTAACTTTTCTATAATAATAGATTTTAAATTATTCATAAAAGCATGCATTTGTTTATTAATTAATTCATCTTCTATTTCAGAAAATTCATTGTATGTATTGGTTACAAAGCATCCTTTTAAATGACCTGTTTTAAAATTAGATTTTATAGAATCATAAAAAAACTGTTTAATATCTTCAACGCCACGTGTTCCGTTTTTAAAAGTATCAAAAGTTGTTTTTACTAACAATTTATATTTTTTTAAACTTTCTAAAAACAAACCGTGTTTGTTGCCAAAGCTAGAATATATAGAAAACTTATTTATGCCCATTTCTTTTTCAAGCATTTGCATAGATGTAGCTTCGTAACCATTTGCCCAAAATAGGTGCATAGCTTTTTCTACTACGTCGTCTTCATTATATTGCTTTTTTCTAGCCATTATTTTTAATTACAAGACAAAACTAAACAATTGGTTAGAAACAAAAAAGGCTTTAACAATATTTTGTGTTTTATGGTAAGTAAATGAGATAAAAAAAGCCACCTCGTTTATACAAAGTGGCTTTAAAAATAATATGTTTTGTTAATTACGACTGTGCAGCAGCTTTAACAGAAACTTTTAACTCCATATCGTCATTAATAAATTTATCGCCTAAATTATCAAAAATAGATTTAGAGCCATATTGTACATTCCACTTTGTTCTGTCTATAGTAAAGGTTTCACTTGTAAGCGAAATGGTACCGTTGTTATTAGTAATGGTAACAGGAAAAGTAACGTTGTTTTTAACTTCTTTAAGAGTAAGGTTACCAGAAAGCATTGTTTTTCCATCAACTTCTTCTATGCCTGTAATAGTAAATCCGGCGCTAGGGTATTTTTCAACATCAAAAAAGTCTTCATTTTTTAAATGCCCAGCAAGATTAGCATTCCCCTCATTATCTGCAGGAATATCTAAAACGGTTATAGAATTCATGTCAATAATAAATGTTCCACCAACAACTTGTCCGTTAGTTACATCAAGTACACCACTTTCAATATTAATAATTCCGTTGTGCGAACCTGTAGGTTTAAACCCTTTCCATTCAATAGTAGAAGCTTTGGTGTTTACAGCATAAGCGTTACTGTTTACGGTTTCTTTAACTTCTTCAGCCGCTGTTGTTGTAGCTTCTTTAGCCTTGTCTTTACATCCAATAACGGTTAAGCTTAAAGCCGAAATAAATAAAATTGTTGCAAAATTCTTTTTCATTTTAAAATATATTAGTGTTTGTTGTGTAAAATTAGTCAATCATAATCAAAAAAAAAATAAAATTATTTAATGACATTATGACATTTTTATAATATTGGCAGTACTTTTGCCAACTTAAATTTAAGATTGAAAAAATTGAATTTACCATGAGTAAAAAAGATAAAAGCGATATAGAAAACGAACAAGTAGAAGCCACTAAAGCGGAAACTGTTGAGGTTGAAGAGCAAGTTGAAGACGAGCTAACTAACGAAGAAAAGCTTGAAGCCGAAGTAAAGCAAGAAAAAGATAAGTTTTTACGTTTGTTTGCCGAGTTTGAAAACTATAAAAGACGTACAGCAAAAGAGCGTATAGAATTATTTTCTACAGCTAGTGAAGATGTTATGAAAACTTTATTACCTGTTTTAGATGACTTTGAGCGTGCATTAACTCATATAGAAGACGATAAAGAAGCTGAAGAATTACGTAAAGGTGTATTGTTAATTTACCAAAAACTAATAAAAACACTAGAACAAAAAGGCCTAAAACAAATGGAAGTTAATAAAGGCGATGTGTTTAATGCCGATAACCACGAAGCCATTACACAAATTCCTGCACCTTCTGATGATTTAAAGGGTAAAATTATTGATATAGTTGAAAAAGGATACCTTTTAGGAGAAAAAGTAATTCGTTTTCCAAAAGTAGTTATAGGGCAATAAAATTAAGACATGGCTAAAAGAGATTATTACGAAATATTAGGTATTAGTAAAGGCGCAACTGCTGCAGAAATTAAAAAAGCTTACAGAAAAAAGGCTATAGAATTTCATCCAGACAAAAACCCAGATGATAAAGACGCAGAAGCAAAATTTAAAGAAGCCGCAGAAGCTTATGAAATTTTAAGCGACGAAAATAAAAAAGCACGTTACGACCAATATGGGCACCAAGCATTCGAAAACGGCGGTGGCGGTTTTGGCGGCGGCGGCATGAATATGGACGACATATTTAGCCAATTTGGAGATATTTTTGGCGGCGGCGGCTTTGGTGGTGGTTTTTCTGGATTTGGCGGCGGCGGTGGCCAACGTCGAGTAAAAGGCAGTAACTTGCGTATACGTGTAAAATTAACTTTAGAAGAAATTGCTACAGGTATAGAGAAAAAAGTTAAAGTAAAACGTAAAATACAAGCCCCAGGTACAACATATAAAACCTGCTCTACATGTAACGGTTCTGGGCAAGTAACTCGTATAGCAAACACCATTTTAGGACGAATGCAAACCTCGGCGCCATGTAATGTATGTGGTGGAGCTGGACAAATTATAGATAAAAAACCTAGCGATGCAGATGCACAAGGCTTAAAAGTTGCAGAAGAAACCGTATCCATTAAAATACCAGCAGGTGTTGTAGATGGTATGCAACTTAAAGTTTCTGGAAAAGGTAACGAAGCTCCAGGTAATGGCATTTCTGGCGATTTAATAGTGGTAATAGAAGAAGAAGTACATGACAGATTACAACGCGAAGGCGACAATTTGCATTACGATTTATATGTAAGTTTTCCAGAAGCTGTTTTAGGAACATCAAAAGAAATTGATACTGTTACAGGAAAAGTACGCATAAAAGTTGAAGCCGGAGTACAATCTGGTAAAATTTTACGCTTACGCGGAAAAGGTATACCAAGCATAAACGGATACGGAAAAGGCGATTTATTAGTACACGTTAATGTTTGGACACCAAAAACACTTAACAAACAACAAAAAGAATTTTTTGAATCTATGCAAGAAGACGAGCATTTCTCGCCAAAACCAGAAAGTTCAGATAAATCGTTTTTCGAAAAAGTAAAAGATATGTTTTCTTAAAAAAAACATCATAATACTTGTAAAATCCACTTTGTAAAGTGGATTTTTTTTGAGCTAAAAAGAAGAAAATTAGCAGTTTTGCTATAAGTAAAGAAAAAAAAACTATATTTGAATATCACTAAATATATTTTAGTGATAATTTTTCTTTTTCATAGCAATTTTTTTCCCATCCTTAATTTTTTTTGAGGGTGGGTTTTGTTTTTTAAATAAGTATTATACTATCAAAAACATTATAACGTTGTGTTTTAGCTAGTTTTTAAATAAAGCTTATCTAAATTTATAACGCAATTAATACTTAAAGCATTAAGCTACTAGCCTAAACATTTAATATATTTACCACAAAATACCCAATTAAAAAACAAGAATGAATAACTTATTAGAAGTTAATAATGTGTCTAAATATTTTGGAGACTTTAAAGCTTTAAATAACGTGTCTATTTCTATACCAAAAGGTAGCATTTTTGGTTTATTAGGCCCAAATGGAGCAGGAAAAACCACACTTATACGTGTTATAAACCAAATAACTATGCCAGATTCTGGAACGGTTATTTTAGATGGCGAGCCTCTTAACCAAAAACATATTATGGATATAGGTTACTTGCCAGAAGAGCGCGGTTTATATAAATCTATGAAAGTTGGCGAACAGGCCATATATTTAGCACAATTGAAAGGTTTAGGGAAAGCAGAAGCTAAAAAACGCTTAAAATATTGGTTTAACCGTTTAGAAATTGGAGATTGGTGGGATAAAAAAATTCAAGAACTATCTAAAGGGATGGCTCAAAAAATACAATTTGTAGTAACCGTACTTCACGAACCTAAATTGTTGATTTTTGATGAGCCTTTTTCTGGATTCGACCCTATAAATGCTAATTTAATTAAGGACGAAATTTTAAGGCTACGCGACAATGGAGCAACCGTTATATTTTCAACTCATCGTATGGAGTCTGTAGAGGAGTTGTGCGATGATATTGCTCTAATTCATAAATCAAATAAAATATTAGATGGCAATTTAATAGATGTAAAACGTCAATATAAAATAAACACCTTCGAGGTTGGTATAAGAACCGATAATAAGTCTGTTTTAAAGCAAGAGTTGTCTGAAAAATTTAGCGTGTCTAAAGCCAATTTTAAAACCCTTGAAGAAGAGCTTAAGCTAAACATAAAACTGCAGCAAGGCGAATCGTCAAACGAGTTATTAAACTATTTAACCCAAAAGGGTGAAGTGTCGCATTTTGTAGAGCTTATTCCAAGCGTAAACGATATTTTTATTCAAGCTGTTAATAATAGTTAATTTTATGAATCATTTACCACTTATTATAAAACGCGAATACTTAACAAAGGTTAAAAATAAGTCGTTTATTATAATGACATTTTTAAGCCCATTTATATTTATAACCTTTATTGCTATTGTAGCATATTTAGCAAATTTAAATAGCGATAAGGTTAGGGTAATTTCTATTTTAGATGAGTCTGGATTAGTTAAAAATGTATTTGAAAACTCAAAAAACACATCTTATAACTATCTTTCAGGAATGACGTTAAGCGATGCAAAAGCATTAGTGCAAGAAAGTGAAGGCTATGGTTTATTATACATATCAAAAGTTTCAGAAGGAACTTTAAAATCTAAAAACTTAACATTTTATTCAGAAGAATCACCATCGTTAACCTTAATTTCTAATATAGAAAGCGAAATTCAATCAGAGTTAACACTTCAAAATAGAATAAAAGAAGGTATAGATGTAGAGAAACTAAAAGCTTCAATAGTAAATATTGAAATTAATCAAGAAAGCTTTGAAGGCGAAAAAACATCAAAGGTAGATAGTGTTGTAAAACTTATTTTTGGAGGCGCAGCAGGTTATTTACTATTTATGTTTATTATAATTTACGGTAACATGATAATGCGAAGTGTTATTGAAGAAAAAACCAGTAGAATTATCGAGGTTATAATATCATCTGTAAAACCTGTGCAACTTATGTTAGGTAAAATTATAGGAACCTCGTTAGCAGGCATTACACAGTTTGTTATTTGGTTAGTTTTAGGAAGTGTTTTAATGACCGTAGCTTCGTTAATACTGGGTATAGATATTGCGCAAATGCAAACCCCACAACAACAATTAGTAGAGCAAGCTATGGAAAACCCAGAAATTAGTACCCAAATTCAAAATATATTTACGGCATTTTTTAATTTACCATTGGCTAATTTAATTATAGCTTTTATATTGTTTTTTGTTGGCGGCTATTTACTTTATAGCTCGCTATATGCAGCTATTGGAGCGGCTGTAGATAATGAAACCGATACGCAACAGTTTATGTTACCTATAATTTTACCACTTATTTTAGCCGTTTATATTGGTATATTTACAGTAATAGAAGATCCTCATGGTACGGTTTCAACCATATTTTCGTTTATACCATTAACATCACCTGTAGTTATGCTTATGCGAATTCCGTTTGGAGTTCCTATATGGCAACAAATATTATCTATATTAATATTAGTAGGAACTTTTATGTTTACCGTTTGGTTTGCAGCTAAAATTTATCGAGTTGGTATTTTAATGTATGGAAAAAAGCCAAGTTATAAAGAATTAATAAAATGGATTAAATATTAAAATGCAAGATCAAGTAAAAAACCAAATAGAAGAGCAGGTTAATAAAGTAGAGCATGCCATTACAGAAAGCTCGCTTTGGGAAAAAATTATAGCGTTTCTTGATTTTAAAATTATAAATTTTACAACAGGAACAGGTGATAATGCTCATGATATTGTATTAAAAGTTAAGTATTTATTGTTAGTAGCAATTGTTTTAATTGCAACAACTTATTTTTTACGATGGATAAGACGAATTGTAACCAGAAACATGCCTATAGATGATAAAGCTAAGTTTACTACCGTCTTTTCGTTTGCCAGATGGATTATATACCTAATAGTTATACTCGTTGTTTTCGATTCTATAGGAATAAATGTTACAGCAATTTTTGCAGCTTCTGCAGCCTTATTAATAGGTGTTGGTTTAGCCCTGCAAACCCTTTTTCAAGATATCATTTCAGGAATATTTATATTAATAGATCAATCGGTTCATGTAGGCGATATTATTGAAATTGATGGAAAAGTAGGGCGTGTAGAGGAAATAAAATTAAGAACAACTCGCGCTGTTACTATAGATAATAAAGTTTTGGTAATACCTAACCATTTGTATTTAGAAAACAGTTTGTATAACTGGACACAAAATGGGTCTAGTACAAGAGAGTCGGTTTCGGTAGGTGTGGCATATGGTAGCGATGTGCAATTGGTTAAAAAACTATTATTACAGGCAGCAAGCACACACCCAAATGTACTTACAGAGCCAGAGCCAACAGTAGTTTTTACCAATTTTGGAGAAAGCTCGTTAGATTTTAAAATAGTATTTACTATTAATGATAGTTTTAAAGCTCAATTCCCTAAAAGTGATATCCGTTTTGAAATTGATAGGCTATTTAGAGAAAATAACGTATCTATTCCATTCCCTCAGCGAGATATTCATATATTTAATACCAACAAACCATAAAACTAGGCTTGTTTATATGAATGAATTAAAATAACATTAACTTTATTAATAAAAATTGCGTTATTACAGGTTGTAATATAAACCTAAGTAAAAAGATGAAGAAAGAACTAAAATGGATTGTTATAAGTTATATGTTCTTTATCTTTCAAATATCTAATGCTCAATTAACAGACTTAGCACGATTAGAGTACTCTTTTATTCCACAAAGTAATTCAGAAGACCAGTATACTAGATTAAGAGCGCTTTTAAATTATCCTGTAAAAATAAAAACAGATAATTATTTAATTTTAGGAGCCGAGTATAATAGTATTTTTCTTAACCTTGAAGATAATTATCCGTTTAATACATCTGCATTAAAAAGAATTCATGTTATAGACTTAAATATAGGGTATACTTTTAAATGGAATAAAAAATGGCGATTTGGTGTAAAATTTAATCCAAGAATAGCCTCAACTCTTACAAAATCATTAACTTCCGACGATTATTTTATGAACGGCGGTGCTTTTTTTATAAATGATAGAACAAAAGATGAAAACCTAAAACGACCATATCGTTTAATTTTAGGATTAACCTATAATGCCACAACAGGATTGCCATTTCCTTTACCTTTTGTAAGTTATTATAGAGCCATAAACCAACAATGGAGCTTTAATGTAGGAGTACCAAAATCTAATATAAAGTATACATTTAATAAAAGGAATAACGTTCAGGCATTTGTAGGACTAGATGGATACTTGGCACACTTGCAAGAACCAACAGTAATTAATGGGCAAAATGTAGAACATATTTCATTATCTGTAGCCATAGGAGGATTTGGGTACGAATATTGCTTTACTAAACATTTAGTAGCCTATATGTATACAGGTTATACATTTAGACTAAATAATGTTTTACGAAATAAAAATAGAGATGAAGTTTTTAAATTAAATGATTTAAATGCGTTTTATTTAAGAACAGGACTTAAATTTAAAATATAACTATGTCAAAAATTTTAGTAATTGAAGATGAAGCAGCGATAAGACGTGTGCTTGTTAAAATTCTTTCAGAAGAAAACGATGCTTATAAGGTTGATGAAGCCGAAGATGGTTTGTTAGGTATTGAAAAAATAAAAAACGACGATTTCGATTTAGTACTTTGCGATATAAAAATGCCAAAAATGGATGGCGTTGAGGTATTAGAAGCTGTTAAAAAAATAAAACCCGAAATACCTATAGTTATGATTTCTGGTCATGGCGATTTAGATACGGCCGTAAACACAATGCGTCTTGGTGCTTTTGATTATATATCGAAACCACCAGATTTAAATAGATTACTAAATACCGTTAGAAATGCATTAGATAGAAAAGAATTAGTAGTCGAAAATAAAATACTAAAGAAAAAAGTAAGTAAAAAATATGAAATGATTGGAGATAGCGCAGCTATTTCTCAAATAAAAGATATTATTGATAAGGTAGCACCAACCGATGCACGTGTATTAATTACTGGACCAAACGGAACAGGAAAAGAATTAGTAGCACATTGGTTACACCAAAAAAGTGAACGTGCAAAAGGTAATTTAATAGAAGTTAATTGTGCTGCCATACCATCAGAGTTAATAGAAAGCGAATTATTTGGTCATGTAAAAGGTGCATTTACAAGTGCCAATAAAGATAGAGCCGGTAAGTTTGAAGCGGCCAATGGCGGAACCATTTTTCTTGATGAAATAGGCGATATGAGCTTGTCTGCACAGGCCAAGGTTTTACGTGCCTTACAAGAAAGTAGAGTGCAACGCGTAGGCAGCGATAAAGATATTAAAGTAGATGTTCGCGTTGTTGCAGCAACCAATAAAAATTTAAAAAAGGAAATAGAAGAAGGGCGTTTTCGAGAAGATTTATATCACAGATTGGCTGTTATATTAATAAAAGTACCAGCCTTAAACGATAGAAGGGAAGATATACCATTATTAGTAAAACATTTTTCTGGAAAAATAGCGAATGAGCAAGGAACTGCTAAAAAAGAGTTTTCTGATGCCGCAATAAAACTGCTTCAAGAATACGATTGGACGGGTAATATTAGAGAACTTCGTAATGTTATAGAGCGTTTAATAATACTTGGCGGAAAAGAAGTAAGCGAGCAAGATGTAAAATTATTTGCTAGTAAGTAAAAAAACAAAAGCGTTTTATAACATTATTTTGTGTTGTAAAACGCTTTTATGTTTTATTGGCACGAGTTTAAAGCTTTTAAATAATTTGATGCCAAACGTTTAAAGTTGTTTTTGTAGAAACTTTTTATTTGCTCAATACTTTTTGTAGAAACATCTTCTATATTCGAAAAATCGTTTATTGTTTCATAATTACAATTACATAAATTTAAAACCTCGTTATACGCTTTAATATTTGAGGTTAGCGCATGGTTGTAAGTAGTAATTAACTGCTCTTTTTTTAGCTGTAATGCTTCCTGTTCTTCTTGGGTTAAAACCTGTTGCTGTTCATTATTAATATTGGTTGTGTTGTTATTTGTATTATAAACAGCAAAAGCACATTCGTCAATTTTTATAACACTTTCTTTACTAATAGCTTTAGCACGTTTTACAAAAAAACGTCCATCTTCAAAAGTTTTGGCAGTTTCAACCTTAGTTAATAATTCAATGCCTTTGTTGGCTAAATTTAGTGCGTTTTCACAATTACAAGCTATTAATGAAGCTTTTGAAAGTTTAAACGATTCCACAGATCTGTTGGCATAATATTTTAAATGGCTAATATTATTAGACTCATAAGCATCTTTAACATGCGAATAGGCGTTAACAAGGTAAGCATTAGCATCTTCACAATTAGATTGTCCATAAGTGTAAAAGGTAACCATTAAAAGGTATAGTAAGAAGTTGTTTCTCATAAGTATTGGCGGTTAAGTTTTTAGTTTCGGGTAAGCGAATGTAATAAAAACATGACAAAATACTATACCGTTTGTCGAAATTGATATATTACATTAATTTGTGTTGTTTTATATTTTCAATAAACGTGTCTATTCTAAGTTTAACTTCTTCGTTTATCAAATCGTTTTCAATATAAGTGTGAATATCGCCTAAGTAATTCATGCCTAAATAATTTGCAGACTCTATAAAAGGCATAGTAAATCCAGCTTTTAAATCGTCATGATTACTAGAGCTAACCATGGCCATATTTTTGCCTCGTAAAAGTCTACCAGTATCTTTATGTATTCTAATGAGATCCGAAATTCTATCAAAAAACACTTTTAAAACACCACTCATACTGTACCAATATACAGGTGTAGCAAAAATTATGGTGTTGTATTTATTTATAACATTGGTAATTAATTCAATAAAATCGTCATCTTGATTTTTGTATTCGTAATCGTAATGTCCAATATTTTTAGTATACAAATCAATAACATCAAAACCATTATTGTTAGCTATGTAATTTACAATTTTACTGGTATCTCCATGGCTTCTAGAGCTTCCCTGTATAATTACAGTCTTATTCATAATTTAAAGTTTTTATACAAATGAACAATTTTTAAGAGTCAGAAAGCCAGGTTTTAAATAGAAACAATTAATGTTAAGGATGATAAAATTGATGGCATTTTTATATATTTAATCCAGAAAAATTATACGTATGGATAGCTACAAAGTAACTTCAAGCATAGAGCTTAAAAACACGCAAACAAAAGTTGTAATAGATGATGCCGAAAAAGCACTTAAAAAGGTTAGAAAACAACTAGGAAAACTTCAAGATACCATATACGCACATGGTAAGTATGCAGTATTAGTATGTTTACAAGGTATGGATACGGCTGGTAAAGATAGTTTAATACGCGAAGTGTTTAAAGATTTTAATGCCAGAGGTGTTGTTGTACACAGTTTTAAGGTACCAACAGAGCTAGAATTAAAACACGATTATTTATGGCGCCATTATATTGCGCTTCCTGCTCGAGGAAAATTTGGAGTTTTTAATAGAACACATTACGAAAATGTATTGGTTACTCGTGTACACCCAGGATATATTATGGGCGAAAATATACCAGATGTTCAATCTGTAGATGATGTAAACGATGCCTTTTGGGATAAACGTTTCGAGCAAATAAATAATTTTGAAAAACATATTGCAGAAAATGGCACACTAATTTTTAAGTTCTTTTTAAACCTATCAAAAGAAGAACAAAAAAATAGACTTTTAAGGCGTTTACGTAAGCAAGAAAAAAATTGGAAGTTTTCTCCAGGCGATTTAAAAGAGCGTAAGCTATGGGATAAATATCAACATTGTTATGAAGATGCTATAAATAAAACATCAAAACCACATGCGCCTTGGTATACAATACCTGCCGATGATAAACCTTCTGCAAGGTATTTAGTTGCTAAAATTTTATTTGATACTTTAAGTGCGTATACAGATATTAAAGAGCCTGAATTAGATGATGATATTAAGGCTAATATAGAATTATATAAGCAACAACTTAATAACGAGAAATAGATCGGTTTTTATATTAAAATAAATCTATTTAAATACGATGATTTAGTTTTAGTCCCGAAATTAGTTTTGTATGTATTAACACAAATTTAAGTTTAAACTTAGTAAATAACTTTTAAGGAAACAGTATCTTTAAGCATAAATATATACGTATGAGGATTTTTAAAATTACAACAGTTTTATTTTTAATTATTTTAGGTTTAAACGTATCTGCACAAACCGATGAAGAGGTTATTAAAACCATTTACAAACAAACATTAACCAACGGAAAAAGTTACGATTGGTTAAACCATTTATCTAATCAAATTGGTAGTAGGTTATCTGGTTCGTTAGGAGCAGAGCGAGCCGTTGTTTACACTAAAGAAGAGTTAGAAAAATTAGGTTTAGATAAAGTTTGGTTACAACCTGTTATGGTTCCAAAATGGGTTCGAGGCGCAAAAGAGTTTGCTTATATAGAAACCGAACCAGGAAAAACTACTAATGTAAATATTTGTGCTTTAGGAGGCTCTGTAGCTACACCAGCACTTGGTTTAAAAGCCGAAGTTGTAGAGGTTAAAAATTTTGAAGAATTAAAAGCTCTTGGATCCGAAAAGATAGAAGGAAAAATAGTGTTTTATAATCGCCCAATGCAAGCCGATTTAATTCATACATTCGAGGCTTATGGAGGTTGTGTAAACCAACGTTATATGGGAGCTGCAGAAGCTATAAAGTATGGTGCAGTAGGTGTTATAGTACGTTCTATGAATTTACGAATGGACGATTTGCCACACACAGGAAGCATGACATACGATAACCTGCCTGTTAATAGACGCATCCCCTCGGCTGCTATAAGCACAAACGACGCCGAATTATTAAGTACTATGTTAAAGCTAGATAACACAATTAAATTTTATTTTAAACAAAGTTGTAAGCAATTAGCCGATGTGCAGTCGTATAATGTTATTGGCGAAATTACAGGAAGCGAATACCCAAATGAATACATGATTGTTGGTGGGCATTTAGACTCTTGGGATTTGGGCGACGGTTCGCATGACGATGGCGCGGGAGTTGTACAATCTATGGATGTTTTACGTTTATTAAAAGAGTCTGGTGTTACCCCAAAACGAAGCATAAGAGTAGTTTTGTTTATGAATGAAGAAAATGGTTTGCGTGGTGGAAAGAAGTATGCTGAAGTAGCAAAACAAAAAAACGAAAACCATGTATTTGCTCTAGAAAGTGACTCGGGTGGATTTACACCTCGTGGTTTTAGTTTTGATTGTACCGATGCTGCTTTTCAGCAAGTATTAAGTTGGAAACCATTATTTAAACCTTATTTAATTCATTATTTTGAAAAGGGCGGAAGTGGTGCCGATGTAGGCCCGTTAAAAACAGAAACTAATGTATTAGCAGGATTGCGCCCAGACTCGCAACGTTATTTCGATCATCATCATGCAAGTAACGATACGTTTGATGCTATTAATAAACGCGAACTAGAACTGGGAGCTGCAACCATGACATCGTTAATTTATTTGTTCGATAAATATGGCGTTAATCCAATTTCTAATAACACTTCAATAAAAGATTAAATTATAATAAACATAAATGAAAACATTTTTCTCGTTATTTGCCTTAATAATATCAACATTAGTTATGTCTCAAGATGAAGCTAAATGGCCTTTTTATGAAATTCCTGATAATCCTGAAATATATACAACAGGAACAGTAGCCGCAAGAATGATTGATGGCTTAGGCTTTAGATATTATTGGGCTACCGAGGGGTTAAGAGCTGAAGATTTAAGTTATAGAGCAAGTGAAACTGGAAGAACTTCAGCTGAAACGATCGAGCATCTTTATGGGCTTTCAAAGTTTATTAGAAGTAGTGTTTTAAAGGCTAATAAAGACGAAAATAATACTGAATTAACCTTTCAAGAAAAGCGTAAGCGTACACTTGTAAACTTAAAAATAGTGTCTGATGCACTTAGAGATTTAGAAACTCCTTTTAATCTTGAAAGTACCGAAATTCCTTTTTGGAATATAATTAATGGACCCATTTCTGATGCTTTATGGCATTGCGGACAAGTAGTTATGTTACGGCGCGCTTCTGGAAACCCTTTTAATTCTAAAGTAAGTGTTTTTCAAGGAAAATTACAACAATAGCTTATTTTGTTTCTATAATTTTATATTAAGTTTTTCTTTTTTAAAAATTTAATCAAGAAAAATATAATACTCAAAATTATTATGGTAGTAGCTGTAATTGCCATTTCGTTTCCTGAAAGATTCGATAAAAAATAGATTATAATTCCTATGGACAATACAGGAACTAAGAAACCTCCTGATATTTTAAAACTATCTTTTTGTTCCTTTTCAGATTTTCGTAATTTAATTACCGCAAGTGCTACACCCATGTAAAGCATAAGCATAGAACTACTTGCTATAATAGCTAGTTGCTCAAAACTTCCAGAAACTGCAAGTAAAAAACCAATTGTTGCGTAAACAAAAATAGCTATATACGGCGTAGCAAAAGATTTATGAATTTTCGATAATGCTTTAATAGGAATAACATGGTCTCTAGAAAGCGCATAAACTACTCTTGGGCTATTTAAAATAGTACCACTCATGTAACCAAACATAGAAATTACGGCGCCAATTATTAATAAAAGATAGCCAAAATTACCCAGAACTACCTTAGCGGTTTCTGCTAATGGAGCTGCTTTAAAGTTTGGGAGATTACTACCTAAAACACCTTGTGATACGGTTTGAATTAAAACATAAACAATTACAACGGTAGTAATGCTAATTAAAATAGCCCTTGGAATAGTTCGTTTTGGGTTTTTTACTTCGCCTCCAACAATAATGCCGGTTTCGCAGCCTTGAAAAGCAAAAAATAGTATTAAAGAGGTTTCACCTAGAGTTTTTATACTAGGCATATTATCAATATATAAATTGCTAAAGGAAACGTCTTTAAAACCAATTAAAATTAAAAGGAATAATGGTGTTAATTTAATTAAAGTGTTAAATTTTACTAAACCAATACCTTGTTTTAAACCTATTATATTAATGTAAACTAAACCGTAAAAAAGAACAAAAAGAAAAATAAATCTTGGCCAGCCGCTAGCAAGTATAGGGTAAGTAGAGCCTATTACATTGACTAAGGCGTTAGATACTGCAGCATCGGCAAATAAATTGCTTCCAATAGCAAAAAAACCAGCTAAAAAACCTGGGTAATTACCAAAGGCTGTTTCAATATATGTATAAGGTCCGCCTGTAGTGGTTACTTTGCTTCCTGCTTCTGCAAAGCAAAGCATAATCATAGCCATAAGTAATCCGCAAAAAAGATAGGCTATTATACTAGCAGCCCCCATATAACTGGCAACAATTGCAGGTAAAACAAATATTCCAGATCCTATAATAATATTTATAATATTGGCAGATAAACCAAGTACACCAACGCGCCTTTTTAAGCCTTCGTCTTTTTTTATCATTTAATTGTTTTTATAAGTAGCTTAACCACCATTTGTTTTTGTTGTTTGCTTTATAAATCATATATTTTTTACTCGGAAAGTATAGAAAAACAATAACACCTATCCAAACTAAATATACAACAAAAAGTGAGTAACCATAGTTTATAAGTTTGGCATTTACAAAAACATCTTTTGTTAAAACCATATGTTCCCAATTACCGCCAAAAATTAGTATACCTAAAATAGCTAAAATATGAATAACAAAAACGTGTAGGAAGTAATAAAATAATGGAACACGACCAAAAACTAGAAAGAAATCTGTTACTTTATTTTTAGTGTTCTCTACGGCATATAAAAATAGCAAAGCGGGGCCAAGCGTAATTAATATATA
Organism: Algibacter ulvanivorans; assembly: GCF_048381495.1. Classification (NCBI taxonomy): domain Bacteria; kingdom Pseudomonadati; phylum Bacteroidota; class Flavobacteriia; order Flavobacteriales; family Flavobacteriaceae; genus Algibacter; species Algibacter ulvanivorans. The sequence continues at coordinate 1,106,767 of NZ_JBLWGD010000001.1, forward strand.
AACAAAAGAAGGCGGGTATTTTGTGATGCTAAAAAACGATAAAATTGTTTTTGTTGTTGTGGTTTGTATTTCCCATGGAACTAAATCGCCATATATATTTAAGCCACGAATTACAAAAAACAATAACGTTGCTAAAAGCCCTAAATATAAGAGCCATTTTTTTCTTTTAGCCGTATTAAAGTCTGTTTTGTATAAAGAGCCAAAACAATATCCTAAAATAATAACTCCAACCCAAGGTATAATTGGATATACAAAAGCAACCATGGTGCCACCATCCATAATTACAAATTGTTGTTGGTGTAAAATGTACCAAATTATAGATTTAATACTTGTGCCCTGCATAACAATACCATCAAGTAGGTTGTGGCAAGACACTAAAAGAAATCCTAATACTAATACGACTTTAAAAGGTAAATAAATGATGAACGATAAAAGCACCATACACAACCCAATAGCCCAAATAACTTGAAGAATAATAAAGCTATAAGTTACATCAAATTTCCATAAAAAGTTGTTTACAACAAAGGCTAAAATAATAAGCCAAATACCTCTAGTTAGAAGGAATTTAAATAATTCAGGTTTTGTTTTTTTGCTACCATACAAGTATGCCGATGTGCCGGCTAAGAAAATAAAAACAGGAGCACAGTAATGTGTTATAAACCGTGTGAAAAATAAAAATGGAGTCGTGGTTTCTAAATTTGTTGGGTCTGAAAAAAATGATCCGTAATGAAAATAATCTCTAACATGATCTAGAGCCATTATAACCATTACTACACCTCTTAAAATATCTATAGATTCAATTCGGTTAGATTTTATTGGTACCATTCTTAATGTTATAAATTATTAAAATTGAAAATATATAAATTGTTCACCACTTCCTTGAGCAATAACCATTAAGAAAAACATAATAGCCCATATAATGCCTAAAATCCAGGCGGGAGTTTTTAAAGATAATTCTTTTAAGGAAGAATTCCGCATAAGCCAATGACAAATAATTGTTGAAGCTAATCCAAGAGTTATAGCGGTGATTAATTATTGTTTTAATTGCATGTTGGTTAGCTTTATAGGTTAGTAATTTTAATGGTGATTTTGTACTATACATAGCTTTTTATTATGTTATAATCATTTTTAAAAAGGTTTAAAATGTCTATTGAAGGTAGCTTTTCTGGTTTGTTTAGTCCGCTAGCTTTTAGTATTTTAGACATGTTTTGAGCTTTTTTATGTTTCCAGAATGTAACTTTTGTAATTCCAATAGCATAAATCTCATTTTTGTGTTTAAAGGTGTGGCTGTGGTATACCCATTTATTGTCCCATCCTTCTACGTTTAGTGTAATGCTAAATTTTGACCATCGTTTAAGTGGTTTTTTGTAAATAATTTTTTGAGAAGCAATAACAGGAAATAACCCTTTTTTAAATGTATTATTATAGAGTTTTGATCGAAAAAGAATTTCAAACCGTATAAAATCCATGTAATAGAAATATTTGGAGTTGGCCATATATTTAAGCGAATCGCAATCTAAAATGCTTACCCTTCTGTGTCTTGTTAAGTTGGCATCTAAATTTACTTTTTTCCAAAAAAACTTCGCTCCAACATATAAGTATAGCATATGTAGCCAATAATATATCATAATTTAAATGCATTTGTTGGTTAATTGGGCTTGTGCGCTTCTAACTCTATTTCTATTAAAAATTCTGGTATAGCCAATTCTTTTACACCTAACCAAGATCCTGTTGGAAAATGGTTTTTATAAATTTCGGTTCTATATCCAGCATGTTCTAAAAATTTAGGCATGTTTGTAGTAAAAATATTTTCAACAACAACGTCGTTAAAAGAGCAACCAAAATGGGTTAATATTTTATTTAAATCTGCATAGCAATTTTTCATTTGTTGCTCTAAATCATTTATAGCTGTTGGGTTTCCTTTGGCATCCATGCTAACTGCACCCGAAATTTTAATTGAATTGCCTATTTTAACAGCGTGCGAGTACCCGTAAGCTTTTTCAACTTCTGGTCGTAATAAAAAATACTCTGGTGTTTCATTTTTAATTGAGATTTCTTGTTCTGTATCTATAGGTGTTGTTTTTACTTGTTGGTTACAACTTTGAGTTATAAAGGTTATTATAACACACAGTAATGCTATTGTTGCTGGTTGGTAGTTGTAATTAATTAGTGTTTTCATGTTTTGTTTAATTTAAAGGATAACTAGCTATTTTGTTATAAACCAAAGGACAGCAATAAGTAGTTAAGGCTGCCTTTTGGTTTAATTAGGTTGGTTATTTTTCGCTTAAAAGGGCTTGGCTATAATAAATCATTTCGCCAGTTATTTTTCCATCGGCATCAAAGCTATGACTTAGGTGCATTGGAACTGCAAGCTCTTTTTTGTCTGATTTTCGTATTAAATGAAAGTTCCACCATGATAATACTTCTCGGCCATCGCCCATTTCGTATTCTAGGTAATCAGGATACCCAATCATATCAATACTTACTAACTCAAAGTCTTCTAAAAATTTTTCTCTTATTGGTTTTATTTCAGTTTTTGTTTTCGATTCACCAAATTTTTGATGAATATTACTAAATCTGGCATTATCACTATAATAGCTTAAGCACTTGTCTACATCTCCATTTTCATAAGCATATATAACTTTTCTTATTGTATTTATATTATCGTGATGATTGTATATGGTGCCATTGGTTCTGTTTACAAAACTAGCGCCTACTTCATCAAAAATACTTTCGTTGCTATAACTAATAACAGTTTGTATTTTGTTGTTTTTGTTTACAACATAAAGTCTGTGAACTGGCATATTAACTTTAACACCTGTTTTTTTGTGCATCCCTTTTATGTCTTCCCAGGTTTGTACCCAAACGATATCTTTTTGGTTGTCTTCTTTATACTCAATTGCATCGGGATATGCGCCTTTTGTTCTAGATATTGAAAAATAGTCTAATGCCTTGTTCCAACCTACTGCACTACCAGAAAAAGATGCTTTATTCTGGCCTTTTGGTTTTGTGGTTGTGCCTACACCGTTATAAGATTTAAAATCTTCGGCCAAATAACTTGATACTTTTGTAGAGTCGCCAGCTACAAATGCTCTTGTCATGGCTTCTACTGTTTCAATTGCTGGATGATCGATATATACGGTTCCATTTGGTTTTTTTTGCCCAAAAGACAGCATGCTAGATAGAGCAAGAACGAATACTAATACTTGATTTTTCATTGTTTAGGATATTTATGGTTAATTAATTTGTTATTTATAGTTATTACATTTTAGTTTGAATATTCATTTAGAGTTTTTTGAACCGATTGAAATGGTAACCCTAGGTCGTGCTCTGCTAATTGGTTTTGATAAATTATTTTAGCGACATGTTTTGGTTGCTGATTATTTAGCATTAGTGTAACATCTGAAACCGGGTAGCTTTCGCTACTTAGTAAGTAGTTTTTTCCGTGTAATCCAGATATTGTTGCAGTTTTATAAACGCCCTCTGCAACGTCTTTTACATTTACAATGGCAAAATCTACGTCTTGATCATAAAACATTTGAATAAAAGGGTTGGGTGCTATTTTTTCTTTAAATAAAAATTGTAAACTTGTAGATGTCGAGTCTTCTCGATTAGAAAGCGATTTTCCCATAACCATTACAGGCGATACGCTAGTTATCTCGAAGTCTAAATTTGGATGCGTTTTAATAAATGTATTGACTGTTTGGTTGGCTATAAATTTGGCTTGTGCATAGGGGTGACTTTCTGTACTTGTAAACGGAATACTTTTTTCGTTAAAGCTATCGTTACTCGTTTTTCCATCTGCTGGTAATGGAAAGTTAGTATTCCATGCGGCAACAGATGCTATAAAAACAACTTTATGTATACTTGGTGTATTATTAACAACCTCTAAAAAGTTTTCGGTGCCTTTTATTGTAGGGTTAAAAAGTTGGGTTTGTGGATTTTTTACATCTAATTGAAATGGTGTGCCTCCATGAATAACAATGTCGCAGTCTTTTACAAATTCTTGTAATTGGTTTTTGTTTTCTACATTAAGCTCACTAATATGTAAGTTTTCGGTGTAGTTAAGCTTCATTAAGTGTTCGTACTTGCTTTCGTTTGAAATATTGGTTGTAGATACTTTTACTTCAAAATTACTTTCTAAAAATCGTTTTGTTATATAGCTACCTATAAAACCTGCGCCTCCTATAATACCTACTTTTTTCATAATTAGATTGTTTTTAGATAATTAAAGTAAACATTGGTAATAGTTAGAGAGACTAACGTGTTTTCAAATAATTTAAAAGGAATACTATTACCAATGTTTTACTTTTTAGTTTGATTAATTGTTGTTTATTTAGCTTTAAAAACCTTGTAGCTTATGCTTATAAATAAGCCATGAGGTTTATGGTTGGTTATTTTTAATGCGCTAAAAAATATATTCTTGCTCTACAAACCTTTGTAGGTTTAGTAAATTGAATTAGGGGAGTAATTATGATTCTAAATAACTGATAATCATTGGTAAAAAAAAGTTGTTTAGGACGAAAGTGATGTTTTATTGTCCGAAACTATCTTTTAACTTATCTAAGCTTTTTTATTGGTTTAGGCCTCTTATATGGTTTGTAATCTATTGAGTAATTCTTCTTTTAAAGATTTACTTACGGGAATGGCTTTTTTAGCAATTACAATATGGCTAGTTGCTACTTCATCAATTTGAGAGAGATTTACTATAAATGAGCGATGCACTCTTATAAAGTGTTGTTGAGGTAGTTTTTCGTCTAGATCTTTTAGTGTTATTACCAATAAATACTCTTTTATTTTAGAGTAAATACGGCAGTAATTTCGTTCTGCTTCAATGTATAAAATATCCTTAATATTAACGCGTACCATTTTTTCAGAATGTCTTACAAAAATGCTGTCGCTTAAAATAAAAGGTGTAGTTTTTTCTACTAGAGGTTTATTTGTTTGTTTTTCGGTTTTAATTCTATTTACAGTTAATTCTATAGCACGTTCTAAATCTAATTTTTTAAACGGTTTAGAGATAAAGGCGTATGGGTTTGTAACTTTTGCTCTGTTAAAATGGGCTTCATCGGCATTAGCTGTTAAATAAATAATAGGAATATTAAATGTTTTTTGCATGATTTTAGCAGTTTCAATACCATCAATATTTCCTTTTAAATTAATATCTAAAAGTAAAATGTCTGGTTGATGCTGCTCTATATGCATTAAGGCTTCTTCGCCTCTAGTAACCAAGCCTGTTACCTCATAACCTAGCGTAGTAAGCTGTAATGATATGTTTGCAGCAATAATCATTTCATCTTCAACAATTAATATTTTAGTTTTTGCATCCATTAAGCCGCGTTATTTAATTTAAAATGAAAAAACACAGATGTACCATTTAACGAACTTTCTTTCATTTCTCCATTAAGTTGTTGGGTTAATAGTTTTATAAGCTGCGAACCAAAGCCAGTACCTCTTGGTTTTAATTGTTTTGTTTTGCCTACACCATTATCAATAACTTTTAAGGTTAATGTTGCTGGGTTTGGTTTTAATAAGCTTATGGATATATTGCCTTTTGTGTTTTTAGGAAATGCATATTTTAAGGCGTTTGTTAAAAGTTCGTTTACAATTAAACCTATGGGTACTGCTGTGTCTACATCTAATTCTAGGCTATCCATTGCATATTCAATTTTTACTTTATTATCAGCATTAAACGTGTCTAAAATACCTTCGCCTAGATTAAGGAAGTAATCTTTCATTTCTACACTTCCTAAATTTTTACCTTGATATAATTTTTGGTGAATAATGCCCATGGATTGAACTCGGTTTTGACTAGCAATCATTGCATCTTTCGTTGTAGAGTCTTCTAATTGTGCAGATTGTAATGCTATTAAGCTTTTAACAAGCTCTAAATTATTTTTTACACGATGATGTATTTCTTTAAGTAGCAATTCGTTTTGCTTATTTTTTGCAGCCAATAGTTTATTGGTTTTTGCACGTGCCAAATAACTTCTATAGCCAAAAAACAAAAAGGCTAATAGCAAACATGCTACTCCAATACTTAACCATTTTACAAGTTTTTGTTGGGCAAGTTGCGTTTTTTGAACCGCTATAGTGCTTTCTTTCTTCTCAGTTTCATATTGGGTTAATAAATTAGACATGGTTTTGTCGCTCTCTATTTTTGCAGTACTATCACGCATAACTCTGGCCTTTTTTTGGTACTCTAATGCCAATTGATAATTGCCTAATTTTTCATAAATAGTACTTACGTGCCCATAGTTTTCAGTAAGGTTAGCTAAATCGTTATTGTTTTCTTGATGCGTTATGGTTTGCAATTGATATTTTAGTGCTTCATTAAAATTGCCTTTTAAAAGGTTTACTTCGCCTAAATTGGCAACAACGGTTGTTGATGCATTTTTGTAATTTGTTTGTTTAGCTAATTCTAGTACTTTAGTGTAGTCTGATAATGCTTCATCATAACGCCCTAATCGTTTTAATGCATTGCCGCGATTATTCATAAAATCGCACATACTCATTGGGTTGAAACCTAGTTTTTTTGCTAGGTTTAATGCTTTATCAAAATAGATAAAGGCATCTTTAGGGTTGCTCATTGCAATTGTGGCATCACCTGCATTTGTGTAGCTGTAAACTAACTCGGTATTCAAATTGTTTTCTTTACAAAAAGCTATGTTTTTTAATGCATACTCTAAAGCCTCGTTGTATCGTTCTTGTCGGCATAAATCTTCAGAAATTCTAGTGTTAGCACCAGCAATTCCTGCTTTGTTATTTATAGATTCCATAAGTTTAAGCGCTTTTAAATCGCATTGCATAGCGCTTTCTATATTACCTCCTTTTTTGTAAACCCAACCTATTTTAAATAGGGTAGTGGCTTGTCCTTTTTTGTTATCTATATTTAGGTATTGATTGTAAGCTTTGTTAAAGTGGTAGGAGGCAGAGTCTAACTCTAGCAAGTTTGCATGAATTCTGCCTTTCATTTCATTAAAAACGGGTTGCCAAATTTTATTTTGGGTTTTATTAGCAAGATTTACAGCGATTTGGGCATGCAATTTTGCTTTTTTAAAATCTATATCTGAAGCTTTAGATACAATTGTATTTAAAAGTTCAAGCTTTTTTTCATCTTTTGTTTCTTTTGAAAGTAAAAGGTTAAGGCTGTCTATTGATGCGTTTTGAGAATAAGATAATTTAAAACAAAGCAATAAGCAATAAACTGCGGTTTTAAAACTAAAAACGGAATTAAAAATTGAATTTGGCATAAAGTCTTTTTTAATTATTTAAAAAGACTTAGGGATTACCTATAAAATTATATAAAATTTAGAGTATTAACAAATATTTTGAGTAAATGTATTTTGAAATAATAAAATGATTAGTTTTCGTTAATTTTTTTTGAAGCTTTTTCTGCTTTTATTAGTTTTTGTTGTTGCTTAATGGTAAGAGTACTTCCGTCATGGCTCCAGCCAGGTGCGGCAAAGGCATACATGAATTTATGATACCAGTTTTTAGATTTTTTCATATCGTTCCATATATCTTTATATTCATGAGTTAAGATAATTAATGGATTGTATGAGTTTGGCGCTTTTGTAACGCCGTATTTTATATCAATAGATTCATCTAATTCTTTCCATGTGCCAAACATTTTATCAAAAATATTTAAGAAGCCACCATGGTTTTTATCCATGTATTCTAAATTTTGAGCATGATGTACTTGATGCATGGTGTGGGTATTAAATATTTTTTCAATAATTCCCATTTTTGGAATAAATACCGAGTGTAATTGAAACTGCCATAAGGCTTCAATACCAAGACAAACAACAAGCATTTCTGGAGGGAAACCAATAGCAGGAATCCACATGTAAAAAAATGGTTTGTAAAAAATGGTAAACCATCCGTTTCTTACGGCGGTTCCTAAGTTAAAGTTTTCAGAAGAATGATGTACAATATGTGCTGCCCATAAAAACCTAACATTATGGTTTTGCCTATGAAACCAATAGTAGCTAAAATCGTCTGCTAATTGGCATAATAGCCATATATACCAAGCATACCCAAAAGATTCCCAGCCCATAATGTTTGTTCTAACACCATCTATAATTGGGTTAAATAGATTATAAATAAAATTAAACAATACTATGGCGGCAATTGTTTTTGTAAGGGGAGCTATAATGGTTGAACCGATGCCCATGGTAAGACTTGCGGCTAAGTCTTTCCATTCATACAAATCCTTTTTGTCTTTATGGTGTTTGCTATATGATAATTCTAGTAAAATGAAACCAAGAAAGCAAGGTACACCATAAACCAGAGGGTTTGTAAAATCCATTAAATATTGAGTTTTTTCAAAAATAGGAGGTTTTTATTATTAAACTAAACTATGTGGCATTTATTTCAAATAAAAAAGGCTTTAAAACAAACTTATGTTTTAAAGCCTTTTTTTAGTTTATATAAAAACAATTATTTAGCTAATGCAGTTTCCTTTTTTGATTTAAAGTCTACTTCTATTTGATTGTTTAAAATATCGTTAAACGTTTCTCTTTTTCTAATCAAATGCGCTTTATTATTATACCATAATACTTCGGCTGGTCTATATCTAGAGTTGTAATTACTAGCCATAGAGAAGCAATAGGCACCGGCGTTTTTAAAGCTTAAAATATCACCTTCATTAATTTCATTAATACGTCTGTTATTTCCAAAAGTATCGGTTTCGCAAATGTAGCCTACTACAGTATAAAAACGTTCTCTACCTTTAGGGTTTGATATGTTTACTATATCATGATGAGAACCATAAAACATAGGACGAATTAAGTGGTTAAAACCAGAATCTATTTGTGCAAAAACTGTCGATGTTGTTTGTTTTACAGCGTTTACTTGAGTTAAAAAACTACCCGATTCGCTTACTAAAAATTTGCCAGGCTCAAAAGCAAGAGTTAAATCTTTACCGTAAGATTTACAAAACTCGTTAAACCTTGCCGATAGTTTTTTACCTAATTCTTCAATATTGGTTTCAATATCTCCTTGCTTATAAGGTACTTTAAATCCAGAACCAAAATCTATGAAATCTAAATTTTTAAATTGTTTAGCGGTATCAAACAATATTTCGCTAGCGTATAAAAATACTTCAATATCTAAAATATCACTACCTGTATGCATGTGAATTCCGTTTATTGTCATTTTAGTATTTTCAACAATACGTAATATATGTGGTATTTGATGGATTGAAATTCCGAATTTAGAATCTATATGCCCAACAGAAATGTTTGCATTTCCGCCAGCCATAACATGAGGGTTAATACGAATACAAACAGGTGTTTTAGGGTGTTTTGTACCAAACTGTTCTAAAATAGAAAGATTATCAATATTTATTTTTACACCTAGTTTTGCAGCTTGTTCAATCTCGTCTAAAGATACCCCGTTTGGAGTATATATAATTTGATCTGGCGAAAAACCAGCAGCTAAACCTAGTTTAACTTCTTGTATAGATACTGTATCGATACCAGAACCTAACGATTTTAAAAATTTTAATATTGAAATGTTAGATAAAGCTTTTACAGCATAATTTATCTTTAACTTTTTTACACCTTTAAAAGCTGTAGTAAGTCTTTTATATTGGTGTTCAATTTTCTCAGCATCATAAACATATACTGGACTTCCAAAATCTTGTGCAATTTTAAGCAACTGATTATCTAACATAGTTATTTAAATTTTTTTCAAAGATATTTCTTTGCCTCAAAAAAAAAATAAAAAAATAAAAAATATATCAAATTAAACATTTTGTTAATTATTTAACAAGTGCTGAGTAGTAAATTAATTTATATAAGTTTTAATAAATAAATATTAGGGTAAGTAAACGCTATTATTTACATTTGTGAATCTTAAAACAGAAGCAATATTATGAATTTACACGAATACCAAGGTAAAGAAATATTAAGCAGTTTTGGCGTACGTATCCAAAGAGGTATTGTTGCTCAAAATGCAAACGAAGCAGTAGCAGCTGCAAAGCAATTAACTAGCGAAACAGGAACAAGCTGGCATGTTATAAAAGCACAAGTGCATGCAGGAGGTCGAGGAAAAGGCGGAGGCGTTAAGCTTGCTAAAAATTTACAAGAAGTAGAAGAAATTGCAGGGCAAATAATAGGTATGGATTTAGTAACGCCGCAAACTTCTGCCGAAGGTAAGCGTGTACACCAAGTTTTAGTTGCCGAAGATGTATATTACCCAGGAGAAAGTGAAACAAGTGAGTTTTATGTATCCGTTTTATTAAATAGAGGTACAGGTCGTAACATGATAATGTATTCTACTGAAGGAGGTATGGATATTGAAACTGTTGCAGAAGAAACCCCACATTTAATATTTACAGAAGAGGTTGATCCTGCGGTTGGTTTAATGCCATTTCAAGCAAGACGTGTTGCTTTTAACTTAGGTTTATCTGGCGTAGCATTTAAAGAAATGACAAAATTTGTTACTAACCTTTATACAGCTTACGTAAAATCTGATTCGTCTTTATTTGAAATTAATCCCGTTTTAAAAACAAGCGATAATAAAATAATGGCTGTTGATGCTAAAGTAACTATTGATGATAATGCATTATACAGGCATAAAAATTATATTGATTTACGCGATGTACGTGAAGAAAGCGCTATTGAAGTTGAAGCCGGAGAGCTTGGTTTAAATTACGTTGATCTTGATGGTAATGTTGGATGTATGGTAAATGGAGCTGGTTTAGCTATGGCAACCATGGATTTAATTAAACAAGCAGGAGGTGAGCCAGCTAACTTTTTAGATGTTGGAGGTACTGCCGATGCTGCACGTGTTGAAGCTGCATTTAAAATTATATTAAAAGACCCAGCTGTAAAAGCTATTCTTATAAACATATTTGGAGGTATTGTACGTTGCGATCGTGTTGCCCAAGGTGTTATTGATGCTTATAAAAACATGGGTAATATTGAAGTGCCAATTATTGTACGTTTACAAGGTACAAATGCAGATATAGCAAAAGAACTAATTGATAACTCAGGACTAGATGTAATGAGTGCAACAGAGTTTCAAGAAGCAGCAGATAAAGTACAACAAGTATTATCTTAAATTAAAGTATAAATACTAAGTTTAGTATTTTAATTTTATAAAAAAGAGCAACATTTATTTGTTGCTCTTTTTTTGTGGTAATTTTTCAATCTTTTTAGGCATTGGGCCTCTAAGATGAATAACCAAACCATTTAAAAAATTCCTCAGAATTTGATCGCCACACTCCATGTATTTTGGGTGGTCTTCTCTTCTAAAAAAAGCACCAAGCTCGCTTTTAGAAATTCTAAAATCTACAAGGGCCAATATTTTTACAATATCATCATCCCGTAGTTTTAAAGCTACTCTTAGCTTTTTTAATATATCATTATTTGTCATAGCTTTTATTTAATGGCTTTTAGCATGTGCATTTCATCGATTTTAATCCTTAACATTATCGTAACTAACGTTTAACAATCTTGTGCAAAGATACCTTAAAAGTTGAAATTTGAAATTTAAAACATGAAATAGATTTTTTGACGTAAGCAGTTGATTTTTAGGTTTTTGTGTTGATTGTTTTTGTTTGGGTTAATAATTTTAAAAAAGATGAAAAGTAAATTTGTTAGTTGAAAAAAAATAATTCTTGACGAAGTAATTGAATTTAACGACTAAATACCTACTGTTTTTCGATAAGATACATTATATCTACGATTATTTATAGCCTCTTCTGTGTAACTTTATATAGTAATTAATTTATCCCTAAAGAAAACCCTTAAAAATGGTAAATAGAGTAGAAAAATTGAGCCTTTTATCAGAAATGATAGCTTTTGCTAAACACGATAAAGACATTAAAAGATTAGAATATAATTTTTTATTAGGTGTGGCAAAACAGTTAGATATTTCTAGAGAAGATTTTGAGTATTTATTGGAAAATCCAGTAACATATACACACTTAAAATCTCATAGCGAACGCATAGTTCAGTTTCATAGGCTTGTTTTATTAATGAATATTGAACAAGAAAACAACTATGATAATAACTCTACTGGAGTTATAAAGTTATACAACTTTGGTTTAAGAATGGGGCTTAGCCACGAATCTATTACTAAAGTTTTGTATTTAATGGAAAGCTTTCCTAATAAAATAGTACCTCCAGATGTGTTGATAGATATTTTTAAAACACAATATAACTAAGACCTACTTTTTTTAGATTTACTCTAAAAGAACAAATATAATAGTGTTGATTATAATTTACTCAAGTAAATTAATGAAAAGCTAGAAGTGTTTATACTTTTAGCTTTTCTAATTTAGTTTGGTAGTTTTTAATTTCATCTCGTAGTTTTGCTGCTACAATAAAGTCTAGTGCTTTTGCAGCTTCTTCCATAAGCTTTCGTTTTTCTCTAATTTTCTTTTCAAGTTCGGGTTTGCTTAAATATTCGCTTTCTGGCTCGGCTGCTTTTAAGGCTTCAAGTTCGTAACTATATGTACTTACAGAGTTTTTAGAAAGTACGTTGTCTAAACTTTTATTTAAAGCTTTAGGTGTAAGGTTGTGTTTTGTATTGTAAGCTATTTGTTTTTCGCGTCTATATTCGGTTTCGTCAATGGTTTTTTGCATGCTTTTTGTAATCTTATCGGCATACATTATAGCTTTACCATTTAGGTTTCTGGCAGCTCTACCAACTGTTTGTGTTAAAGAACGAGCAGAACGTAAAAAACCTTCTTTGTCGGCATCTAAAATAGCAACTAACGATACTTCTGGTAAATCTAAACCTTCGCGTAGTAAGTTTACACCAACAAGTACATCAAATAAACCTTTACGCAAATCTTGCATAATTTCTACACGCTCTAAAGTATCTACATCGCTATGTATGTAGCGGCACCTTATTTGTATTCTGTCTAAATATTTGGTTAATTCTTCTGCCATACGTTTAGTAAGTGTAGTTACTAAAGTACGTTCGTCTTTTTCAACGCGTAGTTGTATTTCTTCTATTAAATCATCAATTTGATTTAAGCTGGGACGTACTTCAATAATGGGGTCTAATAACCCAGTAGGACGAATAACTTGTTCTACATACACACCATCGGTTTTTTGTAACTCGTAATCTGCTGGTGTAGCACTTACGTATATAACTTGGTTTTGAAGCATTTCAAACTCTTCAAATTTTAATGGTCTGTTGTCCATGGCTGCAGGTAATCTAAAACCATATTCTACTAGGTTTTCTTTTCTGCTTCTATCTCCACCATACATGGCATGTACTTGAGAGATAGTAACATGGCTTTCATCTACAACCATTAAAAAATCGTCTGGAAAGTAATCTAATAAACAAAAGGGACGTGTACCAGGTAATCGGCCATCTAAATAACGAGAATAGTTTTCAATGCCCGAGCAATAACCAAGTTCACGAATCATTTCTAAGTCAAACTCCGTTCGTTCTTTTAGGCGTTTTGCTTCTAGGTGTTTTCCAATATCTTTAAAATAGTCGTGTTGCTTTACTAAATCGTCTTGAATGTCTTTTATAGCGTTTTGTAAAACATCTGGCGACGTTACAAACATGTTTGCAGGATATATGTTTAGCCTATCATATTTTTCTACAACTTCATTGGTTTGTATGTTAAAAGATTCAATGTCTTCTATTTCATCTCCAAAAAAGTGAATTCTAAAAGCATCATCAGCATAACTAGGAAACACGTCTACAGTATCTCCTTTTATTCTAAAATTACCGTGTTTAAAATCTAATTCGGTTCTAGAGTATAAACTTTGCACGAGTTGGTGTAATAGTTTTGTTCTTGAAATTACTTGATCTCTCTCTAAGGTAATTACGTTTTTTTGAAACTCAATTGGGTTTCCAATACCATATAAACAAGATACAGAGGCAACAACTAAAACATCTCGTCTACCAGAAAGCAGAGATGATGTTGTGCTTAATCTCATTTTTTCAATTTCTTCGTTTATAGATAAATCTTTTTCTATATAAACTCCAGATACGGGAATATAAGCTTCTGGTTGATAATAATCGTAATACGAAACAAAATACTCAACAGCATTATTTGGAAAAAACTGTTTAAACTCAGAATACAGTTGTGCGGCTAATGTTTTATTATGTGCTAAAACTAATGTTGGACGTTGCACTTCTTTAATAACATTGGCAACGGTAAATGTTTTTCCAGAGCCTGTTACGCCAAGTAGTGTTTGGTACTTTTCATTTGAGTTAATGCCATTAACAAGTTGTTTTATAGCTTCTGGCTGATCTCCTGTTGGTTTAAATTCCGATTCAATTTTAAACTGCATATTCCTAAAAAAACCTAAAGTAATTATTAAATGTCTAAATTACTTAAAGTTGATGGAATTTGAAATTTAACTAATATAAATTTAGGCTTTAACGTTTTAAAGTAAAGTGCCCAGAAAATGTTCTGCCATCTTCTAAAAAAACTTTAAACCAATAATCGTCGTTTAATAAAATGTTTCCGTTAAAAGTACCATCCCAGCCAGCATCTTGCACTAATAATTGTTTTATTAATTTTCCGTAGCGATCAAAAATTAAAACGGTACTGTTTGGTTGAATACGGTTGTCTATACCTTGAATTTTCCAAACATCATTAATACCATCACCATTAGGTGTAAAATATTTTGGATAGCCAATAACAGAGATGTTTAGTGTTGAAACTCCGCAAATATTATCTTTAACATGAATGGTGTAAAAACCAGGTTTTATATTATTAAAAAAAGGTTCTGTTTGATAATTTATAAGGGTAGAGCCTTCTTCTTGTAAAGCGTATTCATAATTACCCATGCCCAAATTAGTTGGGTTAATGGTTACAGAGTTATTTTCAGAAAGGTCAATTATGCTTACATCGTTATGGGTTATAGTTGCTTTTTCTGATGCATCAACAAATATAGTTTGAGTTTTAGAGCAATTACTACCATCGGTTTTTGTAAGCGTAATGCTGTAGGTTCCTGGAATAGAAACTGATATGTTGCGGTTGTTCGATACAAATTGATTAACGGTTGTGCCATCTATGCTTGTCCATAGCCACTCGTAATTAAAAATTTCTGTAGGGTTTGCTTCAAAAGGTTCTAGGTTAATTGAAAATGTAGGATCGGACGAGCAAACAAGCCTTGGTGTATCTACAGTAAATTCTGGTAAAGGATTTACGGTTAGGTTTATAGTGGTATTAGCTACACACTCTAAATTGTTTGGGTTTACAACTTTTACATTAATAGTTTGATTTCTAGAATTTAAAGGGTTTGGTAAGCTTGGTTGATTGAGCAATAAGTTTCCGTTTTCATCGCTATAATCATAATAAATTTCCATGCCAATTTGTGAGCCTAAAATGGTACTTGTGTAGGTTGAGGTATTAAATGGGTATAAGCCATCATTATCAACGTCGCTAGAACTTCCGTCGCATACTATCTGGTCCGGAATAGAGTTTGCAAATGGTTGTTTGTTTACTGTAAAGGTGACGTTAGTTTCATCGTAACATGGCCCGTCTGGTGCTGTAGTTGTATTGTTTGTAACACGAATGGTTATAGTTTGTGTTGCTGTTATAAATGGGTTTGGTAAAGGGCTTGGTAAGGTATCGCCGTTTTCGTCAAAATATGAAACTGTAAAATTGGCTGGGTTTTGGGTGCCTAATACATCGGTTTCTATTTGCGAGGTATTAAATGGGTATTCGCCATCTTCATCATCATCACATTGATTATTTATTGTAACAGTATTTGCTACAGGTAAGGGTTCTACATTTAATAAGATATGTGCTCCTAAGCCTAAGCAATCATTAGAGATGGCACTATCTATTCTAACATAAATATATTGCGAATCAGGATAGCCTATATTTCTATAATTTGAAGGGTCTGTAATTTCATTAATTTCGGCTAAAGCATCAGTTTCATTTCTGTAATAACGCGGTGGTAAAATGGTTTGTCCAGGAGGAATAAAGCTAGTTATAGTTGCAGAAACACTACTAAAGTTGAAGCTAGCAATACCATCTCTGTTGTTATTGTTAGAATTGTCGTTACCATTTATATCAAGAAAATCGTCGCATTGATTAAAGTTTACAATAAAAGATGACGGGACTACGGTTGTAGAGACATTAAGTTGTATTTGCGCCACAGAAGCACAACCTAAAGCAGATTCTATTCTAGCCCAAACAGTATCTGAACTTATTGTTCTGTTTTCGAATGTTGTTGGATTGTTAATGTAATTTGAACTTGCAGTATCTCCAGATATAGCTGCTGCTTCTGTTAAAAAATATGTAAATATTTCGTTTGTAGCGTTTGTAGATATTTTATTATTAGCCTCGGTTAAATTGAAAGGGCTAAAACCTAAAGTGGCTAAATCATCATCGTCGCATTGTATTAAAACAACGGGAGAATTTACAATTGGTAATGGGTTTACAGTTAATTCAATTTCATTAGAATATAAACCGCAACTATTCCCATTTCTGTCTATCTTAACTCTATATTTATAGGTGTTAAAAGATAATGGCGTGTTTAAAATACTTAAGCTTGTTGATTGTGAGTTATTATAATTAATGTTATCTGTTATTGTATTCCAATTAACACCGTCTGTATTTACTTCCCATTGGTAGGTCTCGGCTTCGGTTGATGCCATAGTAATTAGCGTATTTGATGCTTGACATACTATGGTGTTTGTTGGTTGAGTTGTAATAGTTAAAGGTGCAGAAATAAGATAATTGGTGTTTGGTATTGTATATCCATCGGTGGCATTGTTAACCATTCCTAATGCATTTGTAGTCGCTAATGTGTTGCCTAAAATGGCATCGTTATTTGCATCATAAAAACCAGCTTCAATAACATCGTTACAACCATCATTATCGCTATCGGAATCTAAATATGAAAATATAGTATCATTATCTAAATCGTTTAGTGTATAACCTATTTCATTACTATCTGGTGTGGTTTCTGCATTATCTGCCCATCCATTAGTGCCATAAGTTGGGCCGTCTTCAATGCCATTTAAATCGGTGTCCGACAAGGTGCCTAATTGGCCAGTTTCTATTAAATCGAAAATACCATCGTTATCACTATCTAAATCGTAAAAGTCTAAAACGCCATCATTATCGGTATCGATAGGTGTGTGTGCTTCGTTAAATACATCATCTAAACCATTTAAATCGGTATCGGTAAAAGATAAAGCAATTAATTGCCCTTGGTTTTCTATGTGGTCTGGAATACCATCATTATCACTATCTAAATCAAAAGCATCTTTTATGCCATCTATATCATTATCATTTTTAAAACAGGTAAGCGATAAGATGCCTGAAAAAATAGAATTTGAAGCATTGTTTTCTAAATAATGAACAAATGTAAAGCCTTCAACTTGATTGGCTAAAAATTCATAAGGTGTTGTGCCAGTTGGAGTAGGGTTGAATTTAAAATGTATTTCTGAACCTGAAATTTGTGTAACTCCAGTTTCAAAAACACCATCAAAATTAGAATCTATTAAAAGCCTATCGTCAGGGTCTAATAGTGTAATGTTTTTGTTTACTGGTAAAATTTTAGCCACAAAAAATTCATTATTAATAGTTGTGTGTGTTACCGCAATATCTTCTGAAAACTTAACATTTACAGGTTCAGAGAATGTTAAAGCGTAAGTGTTGTCTCCGTTTGTGGTTGCAGGAATATTACTAGTTATGTTTCCTGTATTTGATAGGGTAATAGAACTAGTTCCGGCACTTACACGATTTATAGTGATATTATCTGTTGCTATGGATGTATCTGTGGTTCCGTCTTGAAACCTTAGTATTGGCGGTCTTGTGTTTGATAAATCTAGGGTTACATTGCCTTTAGATTCTGTACAGTTTAATATACCGTCATTATCATTATCAATATCAATATTATCAATTATACCATCATTATCTCTATCGTCTGGGCAAACGCTAATGGGTATTTCAATAGATTCTAACTCTTCGCCTGTACAAGTAATTATACCTATTAATTTGTATTTTCCAGGTAATGTTGGTGTAATGGTTGAGGTGGTAATCATTAAGTCAATAAAACCTGTGCCAGAGCCATCATCGAACAACCATTTAAAACTATCGAAACTTTGCGTGTTTGCAGCTTCGAGAGTTATGTTTGGTATACAGTTTCCTAGGGTAGCAAATTGCGCATCAAAATTTATTTCGGGTGCCGAGGGAAATCCAGAATAGAAACTTCCTGAGGTTGCAGAGCCGTTGTAATTAAAATAAGCGCAATACAGTTCATCATCACTTTGTACAGCAATATTGCCATTTAGTCCTTTTACTTTATAAGTAATATAATCTGGTTTTCCATCAACAGGGTTTGGTGCTACTCCAATGGGTGCGCCATTAATTGTTATGGTTGCTCCAACTTTGGTTACAACTGTTATACCGCCAGAATAATTGGTGCTACCAATGTTATTTATGTTAGCTATATTGTCTAAATTTCCACGTGTTTCGCAGCTTAATGGTGGTACAAAAAATAAACCTTGATTGGCTTCATTAGGTGTGCCACTATTTCCTAAACCTCCAACACCTTGGTAAGCAAAAACAGGTTGTGAAGTTTCTACATACATATTTCCGTTTGCATTATATTGGTGTCCTTCAATGACATAATATTCACCTGCGTTTATGGTGGTAACAGATGCATTTCCGTTAATACTTATTGTTGTGTTATCGGTATGCGCTACAATTAAAATGTTTTCCCAAGCATTATCGCCATCGCCTTTTACAAAAATATATTCTGTTCCTATTTTGGTTACATCTACAATCTGGTCTATCCCGTAATCTCGCCCATTACCTGTGCCAAAACTACCATTGGTAGAGCCACAATTTACTACAATGGGTTTGTTTGCTTCTATTAAGCATCCTATTAAACCATCTTGGTTAACCGTTGCTTCATTGCAATTTGTTGCTATAGTATAGCTTTCGCCTTCGTTTAAGGTTGCATTTATTGGTGTTGTTCCTGTATAATTTTTTATGATTAATCCGGCCGGTAAATTACTAAAGTTAATTTGTGTATTATCTTCAGTAGCCATTACCGATACAAAATTTAAGTAATTGTCTTGTGGGTTGCCGTTAGTATAACTTCCTACTCTAAAAGTATGGCCAAGAGCAGAAAGCCCTTTACTAACTAAGGCGCCAGCTTGTGCGCCACCTCCAGCATTCATTCTTACAGAAACATAAATGGGAGCTTCGGCTTCGATTATAAAACCTCTGTCGTTAACAATTTTGCTGGTTTCTGTTGATGGGATAAATAATTGGCCATTACCAGATCCAATAGCAATTTGCTCTGGCGTAGTATTAGATACTGTACCTGTAATATAACTTGTAGCTGGTAAGCCAACGGGTATAATGGTATAAGATATATTGGTTTTACTTGGGGTTGATAAGTATATGTATTGGTCTTCTGCATTAGCATTTCCAAGTGCAGAGCTGGTTAATGGCGGGATATAATGTTTTTTACTTAATTGCGAATAGCCTTTAAAACTAAATGCTATAATTAAAATATATAAAACTAGTTTTAGGGGTTGTTTTTTAGCTATTACACCAAACATAGGGATAAATATAATTTAAAGTCGAAATACTAAAATATGTTATTTTAATAATATTTGACTTAAATAATCCCTAAAGGTTTAAATTATAAGTTAAAATACTAAAAAATATATTTTTTATAAGTGTGTTTACCTTTTTAAAGCAAAATGTCCTCTAATATTGAATGATTCGCCATTTTGAATAATATCAGCAGAAAACCAATAATCATCAGAGGGCATGTTTTGGCCGTTATATGTACCATCCCAGCCAGTAGAATTATAAGGGAGCATTTTTATTAGTTTACCATGTCTAGTGTATATGTAAACTACCGTGCCTGGTAATTGGTCTGCTCCAATTATATGCCAAGTATCATAAACATTATCGTTATTAGGTGTTACAAATTTTGGAATGTCAAAAACAAAAACTTCTTTTGATACATCCATACAACCATTTAAATCTCTAACAGTAACAATGTGTTCGCCAAAAGCCACGTTATTAAATATATTAGAGTTTTGAGGTTCTCCGCCATCTAAAATAAAAACATAATCTCCAATTCTTGAATTATCAATTTCTACAGTAATGCTATTAGGGTCGGCAAAATGAACCGTTGGAGTTACTATTATTTCTGCTTCATCAGAAGGAATAACAACAAAATTGTGCGTATAAGAACAATCGTTTCCTATAACATTGGGTCTAGTAACGGTTACAAAGTAGTTTCCTGCATTTGCGGGGCTAATTGTTATTTGGTTAGTGGTTTCGCCTGTAGACCATAAATAGGTGTCTCCTGCAATTCCAGTATCTGCTATAACGGTTACTGGTAAATCGTTACAAAGTGGTACAATTTCGTTTATTGGAACTATAGGTAAAGGATTAATTCTTAAATTAAATTGGGTAACACTAAAACATCCTGTATTGTTATTTTCGAGTCTTGCAAAAATGGTTTCGCCATTGGTTGATGTATAGATGTTTGGTAACGCATTGGTTTTTGTTTCGGCATTATCTATAACATCATAAAAAGTAATGTTGAAATTTGAAGGGTTTAAACTTCCTAATATAATGTTGTTATTGGCTGTTAGGTTGAAATTTAGCATACCATCATAATCATCATCACAATCAACTAAATCTGGTGGTGTGTTTGCTATGGGGTTTTCATTTATTTGTAAGTTAAAAGATGTTATTATAGCGCAACCAGATGTAATATCTGAAACTCTAATAAAAATTTCGTGGTTGCTAGATGTATAATTAAATGTATTACTTAAAGGAGACACGTTATTTTCTGCATCATTTTGGTTGTTGTGATACGAAATATTGACTGCCGAAGTATCATCAACAACCATGGTGTTTACTTGAGATAAATCATAGGTGTCTGTGTCGTTATCGCAAATAGAAATTGTGCCAATAGTATGTATTGAAGGTGGTAAGTTAACAAAAAGGTTTACAGGTATTATGCTAAAGCAACTTGTTAGGTTGTTTGCTACTTTTATGTAAATTGTTTTGGCGGTAGAGTTGAAACTTGACGGATTAGTAATTTCGTTACTATTGTCCAGCCCGTCGTTATGATTTATGTCTGATAATTCGTTAAAATAATTTAACGATAAATTGCTTTTTACACGATCTAATACCTCAAAGTCGGCAGTTTGTGTGTCTATATTATAATAGGTTAAATCGAAAATTGCAATACCATCAGAAGCTGCTGCGCATTGGGTTAAAGAAGGCGAACCAACATGTACATCTGGGGCAGCAACAATGTTTATACCTAGTTCTTCTACAACATAGCAAAACGAAGCACTGCTTTCTATTCTAACATATATACTTTGTGGGTTACTAACATTGGTATATGTGTCTGGTAAAGGGCTATCGTTTTCTTCGGCTTGTTGAGGTGTTAAATGAAATGTGATGTTTAAAACATCTGGCGATGTAGCTTGAATTTCATTAGCTTTTTCAACTAGATTAAATTCGTTTATACCATCGTTACTAGAATCATCACAAACTAAAAAATCTACTATAGGATCGTAAATAGGGTCTGGGGCAACTTGAATTTCAATAGAACTAGTGCTGTAACATGTAGCATCTGTAATGTTTTCGACTCTAACATATATTGTTTTTGAGTCTGAGTTATATGCAGAAGTTTTATCTATAGCGTTTGATAAGTTACCATTTAGGGCATCAATTTCGTTTTCAAAATAATATACTTCTTTACCAGTTTGGCCGTTAAGTACAGCATCATCGGTTTCAATGAGTATAAAATCGGCAAAATTATCGCCATCATCTTCGCAAACTTGAAACAGAATGTCTGTTGGTATTATTGGTAATGTATTTATTATTGCTTCAAATGAAACTATAGAGTAGCAACCAGTACCACTAACAGCATCTTCAACTCTAATGTATATGGTTTGGGTGTTAGAATTGTATGTGCTTCTTTCTGAAACCGGTATGGCATTTGCAAGGACATTGTTATCGGCATCATCAAATGAAGTGAATACATCTATGGTTAAACCTGTTCTGCTTGTTACGGCTTCATCAATTTTATCTTCAAGATTTATTATAGAAAAACCGTCTTGGTCGTTATCACAAATAACTTCGTTTGAAGGATTTGTGCTTGAAGGCGCAACTAAAACTTCAATTTGAAATGGATTTACAGTAGAGCATCCTGAATTTATACTTTCTATACGAGCATATAAAGTTTCAATTGGATTTGTATTATTATAAAAAGGTGGAAGTTGGTTTGCGGTGTTATTATTTTGTGCATCTGCATCATTATCAAAATAAGTAACAGTAAAATGAGGGTTTCCTCCTGTTATTGTTTCGTCTAACGATGCTAATTCTATACTGGCTATACCATCATCATTATCATCGCAATATGGAATTACAACATTACCAAATAATAGAATAGGGTTAACTAGTAATGTAATTTCTGTACTTTCTATACAGCCTCCGTCTTCTATTGTGATGTATAAGGTTTGCGGGCTTACAGCGGCATAAGGCAAGGTTTTGTCTAGGGCATTAACACCATTGTCTCTATCGGTTTCATCTTCGTAAAAGGTTACTGTTATATTATTTGGTAAATCGTTAGCGATAAAGGTTTCAATTGTATTCAAATCAAAATCTAGCGTGTCTGTACTATCATCATTGTTGTCACAAAGCGCAAAGTCGCCAGTATCTGTTCCTGTTAAAAGTAAGTTGGTATGAATTTCAAAAGGAACAATGGTTGCACAGCCAGTTGTATCATCTTCAATTCTTAAATATATGGTTGCAGAACCAGGTTCTATAATAGCGTTTGTGTATTGGTAATTTGTTTCGTCTGCAATAGCATTAATATTCATTTGGGCATCATCAAAAGTGGTATGAAATGTTGTGGAAACTCCTGTTAATCCGTTTAAAATGCTACTAATAACTTCAGTCAAATCAAAAGTAGCTTCGCCATCTAAATCTCTATCGCAAGCATCAAGATATTGGGTGTCTCGGTTTACTGTTGGGCTAACAGTTACTTCAACATTTAACTCGGTGGTTGTAATGCATCCTGTTGTAGTATCTATTACTCTTACATATACCAATTCATTTGGTGTATTGGTGTTTATATATGGAGTTGGTATTGGGTTGTTGCCAGTACTAGCGTCTAGTGGGTTATAATGGTAGGATACAACCAAATTGGTTTGTCCAGATGTAATTTCGTTGTCCTTTTCGGTTAAATCTATAACAGCATACCCATCTGGAGAATCATCGCCATCGCATACTTGTAGTGGTGTAGGATCTACTATGCTAGGAAGCGGGTTAACAATTAAGTTAAAAGTCGTGTAAGAAAAGCAATTACTATCAGAATCTTGTACTCTAACAAAAATGGGTTGCGGATTTAATGTATTTGGTATAGGTGTAGTTATTGGGTTAATGTTTAACCTTGCTTCGTTATCTGAGTAATGGTAACTAAATATGTAGTTGGTAAATGGCGCATTTGCAATAACTTCGGAGTCTTTTGTTGATAGATTGAATATTTCGGTTCCATCGCCACTAGAATCGTCGCATAATTGGTAATCGGTTATTGGAGGCATAGGTTCTTCTGTGTTAAGAACCACTTCAATTTCATCTTCTTCAACACAGGTGGTGCCATTTACAGGAACTGAAGCTTCAACACGATATGTACCATCTTGTACTGCAGTATAGGTAGGGCCAACCGCGCCAGTTATTAAAACGTTATTTAAGTACCAAGCATAAGAGATAAGTGGGTTTTGTAAATCTGCATCTAATGTTGCAGAACTTGCACAGGTGGTTATATCTTCTCCTAAATCTAGAACTCTAAAGCTATCGCCTTCAATAAATACAGCCGAATCATAGGTGCCATCTGTTTGGTCGGCAATTATTAATTTTATATGATATGTAACATTTGGTTGTATGGTTCCAGATGCTGTTAAAACCGTAGTTCTTCCGTTGTAATTGGTGTCGCCTAAATTATAACCTTGAAAGTATTCGTCGTTTTCGGCAGGGCAAACACCAAAAATTTCGTCGTGTATGGTATTTGTATTTACTGGAATTGTTGTGCCTGGTATTATAGCTATGTTTTGGTATGGGTCTGTTGTGCCAGCTTCTCTGATAAGAAAAACGAAACCATCTGAAAACTGACAAGGGTTAATACCCGAATATTCTTCTGATGCTAATAGGTAATTAAATTGAAATTGATTTGAAATCGATACAAAATCGAATTCTATTGAGGTAGCGTTAACGGTATTTGTAATGCCTAAAGCGGTTTCTAAATCTGGGTCTGTTCCCCATGTTGTAGAGCCTTCGCTTAAGGTTGGAGTTCTTACTGAGTTTCCTCCAGATGCAGCTCCTCCAGTAGATAACATAATCCCGTTTTGAAAAGGGAAATTAGAGCTAGCTCTTTCAAAATAAGCATAACTTGAAAAACCACTTGAAGCCCCGTTTACTGATGAGCTTATGTTAGTAATATCGACACAGCCATTTACTAAATTGTTTTCTATAAGGGGTTGTAAACCTACAGTATCGTCAATCGATATTTGTTGAGAAAACACAAAATTAATATTGAAAAAAATTATAAGTAATATGAAGTAAATACATCTCATAACTTGTAGGTGTTTTCTAGTTTGTTCATTAATAGCTAAATATTACAATTAGTTGGGGCTAATTGATTGCGAAAAGTAGATATTATTTGGATGAAATGCAAAATATATCGGATAAAATGCATTTTATTCGATGTTCTGCATTTTTGACTTAGTTAATTAATGAAAAATGATTTTTATAAACTCTGCCATCTTGAAGTTTTACAGAAAACCAATAATCGTCTGCAGGTAATATTTGTCCATTAAAATATCCATCCCAACCAGGTTCTGTTGGTAATATTTGTTTTAATAACTTTCCAAACCTATCAAAAATATGAATCTTTGAGTTGGGTTGAAATAAACTAGAAACTCCTAAAACTTGCCAAGTATCATTTACACCATCGTTATTAGGGGTGAAAAACTTAGGGAATCCAATAACAGAAACAGGTTTGTTTACAGTTCCACAGTCGTTTTTAATATCTCTTACTAATACATTGTAAATGCCTGGGTATACGTTTTCAAAAAAGTTACTGTCTTGATAGGGTTTAATGGTATTATTATTTTCGTCGGTAAGGCTATATTGATATGTACCTTCGCCAGACACAAAAACGGTTATAGTGTTATTTTGGGTGGCATCGGTTACATTAAATGCTGGTGTTTCGAAACTAGCAATGTTTGAAGGATCTACGGTTATTGTTCTAGTTTTTGAGCAGTTATTTCTATTTGTAATCGTTACTGTATAGGTTCCTGGAGCGTTTATTGTGGTTTCGTAAGCAGTATCGCCATTAGACCAATTGTAGGTATAATTACTTGGAATGTCGTTTCGTATTGCAGCATCAATTGTAATTGTGTCAGGAAAATTATTTAAACAATAGTATGTTAAATCTTCGGCTTTAACATCAGGTAAAGGAAAAACATATAAGAAAACTTGACTTATGCCGAAGCAATTATTGTCATTTTCAACTCTGGCATAAATAGTTTGCGAGTATGGGGTAGTATTGGTGTATGTTGTGCTTAGAGGGTTTTGTTCTAAAACAGAATCGTTAAAAGTTGCATAATAAACAATATTTAATCCGCTTGGTAACCCACTTATAATATCAGTATTAGCATCTGTTAAATCAAAAACGTGTAAGCCATCTTCAATACCATCATCATCACAGTTAGTTAGAAATGCATTGTTAGAGTCTGTTGCAGTAACATCTAGTGTTAATTGAGAATTGCTAGTACACCCTGTTAAGTTATTTATTACTTCTACATATATAATTTGAGGGTTTATATTGTTATTAAAAGAATTGCCATTTACCTCGTTGTTTTTTTCAGTATCTGTGTAAAACTTTATGGATCTATCAGAAAAACCGCCAGTAAGTAACTCGTTAACTTCTGTTAAGTTAAATAGAGTTAAACCATCAGCCAAGCCATCTTCATCACATTGTATAAGTGTGTAATCAAAACTATCTGGTGCTTCGTTTACTATTAAATTTAAAGATGTAATACTTCGGCAGTTTGTATTTGAAACTTCTTCAATTCTAATAAATACTTCTTCTAAGTTAGGTG
This sequence comes from Algibacter ulvanivorans, assembly GCF_048381495.1. NCBI lineage: Bacteria > Pseudomonadati > Bacteroidota > Flavobacteriia > Flavobacteriales > Flavobacteriaceae > Algibacter > Algibacter ulvanivorans. The sequence goes on from NZ_JBLWGD010000001.1 coordinate 1,132,870, forward strand.
TAGAATTATAATAAGAATTTGGAATTTCACCTGTACGGTTTTCGGCATCAGATAAAGAGGTATAATAAAAAATATTGAAATTTGATGGATCTTGTCCTCCTAGAATTTCGTTGTTTTTCGATGATAAATCAAAAATTACACGGCCATTTTTATCATTTCCGTCATCTAAATTATCGCATAGTATAAAGTCTGATGGTTCAATATAATCTGGGCCTAAGACAACATCTAACTGAAATTCTGTTAATTCAAAACATCCTGTAACATCGTTTGTTATTCTAGCGTAAATAGTTTGTGGATTTCGTATGTTTCTATATGTATTTGGTAGTGCATTAATGCCAATATTAGCATCGCTTGCAGATTCATGATAGGTTACAGTAACATTTGTTTGATTTCCAGTGATGGGAATGGTATTATCTCCAATATTAAAATTAGAAAAACCATCTGGAGGTGTTGTGGTATCATCATCACATTTTTTAAAGTTCAGAGGTGTTCCTGAGGTTCCAGATTCATCAGAAGGAGGCTCTGAAAATGTAGCTGTTCCTGTCCATTCTAAACTAAACGGGCTATTGCCAATTGGTCTGTCTATAACTATAAAATAGGTTTCTCCAGCAAGTACATCAAGCCATTTTACAAAGCTGTTACCATTAGGGCCAGGACCTTCAGTAGTGTCGGTTTCAGAGCCGTTCATTCCTGTTAAATTACTTCTTAGTCCAGCTGCTTGAGGATTTGTGGTAGAACATCTAATAGTATTGCCTACATTGCTACAATCTACATTAGGGCCAAAAACAAAGAAGTCGTAATCTTCGGTAATGTTAGTGCTATTGGGGGTAAGTGTAAAACCTAAAGTGCCATCTGAAATTAGTGTGACTTGTAGCCATACACTATTGTTTTCATTGCTAGAGCACGAGTCGTTAAACTCTCGTATGCCAGAGCCATTTACATCTAGGTTAATATCTGAATTTCCGCATGCTATAACTGCGTTTGCACAATCTGTAGGTGCTTGAGCTAATGCGTAACCTGAAATTAATATTATAATTGTTAGAAGTGTTGATTTTACAAAAGATTTCAAAGGATTAATATTTAAGTGTAAAATGATTTTTATAAACTCTGCCATCTTGAAGTTTTACAGAAAACCAATAATCGTCTGCAGGTAATATTTGTCCATTAAAATATCCATCCCAACCAGGTTCTGTTGGTAATATTTGTTTTAATAACTTTCCAAACCTATCAAAAATATGAATCTTTGAGTTGGGTTGAAATAAACTAGAAACTCCTAAAACTTGCCAAGTATCATTTACACCATCGTTATTAGGGGTGAAAAACTTAGGGAATCCAATAACAGAAACAGGTTTGTTTACAGTTCCACAGTCGTTTTTAATATCTCTTACTAATACATTGTAAATGCCTGGGTATACGTTTTCAAAAAAGTTACTGTCTTGATAGGGTTTAATGGTATTATTATTTTCGTCGGTAAGGCTATATTGATATGTACCTTCGCCAGACACAAAAACGGTTATAGTGTTATTTTGGGTGGCATCGGTTACATTAAATGCTGGTGTTTCGAAACTAGCAATGTTTGAAGGATCTACGGTTATTATTCTAGTTTTTGAGCAACCATGAGAGTTTGTTACAGTAACAGTATAAATTCCAACTTCATTAATTTCTGTTTGATAATTGGTTTCTCCATTAGACCAATTGTAGGTATAATTACTTGGAGAGTCATTTATTACAGAGGCATCTATTGTGATGGTATTTGGGAAGCTATTTAAACAATAATATACAAAATCTTCGGTTTTAATATTAGGTAATTCATGCACAGTTAGTAATACATCACTAATACCATAGCAGTTGTTTGCATTTTCTGCACGCGCATATATGGTTTGAGAATAAGGTGTTGTGTTTGTATAGGTAGGTGCTAAGCTGTTGGTTTCTAAAAGGGCATCGTTATAAGTTTCATAATACGATACGTTTAATCCTGTAGGCAATCCATTAAATATAATGGCATCGGCATCATTTAAATTAAAGGTATGTAAACCATCTTCAATTCCATCATCATCACAGTTTGTTAATTCGGCATCATTAACATCGGTAGTGCTTACTTCTAAAGTTAGTTCTGAAAAACTGTTACAACCAGAAATATCATTTATAACTTCAACAAATATGGTTTGTGGGTTTGTGGAGTTAATAAATGCATCACCATTAACTTCATTAAGTCTAGCTGCGTCTAAGTAAAATTTAGTGGATCTATTAGGAATATTTCCTGTTAAAACATTGTTAGCTTCATTAAGGTTAAAATAGGTAATGCCGTCTGTAGTGCCATCTTCATCACATTGTAATAAATTATGGTTATAGGCTTCTGGGTTTGGTGTAAAATTAACAAAGGCTTGTCCTTCTAGAATACAGTCTCCGTTATTAGGTTCTATTATAACTTCATAATGCCCAGCATTAAATATATATAAATTATTGCTGGTTTCAGGTAAAGGGGTTCCATTTAACGACCAAGAATAAGTGGCTCCAGAAATATCATCAGCTACTAAGGTGTATGAGCCACCATCACAAATATCTAAATTAATTGAGCTTTTACCATTTTTAATAATATCTATTTCTGTATTGAAAAATGATGAAATAAAAGGAGGTAGACCTTGTGAAGAGTTAAAAGGCGATAAGTTTACCGCATTATGGTTGTAATTACACGCTGCACCAATTTCATTTGGGTTTTCTATAGCGCCTAGAAATGGTAATCCTTGAGTATACGTTGCACTTAAAGCTCTGTAAATTTTACCGTTTGGGCCTAGTTGTAAACCGCCTCTGTACAGTTGCCTATTATCTACAACAAATGCAGAGCCAGTAACATCTGGATCTGCAAGGTTGTATTGTATTAGTTGAGATCTATGATTTGATAAAATTTCATTATTAGCAGGGTTGCCAAAATCGAAAAAATCATTGGATGCGCTAACATAAAGTAAATTACTGTTTGGAGAAAATTCTAGGCCGTAAGGCACATTAGCCGAACCTGTTATGGGTAGTGGTTGTTGGTTACTAACTATACCTGTAGTAGTATCAAAATCATAAAGATACAAGCCATCGCTAGTATTGGCGCATGCCATTTTTGTTCCATCTGGCGAAAGTTTTAAATAGCCTCTAACATCGTTTACGCTTAATCCGAATGTTGATGATACTGGTGTTGTATTAACTCCACTATCACTTACTTCAAATGCATGAAAGGTGTTGTAATTATCGCTAATTCCGTCTGGAGACGAGAATGTTATAACCCATATAGCTTCTGTAACGCAGTCTTTTAAAACAGCGGTAATTTTTTCGGTACATTCTTGTAATAAGTTTATGTTTTTAGATGTAACGGCACCTAAACCGCCATCAAGAGTAACATCTATTTCAGAAAAGTTTAAGCCTAAGTGGGGTTCGCCACTTCCGTGGTTATCAACTGTAAAAACATAATATATATTGGCATCGTTTGGTTTTGGTACTATTATGGCAGACTGTGTGCTTGATGGGTCGCCAAATAAGTTTGTACCATTGCTCATTACATCATGATTTTTATTCCATACTGTTATCCCATCTGTATAAAACAATAAGTCGCCATCTTGATCTGAAATAGAGGTGCAGCCTTCAAAAGTGTTAATTTTTCCATCACTTAAGGCCGAAACGGTATTATCTCCTAAATCGAATTTTACACCACTATTATAGCCAAAATACCAAGTAGAGGCTTCGTTTTGCGAATAAATTAGTAGTCCAAACAGACTAAAAATTGCGAATAATACAGTTTTTTTCATTTTTTAGTAGCAATAGCTACCAAAGATATTATAAATCTCGCTTTTTTAATAATCTATACGATAAAAAGATAAATAGTGCTGTCCAAGCTATTACAATTACAAACTCATATCCGTGTACAGCATAATCGTATGTTAATTCTGCTTTGTCTGGAAATTTTGAAATTGCAATTCTTTGAAAAGGCTGATCTATTAATTTATACATGGATTTTAAAGGAAAGAAGTTTTGAACTTTTTCGGCAAAAGCACCATCAGACTGCCAAGCAATTAAGCCAAACAATATCCATTCTAGAATGAATAAAATAAATAAAAAGGCAAGGGCAAAAGCAGAACGTTTTACAAGCATACCAAAAAATAAACACAAACTAAAAAAGCCAATTAATTTTATAAAATAGGCAAAAAGAAATTCGATTTCTCTAAATATTATTGAAGCTTCATTATAGCTTGAGTAATATAAACCAATACAAAAAGAAATTAAGGCTATTAGTATGGTAGATACTAAAGAAAAGAAAACAATAGTGTAAAATTTTGATAGTATAAATTCCTTTTTACTTAAACCATCAATAAGGTTTTGCTTAATGGTTTTGTTACTGTATTCGTTGCCAATCATGCTAACTACTACAATGGCAAAAAAGAACTTAAATTGAGAAGCAAAAAAAGTTGTTAAATGCCAAATAATTGGAAAGTTAAAAATACCTAGTTCGCCTAATTCTAATGTGAAAAAACCAAAAACGTTAATTTTTAAAGACGAAAGTAGTATAACAAAAAAAGGTAAAATAAACGATACGAATATGAGTATTTTACTGGTTCTGTTAAGTAATAGCTTTTGTAATTCTAAATTTAAAAGTCGTAACATTCTGGTTAGTTTTGGTTGTTATCGGTTAATTGTAAAAATTGCTCTTCTAAACTTTCTTTACGTTGTACTAAATGGGTTAATATTATGCCTTTTTGAAAAAGTAGGCTATTAAAATCATCAGATTTCATAGGTTCATTTAAAAAAGCTGTAACTAAATGATCTTGAACTTTTATTTTTCCAAAAGATTTATGATTTTCTAATAAGTCTATTAATTCATCTTCTTTATTAGATTTAAGCTCGAAAAATCCATGGCTAGAAATCATCTCATCAACACGACCAGAATATAGTTTTTCGCCCTTACGAAGAACTACAACATGAGAGCAAACTTTTTCAACCTCGTCTAATAAATGCGATGCTAGTAAAATAGTAGTGCCTTTAGCTGCAATTTGTTTTATAATTTCTCTAATTTGATGAATACCTTGCGGATCTAAACCGTTTGTAGGCTCATCTAGAATTAAAATTTCTGGATCGTTTAGTAGGGCAGAAGCAATAGCTAAACGCTGTTTCATGCCTAAAGAGTAGGTTTTAAACTTACTGTCTTTACGCTCTAAAAGTCCTACGATTTCTAATTTTTCGTCAATTTTATTAAAATCTACATCTTTAATCTTACAAACCAATTTTAGGTTTTGTGTAGCTGTCATGTAAGGGTAAAAGTTAGGCCGTTCTATAATAGCTCCTACCTTTTTTAAAGCATCGTGTGTTGAGGTTTTACCATCAAACCAATAAAAATCGCCTTCGGTTTTGTTTACTACATTAAGCACAATACCTAAAGTTGTAGACTTTCCGCTTCCGTTAGGCCCTAAAATACCATAAACATTACCTTTGTTTATGGTGAAAGAAAGATTTTTTACTGCTGTTAAATACCCAAATTTTTTGGTTAAATTATTAATTGTAAGTATAGAGTCCAAGCTATAGTATTTTTGTACTAACTAAAAAGCCAGCAATGGTTAGTTATTTAAGTATGACGATTGTCTTTAATTTTTGTTACATGTATAATAATAAAAACATTAAATTTGAATAAGCTGAAAAATTTATGCAAGATTTAAAAATATCGAAAAAAAAGCCGTCGTTTCCAATAACACCTAAGTTACACAATTACCTTTCTGAATATAATAGGAATATAAAAATACCTATTTTTTATGATGATTTGTTACGGTTTCAAGGCTCTGTTGTAGTGTATGATAAGGAAGATAATGATACTTTATGGATACGCGTTTATTATAATGATTATGAACGTGAAGAAATAGATGCTGCACTTAAAAAAGTATATACCATTTTTCATTCTGATGGAAATGATAGTGTTTTGCCTTTTTTAAATGTTGATGCAGTAGATTTTTGCACCTTTGGAAATTCTAAGCCATTTAGAATTAAAATTAGAAATATTTTAAATGATAATTACACCTATTTTTATGTAAAAACTGCTGATGCTTCTCGTGTTTATGGTTTAGAATTAGAGCACATGCTATCGCCATATAATTTAAATTTTTTAGTGTATAAAAATACGTTAATTGAAGAGCATATTGCTGGAATTCCTGGAGATGAGTTTATAAAGAATTTTTTACCAAAATGCGACAAATCTGAAAAGTCTCAAATAGCCAAAGAGTTTGTAAAGTTTAATGAGCGTTGTATGATTAGGCTTTTAGGTGATATGCGTTCGTATAATTATGTTATTGTACCAACTCACGATTTTGATCATGTGGTGTATAAGATTAGAGCTATAGATTTTGATCAGCAATCTTACGAGGGTAAATTAAATATTTATAGGCCTCAGTTTTTTAAAGAGAATTTAAAAATGGTTGAATTGGTTTCTACAAGTATGCAAAAACTGTCTATAGATCAATATAAAACCGAAGAGCGTTCTATTTTAGTAAAACGTCTTAAAAGTTTTCATGGCAGAATTGAGCTTTTAATAGAGTGTATGGAAAACGACTCTATTTCAAATGCCGATAATATAGACTTATTAAAATATAAGATTTTTGAGTATACTCAAGATGTAAAGTTTAAACGCTGCGAGAATATGGGGCAAATATTAAGGCAGGCGTTAGAGTATTTAACTAGAAATTATGAAAATGTAAACTTGGAAAATTTAAGACAAAAATGAAATTTTAATTCCAGTTTTCGTTAAAATCTAAATCTTCATAATCATCTACATCTATGCCATCTTCAAACTCGTTATAAATGTCGTCTTCATCGGCTTCAAATTGTTTTTCTGGAGCCGTATCTGGAACTTGACCTTGAACAAACATTAGGTTTGGGTAATCATGCCCTTCGGTTTCGTCTACAATTTCAGCCAATTCAACATAAAAAGTCCACATACTCATAAAGTCGTAAACGTAAATTAATTTAGTTTGAGCTTCATGTACAACAGTATCTAAAGCTGTTTCATTCATTAAACGTGCAGAACCATCGTCGCTTAAATCAAAAAGAGAAATTTCTTCGCCTTGCTCCCAAGTATCGTTACTTATATAAAACGATGCCATTTCACTACCATCAAAACCAAATGACTGTGTAATAATATTATGTAAATCTTCAAGCGTATCTGTTTCGCGAATTTCTAAATCACGGAAAATATCTTCTTCGGTATCATTATCTAAAATAACTCTAAATCTGTAAACCATTATAATATAAAATTGGTGCGCAAAGTTAACCTATTTATCTTATTTACTAAAGCGATGTAAAGTAAATGTCATGGCGCTTAAAAGAAAAAATGCACCTATTTGATGTGTTACTCCTAGCCATACTGGTACTTGTAATATAATTGTTAAAACCCCAAGTATAAATTGTATACCAACTAAAATTAACAGAGCGTTTATACCTTTTGATTGATATGGGGTAAGCTTTACTTTTTTTGATTTTAAGTAAATTGAAATAATAAAACCAACGACAATAAAGGCTAAAATTCTATGCACAAACTGTACACCACTTTTACCTTCTATAAAGTTTTTATAAACAGGGGTTTGCTCAATATAAACGGTTTGGTGTATAAATTTGCCTTCGCTCATTAAAGGCCAATGGTTGTGTATAAAACCTGCATCTAAACCAGCAACAAAAGCACCGTAAATTATTTGGAGTAGTAAAATGGCCAAGCTCCAACGTACAAGGTTTCTAAAAGGTTTGTTTATGTATTTTTTGTTAGGAAACATTAAATCTAATGCTACCCAAAAGGTGTAAGCAAATGTTATAAAGGCAGTTGTTAAATGCGCTGCTAACCTGTAATGGCTAACGTCTGGATTATCTACTAAGCCGCTTTTAACCATATACCAGCCTAAAAAGCCTTGAAAGGCTCCTAAGCTTAGAAGAATGATAGCTTTTTTTATAGTAGGCTTGGTAAGTTTTTTTGTTGTTAAAAAATATAAAAACGGAAGTATAAATATTAAGCCAATAAACCTGCCAATAACACGGTGCAACCATTCCCAAAAATAAATATCTTTAAAGTCTTGTAAAGAAAAGTGATTGTTAAGCTTTTGGTATTCGGGGTATTGTTGGTATAGTTTAAAGGCGGTTTCCCATTCGGCATCATTCATTGGCGGTATGGTACCCGAAATTAATTTGTAATTTGAAATAGACAAACCAGAGTGTGTTAACCTAGTAATGCCACCAACAACAACCATGATAAATATAAGAAGGCATCCTGTTAATAGCCAGTAAATTACTTTTTTGTTATCCTTTTTCATGTTAGGTAAGTTCTTTTTTAAAACAGATGCTATTAGCCATATTTTTATATTGCCCGTAATTTGGTATAACTTTATAATTCATTTTTTTGTAAAAGGAAACGGCATCTTTTTGTCTTTTTCCTGTTTCTAGAATACATGCGTTAAAACTTAATTCTTCAGACCAGTTTTCTAGTTCGGTTAAAATTTTAGAAGCAACACCTTTTCCGCGCGCATTGGTTTTTGTATACATGCGCTTAATTTCTGTTGTTGTATTATTAAAGCTTTTAAAAGCCCCACACCCAATAGGGGTTTGGTTATTATATGCAATTACAACATGCTTTAAAACATCTATGTTGTTGTATTGATTGTAAAAGTCATGGTCATCGCCATCAACAATTTTTAAGTAGCTATTTAAAGCTTCAACAAGACTTATAAAATCTTTGTTTTTCGAGTTTGTCCTAACAAGCTTAATCATGATTTTGAGTAACTTTAAGTCCTAAAGCTTTGCCTTTTTTTAGCATTAATTGGTAAGCAGCATCATATTCGTTAGGGATATCGCCTTCAAGTATGGCTTCTTTAATGGTTTCTTTTATAATACCAATTTCGCGTGATGGTTTTAAGTTAAAGGCGGCCATTATTTCTGCTCCAGAAACGGGAGGTTGGAAGTTTCTAACATGATCGCGTTCTTCTACTTCGATAATTTTTTCGCGTACAATTTTAAAGTTATTATGGTATTTTTTAAACTTCTTTGGGTTTTTGGTTGTTATATCGGCTTCACATAACGTCATTAAATCATCTACATAATCACCAGCATCAAAAACTAAACGGCGCACAGCAGAATCTGTTGCTATATCATTGGCTAAAACAATAGGACGAGAGCTCATATATACCATTTTTTGAACAAATTTCATTTTATCATTTAATGGCATTTTTAATCTTTTAAATAGTTTGTAAACCATTTTAGAGCCTTCAAATTCATGTCCATGAAAAGTCCATCCTACTTTTTTGCTAAATTTTTTGGTTGGCGCTTTTCCTATATCGTGTAATAAGGCAGCCCATCGTAACCATAAGTTATCTGTATTTTTAGCAATATTATCAACAACTTCTAAGGTGTGATAAAAATTGTCTTTGTGGCGTTGGCCTTCAACTTCATCAATACCTTTTAGTGCTGTTAATTCTGGTAAAATATGTTTTAGTAACCCCGTTTTTTCTAATAATAAAAAGCCTTTTGATGGTTTCTTACTTTCTAATATTTTATTTATTTCGGTTATTTTACGTTCGTTAGTAATTATTTTTATACGCTCGTTATTGTTTGTAATTGCTTCAAGCGATTTTTCTTCAATAGTAAAATCTAATTGTGTAGCAAATCTTATGGCGCGTAACATGCGTAAAGGATCGTCGCTATAGGTAATATCTGGGTTTAATGGTGTTTTAATTATTTTGTTGTTTAAGTCTTGTATGCCATTAAAGGGGTCTAATAATTCGCCAAAACTATTTTTATTAAGGTTTAAAGCAAGTGCATTAATAGTAAAATCTCTTCGGTTTTGGTCGTCTTCTAACGTGCCAACTTCAACAGACGGGTTTCTGCTGTCTTCGGTGTAAGATTCTTTTCTAGCACCAACAAATTCAATTTCTATATCATTATACCTTAGCATAGCCGTACCATAAGTTTTAAAAACCTGTACTTTGGGGGTGTTAGGTAGGTTTTTGGCAACTTGTTTGGCTAGCGTAATGCCATTGCCAATAGCAACCACATCAATATCTTTTACTTGGCCTCTTTTTAATATATAATCGCGAACAAAACCTCCAATAACATAAGACTCTAATTGAAGTTCTTTTGCAGATTGAGATATAATTTTAAATATTGGGTTTTGTAAAGCGTCTTTGTAATTCATTGATGATTTTTGAGGTATTACTCACGTATAATCTTAACAATACCATTGTTGCTTAATTTAATAATTGAAGGTGGTTTTGAAAAGGTTTTTTCGTGGTGCAAATTTACAACATAGTCTACACCTTTTAAAATTGCTGGTGTAATTTCTTTAAATGATTTTAGTGGTTTTTGTTTATCTGTGCTGGTTGTTATTGTTGCTATTGTTCCATTTAATTTTCTTGTAAGCCAGTAGCAAAAATCATTGTCTGGAATTCTTATGGCTATACTTCCATCATTAGCTATAAGGCTTAATGTAAGGTTTTGGGCCTCATCGTAAATAATGGTTGTTGGTTGGTCTGTAATTTCTAGAATGTTTAATGCGGTGCTTGGTATTTGCTTTACGTATTTTTTTAGCATTCTCTCATCCGGTACTAAGCAAACAAAATGATTAGTATTTTTACTTTTATTTAATGTTAGTATTTTATTTACGGCTGTTTGGTTTGATGCATCGCAACCTATAACCCATTCTGTATCTGTTGGAAAAAGTATAATGCCTCCTTTTTTTAGTATTTGTAAAGCTTTGTTTATTTCGGCTTGCATCATTTTGTATAATTAAATATTTTTTAGTTTTTCAAATTTAAGACATATTGAATGTGCTAAAAAATCTGATGCTATTTATAACCGTTAGAAAACCACTTGTTAGAGGTTCGAAATTTGAAGTATTAATTGTAATGGTTAGAATACAATTGTATTATATTTCGAGATAATTAAAGACTTTTTTAGAAAATTGAATATTAATTTCTCTGCACTCTTCTAAAACGCCAGAATACGCTTTGGCTTTATGTAAATCGTGCTTAAAATTGTTAAACGAAGTAATTACTGGGGGGTATTTAAAATCGAAAAATTTCGATGAATTTGGAACTGCAAGTACTTTTTTTCCTAGTAGCATAGACCAATACATGGCATGATAACTATCTGTTACAATGGTATTCGATTTTCCAATAAAGGAAATTATATCTTCTAGATTGGTTGTGTTCGATGTGGATGGGTAATTTTGTAGCTTGTTTAAAATCTGTTTGTTTTTAATTGTTTTTTTATGATAGATTATTCCAATTTCTTGAGTCTCGTTAAATGCATTATTAAAAATGGGGTGCATACAACTTACACAAGGAACCCAAGTGGCTTTCATACTATAATCGCGTACACCTGCTAATCCAAATTTATTGATGTCTATATTGTATGACGAAATAGACCCAAATTCATTTTTGTTTTTTGAGTTGTGTCCAACTCCCCAAAGCACGGTTTTTTTGCCTTTGGCTTTAAGCTGTTCAAAAAGGTGTAGTTGTTTATCAAAACTACCTCGATTTAATAGGCCACCGCCTCCTATAATGAGGGCGTTGTTTGTAATTTGGTTAATCCAATTATTGGTCACAACATTGTTAAGGCTCTTGTAATCAAAAATATCTAATTGTTTGTCTTTTAAAGGGGCGAAATATAAATGCGGAGCACAAAAGTAATCTCCAATATTTCTGTTGTCTATTCTATGAATATTTACTACAGATTTGTTTTGCTGTTCTGAGGTAAGAATAGTTTTTATGGTTCTTCTTTTTTTTATGTTACGCTTAACCGAGGTTATTATTTTTTGCATTTTATTAATGTATTAAAATATTATACTTTTAAATATGCTTTTGCTGCATCATCCCAATTAAAACTTGTAGCTTTTTTAGCTATCTTAGATTAATGATAATCTTGTTTTTTTTAATGTTTGCATCGATGTGTGTTTCTAAAAATAAAACTAAACAAAATATATTTATTTATTGATTTTATTGAAAGATAATGTAACTAGTTGTAATTTTGTACCATGAATAGCGTATTAAATAAACAATTTATTTCGGAGAAATCTAAGCTAGAAACGTTTATCTATAACTTTGAAGAGGAAGGAGTTCAACTTGGAAAAGCAGATAGAAATACTATTAAATGTTTTAACCTAAATGGTTTAGAAATTAATATAAAGTCATTTAAGGTTCCTAATGTAATTAATAAAATTGTTTATCGATTTTTTAGAAAAAGTAAAGCACAACGCTCTTATGAGTATGCTAATAAATTAACCAATTTAGGTGTAGGTACACCACAACCAATAGCTTATTACGAGTTTGTGTCTCCTTTTGTATTTAAAAATAGCTATTATATAAGTGAGCATATTAATTGCGATTTAACGTATAGAGAGCTTACAACTAACTTTAATTACCCAAATCATGAAGCCATTTTGCGAGCTTTTGCTAGGTTTACATTTAATCTCCATGAGAAAGGAATCCATTTTTTAGATCATTCTCCTGGCAACACTTTAATAGAAATAAAGCATGGAGGTTATAAATTTTATTTGGTAGATTTAAATCGTATGGAATTTAAGCCTTTAGATTTTGAAACACGAATTAAAAATTTTGCGAAACTGACAATTCATAAGGAAATGGTTGAGGTTATGAGTGATGAGTATGCAAAATGCTCAGGTGTAGAGTATTCTAAAGTTTTTAACCTTATGTGGAGTGAAACTGAAGCTTTTCAGGCTAGGTATCATAGAAAAAGGCGTATGAAAAATAAAGTTAAATTCTGGAAATCAGCTCGTTAATTTTTTTAATTCTTGATATCTAAAACGAACACCATAGGCACTTAAATAACAAATTTGGAAGCCTTCTTTACCATCTAATATACCTAATCTTAAAATGTAGTTAGTAAAGAATTTAATTACTGGACGTATATGTAAATTATACACGTTTGATTTTTTGCCTTTGGTATACAGTTCTAGAGCTTTTAATTTTGCATAATGCTCCATTTTAGATTTGTAGTGGTCGGCACTATCAAAGCAATAATGTAACATGTAGTTTTTTAATATTTTGCTTTTGCCAACAACCTTAGGCATTTCATGTACAATTTTATCTTCTATATATTTTACATTACCTTTTTTAAATAAGCGGTAAGTTGTATCAGTTTGAAAACCACTAAAACGAATTCTTTTCTTTTTGAAAAAATAAAGGCGTTTTACTAAAAAGGCAGCGGTGCCATTATTATTATTATTATTATTATTATTATTATTTATTTCGTTAAGTATTTCATTTTTTAATGGATTAGGAATACGCTCATCTGCATCAATAAATAATATCCAGTTATGAGTGGCTTGTTGTAAGGCAAAGTTGCGTTGGTCTGCAAAATTTTTAAATTCTCGTTGAATAACTTTGACATGGTTAAAACCAGAAAGCTTCTCAAAAGTTCCATCTGTGCTAAAAGAATCTATTACAATAATTTCATCAGTAAAATCAATATTTTTAATAACATTTGTAATATGGTTTACTTCATTGTAAGTAATCATTAATGCGGAAACTTTGCGATTTTGGATTTTCAAAATAATATGAAGGTATTAATTTATGATTGGTAAAAATAGTTATTTTTGCTACAATGAAAACATTAGATATATCAGTAATTATTAGTACGTATAATAATCCTAGTTGGTTAGAAAAAGTACTTTGGAGTTATGAGTTTCAAACTTTTAAAAGTTTTGAAGTTGTAATTGCCGACGATGGATCTAGTAATGATACAAAACAACTTATTACTCGTATTAAAAACGAGGTTAGTTACCCAATTCAGCATATTTGGCATGAAGATAATGGTTTTCAAAAAACTATAATATTGAATAAGGCTACAGTAGCTAGTAAAGGTGAATATTTAGTTTATACAGACGGAGATTGTATTGCTAGAAAAGATTTTTTACAAGTTCATGTTTCTAACCGAGAGCCTGGGTGTTTTTTGTCTGGAGGGTATTTTAAGTTACCTTTATTAATTAGTCAAGAAATATCTAAACAAGATATACAGGGACAACGTTGTTTTAATATAGAGTGGTTAAAAAATCGAGGTTTAAAATCGTCTTTTAAAAATAATAAAATTACATCTAAAGGGTTTAAAATGAGATTTTTAAACTTGGTTACGCCAACTAGGGTAACATGGAATGGACATAATTCTTCAGGTTATAAAAAAGATATTATTGCAGTAAACGGTTATGATGAAAGAATGCAATATGGAGGAGAAGATAGAGAGTTAGGGGAGCGTTTAATTAATTTTGGAATAAAACCTAAACGTGTAAGGTATAATGCTATTTGTTTACATTTAGATCATGAAAGAGGTTATGTTGAACCCGAAATGATAAAAAAGAATTTAGTAATTCGTAAGTACACCAAATTAAATAAAGTTATTCAAACCCCTTTTGGAATTAACAAAAGTGAATTTTTATGATAATAATTAAAGAGACAGATTATATAGCCGAAGGCTTAGCTAGAAAGTGTTATTATCATCCTAATAACGCTAATTTGTGTATTAAAATTGGCAAGCCAGAAGTAGAAAGAAAACACCTTTACAAAGAAATAAATTATTACAAAAAAATAAAAAATAAAAAAATATCAAAGTTTGATTATCAATTTTATGCCAAATATCATGGTGAAATAGAAACTAATTTTGGAGTCGGTTTTGTTTACGATTTAATAAAAGATGAAAACACAGAAACTATATCTTTAACGTTGCGGAACTATTTAATGATGAAAAATGCGCCTTTTAAAGATGCTGTTTTTAAAAAAGCAATAAATCGCTTAAAAGCACAAATGATAAAGCATAAGGTTTTTGTTGGAGACTTAAGAGCTAGAAATATTTGTTGTAAAGTGTTGAAAGATAATAGTATTGAACTAGTAGTTGTAGATGGTTTGGGGCATAGAGATTTTATCCCAATAGCAGATTGGTTTAGTGTTTTTGCTAGAAAAAAAATAGAGCGAAGGTTTTTAAAATCTAGTTTTTGTCCATTATCAAAACTAAGGCGTTTAAAAGAATAATTTTACTACTACTTTTTGCGCTGTAAATTCAAAAACACCTTGAGTTTAGGTATTATTAAATTAGGTGAAAAAGCATTGTAAGCATTCAATACTTTTTTCTTAATCTCGATTGTTGAAGCTGTGTTATAAAGTTCGGGTTTTACATCTTTTAAATGGATAGAAACGTGACTTGTATCATTATCAAACATATTCCAGGCTTCTTTAATTACCCAAGGTGAGAAAATAGTAAATGTGTCTATATTTAAGGCTTTAGCCATGTTTATTGCTCCACCTTCGTTACCAATTACGGCATTACAATGTTTAGTAATAGCTATAAATTCTCTTAAGCTTTTACCAAAAACATTAAATAATACATGTTTTTGTGTTTCGGGTTTGCAAAAATTTAAAATAGCTAAGGCGTCTTCTTTTTGTTTAGGAATATAATTAAATAAAATTTGCCCACCATTGTTTTTTGCAATTATGTCAATTATTTTCGCCATATATTCAAATGGGTAGGTTTTGTTTTTTTGACTACCTAAAACACTAATCATAAATAGTGGCTCAGAGAGGTCAACATTATTTTTAATCAAAAAAGTTTTAGATTCTTCAATTTCTTTTTTTGTTAAATAAATTTTAGGTCGAAATATCTTTGGTTTATTTTTTAAAATTGGCTCCAAGAGTTGTAATCTGTTTTCAATTGCTAAGCCAGCATCTGTTTTGGGTTGTGAAGCTTCATTAAATGTATAAGAATATATAAAAGAACTATACCATTTGTGTTTTGATATTTTTACTTTAGCCGAAGATAAATATGTAATAAAATTACTCGAAAATTTAGAGTAAACATCAATAACTACATCATATTTGCTAGACTTAATTTGCTTGGCAATAGTATAAAGAGCTTTTTTACTTTTTTCTTCTTCATTGGTAAAAAAAATAAAGTTGCTTATAAATGGGTTGTTTTTAACAACAGGGTAAGTATGCGTATTTATTAAATAGTCTAATTGAGCGTCAGGATATTTTTGGCGAAGCGCTTCAAACAGTATACTGCTTGTAAGTACATCTCCAATCATTTTTTGTTGTATTATTAAAATTTTCATCCTAGCATCAAATTACAAACAAAAAATTCCAAATTCCAACTTTTAACACGTTGGAATTTGGAATTTAGTTATTGGTTAAAAACTACACAGCAACACTATGCTCACGTAAAGCATCGTTAAGCGACGTTTTCTTATTCGTACTTTCTTTTCGTTTTCCAATAATTAAAGCACAAGGCACATTATAGCTTCCAGAAGGGAATTCTTTAGCATAACTGCCAGGAATAACTACAGATCTTGCTGGTACAACACCTTTATATTCTTTTGGCTCATTGCCAGTTACATCAATAATTTTTGTGCTCATGGTTAATACAACACCGGCACCTAAAACAGCTTCGGTTTCTACACGAACACCTTCTACAACAATACAACGACTACCAATAAAGGCATCGTCTTCTATAATAACAGGAGCAGCTTGTAAAGGCTCTAAAACACCACCAATACCAACGCCACCAGATAAATGAACATTTTTACCAATTTGAGCACAGCTACCAACTGTAGCCCAAGTATCAACCATAGTGCCTTTGTCTACATAAGCACCAATGTTTACATAACTAGGCATTAATATGGTACCTGAGGAAATATATGCACCATGGCGAGCAACAGCATTAGGTACAACTCTAATTCCGCGTTCAGCAAAGTTTTTCTTTAAAGGGATTTTGTCATGATATTCAAAAATACCAGCTTCTAAAGTTTCCATTTTTTGGATAGGAAAGTATAAAACAACAGCCTTTTTTACCCATTCGTTAACTTGCCACCCATTGGTAATAGGCTCTGCAACTCTTAACTCTCCTTTGTCTAGTAAATCTACTACGTTTCTTATAGCCGAGATAGTGCTTTCTTCACTTAAAAGCGACCTATTATCCCACGCTTTTTCTATGATTTGTTTTAATTCCGTCATTCTATTATAAAATTTTTGGTAAAGATAATAGCTATCATTTAAAATGACATTGAAATAGACATAATAATAAACGCTTTTCTATAAGAAATATGCAATTTTTTAGCTTGCTTTTTATAGGGAAAATATGCACTTTATCTTTTTGTCTATTGTGGCACAGGATGAAATGCAAAGAATAGTGTTTTTTGTCGGTTTTATTGTGTTTTTCAACTGTTTATCGGTAAAAATAAGGCCGTTCTCTAGTAATCGAAAATACGTGATGTATAACTAATTTTTTCTTAGTGAAGTTGCTTCTCGATATATATTTGAACCATCGAAACAACGATAAACTTATGAAAACGAATTTTTACACATTATTAATTTTATTATTTTCTTTCTCTTTTGCGCATGCACAAAGCACTTCTAAAGTTATAGAGATTGAAACTAATAAAACTGTTTCTGTTTCTAACGAAACTGAAATGGCTTCTGTAATTGCAGAGATTAATACGATTAAAAAAAACGATTCATTATTAATTGATGCTTCTAAAGTAAACGAAACAATGGCGCGTAGTTCAAGCGATATTAGAATTTACCTAAACCGTAAAAGAAAAGTTAGTAACATCAATTTAGTATTTAAAGAAATAAATAAAGCTACTAGAGCTTAATACAATAATGTTCAAGTATTAATAATTAAGGTTAACTATTAAGAAAGGCTATCCAAAAAAGGATAGCCTTTCTTGTTTTAAAAAGCTATTTTTACAAAAAAAAATATGGCAAGAGTTTTAGCAATAGATTTTGGTACAAAAAGAACTGGTATAGCCGTAACCGATGAGTTACAAATAATTGCCTCGGGGCTTACAACTGTTAATACAAACACATTAATAACCTTTTTAAAAGATTATATAAAAAAGGAAAATGTTGAATTGTTTTTAATAGGAGAACCAAAGCAAATGGACAACTCTGCTTCAGAAAGTGAAATTCATATAAAAAAGTTTATAGAAAAGCTAGAAAAAGCTATACCCAATATACCTATTAAACGTGTTGATGAGCGATTTACCTCTAAAATGGCATTTCAAACCATGATAGATAGCGGTTTAAAAAAGAATAAAAGAAAAAATAAGGCGCTTATAGATGAAATTAGCGCCACACTTATTTTACAAAGCTACTTATATGCCAAATAGTTAATATCAAAAAAGAATAATTTTTTGTTAAATACGAGGCAAAAAGTATAAGTGTTGTATTTTTGCAAAGATTAATAAAGCAAAGCATGATTTTACCTATAGTAGCCTACGGCGACCCCGTTTTAAAAAAGAAAGCCAAAGAAATTACAAAAGACTATCCAAATTTCGATACGCTTTTAGAAAATATGTTTGAAACCATGTATAATGCTTATGGTGTTGGTTTAGCTGCACCGCAAATAGGTTTGCCAATCCGTTTATTTTTAGTTGATACCACACCGTTTTCTGACGATGAAGGTTTGAGCAAAGAAGAACAAGAAGCACTAAATGGTTTTAAGCGCGTTTTTATTAATGCCAAAATTGTTTCAGAAGAAGGCGATGAATGGGCTTTTAACGAAGGCTGCTTAAGTATACCAGATGTTAGAGAAGATGTATTTAGAAAACCCAACATTACAGTTGAATATTTAGATGAAAACTTTAAACCTCATAAAGAATCGTTTGATGGCCTTAGAGCAAGAGTAATTCAACATGAATACGACCATATAGAAGGTGTGCTTTTTACAGATAAGCTATCTAGTTTAAAAAAGCGATTAATTAAAGGGAAACTCACTAACATATCTAAAGGAAAAATAAATATTGACTACAGAATGCGCTTCCCAGACCAAAAAAAGAGAAGATAATATTTGCAATACAATAATAAACATTTGATATTTGCGCCTTTCAAAAAATAATTTATGAGTTTAGAAAAAGTCATTTCAATTTCAGGAAAACCAGGTTTGTATAAATTAATAACGCAAACACGTGGTGGTTTTGTAGCAGAATCATTAATTGATAAAAAACGCATCTCTGTAAGCATACAAAATAATGTAAGTGTATTAAGCGAAATAGCAATATATACATTAACTGAAGAGATACCTTTAAGTCAAGTTTTTCAAAATATTAAAGAAAAAGAAAATGGCGAAAAAACATCGGTAAAACCAAAAGATAGTAAAGATAAACTAGAAGAGTATTTCTTTGAAGTTTTACCCGATTATGATGAAGATAGAGTTTATGCTAGCGATATTAAAAAAGTAGTTCAATGGTATAACTTATTACAAGAGCATAATATGCTAGATTCTTTAACTAGTAAAGACGATGAAAAATCATCGGATGAAGAAGAATAAATATTTCGACAATAAATAAAAAAACCTCCTAAACCATAGGAGGTTTTTTTGTGGATTTATGTAAGTATAACCTATGTAATGCGACTTTTTAAATGCTAACATAATTATTAAACACAATGAAATCTCTTTGGTATTTCGACGATGTAAACCTTTTTAAAGTACTTTGCCCTCATAAATTTAAAACCTATAAAAAAAGTCATGATTTTGATGCTTACAAAAAGAAAGACTACATTTATTTTGAAGACGATTCTGCAAACAAAGTATATCTCATAGAAAAAGGAAAGGTTAAAATTGGATATTATAGTGAAGACGGTAACGAAGTTGTAAAAGCTATTTTAACTCGAGGTGAAATATTTGGCGAAACAGCTATCTTAGGAGAATTAAAGCGTCAAGAATTTGCACAATCTATAGATAATAATACAAGTATTTGCCCTGTTGGGGTAACAACAATACATGATTTAATGCGAAAAAACCAAACCTTTACTTTAAAAATATATAAAGTTATAGGCTTTAGACTTAAAAAGCTTGAAAGACGTTTACAATTGCTATTATTTAAAGATGCTAAAACAAGACTTTTAGAGTTTTTAGACGAATTATGCTCAGACTACGGGTACGATTGTGAGAAAACAGGCGATAAAGTTATTCAGCATCCTTATACACAAAAAGATATAGCCTCGTTAATAGGAACATCAAGACCAACATTAAACATTCTTTTAAACGAGTTAAAAGATGAAAAAGTTATAGAATTTACAAGAAAACAAATAAGAATTCATCATAAAACAGCGTAATGTTAGATAGCTAACATTTTAAAATTTAAGCATGGTATATTTTTGAAGTATTAAACTTAAAAAATATAAACTATGATTAAAAAAATGATTTTAGCAGTAATAGCATTAGGAATTTTTGCTACTTCTTGCAGTAATGATGACGATGGAAACGAAAGTTCTAGATTAAACTTATCTATAGATGGATTGGAAAATTTAGGAAGCAATTTCGTTTACGAAGGATGGGTTATTGTAGATGGTAACCCTATATCAACAGGAATATTTACAGTAGATGATAGCGGTAACCTATCTGAAACAAGTTTTCAACTAGCTAAAGAAACTCTCGATGCTGCTACTAATTTTGTGTTAACCATAGAGCCAGCTGTCGATCCAGATCCAGCACCAGCCAAAACAAAACTTTTAATAGGAGGTTTTTCAGGAAATTCTGCTGCTCTAAGTTCTAACGGAATTGTTGCAGATTTTGCTTCGGCATCGGGAAAGTATATTTTAGCTACACCTACAGATTCTGATATGACTAACGAAGCAAGTGGGGTTTGGTTTCTAGATAACTCTACAGGAAGTGCTGTAGCCGGATTAGATTTACCTACACTTTCTGATGGATGGAAATACGAAGGTTGGGTGGTTTTTGATGGCGTGCCAGTATCTACAGGTACTTTTTTAAGCCCCGAAATGGCAGACGATAATGCTTCAACTTCTTCTTTTAAAGGAACAGAAGGAGATGGCCCAGGATACCCAGGTGAAGATTATATAATGGGAACAGCAGCAGGAATTACATTTCCAACAGATTTAAAAGGACGTACTATTGTAATCTCTGTAGAACCAAGCCCAGATAATAGTGCTGCGCCTTTTACTTTAAAGCCGTTAGCTCATGTTGTACCAGATAATGCGGCAAATCATACAACTATTTCAATGGGAACAGGACCTGTATCTAGTTTGTCGGGTATAGTTACCAGATAATATTAAAATTGTTTTGTTAAATTTAGGGTGCAATTTCTATATTGAAATTTGCACCCTAATCTATATATGTAAATGGCATTGAATAAAAGAAAAATAAAGAATATTATATTTTTTGTATTAATTGGGTTAGTATTAATACCGCAAACCCGTAAACCTATACAGGTTTTTCTGCATAAAACCTTAGCTGTTTTTAGTCCATCTGTACTTGATAAGGCAAACCAAAATAAACTTGAAGATTATAACTGGAAGTTAAAAAGTATTAATGGAGATATTTATAATCTAGAAAAGCAAGCCAAGGGTAAAGTAGTATTAGTTAATTTTTGGGCAACTTGGTGTCCGCCATGTATCGCAGAAATGCCTAGTATGGAGTTGTTGTATGAAGATTATAAAAATGATATGGAATTTGTTTTTGTTTCAAACGAAGATTTTTCGGTAATACACAAGTTTATGGCTAAAAATGATTACTCGTTTAAAGTATATAATCCTTTAACTAAATATCCAGAGGGTTTTAATGTATCTAGTATACCTCGCACATTTTTAATAGATAAAGAAGGGAATGTGGTAATAGATAAAACAGGAGCTGCTAATTGGAATAGTGAAACAGTTAGAAAAACAATTAATACTTTATTGAAATGATTTGTATCTAGATTTTAATACATCAATAATAAATAAATTTATTAGAATAAGAGAAAAGGCATAAACAGCATCTTCTATAGGAATGGTAAATATTCTAATATTTAAATTTTCTAAATTGTTATACCAAACCACTTCGTTTTTAATAAAACTTCCTGTAAGTATACCATTAACAATAAAAAAAGGAATTAGCATAACTATAAACGTAAGGTAATAATTAGATAGTAGTTTAGTACTATTATTAGCAACAACGATTAGTAGAATAGATGCTAAAGAAAAATTTATAAACGTATACCATTTACTGTAGTTGTATATTGATATTAAAATAAATAGAAAACTAAAAATATAACTTATAGTTTTTGTTACTTTGTTAGTAAGCTTTAAGCTAGGGAAATACAATAGCAAAGCATAATGTGTAAATACACAAGCATAAGGAATACAAATAAAAAATAACCACTCTTCAATAGGAAGATAAAATAATTTGTTGCCTAAAAAATAAGAGTCGTTAAACCCCCAAAAGCCTTTTTTTGTAAAAATTATATCCCAAGGTATAAAAATTAGCATACTAATTAGCAGGCTAACAAATAAAGGTTTCCAGAGTTTATAGAATTTTATTTTTGGATGGAAACTAAAAATAAAAGGGATAATTAATGAACCTAAATTTAGTAACAGATATAAATAATTCATCTGTTATTTTTTAAAATATTTAAAAGGAACAACTAACATTCCAAAACACTCACCATCTTCTTTACCTAAGTGCTTATGGTGCATTTTATGGGCTCTTCTTACACCTTTTGCATACCAATTATTTGCATTTCTAAATAGCTTAAAACGTTGGTGTATAAAAATATCATGAACTAAAAAATAAGATAATCCATATACAAAAATACCCAACCCAATGGGTAGGCCTGCCCAAAAGCTAGTATGTTTCCAAAGTAAAAAGAAACCTATGCTAATTACGGCGTAAAATATAAAAAAGGCGTCGTTGCGCTCAAACCAACTATCATGATCTTTGTGGTGATGGTCTTTATGTAAATTCCATAATATGCCATGCATAATGTATTTATGTGTAAACCAAGCCATAAACTCCATAAAGAGAAATGTGCCTAAAAAAATTAGAATCCAATATATAGTATGCATAACTTAAAAGTTACATTAAATTTAATTGATATTTTACATAACTACGCATTAAAAGTTCTATTTTTTTTGGGTTTGAAACGCGTATTCTAGAATCTTTAATTTTAAGAGCTGGCGTACGTTTTAGCTTTTTTAATAATTGTTTGTAATATCTATAAGCCATAAAAACGCCAAATTTGGCTTCTATAGGTAGTTTTTTAATACCGTTAAGCCCTTTTTTAAAATCTGTTTCAATGTCTTCAATAATATTTTGTTTAGCGGTTTCATTTAGGTTTTGTAGGTCGGTATTGGGGAAGTATGTTCTTTGTAAACCTTCAAAATCGGCTTTTAAATCTCTTAAAAAATTTACTTTTTGAAAAGCCGACCCAAGTGCCATTGCTGTATCTTTAAGCTCTTCATATTTTTTAATATCTCCATTAACAAAAACTTTTAGGCACATTAAACCTACAACATCGGCAGATCCATAAATGTACGCTTTATATTCTTTATTTGTTAAATATGTAGTTTTATGTAAATCTAATCGCATACTATTCATAAAAGCTTCAACAAGCGATTTATCAATATTGTATTTATGAAAAGTATGTTGAAACGAATTTAAAATAGGGTTTAAACTAATTTTATGTTTTAATGCCAACTCTAGGTCTTCAGCAAATTTATTAAATAGTGTTTCTTTATCATAATCATGAAATGAGTCTACTATTTCATCAGCAAACCTAACAAAACCATAAATATTATAAATATCACATCGAATTGTTTTGTATAGCATTTTAGTAGCTAATGAAAATGATGTACTATATGTTTTTGTAACAAGTTTGCTACTATTATAAGAAACGTTATCAAATAGAGATTTCATGTTATTTTGTGGTGTTTAATTACTAAATCTGCTACTAATTTTCCTGATATTAATGATGGAGGAACTCCAGGCCCAGGAACTGTTAATTGACCGGTAAAAAATAGATTGTCTACTTTTTTACTTTTTAATTTGGGTCTTAAAAAAGCGGTTTGTAATAAAGTATTTGCCATGCCATAAGCATTACCTTTATATGAATTGTAATCGTTTATAAAATCGTTAATACAAAAACTTTCTTTAAATATAATATTATTTCTAACAGTTTGCGAGGTTAGTGTTTCAAGTCTATTAATAATTTTATTAAAATAAGTTAATCTTAATTCTGGTGTGTCTTCAATTCCTGGTGCTAGTGGAATTAAAAATATGCCTGCTTCGTTACCTTCTTGGGCAGCATTACTATCTGTAATACTGGGAAAACTTGCATAAAAAAGAGGGTTTTCTGGCCATTTTGGGTTGTCGTAAATGGCTTCGGCATGCACATCAAAATCTACGTCAAAAAATAGGGTATGATGATTTACATTTTTTAGCTTCTTATTAAAACCAACGTAAAATAGGAGAGAAGAAGGAGCAAATGTTTTTTTATTCCAATAGCTTTCAGAATACTGTCTTAAAGATTTATTTAATAGTGTTTCTGTATGATGGTAATCTGCTCCGCTTACTATAATATCGCTTTTATATGTTTTTCCGTTCGATTTAATGCCTATTGCTTTTCTGTTATCTACGATTATTTTGTCTACGGGGTTTTTAGTTTTTATTTTAACACCTAGTTCTGTAGCCAGATTTTTAATTGCTAATATTACTTCATACATGCCTTTTTTTGGGTGAAATGTTCCTAATCCAAAATCGGCATAATTCATAAAACTATAAAATGAAGGTGTGTCGCTTGGTTTTGCGCCTAAGAATAGTACAGGAAATTCTAGAATTTTTATTAGTCTATCATTTTTAAATTGTTTTCTTACGTCTTTTTTTATAGTGCTAAAAAACTGATTTATTTTTTTTATGGTGGCAGGTGTGATAAGCTCTAGCGGTGACACTCCAGGGTTGTACACTAGATCTTTAATGGCTATGTTGTAATTTCTTTCTGCCGTTTTAATAAACTGCTCAAGTTTAATAGAGCTGCCTTGCTCTTCTTTTTCAAAAGCTTTTTTTATTTTATCAAGTGTATCTTCAATAGTAATATAATCGTTTACACCAAAGTATACACTATAAGCGGGGTTTAACTTTTCTAGCTTATAATAGTCGGAAGGTTTTTTATTAAAATCAGAAAAAAAACGTTCAAAAACATCTGGCATCCAATACCATGTTGGTCCAATATCAAAAGTAAAACCATTTTTTTTTAGTTGTCGCGCTCGACCTCCAATGGTATCGTTTTTTTCAAAAACAGTTACATCGTAACCAGCTTTAGCTAAGTAGCAAGATGCTGCTAGAGATGAAAATCCAGAGCCAATAATATTTATAGATAATTTCATAATGTTTAACAAATATACAAAAAAGTTAAACAAAAATAAAATATTTATAAATCTTTAACCAAATTTTCTATTGAGCTAAAAATTGTAACCTTTTTGTTTTCAATCTCTAAATTAGAATTTATGAATTTGTTTCCTAGTAAAAATAAGTTTGTGTTTTCTTTTTTAAGAAGTAAGTTATTAAAATTAATAATATAATTAACTATATCTTTTGTCTCTGGATAAACTGTAAAATAGGAAACAAAGGTAACTTGGTTAAAAAATTCAAGTAAATTAGTTAGGTTTTCCATGGGGATGCTTTCGCCTAAAAAAATTGTATGATAGCCTTTACTTCGTAATTGATAGTTTATAAAAAGGAGCCCTATGTCATGAATTTCTTTTTCTGGAAGAAATAGTACAAAGGTTTTAGAGTTTGGTTTAATATCTAAAAATTCAATTTGTTCTATATTTAATAATATTTTTTGTTTTATAAGTGTAGATATAAAATGCTCGTGTGCGGGAGTAATGGTATTGGTTTGCCATAACAAACCTATATCTTTTAATAGAGGAAGGAATACAGAATAAAAAATTTCACTAAATGTTATCTGTTTTAAAAGGTTATTATATGTATTGTAAAATAAAACTTGATCAAAATTAATCATGGCCATTTTTAAAGCATTTATGGCGTAATTATTTGTATTAAGTTTAGTTGCTAATTCTTTTACCAGAGTTTCTATTTGTTTTTCTTCAAGATCGGCAATTTTAGAAATTTTATAACCATTATTATTTAAGTAAGTTATGTTTAGGAGTTTTTGTAAACTTTCTAAGCTGTAATTTCTAATATTAGTATCCGATCTGTTTGGGCTAAGTAAATTATAGCGCTTTTCCCATATACGTATAGTGTGCGCTTTTATTCCTGTAAGGTTTTCTAAATCTTTAATACTAAAGTTTATTTTAATATTGTTCATTAAAAACGTGTTTAAGTTAAACAAAAGTATGTTTTTTTTCTTATTAATATATAATTAGCGAAAAAAATATTGAAAAATAAGGCTGCGAATGTAGTTGCATTTGTACTATTAAGTAATTGTGCGCACGAGAAGATTCGAACTTCCACATCCTAAACGGATACTGGCCCCTCAAGCCAGCGCGTCTACCAATTCCGCCACGTGCGCATAAATGAAGTGAGTAAAAATAAAAAAAGTTAAGCAATATTGCTTAACTTTTTTCTTGTGACCGGGCTGGGGCTCGAACCCAGGACCCTCTCCTTAAAAGGGAGATGCTCTACCAACTGAGCTACCAGGTCATTATTTCAAACTAACATTGTGTACTTGTTGTTAGCGGGTGCAAATATAGAACCTATTTTTAATTAAACAAGGGTTTTTTTAAAGATTTTTTTGTTTTTTTGCATCGGCAATACGTATGTTTTTAATAATCAATTTGTAACGAAAAAAATGATCATAGTATTAATTGGGTATATGGCTTCTGGAAAGACGTCAATTGGAAAGAAATTAGCAAGAAAATTAAATTATGATTTTCTAGATTTGGATGATTACATAGAAGAAAAAGAAAATTTAACGGTTAAAGAGATATTTAAAACTAAAGGAGAAATATATTTTAGAAAACAAGAATCTATAAATCTAAAGGCCTTATTAGCATCAGAAAACAATACAATTTTATCTGTAGGAGGCGGAACACCTTGTTATAGCGGTAATATGGATGTTATTTTAGCTGCTCAAAATGTTGAATGTGTATATTTAAAAGCAACTTTGCCTACTTTAGCCAATAAATTGTTACTTAAAAAAGCAAAGCGCCCCTTAATATCTCATATAGAAACTATAGAAGAAATGACCGAGTTTATAGGTAAGCACTTATTTGAACGCGCCCAGTTTTATAATCAGGCAGAAATAAAAGTATCTATTGATAATAAAACTAAGGGTGATGTTGTAGAAGATATAATTTTAAAACTATTCTAAAACGGCCTTAAAATCTTTACCTTCTAAAACAACATCAACATGTTCGTGAAGAGAAGTAGATAACGAAATACCCTTAAAATCTGCTTTTACAGGGTATTTTTTATGGTTTCTGTTTACCAAAACAGCCGTTTTAAATTGTTTTAAAGGCACATTTAAAAAATGTTTAACACCATATATTAATGTGGTACCCGAGTTTAAAACATCATCAATAAGCACAATAGACTTGTTTTTATATTCTGTTTCAGAAATTGAAGTTTTAACCTCCTGCCAAGGATTTTTTTTATCAATACTAACTTTACACAGAATTGGAGTTATATCTGATATTTTTTGAAGCACAGTTTTTAACTTCTTAGCCAAAACATAGCCATTCTTATCAATGCCAGCAAGAATAACTTCCTGTTCATCTACATTACTTTCGTAAATTTGAAAAGCAATGCGTCTAATTTTATGGTTAATTTCGTTATGATTAAGGATAACATTAGTCTTAACAGTCATAAATTATAATTGTAAAATTAAAATATAAAATTACTCATTTTCATCTTTATATTCATCAATATCTCTTCTATCTTTTTTTGTAGGTCTTCCAGAGCCTTTTTTTCTATAATAATCTTTAGAATATTTTAAAAGTTCTTTAGCTTCAAATTGTTCTTTTGGGGTAGTATCTGTTCTATAAATATCAACCAATTTAGCACCAACTCTACTCTCAGGAATATCGTTAACTTTCAATTTATAGTTTATTTGGTCTTTTCTTAGCTGTATAATATCCATTGGGTAAACTTCTCGGCTTGGTTTTACCACTTCATCATTTACTCTTACTTGCCCTTTTTTACAAGCTGTTGTAGCAAGGGTTCTTGTTTTGTAATACCTAATACACCATAAATACTTATCTACTCGCATACATTTTATTGTAAAAACTACGTTAATGTTATTGCGCAAGAATACATTAAAATTGTATCTTGCAGCCTCAAAAATAAGGAATAATGAGTTTAAGAAAAATTGCATTTTTAATATTAAGTTTTGTATTAGTTTTTTCTGCATGTAAAAAAGATGATGATGGAGGAGAAGATATTATTGTTGTAGAGATAAGAGACAGAACAGAACAACAAGTAATTGATAACGATTCTTTAGTAGGTTATTTAGAAACGCACTATTATAATTCTAGTGCATTTATAGATAATACAGATCCTAGCATATCTGAATTAATAATAACCGAACTAGCTGAAGGTGAAACTGTACCTGAAGGGCATACACTTTTAAAAGACGATATAGAAACACATAACTTGGTTTATCAAGATACCGATTATAAATATTATATTTTAAGATTAAATCAAGGTGGCGGTACAGATAAGCCAACATTTGCCGATACTGTAAGAGTTAATTACGAAGGTTCTACTCTAGATGGAAATGTGTTTGATAGTAAAGTAAACCCTATTAATATAGATTTGGTTGAAACTATAAGCGGTGTATATGGCTGGGTAAAAGTTTTTCCGCAGTTTAATAGCGCTGTAAGTTTTGATGAAAACGGAGACGGAACCGTAAATTTTGTAAATCATGGAGTTGGAGTTATGTTTATGCCTTCTGGGTTGGCTTACTTTTCTAATGCACAAACAAATATTCCATCGTACTCACCATTAATATTTAAGTTTGATTTGTTACAAGTTTTTGTAAATGACCATGATAATGATGGTGTGCCTTCGTATATGGAAGATTTAAATAATGATGATAATTATAATGTGAATTTTGATGATTTAACAGATGAAACTGATGATGATACAGATGGAGATGGAAATCCAGATTTTACAGATATCGATGATGATGGAGATGGCGTATTAACAATTAATGAAGATTTAAATAACGATGGCGATCCAACAAATGATATTGGCGCCAATGGAATTCCTAACTATTTAGATCCAGAAGAAACAACAGCTAAAGAAAATAATTAGTTCATTTATTTTATAACCAAAAAACCTCGCAAAAGCGAGGTTTTTTGGTTATAAAATAGTTTTTAAGAGTTTATAATAAAATAGATAAACTTAAAATTAATTGATCAGGCCTTGTGTCTAGTCTATTTGTATTTATACCATTGTTACCTAAAAAAGTTGCCTCATTATCACTAAAACCACGTTCGTATCTTAGGTCAATTCCTAACTTATTAAAATTAAGTCCAATACCAAAGTTTAAACCAACAGAAAAATCATCTTCAACATCATTTATAGCAATACCATCAAATTCAGAATCTAAGATATATTGTAACGATGGGCCGCCAAATACACTAAGAGGACCTAAAACTTTAACACCAACCAAGAGCGGCGCATCTAGTTTTTGCATTTTAAAACTATCATCATCATAATCACTTTTCGTACTAGTGTAAACAACCTCAGGTCTAAAGTAAACTTGGTTTCCTATTTTGCCAAATACCCCTATGTGGTAACCAACATTGCGGTCTGGATTTTTGTAGTTGTTGTTAATAGATTCAAAATAATCGCCATTGGCATTGTAGTTTAAACCGCCTTTTAAGCCAAAACCTTGTGCTGTTTGTGCCATAGTAATTGATGGGATAGCCATGGCAATAATTAAAATAAAAAATAAATTTCTCATAATGTTCGTTTTTTTAGATTTCATTAACAATATCAAAAACGTTGCCAAAAGTAATTTATTTTCTTTTTAATACAATCAATTTCATATTTCAGTTAATTATCTTTGCCGTTATATATTGAAGATTAATGAAATTTGAATTATTAGCAAAAGATGCTCAAAGTAAAGCTAGAGCAGGAAAAATAACTACAGATCATGGTGTTATAGAAACACCAATATTTATGCCAGTAGGAACTGTAGCAACAGTAAAAGGAGTGCACCAACGAGAGCTTAAAAATGATATAAACCCAGATATTATTTTAGGAAATACATATCATTTATACTTACGCCCTCAAACCCCTATTTTAGAAAAAGCAGGCGGATTACATAAATTTATGAATTGGGATAGAAATATTTTAACCGATTCTGGAGGGTATCAAGTATATTCTTTATCTGCAAATAGAAAAATTAAGGAAGAAGGCGTAAAATTTAAATCGCATATAGATGGAAGCTACCACACATTTACACCAGAAAATGTTATGGAAATTCAACGTTCTATAGGTGCAGATATAATAATGGCTTTTGATGAATGTACGCCATACCCGTGCGATTATAACTATGCAAAACGATCAATGCACATGACACACCGATGGCTAGACAGGTGCATTAATCATTTAGAAAAAACACCCTTAAAGTATGGTTATAACCAAGCTTTTTTTCCAATAGTACAAGGGAGTACTTATAAAGATTTACGAAAACAATCAGCCGAGTATATAGCAAATGCAGGAGCCGTTGGTAACGCAATAGGAGGGCTGTCGGTAGGAGAGCCAGCCGAAGAAATGTATGCCATGACCGATGTGGTTTGCTCTATTTTACCAGAAGATAAGCCCAGATATTTAATGGGTGTAGGTACACCAATCAATATTTTAGAAAATATTGCGTTAGGTGTAGATATGTTTGATTGTGTTATGCCAACACGAAATGCAAGAAATGGTATGTTATTTACTGCACACGGAACTATAAATATTAAAAATTTAAAGTGGGCAGACGATTTTTCTCCTATTGATGAAATGGGAATTACCTTTGTTGATACCGAGTATAGTAAAGCTTATTTAAGACATTTGTTTACCGTTAACGAGTTGTTAGGTAAGCAAATAGCAACAATTCATAATTTAGGATTTTATTTATGGTTGGTTCGCGAGGCAAGAAAACATATATTAGCAGGAGATTTTAATACCTGGAAAGATAAAATGGTAAAACAAATGAATAATCGTTTGTAAGTTTATAAATGAAGATTTTAGATTGGTACATATTAAAACGCTATCTGTTTACATTTTTCATGATGTTGCTATTGTTTATTCCAATAGGAATAACGGTACATTTAGCCGAAAAAATTGGTAAAATATTAGAAAACGAAGTGCCTTTAAATGAGGTGCTAGTATATTTTTTAGATTTTACAATTTACTTTGCACATTTATTATTTCCTTTATTTTTGTTCTTATCGGTTATTTGGTTTACCTCCAAATTAGCAAATAATACAGAAGTTATAGCCTTTTTAAGTTCTGGTGTTTCATTTACTCGTTTTTTAAGACCATACATGATTGGAGCTACAATTGTAGCAATTTTAGCCATTATTCTTGGGTTATTTCTAGCACCAAAGGCAAGCGAAGGTTTTAACGATTTTAGTTATAAATACTTTAAAAAGGGAAGAAGTGCCGTAGAAAACACAAATGTATTTAGGCAAATAAACGATCAAGAAATTATTTATGTAAGTAACTTTAATGTAGGAAACAATGTTGGAAACAACTTTACCTTAGAACATTTTGAAGATAATAAACTTAAATACAAAATTACAGCCAATAGTATTAGGTATATACCAAAAGACACCATTTATAGGTTAATAAATTATGTGAAAAGAGATATAGGAGAGCATGAAGACAAACTTGAAATAGAAAGAAGAAAAGACACACTATTTTCATTTGATGTAGACGATTTAATACCTGTAATTTATGCTGCCGAAACAAAAATGTATGGCGAGCTAAAAGAATTTATTGATAAAGAAGAAGCCAGAGGCTCATCAAACGTAGGGCGCTTTAAGCTAGTTTTATACAGAAAATGGAGTTTACCAGTATCTGTATTTATCTTAACCATTATTGCTGTAGCAGTATCTTCTAAGAAAAGGCGTGGTGGTATGGGCGTAAACTTAGCAATAGGTATTTGTATAGCTATGGTGTTTGTTTTCTTCGATAAAATTTTTGGAGTTATGGCAGAACAATCAGATTTTAACCCCATAATTGCAGTATGGTTTCCTAATATCATTTTTGGTATTTTAGCAGCCTATATGTTGTACAATGCCAAACGATAAATTAAAAAACTATATACACCTTCACTTTTTAGTTTTTATAGCAGGTTTTACAGCTATTTTAGGTGAACTTATTACAATAAAAGCAATACCTCTAGTTTGGTTTAGAATGGTAATCGCATCTATTTTAATGTTTATATATATTAAAATAACAAAAATTAAATTAAAAATTAATTTTAAATCGATTATAAGGCTAGCCATTGCAGGAGTTATTATAGCATTACACTGGATAACATTTTTTGGAGCAATAGATGAGTCTAATATATCAATAACATTAGCCATGTTTTCTACAGGCGCCTTTTTTGCTTCGTTTATAGAGCCTATTATTTACAAACGAAAAATTATTTGGTACGAAATTCTATTTGGGCTTATTGTAATATTAGGTGTTGTTATTATTACACAAAGTGAAATTAAATATTTAATTGGAATTGTTTTAGGAATTTCTTCAGCCTTTTTTTCGTCCTTATTTGCAGTTCTTAATGGTAGTTTTTTAAAAAAACACACAGCAACAGTTATTTCTTTTTACGAATTTTTAAGTGGCGTACTCTTTATTTCTATTTATATTTTATGTTTCGGAGAAGGTTTTTCAAAAACATTTTTTAGTATAAGTCTATCAGATTTTTGGTATTTATTCATACTTGCATCAGTTTGTACAGCCTATGCTTTTATAGCATCAATATATATAATGAAATCAATTAGCCCATATACTGTAGTTTTAACCTACAATTTAGAACCTATTTATGGGATTATTATGGCAATAATGTTATTTCCAGAAAAAGAAAAAATGACCGCATCGTTTTACTACGGCGCCATTATAATTATAAGTGTTGTACTTTTAAATGCTATTTTAAAAAATAGTAAAAAATTAAAAAAAAATACTTCACTATCTTAAACAAAATAAAATATGTAGTTTTGCATACTAACTAAAATTTAATAGCCTAAATAGAAATTCTTATGGAATACTTAGAATTTGAACTCCCAATAAAAGAATTAGAAGAACAATTACAAAAATGTAAAGTAATTGGAGACGAAAGTGATGTAGATGTATCTGAAACCTGTAAGCAAATTGAGAAAAAGTTAGTAGCTACTCAAAAGGAAATATATAAAAACATTACACCATGGCAGCGCGTACAACTTTCTCGCCATCCAGAAAGACCATATACACTAGATCATATTAAAGCCATTTGTGGTAAATCTTTTTTAGAATTACATGGCGACCGAAACTTTAAAGACGATAAAGCTATGATTGGTGGACTAGGTAAAATTGGCGACCAAAGTTTCATGTTTATCGGTCAGCAAAAAGGATATAATACCAAAACTAGACAATATAGAAACTTCGGGATGGCCAATCCAGAAGGTTACAGAAAAGCATTGCGCTTAATGAAATCTGCAGAAAAATTTGGAATTCCTGTAGTAACACTTTTAGACACTCCAGGAGCTTATCCAGGACTAGAAGCCGAAGAACGCGGACAAGGCGAAGCCATTGCAAGGAACATTTTAGAAATGACACGCTTAAAAGTGCCCGTAATTACAATAGTAATTGGAGAAGGTGCCTCTGGTGGAGCCTTAGGAATAGGTGTTGGAGATAGAGTGTTAATGTTAGAAAACACTTGGTACTCTGTAATTTCTCCAGAATCTTGCTCCTCTATACTATGGCGTAGTTGGGAATATAAAGAACAAGCTGCCGAAGCTTTAAAGTTAACAGCTTCAGACATGAAAAAGTTAAAATTAGTAGATGGTATTATTAAAGAACCTATAGGCGGAGCGCACAGAGATAGAGCAAAAACATTTAAATCTGTAAGCGATGCTATTGTTAAGAATTACGAAGAACTTAAAAAGTTATCACCAACAGATTTAGTATCTCAGCGCATGGAAAAATATGCGCAAATGGGAGTTTTTAAAGGATAACCCTTTTAAAACAATAAATTTTAAAAAAAACTGAAGTATAAAACTTCAGTTTTTTTATGCTTATTCACAATATTATAAACTTATTAACAGTTGAATTGTTAACGATTAGTGAACATACAATAGCTAATAAAACAAAAAACAACTTTCTTTTTAATTACTTTTGTAGTTATGAAACAACCTAACCAAATACAAGGCTATAAAGTTGATAAAAGCACTATTATCAATCTAGAAAAAGGAAAAATACCACCGCAAGCTATTGATTTAGAAGAGGTTGTGCTTGGTGCAATGATGATTGATAAAAAAGGAGTTGATGAAGTTATAGACATTTTAAGTGCCGAAGCTTTTTATAAAGAAGCGCATCAACATATATTTGAGGCCATATTTCAGTTATTTGAAAATAGCGAACCAGTTGATTTATTAACCGTTTCAACACAATTAAAGAAAAATTCTAAACTAGAATTGTCAGGAGGCGATTTTTACCTCATTTCTTTAACTCAAAAAGTATCATCTTCAGCACATATAGAATTTCATGCACGTATAATTCTTCAAAAATTTATACAACGTAGTTTAATAAAAATTTCAAGCGAAATTATTGAAGAAGCTTATGATGAGACTAAAGATGTATTCGATTTATTAGACCATGCCGAATCAAAACTATACGAAGTAACTCAAGGAAATATAAAAAAATCCAGCGAAACGGCACAAGAATTAGTAATACAAGCTAAAAAGAAAATTGAAGAAATTTCAAATAAAGAAGGTTTAAGCGGTATTCCTACAGGATTTACTAAATTAGATAAGTTAACCTCTGGTTGGCAACCATCAGATTTAATTATTGTTGCTGCTCGTCCAGGTATGGGTAAAACAGCATTAACCTTATCTATGGCTAGAAATATTGCTGTAGACCAAAATATGCCTGTAGCTTTTTTCTCTTTAGAGATGGCATCTGTGCAGTTAATAACCCGTTTAATATCTAGTGAAACAGGATTGTCTTCTGAAAAATTAAGAACCGGTAAACTTGAAAAACACGAATGGGAACAACTTAACGTTAAAGTAAAAGGCCTTGAAAAAGCACCATTGTTTATTGATGATACACCGTCACTTTCAATATTCGATTTAAGAGCTAAAGCTCGACGTTTATCATCGCAGCATGGCATAAAGCTAATAATGATTGATTATTTGCAGTTAATGACAGGTGGTAGTAGTCATGGCGGTAACCGTGAACAAGAAATTTCTATGATTTCTAGAAACTTAAAAGCTTTAGCAAAAGAGCTCATGGTACCTGTTATAGCATTATCGCAATTATCTCGTGCGGTAGAAACTCGTGGAGGTAGCAAACGCCCGTTATTATCAGATTTACGTGAATCGGGAGCTATAGAGCAAGATGCAGATATTGTTAGTTTTATTTTTAGACCAGAATATTATAAAATTGATGAATGGGACGATGAAGAACGCTCTTCTACAGAAGGTCAAGCCGAATTTATTGTAGCAAAACACCGTAATGGAGGTTTGGAAAATATTCGTTTAAAATTTATTGGGCATTTAGGTAAGTTTGATAATTTAGAAGATTTTGATTCGCCATTCGAGTTTCATTCAAAAATGAATGCCGCCGCTAACGATGATACCTTCAAGGCAGATGATTTTAAGGCTAGCCCAGATCAAGCATTTGGTAGTGCGTTTAATGATGACGATGATAACGAAGTCCCTTTTTAATAGATTAAACTCCTGTTAAATACATGCTATAAAAACTAAATTTTAATTACCTTTCGGGTAATTAATAAACATTTTGTCTTTTCTAAAAGAATGGGTGTAAAAAATGTTGTAAAGTTTTATTTCTATTGAAAAACATAATTATAGGATTGCTGTTTATTTGTATGGGATTTTATTCTCATGCTTCGTACATTCTAATTCCTATGGATGTAGAATATCAAAAAAACCATTTAAAAGCCTATGGGTTAACTTACTGGACGTTAAGTAAAAATTTAAAAGTTAAATGGTTACTTAATTATAAAGGAGGTTCTTTTTTATTACCAGATACAAGTGCAATTCAAAAAGAGTGTCAAATACGAGGCGTTTCATTTGAGATAATTTCAAATGCTAAGGCAGAAAGTATATTAGAAAATATAGCTAGCCCTAGCCAAAATATGGAAGCTGTAGTATTAGAAAAAGCTCCAAAAATCGCTGTTTATACACCAAAAGGAAAACAACCTTGGGATGATGCTGTTACTATGGTTTTAAAATATGCCGAAATACCTTATGAAACAGTTTACGATGAAGAAGTTTTAAATGATGGATTATTACTTTTTGATTGGTTGCATTTACATCATGAAGATTTTACAGGACAATACGGAAAATTTTATGCTCAATATCGAGCATCCTCTTGGTATATAGAAGAGAAGAAAGCTGCAGAAAAACTAGCCAATGAGTTAGGGTACAATAAAGTTTCTGAAGAAAAACTTGCTGTAGCATTAAAAATTAGAGATTATGTTGTTGGAGGAGGTTTTATGTTTGCCATGTGTAGTGCAACAGATAGTTTTGATATAGCCTTGTCTGCAGAAGGTATTGATATTTGTGAACCTATGTTTGATGGAGATGGGAGTGATGCTGGTTATCAAAATAAAATTGATTATAGTAAAACGTTTGCATTTTCAAATTTTATATTAGAAAGAAGCCCTAAGGTTTATGAGTTCTCTTCTATAGATATGACTAGAAAAAGAGTAATACCTAAAACAACAGACTATTTTTCATTAATGGAGTTTTCGGCAAAATGGGATCCTATTCCTACCATGCTATGCCAAAATCATACCGCATTAGTTAAAGGTTTTATGGGGCAAACAACATCATTTACTAGAGCAGAAATTAAATCTAATGTGTTAGTAATGGGAGAAACAAAAATTAATGGCGAAGCAAAATACATTCATGGTATTAAAGGTAAAGGCTTTTTTACGTTTTATGGAGGCCATGATCCAGAAGACTACCAGCATAGAGTAGGCGATGCAAAAACCGAATTAGATTTACACCCAACATCTCCTGGTTACCGTTTAATATTAAATAATGTATTGTTTCCAGCAGCAAGAAAGAAAAAACAAAAAACCTAACTAAATTTTTCCTTTTGCTTCAATTACTTTTTCTAAAATAATTTCTACTCCAAAATCATCATTACTTTTTGTGCCGTAATTTGCAGTATCTTTAGCATTTTGGTGGGCGTTTTCCATAGCAAAACTATATTTAGATTGTTGTAACATACTTAAATCGTTATTATAATCGCCAAAAGTTAAAGTTTCGTCTTGCGAAATATTATAATCTTTTTGGAGTTTATTTATGGCATAGCCTTTATTAGCTATATTTTGAGAAATATCAAGCCAGTTTTTGCCAGAAACTTTAACATCAAAATTATTATCCAGATCCTTAAAATAAGGATATAAATAAGTCTCAGAACTTTCTTTATGATATAAAGCAATTTTTATAATATCTTCCTTTATTTCATCTATACTGTTTATTATCGAATTTTTAGGATAAAACTCGGTAATTAATTTTATTAAATCTAGGTCTAACGATTTTATATAAGCTTTATTTTGAGTACAAAAAACAACATCAATACGTTTTAATTTGTTTAAGCCATCAATAATTTTACACATGTTGGTTTTATTAATATGTGTAGTAAGTAGCACTTTGTTATTTTTAACAATAAGGCCACCGTTTTCGGCAACAAAAATAATATCGTCTTTTATTGGGTGCAATTTTTCTAATATGCTATAATATGGTCTGCCACTAGCTGCAGCAAAAATGATATTATGCTTTTTTAAATTTTTAAATACATTGAAAAATCGCTGGCTTACCTCATGGTTAGAGTTTAGTAAAGTGCCATCCATATCGGTAGCTACTAACTTTATTTTTGATAAATCCATTTACAGGAGTCTAAATTTTAATATGCAATTTACAGTTTTTTATGCTTTAATACGTTATACTAATATTAAGTGTTATTTAGCTATGTTTTATTTATATCAAGTAATTTTAATATGATAAATTGTTTAAGGGTAAGCTCAATTATTTTTTAATATGCAGGCAACAATCTTACAAATAATTAATTTGCAACAATGGTTTCTACTTGAAAAGTATATATAAATCCGTCGGTTCCATTTCCTGTAGATGTGTTATTTTGGTTAATTGTTAAAATGTTTCCAGAAACTTCAAAACTACCTAACTCTATATCATCTATAATTAAATAAGTTGTATTGTTTTCTTCTAGAACAGAAAAACTATAAGTGCCCGAATCTAAACTATCTTCAATGCTATCATCTGTATTTTTATTGTTAACAACCAAGGTTTCGGTTTCATTGTTAAAACTCCAGGTTATAACATTAGTTTCAAATTGTTCGTTTACACCCGCAATACCACCTGTAACTTTAACTAAGTGCCATAAATATTTTATTTCTTGAGGTGTCGCGTTATCATTATCATTTAATGAACAACTTGTCATTATTAATATGCAACTTAAAATTATTAATATATTCTTTTTCATTATCTAAAAAATTAAAGATTAGGCTTTATATTTAGATGTTGAAACTAAATAAAGGTTGCGTATTTTTTATAATCTTTATTTTATTGACAAATACAAATCATATGAAATTTTATCAGCAAGAAATACAGCTAAGCTCTTATTCTAGAGGTTTTCACTTAATTACCAATGAAATATTAAAAGGATTACCAGAAATAAGCCAGATAAAGGTTGGGCAGTTGCAAGTATTTATTAAGCATACATCTGCAAGTTTAACCATTAATGAAAACGCCGATTTTACTGTAAGAGCAGATTTTGAAAGTCATTTTAATAAAATGATTCCAGAAAAAGCATCATATTATACACATACTTATGAAGGAGCAGATGATATGCCTGCGCATATTAAATCCTCTTTATTAGGGGCTTCTGTACAAATACCTATTACTAATGGAAAATTAAATTTAGGTATTTGGCAAGGAATTTATTTATGCGAGCATAGAAATTATGGAGGAAGTAGAGCTTTGGTTATTACAGCCTTTGGGGTATAATAATTAAGTAAAACTTATTCGCTTATCTTTTATATAACACAAAAAAATCCGACTCTTTCGAATCGGATTTTAAAATTAAGCGAATAATATGTTTTACAATAGGCTAAGCGCCTTATTTTACTTTATCAATTACAGCTTTAAAAGCTTCAGGGTTATTCATTGCTAAATCTGCTAAAACCTTACGGTTTAATTCAATGTCATTAGCTTTTAATTTCCCCATAAATTGAGAATAAGATAAACCATGTTCTCTGGCTCCAGCGTTAATACGTGTAATCCATAATGCACGGAATGTTCTCTTTTTATTTCTACGGTCTCTATACGAGTATTGCATCGCTTTATCAACCGCATTTTTTGCTACTGTCCAAACGTTTTTACGTCTTCCAAAGTAGCCTTTTGCTTGTTTTAGAACCTTTTTTCTTCTGGCTCTTTTTGCTACAGAATTTACTGATCTTGGCATAATTTTAAATGTTTTTTGTAGTAGGCGGCCAATAGTTTTATTGACACTTTTATTGAGCCTAACTCCAGGGTTTATAAATTGTTTTAACCGATTAAAACAAATGTTACTTTAAACGCATCATTGTTTTAATGTTATCCTCATCTGCTTTATGTACTAAACCATCATGAGTTAACTTAAGCTTACGCTTTTTAGATTTCTTTGTTAAGATATGACTCTTAAAAGCGTGCTTTCTTTTAATCTTACCAGTACCTGTAAGCTTAAAACGCTTTTTAGCACTAGATTTTGTTTTCATTTTAGGCATTTCTTTTCCTAGTTTTTAATTATTTCGCTTAATTATTTTTTGTACTGAGTTTAGTCTCAGTATTCTATTATTTAATACTTAACTTTTATGGTAAAATAAGCTTTAAGTATTTGTTGTCTATTTTTTTGGAGCAATAAACATAGTCATACGTTTACCTTCTAATCGAGGCATTTGTTCAACTTTTCCAAACTCTTCAAGGTCTTGTGCTAATTTTAACAACAAAATTTGCCCTTTTTCCTTAAAGATTATAGAGCGGCCTTTAAAAAATACAAAAGCTTTTAGTTTTGCACCTTCTTTTAAAAACTTCTCGGCGTGTTTCTTTTTAAATTCATAATCATGGTCGTCTGTATTTGGACCAAAACGAATTTCTTTTATTGTAACTTTAGTAGCCTTAGCTTTTAAAGCTTTATCACGTTTCTTTTGTTCGTAAAGAAACTTCTTGTAATCCATAACCTTACAAACAGGTGGATCAGCGTTAGGAGAAATTTCGACTAAATCTAGCTCTTGTTCGTTTGCTATTCGCATAGCATCACCTTTGGTATAAATACCTATTTCTACATTGTCTCCTACAAGACGTAGCTTTTGTGCTGTAATCTTAGAGTTAATCTTGTGTTTATCCTCTTGTGAAACCCTTCTAGGTTGCTGTCTTCTTCTAATTGCTATGGCTTTATGGTTTTAAATTAAACTTATTTTTTAAAACGATTTTAACGTTTTTTTAATGTCTTCTTTTATTATTTTAGAGAATTCTTCTACAGTAATCATGCCTAAATCGGCTCCTCCATGTTGTCTTACAGAAATTTTACCTTCTTGTTCTTCTTGCTCCCCAATAATAATCATATATGGGTGTTTCTGCATTTCGGCTTCCCTAATTTTCTTTCCTATAGTCTCATTTCTATGGTCTACAAGGGCGCGAATTTCGTCATTTTCTAGCAAATTTAAAACTTTTTCGGAGTATTTTTCATATTTCTCGCTAATTGATAATATAATTGCTTGAGTAGGCATTAACCATAACGGGAAATTTCCACCAGTATGTTCTAACAATAAAGCGACAAAACGCTCCATACTTCCAAATGGTGCTCTGTGAATCATAATAGGTCTATGAGACTCGTTATCACTACCTTTATAACTTAAATTAAAACGCTCTGGTAAATTATAATCTACTTGAATTGTACCAAGTTGCCAACGTCTACCTAAAGCATCTTTAACCATAAAGTCTAATTTAGGACCGTAAAAGGCTGCTTCGCCTTCTTCAATAACATAATTTAAACCTTTATCTGTAGCTGCATTTATAATGGCTTGTTCTGCTTTTTCCCAATTAGCAACATCTCCTATATATTTGTCGGGGTTTTTAGGATCTCTTACAGAAACCTGAGCGGTAAAGTTTTCAAACCCTAAAGAGCCAAATACATAAAGTACTAAATCAATAACATTTTTAAACTCTTCATCTAATTGCTCTGGTGTGCAAAAAATATGTGCATCATCTTGAGTAAAACCTCTAACACGAGTTAGTCCATGTAGTTCGCCACTTTGCTCATATCTATAAACCGTACCAAATTCAGCATAACGCACAGGTAAATCTTTATAACTCCATTGGAAATTATTATAAACTTCGCAATGGTGTGGGCAGTTCATTGGTTTTAATAAAAACTCCTCATCTTCTTTAGGTGTTGTAATTGGTTGGAAACTGTCCTCACCATACTTGGCATAATGCCCAGATGTAACATAAAGTTCCTTTTGCCCTATATGCGGCGTTACTACCATTTCGTAACCAGCTTTTTTCTGCGCGGCTTTCAGGAAATTTTCTAAACGTTCACGTAATGCAGCGCCTTTAGGTAACCATAAAGGCAAACCTTGGCCAACTTTTTGCGAAAAAGTAAATAATTCTAGTTCCTTACCTAATTTTCTATGGTCACGTTTTTTTGCTTCTTCAAGTAAAGCTAAATACTCAGTAAGTTCCTTTTGCTTAGGGAACGAAATACCGTATACTCGAGTTAATTGTGGCTTGTTTTCATCACCACGCCAATAAGCACCCGCAACACTTAGTATTTTAACAGCTTTAATTATTCCTGTGTTTGGTATGTGTCCTCCACGGCATAAATCAGTAAATGTAGAATGGTCGCAAAAAGTAATTGCGCCATCTTCTAGATTTTCAATTAATTCGGTTTTAAATTCATTATCCTTATATAAGGACAGGGCATCAGTTTTTGAAACAGATCTCAAACTAAAGTCATGTTTGCCTCGGGCAATCTCTAACATTTTAGTTTCAATAGTTTTAAAATCCTTTTCAGATACATTATGTTTACCAAAATCAACATCATAATAAAACCCATTCTCAATGGCAGGGCCTATTGTAAGCTTAGCGCCATCATATAGTTCCTCTATAGCTTGCGCTAAAACATGCGCGCTACTATGCCAAAAGGCTGTTTTGCCAGCATCATCTTTCCAGGTGTATAAAACTAACGAGCCATCGGTGGTTAATGGAGTAACAGTTTCTATAGTTGTACCATTAAAGTTAGCCGAAATTACATTTCTAGCAAACCCTTCACTAATGCTTTTAGCAACATCCATTGGCGTAACGCCTTCATCAAACGTTTTCACGCTACCATCTGGTAAAGTAATATGTATCATAAATAAATTTAAATTCAACTGCAAAGATAAACGTATAAACAAATTCCACAATATATAATTAAGTATAATTTTACTTCAATCCGCTTTGGGTTGGTATGGGATTTCTTTTTATAGAGCAAGGTCAAAATATATTAAAGTAATATTATATAAAATAAGTTAGTGGGCGTTCCCTCGAGGGTCGGGCTTTCACTACTCGCACCCTCCTAAGGTCGGGGAGCTCAAACATGCCGTTCAATCCCTAACGCGGTTTAGAGGCATGTTTTAAACTATATAATAAGAGTAAGTATAAGTTAAAGAATATAAGTTCAAAAGACCATCACAGCAAGAATATAACCTATAATAAGAGTATACTCTACAAGTAAGGCGTAATTCTATATAAAGAAAGAAAGCAAAAAGCATAGGATAAAATAAGGAGGAAGTCTATAAAAGAAAAGAAATAAAGGATAATCGTAG